>NZ_JBHRSZ010000004.1:0-1093442 GCF_042646085.1 Litoribrevibacter euphylliae | reverse complement strand
TCTTGCGAGCTTAGATTATTCTTCATTTGATTATCAGAATACGGGTGATGGATCATCATTCGGTTATTCCGCTTATTCTGGTTCCCAGTTCAGCGTGTCGGTTGACGGTGAGCTAGATGAAGGTGAGCTCACGGCGTTGAATGATTTCTTAGGTCAGGTTGATAGTTTGGCACAGTCATTTTTCAGCGGAGATCTTGATAGTGCTTTAGAGCAGGCAATGTCTCTAGGATATGACAGTTCTGAATTAGCGAGCTTTACCTTGGATTTCTCGTATTCTGAAGTTCAAGCGACTACTCGGACTTATCAGAACGTACAGGATCTTGGCGATGGTCAAGGTCAGGGATTGGCGTCTTTACCTAATCTCGTAGAACCACTGAAGCAATTCGCTGAAGACGTTCAAAGTGTTGTTGATAAGGCAAGCTTATTTCAATCATCCGCTGCAGGCATGTTAGACCTTCTTGAGCAGTTCATTGCGGATAAAGCAGAGAGTAGTGAGTTGTCTCCAAGCGAACGAATTCAAGAATTTGCTCGCTCATTGTTTGAAGAAGTGTTGCCTCAAGCATTTGGTACAGCTTCTGAACCAGAAACTGAAGATGGTGTTTCCGTCGATGAACTTGCTGGTGAAGTCGATGCTTAATCACTTTTGGTGATGATTAAAAAAGAGAGCGCTTAGGTGCTCTTTTTTTATGCCTAATGAACCCATAGAATAGCTATCGGACTTTTATCACTAAAGAGCTTTTATCACTAAAGAACTACTATGAATAATGAAACGCCTGATTTACTGATTTATACAACAGAGGGCTGTCATCTGTGTGATATCGCAACGCAAGTTATTGCTTCTGCTGTGGATTTGGAACAGGTGTACGTTGAATTAGTCGATATTGCTGAAGAGAAAGATGCTGATCGATTGATTGAGTCCTACGGCACCCGACTTCCTGTAGTCCGTCATCTTGCCACCGACAGAGAGCTTGATTGGCCCTTTGACTCCGCAACCTTTGCTCACTGGTACGAAGTCGTTAATGAATAACGGCTCTTATACGCTTTTTAGTTCGTTTGTTTTAGTTGCCTGTACTCACCAGGCGTAGTGTTTGTCCACAGCTTAAAGCTTCTATGGAAAGAACGAGTATCTGAGAAGCCTAGGTGAGCAGCAATATCACCCATCGATAGCTGAGTGTAGGCGAGGTAATACTCCGCACTTTCTTTTCGCACCTGATCCAATAACTCTTGATAACTGCTGTCTGCCGCTTGTAGCTTCCGCTGAAGAGTGCGGCCTGAAATACCTAATATTTCTGCAAGTCGCTCTTTGCGAGGCGGTTCTGATTTCATGATCTCTTTCAGCGCCCGAGTCGCTTTGATTACGATGTCTTGTTCAGAGGTGAGCTCATTAAGCTGGGTCTGCGCATGTTGTTCAAGTGTTTGCAGTAACAGTGGGTCGGAGCGCCTTAATGGTAATTCAAGTTGCTCTTTGCTGATGAAGATAGAATTACTTGTTTGTCCAAATTTAATGGGGCATCGGAAAATTTCTTGATATTTTTGCTCTGTGTCTGGGTTGGATGGTTTTTCTCGAGTCAACCAAATCTCTTCAGGCGCTTGATCAGGTCTATTACCCAGCCAGCGACAGTAAGTCAGCCAGGATGCCAAGACGTTATCAATCATGTGAGGAATGACTTCCGGGTGGGTGTAATTGCAATGCCAAGTCATTTTTACGCCTAAGCCACTTGGAAGTTCCAAATCCTCAAACTCGGTTACTCCCATATCCCCAACCAACTTTTCGTAGGGCATGGCTTTTTCTAACGCTTCTTTGATGGTTCGACAGTTCATTGTGATATAGCCAAGGACCACATAAGAGCCTGGTTGAACATATTGCGCGGTGCTCAAACCAAAGGTGTCTAATTCGCATGATCGTATTAGTTCCAGTAAGAGCGCTTGGAAATCAGTGCCTTGAACCCTGGCTGTGTCATCTTCAAGCAACTGAGCTGGAAATCTGGAATTAGTGATGGCCGCCTTAATGTCTATCCCTAATGCTTTAGAGCATTCCAAATACTGTAGAACAGGGGGAATGGAGGCGGTTCCTAAATTATGTGATGTTGAGTCTGTACGTGGGGGTGTACTACTTAAATCAGTATCCATATTTCTTGGCATTGATGTCTGTCAAAGTTCAATTTGTAATTCTTATGATGACCTAATTTGAACATAGCCTGTCCCGATAGGTCAGTTTAAAAATAGTTTAACATGGTTAGACTGTGCCACACATAATAACACTAACAATGATGTGTTGTTCGCACATTTATTGAATTGAGTCATGGAAAGCTGCTTCTGTTATCTTTATTTAGGAGTAGTAATAGGAAAAGTTAAGTCTATTTTTTTCAAGTGGTTAGGGTTAACTTTTAAAGTATAAAATTAGTAGGAGAAGTAATTATGCGTCGTTGGAATGGTTGGGGTGATGAAAGTACTTATTTAGAACTTCCGGATAACGGCCAAGCATTTTTGGAAGATAAAGTAGGGGCTGCTTCTCCTCTTGCCAATGCGACTTACGAAGAGGTTGAAGCCTCAGTACCTGAGTCTCGTTTGGCCGAGTCTGAGCTTTATACAACTGCAAAGAAAGATCGTATTTTACACGCACGCGGTCAAAGCCTTCCTGACTGGTTGGCTATGAAGAGTGGTGATATTGGTGTATTCCCGGACGCAGTCAGTTATCCAGAATCTTCCGATGACGTAAGAGCCTTATTAGATCAGGCAAAAATTAATAACTGGGTGGTGATCCCATACGGTGGTGGAACCAGTGTGGTTGGTCACATCAATCCTCTACAAGATGAGCGTCCTATCATTACCGTTGATATGGGCCGTATGTGTCGTCTATTAGATTTAGACGAACAGAGCAGAATTGCGACTTTTGGGGCGGGCGTCCCTGGACCGCTTCTTGAGTCGCAACTTCAAGCCAAGGGCTATACCCTTGGCCATTTTCCTCAATCCTTCGAACTATCTACCTTAGGTGGATGGGTTGCCAGTCGTTCAAGCGGTCAACAGTCGCTTAAATACGGCCGCATCGAACAGATGTTTGCTGGCGGCAAGATTGAGACTTTAGACGGTACGTTTGATATTCCGACCTATCCTGCGTCATCAGCCGGCCCAGATATTCGTGAATGGTTCATGGGCTCTGAAGGTCGTTTTGGTATCATCACCGAAGCCAAGATTCGTGTTACACCGATTGCAGAGCAAGAGAAATTCTATGTTGCCTTTCTACCAAGTTGGGTGAGCGCGCTGAATTGTGTGCGCAGCATGGTTCAAGCAGGCATTCCTATGTCTATGATGCGTTTGAGCAACGCTGTAGAAACTGAAACTCAGTTGGCGCTGGCGGGGCATGAAGGTCAAATCAACTTACTGGAAAAGTTCCTGAAATTCAGAGGTGCTGGCGAAGGGAAGTGCATGATGACCTTCGGACTAACGCACAACAAGGCTCAAAACAACTTGTCTCTTTCGCAAGTTAAGAAAATCATTTCCCGTTTTGACGGCGTTTATACTGGCACCATGCTTGGTAAGCGCTGGAAAGAGAAGCGTTTCTTATTCCCTTATCTTCGTGAAACATTGTGGGAACGCGGCTATGCAGTAGATACTTTGGAAACTGCAACCGATTGGGATAATGTCGATTACTTGTTGAATGAAATTGAGAACAATCTCAGAACCGCCTTGAATGTTGAGGGCGAGAAAGTTCATGTGTTTACGCATTTGTCTCACTTCTACAATCAAGGGTGCAGTATTTATACAACCTATGTGTACCGGACTGGCGATAGCTACGAAGAAACACTGGAGCGTTGGAAAAAACTGAAGCATTCGACGTCTGAGTTAATCGTTAACAATCGCGGAACGATCAGTCACCAACACGGTGTTGGTCTTGATCATGCGCCTTATATGGCGGTTGAGAAAGGCGAAGTTTCTACAGGACTGATTCGTCACGCGGCTCAATACTTCGATCAAAAGGGACAGCTTAACCCGGGTAAATTGTTGGTTGATTCACCAGAATCAGGACAAGTAAGTGTCATTGAAAGTAACAATGAAGCATCTTCTGAATCTGCATAAATACGAAGAGGTCAAAGATCATGGTGGCATCTTCTGGTGGATCGAACTCAGAACCGGTTATTAATAGTGAACATGCGAAATTTGATAGTGAGGTGCCGACTTCACTATCAAAGCGTACTATCTCAACAGCAGCGCATGAATTTCGCCAAACAGTCCGTAGCGCTCATGAAAACAAAGGTGACGCTGATAAATCGTTATCGTTCAATTTAATTGTCATCGGTGGCGGGATTACAGGTGCCGGAGTGTTGCGAGAGGCGGCACGTAGAGGCCTTAAAGTGCTGCTTCTGGAGCAAAAAGACTTTGCTTGGGGCACGTCCAGCCGTTCTTCCAAAATGGTTCATGGCGGGCTTCGCTATTTAGGTGAAGGACAGTTTCGCTTAACCAGAGAGTCGGTTCGAGAGCGTCAGCGCTATCTTGATGAGGCGCCAGGCCTTGTGGATGTGATGCGCTATTTGATGGTTCACAAGCCAGGGCAATTTCCGCCACGTTGGTTATTTCAAGTCTTGCTGAGTATTTATGACTTCTTTGCTGGGAAGAAGTATCGACAATCATTGAATGCATCAGACTTACCGAGTTGGCTAGGGCCTATAGAGGCAGGGGACGCAACAGGCGGCTCCGTTTTTGCTGATGCCGTAACCGATGACAGTCGCCTGGTTGTGAGAACTCTCACTGAAGCCATTAACGATTGCGGCGTAGCACTAAACTATTGTTCGGTTTCATCATTAATCAAAGACGATAACGGCCGAGTTACCGGTGTTGAAGTTCAAGATGAAATACTAGGCATTTCTTATAAGCTGAAAGCAACTGCAGTGGTAAATGCCACCGGTGCTTGGGCTAAAGAATTGGCCAAGACTAATGCACCTGAATTACGACCGCTCAGAGGCAGTCATTTAGTTATCCCTTTCTGGCGTTTACCTGTGTCTTGTTCTATTTCTATGTTGCACCCAAGGGATAAACGCCCCGTGTTCGTTTTTCCTTGGCAGGGCGCTGCAGTTATCGGAACGACCGACTTAGATCATAAGACACCTTTGTCGAAAGAAGCGTCTATTACTCAAGAAGAAGTTGATTACTTGTTGGAAGGGGCCAATTACTACCTATCCTCCAGTAAGATTTCAGAGCAAGATGTTATTTCAACTTGGGCAGGTGTTCGACCAGTTATTTCCAGCGGAAAAGGGTTGGATCCGTCAAAAGAAAATCGAGAACATACCATTTGGCAGCAGCCCGGACTGATTACTGTCAGTGGCGGTAAGCTAACCACTTTCCGAGTGATTGCGTTTGATGTGCTTGAGCGAGTAATGAAAGATGAACTCGGTCACGGTCCTAAAGCCAAAATAAAAGATTACGGACAAGCGTTCTTTACCTCAACAAACTTCGCAGCCAGTAAATTAGGGCGATTAACTGGCCGCATTAAGCGCCGACTATCAGGCCGTTATGGCGTTCGCGCTATGGATGTTATTGCGGGTAAAACGCTTGCAGAGTCCAAAAATGCAGAGCTTGAAGCGTCCATTGGTTATTCCGATATCTCGTGGGCTGAGTTGGAGTGGGCGATTAAGAACGAATCGGTCGTTCATCTTGATGATTTAATGTTGCGTCGAACTCGTCTTGGCAATGTGATGCCACATCTGTCCGACACATTATGGCAGAAGGTTCAGGCGTTGTTTGCCGAACATCAGGGCTGGGATGAACAACGATGGAATACCGAGTTATCTCGATATCAAAAGCTTTGGGAGGCGTGCTATTCACTTCCAAGTCACAGGAAAGAAGATTGTTCTTCTGATAACAACAGTGTAGATGGTGATGATCATCAAGCTGCTTCTGGTGTATCTAAAGAGGCTGTTTGATGGACAAAATTACCAAAGTTGTTGGTTCTGCGAAGAGTCAACCGTCGTCTACGCATATCCTGGCAATTGATAATGGCACCCAAAGTATTCGCGCTTTGGTGTTTGATCTGGAAGGTCAGCTCATTGCCAAATCCAAGGTCCATTTGGAAGCCTATTTTTCAAAGCATCCTGGTTGGGCAGAGCAATACCCGGAATACTACTGGAAGAGCTTGTCTGAAGCATGTAATGCGCTTTGGCAAGATCCACAGGTCGATCGCAATAATATTCGAGCTATGGCTGTTACAACACAGCGCGGTACCGTTATTAATCTCGATAAAGACGGACATCCACTTCGGCCTGCCATTATTTGGTTGGATCAAAGAAAAGCTGACACCAGTGAACCTGTTGGTGGTTTATGGGGGGCGGCCTTTAAAATTTTAGGTCTGACGGAAACGATTAATACCTTCCGTGCTAAAACCCAAGCGAGATGGATTCAACAGCAACAACCTGAGATATGGGCAAAGACCGATAAGTATTTACTGTTGTCCGGTTACTTGAATTACAAGCTAACAGGTGAGTTTAAAGACTCCATCGGCTCCCAAGTGGGTTACATTCCTTTTGATTATAAACGCTTGAAATGGGCACCACACTGGGATTGGAAGTGGAAAGCTACGGGAATTCGACCAGAGCAACTGCCTGAGCTGGTCAACCCAGGCGATGGCATTGGTAAAGTGACTCGAGAAGCTTCTGAATACACAGGTATTCCTGAAGGTCTTCCTGTTATTGCGGCAGCTTCCGATAAAGCCTGTGAGATCATTGGCTCAGGTGGTGTGTCACCCAACATTGCTTGTTTAAGCTTCGGAACAACCGCAACCATCAATACGATTAATGACAAATACGTTGAAACCATTCCAATGATTCCGCCTTATGCGGCGGCGATTCCGAATGCATATTCTACGGAAGTTATGATTTATCGTGGTTTCTGGATGGTCAGCTGGTTTAAGAAGCAGTTTGGTCTGCGTGAAATTAAAGTTGCGCAAGAGCGAGGAATTGAACCAGAACAGCTTTTTGATGAGCTGGTGAATTCAGTACCGCCGGGTTCTATGGGCTTGATGTTGCAGCCGTACTGGACGCCAGGGCTTAAAAATCCTGGACCGGAAGCAAAAGGGGCGATCATTGGTTTTGGAGATGTGCATACACGGGCGCATATCTACCGAGCTATCTTGGAAGGTCTTGTTTATGGGCTTCGAGAGGGCAGAGAGCGTATTGAGAAACGCAGCGGTACGCATGTCTCACAGGTGCGTGTTGCAGGTGGTGGTTCTCAAAGTAATGCTGCAATGCAGATTACAGCGGATATCTTTGGGATACCAGTAGAAAGGCCTCATACCTATGAAACTTCAGGTTTAGGCGCTGCCATTGATGTGGCTGTGGGGATGGGATATTACAGGTCGTTCGATCAGGCCATTGCCAACATGACACACACGGGTGACGTTTTCTATCCGAACAAGCCAACACAGGACATGTATGACCGCTTGTACAAAGAAGTGTATCTGAAAATGTACAAACAGCTCCAACCGCTTTACAAATCTATCCGTGATATTACTGGCTACCCAGAGTAGCCAGTTCTTTCTAATCTCCGAATCAAAATATCAGTTAGTCTAAATTAAAGAAACGCTTAGTGTTCTCTGTTGTTTTTGCGGCAAGCTCTTCCACTGGTATTTCAAGTAATTTTGCAATGTATTCACCTATGTGTGGTAGATACTTGGGCTCATTTCTTCGATTTTTAGGCTTAGGGGATAATGTTCGAGGAAGCAGATAAGGGGCATCAGTTTCAAGCATAAGACGATCTTCAGGGATAAGCTTAATGAGGTCATGTAAATGAAAGCCTCTGCGCTCATCGCAAATCCAACCTGTAATACCAATGTATACATCAAGATCGATATAGCGTCTTAGGTCTTCTTCTGAGCCTGTAAAACAATGAATCACAGCGTTACTGAGCTCTGATCTATGCTCGGCCAGGAGTGCGGCCATGGCTTCACCTGCATCCCGCTCATGTAAAAACATAGGTTTGCCTGTGCTTTTAGCTAGCTCTATGTGCTTTAGAAAAGAAGCTTGTTGATCTTCAGGCGTAGAAAAGTTCCGATTGAAGTCTAATCCTGTTTCTCCAACAGCGACGACACAGCGTTCAGACATCATTTCAGCGATTTCTTGAAAAGCACTGTCAGAGTTTTCTTTTGCGTCGTGAGGGTGAATACCTGCTGTTGCATACTGATTAAAGGTCTTAGCAAGCTTGATGGCGTTACGACTCTCTTGAAGATCAGTGCCTGTGATGATGATTTTTGAGACGCCTGAAGTCGTTGCGTCTTCAATAATGGCGGCTTGCTGATCTTTAAATTGTTTATTGGATAGGTTGACGCCTATATCGATCCATTCGATGGGATTTTGCATAGATTAAAGTTACTACTGAAAGGGATTGGAGTTAGATGTTATGTCATGTCTTTGTAGCGATTGCTCCAGCTAACCGCTTCTTGATAAAAGTCGTTGAGATGTTGATCTCTAATTCCCATTTTTGCAAGGCTGTTCCAATTTATTTTATCCCACCAACCATTCTCATGAGCCATCACGGTCGCCAAGACAAAGCCTGGATATCCTTTGTAATAGAGTAAGGCGTTATGGATTTCATCGGAAAGCGGAATGTGTTCCAGCAGTTTGTGCATATTCATATCCATAAATGCTGGTAAACAAGAAAGGATTCCAACCGTAAAAAAGCTTTCCGTATCATTAGAATTAAGCTGACTCGCCATTAGCTCACAGGTTTTCGCGCGAATCAAAGCGACAGAAGTGAGCTCTTGAGGTTTATCATCGAGTTGAGATAGGGAAAGCAGAATCACCCAAGATTTGATTTTACGAAGTCCAAGCCAGGTCAGAGCTTGTTTCACTTTAGTTAGTTTTCGACCTCGGGTATAGGCTGCTGAATTGACCAGCTTCAAGAGTTTATAGGTCAGTTCAGGGTCTCTGACCAGAATTTCTTCTAGGAAATCTAAGTTTACTTCCGGGCGATGAAGCTGAGCAATCAGTGATAAGACAACTTGACGGTTATAGGAGAGTTGCTTTCCTTTAACTAATTGTGGTTTAGCAAAAAAGTAGCCCTGAAATAGTTCAAAGCCCAGCTCTTTACACTTTTCAAATTCTTCATGGTTTTCAATTTTCTCGGCCAGCATTCGTCGTTTGGTATTTTTTATGCGTTTGACGTCTAACAGGAATTCTTTTTCGGTTGAATAAGCCCTAAGATCTACTTTGATAATGTCGCAGAGTTTGATCAGTTCAAGTTTGTCATTGGAGTAAACAAAATCATCCAGTGCAATGGTATAACCTTCTTCTTTTAGCTGGGAGAGGGCCGTTATTACTTCATTGCAGTCGGTAATGTCTTCGAGCACTTCAATGACAAGACTTTTCTTTTCAAAAGGAATGTCGCTGAGTAAGAGATTCTTGGTAAAGTTAACAAAACCTGGAACGCTGCCTGTTAATTGAGTGATATCGTACTCTGAATACGCAGACAGTAAGACCTGACTGGTAGCTGAATCTTGATCGGTGGGAGATGCGAAGTTGTCAGTACTGTTTCTAAAAAGTAGCTCGTAAGCTGCTACTCCAAGATTCTTATCGAAGATTGGTTGTCGGGCCAGTAAAGGCTTTTGATCAGTAGACGAAGAATCCATATATGCTTTTAACGTCAATGTTGTTTTGATCTACAATTACTAAAGAATTAAGTGTAGATCACGATATACATGCTAACCACATATCATCACCAGAGGTCAGTTAATGTCTGGAATTTTGGACTCCGTAGATTCGAGAACGCAATTAGTAGGCGAGAATCGCCTAGAGATTTTGACGTTCCAACTACATGGTCATCAGCAGTACGCCATCAATGTGTTCAAGATTCAGGAGGTTTTGCCTCTTCCTAATCTTACTTTGATTCCTCATCGTCATCCGTATGTTTGTGGTGTTACCCATCTGCGAGGATCCACCATACCCGTGATTGATTTGAGCGCAGCTATTGGGATGCGCCCCATCGTTCCTGATGATAAATGCACAATCATTGTAACGGAATATAACCGATCGGTTCAGGCGTTCCTCGTGGGTGGCGTCAGCCATATTGTGAATTTAAACTGGGAAGATATTTTGCCACCGCCTCAAGGATCAGGTCGTCAAAACTTCCTTACAGCAATTACACGAATTGATGAACGCATTGTTGAAATCATTGATGTAGAAAAAGTACTTGCTGAAATTGCACCTTACGATACGGATGTATCTGAAGATGTGCTTGAGCCTGACGTAATGAAATACGCCGATGGCCTTGAGATTTTGTTGGTGGATGATTCCAACGTTGCTATTTCCCAGGCAACGGAGACACTGCATAAAATTGGAATCCAGGTAACGTCGAAAAGCGATGGGCTACAAGGCCTACAACATCTACAAAAACTGGCTGATTCTGGAATAAATCCTGCTGAAAAGTACTTGATGCTCATTACTGATGCTGAAATGCCGTCAATGGATGGCTATCGCTTAACAACGGAAATTCGCAACGATCCCCGCATGAAGGGGATGTTTATTGTCTTACACACGTCACTTAGTGGTGGTTTTAACCAAGCGATGGTTAAGAAGGTTGGTTGTGACGATTTCCTTTCTAAATTCCAACCAGATATGTTGGCCCAAGTCGTTCAAAACCGAATTAAGTCATTAAAAGGATTATGATTTATTAATCCTTATGCTATTGATTTGATGAGAGAGTATGTCATGATTCCAAACTAATTAGTCAACTGGTTTGGATCATGCTATGTCTAATCTTCGTGTTCACTCGCTCTTTCATTATCCTGTAAAGTCCTGCGCTCCGATTACCTTGCAAAGAGCTGATATTGATGCATCGGGTATCGTAAATGATCGACGCTGGATGATTGTTGATGGGGCTTCCGGAAAGTTCGTTACTCAACGGAAAGATCCAAAGTTAGCGCGTATTAAAGTTAAAATTGAGAATGGCATATTAGCTCTTCATTATATGGATGGCATGTCATCATTTATTGATGTACCTATCAGTCAAAACAAACTTATCGAAACCGAAGTCTGGAAAGATCGACAGCTGTGTTGGGATCAGGGCGAACAGGTTGCTAGCTGGCTGTCTGATATTCTTGGTAAAGAAGTGCGTCTGGCTTACATCGGAGAAGACCAGCTAAGAACAGTCGATCAGGACTATGCTAAGCCTAATGATCAAGTAGGGTTTGCAGATGGTTTTCCTTTTTTAATTACAACCACCGCTTCCATTGAGCAGTTTAATCGTGATCTAGGCTATGAAGTTTCAGTGCTACGGTTCCGCCCAAACATCGTTATTGAAGGGGCGGGCTTGGATGCTTACGCTGAAGATAACTGGACATCACTATCGATTAATGGGATTCAATTCGATTTGGTGAAACCTTGTTCTCGATGTGTCATGCCTTCCATTAATCCTGAGACTATTGAGCGTGAAAGGGCGGTAATTGAAACTTTGGTTGCTACCCGCAAACAAGGTAATGCAACCTTCTTTGGTCAGAATGCAACTCACAGTAAAAAGAAGGGTGTTATTTCTGTTGGAGATAAGGTGACTCTTATCTAACAAAGGTGAATCCTAGAAGAGTTTAATTCTAGAAGAGCTCGATGTCGTTTGAGTGATCATTAAGTGTATTAGCCGTGACCTTTTTGAAAATCTCTATGGCTTCGTCTAATTTCTTACCTGAAACAATTTGATCAAACATCTGGCGCTCTGATTCCATGGTGTATTGTTTCTTGATGTTGTCCTGCAATGCTTCCCATTTGGTGTTGGATACTTCTGGATCTTCAAGCAAACCAGCAGTTTCAATCAGGCCGTCATTCACATGATGAAGTCGCTGAGTCATTCGATCATAAAACTGGATGGCGACGATGGCTTGATTGATCTGCTCTCTCAATGCAGTAAAGTCAGCACGAGAAACCTGAACAATGGTATCGTCTTGGTGTCCGTCAAGATGATGAAACTTTTCTGCAATTTCAGAAAAAGATGTAGAAAGCTCAGATACCGATTCACCCGCTTCAATCATAGTTGCTTCAATCTGCGCTGCAGCTAATGCAAGCATTTTAATTGTTGTTTCTAGTTGTTCCGGATTAAGCATCTGGTTATTTCAACCTGTCTAGGTTTGACGGTGACGTATATATTTAAAAATTAATGAGTTAGCATGATATTTCAATGATAATTTAGAATAGTGCATAACCTTAAACGACGCTAGTTGCTGAATATTTGTGAGATGCTAGGTATCGAATGTTTAATGCAGGACAGCACAGTGAATAAAGACGATATTAGGATTAAGAAATAAATTAAGAGTATAGGGGCTAATTATGAGAATTGTGATTGTTAGGCATGGTGAAGCTTCTATGGGCGCCGATTCTGATGCTCAAAGACAGTTAACTGACTATGGTCGAAAACAGGCTCTGAGTACAGGAAAGCAACTAAAGGATTGGGTTACGGACAGAACTAAAATATTACATAGCCCGTTTGACCGGACTTCTGAAACAGCCTCTATTATTGCTGGTGAACTTGATTTGCCAGTAGAAGCGTTGGATGTGTTACAGGCCGGCACACCATACACCCATATTTTGAATTGGTTGCAGTCAACTCAACTTACTGATGTTATTTTGGTCTCTCACAATCCTATGGTGACAGAGCTTACCAATACCTTGGTATATGGTAATGATGCATTATTACAGCCACCGCTTATGTTTGATACCGGATATGCTTGCTGCCTCGAATGTGAATACCCTGGTGCCGGCTGTGTTGAATTGATTAAAAGAGTTATTCCTAAGTAGGGCAGAACACGTATGACGTTTGTTGAAAAAGAAGTAGATCTGGGAAGTGTAACAATAGCGTACAAAGAGTGGGGCTGTATCAGTGATAAAACGCCTGTTCTTTTAATCCATGGATGGCTTGATAACGCAAATAGTTTCGATTTGGTACTGCCAGAACAAGAATTAAATCGTTTATATCTTGCAATTGATTTGCCCGGACATGGTCATTCCTCTCATAAGCCTGAAGGGCAGCTCTACCACTTTCTTGATGGTGTAGCCGACATTCGGAAATTGATTTCTAAGCTAGGCTTCGAAAAAGTGATTTTGGTTGGTCATTCTCTCGGAGCCGCTATTTCTAGTGTGTTTGCTTCAATCTACCCGGAAATAGTTGAGAGAGTTTGTTTAATTGAAGCGGTCGGGCCTATAGCGAGTGATCCGAAAGATAGCGCGCGTCAGTTAAAAGATTCGATTGAGAAACAACTCAAAGGTACAGGGCGTAACATGGTGGCATACCCTGACCTTGAATCTATGATTCAAGCTCGACAGAAGGGCATTGGTGGGCTTAGTTACGAAGCATCAAAGTTGCTGGTAGAACGTTCTCACGAAGCAAATGAAGACGGTCACTTTTGGTCTACAGACCCGAGACTAAGATTACCTTCACCTATGCGTTTGAGTGAAGAGCAAGTGCAGGGCATGCTTTCAAAGATGGAGATACCGCTAAAAATTATTATTGCAGAAAACAGTTTGATTCCTCAGGCGACGATAGAGCAAAGATTGTCCTATTTTACTGATCCGGATGTAAAAACACTGCCGGGTCGCCATCATTTGCATATGGAAGAGTCCGCCGCAAGAGTCGCAGAGGAGCTAAACTCTTTTATTAATGGGTAAGCTTGAATACAAGTATAGGAAGGATAAGGAAAGTTTGATGGTGTCTTTAGGAACGAAGTTAAAAGCAATGATCGTTGTTACTTTGATGTTGCTTAGTGTGCAATTGAAAGCTGAATTACAGCCTTTCCCCTACAGCGATATTCAGACACAAAGCGTAAGCGAAGTTCCTGATTATCGGTTAATTCTTAGTCCAGTAACTAAAGTTAATGGACGATTGCATGTAAGTAAGAGCCGTCGTCTCAATGCTAACTTAGTAAGAGCTCTATACCGTTTGCATGATGACTTTGAATTAGAAGAAATATGGGGCTTTTATCAGCAGCAACTGCAGCGTCAGGATGCAGAGGTTTGGTTTCAATGTCACAGCCGTGACTGTGGTGTGAGTGCGTTATGGGCAAATGATATCTTTGGTGATGCAAAACTTGGTGGACTGGAATCCTCACAGCACTATGGAGTGTATCATTGGCGTTCTTCAGAGCGCAGTCACATTGTTGTTCTGTATGGTGTAGTTCGAGCTAACAAGAGAAAGTATGTAATGGTTGATCAGTTAACAGCATCGGTCGATCAAGTTTCTGAAGGGCCGATCACTAAAAAATCTGATTTACCAGAGCGTGGACAGACTCCGATTTTAATACCTGTATCATTGAATGCTTCGAACCGATTGGTAATGACTTCTTCTGCTCGAACTCAGGTGGCAAGCTTGAGTCAGAAGTTCTTATCAATGAGGCCAGAAAGAATCTTTTTTGTTGGTCATTACTCCAGCGATGAAGGGATTGAGACAGAAATCGAAAAGAGTGAGCAATTAGCTCAGCAGCTTCGTGATTATGTTGGTTCAACCGTTAGTGGTTTAAGGATAGATGTTCATGGCGTAGGGCCATTGTCTCCATCCCACCCCAAAGCATCATCATTAAAACAGTGGGTTGAAGTCTTTGTAGAGAACTGATTGAAGTCCAAAGGAGATCTCATGCCTAAGACGGTATCACTTGTACTAGGAAGTGGGGGCGCTCGGGGATATGCTCATATTGGTGTGATTGAGGTGCTTGAGGAGCGTGGTTATCAAATAAACGCTGTCTCAGGTTCATCCATGGGCGCTTTGGTTGGTGGGGTTTACGCTGCGGGAAAGCTCCCTGAATTCAAAAAGTGGGTGAGTGGTTTCACCTATTTAGAGTTTATGAAGCTGTTGGATTTTTCTCTTCGGGAGCCAGGAGCAATTAGAGGGGATCGCTTATTCAAGGTAATCCGTGAAATGACGGGGGACGTGAAGATTCAGGATTTGCCTATCGAATACACTGCTGTAGCCACAGACTTGATCAGTAAAAAAGAAATTTGGTTTCAGCGGGGAAATTTAGTCAGGGCAATGAGAGCTTCGGTATCAATCCCCAGTCTATTCACACCTGTCTCTCTTAAGGGCATGCTGTTAGTGGATGGCGGTGTGCTGAATCCTATCCCAATTATTCCAACGGTATCTGCACATACTGATCTTACTATTGCTGTTGATCTGGCGGGCCGAGAGTCCAGTGCGACCGCCTCTATGGATGCCGATGATGTTGTTCCTCTAGATGATCAAGAAGAAGCCGAAGCTGAAAGTTTAATGGAAACCACTACAGGCAAAGATTTAATTTCCGAATATCTAGAGTTGGATCTGGATCATTCGAATTCATTGTCTTTGGATACGTTTGGTGAGCTTCTGACGCAAGATATTGAGTCCATGGTTGAGCAGCATGAATCAGAAGAAACCTTGCTGTGGTGGCAACATGTAAAAGATCGAACGTCTCGTTGGTTCAAGCGTTTTCAGGCGGCTGTTGATGATGGTTCACCATTGCCAATGATGAAAATGGGCAAGATTGATGTAATTCATCAGGCTATAGATACCATGCAAAGCTCGTTAAGTAAGTACAAAGTAGCTGGCTATCCACCCGATATAATGATTCAAATTCCAGCGAATGCTTGCGGTACTCTTGATTTTCAGCGTGCTGAAGAGCTTATACAGATTGGTCGTGATTTAGCCGAGAAGGCCATCCCCGATATGCCGTAACGTTCTATTTTCATTAGTCTCTTTGATTGTCTTGGTTTATTCATCGGTGGCTCGGTTTGGTAATCCACTCTATAATTCATTCCAATTTTCATGAGCCTAAATTACATCAACACACAAATTAAGAATTGATATGACAAACATCAACGATTGGGATACACATAGAGCAATAACTGAATTAAGAACCATCAAGGATATGTGCCGTTGGTGTTATAGTCGCATGAATGAAAGTGACGTATTTTTTGGTCATGGTACAAACAATGCGTGGGATGAGAGCACGCAATTGGTATTGAACACATTGTCTCTGCCATGGCATAGCTATGAGAACTTTTCGGATGCAGGGTTGACGACAACAGAGCGTCAGAAAATTATATATAACCTTAAGGCGCGTCTGCACGAAAGAACACCCTTACCTTATATTTTTAATCAGGCGTGGTTTTGTGATCTCCCTTTTTATGTAGATGAGCGAGTATTGATTCCTCGCTCTCCAATTGCTGAATTGTTGAAAAAACATCTCCAGCCATGGTTGGCTTATGAGCCGGCGAGAATTTTGGATATGTGTACAGGAAGTGGCTGTATTGGCATTGCAGCGGCTTATGAGTTTC
This sequence comes from Litoribrevibacter euphylliae, assembly GCF_042646085.1. Lineage (NCBI taxonomy): Bacteria > Pseudomonadati > Pseudomonadota > Gammaproteobacteria > Oceanospirillales > Oceanospirillaceae > Litoribrevibacter > Litoribrevibacter euphylliae. Next base: position 1,077,177 of record NZ_JBHRSZ010000004.1, on the reverse strand, counting down.
CTGAATCCGAAGTTGATTTGGTAGATATATCTTTGGATGCATTAGAAGTTGCTCAACAGAATATTGATGATCACCACCTAACCGATCGTGTGTTTCCTATGCAATCTGATTTGTTTAAAGGAATTCCTGAGGGTGTTAAGTACGATATCATCATTGCTAACCCTCCGTACGTGGATCGAGAGGACTTTGATGCCATGCCTTCTGAGTTCGTGCACGAACCTGCGATAGCACTAATTTCGGGCAACGACGGAATGGATGCGCCAGGTGATATTTTGCGAAACGCTCTAAAATATTTATGTGAAGATGGCTTGTTTATTATGGAAGTAGGGTATTCCATGCATAATCTTGAACAAGCGTTTCCGGGGATCGATTTTAATTGGTTAGAGCTTGAAAATGGTGGTGATGGCATTTTCATCATGACGTATGAAGAGCTAAAAGCTAATCAAGAGGCTTTAGCTGGTAATTAATAGCCTAAGAGTGGAAAGATCTTTGGGGGTATGAAGGTCTTTCACGTATAATGAGCGACTTTTCTGTATCAGGATGTATTTTGAGAGGGCTTAATGTCTGGTAATAGTTTTGGGAAGTTATTCACTGTCACTACGTTTGGTGAAAGTCATGGTAAGGCATTAGGCTGTATTATTGATGGTTGCCCTCCAGGAATTGAAATTTCAGAAGAAGAGATTCAGCAAGACTTAGATCGCCGTAAGCCAGGTACGTCGAAATTTACGACTCAGCGACGTGAGCCTGATCAGGTCGAAATTCTTTCCGGAGTTTTTGAAGGAAAAACTACAGGCACTTCCATCGGGATGGTGATCCACAATACGGATCAGCGTTCCAAAGACTATTCCAAAATCAAAGATACTTTCCGCCCTAACCATGCTGATTACGGGTATGAGCAAAAATACGGTATTCGGGATTACCGCGGTGGCGGTCGCTCGTCGGCAAGAGAAACTGCGATGCGTGTAGCAGCCGGTGCTGTTGCTAAGAAATATCTAAAGCAACGTTATGGCATTGAGATTCGCGGCTATATGTCTCAATTGGGGCCAATCAAAGCTGAAAAGTTAGATTGGGATCAAGTTCATCAAAACCCGTTTTTCTGCCCTGACGCAGATAAAGTCCCAGAGCTGGAAGAGTACATGACCGCTCTTCGTAAGTCGGGAGACTCCATAGGCGCTAAAATTACTGTAGTAGCGAGTGGTTTAATGCCGGGGCTCGGCGAGCCTGTCTTTGATCGCTTGGATGCAGATCTTGCTCATGCCTTGATGAGTATTAATGCCGTTAAGGGTGTTGAAATTGGCGACGGTTTTGGTTGTATTGAACAGAAAGGTTCCGAGCATCGAGATGAGCTAACGCCTGAAGGGTTTTTATCCAATCACTCTGGTGGTATTTCTGGTGGTATCAGTACAGGACAGGATATTGTGGCTCATATTGCTCTTAAGCCAACGTCTAGTATTCTGCTTCCTGGTAAAAGTATCGATAAATCGGGCAACCCGATTGAAGTTGTTACTACCGGGCGTCATGATCCCTGTGTTGGTGTTCGTGCAACGCCAATTGCAGAAGCAATGCTGGCCATGGTCGTTATGGATCACATGTTACGTCATCGCGCTCAAAATGCTGATGTACAATCAAATGTGCCTGTAATCCCCGCTTCTGTGGATGAATAGCGACATCGAATACAAAGGCGGCTGGTCTTGGGGATCAGTCGCAACGCCTCTTTCTCTATTCTATTTTTTCTACTTTTCCTTTCTTGGTTGCTTACTGCCTTTTTGGCCTGTTTTTCTTAAAGAGCAGGGCTTTACCGGCTATCAAATTGGGCTTGTTCAAGCCATCTTTTTGGGCACTAAAATTTTTGCGCCGAGCATAGCTGGCTTGATATCAGATCAGACAGGCTTAAGAGTTCAGGTGATTCGCGTAGGTGTAGTCGGGGCAGGCATATTTTTTTCGCTGTTCTTGCTGCCGTTTACACTGAGCGAACTCTTGATTTATAGCTTTTTGTATTCGCTTTTTTGGAATGCGATTCTTTCGCAATTTGAAGCCTACACGCTGGAGTCACTTGGGCCTAAGGCTTCAAAGTACGCAAAAATACGAATGTGGGGTTCGATTGGGTTCATTGTATCTTCTATTGGGCTAGGTACGCTCTTTGATTTTGTTTCATTGCATTGGCTGCCAGTTATTATGCTTGGCGTGATTGGTATGGCTGGTGTGCTTAGCTTCTCATTACCTGAATTGATTAGTAAGGATTCTGCAGGAGAAGAGAAAGAGCCCAATAAAAGTATTATCCCTTTGCTTTATCGGAAGGATATTCAGGCATTTTTACTTATTTGCTTTCTTACTCAGGTATCTCATGGGCCGTATTATTCCTTTTATAGTCTTTATATGAAGGAGTTTGGGTACAGTACCACCTGGGTCGGCGGGCTGTGGGCGTTTGCAGTGGTTGCCGAGGTTGTGCTGTTTCTTATGTTTCCTGCTTGGGTTAAAAAACGAGGGGCATATTTTTTATTGTTGCTGTCGATTGTGTTGACGGTGGTTCGTTGGTTAGTGATAGGGGCTTTCCCTCATTTATTGGGACTTGTCATTATCGGGCAGGCATTACATGCATTCTCTTTTGGTTGTTTGCATGTAGTTTCTATGCTGTATGTGCAGCAATATTTTTCCAGGGAGTTTTCAGGAAGAGGGCAGGCGCTTTATAGTGGCGTGAGCTTTGGTTTGGGTGGTGCAGCGGGGGCTTTGATCAGTGGTGTTTTATGGGAGCAAGCAGAGCATGATGTGCTGTTTTATTTTGCTGCGTTCTCAGCTCTTGTTTCTCTTCTGGTAGTGAGACGAATCAAAAACTGATTCATTCTTTTATCGTATTTATCAAAAATCACTCAATAAAAAAGACCGCTTAAAGCGGTCTTTTTAGAGCGGTAAAGACGTGGTTATTTTTCCAAGTCTCTTTGCTTCTCTCCAGTATAAAGCTGGCGAGGACGACCGATGCGGTTGTTACCACCGATCATTTCATGCCAGTGAGCAATCCAGCCTGGTGTACGACCAGTAGCAAAGATTACTGTGAACATTTCTGTCGGGATGCCGATCGCTTTCAGAATGATGCCGGAATAGAAGTCAACGTTAGGGTATAGGTTACGCTTAACGAAGTACTCGTCTTCAAGAGCAATCTTCTCAAGTTCCATAGCCATCTTAAGCTGAGGATCATTCTCCAAGCCAAGTTCAGCCAGAACTTCGTCGCAGCATTTCTTCATTTCTACTGCACGAGGGTCGTAGCTCTTATAAACGCGGTGACCAAAGCCCATTAGGCGGAACGGATCATCTTTGTCTTTTGCTTTCTCAATAAACTCAGGGATCTTATCGTAGGTACCGATTTCATCAAGCATCTTAAGCACTGCTTCGTTTGCACCGCCGTGAGCAGGGCCCCATAGTGCTGCAATACCTGCCGCAATACACGCAAATGGGTTGGCACCTGTAGAACCGGCTAGGCGTACAGTAGAAGTAGATGCGTTTTGTTCGTGATCAGCGTGCAGAAGGAAGATCTTATCCATTGCGCGAGCAATCACTGGGTTGATTGGTTTTTCTTCACATGGCGTGTTAAACATCATGTGTAGGAAGTTTTCAGAGTAGCTCAATTCATTTTTAGGGAACATGAACGGCTGGCCAATGCTGTACTTGTAGACCATGGCTGCAATCGTCGGCATTTTAGCAATCAATCTGAATGCTGAAACTTCGCGGTGACGAGGGTCGTTAATGTCTAGTGAATCATGGTAGAAAGCTGAAAGAGCACCTACAACGCCACACATAATTGCCATCGGGTGAGAGTCACGACGGAAACCGTGGAAAAAATCGCTTAATTGATCGTGCACCATCGTATGATGAGTAATGGTGTGTTCGAACTTTTCTTTTTCTTCAGCAGTTGGGAGCTCGCCAAAAAGAAGAAGGTGACATGTTTCTAGAAAGGTCGCTTTCTCAGCTAGTTGCTCAATAGGGTAGCCTCTATGAAGAAGTACACCTTTGCCGCCATCAATATATGTGATTGCGGATTCGCAGGCTGCAGTGGATACAAAACCAGGATCGTAAGTGAAATAACCTTCACCAGTTAAACCACGAACGTCGATCACGTCCGGACCCACAGTTCCAGAATAAACAGGTAGATCTAAAGTCTTACCGTCTATCGTAAGCTGTGCTTTTTTATCAGCCATGCAAGGCCTCCTTGTAATACGTTTTCTTTAACTCCCAATGGAAGATCGGAGTATTGTTCTCCGTTTTTAATTTGCTCTATCCCAGAAAAAGTATGGACGTAAATTGCCTTACTGGTGGCGTAACTATAAGGCGTTAAGCCGTTTTGTCAATCAAGGGGGCAGGATTAGCCCTAATATTCATTAATTTTTAGGGGGTTGGCGAAAAAATAATCTAGAGTTAGGTGCAAATATGGTGCATTGAATAATAATTGGTCGAAAATTGGCATTTTAATGGTGCAGTCTTCGCAATCCCTTATCTGCATTGAATTTCTTCGGGTGGCTGATTATAATCACCGCGCTCTCAAATCTAGTCATTGGCTTAGATTTATCAAAACCTGGATTAGTTTGGACTAATGTTCTTACTAAATTATAAGGTGCTAAAAGCACTGAATGGGCTAGGCATTCATAACCTTGTTGTGAATGTAAATGTCTGCATCGCGGACCCAAACGGATAGAGTGTATAACCGTGAATAGCAATAGACCAAAAAACCTTGATCTAACTACGATTCAGCTTCCGCTAACAGCGAAAGCATCCATCCTTCATAGGATCTCAGGTTTTGCATTGTTCTTCGGTATGATCTTTGTTATTGCAGCTTTAGATATGTCTTTAGCTTCAGAAGAAAGTTTCAACCAATTAAAAGAATGCATGCAAAGTCCTGTAGCTAAATTTATTACTTGGGGCATTTTATCTGCTCTTGGCTATCACTTTGTTGCTGGCATTAAGCACTTATTGATGGATGCAGGCATCGGCGAAACACTTGAGAGTGGTCGTATTGCTTCAATTATCACACTGGTTCTTGGTGGTACGGTAATTATTTTAGCGGGAGTTTGGGTATGGTAACTAGCGTTACAAATTTCAGCCGTAGTGGCTTGTCTGATTGGGTTCTTCAGCGCGTAAGTGCTGTTATTTTGGCAACTTATGCAATCTTTATTGTAGGTTACCTACTATGTACCCCTGAGCTAACTTTTGGGCAGTGGAAAGAGCTTTTTAGCATGACCTCTGTTCGTATTTATACACTGTTAGCTGTTCTTGCTCTGGTTGCTCACGCTTGGGTGGGTTTATGGACCATTGCAACTGACTATATTAAACCAGCTTTTATTCGCTTCATTTTTAATGCTGGTGTTATTGGCACTTTGTTTGTGCTGGTAGTTTGGTCAATCGAAATTCTTTGGGGGCTGTAATTTATGTCAAGTCAAATTCGTACAATGACGTTTGACTCCATCGTTATTGGTGGTGGCGGCGCTGGTATGCGTGCCGGTTTGCAGTTGGCTGAATCAGGCCTAAAGACTGCTGTAGTATCAAAAGTTTTCCCAACTCGTTCACATACAGTATCTGCTCAGGGCGGCATTACTTGTGCTATCGCAAGTGCTGACCCAAATGATGATTGGCGCTGGCACATGTTTGATACCGTAAAAGGTTCAGACTATATCGGTGACCAAGATGCAATTGAATATATGTGTAGTGTTGGCCCTCAGGCAGTATTCGAACTAGACCATATGGGCCTTCCATTTTCTCGTTTTGAAAATGGCCGCATCTACCAGCGTCCGTTCGGTGGTCAGTCAAAAGAGTTTGGTAAGGGTGGCCAGGCTGCGCGTACATGTGCTGCTGCTGACCGTACAGGTCACGCTCTTCTTCATACTCTTTATCAGGCTAACTTGGCAGCTGGAACTACCTTCTTAAATGAATGGTATGCGGTTGACCTTGTCAAGAACAAGAAAGGTCAAGTGGTTGGTTGTGTTGCTATTGATATGGAGTCTGGTGAGACCGTTTATATCAAAGCAAAAGCTACAGTGCTGGCAACCGGTGGTGCAGGTCGCATCTATCAGTCCACAACTAACGCCCACATTAATACCGGTGACGGTGTTGGTATGTCTTTGCGCGCCGGTTTCGTTGCGCAGGATATGGAGATGTGGCAGTTCCACCCAACCGGCATCGCTGGTGCAGGTGTACTTGTTACTGAAGGTTGTCGTGGTGAAGGTGGTTACCTGATCAATAAAGACGGCGAGCGCTTCATGGAACGTTATGCTCCAAACGCAAAAGACCTAGCTGGTCGTGACGTTGTTGCTCGCTCTATGGTTATGGAAATTCTGGAAGGTCGTGGTGCTGGTGAAAATGGCGATCATGTATTCCTTAAGTTAGACCACTTGGGTGAAGAAGTTCTTAACAGCCGCCTACCTGGTATCTGTGAGCTTTCTAAGACGTTTGCACACGTTGACCCTGCAAAAGAGCCAATTCCTGTAGTACCTACATGTCACTATATGATGGGTGGTGTACCTACTAATATTGGCGGCCAAGCCATTCAGTTGAATGAAGACGGTACTGAAACTATTGTTGATGGTTTGTTTGCATGTGGTGAGGTGGCTTGTGTATCTGTACACGGTGCTAACCGTCTAGGTGGTAACTCACTACTTGACTTAGTTGTATTTGGTCGTGCTGCTGGTATTCAAATTGAGAAGCAATTGCGTGAAGGCTTCGACGTTATGGATGCAGAAGATACCGACATTGATAACGCACTTGCTCGTCTTAACAAGATCAACACCAGTACAAGTGGTGAAGATGTTGCTGTAGTTCGTGCGGACCTTCAGAAATGTATGCAGCTTTACTTTGGCGTATTCCGCGATGGTGAGAGCATGCAGAAAGGTCTTGAGATGCTTAAAGAGATTGGTCAGCGCGTTAACAATCTATACATCTCAGATAAGAGTCAGGCATTTAACACTGCCCGAATCGAAGCTCTAGAACTAGGTAACTTGTATGAAGTCGCTTATGCAACAGCGGTTGCTGCTGAAGCTCGTAAAGAGAGTCGCGGTGCTCATGCTCGTAATGACTTTACTGAGCGTGATGACGAGAACTGGTTAAAGCACTCGATTTACTTCCCGTCCAGTCAAACAATTGGCAAACGTGACGTAAACTTTGCTCCTAAGACAGTTGAGGCATTCCCGCCTAAAGCTCGTACTTACTAATGCAGGCTCGATGAGGTAAAAATTACAATGTTAGTTAGCGTATATCGTTACAACCCGGAGACAGACCAAGCTCCGTATATGCAAGACTACAATATCGAGATTCCTGGTGGTAAGGATCTTATGGTATTGGATGTGTTGCATCTAATTAAAGAGCAGGACTCTTCATTGTCTTTCCGTCGTTCATGTCGTGAAGGGGTGTGTGGTTCTGATGGTTTGAATATTAATGGTAAAAATGGTCTAGCCTGTATTACACCACTATCTGAGTGTGTAAAAGGGGACAAGCTGGTACTTCGTCCACTTCCTGGATTACCAGTGATCCGCGACCTGATTGTAGATATGGAACAATTCTACAAACAGTATGAAAAGATCAAACCGTATTTGATTAATGACACGCCAGCGCCAGCTATTGAGCGCCTACAGTCTCCTGAAGATCGTGAGCATCTGGATGGACTTTACGAGTGTATTTTGTGTGCTTGTTGTTCAACTGCGTGCCCGTCTTTCTGGTGGAACCCTGATAAATTCATTGGCCCATCAGGCCTGCTTCAGGCATATCGATTCCTAATCGATAGTCGTGATACGGCGACTGAAGAACGTTTGGCTGCATTGGATGATCCATTCAGTGTATTCCGTTGCCGTGGCATCATGAATTGTGTTAACGTTTGCCCTAAAGGTCTTAACCCTACTAAGGCAATCGGCCATATTCGCAACATGCTGCTACAGCGCGGAGCGTAATGTAGAAAAGGGGCTGTTTTTCAGCCCCTTTTTTTATTCTCATCGTCCAAAAAATAATTAGATTACAAATTGATGAGAAAAATCTTGGGGGAAGTTTTGCATTCTTTCGATATTTATTCTAAAACTAGATAAATGTCGGAAAAATCAGAAGTTTTTGCTCAAAAAGCAATTTCTTCAAAGTGACTAAAAGTAAATAGGGGAATGGATACGATCCATTGCTAATAATTTACATCTACTATCCTAGGTTTGAATTATTTTCACCCCTCGCAAGATGCATTAAGGACGGTAACGAATGCAAGAAGCTTCTATGGAGCAACTTTGGGGTAGCTCCCATTTAGGTGGCAATGTGGCTTATGTGGAAGCCATGTATGAAGCCTATCTAAAAGACCCTAATGATGTGCCTGAACAATGGCGCTCATATTTTGATCGACTTCCAAGATCTACAGAAACAGCACCTCACGATATTCCTCATTCTACAATTCGTGAGACCTTTATCCTTCACGCCAAGAACAAAGACACTAATCGTCCTAAAGCAGCCAGCGCTGTTAGTTCAGATTTCGACATCAAACAAGTTAAAGTTCTTGATCTGATTAACGCGTATCGAGTCAGAGGACATCAAAAGGCTGATCTTGATCCATTGAATTTAATGGAGCGTGAAGACGTACCAGACCTACAGTTAAGTTATCACGGCCTTTCCACGGCTGATATGGATACCGTATTCCAGACAGGTAACCTTGCAACTAGCTCTGACCATGCATCTCTCTCAGAGATCCTAGAAACACTTGAGAAGACATACTGTACTTCAGTGGGTGCTGAGTACATGCATATTGTTGATACCGCAGAGAAAGAGTGGTTACAGCAGCGTTTAGAAAGTGTTAAATCTCATCCTAAGTACAGCTCCGAAGTTTCCAAGCATGTTCTTGAGCGCTTGGTCGCTGCGGAAGGGCTAGAGAAATATCTTCAGTCTAAATATCCAGGCACCAAGCGTTTTGGCCTGGAAGGTGGTGAGTCCTTAATTCCTTTAATGGATGAACTTATTCAGCGTGCGGGTACTTATCAAGTTCAGGAAGTTGTAATTGGTATGGCACACCGTGGCCGCCTTAACGTTCTGATAAATACATTGGGTAAATCACCAGCAGACCTGTTTGATGAGTTTGAAGGCCGCGCTCAGTTTGATAGCTCCGGTGACGTAAAATATCACCAAGGTTTCTCGTCAAATGTAATGACTCCGGGCGGTGAAGTTCACCTTGCACTTGCCTTTAACCCGTCACATTTGGAAATTGTGTCTCCTGTAGTTGAAGGCTCGGTACGTGCCCGTCAAGATAGACGTAAAGACACTGTGGGCACAACAGTTATGCCTATCAGTATTCACGGTGATGCTGCTTTTGCTGGCCAAGGGGTTGTGATGGAAACCTTCCAGGCCTCTCAAACTCGTGCATATAAAACAGGCGGTACCGTCCACGTTATTGTCAATAACCAAGTTGGCTTTACCACATCGCTTCGTGAAGATGCTCGTTCGACCGAGTATTGCACCGATGTTGCGAAGATGGTTCAAGCGCCAATTTTCCATGTTAATGCTGACGACCCTGAAGCTGTTTTCTTTGTTACTCAATTGGCAGCTGACTATCGTTTCGAGTTTAAGAAAGACATCGTTATTGATTTGATTTGTTATCGTCGTAGAGGCCATAACGAGGCCGACGAACCATCGGGCACACAGCCCCTAATGTATGAGCAAATTAAGAAACAGAAATCTACGTGCGAGTTATATGCTCAAAAACTGATTTCTGAAGGTGTTATTGATAAAGCGTTTTATGATTCGTTAGTGAACGAGTATCGTGATGCGCTAGACAATGGACATCATGTAGTTAAAAGCTTGGTTCGTGAGCCTAATGAGTCTATGTTTGTGGACTGGAAGCCATACCTAGGGCACGACTGGACGGCTTATCATGATACGAAAATTGACCTAAAAGCACTTCAGAACTTGGCAAATCAACTGACTGAAGTACCAGAAGGTTTTGTTGTACAACGTCAAGTACAAAAGATTATCGAAGATCGTCGAAAAATGACCGTTGGAGCTATGCCCATCAACTGGGGTTATGCTGAGACAATGGCATATGCGACTCTTCTTCATGAAGGGCATCCTATTCGATTAACCGGACAAGATGTTGGCCGGGGGACGTTCTCGCATCGACATGCTGTCTTGCATAATCAAAAGGATGCATCGCGCCATATCCCTCTTGAGCAACTGGCAACTGAGCAAATACCGTTTAACATTTACGACTCTTTCTTATCTGAAGAAGCGGTGCTTGCATTTGAATATGGTTATGCAACCACTCAACCAAATGCATTAGTTGTATGGGAAGCTCAATTTGGTGACTTCGCAAACGGGGCACAAGTTGTAATTGATCAGTTTATAACCAGTGGTGAGCACAAATGGGGCCGTCTATGCGGGCTTACAATGTTGTTACCTCATGGCTATGAAGGTCAGGGGCCAGAGCATTCATCTGCACGTCTTGAGCGTTATCTGCAGTTGTGTGCTGAGCATAATATTCAGGTGTGCCTACCTACTACCCCAGCCCAAGTATTCCATATGCTTCGTCGCCAGGTGATTAGGCCTCTACGTAAGCCTTTGGTAGCACTAACACCGAAGAGTTTACTTCGTCATAAAGAAGCTATTTCAACGTTGGAAGAGCTGGCGGAAGGCTCTTTCCAAACCGTCATCGGTGAAATTGACGAGATCAAGCCAAAAGACGTTAAGCGTATCGTACTTTGTTCAGGCAAGGTCTATTACGATTTGCTTCAAGCTCGTCGTGAAAGAGAAATTGATGATGTAGCTATTATCCGTATCGAACAACTTTATCCTTTCCCTGAAGATGATATGACCTCTGTTCTTAAAGGGTATAAAAACGTGGAAAAAGTAGTTTGGTGTCAGGAAGAGCCAATGAACCAGGGCGCTTGGTATAGCAGTCAGCACCATATGCGTCGAGTTGTTCGTTCGCTTAAGTTTGCTAAGCTTGATTACGAACTGGATTATGCAGGTCGTGACGCTTCAGCTTCGCCAGCAGCGGGTTATATGGCTCTGCACGTTGAACAGCAAAATAAATTAATTGATGATGCCTTGGTTGGTTAAGGCTCTTATTGGCAGATAAAAATTTTTAAGGAAGTAAGTATGGCCATAGAAATCAAAGCGCCCACATTTCCAGAATCAGTTGCTGAAGGAAATATCGCAACTTGGCATAAACAACCAGGTGAAGCAGTATCTCGTGATGAGTTAATTGTTGATATTGAAACTGATAAGGTCGTTCTAGAAGTAGCAGCCCCTGCTGACGGTGTAATCGCAGAAGTGAAAAAAGGCGAAGGCGATATTGTTTTAAGCGATGAAGTTATTGCTATTTTCGAAGAGGGTGCTGCTGGCGCGACTACTGCCCAGCCTTCACCAGTTTCTGACGAAGCGCCTCAACCTACGGAAGGTGCTGTTGCCAGTCCTGCAGCTCGTAAGCTAATGGAAGAGAACGGTATTGAATTAAGCCAAGTTCCTGGAACAGGTAAGAATGGATTAGTAACAAAAGAAGACGTTGTTAACTTCATCAAACAGTCCGACTTGTCCGGGTCTTCTGCTGTGGCTGAAGCCCCGACTCCTACACCGGCTCCTGCTGCTCCAGTGCAGAGCCCAGCGATCTCTGTTCCAATGAATCAAGAAGGACGTTTAGAAAAACGTGTGCCAATGACTCGTCTGAGAGCAAGCATTGCTAAGCGTTTACTGAGTGCTCAACATGATGCCGCTATGTTAACTACGTTTAACGAAGTTAATATGAAGCCAATCATGGATCTTCGTGCTAAATATAAAGATCAATTCGAACAAACTCATGCGACTAAGCTTGGGTTTATGTCTTTCTTCGTTAAGGCTGCGGTTGAATCACTTAAGAAGTTCCCTGAAGTGAACGCGTCTATCGATGGTAATGATATTGTTTATCACGGTTACTATGATGTTGGCGTGGCTGTGTCGAGTGATCGAGGCCTTGTTGTTCCAGTACTTCGTGATTCAGATGGCATGACCCTTGCCGACATTGAAAGTACGATTAAAGAATTCGGTTCAAAGGCTCGCGAAGGTAAGCTGGCTATTGAAGATATGCAAGGTGGCACTTTCACTATCACCAATGGTGGTGTGTTTGGCTCTTTAATGTCTACCCCAATTCTTAACCCACCACAAACTGCTATTCTTGGTATGCATAAAATCCAAGAGCGTCCAATGGCAGTGAACGGACAAGTAGAAATTCTTCCTATGATGTATCTGGCCTTGTCCTACGACCATCGTCTAATTGACGGAAAAGAAGCTGTACAGTTCTTAGTTTCTATTAAAGAATTACTGGAAGAGCCAGCTAAGATTCTTCTAAATCTTTAATCATCGATAATCAAAGTGCCAGCCGGAAGGCTGGCAAATCAAGGGAATTAATAATGTCAGAAAAATTTGACGTAGTCGTAATCGGTGGCGGTCCAGGTGGTTACGTAGCTGCTATTCGTGCAGCACAGCTAGGTTTAAAAACTGCTTGTATCGATAAATATATCAACAAAAATGGAAAGACTGCATTCGGTGGTACATGTTTGAATGTTGGTTGTATTCCGTCAAAAGCACTGTTAGATACTTCTCATAAATTCCATGATGCTAGCGAAGAGTTTGAGACGCACGGCATTGGGATTAAGAAAGTTGATATCGATGTACCTCGCATGATTGAACGTAAAGACGAGGTGGTCGAGAAGCTCACTATTGGCGTTGCCGGTCTTTTCAAAACCAATGGAGTTACACCATTTGAAGGTACGGGTAAGTTACTAGCTGGTAAGACAGTTGAGTTTACTGATCATAATGGTAAGACCAAACAGCTAGAAGCAGAAAACATCATCATCGCAACAGGTTCTGTTCCTGTTGAAATTCCTCCTGCGCCATTAAAAGATGACATCATTGTTGATTCAACCGGTGCCCTAGAATTCCAATCTGTTCCTAAACGCTTAGGTGTTATTGGTGCTGGTGTTATTGGTCTTGAACTTGGAAGCGTATGGAGTCGTTTGGGATCAGAAGTAATCGTTCTTGAGGCTCAAGATGACTTTTTAAGCGTAGTTGATCGTCAAATTGCCCGCGAAGCTCAAAAAGTACTAAGCAAGCAAGGCTTAGATATTCGCACAGGCGCTCGAGTTACAGGTACGGATATTAAACGTAAAACAGTAACTGTCTCTTATACTGATAAAGATGGTGATCAAGAAATTGTTGTCGATAAATTGATCGTAGCTGTTGGTCGTCGTCCATACACCGAAGGACTACTTTCAGTAGACAGTGGCGTGCCTATGGATGAGCGAGGTTTCATCCATGTAAATGATCAATGTGAAACTGATGTACCAGGCGTGTATGCCATTGGCGACGTGGTTCGAGGTCCAATGTTAGCTCACAAAGCATCGGAAGAAGGTGTGATGGTAGCTGAACGCATTGCAGGCCAGAAAGCACAAGTGAACTACGACCTTGTACCATCTGTAATCTATACCCATCCTGAGATTGCCTGGGTAGGTAAAACAGAGGATGAGCTGAAAGCGGCTGGTGAGAAGTATAAGGCAGGCTTTTTCCCATTCAGTGCAAGTGGTCGTGCTTTGGCTGCAAATGATACTGATGGCATGGTGAAGATTATCGCAGATGAAGAAACTGATCGAATCTTAGGTTGTCACATTATCGGACCTAATGCGGCGGATCTTTGTCAGCAAGTCTTGATCGCAATGGAGTTTGGATCGACGGCCGAGGATCTTGGTCTAACCATGTTCCCACACCCAGCGTTATGTGAAGCTGTGCACGAAGCTGCACTTGCAGTTAATGGCCACGCGATTCATAAAGCGAATCGTCGTCGTAAGTAAAATCGTAGATCGTAATTTGACGAGATTGATTTAATAAGGTGACTAGTCTATGAACCTGCATGAATATCAGGGTAAACAACTCTTTAAGCAGTATGGATTACCTGTTTCTGAAGGGTATGCAGTTGATACGCCGGAAGAAGCAGCGGACGCAACAAGGAAGATCGGTGGCAATGAATGGGTCGTTAAGGCCCAAGTTCATGCAGGCGGTCGAGGTAAAGCAGGCGGGGTTAAATTAATTAAATCCGCAGAGGAAGCAAGTGATTTTGCTGCCAAGTGGCTAGGTAAGAACTTGGTTACTTACCAAACAGACGAAAACGGGCAGCCAGTAAGTAAAATTTTGGTTGAAAGTTGCACGGATATTGACCAAGAGCTTTATCTTGGTGCCGTTGTAGATCGCTCAACTCGTCGAATTGTCTTCATGGCCTCAACAGAAGGCGGTGTGGAAATTGAAAAAGTAGCGGAAGAAACACCTGAAAAGATCCTTAAAGCTACTATTGATCCACTTGCAGGACCTCAGCCATATCAAGGACGTGAGCTTGCTTTTAAACTTGGTTTAAAAGGGGATCAAATCAAACAGTTCACCAAGATTTTTGTAGGTCTTGCGACACTGTTTATCGAAAAAGATTTAGCCCTTATTGAGATCAACCCATTGGTTATTAAAACGGATGGAAATTTGCACTGCTTAGACGCCAAGCTTGGCGTTGATAGCAATGCCGTTTATCGCCATAAAGATCTTCAGGAAATGCATGATCCTTCACAGGAAGACGAACGTGAAGCGCACGCAGCTAAGTTTGAACTTAACTACGTTGCTCTTGATGGTTCAATCGGCTGTATGGTTAACGGTGCGGGTCTTGCGATGGGAACTATGGACATTGTTGCTCTTCATGGTGGCTTCCCTGCAAACTTCCTTGACGTAGGCGGCGGTGCAACCAAAGAGCGTGTTGCCGAGGCATTTAAGATCATTTTGTCTGATGACAAAGTGAAAGCGGTACTTGTAAATATCTTTGGTGGTATTGTACGTTGTGACATGATTGCTGAAGGCATTATCGGTGCAGTTGAAGAGGTTGGCGTTGAAGTTCCTGTTGTTGTTCGTCTAGAAGGTAATAATGCTGAACTAGGTTCTAAAAAGCTTGCAGATAGCGGCTTGAACATTATTGCAGCAACCAGCTTAACGGATGCAGCGCAGCAAGCAGTTAAAGCGGCAGGAGGGAACTAAGATGTCAATTTTGATCGATAAAAATACCAAGGTAATCTGCCAGGGCTTTACTGGTGGTCAAGGTACCTTCCATTCTGAGCAAGCCATTGAATATGGCACGCAAATGGTTGGTGGTGTAACACCAGGAAAAGGTGGTCAAACTCATCTTGGTCTTCCAGTATTCAACACGGTGAAAGAGGCTGTCGAGCAAACAGGTGCAGAAGCGTCTGTGATTTATGTACCAGCTCCATTCTGTAAAGATTCTATTCTTGAAGCCGCAAATTCAGGCATCAAGCTGATCGTATGTATCACTGAAGGCATCCCGACACTTGATATGCTAGATGCAAAAGTGAAGTGCGATGAGTTAGGTGTTCGCCTAATCGGTCCAAACTGTCCAGGTGTTATTACTCCAGGAGAGTGCAAAATCGGGATTATGCCAGGCCACATTCACCTGCCAGGTAAAGTAGGAATTGTTTCTCGTTCAGGTACATTAACCTACGAAGCAGTTAAACAAACTACGGATTATGGTTTTGGTCAGTCCACGTGCGTAGGCATTGGTGGTGACCCGATTCCAGGCTCTAACTTTATCGATATTTTGGAAATGTTCCAAAATGACCCTCAGACTGAAGCCATCGTTATGATTGGTGAAATCGGTGGTTCTGCAGAAGAAGAAGCGGCAGCGTTCATCAAAGAGAATGTAACTAAGCCGGTTGTTTCTTACATTGCAGGTGTGACTGCGCCGAAAGGCAAACGTATGGGTCATGCTGGTGCCATCATTTCTGGTGGTAAAGGTACTGCCGATGAGAAATTTGCTGCTTTAGAAGATGCAGGTGTAAAAACTGTTCGCTCTTTGGCTGAAATCGGTAATGCCCTTAAAGAAGTTACCGGCTGGTAATTTCTAAGCCTTATTTGGCTTAGCGGCAGTCACATATTGACTGCCGCAGTCCTTCCTATATGAGTCATTTCCAACCTTCAAAATACCACTCTCCTGAACTTATTATTGATGGGTGTAACTTTTACCCTGCTATTTTCAGAGAGCTAGAATCCGCTCAAGAGTCCATATTGATCGAAAATTATTTGGTTGAAGATGGGGAGCTTTGGGATCAGCTATGTAGGACGCTGATTAAAAGAGCTGATAACAATGTCCTAATCCAGTGTATCTTTGATGCATTTGGTACATTAGGCGTGCACGATGACATTAGCAAGCTCTCTCGTCATCCCAATATAACCATCAAACTATTTAATCCTATTCGTTTACATTTAGGTTCTGAAAATCTTCGAAGAACACACGTAAAACTATTTATTATTGATAATCGTGTTGCATTTACTGGTGGTGCAGGAATAACCGATAGCTTTTATAAGCCAAGCACTAAAAGCTCAGCCTGGTCTGAGGTGATGGTGAAAGTACAAGATCAGGATATCGGGAATATTAGTGATATCTTTCAATGGAAGTTTGATGCGATCGGGAGCAAGTCAAAAGCGCTTGCAACACCGTTTAAGGGCCCGGTTTATATTTTTGAAAAGCGCTTAGAAGGGTGGCTTTATGCCCATCACTTTTCGACTCATTGGATTAAAAGAGCGTTATATAAAAAGTTGGCTTCCGCTCAGAGTCGTATCTGGATCAACAGTGCATACTTTTTTCCAACAAGAAGGACTCTGCGTTTCCTCAAACGTAAGGCAAAAGAGGGTATCGATGTAAGAATTCTTTTACCTGGTGTCACCGATGTTCTTTTAATGAAGTATCTTGCTCGTGGTCGTTATAAGAGGCTTTTGCAGGCAGGCGTGTCTATCCATGAGCTAAATGATCGCTTTCTGCACAGCAAAGTTATTATTGTTGATGACTGGACAACTTTAGGATCCTTCAATCTAGATGTATTTAGCTTTCGCTTTAATCATGAACTTAATTATGCGTCGAAAGATCATGACTTTTTGAAAGATGCGGAAGGATTCTTTTTATCAAAACTCCAGTCTGCCGTTGAGATTAAGCCGGAAGAATGGACAAACCGCGTTCTTATGTCGAAAGTTTTAGAGCGAGGCGCTTATAAGTTAGCGCAACTTTTTATGAAAGTCATAAAGTAAAGAGCTTGTGTGATCGTTAAAAGTCTATAGAATCGCACACACTCAGGAGATATGAATGACTTTTTTTGATCTTATACCTCTGTTTTTCTTCTTTTTCGTATGGATCGGTTATGTTCATACAGCCCAATTTTTAGCCAAAAAAAGAAATGCACTTTCAGGTGCATTACATAATTATCGCTATGATTGGATGCTTAAGGTCATTACTCGTGATAATCGTGTAGCAGATGCAGCTATCGTTTCAAATCTTGAAAGAAACGCAGCGTTCTTCGCTTCAACCTCAATCATTATTTTAGCGGGTTTAATTACTGCATTAGGTGCCGTAAAGGAATTCGAAAACTTCTTGTCAGGTGTTGAAGTCCCGTTTATCTATGATCCTAATTTCTGGCACTTTAAGTTACTCATACTTATTAGCATCTTTGCCTATGCTTTCTTTAAATTCTCTTGGTGTTTAAGACAATACGGGTTTTGCTCTGTGATGGTTGGTGCAGCGCCTATGGCCGACGATCCAAGTGTTTCTGCTGGTAGAAAAGAAGCCTTTGCCAGTTCTGCAGCTAAAGTTATAGATAACGCAGGTAAGCACTTTAACTTGGGATTAAGAGGCTACTATTTTGGAATGGCGTTTTTAACTTGGTTTATTAATACACCTTTGTTCTATTTCATTACTTTGTTGGTAGCTGCAGTTCTTTATTATCGTGAATTTCATTCCAGTACGTTAAAAGCGCTGGTTCGAGGAAGGTCTGAAAAGTAAGTTCAGGCTGTTATTTGTTGTTCTTTTTTTGGATTTAATAATGAGTAATTCTATAGAAGATGTCGTTGATCAGGCACTTACGTCTCGCGCTCAACGTTTCATAGATGAGTTGGCACACTGTGTCGACATTGGTTTGTCTGTATCTAAAGTGGACAAGCAAGGTGGGACCACATTACTTCTTCCATACAATAAAGAGCTTGTAGGGAATAAGGACACAGGAATCATGCATGGTGGCGCGATCACTACGCTCATGGATACTGCTTCTGGAACTTCCGCTATTTGTTCATTAGAAGATTTTGAGATCTGCCCAACTCTGGATTTACGCATTGATTACCTGAAAGCAGCCGAGCCTGGCAAGCCTGTCTATGGATTTGCAGAATGCTATAGGGTTTCTCGCAACGTTGTGTTTACTCGTGGTTCAGCCTATCAGGAAGACCCTGATAATCCTATTGCATATTGTGTCGGCACTTTTATGAGACTAGGTACCGAATTTACGCCTGATTATTTTAGAAAACGTGTTTTAGAGGGAGATTTTCAATGAATTTAAGAGATCTTGTTGCTGAAGCACATAAATCCGGTGATTACAGTGAAGTCATTGCTCAAGTGCCTTATGCCAATAAAATTGGGGTCCAGTGCGAACGCTTTGGTGATGATGTGATTTTCAAATTGCCTGCGAACAAGTTGAATATAGGTAACCCATTATTGCCTGCAATTCATGGTGGCGTGATTGGTGGTTTTATGGAACTCGCTGCATCTATGTACCTAATAATGTTCCAGGATGTGCCGAAATTACCAAAAATCGTCGACTTTTCTATCGATTATTTGAGAGCAGGCTATTATCAGGATACATTTGTTGAATGTGAGTTAACTCGTCAAGGGAAAAGGGTGGCCAATGTATCTATCTATGCTTGGCAAAAAACCAGAAGAGAGCCTATTACAACGGCTCGCGCTCACTTTCTTATACCTGAAAGTTAAATTAAGAAAAAAGCCTCTTATGGATGTGGGGCTTTTTCACACACGGATCGTTATTTAGCATGATTGGCATAGTTTTCTTAATCTCTTTATTACTCTTTTTCACCGCTGTTCTCTGTCAGTGGGCTTTGTCATCCAGGAGTAAAGGGGAAAGTTGGCTATTCAATTGGTTTCCTCCCTACAGTGTGTTTTATGCAGCACAGCACCGTAAAGCACACAAACTTCCTTTCCTTACACTTATTTTTTCTTTATTGGCCACTTTTATTGCCGGTGGAGCTTGGTTCGTTTTCCATGCTTCGACCTCATCTATATCTCAGTCCTCTGTTGAAGCTCCAAAATGGAAGGTGAACAAGAAGGGGAATATTGTTTATATATCTAAAGCGGATGAGCTGGTATCGAGTGAAGAGTGGGTGATTGAACATAAAGATTTAGCTTTGCCTTTCACCGAGGAAGTCAAAGTGCTTGAACATCCCAGTGTAAAACGCATTTATCAGGATACGTCTAGCAAAGAGTTTGTGGTCTCCGAACTTCCGACAAACTCTGTATCATTTTCCAAACAAGGAATGCTACTGGATATTTCCTTAGAGTTTGAGGATGAAAGTATAACGCTGGTTGCCGATACAAGCGGAAGTATGCAACAGCAGTATTCAGTGACTTCGGTAGATGTTGAGCAAGCTTTGAAAGTCGTCTCACCAAGACTACCGCAACACGTGTCATTCAAGGTAGGACCAATACGCGCCATTTCTGAAAAGCAAAGCATCGCAGGCATACAAATTCTACAAAAACAAAAGTTATTGAAAGAGCTTACGGTGACCTTGGATATTCGGAATAATGAAACTGTTCTGAATCATCGTTCTATGATGGTACTGAGAAATTATATTTCTGATTACAGAGACAGAAATAGAGAAACCAAGCACGTGAGCCAGATTCAGCTTGATTCATTTTTTGCCCAAGCCTCGAATTATCATCAAAAGCCAGTTACTGTCGTTAAATTGGATAAGACAGAGCAAAAAGGCTTATTTTTGACGCTGGATAAGAAGGTGCTAAACATCAGACAGCCATTAGGCTCAGGAATGATTGATGTTCAAATTCCACTCAACCTGATTCAAACATTAAAATTTTCGAATTTTGAAATTGAAGTTCAACCCGCCAAACCTGCTGAAATACCACGTACAGCGTTACCAGAAGAAAATGGAACGGTGGCAGACGTCGCTAAAAATGAGAGCCAGCTCGGTCAAACAACGGCAGCACAAGTCAGTCCGAATAAGATGGAACCAACTTCTCAAGCCGATTTAACCCAAAAGACAGAGCAGGAAAAACCAACGTCAAAACCATCAGATGACCCATACCTTAAGTTGGTTAATAAAGACATTGTATTAACCAAGAAAGATGGTCAAAAGCGAGTCGGCAAATTGGTTAAAGTCATCCCTAAAAAATCTCTAACGATTCAGTTATTAAACGGCGGGCTTGAAATTCAGATTCCCCAATCAGAAGTAGAAATCATCGAATTAGCGAAGAAAAAGTAACAAATACTTCTTGAAATCATTTGATTCATCCCCACTTACACATTCAAAGAATCATGTGGCCAAAACCACACATTTGATTAGTTACAAAAGAAGTAAACATAGGGGATACAAATGTCAGTAGAAGCACAAAAAGAGACTTTGGGCTTTCAAACGGAAGTGAAGCAACTTTTGCATTTAATGATTCACTCATTATACAGCAACAAAGAAATCTTCTTACGTGAGCTTATTTCAAATGCTTCAGATGCCGCAGACAAACTTCGTTTTCTAGCCCTTGAAGATGGCGCGTTGTATGAAGACGATGGGGATTTATCTATTCGTCTAGCTACAGACAAAGAAGCAAAAACACTGACAATTACAGATAACGGCATCGGTATGAACCGTCAGGATGTGGTTGACCATCTTGGTACGATCGCTAAGTCAGGCACATCATCTTTCCTACAACAACTAACTGGCGACCAAAAGAAAGATTCTCAGTTGATCGGTCAGTTCGGTGTCGGTTTTTATTCTGCATTTATTGTAGCGTCTAAAGTAGAAGTTCGTACCCGTAAAGCGGGCGAGTCAGCGGAGAACGGTGTTTATTGGAGTTCTGAAGGTGAGGGTGAGTTCACCGTCGAAACCATCAATAAATCTGAGCGTGGTACTGAAATTACGCTACACCTTCGTGACGAGGAAACAGAATTTGCAGACGGTTTCCGAATCCGCAGCCTGGTTAAGAAGTATTCCGACCATATCTCTCTGCCTATTATCATGAAGTCTGAGCCACTTCCTCCTGCGGAAGGCGAAGAGGCTGAAGAACCGAAAGATGAAACACTAAACACAGCTACAGCGCTTTGGACCCGTTCTAAGTCAGACATTTCTGATGAAGAGTATCAAGAGTTCTATAAGCACGTCTCTCATGATTTTGAAGACTCGCTAACTTGGGCCCATAACCGCGTTGAAGGTAAGCTGGATTACACCAGCTTGCTTTATGTACCAACCAATGCACCGTTTGATCTTTGGGACAGAGATACCCCACGCGGCCTTAAGCTGTATGTTCAGCGCGTATTCATCATGGACAAGGCAGATCAGTTCCTACCTATGTATCTGCGTTTCGTTAAGGGTGTTATTGACTCAAACGATCTGTCTTTGAACGTTTCTCGTGAGATCCTTCAGGAAGACCGCGCGGTTACCACCATGAAAACGGGGCTAACTAAGCGCGTATTGGATATGTTGAACAAACTGGCAAATAACGAGCCGGAAAAATACGCGACATTCTGGAAAGCTTTTGGTCAGGTGTTGAAAGAAGGTCCGGGCGAAGACTTTGCCAATAAAGAAAAGATCGCTAATTTACTTCGTTTTGCGACAACGAATGACGACTCTGCTGAGCAAACGCACAGCCTTGAGCAATACATTGAGCGTATGCAGGAAGGTCAGGACAAGATTTACTACGTTGTTGCAGAAAATCACAATACAGCGAAGAACAGTCCTCACCTTGAAGTATTCCGTAAGAAAGGCATCGAAGTATTATTGCTATCTGATCGCGTAGACGAGTGGTTAATGAGCCACCTGAGTGAATTCGACGGTAAGCAATTAGTAGATGTTGCTAAGGGTGAGCTTGATCTAGACTCTCTTGATTCTGAAGAAGACAAGAAAGCCAAAGAAGAAGCAGAGAAAACCTTCGAAAGCTTGATTTCGCAAATGAAAGAAGCGCTGTCTGAAAAAGTTCAGGACGTTCGCGTAACCAATCGTCTTACTGACTCACCAGCGTGTCTTGTGGTTGGGCAATACGACATGGGCTTGCAAATGCGTCGCTTGATGGAAGCCGCAGGCCAACAACTGCCAGACTCCAAGCCGTCTCTTGAGATCAACACGGATCATCCATTGATTCAGCGTTTGAATGATGAGTCGGATGATGCTCGTTTCAATGATATGGCGCAGATTATCTTTGATCAGGCGTCATTGGCTGAAGGTGGTCAACTGGATGATCCTGCAAGCTATGTGGCTCGCATGAACAAGTTGGTCTTGGATTTGATTAAATAATCTGTCCTAGCCTTCAAAAAACCGAGGTTTCCAAAAGGAACTTCGGTTTTTTTATGTCTATGTTCTCCTCAGTACTCTTTGTTCTAACGTCGTGTTGTCGACAATATCACTATTCTCAGTATAAAAATGATCGATTTTTTTAGCATTTGACTCATTTTGTTGACAGGAAGGGCTTTTTGTCTACAATTCAACATCAATTACTGTATTTAAGAGCAATTGATTGATGAATAATCCTGAAGTTGTCAACAATCTAACACTGGCCGAGCAAGTGCTAACGAAGGTTCAGGAAGATATCGTCACCGGAGATATTGCACCTGGGACGAAAATTTCCGAGTCTGCTTTAGCCTCTAAATATGGCGTCAGTCGTGGGCCTCTTCGAGAAGCCATCTCTCGCCTGGAATCCAGAGGGCTTATCGAGCGAGCTCCCAATGTAGGAGCGCGCGTTGTTTCTCTCTCTCATCGTGAACTAATCGAGTTGTATCAAATTCGTGAGAATCTGGAAGGTCTTGCGTGTCGATTGGCTGCAGAGAAAATGACCTCAGATGAGATTGCTCAATTGGAAGCCTTGCTCCAAGAGCACCAGCAAGATAAAGACTTCAAAGACGGTACAGGTTATTACAAGCAACAAGGTGATCTGGATTTTCACTATTGCATCATTCATGGCAGCAAGAATCGGAAGCTCATTCATCTATTATGCGAAGAGCTTTATCACCTAATTCTCATGTACCGCCATCAATTCAGTGCCATTTCAACCAGTCAACTTTCCAGCCACCCAGAGAAAGCCTTCATACATCACAAACGTATTGTCGAAGCTATTGCAGATCGTGATGGCGAACTGGCTGAAATGCTCATGAAGAAACATATTCAACGTTCACGCAAAGCCGTGGAAACTTATTTTGATCAACTCACCGCAGGAGAAGCATGATGACAAGTAAATTGTCTCCGGGCGCCAAGTTCCGTAAAGCCATTGAAGAAAGTAACCCGTTACAAGTTGTAGGAACCATTAATGCCTATACCGCTTTGATGGCGGAGAAAGTAGGGCACCAAGCAATTTACTTATCCGGTGGTGGTGTTGCTAATGCTTCGTATGGGTTGCCTGATTTGGGAATGACCAGCTTGAATGACGTGATTGAAGACGTTCGTCGTATCACATCGGCCTCTGAGCTGCCGTTATTGGTGGACATAGATACAGGCTGGGGCGGCGCATTCAATATCGATCGTACAATTAAGCAGATGGAAAAAGCGGGCGCAGCGGCTGTTCACATTGAAGATCAGGTTGCACAGAAGCGTTGTGGTCACCGTCCAAACAAAGAGATCGTTTCTAAAGATGAGATGGTTGATCGAATTAAAGCTTGTGTGGATGCCCGTACTGACGACAATTTCTTCATCATGGCTCGTACCGATGCGTTTGCTCAGGAAGGCCTAGAGGCAGCTATTGAGCGTGCTCAAGCATGCATCGAAGCGGGCGCTGACGGAATCTTTGCTGAGGCCGTTAATGAGTTGGAACACTATCGTGCATTCAAAGACGCCTTGAATGTACCAATTTTGGCTAATATTACTGAATTCGGTCAGACACCTTTGTATAACCGCTCTGAGTTAGCAGAAGCCGGGGCAGATATGGTGTTGTACCCGTTAAGCGCCTTCCGAGCAATGAATAAAGCAGCGCTGGCGGTGTATGAAAATATCCTTGAAAAAGGTGACCAGAAAGATGTGGTTGATCTAATGCAGACCCGTATGGAGCTGTATGATTTTCTTGGTTATCACGACTACGAACAAAAACTTGATGCGCTATTTGCACAAGGAAAGAATAAGTAAAACATTAAGTTAAGTAAATCTATTAAAGTGATTTATTGATAAGGGATACGTTATGGTTGATAAGAAATTAGGTGGCGCAGGTCTTCGTGGACAAGTAGCCGGTGAGACGGCGCTTTGTACTGTTGGTAAAACGGGCGCTGGTTTAACCTACCGTGGGTATGACATTACAGATTTGGCAAAAAATGCTCAGTTTGAGGAAGTTGCTCACCTACTACTCCGTGGGCATTTGCCGAATGCGCAAGAATTGGCAGATTATAAAGCGAAACTAAAATCACTGCGTGCCCTGCCAGAGGCGTTAAAAAGTGCGTTGGAATTAATTCCAGCGGATGCGCACCCAATGGATGTTATGCGTACGGGCTGTTCAATGCTTGGTAATCTTGAAGAAGAGAAAGACTTCTCTGAACAAGATGACCGAATTGACCGCATGCTGGCGTTATTCCCATCCATTATTTGCTACTGGTACCGTTTCAGCCACGATGGCGTACGAATCGAAACTGACACAGACGACGATTCAATCGGTGCTCACTTCCTGCATATGTTACATGGTAAGAAACCATCTGAATTGCATGAAAAAGTAATGCACGTTTCTTTGATTCTTTATGCTGAGCACGAGTTCAATGCCTCTACCTTCACCGCTCGTGTTTGTGCTTCGACTTTGTCAGACATCCATAGCTGTGTAACCGGTGCCATCGGTTCACTGCGTGGTCCACTGCACGGTGGTGCTAACGAAGCAGCAATGGAATTAATTGAGCGCTTCAAGACGGCTGACGAAGCTGAAGAAGGTTTGATGGGCATGTTGGCTCGTAAAGAAAAGATCATGGGCTTCGGTCATGCAATCTATCGTGAGTCTGATCCTCGTAATGTGATTATCAAACAGTGGTCAGAGAAACTGGCAGAAGAAGTCGGCGATACCGTTCTTTATCCAGTATCTGTTCGCTGTGAAGAAGTTATGTGGCGTGAGAAGAAATTGTTCTGTAACGCGGACTTCTTCCATGCGTCTGCCTATAACTTCATGGGCATCCCTACTAAGTTGTTCACGCCAATTTTCGTGATGTCTCGCGTAACGGGCTGGACGGCTCACGTTAAAGAGCAGCGTGCTAACAACCGCATTATCCGCCCAAGTGCTGATTACACTGGCCCTGAGTCGGCAGAATGGATAGCTATCGAAAATCGATAATTTGCTCATTTTTCGGGAGCCACAGCTATTGCTGCGGCTCCCAACTGATTAGCTTGAATCGTTCATTTATAGAACGTACTTAATAAAGAACGTATTTATAAAGAAATATATGGAACAACCATGAATTCTCAATACCGTAAGTCTCTTGAAGGCTCTAACCTAGATTATTTTGATACGCGCGCTGCCGTGAATGACATTCAGCCAGGTGCGTATGAAAAGCTTCCGTATACCTCTCGCATCTTAGCTGAACAACTAGTTCGCCGTTGCGAACCGGAAGCGTTAACCGATTCGCTAAAGCAGATCATTGAGCGTAAACGCGATCTGGATTTCCCTTGGTATCCTGCGCGTGTAGTGTGTCATGACATCCTTGGTCAAACAGCCTTGGTTGACCTTGCGGGTCTTCGTGATGCCATTGCAGAGCAGGGTGGTGATCCTTCTCAGGTGAACCCAGTGGTTCCAACTCAGTTGATCGTAGACCACTCGCTTGCAGTAGAACACGCAGGTTTTGATCCTGATGCGTTCGAAAAGAACCGCGCTATTGAGAATCGTCGAAATGAAGACCGCTTCCATTTCATCGAATGGACTAAAACTGCATTTAAAAACGTTGATGTCATTCCTGCCGGTAACGGCATCATGCACCAGATTAATTTGGAGAAAATGTCTCCGGTGATTCAGGCGCGTGACGGTGTAGCTTATCCTGATACCTGTGTAGGAACGGACAGCCACACGCCACACGTTGACGCACTAGGCGTGATTGCAATTGGTGTGGGTGGTTTAGAAGCTGAAACCGTGATGTTGGGTCGTCCATCTATGATGCGTCTTCCTGACATCGTTGGTGTTCGTCTAACAGGTAAGCGTCAACCGGGTATTACTGCAACCGATATCGTATTGGCGATCACTGAATTCTTGAGACAAGAACGTGTAGTTTCTTCTTATCTTGAGTTCTTCGGTGAAGGTGCACGTGACTTGAGTATCGGTGACCGTGCAACCATCTCCAACATGACGCCTGAATACGGCGCTACGGCAGCGATGTTCTATATCGATGAGCAGACCATTGATTACTTGAAGCTGACAGGCCGTGAACCAGAACAAGTCGCTTTGGTTGAGCAATACGCGAAAGAAACCGGTCTATGGGCAGACAGCTTAGAAGACGCTGAATACGAGCGTGTACTAGAGTTTGATCTATCCAGTGTGGTTCGTAACATGGCTGGCCCGTCAAACCCGCATCGTCGACTTCCAACATCTGATCTTGCTGCACGCGGCATTGCAGGTAAGTGGGAAGAGAAAGAGGGTGAAATGCCGGATGGGGCAGTAATCATTGCTGCGATTACCTCTTGCACAAACACCAGCAACCCAAGAAACGTGGTTGCAGCAGGCTTGGTTGCAAAGAAAGCCAACGAACTTGGCCTAATTCGTAAGCCTTGGGTGAAGACGTCGTTTGCTCCAGGTTCAAAAGTAGCAAAACTGTATCTTGAAGAATCAGGTCTTCTTCCTGAGTTGGAAAAGCTAGGTTTCGGTATCGTTGCTTATGCTTGTACAACCTGTAACGGTATGAGCGGTGCGTTAGATCCTAAGATCCAGCAAGAAATCATTGATCGTGACCTTTACGCAACTGCCGTGCTTTCGGGTAACCGCAACTTCGACGGTCGTATTCACCCGTATGCTAAACAAGCTTTCCTTGCGTCTCCTCCATTGGTTGTTGCCTATGCGTTGGCAGGAACGGTTCGTTTTGATATCGAACAAGATGCATTGGGTACAGATGCAAAAGGTAATGCTATTACGTTGAAAGACTTGTGGCCTTCTGACGATGAAATCGACGAAATCGTTAACCAACACGTTAAGCCAGAACAATTCAACCAAGTATACATTCCGATGTTTGATCTAGGTGCGATTGAAGAAGCAGAAAGCCCACTGTACGACTGGCGTGAGATGAGTACCTATATCCGTCGTCCTCCATATTGGGAAGGTGCGTTGGCGGGTGAGCGAGCTCTGAAAGGCATGCGTCCATTAGCGGTATTAGGTGACAACATCACAACGGATCACTTGTCTCCTTCAAATGCGATTCTTGCTTCAAGCGCGGCAGGTGAATACCTGGCTAAAATGGGCTTGCCGGAAGAAGACTTCAACTCCTATGCAACGCACCGTGGTGATCACTTAACCGCTCAACGTGCAACGTTCGCTAACCCTAAATTGTTGAACGAAATGTGTCGCGATGAAAATGGTGAAGTAATTCAAGGTTCGCTTGCTCGTGTTGAACCTGAAGGTCAACAAATGCGCATGTGGGAAGCGATTGAAACCTACATGAATCGCGAGCAGCCATTGATCATCGTTGCTGGCGCAGATTATGGTCAGGGCTCTTCACGTGACTGGGCGGCGAAAGGTGTTCGTCTTGCCGGTGTACAAGCCATTGTTGCCGAAGGCTTTGAGCGCATTCACCGTACAAACCTGGTTGGCATGGGTGTTCTTCCGCTTGAGTTTAAAGCCGGTGATACTCGTGAAACTTACGGCATTGACGGTACTGAAACCTTTGATGTAATTGGCGATATCAAGCCTCGTGCCGATCTTACCTTAATCATCAACCGTAAGAACGGTGAACGTGTTGAAGTGCCAGTAACTTGTCGTTTGGATACTGCAGAGGAAGTTACAGTGTACGCTGCGGGCGGTGTATTACAGCGTTTTGCTAAGGACTTTCTAAATCAACAGTAATGCTTAACCAGCAGTAATCATTAAAGCGATGCTATGCCTCCGATGATATTGGGTTTCCTCAATATCATCGGAAAGAGCAATTTCTGCTCTCTGGTGGTTAGCTCATCGCTGTTCATGCCTGTTTATAGTTCGTAATTTCAAGAGAATTATCTATGTCTTCAGTTCCTCAGATTAAAATCCCTGCGACTTACATTCGTGGTGGCACCAGCAAAGGTGTATTTTTCAGCGTTGAAGATTTACCGGAGGTTGCTCAAGTGCCGGGAGCAGCGCGTGACGCCATCTTACAGCGCGTCATTGGCAGCCCAGACCCATACGGAAAACAAATCGATGGCATGGGTGGTGCGACGTCAAGCACCAGTAAAACCGTTATTTTGGCAAAAAGTACTCAATCGGATCACGATGTTGATTACTTATTTGGCCAAGTGTCCATCGATAAACCGTTTGTCGATTGGAGTGGTAACTGTGGCAACCTGTCAGCCGCTGTAGGTGCGTTTGCTATCAGCAAAGGTTTAGTTGATCAGGATCGTTTACCTGAAAATGGTATTGCAACGGTACGTATCTGGCAGGCTAACATAAAAAAGACCATCATTGCTCATGTGCCGATGACAAACGGTGAAGTGCAAGAAACCGGTAATTTCGAGCTGGATGGGGTGACGTTTCCAGCGGCAGAAGTTCAAATCGAGTTTCTTGACCCGGCTGATGGGGAGGGGGCTATGTTCCCAACCGGAAATCTAGTCGATGACCTTGACGTGCCAGGTGTAGGTACATTGAAAGCAACCATGATCAATGCAGGTATCCCAACCATCTTCTTAAATGCAGAAGAGATTGGCTATACAGGTACAGAACTTCAGGAAGCCATTAATGGTGACCCTGCTGCGCTGGAACGTTTTGAGACGATTCGGGCTCATGGCGCAGTGCAAATGGGCTTAATCAGCGATGTTTCTGAAGCTGCAGCACGCCAGCACACGCCGAAAGTCGCGTTTGTCGGGAAAGCACAGTCTTATACCTCCTCAAGCGGTAAAGTGGTTGAGGCAGGCGACATTGATCTGGTTGTACGGGCTTTGTCCATGGGTAAACTTCATCACGCTATGATGGGAACGGCAGCCGTTGCTATTGGTACCGCAGCAGCGATTCCGGGAACACTTGTGAATTTGGCCGCTGGCGGTGGTGAGCGTACGTCTGTTACCTTTGGTCATCCTTCCGGCACCCTCAAAGTTGGTGCGGAAGCGGAGCAAAACAACAGCCAATGGACTGCAAAAAAAGCCATCATGAGTCGAAGTGCGCGCGTATTAATGGAAGGGTGGGTGAGAATCCCTGGAGATTCCTTTTAAACCTGTGCGTGCTTGAACAAGTTCATGCAATTCAAAACCTGGCCTATCGTGTCAGGTTTTTTTGTTTATACTGAAAGCTAATTACTTAGTGGGATAGATTATGGACTTGAAAATTCCGCCTTTAGTCATTTTATTGGTGTCTGCGTTGGCTCAAATAGAATTGGCAGATTATCTGCCAATTTATTCGTTTGGGACGCTACCCTTATGGATTCCCATTTTATGGTGCGCCATTGGATGCGTAGTAATGCTACTAGGGGTGGTTGAATTTCGTCGAAAACAAACGACAGTGAACCCAATGAAGCCCGACGAAGTGACTGCTTTAGTTACGAGTGGAATTTTTAAGTACACACGAAACCCTATGTATTTGGGTATGACCTTGGTGCTGGTTGGTGGCACGTTTTACTGGTCTGAAGTATCAACATGGATCGCTGTAATTTTCTTTATTGCCTACATTCATTATTTTCAAATCAAACCTGAAGAGCGAATGGTAGAGCAGAAGTTTGGTGAGAGTTTTCAAGCCTATAAGGCAAATGTACGTCGCTGGTTGTAACAGAGAGATTGAGACTTAGTAAGTAAAATTCGACGCTGATCGTTCTCGTTTGATGCTCTGATCTTCAAATTCCATCAATGCCTTTATATCTACATCATGTCCATGAGTCTTTAGCCAGTCATGAGCATGATCTAAATTACGCATTTGGGTAACACTATAACTCTCTGGTAAACAGTCTAATTTTGCTGTTATCTGTTTTAAGTAATGTTGCTTGATAAATGAATCTTCAAAAACATAAATGCATGAACGAAGCCCTTTATCAAAACACCATTTTATTAAACTCTGGAAAACAGTCATGCTCTCAGGCGTAGCTAACTCCCAGTCTCGCATGTCATAGACAACCGCCCAATCCTGATGAATGAGAGGGGAGACAACAGCTTTGTATTCCAAGGCATACAAGCGGGTGGTTTCTAGATTCCAACTTCCAAAGAACTTAACCAATAAGGTGTCCTTTGAATAGGATAACTTATAGGAGCCGTGACGTTTCATTTAACAGCGTTTTACTCTGCATTTCTTATCTAGACTAGCTGAAAATAACTCTATTGCTAAGGAACCTCTGACAACAACTATGATCGAGGATTAGAAAGGAATTACGAGCATTTTAATCAAATAGAAAGGGGACTTATTCAGTCCCCTATACCTCGTAAAGCTTTGCTTTGATGATATTCATCAGAGCGGAATTTTGTGGACTCCAGAAACACCTGTCATGCCATCCCACTGATCAGAACGGCCCTCTCGCCATCCGCATAGCCAATTGTGTCTCAGCACCGGGTTCTGGGGCGCCATATCTTTGGACTTACCCATCACTCCTGCGGTGTAACCCTTGTTGAAAGCTCGGCTTGCTTGATCGCGTTTCTGTCTTCTCATCTATTCTTCCCCTTTTGGTCTTATGTGATGAAAAGTTGTCTTTGAACCAAGTAAATAAAGCGACTTGGTATATTTAGTTTTACCTGTTCTGAACAAAGTGTTCTAGAAATATTTTGATCTTAGAAATAATTCTGTAATGAAGATTTAATATTTAGCAAATCGGAACTTTTTTGCTCAAGCGGGAATGGCCTGGTTTGAGGGAAGTCCAAGAGAGTTGAGAAAAACGAATGAACAAGTATAGTTCGTTTCTGACCATCAGATGAGCGGCAGCAACTTTTTTTAGTTAATTCGATGAGTGGAGTATAGACCACTTTTGCTTAAAGTTTTCTCATTAACGAGCTGATAACTAACATGGATTTTCTCCTACAAGAACCTTTTCTCTTCTCTGTCACTCTGTTCGTTGTGGGATGCATTGCCGGGTTTATTAATGTAATGGCCGGCGGTGGATCGGTTCTCACTTTAGGCAGCATGATCCTCATGGGCGTTGATCCTCAAGTCGCCAATGGCACCAATAGGGTAGCTCTGGTTGCAGAAAGCGTGTCGGCCATAATTGCGTTCAAGAAAAAACTAAAAAACGATGTATTTGAAAGTGTGAAGCTTTCACTCTGGACTATTCCTGGTGCGTTATTTGGGGCTTTTTTTGCAATCGAAATCCCTGACCAGTGGTTTCAACGTATATTAGTGCTCGTTATTATTTTTGTGATCATAACTATTCTCATTCCGTTGAAATTACCCGCTGAGAAATCTGAAAAGAACTATTCACCAGCATTCTATGCGTCTTTAATTTTTACTGGATTTTACGGTGGCTTTATCCAAGCGGGTATAGGCTTTGTAGTCATGATCTGCTTTCGGCAGTTAGCAGGTATGAAATTACTTGAAATCAATATCCACAAAGTCTTTCTGGTGTTGATTTATACGTTGCCGGTTCTCACTATTTTCATCTGGTCTGGCAATATCAACTGGACCTATGCTTTATGGCTGGGCGCAGGCAACTTTATAGGTGCATGGTGGTCAGCAAGTGTTTCAGTCAAACGTGGCGAGAAGGCAATCAAGGTGGTTGTTTCTGTGGCCATGATGATAATGGCCACAAAATTATTACTGGATACTCTGTAGACTGTTCACCCATCAGAGCTTAAAGCGTTTACTTTCTTCGATGCATGGTTGGTAACTGGGGCAGTCGATTATATGGTCCTGAACCATGCCCACGGCCTGCATGAAGGCATAACAAATGGTGCTACCAACAAAAGAAAATCCTTTCTTCTTCAAGTCCTTGGACATCGCATCCGATTCAGGTGAAGTTGTAGGTATTTCGCTCATTGATGTCCATTCATTGATGATAGGTTTATGGTTAACGAATGACCAAATGTATTGGGCAAACGATCCTAGTTCATTTTCAATGGCTAAATAACCTTTTGCGTTCTTGATGATGGACTGAACTTTCAGTTTATTTCTGACGATTCCTGAATCCTGCAACAAGGAATCGACTTTATCTTGATCGTATGTACTGATGATCTCAGGATTAAAGTCGTCATACGCTTTGTAATAACTGTCCTGTTTCCTCAAGATAGTTATCCAGCTCAAGCCAGCTTGTTGACCATCCAAACATAACTTTGCAAACAGATCTCGGCTGTCAGTAACCGGTCGGCCCCATACGTTATCGTGATAATCCATATACAGTGGGTCTGAGCCACACCAGTCGCAACGCTTCATGTAACTTTCCTTTGTAAATTCGACTTAACCGTTGGTTTCTTCAGGTGAGTAGCTTAACTCATTTGAAGCGTCATGGAAGAGGTTAGGATTTACGTGTAAAATAAATTCGTTTTATGTAGAAGCTAAAGGATATTTTCTCTGTGAATGTTGGCCGTATCGATTTAAATTTATTGGTTCATCTGGATGTACTGCTCAGAGAGAAAAATGTTACTAAAGCTGCAGAGCAGCTAGGCATTACGCAGCCGGCTATGAGTAATGGCCTGAAGCGCTTAAGAGAGCTTTTTCAAGACCCTCTACTTATCCGTACCTCTGAAGGTATGACCGCCACAGAGCGCGCTAAAGAGCTACAACCGCAAATTCGTGAAATTCTTTCTCGTGTTGATCAAGCGGTTCAGCCAATTGTGGATTTCCAAGAAGGCGAAAGCAACCGAGTCTTTCGAATCATGGCGTCAGACTACGCAGAATCTACGCTCATGCCTGAAATGCTCAAAGAAGTTCGTCAGAAAGCGCCAAACATCACTCTGGATGTATTAACCCCGAGTGACGTTAGCTTTGCTGATGTGGAGCAGGGGCGTGTTGATATGGCGATTAACCGTTTTGATCATCTTCCTCAGTCTTTTCATCAGAAAACGGTCTGGACCGATAGCTTTTCATGCATCATGAGCCCTGAAAACCCGATCATTAATGATTTCAACCTGAACAGTTATTTATCTGCCAAGCACATTTGGGTAAGTAAGACAGGGGTCGGAGTCGGGGTCGGAGTCAACCCAAGGCAGGTGCAGAAACTGGGATGGGTAGATGAAGCTCTGGCCAAGATCGAAAAGAAAAGAAATATCAGTGTCTTTACTCGTCACTACCAAATCGCCATTTTATTAGCCCAAGACAATGATTTGATTGCAACACTGCCAACCCGTGCTGTAGGGCTTAATACCAAACAAGATAAGTTGATTGTTAAAGAGCCGCCTTTTGAAATTCCTTCTTTCGAACTAAAAATGGCATGGAGCCCGTTACTGCATAGTAATCCTGCGCACATTTGGTTGCGAAATCTGATTACTAAAGTTGCAGAAAAAGTGGAGCAATAATCTCTCTATATAGCGAAGAATGGAAAAAATATGAGGGGAATTTGGAAGGGGTGGTAATTTTGGCAGGAATCCTAGCGAGTGCCTGTGGATTCTTGCCAACGTTGATTGCTGCTTTTGATCGTTCACTCCGCAGCGGAGTTTGTTACGTTACTTCGAAGATTCACTAATACAAACGTTTCTTTTCGGCTTAGTAACACGACCATAGCAGATGATGCCATTACGCATAGTTGCCTCCTTGGTTATCAATATTCCAATGTAAACCTAAATGATTACACTTTTATTATCGTCTATTTTTTCAACTTCTATAGACTAACTTTTGCTGTAGAAGTTCAATTTATCAACTATTTGCTCTCATTTCCTCAGTAAAACCTTCAAATTTCTCCTAAAATTGATCTAAAACAAGCCATTAATAAGACAAAGGAATGACTAATGACTCAACAATCAGGCGCCATGGAGGATCACTTATATACCTACCTACTAGAAAAAGGGACTAGAGAAGAACCTCTGCTTCGCAACTTGAGAGACGAGACAGCTAAAGATCCTATGGCGAGAATGCAGATTTCGCCAGAACAAGGGCAGTTCATGAAGTTCATGGTTTCTTTGCTCCAGCCACGAAAAATTGTTGAAGTGGGTACATTCACTGGTTATAGCAGTTTGTGCATGGCTTTAGCATCTGATGATTCTTGCCTTATAACCACCTGTGATCTTGATGAAAATTGGACATCCGTTGCGAAACGATATTGGCAACAAGCAGGCGTAGACCACAAAATTCATTTAAAACTCGGTCAAGCGCTCGATAGCCTGGATGAGCTCCTAGAAACAGGCCATACAGGGTCCTTTGATCTTGCCTTTCTGGATGCAGATAAAGAAAACTATCCCGCGTATTACGAGAAATTAAAGAAGTTACTAAAACTCGGTGGCGTGTTATTCATTGATAATGTGTTCTGGGGTGGGAAAGTGGCCGACCCGACTGATAACACCGAGCCAACCCAAGGTGTTCGAAAGCTAAATGATCTATTGCATCAGGATGTAGACATGGAGATTTCGATGATACCAATTTCTGACGGTCTAACATTGGCTAAAAAGATAAGATAATCAAATACATGGATATAAAAGTTGATAAACTACTTCAAAGCTATCTAGCCGCTTTTATTTGCTCAAAACGTTTGAGATTGCTTCGCCATAGCTTTTCAGAGGCCTGCCGTAAAATCAGTCGAAAAGGCCATCACGCCAGTTTCTATTTTGATCTGGAAGATCCATATTCGTATCTGCTCCTCCCCGTCATTGAAGAGCTTGAACAGGCTTTCAAGATAAGCTTTGATGTCCATGTTGTGGCACCAAGAGATCCAATGTATATCCCTGATTCCGATGCTTTGGAACGATATGCATTGGTGGATGCTGGATACCAGGCTCAAGCTTGGGGACTTGAGTTCCCAACACTGATCCCAAGTCAGAAACGACTCAAGACTGATGCACTAAGAATATTACTACAACCAAGAACAACAACTGCCGAGTGGTTACAACTTGCCAAACAAACCATGGATGCCTATTGGCACGGGGACTTCCCAACAATTCATAAATTGCTTCAGCACAACAAAACGCTTGATGCATTTGATGTAGCCGCCAAGTTAAGAGAAAACACAGAGGCGTTTTATAAATCCGGATTTTATATGGCGGCTTCAATTCATTATCGAGGTGAATGGTATTGGGGATTGGATCGCATCTATTTGCTCAGAGATAGATTAAAGCGCTTTGCCGCTCAAGAACACCAAACCCGCTTATATCCTGACTGGGGTAGGGTAAGGGTGCCATCACGCCCCCAAGATAAGGTAGATTTCTATTTCTCTTTCCGAAGCCCGTATTCTTACATAGCCATAGCAAGGTTATTTAAAAATCAGACTGATTACCCCCTCGAGCATATCAATCTTAAACCTGTTTTACCTATGGTTACTCGGGGCCTCCCCGTGCCTAAAGCCAAGAAAATGTATATTTTGCAAGATGCAGCTCGTATTGCACATTTTGAAGACATTGATTTTGGGAGAGTATGGGATCCTTTAGGGAAAGGGGTCGCGCAAGCCTTAGCCATTTTTCACAACACACCAGTAAATCAACAGTTGGCGGTATCCTATCGCTTAATGCATGACATTTGGTCTCAAGGACAAGATGTATCTTCTGATGCTTACCTCAAACTAATTGCGTCTGAGTTCAAACTGCCAATTGATAAAATTCACCACTCAAAAGCATCGAAATCGTACGAACACGATGCAGAAACAAACCGTAAAGCACTTGGTCGACTCGGCTTATGGGGCGTCCCATCATTCAGTAAAGGGAAATTAGTGGCCTGGGGCCAAGATCGAATGCCGCTGATTTTTGAAAAGGCGTTTTAATGATTTAATTAAAAGCCATCAAAAAAAGACCACAAACGAACGAGTTATACTGTGATTAAATCTCTTACATCTCTGCACATTAACCACTTTTCTCAATCACTGTATTCAGCCCAACAAACCAGGGATATAGATAAATTAGCAATAGAACAACTCTATCAAGGCAATGGATACGCTTTGATGAAGAAAGCCGGGTACGCTCTTTTTCAGTTTGCATCCTCTCTCTATCCAGAAAAATGCCATTGGTTAATTTTTTGTGGGAGGGGCAATAACGGGGGAGATGGCTACGTAGCTGCCACTTTGGCTAAAGCTCATGATATCGACGTTACTGTCGTTCAGATCGGCGAAACAGAGACTCTCTCGGAAACGCTTCAAGGCGAAGCATTACACGCCTTTAAAGATCTAAATAAACATAAAAATACCCGTATTATCTCCTTTGAAAGCTTTAAGAGCTCCAGTATCACAACAGATGATGGGAGCTACTTAATTATTGACAGTATGTTAGGAACGGGGTTGGCTGGAGAAGTAAGAGGTGAGTATCAGAAAGCAATTGCATGGATAAATCAGTCTAATCACCCAACCATTGCCGTTGACATACCCTCTGGCTTATCCGCGGATACAGGTCGTCCATTGGGTACAGCAGTCCAGGCGGATCACACAATCACCTTTATTGGAATTAATAAGGGACTGGTTACCGGGCAAGCAAAGAATTATACAGGAACACTATCTTATGATGAGCTGGGTATAGGCTCAGACATTAAATCACAGGTGGATTCTCTTATGTGCTTACTGAGCTCTGAATCCATAAAGTTAAACCTATTCAAACGACGCGCGGCTGATCATAAGGGTAATTCTGGCCGGGCTTTATTTATCGGTGGAAGTGATGGTACCAGCGGTGCAGCACTATTAGCATGTGAGGCGTCATTAAAATCAGGCATCGGCCTGTTATCCGCTTTGGTAGGAAATAATGCTGTGACTCCAATGTTATCCCGATCACCAGAGGTTATGGTGAGAGGGTTTGAAAAAGACATAGAGAAGCAACTTCCTGATTTACTGGAACCTGCTAATGCAGTTGCGATTGGCCCAGGCTTATCAACCGCTGGCCATGCTAAACGATTACTGACTGACGTGTTAAAGACCGGCAAGCCAACCATCATTGACGCCGACGGACTAAACCTAATCGCTATGCATCCCGAAATTTGGCAGCAGCACGGCCATGGCAAGTGTATTCTTACGCCGCATCCCGCTGAAGCAGCAAGACTGTTGGAGTGCAGTGTTGAGGAGATTGAATCTGATCGATATTTATCGATCACAAAACTGGTTGATCAATTTCAATGCACTGTATTACTTAAAGGCAGTGGAACGCTTATTTCCAATAACAGCAACAATATTTATATATGTTATCTAGGCAATGAGGCTATGGCATCTGGAGGTATGGGAGACGTACTTTCGGGTTTGATACTTTCCTTTTTAGCGAAGTCTCAAGACTGTATTGAGAGCACTAAATATGCGGCTTTTATTCATGCCATGGCGGGAGAGTCTGCGTCGCAACAAGGCATTATCGGATGCTTACCAACGGATGTCATTTCCGCTTCGAAATTGATCATAAACGAAACACTAGAAAAAATAGCCACTTAGAATGCACTTTTCAGACCTTGCCATTTTAATGACACTGTTCTTTAATCCAACCTACATAAAAAACATAAAGTATTATAAAAAATCTAGAAGGGTGGATAACGATGGATATAACAATCTATCGCGCGGGCGAAGAACTGTTTCTGAAGGCGCAAGCCAATGTCTTTCGAGTCATTGGTCGGACAACCAAAGAGTTTCGTTTTGAAACGGCTGAGGCATTACCAAAAGATGCCAAACAGCTTGGTGATCATCATATGTGGGCTATTGCTTCCAAGCTTCCCGACGAGCTAATCGTAACTGCTTGACCCATTTGTAATAATATGTAACTTTACATACAACTTTCTCATTACTAACTATCCGAAGATTTAAGTATGCCGTTGATTGTTTTAGGCTCTTTTTTATTAGGCGTTCTGATTGCTTGGGTTATCCTGAGCCGGAAATATCAAACCCTACTACAAGACACCCTTAGAGATGCGACAAAGCATCTGTCAGATGAAATTACTGAACTGGAAAGTTCGGCTAAAGAATCCCAGCAAAAAATCGCTGACCTTGAATACACACTACGGGAAAAAGAGAAAGATATTGCTGCTTATAAAGGGCAACAGAGATAAAAAACATAACGATTGCAACTCATAAAAATAATAAAACTGGAATCACAATGCTTAAATTGTTTCGGGGTAAGAAGCGCTCAACGGTGCAAGAAGTCACTCTCGAAGTTTTAAATCAATTTAATCCGATAAATGCTCTAACTCAGCATCACAAGATACTTCTCACTGCAAAGACCAAGATTATCAACCTTAAAAAAGGGAAGTTGATCACTAAAGCGGGTTCAACTGATGATCTCCAGTACTACCTTTTGAGCGGCAAAGTTCTGTTAAAAGCTCAAGACGGTAAAACTAAAGTCATTTCATCTGGTAGCAGTGCTGCAACTCATCCCATCGCGAATTTACAGCCTCGCAGATACAATGTGTTCGCTAAAACCTCGGTACAACTACTGGTATTCAATAGAAACATCCTCAGTGATTACTTTGAGCAAGCCAAAGAAGTGCTGACTTCACAGCATACCCCTCAAGTTTATCGCCCAATTTTATCAACGACACCGCTTGATACCGCTGTCAAGGCCGTTCTTGATCATTTTGAACACGACATATCAACAGGGCGTTTTGTTCTTCCTAGCATCCCTGAGGTCGCGTCACAAATTGTTGATTCGTTAGATGATCCAGATATTAATGTAAACAAAGTAGCCAGGAAGGTCAGTCTGGATCCGGCCATTGCCATCAAACTAGTCAGTTGTGCTAACAGTCCGTTATTTAGAGGAATTCGAGAAGTTACTTCGTGTGAAGATGCAATCGTACGGATCGGGATGAAAACCACCAGAGATTTGATCAAAGTCTTTGCGGTGAGAGACCTATATCAATCCAAGACACCTGAAATCCAAAAGCGCCTTCGAGCACACTGGAATGTCAGTAAACAAGTGGCTGCCATTGCCTATATCCTGGCCCGTTTAAATCGCACGGTTAATCCCAACGAAGCCATGCTAGGTGGAGCAATACATAATATAGGCGTTGTTCCTGCATTGCTCTATGCAGAGCAAATGCCAGAAGTACTTGAGCGTTATCAACTGACCATTGATGAGTTCGTCAATAAAACCAAGACTCAAATGGGTGTCTACATGCTTAGACACTGGGAGTGGCCAGAGCAGTTAATTGAAGTGGTAGCTCACGCTGAGAATTGGTCATACCAATCAACCAATCAATCTATTGATATGACGGATATCGTGATTGTTGCAAATGCCCACCTAAACATTATTAGAAAGTTTCTTTCGTGCCCACCGTTACAAGAAATCTCGTCTTTTTCAAAGCTTGCGATAAAACTAGGCCTTACGCCTGAGAAGAGCATCCAGATTTTAGTGAATGCGAAGAAAGAAATTCAGTCAGTTACGTCAACCATCGCTTTTCCGAGCTAGCTCACGAAATTCTTACACAGCACTTTTTAGATCTTTGTCTATCCTTACATTAGGGTCAGAAGAGGAGTGCTTATGTTCTCATTCAGGAAGAAAAATGAGCCAATTACTGCTGTTAGCGCAAAAGCTACCATATTGGATCTTAAAAAGTTCAAACCACTTAGGGACATGGGGAAAAAACAGCTTGTTTTATTGGAAGCAAAGAATCAATTAAGGAAGTACAAAGAGGGTGAGCGAGTTCTTGAGAGGGGATCGACAAATAACGTCGAATATTTTCTGTTATCTGGATCGATCAGAAAAGTAGCGAAAGACGGTAAAGAAAAGATCATTAAGGCGAATACGCCGGATGCCGTTAACCCTGTGTCTCACCTTCAACCTCGACAATTTGATGTCTATGCGAACCCTGAATGCACTATGATCGAGATAGCATGGGATGTCATCGCAAAATTTTTTAGCCAATCACAGACTCAAACCCAAGCAGAAAGCCAGCCCTCTTATGTAGATCTAGGTTCCCCAACC
This sequence comes from Litoribrevibacter euphylliae, assembly GCF_042646085.1. Classification (NCBI taxonomy): domain Bacteria; kingdom Pseudomonadati; phylum Pseudomonadota; class Gammaproteobacteria; order Oceanospirillales; family Oceanospirillaceae; genus Litoribrevibacter; species Litoribrevibacter euphylliae. The sequence goes on along the minus strand of NZ_JBHRSZ010000004.1, from coordinate 1,037,085 downwards.
CTGTTGAAAGATCTTATACAAAAGTTTGCAAGCGACGTAAAAACGGGAAAGTTTGTCTTGCCCAGCATGCCTGAAATTGCACAAAAGGTTGCCAAAATGGTTGAGGACCCTACGTCGAGTTCAGGTGAAGTCGCGAGAACGGTAGCTTTAGATCCTTCAATCGCAGTAAAACTGGTAAGTACAGCGAATAGCCCCTTATTTAAAGGCTCAAGGGACATCAATAGTTGTGAAGAGGCAGTGACTCGAATTGGATTTAAAACCACCAAGCAGCTGGTGCAACTCTTTGCCTTACGAGAACTGTTCTCGGCAAATAATAAAGAGATACGTAAACGCTTTAGAGCACACTGGGGTATATCCCGACGAGTCTCAGCCATTGCTTACATTTTCGCTAAATGCGTAAAAGGGATGGATGAGAACGAAGCATTACTTGGTGGGATTGTTCAAAACATCGGCGTTCTACCTGCACTGGTTTATTTAGACAGTATCCCTGGGCTTCTGGAAAGTGATCTGATTGACATTGATGAATTCATTAATAAAACGAAAAATGTCATGGGCGCTTATATGCTTAAAGAATGGAAGTGGCCCAGGGAATTGATTGAAATCGCAGCGCATGCGGAAGATTGGAACTATCAGCCGGATGCTGAAAAAATCACAATGACTGACATTTTGATTTTGTCTGAGGCACACCTGAACATCATTCAGAAGTTTTTAGTTAATTGTCCACCTCTTCCAAATATCAGCTCTTTCAGTAAGTTAGCTCATAAACTTCAACTAACACCTGATAAAAGTATTGAAATCATTTCAGCGGCTAGGAATGAAATTTCAGCCGTTGAGTCCTCTCTGTTGATGCCAAATTAGGCAGTGTCACCCAATAAAAAAGCCCCAACCTGGGGCTTTTCTGATTCAGATAGTAAATAAATCTTGGCCACTTAGAAATCTGCTTTAAGCGCCAAGTATGGACCGGAAAGTGTTATATCAAACTCATAATCGTCAAGATCATCTGCGTCGATCACAAAGTGACGATAACCAAGTTCACCGCCAATAAATTCCAATGGCATCCAGCCAATAGCTGCTTGTGCATCGTAGGTTGTTACATCGTCAATAGACAAACCGTTGACATTCACATTGGCGTAAACATTCGTTAGTGGTAAATCAAACTGAGCATTTGCGTACAACAAGGGAATTGGTGTCTCAAAACCTACATTAGAATCAACTGTGCCTGTACTGTCTTCTACAGCGAGATCAATATCCAAATAACGAACCGTTAAACCTACGTCAGCTTGCACCCAGTTATCCAACAACTCGTAGTACATGGTGAAATCGTACATTTTGGTTTCGAAGTCGGTAGTAATATCAGTATTCGCTACGAAAGTTGTTCCATCAAAGGTGATGGTTTCAGATAGCGTATTATCTTCATTGGTATCAATACTTAGGTAAGCCAACTTAACATTTGGAAGCAGAGGGATGGGATGTTCAAAAGCAACCTCAGCAAAACCAATTGTTTCACCATCGAACCCTAGATCATCTTCAATATCTACAAGGGTGCCACCGCTGTCTGTGTCTGTATAGTCACCAGAATAATCCATACCCCACACACCAACACGCCCATGAACACCTAAAACGTCTGCTTGAACAAATGTAGAAGAAACTGCCAAAGATGAAGCCAGTAGGCCCTTAATAAGAAGTCCTTTAGTGGTCATTTTTTATCTCGCTTGTTTGTATTTTTTTAATATTCTAGACGCTATATCGTCTTCTTTGTAATCCAACTTAACTTTTAATTGTATCTATTTGTTTCATATAGAAATATGAAGAGCGTTTATTCTTAGTTAAAAAGTACATAACTAAGAGGAAAGAACAATAAAATCATGAATAAGAATAAATTCACCGATATTATTGAAGCAGTGTTATTAGACAACCACAGTGAAATACTACTTGTTGGATGAGGTAGATAGGTCACTGTAGCTTACCACCCGATTACGGCCAGCATCTTTGGCGTAATACAGAGCTTTCTCCGCAGCGCTTATCATTGACTCAGCATCTTTCGCAGTATCACTCATCAGTGCTAGGCCTATACTGCATGTTATGTGAAAGCTCTGATTTGCTGATACAAACTCTAACTCAGAAATGTCTGTACGCAAGCGTTCAAGAAAGTTTCTGGCAGATTCCTCACTGCATACCGATAAGACGATACAAAACCTTTGGCCAGCTAAACGCGCAAGCGTGTCTGTTTCCCTGACAGCCTCTTTCAGTAAGTTCGCTAATCGTATTAAGACATCATCACCCACCTCATGACCCCAGGCTTTATTAATGGATTTAAAATTATCAATATCAATCAGAATACAAGCCAGAGGCGTGTTATATCGTTGAGCTCTTTGGATTTCCTCTATAAGCCGTTCTTGTAAATAACGGCAATTATAGAGATGGGTTAGGGGGTCTCTGACGATTAACTGCTCAAGTTTTTTATTCGCATCTACCAGTTCTTTGGTTCTTAAATCCACTTTAGTTTGTAGATTTTCATTTAGATCTTTCAGCGCCTGAATCATATAACTAAAATGTGTCGTCAATTCTTTTACTTCATGCCATCCACCAGTAAATGGTGGGTGTTCGAACGACCCCTTAGCAACGACATCAATGTGCTTTTTGAGTCTTTCAATAGGGCTTGAAATGTACACAGAGAGCACAACCCCAACAAATACCGAGAGTAAAATGATGACCAACTCTGCAACGTAAATGAAGAAAGCGTTCTCATGAACCATTTGATTCACTTCTTCTTCGTTTATCTTTGCAACAATCCCCCAATCCTGCTCTTTGATATAACGAGTAGACGCTAAAACAGGGGTACCCGTGTAATCCGGCGCGTAACTCATGACGATCTCATTGCCCAAAAGCGCCTGAATAATAGGAATATCAAGCCGATTACGATCAATCTTCCGCTTAAATGCCGCTTTATGGTCGTACTTAAGCGGTACAACAAAAAGCGCATCCCCAACTTCATCTCGCACCGCAATTAACCATTCCCCGGTCTGTCTGAGACCGTTTCTGTCCCTCACTAAGTTCGTTATGACATTGGCAAAAAAAGCTACCTTCAGATAACCAATAATTTCATGATTAAGAGAAAGAGGGGAAACATTTACGATTACCAAGGTATCGTTTTCCATTTCAAGCGAGATGTTATTCTGGTTCAATTTTGCTAAATCAAGTGAAGGTATAACCTGATGAGTAGGCGTCGTGGTGACAAGCTGACCTCTAAGATTAAATACTTGAATATCCTTAAGGTGACTAAGACCGAATTTAGCATCATTAATGATCTTTGTTAGTTTACTCCTGTGCTCTTCGGCTCCTGTCTCATTCCACTTAGCCAAACTGATTCTCATTTGGGTGCGACTCGAAATTAGCGCCGTATTGTCTTTAATTCGATCAACCACTGAAACAATTCGTTGTTTTGCGACAAGAGAGAGGGAGGAGATATGCTCTTCAAATAACTTTCTGTGATGCTCACCGGTATACTGATTTAAAAACTGTAAACCAATAAACAGTGGAATAGCCGCAAGAATAACAAAGACAACTATGAGTAAATGCTTAAGCTTCATTGGGGATTATCCCGACCAAATGAATATTTACTTAATAGTGTTCAAGTATAGACGTTCTGACATGCAGTGAAGATTAGCAAGGAAGTTAGAAGAAAAGGCCTAGTTCCAGGTCGAATTTCATGATGAGGTTATCGTAGGGGTACCAAATGCCAACGTTCGATAAGATATTTATGAAGAGGATAAGATCTTCTTACGATACTCAGTCGGTGTTGCACCAGTGTAATTCCTAAATGCCCGAGTAAAGTTGGCAGCATCGGTATAGCCCAATTCTTGAGCTATCTGACTAATACTGAATTTGTCTTCCTCAAGAAGATATTTGGCTTTTAACGTAAGAGTCTCGTTCGCAATGTCACGAAAGCTGGAACCTTCTCGCTTTAACAAGCGGTGTAGCGTTCTGACGCTGATAAACAATTCTTTGGCGATTTCTTCCTGTGTCATTTGAGTTTCCCCATGATGATGCAGCAATCGACGCTGAATGCCCGAAGTAAGGCTTCGATCAAGTGTCGGGAGTTGCTCCATTAATTCATCGCACTGTTTGATGCTCATGTTGAATGAGACTTGATTGGCTAAAGGCAGGGGGAGGTTCAGTACATCGGATGGAATAAAAATCTGATTATGAGGGCATTCCCCAATGATGTCTGCGTCCATCATTTCTGAAAATGCCAAGTGATAAGGCTCAAGTTTATGTTTAACTTCAAGCCGCACCTTAGGCATTTTATCCAATAACACAAACTGAGCCATGGTATATAAGCTAGCTAGAGACGCTTCTAACAACGCCTTCCCGGCATTCGTCGAAATGGGGTAGGTGAGTTCAAGCTTAATGGCTGCAAAGTCGGCTTTTTCCTCAACCTGAATATCCAAAAGCGGCAATACAATTGGCATGTATTGATTGGCAATACGTAACGCATCTCGTGCCGTTGGGCTACTTAAAGCAGCGTAACCAACAATACCAAAGGCACTAAGATTCAGTTGAGCGCCATACTCCATGATCAGCAAAGGACGACAAAGCTGGTTGATGTTGCCAACCAGAACCTCTAATTGACTCACACTTACTTTGTAGTCTTCTGCACCCAGAGCGGATTCAGGAATCTGAGTTCCTAACAGGATCTCGGAAAGCTCTGCACCTTCGTCCATTGCTGTTTTTATCAGCTGCGGGAAGTACCTGAAATCAAAGACTTTATCGTTCGGGCCAAATCTAAACATCTCTACATAATACTATGGCACATAGAAATATGTAAATTATAGAGTATTGATTCTTCGGTCATTTATAACGACAGGGATACTGTCCGAAAATGATAGTTTCTTGGCAAAAACTGACCTGCTGACACCTGATGTTTACATGAAAATAGGAACAATCCGGACTCTTATCCCTGCATAAGCATCAGGATTTTTCTTTCCATGTAACGATTCATCTAACAGAAGTGAGGTGTGGTATGAGTGTTACTGATTCAACCATTGCTAAGACGCATTCTAAAACAGACATCCCATTAGTACAGCGCAAGGTTTCGTTCGATTATTCACAGACGCCTTTGCATTGGATTCCCGACGATCCCTACAGCAGTCATTTCATCAGTGTTATTCATACAATCTTGCCAGCTGGAGAGTTCTTTTTTTGTCGCCTCTATAACAAGGCACTTCCTTACATCGAAGATGAACAGCTTAGAGAAGACGTAAAAGGCTTTATTAAACAGGAAGCCATGCATGCAAGAGCGCACAGTGCAGGTCTGGCCGAATACCTAGAAGCTCACGGCCTTGATACAGAAGCATTTGTGAAAAAGGTAGAGTGGATTTTTGAACAGCCACTGAGTGACACGCCATTTGGGCGCAAGCTTCCTAAATCTCTGGAAAAGCGCTGGTTGGTTCTGAGGCTTGGTCTAATTGCAGCCATTGAACACTTTACATGTGTGCTTGGTAAATACGCCCTAGAAAACGAAAACTGGGATTTAAAAGACGCAGATGAAACCGTATTAGACATTCTACGCTGGCACGCAGCGGAAGAAATTGAACATCGCAATGTGGCTTTTGATGTCTACAAATACATGGGTGGAAACTACGTAGGCCGCGCCCCACAAATGGCTCTTATTTTTACAGGTTTAATGGGGCTTTGGACGATGGGCGCATCCCACTTAATGAAACAAGATCCCGTCATAAAGAAACGGAAAAGTCGTCTGATTAGTCGTTCTTTCTGGAGCGAGTGGAGCCAAAAAGCCAAGAAGGGCAGTTTACCTTCCTTTAGCTGGCTGGCAGTTCAATCTGCTCGTTATTTGTCCCCGAATTACAACCCAGCAACAGAAGCCGATACTCAACAGGCACTTGATTATCTGGCGCAATCTCCAGCAGCTCAAAGAGCTGAAGCATTTGCTTAAAAAGAAAAAACAATCGCCAACAACGTGATTCGACATAGGAGATAACATATGCAAAAGATAGACGACTTTAATCAACACGAACTTGATCGTTTCAAAGATGTACAAGCATTAGCATACGAATCTGTACAAGTTGTAGAAAAGCAGTTAACTGAAGGTATGACGGAGAAAGAGGCAGCGCAATTAATTAAGAACTATCTGGATGAACGCGGTGTCGACAGCTACCTTCATAAACCGTTTGCCTGGTTTGGAGATAGAACAGCGTTTACCGGCTTTTGGTCAGACTTCCATTTCTTCCCAACCAACCGAAAACTGGAAAAAGGAATGCCTGTTATATTGGATGTAGCGCCTACAGTAGGTGGTTATACCGCAGACATTGGTTATGCCTTATCATTCGGGAAACCAAATCCGGTTTTGGAGAAAATCCAAGCAACTCTAATAGAAATACGCGAATACATTCTTAAAGCAACACTCGCAGAGAAGACCTTTCAGCAAATCTATTTTGATGTGGATGAAATAATCTCTGATGCAGGATTCCGTAATGCCCATCAAGTTTACCCCAGACGTGTACTTGGGCATCGAGTAACCAAGACCCATCAAAGTATTTACGACAACTTATCTTTATTCGGATTCAGCAGTCGACAACTGCAATGGCTGGTTCCAGGGTTAGTGAAAGGTTTATTTCGCCAACCATCATCCCCCTTATGGAACGACCTAAAAGAGTCTGATCATCCACCTTTACCTGGAACCTGGGCAATTGAACCGCACCTGGCAAGCCAAGACGGTCAAGTGGGCGCCAAATGGGAAGAGATTTTAGTAATAACAGATGAAACCGCCTATTGGCTGGACGATAACGTTCCTCATTTGACTAAAATTAACACGGCATCTCTGAAGACAGTGGCAGCATAGAGAAGGGGGCTTAATGAAAGAATTAACAGTAACAAGTTATGATATTGAGTTATATGTACAAGTGCATGGCGACGCAAAACACCCAACGATTCTCTTTTTACATGGCTATCCTGACTGCCATAAAACCTGGAGCCATCAGGTTGATACGTTAAAAAAACGTTTCCAGGTTGTGACCTTCGATATGCGAGGCGTTGGCAACTCCACCTGGTCAGCTCAACGAACCGCGTATCGAATGAATAACATGCTGGCCGACATCGAAGCCGTTATCAATGAAGTCGTAGGTAAAGAAGGTAAGGTACATCTTGTTGGGCATGACTGGGGATCTGTCATTGGTTGGTCATTTATTTCAGAAGCCTACTACGCCCGAAGAGTGCTCTCATACACCAGCATGTCCGGCCCACATTTAACACTAATGTTAGATTGGGCACGAAGAAACCTTCTGTCGTTAGAACCTGGAAGAATGGCTAGCGCATTGAAGCAAGGGGTATTTTCCTGGTACGTGTACTTATTTAACATTCCGGTATTACCAGAAACCATATTCAAAACTATGGGCAAAACAATCTGGAAAACGGTACTTAAAAAGAACGGGGTCGCAGCCAATGACAAATATTTGGATGCCACTCAGGAAGACATCGAAAAGATTTGCCTTAACCCAATCAATTTGTATCGGCAAAATCCGTTGAACCCACCAAGTATGCCAAGCCCGAAAAGCATCACCACGCCAGTACAGTTGATCATTCCAAAAGAAGATAAATTCATTTCTGATCAGCTTTTTGAATTCTATGACGAGTATGTAGTCGACCTAACTCGACAATCCATTCAAGGAAAGCACTGGGCACACCATAGTCATAAAGAAGAGTTCAATCATCTCGTCGAGCAGTTTGTACATAACACACAAAAAGCTAAACCAGAGAAAAACAAAGTAGCTTAATCAATCTTTCGGACTGAGTTCTTTTTCTTCATAACTTAATAATAAAAGTCGGAAAAGAACTCAGTACAAAACTAATTTCCATACATTACACATTTCGGAATAGAGGGCTGGTCAGCCCTAGGTATAGTAATATTTCCACAACAAATACAATTTAACATAATATATATTATGCGCATACATTATAGTTTCTTGTTATCATTAGGCGCTTGAAAGCTTTTAATTGAACAATTGTTGAACAATTCAATAGCTAAAAACTATCAAGTTATTTCTTATTGAACTTAATAAGAACCACCCTTAGAGCTAATAAGTCTAAATAAAAAGCTCTAAAAGCACGGATTTAACAAGAAAAGGAATAATAAAAATGAAAATCACGAAGAGACACTACTGCCGCTTTAATGGAAATCTGATTGATATCGAATGGCTGGATAAGAAACGTGGACGAATGATTCAAACCGTTTCGCTTGATGATCTGGCCAATGCCTTAGGCATTTCTACACGCACACTGAATGAACGACTCAAGGACGATAGCTTTTCTGATAATGAGCTTTTTGTTATTGCTCTGAATTGCTGCGGTCGTTTGGATCAGTTTACGAATGATTGGGCTGGTTTCAGGATTAAAGACGGACTTCTAGAAACGCCGTTCGGTAAGCGTCTGCATCCTACTGAGATCGAGCAATACACGTTTTATATGAGTATCGCAGAATCGTACAAAGTTGAGTTGAGGAAGATTAAGGAAGAAAACAGTCACTTGCGTGATTTGTTGAGCAATTATGGCGCTGGCAAGGTTGTTGAGCTGCCGAATAGGAAAATAGGCTAATTTATCAAAAGCACCTTAACCGGTGCTTTTATCATCCACCACAGATATGCCTCGGAACCGTCTCACATGGATGTCTTGGGACACTTTCTACTGTGTCTAATCCATCATAATTAACAGGAAAATAAACACGCCCGTTTGACCACGCTACAAACGGCTTACCATTATCACCACCATAACTATCATCAAAATTCACCCATAATTCCTCGTTCGGGAGAGTACAGACAAACCCGTCTAATGAGTCTCCGTGTTTTGCTGCTTCTTGATTTATCATCTGTCGCCAGTTGGCCATGCTCTGCTCTCCTATTTTTCTCAATTTTACTTTCCAGACATAAAAAAAGCACCGCTTAGGGTGCTTTTACTTGTTCTAGGGTGCTTTTACTTGTTCTACTGTCATATCTTCCGATCTACCAAACCTTAGTGCCTCGATCATATACCTATACATTTTTCTCAATGTATAGAGAATAAGAATTAAAGAAACGACAAATAAGCAAGCCAAATCCAGCTGATCAAAGTTGAGAAAATATTTTTCATCATACATTGTCTGAAGTACGACACCCTTGAACAGCATTATCGATGATTGTGCTGCAACACTCAGTGTAAAGATATTAAAAACCATATCAATTAGTATGTCGTAATCAATGTCTCGTGAACATATTACGTGATGCCAAATAACCAAGGCTGAGACTATGCACCAAATCCCCATATAAATCCTCTTCATCTCAATCCCTGATCTAAGATAATTTGCAATATCTGAAGAATTAGAAGCTAAAACAAGAAATATTGAAGCCAATGCAATTAAAGCAATCCCTCTGCTAGTTTGCTCAACTTTCATTAGAGAATCTCCGTATTAAAGAGATTGACCTGTTCTATCTCTTTCTTATCATCCTGATAACCTAATGCACCACCTATTGCTGCACCAGCTAAGAAACCCGGTATTCCAGCAAATGCGCCAACTGCACCACCAATTACAGCCCCTAAACTGGTTTGATCCGTGTCCTTTTCGGCCTTGACTTGGTTTATGTTGTAGATCACGCCTCCAACCTGAAAATTACTTCCTCCAAGCTGACGATATAGCTCACCCCTGCTTTTAGCTATTGTTTTAAGGTAGTGTTTCCTACCTTCAATATCCGTGACATATAACTTCATAAATGCTCCCTTTTATTTACTCCAATTCTATTCAAGTGAGAGCGCAAAAAAAAGCACCTCAGTCGGTGCCTTTTCTATATTGTTCATATCCTGCCCAAGCGCCAATCACCCCACCGAGAACAGTTCCAACCCCCGGATAGATAAGATCCCCAAACAACATTCCACCACCAAAGGATAAGATAACATCATGAGATAACATGTTATTTCTTCTTCGCTTTGACGATTCGGCCGCCTTTGGCGTAGCGATAACCTTTCTTTAGCTTGCCTTTACCTTTGGTGGCTGTCTTCTTACTGACTGATTTTTTCATAGTCTTCTACCTTTTGTAGTCGATAGTTAACAAGGTTGATCCGCCCGTTCACTTGCTCTTTGAAACCTTGGAACCCTTCGCTTAGTTGCTGAACAGAGTCTTTGATTTCATTGATGTCCTGACGAATCAGTTTGTAGTCGTGATCAGGCTGCATGTTCATAGACGCGCCACCGAGAACGATTAGCGCGGTTAGTCCATGACCTGCAACCTGACTCTTATCTAGCATTATTTAGCCTGCGTTTTTTCTGGCATACATACTGCCAGTGCCGCCGCGCCTGCCGTTACTGCCTGCCAGATTGGATCAACCAAACCAACTACGGCGGTTGTCGCTTCTGCCGGAACACCAAAGACGGTGCCGATGATTGCCAAGCCTGCCATTGTTGATGGTTCTTTTAGTCTGTTGATTACTGCTTTTCCTGCTTTACACATGGTTCATGCTTCCTGTTTTAATTGAGTTTTTCGTAGAGCCAACGCCCTAACTTGAAGTCTTCATCGCCAGTAAGTGCAGCACCGACACCATTCACACCGCTGTAGGCCAGATTCTGGTCAGACACAGGGTTGAGGTCTTCTGTGATGACTTCTTCCGTGAATTCCGCCGCAGCTTTCGCAGCTTTGGACGCTTGCCAGATGACTAAGCCCCCTACTACTGCCGCCGCCACACCTAGCCCGATCAATTGTTTGTCTGTGAATAGTGTTGCCTGTGCCATTACGCGAACGCCATTTGAATGCCAGTGTTGATAGTGCTTTGTGAATACGGTTGCTGGCCGTTTTCGTGTTTGATCATGACTGGAATGATGTCTGCCAAGTGTTGGCTAACATCTATTGGCTGATCAGGATCAAGCCCCGCCGCGTGTGCTACGTGTTCGGCGTAGCTATCGGTTTTGTTCTCAAACGGTGGCGCCCAACGGTTAATCAGAGCACGAACCGTGTTCAGCCCGTGTTTAACCTGATAGTTATTTAGGATTCGGGCCATAGCTCGAATGCCATATTCTGGGCTCACGAACTGGTAAAAGCGTGAGTCTGTTTGTTCTGAGCTAAGGCCATTCCACGGAATGCCGTTGTTTTCGATGTTGCCCGGGTTGTTGTTGCGAATGCCACGCGGCTGTCTGACTGTCATGTATGTGCCTCCGGCGAGTGTCAGTGCAAGTAGTGCTAAAAGGGCTAGGGTTAAACCTTTTGAATCCATGCTTCACCATCTGCTATGTATTCAGATATTTCTTTGTCTGCTAGGGTTATTGCCGATAATGACTTGTTGTAGAAAGAAGCAAACCCAGCCCCTCCGTTGTTGTGTCTAATTCGCACGTCTTGGCCCGTGCTATTTTGAATGTAAATTCTTCTACCCTTTGCCGCCTGTGATAACGCCGTTCTAGATATGTCCGTCCCTGATGCTGTTGTGATATAGAACATTTCAGGCATGGTTAACAAATCACCATTTGTGTTAATTGTTAGCTCTTCAGCTATATCTTGATTAGTAAGTTGATTTGTTCTTAACGGTAGGTTCGAAAGCATGTTGGTTACAGGATCGTAACTAACACGAGTTGAACCATTTGAATTAACTGGATTGGATGTGAATTTACATGCGCTAAATACAATACGATCAGATTTTAAGCCTGATGAACCAATATCTTGAAAGCGAACAGAATAATCAGTGTTATTTAAGAACTGACAATTAAGCAGGAATATGTCTTCGTTAATTTCTTTGAAATAAGCACCCGCCTTGTTATCTCTAAAGATACTTGTAGAAACATTAATATCTTTACAAGGGTTGTGTGGGTCATAACCCGACTGAAATGCTATGCCACCATGATCATTTTCATAACCATGGCAATTAGTAATTGTTACGTCATTACATTCTTGAAAACTAAATCCATGCTCTCTGTTATCAAATGAAAAGCACGTATCAAGAGTGACTTTCTTTGCGTTAGGAATCCCAATACCACTACGGCCGATAGGATTACCATTACCAAACGTTCTACACCCTTTTAATGTGATGTTATTTGCAAGGTTTTGTACGACACCAGTGCTTGTATTAGCACCTTGACCACCAACTTCTATGCCACCATTAAGATTGCTCCAAGCTTCACAATCTTCTAATGTGATATTTTCAGTTTTCAATCCAGTTTGTGTCGAAAAATTAAACCCTATTCCTTCATTGTCAAAAGCATCACACTTTTTCAATGTGACATCAGAACAACTCCGAAAGTAAAACCCGTTGTCTTCAGAACCATAACAACGAACCTTCTCCAAGGTGATATTCTTTACATTTTCGCCTAATAGCTGTGCATCTGTCGTATCTGTGAAATCAAAATCAATACCTTCTAATTCAGAGTCACTACTTAAACTAACCAATGCTAGATCTTCTGTAGCTTTGAATTTTGCTGGGCCAGTTATTTTTATTGAAGGTAAATCTAATTGCTCACTAAATACAAAATCCCCTTTAAATGAAACTTCATCACCCGCTTTAACGTATGAAAGCACTCGTTTAATGGCTTGAGTATCATCAATGCCATTGTTATTCGGCACTACACCAAAGTGAACCGCATTTATATCCTCTTCGTTGTACTCGTAACCCACACCGTTAGAATTAAAATAAATTCCGCTTGTTTCGTCGTAAGTACTAGGTTCACCAGCTATCGCTACTCTTCGAAATTCTGCACCTGACCCCTTAACTTTATTATTGTCGTAATGTCGAGTACGAACTAAATCAGGATCAGTTGTGTTATCTAAAATATCCACAGTAAACGGGAGCTTTAGAGCTTCTAAATCATCATTCAAAACCCAGTGAGCATACAATCCATTATCAAGTTGATGCCGAGCACCCACAGAATCCGAAGAGATTAAATATTCATTACCCGACCCCGTTTTCACAACCTGATCAATCTTTAACGGCGCTTTCTTCATGTCATCCACAGACGAAAACACCGTCACGCTTTTACGTGGATTATGGGCGGGTTGGCTGATTTGGATGAACGACATTTAGATGATCTCTGTTTCTAAAACGTGGATAGTGACGGATTCAGTAGTGTGCGGGTTGTACACCCAGAATGCGTTCTTGGCGTTCATAGATGCAGTAGCGCCGATCTGAATCGGCAGACCAGACGAGCCGTTAACTGTGTTATCTGTACCGAGGCGAACAGATGAAAGATTGTCTTCATTGGACATAATCGCTAAGGATTGACGATTAACATTTGCTCCAATTACCTGCGCGGCCGTTTCCGGTGGGATAACAACATCACCGGTGACTTTTGAGTTGTTTGAAGCAGCCCAGCTTGCGGTTACGTTGCCGGTGACTTGAGCTGTGTTGTCGTTTACGCCGCCGTAACCCAATGAGATACGGATTTGTTGATCAACAGCGCTTGTAATAATGACTCGATCATACTCTCGTGTCGCATTACCACCCTGACCCGCTTTACGCTTGATACGCTCGCCGGATTCGTTGAAATTTAGAGTTACATCAGTATCAGCTTCAAAAATGTGGAATGCGTTACCTCGCCAATCAACCAACTGTTCAACACCTGCGGTTAAGGTAAGAACAAAGTCTTTCATTCCTAGTTTTGCCTGTTCCATGCCCTATCCCTTTTTAACCATTGCAGCAACAACGATAGCCACGGCCCCAGCCGTTAAAGCAAACACAACGTTTTGCATACTGTCTGCCACGTCTGTCTGTCCATTTAATTTGATGGACTTTGCCAAGTCTGAAATGGTCGCAAGTTGTTGGGCGTTAGAACTCATTTGACGATCAACCGTATTGCTCACAAGTTGATTCGTCTCAGATAACGACTCAACCCCAAAATCAAACGCACGATTTGCAATATTGGCGGCGGCATCAATGGCCCCGTGATCCGTTGCGGTGATGTTGACGCCACTGGAATGCTTTACGTCAATCATATTGACCGCGCCGTTAACGCCTTCACCAAAGTCAAAGACCCGGTTATCAACGTTATTCGTCGTTGTTGTACTTTGCTTGCTCTTCGAGCTACCGCCGCCCATAACTACAATTCCAGACCGTAAATGGTTTCTACTTTCTTAAAGCCGAGTGTTTTACCCAGCTCACCTAATTTGTCGTGCTTAGTGTGAAATCGGACAGACTTGAATCCGCATCGGCGCGCATTTTCAATAATGAGCGGCCCACCTTCTGTCACGTTCTTACCTTGCAAGCAGCAAACGACCAGTTCGTCACCCTCAGCGCGGCAGATCATTAACAGATCACCACCGAGCAATTCCCAAACATGGCTAATTCCGGCCTGAACTTCTCGTTCAAAAAGTGCCTGATCGTCACCCATAGCGATTGCTAGTTTCTGAGCGACCGCATCAGACCAAGTTAGCTGCCGAGCTTGCATCAAACTTTCTTCCAAATAATTAGGCCCATCAATGCCACACCGCCAATGGCGGCAAGCATCTTCCAATCAAGACCGTTTGTTGATTTGTTAAGCGTTGGCCCGCTGAACGTGCCAGCGTGACCGCCTGAAAAGTCGCCGTTGCCACTTTTGGCTTCACCGCCACTGATTGACTGTGTACCACTGCCGTTAGTGGCACTTGGCATTGCACCCGGTGGTAAACCTGGAATCATGCGTTACTTCCTCAGCGCCAAGACGAGCACCAGCGCGCCAACCGCCACACCACCACCGATCAACAAGGTTTTATTCCCCATGAGTCCCGAAGTGGTTGGTTGAATAACTGTCGTGCCGTTGTTGTTCTGGCCCACCTGTGCGACAACGGGCGTTGCTTCCGAAACAGCGGTTACAGCCGTAGCTTTGGAAACAGGGGCGGGCTCAGCCTGAGCTTGAGCCTGCATCACACCTAAACCAGCAACAGTAACGTTGGTAAGTCCGCTCCACAGACTATCCCATGCAAAGTTCTGATCTTCTTGAGTTTCTGTTCCTGCCATTGGTTATCCCTCCGGCCTACACAAGACGTTTTTCAGGCGTCTTAAACATCGTCAACGACTCAACCAACATGGTCATTGCAGCGACAGTGTTTACATCTGGCTTAATCGCCAATGATTCAACAACATCGTCCGTTCGGAACATATCCACCTTGTTCCAGTGAGACTTGATAAAATCAATGTGGAAATAACCAGACTGAGGAGTTAGCCCGCTTCTACGCAACAACAGATCGTTAACGCCTTTCGTGGTGTTCATGTACTCAATACCGTCTTTGACGATACGCATACCAGCAACATCACCTTTCAAATGAATACGGCGATACGCTGGCCCACGAAGAAGGGTTGTGAAATCGTTTTCACCCGTAGCGTCTGGCGTGAACGTAATCTGACGAATCATTGGCAAGAAGGTACGCACAGGCGTTGAAGGCGACACTTTTAAATGTGCTTTAATCTGAGGCGCTGCTGGTGAGATATCTCCCAACTCAACATTGAGAATGACGTTATCATGCGGGAACGTGACAAGCCCCGTAATCTGTTGACCTTCCAAGGTGTTTGCGGTGATGTCAGAGAACGGAATAACGAACTTGTCATTATCAGCCGAAAGCTTCTTGTAGTTCTCAAGCATTTTAAGCTGAGCACCCGTTGCACGGACGATCTCTTCACCATTGAGCACCAACGATACAAGCTTAATCTTGCTTGAGTCCGTTATAGTGCCGTTAGTGTCGATAATGATCTCGTCAATGGTAGGGCCACCGTCGATTTTTAACGTTGCTTGGCTATCGTTAGCAACACCAGTAAAGGAGTTGGCTTTCTTGATGATTTGTCGAATTGACATTAGAAAGCCCCCTTATTGGCCTGAGCCGTTAAGAATGGCGCGTGTTTTTGCGTGACGGTTCAGCAGAGCGACTGTCACACCTGCGATTACTGCAGTAGTCGCAACCATCATTACTGTTTTTTTGTTCATTACATTACCTATCGGTTTGTTTAATCTGTTTTTGTCTTTCGATAGGTGTGATTTATGGATAGGAACAACCGAAACGGTCAATAGTGAAAAATGAGGGAGAACCTATAGGTTCAAATTAACGAAAAAAAGGGCTTTACGCCCCTTTTCTTGTGTTGAATGAATAGCCTTTTGATGTTTTATAACGTAACCCATCAACCGTAATATTCTGATTTAGCTCTACAAATCGTGTTATTTCCAGCTCATCTCTAAGGGTTAACCCTAACCCCTTATACTCACCCAGCAACTTCATCTTACCAGTCGCTTTGTTGTACCTAACCCGTATTTCGCCGTACTTAACAACATGCAAGGCGTTAGAATACGGCTCTCTCGAACTTGCCGCTCTTGTAGCTTGAATTTCGTAGCAAACTTGATTCTCATCCACAATTTTAAAATCTGCTAAGTAATACCTTTCATCAATTCTCGGAGTCATCACGCCACCTGTTTTATTCCGGTTACTTTCTTGTATTTCACTGTAATCAATTCTGGATCGTCAGCCGTTCCATCATCAAAATAGAACTGTAAAGGTTGTAACGCTCCGACCTGTTCCGGCGTAACCCCAATTTCAAGCGCCATTTTTTTACGCATTGCTAAACCTTTTTGGCGACCAACGTATTTAAACTCGCATTGGTCGTAGTAAGTCTTTGATATTTCTTGCGGCTTCTGGCTTGTTCCATGAAAAACAAGGCCATATTTACGGCCTTGGTTGAGCAAAACGGCTGCATTGGGTGTTGCTTTGCCAGCACTGACACACACTTGGCTTAGTTCTTCGGCTATGGCGTATGTTCTAACATTTCCATCCAAACACCCCCAGACGACTTCGCACCACCATTCAAAGTTTTCAACAGTAGCAACACCATTGAAAGCAATACGAAAGCCTTTACCCGAAGCAATCCCTTTGATCAACGCCCGGACAAATTTAGCCTTGTCTTTAAAGTGGTGGCCTTTGTGGTCGTCAGTCGGATCCCAAAGGATTACCCGCGCATTGGCGGGAATCGCTTTGTTCTGATTGCAAACCTGTGATTTACCCCCACCCGAAGCGGCTAGGTAAAGCGTGTGTTCATTCGCCCATTGTGTATTCGGGTTCACTGGTTGAACTCGCATCATTACCCCCTTTAGGTTCATCCGGTTGTGGTTGGTTGGCTTGGTTGTGCGCTTGAACCTGTAGATAGATACCGAAGCCCGTTGCGGCTAAGGTCATACCCAGTTCAATTTCTTCTGAATACGGTTGCAACCACTCAGGCAACCCACCGCCGTGTTTTGAAATCACAGCCGCAACCTTTTCCTGTACCTGTCCCTTTTGTTCAGCAGGAATCACAACAAACGGGTAACGCATTCTTAGCAGAGTATCAGCAAATCCCACCGCCATGGCTGCACCTGCTTTTGCTGCTGCTTCTTCGGCGTCTGCCTCTGCTTGCTGTGCATCATCGGTTTTGAATGCTTCCTCTGGATCGAATAGTTCAGGTTCGTCCGATACTTCACCCTCAAGCAAAGACAAATTATTCAATGCGTTTTCGTTGAGTGCTTCTTGTTGCTCTTGTAGTGCTTCTTCCATTTTTTAATACCTTTTAGGTTTGTTATACATCGAATACAACAGTCCAAGACCAACAACTACTGCTACAGCCTCAGTTCCCACCGTTGATAGCTTGATTTGTTTTTGTGGTGCGCGTTGGTCTTTAGCCTCTGCTACACCATCCTCCCCAACCTCTAGAATCTTCTCGGTCATATAGCACCCCCTGTGAAAATCTTGAGACAGAAACCAAGGCCAACACCCAAAATCGCCGCCGTTGCCATGCCAGCACCTTTAGGTTCTTTTTTCGGTTGTGGTGGCTCGGTTGTTTCCGGTTCTAATTCCGGTTCATCCGGTTGTGTTTCTGGTTCTTCTAAAACCGCTGGAACCTTAGAACTCTCTAGGTTCTCTGGTTGTTCTTCCGGTACGTTCGCAGGTCGTTTAATTTCAACATCATCAACAACCCGTTCCATGCCGTAATACAACCGAGTTTGAACCGCTTTTCCGGTTCTCTGATCACATCCGCATTCATCACAACGGGTATACAAGAATCGCCCTTTTCCCCTTGCCGCTTGATGAACCGAAGCGCGTCTACCGCATTCGGAACAAGGGATATAACCAATCACCGGTCTATTTTGTGTCGCCATTTTTCTGCAACTCCTCTTCCAGTTGTTCAACGCGCTTGATTAGGTTTCCGATCAGCAAAACGGCTGATTCTGTGGCCTGCATTGCGAGCGCGGCTTTTGTGATCATGTTTGCGCTTTTGGCCTTGTTGACCAGTTCAGTTAGTTTTTTGTATTGGCTACGCATAGCTGTAGAACTCCCCTAAGTAGTTTTCTCGTTCAGGTGGTGAATAGTTGTCGTAGGTTTCGCGGATGCTCTTCCACTCGTCATCCTGCAGAAATAGCCGCTTCGGCATAAACCAGCGTCTATGCTGGCGTTTCTTGATCCGATCCACTGACCAACAGCTAGGTTTGTTATCTGGATTCCAAGCGCTAAGAAGTGGTTTATGTGGTGTGAATCTGGTTGGCTGCATCTCACATGACGCCGTGGCCCACGTGAAAAACTCGGTAAAGGCGTCCACGCCTTTGATTAGAAGCTGGTATTTACCAGTTCGGAACGGTAGCGATTTGATTTTTGTACGAACCTTCTCAAGCGCTTTACCAATTGATATGCGCTTTTTCTGGTATTTTTCCGGTTCAGGTGCGTCTTTGTAGTCCTGCAACATTTCACCCAGTGTCGAACGCTGGGCTTTCAGGTCGTTGTTTACCTCTTCGTAGTGGTTGTGCATGTCATAGATCAGACTGCCCATGATCCCAAGTTCAGATTCAAACAGCGTTACCCATTCCGGCGCCCTTGCTGCTTTGCTAATCCCGTAGCGATTGCCACGAACTGTGCCCTGGCCGCAATCCTCTTCACCGTCCGCGCCTTTTGTCATGTAGTTCGCGGCCTTTGCCATGTACGCGCCTGCATTCTCTGGCTCTTTGATCTTCTCAAGATGGGCGAAGCCCTGCCCCCAAAGCTTCTCTAAACGAGCGGCCCAAGCTGGGAAGAACTCAAACGGCACACTCCATTTCATCATCAAATGAATGTGCGGGTTGTCCTGACCGAGCTCATTCTTTGGCACTTCAACAACCCAGCAGTAATGCAGCTTGTTACTGAAATAGACAGGCGTATAGAGGCCATCTTTCGGGCCTTCGAAATTGCACTTTTCCTCTGTCGTGACGATCTTTGCGGCCTGCGTTAAGTGCTTTAGGTTCTTACGAATATCATCAAGTGATGGCTCAGCCGTAGCACGTAGATATTTTGGAACAGACGGGCGCTCGATCTTCTTCTTGAATACCGTATAACCGGAGTCATAGTTTAATTTTGAATATGGTCGACCTGGCTGTATGTTTTTGCAGTTGCCCTCAAGCCCCAATTCCGTAGTACTTTGGCGCGTCACCTTGTTCGGTTTAACTGAGAATTTCCCGAATTCAATCGGTGTGTATGGATTCCCGTCGATGTAGCGTTTTGCGTAACGTTTGTAGTGAGCAATGAACCCGCGCTGGTATATTTTCTGGGCACCATCAAGGAAACGGGAAAGCTCTTTTTGAATTGTGTGATCGTTCAGTTCTCGGCCCTCATACAGCCAAGTGCAATGCGGCGTGATCACTCCATTCTTGCTGTATTTCAGAATCGTCGTCGGGCCTTCGGTGATCTGAGGCATGATTCGTGCGCGGGCCTCAGTATCAAGTGTCAGCGTTAAAAACGTGGTGTAACCACCGTTGATTGTCGCGTTGTAAAAACAAGACTCGGAAATCTTGCGGGCGCCACGCATTGAAAGCATTTCAGTGATTCGTTGGCCGCTTTGAGCGGGTGGCGGCATGATCCCCACGCCCTCAACACGGGTAGAAAAACGGTATTCGTCCGACCATTCGCGATGCTGGACAACTGTGTACTTGCCCGCCCCATGGATTCGCTCGTATTTTGAATCTACAGGCTCGATTTCTGTGACAGTTCGTTCTTTGGGCTTGTTTTCGTGCTCCGAACCCTCTTTTTTCGCCCCAAAAGTGCCTGTCGGACTTTTGGGCCTTTTGACTAGCCTATTACGCTCCGCTTCGCGTAGCGCATCTAGTCGCGCACCTTCGGGCGCTTTTTGCTGGCATTCGCCAGCGATAGACCCCCAACTAATACCATCGGCAAAAATAAACCCCGCATCGAGCGAGGTTGGTAAATTTTGGTGATCAGGGATCAGGTGATTCATTTATCCTCACCCATCTCAGAAGTTAATAAATCAATTCGCTTGCCCAGAACAATGGAATATTTATTCATGTGATCAAATTGCTCCCAAAGCAAACGGACATGCTCCTCGTCAATTCCCTTAACATCCTCCGACTGCAAAAAATCAAATAGCTTTACGTTTTTCTCCAATAGCTCGGAACGCTCTACAAGCAACCTTGCTCGCATCAATTCATGTAACTTTGCTCGCATCAAATCCTTCACGCCGCTTCCTCCATGCGTTTAATCGTTGCCAAAAACTGAGGAGAACCGAACTTTTCACCGATAGGATCACGCGCCGACTTGAAGAAGTCTTTCAACATCGAATCAACATTGACGCCCGCTTGCTCAAACCCCTGTTGAATCGTCACGCATTCCAAAATCTGGGACAGAATGTAAACGTGATTCATCAAATCTCGATCACACTCAAGCTTGCGGATAATTTCGCGGTAAGCTTCAGCGCGACCGCGAGCCATCAAGCCCGCTTCAGAAGGGATGCGAGCTTTCTTATCAAACTCTGAAAGCTCCTCTTTCATTGTGTTGATCGTGCCCTGAAATGACATTCCCGCGCGTTGAAGTAGCGCGGGGAACGTTTGATAGGGGTAATGGGTGCTATGACTGCTCATCTTTGCCATCCTTAGCAACAACATGAAAATCACCATGTTTAATATCGACATTACATTCACCGACATATAAAGCCTTCTCCTTCTCATCCTCAATAACAGGAACACCCTTAGTGAAGGCACCGATATACTTCTGCGCTTCTATCCAAGTCTCAAAGAAGAAATCCCGCTCAACTTTTACTAAATAACCCTTCTTAGTCTCGATACCCATCACGCCGCCCCCATCAAGAACGCAACTTTCACACTAATGAAGTTATGCAACTTCGCCTTTAATTCCTGTCTACGCTTCTCGCTTACTTGCTGCTTAAGCTGTTCTTCTAAAGCCAGCTCACCATCTTTCAACGCGCGAAATAAATTAGCCTGTTGTTGAGGTGTCATACGATAGGCCCCGCTCCAGTAAGCACTTGAACAACATAAATAGTGCAGCCGATTGAAATACCTGACATTGAACACAGCGCTACCATCGCCAAGTTCAAACGTTCCCGAAGCTTCAAAATCTCTACCATTTCTTTGGACGGCTTTTGAAACTCAATACCCATCTCTAACGGATTCCCGCGATCAGTTGCCATGTCGCCACCTTCTTGATTGCTGTTCTTATTTTTGCGTGAGCTTCTTTGTTGAAGTGCTCCCACTTTCCCATGTAGCCCGTCTCGTCCAAACCTGCACGATGAAGCAGTCCCGCTTTTTCATACGGACTCAGCAAGTCATTCCAGAGATGCGCCTCTTTTTTACAAACTGTTGCGTATTGTGGTCGT
This sequence comes from Litoribrevibacter euphylliae, assembly GCF_042646085.1. Classification (NCBI taxonomy): domain Bacteria; kingdom Pseudomonadati; phylum Pseudomonadota; class Gammaproteobacteria; order Oceanospirillales; family Oceanospirillaceae; genus Litoribrevibacter; species Litoribrevibacter euphylliae. The sequence continues at coordinate 1,015,488 of NZ_JBHRSZ010000004.1, read as the reverse complement.
CTGTAACTACCTGAATCAGTGCCATGCAACGCTGTGTTTCCTTCACTGCTTATTTCTTGTGCTGCTACTGTGTCCATGTGAAGCCCTTGATTTTCTATAAGATACGAAGCATGTTCCTAATCGTATTCGAACTCTGTTCATGTGTACAGGCTGCGTATCTATTGCAACCCTTGCACATATTGGCCACACTATTAAAAATAACTATCGGTTACGGAATGTAAACGCCATGAAAACGACCCAAGAATTCTTTCAAGAAATCTGTGAAACATACGAACTTACCAGCGCGTATTCGGTGGCAAAAATCCTTGATGTAACGTCTCCAACAGCCCAACGTTGGAGGAATGGTAACCACTCTTTTGACGATGAATCAGCTGTCAAAGTGGCCGCCATTTTAGGCTACGAACCCGCATACATACTGGCTTGTATGGCCGCAGAGCGAGCAAGCAAAAAAGAAGACAGCACCAGCGCAAGCCACTGGATCAAACTTGCGGATATGCTAGAAACGGGAAAGAATAAAATGTTCAAATTGGCAGTCTAAGCCATTAAAAAATGTTTCACGGAAAAAAGGGGCTTTTAGCCCCTTTTTTGTTGTTTTCAATTTGTCAAGTCGGCGAAAATTTCCGACACCTATCACTTTAACAACCCGCCATAAATACCTGTTATATAACGTTTTTACATAAGCGCCGTCTCGTCAAAAACTGTGCCAATAATATATATTATGCGCACAATAATACAGAGCATGTCAGGCGTTATTAAATACTTTGATAAAATTACGAGACTCCTGGTGAAACCTTAAATGCTCACGATTATTCAATTTACGGGAGCCTTTGAACGGTGGACATATAAACCCCCAGTTAGAAAGTCTTGAGAAGTAAATTACATAATCTATCTCTGCGTGCTCCCAACTAGAGGTAACTCGTACATCCTCTTTATAAGATTCAACTGACTTAACTTGAATTCGGTAAAATTTATTACCGTCAGAGATTAATACATCAGTCTTCATACCGTGATCGATCATAGGCATAAAAACTTCCCAGCCAGCACTTAATAGCCAACTGGCACAAAGGGTTTCGTAAGAGATACTTTTATAATGTTTCTTAGATTCAGGGATTGGTTTAACAGATTGAACAGGCATACATGGCCCTCTAATAATCGTTACTCAGCACTAGCAATGGCTGAGTAAGCAGGCTGTTATTTACAGCCTATTCATTAAAGAGTTCACCTATGCTGCTTTTCGCAAACATCGAGTGATAACGGGAGCTACCCCCAGTGTGATCTATCCAGACTCTACAACCGTTAATACCACTTTCAGCTTCTTGTGAAGCGGGAACGTTTCTATTTATTTGTATGCATTTTTCTATCCTTTTGCAAGTTTGGTACTAAGAGTCTCGATTATCATGTGTGTTTGTGGTCTCTGCTCACCTTAATTTGTTGCTCCTGTAGCATTTTGCTACAATTAGAGCTGCGCAAATCAGATATAACAAAAGGCACAGTTATGGCTAAAGCAAGTTCACCTGTTCGAATTCAAGAAACTCTCATGAATGCAGCTACCTTGGAAGCATATAAATCTCATAGAAGTACAGCGGAACAAATTGAGTATTGGGCAGAACTTGGCCGTAGTATTGCTCACGTTATCAATCCAGATGTTCTTATGTCGCTACGTGCCGGGGTTTCTACACTAAAGGTTGTTGATGTACCCCCTAAGCCAATAGATCCCGATGAGGTTTTTGCATCCATAGAAAGAAAGCGCAAAGAAGGAGTACTAAGTGCTAGTGTTACGAAGTCCGACATTCGATACCAAGCCTCAACGGACTACCCTGGCTACTTAGAACAAATTAAAGGAACTACGGTCACTATAGGCCAATTTGATAATGGTCAATTTATACCTATGGATAGGAATGTATGAATCGTAAACAGCTTTGGCTATTAGCTGGTGGAAATGGCGCAGGAAAATCGACGTTCTACCATAATTTCCTTGCCCCATTGGGAATGCCTTTTGTTAATGCGGATATCATCGCCAAAGACTTTTTCCCTGATGACCCGGAACAAAACAGCTATAGAGCGTCACAGCTTGCCGAACAAATGCGGGAAAAGTTGATTTTAAAAGGCAAAACATTCTGTTTTGAGACCGTCTTTTCGCACGTTTCCAAAATAGACTTTATTGGTAAGGCAAAAGCTCTTGGTTATGAAGTGATTCTTGTCTTCATTCATGTAGAAAGCTCCGGCCTCAACAAAGCTAGGGTTTCCCAGCGAGTAGCCGAAGGTGGGCACAATGTCCCTAACGACAAAATTGAATCCCGCATACCCCGAGTACTCGAGAATGTTAAAACAGCCATTCCTCTGTGTGATCAAGTACGAGTACTGGATAACTCAAGCTGTAACGACCCATTCCAAACATTGGCTATCGTTAATGGTAACCAGATTGAATCAATAATAAGTGACGCACCTAACTGGCTTTCAACACTACTTTCAGATCAGCATTAAAAATATCACCCTGAAGCCTAAGTAGCCTCTTCATCGTTCTTGTGTTTTTCTTCTGGAAATCCCAACCCCCGTCAAAATACCTTCAACAATAAAAGAAGGAACAGAAGGAAAGGTATCTGATATGAACTTCGCATTGGATCTTGTTATCAATTATGAGCCGACTAATTGCTATAGGTGTCAGGGGTAAATACAAGCAGCGGTGAGCATCTTCTTACCACCGAGCAATTACTAGATAAAGAACCACTAAAACTAGAAAAGATGAAAACTTATCTCATACTTATTATTAAGTCATTTTATTCCTACCGCCAAGGTTTAAATACCACCACGGCCATGTTTACCTAATCCTTATAGTTATGCCTCATTACTTATTTCCACTGCCTAAATTTAAAGCATCATTCACAGCTAAATTATACAGCTTCCCCCATAGGGCACCACTACTAATATTCATATCACTTCTGCGATTTGATCAGATTCGAATACTTCTGGCTGTTGTGTCTGTAACCTACTGTTCAGACGGTAGATCCTGAGAATAACGTTATAAAGAGTTGCCATTGATTAGTTACTGAATCTGTATCCGTCAGAAAACAGCATCAATGAATCAAGATCATGGTCAAGGCATAGCAATAGGCTTAACAAATAAACCGTACGTCTTTCTTAATATCGCCCTACTTAATTGCCCTTATTTTCTTAATCATTAACTCGTTGATAGCAAAAGTTCTTCTTGTTCTGACACACTGAAGATTGGTGATGAATCTAGGTTTCGTTCTTAACCGTTCTAATGAAATAACTCAGAGTTTTGAACACTCCTGTTTATTTTAATACAACCTCAACCGGGTTTTAAAACCCGGTTGAAATATTGTTTCTATAGATGAAAGAGTTACTCATTATTGATCCGCAAGTTTCCACTTTGAAAACCAACGATACAACGCAGGTACCACAAACAGCGTCAATAGAGTTGCAGAGATCAAACCTCCCACAATCACACTGGCTAGAGGCTTCTGAATTTCAGCGCCTACGCCCGTCGACATCAGCATTGGAATTAGCCCCAAAGCGGAAGTCAACGCCGTCATGAGTACAGGTCTTAGTCGTGACACCGCACCACTGAACACAGCTTCATCCACTGATAGTCCATCTTTAATCCGTTGATTAATACTCTCGACCATCACCACCCCATTCAGCACAGCAACACCAAACAAGGTTATAAAGCCAATGGAGCTAGGTACAGAAAGATACTGACCAGAGAGGTACAAAGAGAAAACGCCACCAATAATAGCCAAAGGCACATTCAATAGAATAAGTAACGCCTGGCCTATAGAGTTAAATGCGAAATACAGCAAAAGTGCAATTAACGCCAAGGAGACAGGCACAACTAAGGATAAACGCTTTTGAGCACGTTGTTGGTTTTCAAATTGACCGCCAATATCGACAGAATACCCCGTTGGTAAATCCACCTGTTCATCAATCATACGACGAATATCCGCAACCACATTACCCATATCACGACCCTGAACATTGGCCTGAATGACCACGCGGCGTTGAACATCATCACGTCGAACCTGCGGTGGACCGGACTCAATTCCAATATTGGCTACATCACCTAACCGAACCCAAGCTCCGGTAGGAGATTGCAACCGTAAGTCGGCAATCGCTTGTGGATTTTTTCGGTATTGATCAGCGAGCCGAATGTAAATATCATAACGTTCATTACCATTAATCACTTGCCCAGCCGTTTCGCCTCCGATGCCATCGCGAACAATAGACATTACATCCCCTACCGAAAGTCCATATCGGGACAATTGACGACGATCCGGGGTGATCACCAATTGAGCTTCGCCAGAGATCTGCTCCATTGCAACATCTTTCGTACCTGCAACGGCCTTTACTACTCGCTCTATCGCTTGGCCTTGTACCGCTAACGTATCCAAATCAGGGCCAAACAACTTAATGGCCAGCTGCGCTTTTACGCCTGAAAGCAATTCATCCACACGGGTGCTGATAGGCTGTGAAAAGTTCAGCAATAAGCCAGGAAACTGTTCCAGCTTTTCTTCCATTTCGTTTTGAAGATCAGTGCGACTTTCTGCTGTTGTCCATTCAGAAACGGGTTTCAAGCCAATGTAAATTTCTATGTTATTTACTGGTTCCGGGTCACCTCCAATCTCAGGACGGCCAATACGACTAAGCGCGTAGGTTACTTCAGGAAACTCCATCAGCTTTGCTTCAAGTTTTGGTGCTACAGATATTGCTGTATCCAAACTGGAGGAAGGCGCTAACGTCACCCGCAAATTAATGGTCCCCTCTTCCAGTTCCGGTACAAACTCCGTACCCAGTTGAGGCAATAAGGCCAATGCCGAGCCGACGGAAATAACTGCACCCGCAATTACAACCTTGCTGTATTTCATCGCCCACTTCAGACTCTTTCGATAGAGTTTATCTAATGGTTTCAGCACAAAACTCTCTTTCTCTTTGATGCCTTGACGAAACATAAAGCTGGCCAATGCCGGCACAACAATCAAAGCAACCAAGACAGCTGAAACCATGGCCAACATGATGCTGATCGCCATCGGCTGGAATAACTTGGCTTCGACGCCTTCAAAGCTGAACAAAGGCATAAACACAACAAGAATAATGCCTGACGCAAAGAAAATTGGTCGGGCAACTTCCCGAGCGGCTTGCTGCAAACGTAAAGCGATACCATGCTTATCATTTTTGGCATCGTGTGGGTCATAACCTGCTGACCCTTGACCTGAATGATGTTCGGTTCCGTGTTCAGCATCCGGACGAGATAAGTGCTTAAACATGTTCTCAACCATCACCACTGAGCCATCCACCAGCATACCGATAGCAACCGCAATGCCGCCAAGAGACATTAAGTTAGCAGACAAGCCAAGCCAGGACATGACCATCAACGCAATACCAATAGAAATCGGGATTGAAATCAACACCAGGAAAGTGGCTCTTAGATTCATCAAGAACAACGCAAGCACCACCACAATAAACAAAAAAGCCATGAGCAAAGCATTCACAACGGTCTTTACGGCTTGCGTAATCAAATCAGCCTGATCATAAAAAGGTTCAAATCGAACACCTTCTGGCAACGCTTGCTGAATCAAAGTTACACGTTCATTGATGCCATCAATCGTTGTTTTGGTATTTGATCCGATGCGTTTAAGCACGACACCGGTCACCACTTCACCTAAGTTTTCTGCACCCCCTGTACTGTCTCGGCGTGTCATAGTCACGGCACCTTGACGGATTTCACTGCCAAGTTTTACCTCGGCAACATCTGAAACCATTACCACTGCGCCATTAATGGTCTTAAGAGGAATCTGATTAATCTCATCCATGCCTTGTTGATTCGGACTCAGCCAACCAACGCCGCGAATCACCAGCTGTTCCTGACCGCGATCCATGTACCAACCGCCCGCATTAACATTGTTATTTTCTAACGCTTCCACCACATCGCTTTGACTTAGCTGATAAGCCAACATACGAGCCGGATTGAGATTCACCTGATACTGCTGAACATCGCCACCAAAAGAAAGAACATCGGTAACGCCATCCACCGGCATCAACAACAATTTCACAACCCAATCGTTCAGACTGCGGAGCGCCATCTTATCGTATCCCGATCCTGGCTCAGCCAATAACATGTATTGATAAACCTGCCCTAAGCCTGATGTATTCGGCCCCATTTCAGGCGTACCAACACCGCTAGGTATCAGCTCTTTTGCCTGCTGTAAACGCTCAAACACCAGTTGGCGAGCCTGATAAATGTCTGTTCCTTCTTTGAAAACAACCGTAATGCCTGACAAACCCGTTTTAGAGATAGAGCGCACCTCTTCCACATCCGGTAAAGCATACATAACCGCTTCAATCGGAAAGGTAATCAGTTGCTCTACTTCTTCGGAAGCAAGCCCTGGCGCTTCTGTATTTACTGCCACCTGAACGTTGGTCACATCCGGAAAGGCATCCAAATTAAGGCGCGGAATAATAAACACCGCAGATACAATCATTGTCATCAGGGCAATAACCACCAATAGGCGGTTACCCATTGCCCAATCGACCATTCGATTTAACATGGAAACTCCTACTCAATTATTGATGATTAATGGTTATGAGGATCAAAGCCGCCCTTGGCGATTTCTGAAGCCACAAAAAATGCACCTTCAGTCACCACTTTACTGCCAGATTCAATGCCGGTAATTTCTCGGTATTCACCCAAAGAACGGCCAAGTTCCACTTCTTTAGCTTCAAACCGATCTGGCTGGTGTTCTACAAACAGGGTCCAATCACCTTCTGCACTTCGCATCAAAGCAGATTCAGGAATCGCCAAAACCGAGTTCTTCGTTTTAAAAGAGAAAAACACATCGGCGAACATACCTGGGTGCAAACGATGAGAACTGTTATTTACCAATAAACGAACAACTCGTGTTCTTGTGATTGGGTCAATAGAATGTGCTTCTTCGCTGACCTGGGCACTGTATTTGACGCCATCAACTTCAACCTCAGCTAATGTGCCGGCAGCAAAGGTCATTTGATTGTTTGATGAAAAGCGTGCTTCAACCCACAGCTCACTTTCATTGGCCAGCTCTATCAAAGACTCCCCAGCCGTCACTCGCTGACCTTGGTTGAAATCGTCACTCAATACAGCCCCTTCTGTTTCTGCATTTAAAGTGTATTCCCCCAAACGAAGGGGTTTATTACTGAACTGTTTGATCGCTGTCTCGGATAGACCAAAGGCTAATAACCGCCCATAACTGGCTTCATAGGCGGATTGAGCTGCAACATAACGCTTATCACCCACCGTCTTTCGACCCAGCTTCTGTACCCGTTGCCACTCAGCGCTATTTACTCTGTGGTCAGCTTGTGCCTCGGCAATGGTTTCACTGAATAACGTAACCAAAGGTTGCCCCTGCTCTACATGATCACCCAGTGCCACGTGACGCTTGAGAATCACTGAATCCACTCTTGGTGACACAAGGTAACTGGTGTACCCATTGGTTCTGATTTCACCCGGCGCATAAAGTCGATACGCCATGTTCTTTTTAACCAAAGTTTCAACCTGAATGTTTGCTAAATTTTGTTGGGTTTTGGTCAATTCAACACCCTCTTCATCTTCAGCACTGGAGTCCTCATGACCATGAGAATTATGTTCCTCTGATTCATGTTTCTCATTTTCACTATGCTCTGACGCTTCGTGTTTACTTTCTTCAGATAGCAATGAGGCAGAATTGGCTTCTTGATGTTCATGGCCTGCACCTGCGTTGCTGATTGCAGGCATGCCAAATAACAAGCCAGCCATGAATATTGGCAAAGTAATTTTCATCGTATGTTTCCTTTCACTTAATAAGGGGGTCGCTGAATCTGTTTAAAATGGAAAGCTGGCTGTTTGTAATAGCCAATCAACTTTTGCCAACCGATATGCAGCTTGCAGTTCAATACCTGCGGCCAAATCAGCCGAACGTTGCTCAAGGGCCAAAACGTATTCGGCAGTACTCATATCTCCGCTTCGCCAGGATTCTTCCAATAAATCGGAACTGCGTTGCTCTCTTCCGGTTGCTAATTTTTGCCAACGTTCAAAGCGTTGTTGATATTCGTTTAACGAAGCCAAACTCGCTTCAAGCGCAAATTGTTGTTTTCTTTTTACACTCAGGTAACTTGCTTCCGCTGAAATCGCATCACTGTTTGCAGCTCTCACTTGATCGGAGTAGTCATTGCGAACATTCAAAGGAATGGAAAAACTGAGGCCAATCACGTTTTCTTCACCAGATACTCCGGTACTGATTCCGAACGTAGGGTCTGCGCTGATTTCTCTTTGAGTTAATTCCACGCCTTCTTGCTGAGCTATCCATTCGGCTTTTGCAGCCAGCACAGACGGATACTGATCAATGTCATTTATGGCGACTAAACGATTGGCAGGACTCTCTGATTCAGAGAACAAGGCACCTTCCAAAGACCCTGCCCACTTATCCGGTAACTCGGCCGACCACTCAGGAAGTACTTCCTCCAGGCGAGTTTTCGCCTGCTTAAGTTCCGCCTGAGCTTTTGCCGACAAATTAAGTGTTTGCGATAAACTAAGATAAGCCAGCTCTGCATCCACCTCGCCTAAATCGCCTGTTTGTTGCCGTCTCTGAATCAGACTTAACAAATCACCTAATCGAACCTCCTGAGATAAAGCCAGCTCCGATTGCTGCTTCGCAACCTGCCAGCCAATTAAAGCCGTAAGCCCTTCAGCCGCTTTTTTCTGCAATGCTAATTCATATCTCTGTTTCACCACTTCTCGAAGAAACTTTGATTGTTGAATTCTTGCCGCTTGTTTATCAGACCAATCCATTGTTTGGCTTAAACCAAAACTGTAACTATTATCCTCGCCCTCCCTTTCCCAATCGGTTGAAAATTCCGGGTTATAGGTTGGTTGTTTCATACCATCTGATCTTGCAAACTCAGCATTCATATTTTCACGAACCGCGATAATGTCCGGGTGATGCTCTATTTGACGGCTAAACCAAGACCAATTCATGTCCACTTTAGCCGTTTCAGAAATATTTCTATTTGTCATATCCGCGAGGACGAATGACGGTAAAATCAAGGCAAACGAAGCCCCTAGAAACGATTGTTTCCATATGCGTAAGACCATTTGTTTTGTCCCCAAATCTATCTTTCTTAAGGGCTGAGATTGGGACCAAACATCCCAACCTCAGAAACGTCATATTTCGTAAATAACGTTATTTGATGATGTTATGCAGCTGTGTTACTTAGCTGTATTCGTACGATGCTTTGGCATTGAAGACGTGTTCTCATCTCGATGAAAAGCAACCTTGATAACCGAATCAGAAGGTAACTTAGGTAAAACATCCGTAGAGAAACGAGCTCCCCCTACTTTCTTTCTTTTCGAAGATAATGAACTAGGGAAGTAACTAGTCGTTGTCTCAGCCAATAACTCACCAGATGATGAATAAGCTGCGATATCAACATGACCGGATTTAGGCTTCCCTTTAAGTTTGCCAAACACTTCCGTTGTATTGCCTTGCTGTGATGCACGAACAGTTTTAACTTCATACCCTTCTTGACCTTGATTAACCACTTCTACCTTATAAGAAATCTCATTGGCTGATGCAGGAAACGTTAAAGAAACAGAAGCGAAAGCAGTAACAGAGATAGCTGCTACAGAAAAAATACTAACGAAAGAAGTTTTCATAAAATTTATCCTAATTTGTATCCGTTTGCAGGCCGTGCTGCTTTTTTAAAGACGAAACAGCCCGCATATAAAAAGTTACATGTAAAAAACAGAAGTCAGATTTTTGGCTTCGATCAAACATGGGCCAAATGACCCTGAAATAAGGACTTTATTTAAACAACTGAATTCACAGTCAAAAGCCTACTGAAAGCCCAATCGAAGCCGTTAAATCTAAGCTATTGAGCAACGTTAAAATTATGTTTTGGCTTGGAATTTGATGGGGTTTCATTCCGGTGGAACGCCACCTTCACGACTGCATCCGAAGGAAGTTTTGGTAAGGCATTAGTTGAAAAGCGCAACCCGCCACGCCTGCGAGAAGATTCTGTTAATATTTTTGGCGCATAGCTTGCTGTGGTTTCAGCAATCAGTTTGCCCTGAGCAGAATAGGCTGCAACATCAATGTGCCCCAAAGGTAATCTGTTTTCATGATCTGTAGTAATAAGACCTGTAACAAGTGTCTTATCACCTTCCTTAGACGCAGTCACCAGTCGTAAGTGGCCGCCTTGTTGATCCTGATTAATGATTTCAATAACGTTCGTTGAATCCACACCTGCCGATGCAGGTAAAGCAAACACAGAAGAAACCAGAGCAGTAGCAGAGAAAATAGCAGCAATATAAGTTTTCATAATCATTTCCTAATAATCGTATTAATCTGCAGGTAGCGACTGACGACAGGCGTCGACAACCCGCAATTTCAATTTTGAATAAACTGTTTAAATCAAAATGAGAATACGATTAGCTTCTCGGAGGGCGATGATCCGGTGAGATCAGGAAAGAAAGGTCAGTAAAGGCGTAATTGGAATTACCGTTATCCAGAAAGTCAACGACTGTTGGAGCAAAGTAATCTGAGAGATAGGTATGGGTATGACAACAATGCGGACATTCAAATGTCGAAAGTAAGGAATCTGGTTTCTTATCTGTTTCAGTTTGAAAACCCTGATTCTCACAGTGAGACGATTCGTGAGATAGGGCTTGCTCATCGATATATGTGAAAACGATATGCTGGCTTTCAGTCACATGAACTTGGTGATCAGCTGCCATAGCAATTACGGATTGCATAGCAACCAATAAAGCAAGTAGACATGTCAACCAAGAACGAGCCATTAAGTGAACCTTAAGAAATAGTTAAATTCATTGTGTTTAGTAAATAGACGTACTGAGAATCAAAAAGTTCCAAAAAATTTCATTTTTAAACATTTAGTTAAGACCTAAACGGTATCGAAGTAAGCAAAAAATTATAATCACCCGGTCATTGCCCGGTGCCGTTTTAGTACGGGCATTCCATCGAGCCTTAACCACCGAAATATAGCGTTCAGTGCTCAGCTTAACGGTTTAATGATCAACTATCCCATCATCACTAACATTTCTTGCAGCAAGCCATCGGCTACACATAGCGATTGCCCTAGGGAACGAACCGGCCCTTATCAGTTACCCAATGCATGAGAGAGGGAAAACCTGGCTTTTTATAAATAAGAACCCAAGAGTTGGGCTTACACTAAAACAAAAAAACAAGTTCAGATACTCACCTCTGAGGAAGTCAAAAACATAAGCAATAAATGACTTCAATATCGAGATATCCTTAACAGTTCATCAATGCTTTAGATTATTGCTGTAGTAGCAATAATCATCATTTTGCCTTTAGTTTATTTCATAAGCGAATAAGTGATGTTCGTTATGGGAAGTTATGGACAAGCAGAACCGAAACGATCAATACTAAAACACATGTTAAAACCTAAAGGTTTGAATATGATAAAAAAAGTGTGAAAAAGGAGTTCACATCATGAAAAAAGCACTTGTATTAGCCTTATCTTCTTCTCTTCTTATTGCTTGTGGCGGCGGTGGCGGAGGTTCCGTTCCTTCTACTGGTGGCGGTGGGAGCACTACATCAGATGCAAGCATGGGCGGTATTTGGGAAGGTACAGTCACCGAAACCGGCGGCACTCAATACACGCTAAAAGCTGCTATCGACGAAAACGGCGAAGCCGCTTGGTATGTATCAGACGGTGAAATGTCTATTTGAACTATGGCTATCGATGGCAATGACTTCTCGTGCAGCCCTGAAGATGGATATGTGATTTCTGGCACTGTCGACGAGCGCAACACATTAACAGGTCGTGCGCGGGTTAATGGCACTCAGATCTCAACGTTTACGGCAAATTTCAATGACCTTTACAACGACAATTCATCATTAACAAAAATTACTGACATTTGGTCAGATTCTGACGGCACTTACACAGAGACATACACCATTGATGCAGATGGAGACATAACAGGCAATGATACCGATGGCTGTGTATTCACTGGATCGTTTGGCATCATCGAGACCAACTACAACATGTACGACCTAGAGTTAACAGTTTCTAACTGTGGTGACACAAACGGGACCTACACGGGCAAAGCGATTCTAGATCGCACTACCGAAGATGAAGATACACTCACGTCTTACCTATCAAACGGTGAATACGCCATCGCAGGCGATATTTACAGACAATAAAAAAGGGGCTGTGCCCCTTTTATGCCTCCTGCTTTACTAGGGTTACTTTCTTATACTTCACATAACCCCACCTCATTTATGCAGATCGTTAATTAATAATCAAACACACCAGAAATAAACCTCGGCATCTGAGACTTTCCATAAGTTTGTTTACTTACAATCTTCCCTTGGTCATCAAAAATAAAGTAATCGACACCTTCCCAATGAAAGCGTTTTCCGTACCAAAGCTTAAGCAAAGTAAAAATGAGTTTATTGGTTCGGCTTAAGCCTGGTTTGTCGATCAAGTTATGCTGACACATCCAAACGAAACAGACTTCACGATCGTCTTCGTTAATAAGGATATGTTTAGGAATAAATGTCAGCTTTCCATAAGCTCCTTCAAACACTCGTCGAAGTGCTTGTCTGATATTAGCTTTGCCAACAATAACTTTCCCTCCAAGTTCACGGTATTCTGCATGGTCAGAGAAATACTCAATAACGGAGTCCAACCTCTGGTTTGAAAAGTCATTACTAAACGCCTCAAGTACCGACTGAAAGCTCAATTTTTCTTCTGTAGTCATCTCTTCACTCACACTCTATGGCTTTAAAGGAAAGCCTAACTTTCCTATTAAATGCAACCATGCTGCCCGCCATCCACCCTTCTCTTTGCATGTATCTAATGCATAGAAAGTGACTTTGGTTCCTATCCATCTAAAGGGTTCTGGTGGTATCCAAGCCGGAAGTGTTTTGGTAAATGCCAGCTTTCGTTCAGGAATATCAACATCATCAACAATAGCTAAAGCTATTCGGGCAGCAAACCTACTGGCGGTCACACCAAAGCCTGAATAGCCACCGGCATACAGCATTTTTCCATCATGAAAATGCTGATAGTGCATGGTCATTTTATTATTCAAAGCAATCGGCCCACTCCACGCATGGGAAATTTTGATACCAGATATTGCAGGGAAAGTTTTGTACAGTTTGGTGACTAACGGAATATACGGTGTTGGGGTTTTGTCGAAATCAGGATCAGTATTGTTGTTAAAGAAATAGCCTATTCGACCGCCAAATAGCACACGATTGTCTTTAGTCAGACGCATGTAATTAAGCTGTGTTCGAGTATCAAAAATACCTTGTCGATTTTTCCAGCCTAACTGAGAAAGCTGTTTTCGCGTTAATGGCTCTGTCATTACGATTCGGTCGCGAATAGCTGCTACTCGAGTACTGATTTTTCGTTTATGTTTGGTAAAAGCATTTGTCGCCAAGATCACCTTATTAGCAACTACGCTGCCTTTTGGAGTCTTGACCAAGAGCCTTTCATCTTTTTCGGTGCTACTCATCATTGGGGTGTTTTCATAGAAAATCACACCCAATTCTTTTGCTACTCGCTTGAGGCCCCATGCCATCTTGGCTGGATTGATGGTTCCCGACCGTTTTTTTGACCACAGTCCTCGTTTAAACAAAGGGGAATTAATCTGATGTTGAAGCTCCTCCCTCGATAATTTAACGGCATTGTGACCGTATTTAATGTAAAGCTGATGTTCGTGCTCAATATCAGCTATCCCCTGGTCATCGACAGCGACTATCAATTCGCCGCTCCATTCAACGTCACAGTCAATATTGTATTTCTCAATCGTTTCTCGATATTGATCCATATTTTCTTGACCAAGACGTTCTAATTCCGCCATTTCGGGTTCATACAAACGATGGGTGTTTTCCATTCCATGCATCAATGAAGGTGACAATATTGCCCCTGGCCTCCCTGATGCGCCAATAGCAGCGGTATTAGCTTCAATTACAACGACATCACGTTCAGGATTCTGCTCTTTCACTTGTACTGCTGTCCACAAGCCAGTAAAGCCACTCCCTACAATCAGCAGGTCAGTTTTAATGTGATCAATCAGTGTTTTTTCAGTTTCAGGGCGGTCAGAACTGTCGAGCCAGTACGGTGTAAACTTGGTATTTTTTAATGCTGCAATTTCTGACTCAAACACTGTTACCTAATCCTTATAGTTCATGGTTTTGGCGTTATACGAATGCACATACACCTGATTTTCTATGTAGTTAAAGCACTTAACTAAATGCAAAATTTCTAAAGAGTTCGAGTTTAGGAGAGTATAAATTTAAGGAAATAGGCCAAAAAGCCTAACAGAAGTGAATACTATTCATGATCAGTTGAGTTGTGGGATTTAACTGGTGTTTTATTGTGTGTTTCTATTAGGCTCTATATTGACGTCCAATTATATATCGCCATTGCTCGGTAGAGCTTATCTGAAATTTCACATTGCAGTGTTAGGCCTTCAAGGCGCTCTTTTCTATAAGACTCATAAATATGAAAGAAGCGATAAAGAGCACCAACTGAACCGAGTTCGCCAGTAAAAACGGTAGAGAAGTTCATTTGTGTATGCTTAGAAACAACAGGAGCGAGAACTCGGTATTTATCCGACCAAGCTTGAGTTAGTTGAGCGTCGCCATTATCCGGTAAATAGATCCAGGAAAGTGCAGTATTCATTTGATCGACAACGTTATGGAATAACTGCTCTACTGCTATGTCACCCTGGTCGTGGATATTATGTCTTTGAATATTCGCATCTGATCCAGACCAATTCACTGTTAGGCCATGAGTCGATCTTCGAAGACCTAAGATGATTGCACCTTCAGAGGCAACAATACCCTCACCTGACTCGTCTAACAACATCCCATCCTGAGCCAAGAGATCAAGAAGATTAAAGTCGCCCAAACTATCGACCCCCATTAACCAAACTCTGCCATCAGGTCTATGTTTGAATATTTCTTGAAGATGAGACAAAGCCATGAGTGCAGCAGCCCGTCCATAAGGATATACCCGGCTATCGGCATGACTAACAAGATTAGGATGAGCTTCTGCTAAGAGTTTTGTCCATTGGGACAACTGATTTTGATCCTGCAAGCCATAGGACGGTGGAATAAAGAGAACTGGATCATTCGAAGGATCAACTTCTAAGCCATCTAATGCCTGACTTAGTAGAGCTAAATAGCGAGATTCAACAGTCTCGAAGACATCAAGTTCATAACAAAACGACCCAAATATAGACCTTTCATCCTTTAAAACGACTTCTTCAGGAAAAACAGGAACTGAATCCAGTCTAGTAGCTAACTTTGAATCACTGGCTTTTCCTAAAAGCATTGACTGATGCTCTATTACAAGGTTCATATAGAACCGCCGACATCATTTCTTTTGCCACAACTTGCCGACAACGCTGTAGAACAAATCAGAGCATGGGATGGGTTATTGAAGGTCAAATGAACCGCAGCCTGATTTCTTTGGAGAGAATTCCCATACAACAAGACTTCTTCAAACTTAACGCTCGACAAGTCTTGCCCAGCTAATTGCCGACTTGCCCGGTTTGCAGCACTAGCATGAAACCAATCCAGGATGTCTTTTTCAACAATATTTGTATCAATTACATCCCAAGCAACATCACGAGTTGGGTGAAATGCTTCGTAAGGAATTAATTGAACCAGTTCATCACCGAGTTGTGTTACAAGGCCTTTAAGAACCGTTTCTCGATAGGGCTCTTGAGAAAGGAATTCACATAGAAACGGAATATATTGAACACACGCAGACTTAGACATTACAGAAATGAGTAACGACTTCTCAATATTTGAGGTACTAGCCAAGTCTTTAATCAGAGCGTCGCACCGATCTTTTGACATAGCAGAAACAAGTAAATTAACTACTTCATCAGTTAAATATTGCGGGTGTTTGAGGAGTTCATAGAACAGTGCCGCTGAATCAACTCTTTCACCAAGTAATAAAAGACCTAACTGGGCAAAGTTTCTTTGAATCTGGTCTGCTTGAATATCAGTCACTATGGATCTAAGGCCACTAACTTGACGAGCATCACCACATTTACCTAACAACAACAGATCAATGGGATTAAGCTCCGTTAAACATGCTTCAAAATACTCATGTGGTAACCTTTTACTGTCTCTAAGTAACAACTCTAATCCAAAGCGACGAGTCTTTTCTGAGTCAGTTTTGAGCATTAAAGGAATTAAATGGTCTCTTTTATTAATCCCCAAGGCTAAAGACAACTCTGCGAGGAACAGAAGATAATTCGTTTCCCATGTATTCTCAGGTTCGATCACATTTTGAACCCAGGAATCACTATCAGACAACAAGAGCTTCAGCGCTTCTGATCCATCACCTAGTTCAGAATAACTTGTCAAAAGACTAAGTGAGTCAATGAGTCGAGAATCATGTTGTTTAAGCTGTTGATGTGTAGTTAGCCACATCCGCTGGAGAAACAGACGCTGCTCTAACAAAGCTTCACAGTGCTCTTGTAGACTTTCCTTGTCTAACATTATCTTTCTTATCCAATGGTTACAGTGGGGTTACCAACTACGATTTTTCCACCATGTTTACTACTGTCCCCCATCCTGGCGGCAGGTTTACCATTTATTTTTACGGTTGCAGAACCAGACGAAATAGAATCAGGCGGTCCTACACATACCATCATGTCACCTTGACGCGCCGCAGGCAGGCCACCAATTAAGACATTTCCTGAGCCAACAACAACGGGACCGCCAACATGAGGTACGGGGCCTGTAGATCTCGGACATACATGGAAGTGAGAAATTGTTGCTGCGGGTTTCCCCATAATGATTACCTCTAAAAAGGGTCGACTTTGTAACTCAAAAATAGTGGCTAGTTAATTGCCACCGTACCGCCCTTAACAACAACCTGGGCACCACCTTTGACGGTTGTATTAGCGCCACCGTCTACAGTTACATTCTTGCCTTTGATGGTAATAGTTCCATCACTTTTCATCGTTATAGAAGATCCGCCCGTTTTAAGGCTGATCTCTTGGCCAACATCAATGGTCAGTTTCTTAGCAATTTTTAACGTGTCTGAGCCATCGATTTTGGTATTTCTGTCTTTGGCGATCGTAACGGTTTCGTTGTTATCAATCGTGGTCGCTCTGTCATTGCCAACCCAATCCACTTGGTCATTTTCAACATTTAAGTGATGATCTTTTTCAGCATGAAGCATCACCAACTCATTGCCTTTATCGTCTTCGAAACGGAGTTCATTGAAGTTCGTATCAGACCCAGTTTTTGTAGAACGTGATTTGATGCCGCTTTGGGTTTTATTGGCAGGTAGGTCATAAGGAGGCATTAGGTCAGCGTTATAAACAGCACCAATAATAATAGGCTGATCAGGATCGCCATTTATAAACTCTACCAGTACTTCTTGTCCTACACGTGGAAAGAAAAATGCGCCCCAACGCTTACCTGCCCAGGTTTGGCTCACGCGAATCCAGCAAGAGCTTTTGCTGTCTTTTTTACCTTCTCGATCCCAATGAAACTGAACTTTCACACGACCATATTTATCGATGTGAATTTCGTCACCACTTTCCCCTGTTACAACGGCGGTCTGAACACCGTGGATAACCGGCTTAGGCGTCAACACAGTAGGGCGATATATCACATCTTTAGGGACACAGTTAAAACTGTTAGTGATTGTATCATTTGATGTCTGACTGGCCCCTGTTTGGCTGTGAATAGATGCTGAAATACTCACTTTAGTGATCAAATAACCTTGACCAATTTCACTCTTATCATCGTGATCACTAAATTCAAAGGTTCTACCAGGCGCAAAAGATCGACAGTTTCCAGCACCCACTCTGGTTTGAGTTTCTTTTTGGAGCTCTTCTAAACGTACATTAGCAATAGATTGGGCGCGATCAGTGAACTTACCCTCTCCAGCATACTCAAAAACTTCATAATTCGATTGATTAGGAATTACTGAGCCCTCTGCCCTGCTGCCTTCAGGTAATAGTTTAGGCTTTTGGAGATCGTACCCTTTTTGAGTGTACTTTCCGGGAGTAATATTTAAGCCAGAGTTCCAGTGATGAACATGAGATTCCGCTAAACTCCCTGATGAGTATTTAACTTTAGCTTCGTCACATGGTTGATATGCAGAAGTATCATCTGCAAGAACAATGGAATGTTTGGTTTTATCATGTTCAAAAAAATGAAAGATCCCTTCTTGTTCAAATAATCGGGAAATAAAAGACCAGTCAGATTCCTGATACTGAACACAATACTCATACGCAGGATAGGTTTTCTTTAACTTACTTAAAAATTTGACCTTGTGTTCGTCAAACAGAGTTTTGGCAATATCAAGCACAGAGACGTTCTGAAAAATCCTGCAATTTACCCTATGATTCATCAACCAGGATGCGGGCAAAATTGTTGCCGAATAGTCTCGAAATAATTCGCCATCCGCCTCTTTTGGTGTTCTTTGCCCCAGAGAACGCAACTCACTAACGATCCCGTTAAAAAATCGTTCTACAACACTACCGTCTTTGTTCATTAACAATGAAATAGTAACTGATTGGCCAATCAAAGACTTGGGATCAATTTCAACACCATTGGTATACATTAGAACATCGTAACGAAAAGGCTGAGAAATACCTTCATGCGCATCAAAACGAGTTAAGTGAAGAGTATCTTTTCCAAGGGGGGTGATTATTTTGATCGTATTTGAATCTTGTGTGGCTTTAAGCATCCATTCGCCTCTACTTCATGATAATGATCAAACTTCACGACGTCCTGTCGCTTAATAAAATCGATCAAGGAAATGAAATCTGGCGCCATGATGACGCCAGACAAATCAGCAACAAGCTTACATTTGCTGACCTTTAACACCGCTGTAACCGTATACCAACGGAGCAGAAACATTGTTTTTGTCATCTGTTGGAGTAACAGTCATCATCAGCTCGGTGTAGCTGATAGTAATAGTTTCGATTGGACGATCGCCTTGAACAGACATTTGATAGCTGCTCACCATCGCGTCAGATAACTCAATCTTCATGATTTCTTCGATCTTGTCACCTTGCTTAGTGATGTGAAAAACAGCGCTCTTACCTTTACCAATAGTTGCTTCTTTGAATAGATCTGGAGAAGCTTTGTCCTGAAGCTTAGTAATAACGATATCACTAAGACGAGTTGAACTTGCTTCACGATCCTGGGCAGTACCAGTGAATGATGAAAGCTCACGGCTTGACCCCCAATCCATGGAAAGAAGAGTAATCATATCCTTGAACTCTTCCGCAGTCGTTTCACCTTTAATACCTTCATAATTCAAGTACGTATTAGATTGCATGCTATGCTCCTTGTGCATAAATTTTGGTCAATTCCGACCTGGTTTAAACCTACTACAACTTAAAGTAGGCGTTGAAATCCGTTCAATAAACCTTTGAAAAATAAACAAATTAAATATTTAGATCATTCATTAAAGCAAGCTTGTTTATTTTTTGCTTCCGTGTTATTTCACTTCCGTAAAGCTTGCTATGTCTTTGATGCTCTCGGAGTATATAAACCCCTTTTTAGTACGCAATAACGAAAAGTGATTGAAAAGTTACTTATGTGAGCTCAACCACAAATTTTCCTTCTTCTACAGCAAGTTGAACCGAAGTTAGTGGAGTTTTATCAGCCATTCTTCCTAGTATCTTAAGAGAGAGCTCTGGCAAGATTTGATTCTGCAAAATGTTATGAATCACACGAGCCCCTGAATCAACATCCGTACATTGTTCAACAATGCTACATACAACAGTTTCATCATAAGTAAAGTTTGCTTGATAGTTGTTTTTCAGACGCTTTACGACTTTATTCAGCTGTAGTTTCGCGATGGAAGATAATTCTTCTTCATTTAGAGGGAGGTAAGGAATGACATTAAGCCTACCTAGAAATGCCGGTTTGAACACAGCCAGTAAATCGTCTTTAAGGGCTTTCCCAAGACCGACTGGAGACGGTGCTGTTTCTGGGTCCTCACACAAGCGCATGGTGGTGTCTGTACCCACGTTGGACGTCATAATAATCGTGGTGTTACAGAAGTCGATATCACGGCCTTCGCCGTCTTTAATCATTCCTTTATCAAAGACTTGATAGAAAATATCTTGAACGCCTGGATGGGCTTTTTCCATCTCATCCAATAAAACCACACTGTAAGGCTTACGACGAACCGCCTCTGTCAGCACTCCTCCTTCGCCATAACCAACATAACCAGGAGGCGAGCCCAACAGGAGCGAGACCTTATGCTCTTCTTTGAATTCAGACATGTTGATGACAGTGACATTATCTTCACTGCCATAGACTTGTTCAGCTAAGGCTAATGCGGTTTCGGTTTTCCCTACGCCACTTGGACCAGTAAGCAAGAAAATACCATTGGGGCGATTCTCATCACTTAAATGAGCTCGTGAGGTCTGGACTGTTTTAGAAATAAGCTCAAGCGCATGTTTCTGACCAATCACACGTTCTTCAAGATGAGACTGAAGCGAAAGGATGGTCTCTATTTCATCGGCCTGCATTCGACCTAATGGAATTCCTGTCCAGTCAGAGACAACTTCTGCAACCAAGGTGTCAGTGACTTGCCAATGCACCATAGGATCGGTTTGATTTGACAATGTATCTCGAATTTCTTTCAGTCGAGCTTTCTTATCGTCTACTACTTCCACAGCCAACTCTGCATCACTAGAAATCTCTGACACAATTGACTGTGCCTCTTCTACTAGCGATTTCTCATCTTCCCAGCGTTGTTTTAGGGTTTCTAACTCTGACTCTACGGCAGTTAACTCCTGTTGAAGAAGGTCGAGGGAGTCGCTATGGTCTTCACCAATTTTTTGCTCTCTCTGAAGAACCTCAATCTCGGAAGTAATTTGAGCCTGTCGGCGCTGCTTATTCTCAACTTGAGCTGGCGTTGCATCCTGGCTCATTGCAACCCTTGCACACGCAGTATCCAGCAAACCAACAGCTTTATCTGGGAGTTGTCGACCATTGATATAACGGTCAGACAAAGTAACAGCAGCATGTAGCGCCTGATCGGAAATAGAAACGGTATGATGTTGCTCCATTACTGGTAGCAACCCACGCATCATGACTACCGCTTTTTCAGGGCTTGGCTCTTCTACTTTCACAACCTGAAAACGTCTTGTTAGCGCGGCGTCTTTTTCAAAATATTTCTTATATTCGGCCCAAGTAGTGGCAGCGATTGTTCTAAGTTCGCCTCTAGCCAGAGCCGGTTTCAAAAGATTAGCGGCGTCATTTTGACCAGCCTGACCGCCACTTCCAATCATAGTATGAGCTTCATCAATGAATAAAATGATTGGAACCGGAGAATTAGACACTTCTTTAATGACTTGCTTTAAGCGATTTTCAAACTCCCCTTTCATGCCTGCACCGGCTTGAAGAAGCGCTAAATCCAAAACTCGGATAGAAACATTTTTAAGTTTCTCAGGTACATCGCTCTGAGCGATTCTCAAAGCTAAACCTTCTACAACGGCAGTTTTACCAACACCTGCTTCACCAGTCAGAATAGGATTATTCTGTCTGCGTCGAGTTAAGATATCCGCCATTTGACGAATCTCATTATCTCTTCCTAGGATTGGATCAATTTTTCCTGCTCTAGCCTGCTCCGTTAGGTCAATAGTGAATTGATCCAGTGCCGCTGAACCTGAATTTATAGATGGGGTGCTTTCGACTGAAGCAGAACTCGCTTCTTGAGAGTCTTTCTGTAAATTTGGCCAAGCCTGAAGAAGCTGTTCAGCATCAATTCTGCTCAGTTGCTTAGAACTGCGTGCAACCCACACTGATAGGGTTTCATCATTTAGCAGAGTATACAGAATGTACGCAGACCGGATCTGATTATCCCCAAACTGAATACTCGTATCCAACCAAGCTTGCTTTAGTAGGCTAGTTAATTGGATAGAAATGCTTGGTAAAGAGTTATTTCCCGATTTTTGCTTTTCTAGAGCCGTTTGAATTTCTGAGTTTAATTCATCGGGATTAATACCAAAAAAGCCACAAATGATTTTAATGTCACCCATGTCTTGATCAAGCATGGCGGACAACCAATGGTCGATTTCAACAGTGAAGTGACTTCGGGATTGGCACAAAGCAGTCGCTGCTTCCAATGCATTTCGACATTGAGGGTTTAACCTGTTAACAAGGCTTTTAAGTGTTACGGTTGTCATTACTGCGTCCTTTCGCTAACTGAGTCCATTCAATTTGATATCTAAATAGAGGCATACTCTTGATTAAGATTTGTCCGTTTGTTTAGAGGTACATCTAAACGAGCGGTCTGCCCTAATGAGGAATTATTTTTTCCTAATTTTGTTGTTGGTAAATAATCCAACTTTGAAGTGATCTGTAGTTTTACCTTTACGCCATCATTGACGTAATTATCTAACAGCATCATCAACTGCTTTCGTAACTCTGAACCTGGCAATAGTTGTTGCACTTGTTTCTCCCCTTCAGGAAAAACAACAACTTTTATTGCAGAAGATATATCCCATACCTTTGAACCTAAGGTCGCTTCACACCCTAGTCTGCAGTATTGGCCTTCCCATTCGGAGCTTGAAGGCAGTTTAGTCTGATCTTGCTTTGCCAAGGTTACCCAACGACCTTCCAACTCATGAATTTCTACCCGACAGCCAAGATAATCAGTTAACAACTGACGCAATCCTTCGGACGAACGATTCACTTTGTTGAAAAAACCACCGTAATAAATGCCTAAAGCATTTTCTGCCCCGGTCAAAGCAGCCAACGAACGACTGAAGGCATCACCAAGGCCCTCGCTACCAGAACTTGACTCATCACCTTGCTCTAGATGGCAAGCGATACGGTATTTCTTCCAAGCGCGGTAACTTAAAGAAATCAGACGATGGTTAAAGAGATCAAAGAAATCCCGCATCGCAGTGTCTCTATTTTTTATACACTGCAGGATAAGTTCACTGTAATGCATAGGAAGGACACCACTAGATCCTGTGAGCCCCATAAAGCTCACATGCATGTCCAACGCAGTTTTTCCATCACTCTGGTGTCTTGTTTCGGCCTTTGTAATCGGACGGCCTGGAAAACCAATATGTTGATCGCTTTTGAAACGAATCAGCTCTTTGTTTGGAAAACTATCCTTACCTACGGATAGCCACGCTTTATCTTCAGCCGATAATTGTTGCTCTACCAGATAAACCGCCTGATAAAAATCATAGTCGCCCGGCGAGTCTATTAACTGCTCAACACTCACACCAACACCCTCTGACCGACCCGAGCCTTCCATGTATGGTAAGGTCGTTCTTGATCTCTGAATTTTACGGTCAAGCGTGTATAGCTATTAATGGCTGCATACTGAGAAAAGAAACCATCTAGGATATTTGAGAAAAAGTAGATCCCGCTGCCCACGAATGCGGATTCCGAAAACTCAATTTCTATCTCACTGCCGCTACAGATTGCAACCCGACCTTGCTGGTTAACTCTCGCAGTCCCAGGTGTAATCGTCACTCTAGAGATACCATCTATTAGTGCTTTATTTTCTGGTGAACACTTAAAATCATACAGTCGAAGAGTTTCTTTCAATTTTTCTGACGCATCAGGGCCTGTAAAGTGATTCAGACTTAAATGACTCACTAACTGCCATCGAGTGTTCTCGTGCAATGACGGTCTAATAGTATTGGTAGGTGCGGTTAAACAACGAACCTCTTTAATTAAGTCCGCGTGTTCTTTAACTCCCATCTGAGGCTCTCCACCGCCAAAAGGGAGATGCGCTGGTAGGTTGCGATTGCTACATAAAGCATTCACCTGAATGACCGTATTGCTATCATGATCATTGCCACTGGAGCCTTTGAACTTTCGATCAACTATTGAGAGATAAACTTCGGTTCCTGCTTCTGAATACCCGCCGGCCCAATCTGAAAACTCTCTACGTGTATGCCAGAACAACTCGTTCTGTCCAAGATAATTAGGATGTCCCTGCGCATAGAACGGAGGTAGATTAGTTTTGTTACCATAAGCGTCGAAAGCATCAACATCATTCACTGAAATGATTTCATTGACCTCTTCGTCCTGATATTGAGGAACCAACCGGTATTCATATTGAGAGGCTTCAAGACGAACAGGCTCAAGGCTCTGAGTAAATAAGTTAATGATTGGAGTGCAGCCTAATAAAAGACTCTCAGAGGTTACGTGACGTTCTAACTCTTCAGAACCTTCTGCAAGATAAAGATAAAGCTCAAGCCCATCTTTTATGTCTCTCCATTCAGGGTTTAAGTCCGCCAATTCAAAGAATAAAAATTTTTCAGGGAAAATGAACTGCTCTACAAGTAGACGGTATCCAGCTAAGCTTCGATTCGAATAAGGAACGACTTGATGAGCATCATCAAAACCAACAGTTTTTAAATGCCTAGGTAGTAAAAACTTAACTTTTTCAGGTTCACCCTTTGGAGCAAAGCCTATTTGGACGGTATGGCGGCAGATTAATTCGTATAGAGGGTAAACATGATGCTTTTGACCATTGATATAGAAACGCAATGAATCAATTCCAAGCTCACCAAATTCAGTATTTTCAAACTCACAATCAAGGTTCAACTTGATGAGTGCTTTGGCTGGCACAGTCAGCGGAGGTTTAGGGGCATTAAACGGAGCATTCTTAAACTCAGCGCGAGTAACTTCAACAGGCCATAATTTAGTGTCATAACAGGTTTCAAAGCTACAAGGTTTAAAGCCCGCAACCTGTGTATTAATTTGACTCCCCTTTTTCATAAAGAAACCATCAGTCGACAGATTTTGAGTCGTCATTTTAACGATTGACATTGATGGAATAGGAGCCTGGTAATCAGGATAAAGCTGTCCAATTAATGCATCCGTTAATTCAGGAAAGCTATCATCGAGTTTTTGACGAATCTGTGCCGTAAGAAATGAAAACGATTCAACCAATCTTGATACGTGTGGATCTTCAATGGTCTCATCACTAATTTTTAATCTACCTGCTATCTTAGGATAAGCATCTGCGAACTCAGCACCCATTCTACGAATGTATGTAAGCTCTCGATTGTAGTACTTCAAAAATTCTTCATTCATAGGAGAGAATCTCTTACTTTTAGCCCCAAATTCACGGGCTCAATCTCAGAATCAAACGTAATAGTTTCAGGGTATGGATCAGCGTAAAGCAAAGCCTCAATACGAACCCTCAGTACTCGATCTAAAGGTTGCTCTTCATCAATAAGGGATATACTCACATCAACAAATCGTGGCTCGAACAGTCTTATTGTGTATTCGATTCGCTTACATAATGCTTGTCTACCGTCTAATGAATCCATGGCCATGCTGGAGAAGTCTGGTAAGCCATAATTCAAAAGGCTCTTATCCAACTCCGAATATGAATCCGGCCATACGTGCCATTGAACTTTCGAATTCAACAAATTCTCCAAATCGCGACGTACACTTTGTCGAACTTGTTTAATGTCCGCGCCCTGTCGCATTCTTGGTGAGTCAGCAATTCCAGGTGAGTCATCCATTAATCGATCCAGAATCG
Organism: Litoribrevibacter euphylliae; assembly: GCF_042646085.1. Classification (NCBI taxonomy): domain Bacteria; kingdom Pseudomonadati; phylum Pseudomonadota; class Gammaproteobacteria; order Oceanospirillales; family Oceanospirillaceae; genus Litoribrevibacter; species Litoribrevibacter euphylliae. Next base: position 989,940 of record NZ_JBHRSZ010000004.1, on the reverse strand, counting down.
ACATTTGCAATGGCTGCTTAGTATTCAAGACTTAATCCTTTGGCGTACTTCAACTTCATGGACTAAACAGCTTCTGGCTCTTTATCTTGAGCTTCAGCAAGGTCACCACAAGCGAATGATGATATGTCTGTAATCGCCAAAGCTTGCTCTCCGACTAACCACATTTTTTGACCTACACCTGTGAACAGCTGCTCAGAACGTTCAGCCCAATCCGTCTCACGGCCTAACAACTCCATAGGCGTAGCACTCTCTGCATATATAACAGGCAAAAATGCCTCGCCACTTGGCCCGTCCTTGATGGACACTTCAACGCGTCTTAATACAGTTTCAATCAGAGATTCAGGGGCTTTTATTTCTAAATAATCAATATTCGAGAAGTTGGTGACGTAATACTTTCCATCTGTTCCAAAAAGTTCGATATAGCCGCACAAGCTGTCATCTAAATCACGAACATCTGCGTACTGCTCATCATTAATCTGAACTGGTGTTTTCTTACGAGCATGCTCTAGTTTATGAGCAATACTCTGAGCATCATCGAAACGTTCTTCTTTTAATGCCAAACGCAGTTCTAATAGGGTTTGAAGCTCTGTATCCGCTTCAAAAAAGATTGAAGCGGTATCCGCGCCGTTATAGAAATCAATTCGAGATTGCATAGCGCGAATTAACTGTCGCAAGTTTACTGCTCCGATCAGAAAATCAGGGTTTTGACGAACCATCATGTCCAGTTGATTGTCAGCCTTCTCTAGCTCACCGGAGACGCAAAGTAACTCAACATAAAGCGCTCTTTTTTCAGTACTGAGAGGATCGTCTTTAAGCTCTTGCCCTAGAATTTCACACGCTTTTGTCAGTTCACCCTGTTGAATGAGTTCTTTTACGTTCGTCATAATCGTTCCTTAAAATGTTGACTGGTGCTTTGGCGTTAGTTCCGTTACCAGCTTGATGCTGGTCGCCATTTGATCTAATTGAAAATGAGGCTGTAAGCGAATAATGGAGAAATACCTTCCTGGCTGACCTCTCATTTCTTTTACTTGAATTTGCCCTTCGTGCAGAGGATATCGGGCTCTTACCTCTTCAGAGGCACTATCAGATGCCGTTGTATAACCATGAAGCCACCCTTGTAGCTCTCGCTGACAAGAATCAGCTGATTGAAAACTCCCCACCTTGTCTCGACCAATCACTTTGATGTAGTGGGCAAACCGAGAAACACATAATATGTACTGAAGCATTGATGACAGTTTTGAATTTACATTGGCTACGGCTTTATCAAAGAGGGGTGGTAATCGAACAGATGCGTTACTGAAGAAAGCAGAATGCTCTGAGTATGGAATGGAAGACAAGGGTATAAACCCATTCTCTGAGAGCTCTGATTCCAACCTCTCTCCTACAAGAACATTCACCGAGGGTTTAACAAATTTCTGATATTTAGACGTTTCATATTGGCAACCAGGCAAATCAGTCACAATGCCATGATTATATTGGCCTGCTTTAAGCCCTCTGATTTGTCCAAACCAACCGGATTCCGAAAAAGCCCGAACAAGAACAGAAGCAAATGCATATGCAGAGTTACCCCATAAATAATCTTTCTCAGCCGAGCGAATCTTCTCATTGAAGCGGAAAAGATCTTTCCTCAAGCCGTCGTCTTTATAAGGTGATCTCATTAATACTTGCGGGACTGTAATACCCAAAAACTTAGAGTCTTCCATTGCTCTTAAAGAACGCCACTTAAGATATTCAACCTGTTTAAAGTGGCTTGTAATATCTGTGACTACACCTAACTCTGAAAAGTGGTCAACACCAAATAACGACGGATGTGCTGACGTTACAAAAGGGGCAAACGCCGCGGCAGAGGATCTCGCAATATCTTTCAGGATATCAATGTCACTGTTAGAGTTCCCTGTTCTCGGTCTGTGAGAGACCTGATAGTCACCAATTAGAACCCCAAACGGCTCACCACCTGCAGTATCAAACTCGCTGCCATAGATCAGTTTAAAAAACTCACTCTGATCAAACTCAATAGCACGACTAATATCTCGTGTAAGTTCATTCCACGACAGTGGAAGCAGCTTCAACTTTACCTTTTGTTCACGATCATGGGCTTCCGTTTGCTCGGATAGGTACAAAAGCCCACGCCAACTGGCTTCAAGCTTCTGAAACTCAGTTCTATGAATAATGTCGTTCACTTGCTCATTCAATAAGCGGTCTATATCTGAAATCGCACGAGAAAGAACAGACAGAATTTGGTCTTTGGAACGAGAGTCGTTATCAAACTCCACATAATCCAGCCAATAGAGTAAAGATCGAACTGAATGTTGCTCACCTAAAAATCGGTCTAACTTTGTTATGTTGCTATATCGAGAGGTATCACGATGATTAGCCGAAGCCTTACCTTCGCCTTCGCGCTCAAATACACTCTGATCAACAAAATTAAGAGCATTTAACATTACTACAGACTTATCCTTGTCTTACGTTGACTTCAGCTAAGAAGTAAAATGCCGTATTCAAACTCAATCCGTGAGTTACTGAAGACGAAGCAATCAATCACACAAATATACTTGGTGTTGACTGCATGAAAACTTGGAGAAAATGAGCCAGAATTTACTGACTCATTTACTCTAATGATTAACCGCCAATTTCAGGAATTTTAGCGACTAAACGTAGTGAGGTTGTAAGTTCTTCCATCTGCAACCACGGACGAAGCCATGCAACAGCATTGTACGAGCCCGGTGCACCTGGAATTTCTTTAACTTGAACCTTTGCATCCGCTAAAGGATATTTTGCTCGAATTTCTTGGCCACCGCCTTCAGACGCGTTTACATAGCTTAGAATCCAACGATTCAACCATGCTTCAACATCTTCGGCTTCCATGAAACTACCAATCTTGTCACGAGCCATTACTTTCAAATAATGAGCAAAACGACTTGTCGCCATAATGTATGGAAGACGAGAAGAAATGGCAGCGTTTGCAGTGGCTTCTGGCGTGTCGTACTGCTTAGGCTTTTGTGTTGTCTGAGCACCAAAGAACACGGCATAATCGGTATTCTTATAGTGACAAAGCGGTAAGAAACCTAACTTTCCTAACTCTGCCTCTCTTCGATCGGTAATACCAATTTCAGTTGGACATTTCAGATCCGGGTCACCATCATCACTGGTAAAGATATGGCTAGGCAAGTTATCAACGCGACCACCACCCTCTGCACCACGAATAGCAGTACAAAAACCATATTTGCTATACGCTTCTGTCATGCGAGCACCCATAACGTATGAGGCATTCATCCAGCAGTAATCTGAGTGATTCGCTGTTTTAGAGAATTGGGTTTTCTCATCAACTTCAAACTCTTCAAATCCAAACTCTTCAACTGGACTGGTAGCTTGTCCATAAGGCAGACGTGCTAATACTCGTGGCATGGTTAATGTAACGAATCGCGAGTCATCACTTTCACGGAAAGAACGCCACTTAGTGTATTCAAGAGATTCAAACACCTTTTCCAAATCACGAGGTTTGGAAAGCTCAGTCCAATCATCAAAACCAAACAGAGCTGGAGAAGAGGCAGAAATGAATGGGCAGAAGCCAGAAGCTGCAACATTAGACATATTGGTCAAGGTCTCAATGTCTTCTGGGTGGTTGGTAAATTCATAATCGCCGATCAATGTGCCATAAGGCTCTCCACCTGGCGTACCAAACTCAGATTCGTATACCTTTTTGAATATCTGACTTTGGTCAAACTCAACCGCTTTACTAAGATCCTTATGTAGTTCTTTCTTACTTAAGCTAATCATACGAATCTTAAGGGATGCATTGGTCTCAGAATTCATTACAAGGTGATTAAGACCACGCCAGCTGCCTTCAAGCTTTTGAAATTCTTCAGAATGCATGATTTCCGCTAATTGAGTAGAAATCAGCTGATCAATTCGACTGATGGCATCATTGAAAGTAACTGAAAGGTTTTTATTCCAAGATACGGTACCGCTCAACGCTTCTTCAGTCAGGGTTCGCAACAGTTCTTCAGCGCGAGTACTTTCGGTTTGCTTCGTTGCTCCAATGGCTTGTTCCAACAAAGAGCCCGCTTCTTCTGTTGATGCATCTAATGTATCTGCTACTGCTTCCGTGCTCATCTTACTTCTCCTCTACACTCAACTCGTCTGCCAGTTGCTGTAAATCACCGGTATTATTAAGAACACGTTCCAAAATATTTTCTAAATCTTCTGAACGATCCACTTTTGTCATTAAGTCGCGTAACTTGTTACGAGTTGCCATCAACTTATCCAGTGGCTCAATCTGTCTCACAACAGCTGCTGGTTCGAAATCCTTCATTGATTTGAATTCCAAATCGACCGCAAACTCGCTGCCATCGTCAGTCAGCTTATTGTTAACTTTGAATGACAACTTTGGATTCATGCGTTTTAAAACATCATCAAAATTGTCTCGGTCAATTTGTACAAAGCGACGCTCTTTAAGAGGTTTAAGCGCCTCTGTATTTTGCCCTGCAAAATCCCCCATAACGCCAACAACGAAAGGCAACTCTTTTTTAACAGACGCGCCTTCAGTTTCTACATCATAGGTAATGTGAACTCTCGGCTTACGAACCCGAGATAACGTGTTATGAATACTTTCCATATTGATCTCCTTTCAATTTGTCCTAAATCCTTATAGATAAGGAAATTCACTCATCATTAGTCACCAACCGGAATTCCGGTTAAACGAAAATAATTGTTTCTTGCTCCGCCATCTTCAATCAATTCCTGCAGTAATTCAGGAAGTTCAAGATCGCTCCAACGAATCACTTGATCAATTGCATAAGGCATTGGGGAATGAGGCTCTGTTCTTCTGAAGAACTCAGAAACCTCTTTTAGCATATTCACAGCATGCTCTCTGGTTTCTAATTTCTTAGCTTGAAGAAGAGCAGATTCGCTGTCCTCTGTGAGACTGCTCTCTGAGTCTAAATCAGCCGAGGCATCATTGGTTTCTGACAGTGCCTGATCGATAAGATCACCCGCCAAGTAACGAATCGCCTCTTCACATTTCGCCAGACTCTTACTGATCATACTGGTAGGCTGAGGCTCTCCTCCCATGGCCGAGTCCATAGCATCTGAAAGCAATTGAAATTCATTAATCGCGTTTTGAAGCTCAGACATTAGAGCCACATAGAAACTGGCAGGACTCGCTTTAACAGCGTCTTCAATATCAGACAAACTCGCAATACCTGACTCGCTCTTTTGTCGTTGCTTGTCTTCATCCATGCGAGCGATTTCTGATGCACGATTAAATTGCCAGGTAGCATAAACTTCACTGCCATTTGGTGAAGTAATAGGAATACTTAGAATCGGGGTTATTAGAGATCCTTCACCGTCGTAGCCATTGAGTCCTATGAGAGGTGCTATTCTGGTGTCCAAACCGTCTTCGTCCGGCAAAGGGTACAAATCGCCCCAGTACGATTGAATAAGTTCACGAGCGAGTTTAAAACCAACAGCCAAACCAGAGAAACCTTCCAGTCGACACAAGGCCTCAATTAACCAGGCTACATATTCCAAGTCTTTCCCTTCACTCACAAGAGCATCTGGGACTTGATCAAGTATAGGACGCCAATCATTGGCCAGTGAACCGACAAGATCTTCATCCACTAACGCAGCACGTTCATTCGCACGAGCCTGATTACGGAAATCTTTGAGAGTAAAATAACGAGAAGTTGGTGATATATCAGCTCTTGGATCTTCACCAACCGGAGAAGCCTCAGAAATTGGGGCAATCAGAGTATTAATATCTAGTACTTCGCTGTAATCCATTACAACCACCTAATCAAAACAAATATTGCTTCCTGCAATCTTTGGCCGATCTTAAGTAAATGAATTCAAACTACAATCGAGACATACTCAAGCTATGACATTTTATGTAAAACTGGGATGGTCTTCTCAATTTGATTGTCGGCTAATTCCACCTTTTCTAATCCTTTTATCTTAATTACGATATGAGTGACATTATCCCTTGCCCCTGAAACTAACGACGAATGTAACAGTGCCATACTGGACTCTATAACGTCTGAATTTCTAAGATATTCTTGAATTTCCGAGTCCGGAATTTCTTTATTTAACCCATCAGTGCAAAGCAGAAACACATCATTAAGCTGGCACTCGCCACTAATTACATCGACATCAACTTCTGATTCAACACCAATAGCTCGTGTAATAACATTCGCGCACTCATGGTGTTCAGCTTCATCCTCTGATAGCAAGCCCTGTTCAACCATTTCAGTAACCTGGCTATGGTCCCTTGTGGTCTGTTTAAGACGCTCATTTCGATATAGATAGCCTCGACTGTCACCCACCCACAACAAATGAAATTTTGACTGTTGAAGAAATAAAACTACGACTGTAGTCCCTGCGGTATTTCCGTCTAAATGCTGCTGGCTATAACGCTGAAGAGAGGCGTTGGCCTCCTCAATTGTCGATACAAGCAATTCTTTGGTGATCGCTTTATGAGCTCCGCCCTGAACAGCAGCTTTTACTGCGTCTAATACCCAGCGACTTGCTATATCACCCGCTGAATGGCCACCCATTCCATCCGCAACGGCCCAAATCCCGTATTCAGGCAATTCCAAACACGCATCTTCATTTACTTTACGAATCAAGCCCACATGAGTTTGAGCATGAGAAACAACCTGCATTACGTCTTCACATCCCTATTCTTATTAAGCAACACCTAGTCAGAAGCTCTTTCTAACAAATAATTTGCTTTCTTTGCCAACCCCATTGCTCCCAATTACCATCCAACATCCCGCTGAACTGACTAACTTGAGGTAAGCCATTAGTGACCAACATACAAGGCGCCACTTCCTCAGAGCCTTGCGTCCACCAGAGACAATAACGACCAAATTGATCGCAGTAACTTTGATGCAAGAGCCCTTGAACATTCAGATCAGTGTCGTCCAATGCTTCCAGAATTACTCCTTTAGCCGTCCTCTCTTTAGAGGCAATCTGTGCCGTCATCTTTGAAGATTCTGGCCAAGGAATTTGCTCTTTAGCAAGTTCATGAATCCAAGACTCTAAATGAAAGTGGTCTTCCAAGGTTTCCAAAATTTTCGGTTCAATGGCTTCCGTCCATTGAGAATCAGACCAGGTTTGTAGAGGTGTGCTTTCAACCTCTTTCACTATCGCGAACGGATAATGCCGACCAACCTGATCAATACTTGGGATCAAGGTTCCCGCCATAGCCGAATCTCCACATACACGACTCGATAACGCAAAGTGCCAGATTGGGCTAGTGAGATAGCAATCAAGCCAGTCACTTCCTAGTTGTTCTTTGCTGACCGCAAGAACCGCTTGAAGCCACTCGTTCCAGCTATCAACGAAACCTATCGGTAAACCTTGAGCCAGAAAATCACCTCGGCTCGGAATTTTCCCACATATTCCGAGCCCATCATTTAAAGAGCCATCGGACATCTAAATCTCTCCAGTTCAGGATTCCAGAAGGGACTAATTACGCTGTTAGGCAATAACTTAATACGGGCCGTATTTCCTTGAGATGCCAGATGCAGAATCTTATCTTTCTTAGTTTCTGGTCTGGTCTCAGTTATATCATCCAACAAGCGGAACCATGACCAGGCTCCATCCAAGGTAGTGTTTACAGGTAACCCACCGTTTGGAGGAGTAAAGATCATCCTCGTTTGAAGCTGCTCACCCTCTCCAGGCCAGATAAACTGCTTAGTTCTTGTTGGGCCATGTCGATATGAAAGCTCTTGCCCGTCTACTTCAAACATAAAATGAGAAACATTGCGATCCAAGAAGACAGGCTTCAAACCAAACTCTACTTTTAAGCTACGGCTTCCTGGTTCAAAGAATGCTTTTCGAATCTTTTCCGCTCGCTGAAAGGTATCCAATACCTTAGAATCCAGTCCAATATTACGTTTAAAGGTCCATGGCGATTTACGTGTATTTACGAAGCGGGCCAGATAGTCATTGAAGAACTTATCCATAGTCCCGCCATAGCCAAAGAACTTCTCAAAGTCTTTCAACTTAACTTCTTTTGAGCTTCTCTTATTTAGAGGATATTTCCCTTTGATCGCTCGTAGATATTCAGACAGGACTATAGTTTCCCATGCTTCATTAATATGCTCTTTCGTGCCTTGAGCAAAGATACGTGTTGTTTGACTGGATAGATCAGACAACCAGTATGAGAAAGGATCAGGTAAATCGTTCTTTAGACGACGCAACTCAGTTTTCAGTTGATCCCCTTTCTTGCTGTTTAATTGATGAATATATGCTTGGCTTGGCATTGCACCAGGAGCCGATAATTCCTCAATGTATAAATACAACTTACGCATGGCCGCTGAAATTTCTGTCAACTGCTCTGGATTAACTTTCAGATAATCTCTAAAGGTGTTTTCAACTGCTTTTCCGGGTAAGTCTATTGATACATTTGGTAATTCATCAGGAAGCATTCGACTCAAGCGAGATTTTTTCTGAGACAGTGCAAGATCCGCAGCATTCTCCGCCAGCCCTGAAACAGCCTGAGCATTTTCTGACAGTGGTAGCTTGGTTAATTGCATATTATCTTTCGCAGCAGAGAAAATACTTTGAATCGGCTGCTCAGGACCTGCCAGCGTTTTAGTGATGTAAAGACCTTGATCAACACTAGTAATTGGTCGAATTTCAATATCGTTTAAGAAGTTCTGCCAAGAATAAACATAATCACGAAGGTATTTATCTTGTACTTGTTCTTCTAAATCGTTTGCCCCTTCTTCATTGATGAAATTAAGGTCATCACCGTATACCCAGCTGTCTTCCATCAAGCGTTTAATGATGCGTTCATTTTCAACCAGAAAGATTCCATGAAACCCCTTGTAAGTGTACAACCCTGAAATACCTTCATGCAGGGGAGCTCCACTTTTTCGTCTAATGACATTGAGGCTGTCCGTACCAAGCACATCATTTAAACGAAAATCAGGAATGTGACTCTGGAGAAACTCTCTTCTAAGCCTCTGGTAGGCACGCTCTGCAAGAGGTGTTGTCATTAGCAGTTTTCTCGCATCGGCAACTGATTGATGATCAATACGAGCACTCATTCCTTGCTGTAATAGATTGCCTAAATGCTCAGACAGCTCCTGCCTGATATCCTGATTTATGTCTCCCGGAAGTTTTCTTTCAAAATAGAGAGCAAACCATGAACGCACCTGCTCGGAGTTAAAATGTTGAGGCTGAAAAAGCATCAAATACGATTTAAGCGTTTCGTATAGGTAGTCTCTATGATCAGAATTAACCACCATTTCAGTCTTAAGTGCATTGACCAGATAGTGCGTAAAATAGCCATGAAGCGCACGCGTATAAGCGGCACTGGCAGGTTGCCCTAACTTCTCTCCTTGATATAGCCCCATATTCTTTGGGCCATCTTCTGGCAGATGCTGCGAAAAACCAGCAGGCATATCCCGCAAGATAGTTAGCGCCGTAGCCAGTGAAACAATATCGTTTTCCTCGCTTAATTCTCCGCCTGTCACTTCTTTATACTGAGCAATGGCGGAAGCACTTTCATCTGTTAGTGCCTTATTCCATTGATAACTGGAAAGCCAAAAGCCCGACAATACCAAAGAGGCAATAGTAGTTATTGCTAGTGCTCCGTGACGTATCCAACGATTTTTCTTCTCATGATACTGGTTTACGGATGCCAAGTTTCTTTCTGGAAAAACCACATCCTCAAGAAGTCGCTTGATAAAATAGCCTTTGCCCTCGCCTGTTTGCCTACGTAGTGGCGGCTCGGTTAAGCCAAAGTTGCTACCAAGTTGAGTCATCACCCGATCAATAGGAACCCCTTCTTGAGTGGCACTGGCAATATAAACACCCCGCAACATAGGAGATTGCTCAAAGGCGTTCGGAGAAAATATCTCCTTCAAAAAGTCATCCGCGGCTGACTGCAGTAAACGAAGTTGTTTTGGAAACTCATAAATAAGAGTTCTACGTTCAAGATCGTGTTCGAACTGTAATCTTGAGTTCAATCGCTGATTCAAACGGCGAACAATTGAGTGAAATTCTTTATTAAACTGAGCTACTACTCCTTTTTCAGGGTCTTCGGCGTCTAACTCAAAGGTCATCCCCCAAACCTGCTCCATTTCTTCTTTTGACAAGTCGTCGAAGAACTCACTAAACCCTGCGATAAGATCTGCTTTGGTAAACACGACATAGACAGGAAACATCATGCCTAATTGGTTTTGTAGTTCCTGTATTCTTTGCTTGATGGCTCTGGCATGAATGGTTCGTTCTGTACGCGTTTGTGCCAACAAATCAGCCATACTGACGAACATCAACACACCATTAATCGGACGTTGAGGTCGATATTTTCTTAATAACCCAAGAAAACCTTGCCAAGCCTGGGAGTCTTGTGTGGCATGGCTATCTTGGGTGGTATAGCGACCTGCCGTATCAATCAATACTGCTTTATTGGTGAACCACCAATCACACTGACGCGTCCCGCCAATGCCCTCGATAGAATCTACCCCCATCGACTCTTGAAGCGGAAATTCGAGCCCCGAATTATGTAACGCCGTCGTTTTTCCAGATCCAGGAGGCCCAATCAACATGTACCAAGGTAATTGATTGATATCCCGGCCTTTACTGAATTTTGAACTCTTTAAAATCTCTAAGGCTTGCTGCATCCTCTTACGGAGTATCTCAATATCACGCTGAGCAATCACATCTTGCTGCTGGTCTTCATCGCCATTTAAAAGGCTATCGACGGCCTCTTTGTTTTGACTTTTTTGACGAGCTTGAGTCAGAACATTACTGATTCCCCAGCCAACAGCAATAATCAGAATAACGAGCAATCGAACTACTGGGCTAGCCAAGGGTTCAACACCCGCAATAGCAATCAACGGCCCTCCGAACCACAGTAAAATAGCTAGAGCAAGAAGACCTATGGTTGTGACAACCCAGCGGGACTTAAGTGCAGCCCCTGAGCGTTTTGCAAATCCTTTTAAAGACATGGTTAATTCCTTGTTGTGAAACTTATGGCAGAAGATCTATTTCAATACGGCGATTCATTCGCCTGTTCTCATCCGAGTCGTTGGGAACGATAGGTTCTGCTTCCCCACGACCTTCTGGCCATAAACGTCCATGTAGATCGGTCTTACTTGCGAGCGCATCCGAAATGGCATTCGCTCTGGCTAACGATAAATGCCAATTTGAAGGATACTTACTTGAAAAGATGGTTTCGTCATCGGTATGCCCAGCAACCAGAATTCGACCAGAAATTGACTCTAGCGCACGAGCCAACTTTGCTAGGACCGGCATGAAATCTTCTTTAATCTGCGTCCCTTTATCCTTAAACAGATTATCTGAAGAAATTCGTACACGGATCTTACCTGATAAATCAATGACTTCGAGTAAATCTCGTTGAATCTCAGTCTGAAGAAGCTGTCTTAAACGAACTGACTCATCCCTATTCTTAATTGAAAGCACTTCAGGTTCGCTTTCAGTCCAAGGAACTAGCGCGCTCAACTCACGGTAGACTCCATCTGAGTAGTCATTAATTTGATAGCTGAAAAACATGTACACCGAAATCAAAAGTGCCCCAATCAACGACAACAACACCCACAGTGGAAATTCCTTTGAGCTTGAGGAACCATACTCAACACTGGTTTTGCAAGTTGGTGTCAGCTCCCTTTCATGTTCGTTTCGCTGTGTCCGGATTGCGCGGTAAGCTTGTTCCCGTATTTCTTCAAGCTTTTCAGCCCCACGTTCTTCAATACGCATCTTTCCGTTAAAGCCCAGAGACAAGCAGAGATACTGAAGCTCCAGAAGCAACAGGTGTTCACTAGGATTGGCAATGCAAGATTGAATCAACGTATAAAAATACTCTCCTCCCCAAGTTTCATTATGGAAAGTCGAGAGCAGGCTTTCAGCCCCCCACTCACTTTGACCGCCCCAAGAAGTATTGAGAACAGTTTCATCTATAAATGAGCATAAACAGTATCGGGCCGACTCTATTTGCTCTCCCGAAATGGACTTATGCCGTAACGCCTGCTCATACGTTTTAATCATTTCAATACACTGACGCTTCAGGGTATTTACATCATGATGCTTTGGAGTACTACGAATTTTGGCAATGACGGAGAAAATTGTACTGGCTTCATCAATAAGCAGATTATCACCAATAGCCACTATCTCAGCCTTATGGCGTACAGAAGTGGGTCGGTCATTCGACGACAACACCGTTTTATCATCACTTACGTCTAACGAAGAAGTATCAGGTGTGTTTTTACTTGAGGTAGGTTTGTTTGCTCCTCGTCCACCCGGACGAGGTTTTAATATTGTTTTATCTGTCATCTGCAACAAATCCTTGTTTGCATGTTTTAGTGACTACAGACGGTATATCCCGTTACCGTCCTTACAATCACTACCCTTTAATAGCCCACAACTCGATTTTGAGCCCTGGGTAATTTCCTGAAAGGTGCAAAGCAATACCACCACTGCTAGCCAAACGTGGCCAATAGTCACTTGCTTTATCTAATTGAAAATAATGATAACCAGCATTGTATGGCACCTGCCTAGGCGCAACTGGTAAAGCGGTAATAGTGATTCCGGGAAGCTGGTTATTTACAAGATCGCGAATTTGCTCAACCGAACCTATTTTTATACGAGCAGGAAGATGCTTACGGATTTCATCGTTAGGCAAATCAGCCGATACCGCGATGACAAACTGAGCATCTTCAAGCAAAGACTTATCATTAATCGGCGAGACATGAATACCAAACTTGGTTTGTTCCAGCGGTAATGCTAACGCCGTCTGCTCTAACACCACGCTTAATGTCTGATTGAGAGCGACCATGACATTTCCGAAAACAGTTGTAAGGTTGTCATGCTGGTACTTCTCAAATTCAGGGGCCCGCTTATCTTTTGCCGTAAATGTAGCAAGTTCACCAGCCATTGATATGAAATGAATATACAAATCTTCAGGGTGTATACCTGAGGTTGAAACGATATGTTTAAAGATTGGTTCATAACGGTTCAGCACTTGCAGCATTAAGAAATCAGCAATCGAGCTGGCTCGCCCCTGCCCTTGTGAAATACGAGCAGAGAGCGCTTCTGCGCGCTGGCGAATCATTCCAATAGTTTCACGAATCAATGTTAGCAATCTTGAGTTATGCTGCACATTTAACAGCGGAGGAATAAACTTTTTATCAAGACGAACAATACCGTCTTCAGTTAATTCGATAACTCTCGCAACAGGAATCGAAACATAGCCAGACATATCATCAGATTCTAATTTCAATACTGTACGGAGTTTTGCTAATTGGATGGTTTCATAGGCATCGCCGCCCAAGGAGTTATCTACTGCATCATGATCTAAAAACTTAAAACGAGTTATGCTGGTATCATCTTCACTGCTGATATTAATCCCACTGTACTTATCGACAGGCAAACACAAGAATAACAACTCATCCTTACACCCTTTTGGAACATCAATAACTTCTGGTAACTCGTCCGATTTAGGAAGCTGGATCAAGGTGCCATCCGAAAATATCCCATTGATGTGCTGTAACCCAAATTTACCTAGTGCCAGAAACTGCTCATCAATTTCATAATCATGAACACCCCAGGCATAAGCATTAATCTGAGCCATCAGACTTGACTGAGTATGCGTAAAATAACGGTCTTGCTGCTGAAAATGCTGTGGTCTCAGGAACATTCCTTCGTTCCATGAAACTCGGCTGACATTACTCATCTATAACTTCCTTTTATTTTCATGTCCTACAAGTTAAATCTTGCTTTTTAATACATCTTTCGCGTCGGTGGCCAACTCTTTAGCTGTTGGCTTTTCCATTACGTCCTCTATGTCAGCTTCCTGAGCTGCGTCTTTAACTTCTTCAGGAATTTCAAGATCAGCGGCAGACTCATCACTCTTGGCAACCTGCTGGGTTTCATTACGATTTATATCCAGATCATGCTCACGAATGTAAACAGCTAACTCATCCATATAGACGTACAGATTCTCGTAATCAGTCGGATCAACTTCGACAATTGCTTTCCAGCGAGCTTTTTCTATGTCTCGATAAGCCACAACCATGGCGACATAACGAGCTGCGGGAGACAATGACATTTTGAACTCAAAATTTTCACCGGGTTGAAACTCAAGCTCCTCTGTCTTTAGCAGATCAACACCAAGAACAGACGCCGGAGCATCGTATAGCACAAAGAAATCTTGGTTGATAAATCGTGTACGAGATGCCAGTTCATAGACTTTAACCACCACAGGCGACGGACGTCCGTCAAGATCAGGATTCAGCGAATCCGAAACCTTAAAGTGAAAATCTGTTGATGGTGGAAAAACGGAATATATACTCTGACAACCAATCAAAGCAGATGCCATTAGACCAACCAGTAAAAACGAACGATAGAAGCGCTTGATTCCCTTCATTTCATAGTCCTCGAGAAAACTTTAGTAATCTGTATGTAATTCAATCATTCATAAAGCCAGATGATTGTTAACAGTGTATTTATTCTTCAGAACCTTTTAGCGATGCTTCATAAGCCGCTGTAAATTCATCGTTCATGGCTCGCTTATTTTCCAAAGAAGCGTCCTTCTTAACGTCTTGATAAAGTTCTACATAAGTCTGCCAATATCGGGCTTGTTTTCTTGATGGCGTCATTTTATCGAATACTCCATTCCTGAAATCTTGAGCGGTGATAACGTCAGGAGACAATTGATTTAAAACACCAAAGGTTGCGGCTTTTGCACCCGCCATAATCGCTTCTTCGTGTCGATTAATGTCCTCAAATGCATCCTTAATGGCCTGCTCTGCCGGTAAGAAACTAGGACCTTTACGGTTGAACAAATTATGGAAAGCATCATCAATGTTTGCGGAGAATTTAAGCGGATTGTTTTCCTTCTGCTGAAAAGTGGTTTGATTCACACGAAATTCACTTTTCACAGAGGAGCGCGCCCTTAGTGTGTCCATTAACCCCATCAGCAACTGTTGGAAAGATCCGCCTAACTGTTCCCACCATTGATCAGTCGCTTCAGTTGGTATCATATCTTCAGAGATTCCAAGTCCCTTCATAAAGGCGGACAATTCATGTCCTTGACTATGGCCAACTCGTTCAGGGTTATTATTAAGGGTTGAAGGAGCAAAGGAGTGCCCTGTTTCCTTAACTTCATTGTGCCCAGCAGTAATGCCTTCATGCATAACAGTTGAAGTAGCGCTGACCGTATTTGTATTGACCCTATTAGTACTTGCTCCATTAGCATGGTCAGCACTAACAACGGAATTACTAAATTCAGAGGCCCATTCTTCGGGAATAATGTTCGGCTGCGGGGGAAGAAAATCATCATCTAATGCACTGGAAACTGAGGTTGCATCCATTGATAGAACTGAGTCGGCATTTATGCCGCTCTGATGAGCTGCATTTTGATGAGATACGGGATCTGCCGCGCCTTGAAACTCAGATTTTGAGAAGTCAGATAAAGGAATACCGCCCCCTAGTTCAGATTTGGCGACAGAGTTATCATTAAAATCCGGAGTTACAGCTACTTGAGGTTCAATGGTACTTTCAACGATTAAACGAACTTCAATGTCGTACTCGCCCAAAGAAAGAAAATCACCATCATTAAGCTCATGGCTATTGTCTGTCCCAAGCGGGGTGACAGATCGATTGACAAACAAACCGTTGGTAGAGAGGTCCGTAATAACAAAAGACGTGCCGCGTTTTTCAATACGGGCATGCGTCCCAGACACAACACGCTCAGGGTCAGGAAGATACCAGTCTGAGGCTTCTGACCGGCCAATAGTCCCACCAAATTGGTCAAAGGTTTTCACCGCCTCTTGTCGTGATGACAAACGATGGTAGCTAACGACAGTTAACTCTAACAACATATCCGTGTTCCATAGCAATCCATTGAAATTCCCCTTTTCGACATCTTGTCTAATGCATTTGCATCAAGGATCTTCATGCTGGCGGAGGTTAGTTTTTATGCGAAAGTAGGTCAACTCGAAAGATGCGACCTAATCCACAAAAGAAAAAGAATCTTTAAACGTCATTGAATATGCCATCGCTCCAAACAGGAAGCTGGTGTTAAACTTCGCGGCATTGAAGTCAGTGAATAATAAGAGCCATTTCATTCACGGTAAAACGCCCAAGGATGTTCATTCATTTTGTTCTGAAGTGAATGAACAAGGGCACACGATAGAAAATTCTGAGTCTAAAGCTAAGGAAAGCGAGGTCCTCATGACTGATAAAAAAGTCGCGAAAAACGTCGAAGCAACTGAATCCAAAACCCAGGCAACACCCACCTCTTCTGAGTCAACAGTTACTGATATCGATAATGATAAGACTCAAGCCGATTTAAATCGCTCAATTAGTAAAAAAGTACCAGTTAAGTCTCTCGAAGGTCAGTGTATTAAAGATCGTTATTTGCTTGAATCAAAAATTGGTTCTGGCGGCATGAGTGACATATATCGAGCAAAAGATCTCCTACTGGAACGAGCCGGCATCAAAGACGGATACATTGCTATAAAAGTGCTTCAACCTGAGTTTGTGAAGCAACCGGAAGCCCTACAGCTTCTTATGAAGGAAGCAGACAAAACCCGCCGACTGTCACATCCCAACATTATACGTTTATACGATGTTGACTCTGATGGCGATATCCACTTTTTAATTATGGAATATCTCGACGGTGAAACTCTTGATCAAATTATCAAGCGCTCAAAGCCCAAGGGGTTAAAACTCAAAGGGGCGATTAAACTTCTGGAGCAAATCAGTGCCGCACTTACTTATGCTCATCAACAAGGCATCGTTCATACAGACCTGAAGCCTGCGAACATCATCCTAACCCGAAATGGCCATATCAAACTATTAGATTTCGGTGTTGCTCAAGCCGTACAAGTAAATCAGGATCAGTATTCTGCGGACTCTAATCAACTAACTTCGGTGAATGGTGGATATACACCAGCTTATGCCAGCCCACAGCTTTTAGAAGGCTCAGCTCCCTCGTTCAAAGATGACGTATTCTCTTTTGCCTGTTTAGCCTATGAACTTCTGACCAGTAAACACCCATATGACCGGCTACCCGCCAACAAAGCGAAAGAGCAAAAGAAAACAACTAAGAAGCCAAGCCACTTAAATGCATCTCAGTGGAAGTGCCTACAAAAAGCGCTCCATTTGGATGACAAAGATCGTACGCAAGATATTTCGACCATCATAAAATCCTTCTCCGCTAATCCATGGCCCAAAGTTGCCTTAGCTGCAGGGTTTGTAGGATCAATTGGAGTCGCATCTTGGTTTACATACCAACAACATCTTGAGCTGGACAGCATTCAAGCTGAGCTTGCAAAACGAGTTGCCCACAGCGAATTCATTGAAGGCTTAACCCAAATACCGTCAAATCAGTTTCTAAACCAACTTCAAGACCTCGACACGATCACTGCGACCGAAAAGCAAGGTCTACTTCGAGCTCACGGTCCAGCACTCATTGAGAGCTATGAGAAGAAAGTAGATCAAGCACTCAATGACGGAGAGCATGAATACCCCAATTACCCTAAAGCAGAAAAGCTCCTCAACGAAATCCTTGATTTTTATCCTGACTCCCACATCTTAACTAAACAAGCAATTACGGTTACTCGAGGAAAGCAGGCAGCCATTCAAGCACTTGATGAAAGACTCCATGCATCACTCCGAAAAGGTAATTATGATCGAACAGGGTCCGGTATTTTCTATCTTCTGGAAGAATTGAAATACATAGACAATAACTATCGTCCTATTCCTACCTCAATTGAGTCAAAGGTTTACCAAAAGCAATTTAACTCAGCCATGAAAAGTCATGATGTTTCAAAGCTTGAATCACTGATTGATGTAGGGAATGTCTTTTTCAGTAAAACAGAATCGGTTGCAGAACTACTGGCTCTTGGGCAACAACTTAAACAGGCTATTACTGAGCTTTCTGCCTACAGCAAGCAAATATCCGAAGGACAAGAACTCGACTATCCATATCAAGCCGCCACAGTCTTTTATAAAGACAGTTTTGAAACTCTTACATCAAAGGTAAGCGCCACAACACAAGTCTCTTCAATGGATAAGCTTTATAAGGAAGTTGAAACCCTGTCTCAAGACTTGCCTGACAATTTCCCTCCGTTGATATCTATACGAAAAGCCATGGCAGATAAGTACCTAAATCTTGCGGATATTCTCCTTAAGAAACGAAAGGTTAAGACCGCAAACCGAGTCATGAAGCGTGCGAACGAATTAATATCAAGCACTAATATTTAAGGAACCTATGAACAACCTACTCCACATTTTAAATGTCAGAGACTAATCGCTTATATCCTGCGCCTTATTCAGAGACTCTCTGAAAGGCGCAGGACTTATAGAGCACATGAAAAACACATTCGGATCAGTCAAGACCACTCATAAGATTCCCCGTCAAAATAATCACGAATGTTTGGATCAAAGCATGGTTTGTTATATTCTTGACGCACCAAATCATATTCCTGTGCGGAATTAACGATTGCTACAACGCGGTTCAAGGATGACGACCGTGAGGCCTAACGTGAAATTACAACAAAACATAAGAATAATCGTATCTGCTTTATTTTTTCTATTAGCGTCCAGTCTCACACACGCTAAAGAGCCCAAGTTCTACGTTATTTCCCCTAAGATATCTAAAGAACTGACTGATTTTTATTTCAATCATGGGTTTAAACCTCGACGCTCTATACCTTCAAATCTTAGCCCTCAAGACAACATTATTTTTTACGATTGCCAAATAAGTAACGAATTAGAACATCTGCAAATTCTGTATGTTTGCCACCAACCAAATGAATCAGACATAACCACGAGTGCGTTCCTAATTCCTGTTCCATCACCAGTGGACCAGCTAACGTTAGCCCAAACTGTAATGGCGCAAGATCTTAATATTGCTGTTTTCTACAGTAGAAACTCAGAACTTCAGTATAAATATTTAGCGACGAACAAAGCAGAAGGCGTAAAGCTTTCAGGATACCGTAGCTATGGTTCGCTTAAGTTTGATAAAGATATTAAAGAAATAATTAAAGACAATGATGCTGTTCTTGCATTGACTGACAACAGCATTTTCAATACCGCTACACTTCGGGCAATCATGCTCAGCACCTACCGAGAACACAAACCTATCTTTGGTCCAAACAAGGCTTTTGTTCAGGCTGGCAGTATCGCATCACTCCACGTTACTGACATCAACATTGCGGAAACCGCCATCGAACTCTCTAACCAATTTCAAAACGACGAATACCTCCCCGGCATCTATTTCACCAAAACACAGCAGTACGAAACCAACCCTACTGCGGCGCGAACACTTTCTCTGGACCTGCCGCTAAGATCAGAAATTAGCAGTACTGTTACAAGAAAAGAAGCTAAGGATGTTCACTTATGAACTTCAATCATATGACCATCTTTCAACGCACTATGTTTCTTGGTGTGGTCCCTTCGCTTCTGATTGTGACGTTATTGGTGACCTTTTTTATCTATACACGTTTTGGCGATACTATTGATCGATTTGACGAGAAAGGTACGTTACTTGCCGCTCAACTGGCCACCTCATCAGAACTTCTTCTTTTTAGTGGCGATGGAAGTTATCTGGACCCACATGCCGACCACGCCTTAGTAGACCCAGAAGTACTCTGTGTAAAAGTCATTAAAGAAAAGTCTCTAATTTACAAACGTGGTGATTGCCGCCAGATCAACCGCCCTAACCTTCATGAATATTCCCACGTAATATATAAGCCAGTTGCATTCAGAGATATCGGAATGCAAGGGAAAAAAGAAACCATAGATAATCTGGAATTGGGTCGTGTTGTGGTTCTTCTCTCAAGCGATCAAATTCGAAAAGAGCACAATCAGATTATTCTTCACGGTTTATCCATTGGTTTTCCTGCGATTTTACTTGCAATGCTGGTTGCTTGGCGAATCGGCCGTTCTCTGTCTGAACCCGTGTTAGAACTGTCTAGAACAGTGCATACTTTGACCAAGGGAGACCACTCGGCTCGAGTTGCCATAACAACTCAATCAGAGTTAGGTCATCTTCAGAAAAACGTTAATTCTTTAGCTGAAAGCTTAGAGATACATGAGACCAGACGAGCGGAAGACTTAAGAAAAGTTAAGAACGCGCGACAACAAGCCGAAGCAGCTTCCTATGCAAAAAGCCAGTTTTTAGCCGTCATGTCTCATGAACTAAGAACACCAATGAATGGCGTGATGGGTATGCTTCAGCTCCTTCAAGGCAGCAAACTCTCGGAAGAAGAAAGCGATTACGTCCAAACCGCCATCAACTCCACAGAACATCTACTCACGGTCGTAAATGATATTTTGGATTTCTCTCGTATTGAGAGTGGTAAGATGAATATTGAATCTGTCTATTTCAGACTGCCTGAGCTACTTAAAGGGGTTCATCAGACACTTGAACCTATCGCTGAGGATAAAAACCTTCCCTTCATCTTAGAGATGGATCCTAATCTTGATCTCGCAGTTCAATCCGACCCTACCCGCCTCAGACAAGTGCTACTGAACCTCGCAGGTAATGCAATTAAGTTCACTGAGAGTGGTTTTGTAAAAATCAGTACACATCAACAAAAAATCAAAGCTGACCAACTCGAACTTACCATTGATATTGTTGACACCGGCATTGGTATTTCAAAGAAACAGCTGTCGAAAATGTTTGAATCGTTCAATCAGGCAGACACATCGACCTCTCGTAAATACGGAGGAACTGGCTTAGGGCTATCTATTTCCAAGAACCTGCTCGAACTGATGGGCGGACACCTCAAAGTCCAAAGCCAGGAAGGTGTAGGCTCAACCTTCTCTTGTACATTAACACTTCCGTATCGTCAGTCCTCTTCAATTGCTGACAATCAAGTTAGATCTCAAAATTTTATTCACGTGGATGGCGAGCAACTTGGTTTAGCACTCCTTGCAGAAGATAACCCGGTAAACCAAAAAGTTGCTGTCGCAATGCTCAAAAAGATTGGTATCGCCGTGGATGTGGCCGAGAATGGTTTTAAAGCCGTTCAGAAGTGCCGTCAGAAAGAATACGACATCATATTCATGGATATTCAAATGCCTGTCCTGGATGGCTATCAAGCCACTCAACAGATACGTAACAACAGCAGTTTGAACAATGAGACACCCATTGTCGCCCTATCTGCAAATGCGCTTGCAGAGGCCAATGAGAAAGCGATAGCAGTCGGTATGAATGCCTATTTATCCAAGCCCTTTAAGAAATCAGAACTTGAAGAAGTGGTTAAAGAGTGGCTTGTTTAGCCACTCTTATCTTCAAATACAAGCGTAACAAATGTTGAAGTAAATCCCAGGAATTTCTAAACAAAAAACTCTAAGAAACAGGCTCTCTCATAGTCACAAATTCTTCTGCACTGGTTGGGTGAATACCGACCGTAGAGTCAAGCACAGTTTTGGTAATTCCCATTTTCATGGCGGCAGCAAACCCTTGGATAATTTCCCCTGCATGGTCTCCGACCATGTGCATCCCAATGACTTTGTCAGAGTCTTTATCAACCACAATTTTCATCAGCGTTTTAGTTTCAGAACCAGAGATGGTTTCTTTTAAGGCCCGAAAACTTGAACGGTAAATGTCGATATTCGAATACTGTTCACGAGCTTGCTCCTCGCTAAGACCAACAGTACCGACATTAGGTTGTGAAAAGACCGCCGAGGCAATATCACTGTAATCCATGCCCTGTTTAGGAAGCCCCTTAAATTCATTAGCCACGAAACGCATCGCTTCATGCAGAGCCACAGGGGTTAACTGAACTCGATTAATCACATCACCCAGAGCAAATATACCTGGCTCAGATGTTTCAAAGAACTCATCAACCTTGATTGCGCCTGAGGCATCCAGCTCGATAGACGTGTTTTCTAATCCAAGACTCTCCGTCAGAGGCTTTCGACCCGTAGCAAACACTACCAAATCGGCACGCTCTGATTCACCTTGACTAAACTCGACACGATAACCAGAATCGGCTTGAACGATTTCAACGGGTGAACGATTCAGATCAAGACGAATACCGGACTTTGATAATTCTTCAGTAAGATGACTACGCACATCCTCATCAAAACCACGAAGCACTTTGTCTCCACGATAAGAAAGCACCGTTTCAACACCTAAGCCATTTAAGATACCGGCGAATTCAACTGCAATATAACCGCCACCAACGACAACGACCTTTTTAGGTAACTCATCCAGAAAGAAAAACTCGTTGGAGGTAATCGCCAATTCAGCGCCTTTAATATCCGGCTTCACCGGCCAACCACCGGTAGCGATTAATACCCTCTTCGCCTCGATCTCTTCACCGTTAACACTGATTCTATGAGTACTGGAAACAGTGCCCTCACTTTCAGCTACATCTTTGATGGTACTAGCTCCAGAAATCCTTGCTTCGCCTTCAAAAACATCGACGCCGGAGTTATCTAATAAACGTCCGTAGATACCGTTTAAGCGATCAATTTCACTGTTTTTGTTATTCAGCAGGGTTTTCCAATCAAAATCGTTGATATTGATGTCCCAACCAAACCCCTGCGATGACTTAGCAATATGAGAGTATTCAGAGGCATAAACAAACAGCTTCTTAGGTACGCAACCAACATTGACACATGTACCACCAAAATAACGGGATTCAGCTACTGCGACTTTAGCGCCTTGTGCCGCAGCCATACGAGCAGCTCGGACGCCGCCTGACCCGGCTCCGATTACAAATAAATCATATTGCTTCATGGGATGTCCTAGTTAGATTGAAATTGATACGGCAATGAACGCCGAAATCAATTGAAAGACTTATAGAGTACAGTAGTAGAAGTCTCTCCAAGGTTAATTTGGTTCATTACTTCAAAACCAAAACCTTCGCAGAATTTAACATAGTCGGGATTAGCTACTTCAACACCAATGCCTGGTTTATCGTAATACTTCTCGCAGTATTCGAGAGTGGCTTCCATAAGATAATGACCACAACCGTGGTCTCTGAATTTTGGATGAACCCCCATTAGCGGAAGAACAATGCATGGATGTTGAGGCATAGAAGTCACCAGCGTTTGCTGATACTTAATGTAGCGATCAGTGGCATCAAACCCTGCGGTGAGCACCATTTTGGCGTACCAGATAGGGTTATGAGTTACATTCAGTTCTTCGTCTGACGTACCAATGAACACACAACCAATCAACTGATGCTTATGGTATAAGCACATCACGGTATGATCATCGTCAAAATAACTGTGTACGGCTTCACGAATGGTTGCTCGAACGCGCTGAGAATAGGCGGGCTTGTTCGCATTGAAAAGATAACGGAAAGTTGGCTCATCTTCATATACATGAAGGAGCAAAGATTTCAGATCGCCGGCAGCATCCTTGTCAGCTTTAACAAAACGCAGGTCATTTTTATCGAACTTATCGCCCACTTTTAACTCTCCCTAAACACCTAGCTCTTACTATAAGCTAGCACGTAACTCGTTGAACACCAAAATAAAACAAAGCTTGAAGAAACCTCTGAAGTTTAGCTACCGAATACCAATTTAGCGTTCACTTTTCCAGGCGAACGTCGATCAATGGTTCCCTGCATCACTACAACACCGTGCTTTTCAGAAAGCTCCTGAACCAAACCAAGTAAAGCTAGTGCATTCACATTATCAAACGTAGCTCGAACCTGATTATCACGATCAGGACTAATCTGCTTGATCCCGACTCCATTCGATCTTGCTAAACGGTTGATCAGGGAAGTAGATGCCCCACCAGATTGCTTACCACCAGAAGTTGCTTGTCTTAGTTCTGGCTCGTAACTCTTAATTTCCTTAAGAAACTCTAACCGACTTTCGTAATACTTAGCTTGAGCTACCTCAAAGTCCAATACAGGTTTTACCGCCAAACTGTAGAGAGCAAATATACCAAAGAACCCTGAAAGTACTTTCAGTGCCAGACGATCTCTGGTTGACAGTTGATTCCACTGAACCAACAGTGGCTGTACTAAAGGCGATTGAATTAGCTTTTCTGTAATTTGCATTCTTTAGCCCTCCTTCGCCAATATGATTCGACCTTTGAAAAGGCCACCGTCATTAGTTACTGATCCAACTGTGACTTGATAGCCCGCGCCAACAAGTTTTTCTTTAAAGTTATCAACTTGTGCAAACGAATTAGCATGAAGTTCCAACTGGGTTTCACCTGTCGCTGCACGATAAGATAAGCGCTGAACATAAGGTTGCTGAGCCTTCCCTTTCGATTCCTTACTCAAAGTAACAAGCGCAGTAATAATGTCTGAAGTCACGCTATTTAATTGAGCACTTGCAGTACTGCCGCTGCCGGAAGATAACGTCGACTTAATTTTTGAACGTAAAGCCCGATCACTTTGTAGCTTTTCCAGGCGTGCATTGGGGATGGCTTTCTTGACCGTTGAATAAATCTGAGACTGAAGCTCATTGGCTTTTTGTTGATACTGCCATCCGCTGTACAAAGTCAACGCTAGATGACAACACAGAACCACAGAACCAAAGACCAACGTCGGCGCCAATACATTCCACCATTGATTGGACTGCTTCTTAGGCTTGTATGACCCAACTAAAAGACTTTGGAAGTAAGAAGATTGATTTGATGCGGTGCCAGCGAACGACACTAAATAAGAATATAAATCAGGGATTTTATCCGAATAGAAATCAACTGCCTGCCCTTCAGGTAAGGCAACTTCAATCATCTCCTGCAAGTCGGCATACGAATGAGTAGATGATTCAGAAATAACGAGCTTTATGTTTAATAACGAGTCATCTGTCTCTGCCTGCGCAACGAATTTCTTTAACACCCATGGCAACTGTTTAATCGGCAGATAAATGGGTTTGGATCTCGGATGAGAAACAAACGCCATATCATCGTCGGTAGCAATCAATAGCTGTTGCTCCAACGTTGGTAATAACTGTTCAACAGAATACACATCATCAACATCAATATTCAGTGAACGAAAAATTGATAACGTCTTTTCTAAAAGCGTCTTATCAAGAGTAATGACATTTAGTTGATTACCTTCTGGCTTGTAATCTGACACCAAAAGAAGACTATCCGGATCTTGCGCTGACTGCTCTTCAACTATGAAAGGCAACGCCTGCTTAAGTTGACGAGTCTTTTTAGTTGGAACCGTCACTTCCATCATAGACACAGACGTCGGTGGTAAAATCACAACAAGCTGATCAACAGGATAGTGCGATAGATGTTCCTGAACTTCAGTTAATGAAACTGAGCTCTGAACCTGATCCACAGAGCGAGTTAAATCGCTCCATCGAACAAACTCTACATTCAAATGATCTATGCACTCTTCGACAGTAAAAGTATCGAAGTTATCGGGTAAAAAAAGGTAACCTTTTTCTTTCATATTATTTTCTGTTTACTGTCTCTTAAAATGTAAAGAGCGGTTTATTAGGGTCTGGTATATATCTCTTACTTAAATCTCGACTTATAACACGAGTTTTTCCATCCGCAGGATCACGAAATAGTACACTATAGGCTTGTACGACGCGATCCCCTAAAAACACTCGACTTTTCAATAAAAAGAAGCTGGTTGCTACGGTAAAATCATTTGCATCTAAATTTCCTGTTACGCCGGCAAATGCCTGATGCTGAAGAAACGTATTAACATCTTTGTAGCCTTCATCTAACTTTTCTCGATCAGCAATCAAAGTATCTACATCAGATTCTGTAATTTTTGAATCCAGTGAAAGAATAACTTCTCGAGGAATTGTATTTACGTTTAACTGAGTAGCTCGCTCAGGCAACGCAGAAAAGAAAGGAGACAGAACATCAAAGAGAACAGGTTCTTTTTGAATACCTTCCATCAACATTAGTTCATCGACACTTGAGAAAAAATAGTTGGGTGTTCGATAGGCAGGAGAATAAACAAGATAATCCCCTTCTTCATGCCCAAGCCCCGTTGGCGAATTATCTTCATCAATCCAATCCGCCATGGACTCGGCAATATCTGAAGGAATTTGTAGATTATTATTGGTAGCAACTTGAGCAATCAGCCGTTTTAACTGTTCAAGCTTTGCAGGAATCACTTTATTATTAGAATCAACTAAGCCATTCAAGTTAAACAGGCCTTGCAAATCAAATAACTCAGCCTCAACTGCACCTTGATTATTTTCAATTGGAAATAATAATTTGTGAGTAAAGGTCTGTTCTTTATAGTCATCAACCAATGGTTCATTGCTCTTCTGGGCAATATCCCAGTCTAGATACAAACCCTGAGTCGCAAGAAGCTCTGCCGATTTAACATAATGGAAGGCTTGCGTTCGAAACACTAAATTACTGGTTAACTGAATATCAAGCCACTGGCGATGAGAAATTGCGGTAATTAAGGCCACCACCAGAGCCGTGATAAACAACACGGAAACGAGCGCTAAACCTTGTTGATGTCGAATTGAAGGCATACTCATCAGTAACTCACAATCTGCTCTAACCAGCGATGTACTTGCTCAGAGTTTGTTGTTATTTCAATTGTGATGGCTTCTGGCAACCTTATTAGATCCGCAGGCGGGGTATTAGAAGGATCAGGGAACCACTCAGTTTTCCACTCTTTAGAATCCAAAACCTTAACTTCCATCTGAGCGATGTTTTCTAATAGTATCTGCTCCCTTGGCACAGTATCTGGAGCCTGATCTAAGACCGGCCATATGTATCGAACCAATTGATCATCTTTTATCTGATACGCCACCCGCTGATAATTCGACAGACGGTTTTTTAATGGGTTAGATAAACCACTCTTTGTGAATTCAACATCACCATAAAGACTGTAACCACCGAGCCTCAAAGAAGGTTGATAATCACCAAACTGGTCACGAATAACTCTAGCGGAAATTTGTCTCAAATCTTGTTGAATGATGGTTGTCGCTAACTGAAAACGTCTTAATTCATCTGCTTGTCCAGACAAATGATCGCGCGTCCTAATGGTTTGACTTAACAAGGTATATGAGGAAATTCCTATCAACGCCGTAATACCGATAGCCAATAACACCTCAAGTAAAGTAAACCCACCGCCACGCTGAATATTCATCAATACTTTCCTTTATACCCTTTCAGCGTAATAACAGGATAATCCTTACCAAACAACTCCCCTTTTTCGGCAACTGATATTTCAATTTCTTTAATATATGTAATTGCAGCAAGAGAAGTAACTTTTCTTGTGATACTCCAGGTCTTTTCACCCATCTCCAAATCGTAGGTCGTTGTCTTAGAGGCCGGAAAGCCTGGTTCCATAATGAAAGTATTCATCTCTTGCTCGGCAATAATCAGCGCTTCTGTTTTTAAATTTAACCTGGCCGCATTATTGATATAAATGGAAGCAGATCGCCCCACAGATACAGCAATCACAGAGAAAATAATCAGAGCAATCATGACTTCAATTAACGTAAAGCCACGAAACGCAGAGGTAGAAGTTATTTTCGAAAAAGACATTGACTTGAGCATCATTCAATGTCCTCCAAATCGAAGGGTAAAACCAACTCTGCCTCAGCAAAGCCATCAGACACTATTTTAATCTGCCAATCCGAATCTGACTCTTCAAATAGTACCATTTCAAAACTGGAATATTCACCACTGGAGAGAAACACAATTGACGGAACAAGCGCATCGTTATCCTCTGGAGATGAAGGATTTTTATATATGTCGTTCAGGCGCTCAGCAATTGGAACACCATCAAGCTCAGTCAATTCAATTTCATAATTAACCGGTCTTGACTTGAACATTCTCTGATTGAGCTGAGCCCACTTGTTATCATCAAAGTCGTAGCTCAGAAAGGAGTAGTTTTCTTTGTCGAAATACCAACCAATTTCTTGGTTATATAGAATGGCGTGTTGACTGGCTTCGGTAAACAGAGCCTGTATACGCTTTCCTTCTTCTATCAAATCACGCTTTGAATTTTTAGTGCCTGTAGTAATGTTTACGGCACTAAAAAGTGCCGCAATCAAAACCATAACAACCAGTAATTCAATCAGCGTAAAGCCACGAGCTTTGTTCATCTGATGGTGTGTGCCTATCAATCCGAGCAACTCAGAACAAAAACGAAACTTACTCGTCCCAAACACTCAGATCAGCGGCATGATCATCACCACCTTCTCGACTATCAGAGCCAAAAGTGAAGACATCAAACGGTTTCTCGTCTGCTGGGCTGATGTACTGATATTGGTTACCCCAAGGGTCTTTTGGAAGTTTTGGAAGATAACCGTCTTTATTCCAGTTCTTTGGCTCTGGGAAACCTGTTGGTTTTGTTACCAGAGCTTCAAGACCTTGCTCTGTGGTCGGATAAGTAAAGTTATCCAACTTATAAAGATCCAAGGCATTAGAGATGGCTTTCAAATCCGACTTTGCAACGGTTACACGTGCTTCATCACTTCGGCCAAGGATATTAGGCGCAACTGCCGCAATCAAAGTTGCAAGAATCACTAGGACCACAAGAATTTCGATAAGAGTAAAGCCTGATTGCTTTTTGTGGTTACCAAGACGAGTCATAAAAAGTCCTTCTAAATTTTATTAATTACTTATAGGTTTAATTAACAAGCGTATTCATTGACATTAACGGCATCATAATAGCCATTACGATAACCATCACAATACCGCCCATAAAGAGGAGCATGAGAGGTTCAAACAGCCCTACCAAGGTAGAAATTAACGACTCAAGCTCTCGCTCCTGTTGTTCAGCCGTTCGCTTCAACATGTTTTCTAGTTCACCAGACGTTTCACCACTGGCGACCATATAGAGCATTAGAGGTGGAAACTTACCTGTTTGTTCCAATGCTTTTTTCAGGCTTGAACCTTCACGAACTTTCTCAGAAGTAACATTAATAGCTTCACGTAACACCCTGTTTTGCATAACTTCTGAGCTTATCGATAAAGACTCAACCAGTGGTACACCGCTGGATGTCAAAATACTAAGCGTACTGGTGAAACGTGAAATATCAGCACCTTGTACGATACGACTGATAAGCGGAAGCTTCAATAACAGTTGATGCACTTTGCGCTCAAAGCCTTCGCTTCGAGTCATCTGAAACTTAATAAACACAACAAACAATATGATACTCAATGCCAGGTACTGGCCATAATTCATCACCCAGTCGCTGACAACGATTAAACCACTGGTCAAAGGCGGGAGTTCTTGTTTTGAAGTATCGAATACTTCAACAATATCCGGCACAACCGTTGTGAGGAGGAATACTACAACACCTACGGCAACTAAACTCAAAATAACAGGGTAAATTGCTGCCATTTTGATTTTTCTAACTGCCATCTGCTGGCGTTCAACATAATCTGCCAAACTTTCTAACACAGAATCAAGATGCCCTGAATGCTCACCTGCAGCTACGGTAGAACGATATAGTTTTGGAAAAGCGCCAGGATATTCACCCAACGCGTTAGCCAAGCTGTGCCCTTCTAGCACCTTAGAACGAATGGCAAGCATCATGGATTTGATGCTTGCTTTCGGGCTTTGATTCGCCACTGCTTGCAAAACTTCTTCAAGAGGCAAGCCGGATTGAACCAGAGTTGCCATTTGACGTGTAAGCAATGAAAGATCTGGCGTAGAAATGTTGCCACGCCCACTGAATGACAACGAAAGATTGCCTACCGACTTCTTTTCTTTTGCCTGTTCAACGCTTAACGGCGTAAAACCTTTATCACGCAAGGCTTGGCGTATTTGGCGAGGGCTGTCACCTTCGATAACGCCTTTCTTTTCCTTGCCGTGGTTATCTAATGCAATGTAATCGAATGCTGCCATGGAACTTAAACCTAATCTTCTCTGGTTACACGAAGCACTTCTTCAACTGTTGTGATGCCTTGAAGTACTTTTTCCATGCCATCTTGACGAATACTTGGCGTTAACGTTCTCGCATAATTGCTCATTTCCTGCTCACCAACACAGGAATGAATCTGATTTCGTAAATGCTCGTCGATATGAATCAGTTCGTAGATACCTTGACGGCCTCGGTAGCCACTGTGATTACAATGATCGCATCCTGTAGGACGGTACAAGGTTACTGGTTCCGCAGTAGTTTCAGGCAAGCCAAGTAGTTCTCTCGTTGCATTATCTGCCTGATACGGTTCTTTACAACTACTACAAAGCGTACGAACCAAACGCTGGGCTAGCACACCTAACAAACTACTTGAAATCAAGAATGGTTCAACGCCCATATCTTGCAAACGCGTCACGGCACCAACGGCCGTATTAGTATGCAACGTTGATAAAACCAAGTGACCAGTTAAGGAAGCTTGCACTGCAATTTCAGCCGTTTCCCGGTCACGAATCTCACCAATCATCACCACATCAGGGTCTTGACGAAGAATGGCTCGTAAGCCACGAGCAAACGTCATATCTACTTTTGTATTTACTTGCGTTTGACCAATGCCTGGCAAGTTATACTCGATAGGATCTTCAACCGTAAGAATGTTTCGACTCTGATCATTAATATCAGACAGCGCAGCATAAAGAGTGGTTGTTTTACCAGAACCGGTTGGACCTGTAACAAGAATAATACCGTGAGGTTTGTTAACTAACCCCCTCATCAGTTTGAAATCACGATCGACCATTCCCAAGTGCGACAGATCAAGGCGCGTTGCGTTCTTATCCAATAAACGAAGCACCACTCGCTCGCCGTTTGATGCGGGCATAGTAGATACACGAACGTCCACTTCCCGACCCGCGATTCTCAATGAAATACGACCATCTTGTGGAATTCGTTTCTCAGCGATATCCAGTTTTGCCATTACCTTAATACGGGAGACCAACAATGGCGCTAATTGACGTTTAGGCTGAACAATTTCCCTCAAAACCCCATCGATTCGGAAGCGAACCGTCAGGCTGCGCTCGAAGGTTTCGATATGAATATCCGAGGCATTTTCTTTAATTGCTTCAGTTAAAATCGCGTTAATTAAACGAATGATCGGCGCGTCATCTTCTTGCTCGAGAAGGTCTTCACTCTCCGGTACCGAATCAGCCAATGACTCCAAATTCATATCATCGCCAATGCCTTCAACCATTTGCATGGCGTCACTGGATTGATTCTGATACTGCTCAGCCAGCAAATTTTCAAACTCATCGTTTGATACTTCAGAAACGTCAAAAGAGCAATTTAAGATGCGTTGAACTTCAGTGAAAGCTGACAGTGGCGTTTCATTCTTGATGTATAAAATTGGCGTTTCATTTTCCTTCATCTGCAAGACAACGCCATGCTTTTTAGCAAAGCTATATGGCAATCTATCCTGGCCTGTCAGTAACGTTGGCGTTACAGAAGGAAGTAAGGTTGAGTCAGCTGTATCCATAAACTGTCCGTCGTCGAAAAATCCGCAGACCGATATTAAAACGAAAGATTAGAAAAAAATAATGACAAAAAGATCATATCTTTGCGGAGTAATCGGAAATATACTTTAAATCTACGTGTTGTTTTGAGAGCTCTGTGTCGTTTTTTACTGTTAAAGTAACAGTGCATGGACTCTATCAGATGCCCCAAATGAGTACAACGCTGTTGTGAGCTAAACGATCTGCTAATGCATGGACGAGGGACTTTATAGGTTCCCTAGCGATCTGTTAATGACTCAAATTGACTGTTAGGAAATGAGGTTGTTGGATGAAACCGAAAGACATAACAAATGAAGAATACCTGAACGACTATTGGAAACTCCGCGAAAGTTACATGGCTGATTTAAAGCATGATAGAGAATTAAGAAAAGAAAACAGAAAGCGTATTGCTGTTTATATTCTTAGAAAACTCCTATGGTCTTTTGGTTTCTTCCCTATTTTCCTTGCAGTATGGATACCACTGCTACTCTCTCACTTCAATTTAGTGGTGTTTTCCCAACAGTTAATCGAATTGTTTACTAGCTTCCTTGCCCAATCACCGAACCTCCAAGCTGCCACCAGTGAAAGCATTTTTATTGCTTGGGCATCCATTGGTTGTATGTTCATGGTGTTCGATTTGGTGCTTACACCCTACCGTTCTCCGTTTGAAGAACAAGCAGATGCCTACATGAAGGCTCGCTACATGATGTTCTCAGAAATTATGGATTCTAAGAAAAAGCCAACGGGTGCCATTCATACCTCGGATCAAGAAGTCGCGGATCACGACATGAGACCTGTCTACAAATGCGAAGACGATATAGATGAGGAAATGATTACGTCCTCTCACATTTCCATTGGCAGCAGCGCCATATCGAAGAAGCACATCAAAGAAGCATCAACCAGCACTACCAGTGCTGACACCTTAGTACATAAGCCCGCTCACTAAGCACCATCTGAAACAAACTCAGAAGAGCCTTCAACTGAAGGCTCTATCCATGATCCATGAAAGATAATAACTGACTCAACATTCGAGTCTTTGGCATTGGTACCTGCACTTTTCCAGCCGCCTCGAGAACTGTCTCATAAATGGCATATAGCTCCATAGGACGACAGTTATCGAAATCGCCTTTCATACTCGGAAAATACGGCGACATATCATCCGTCAAATTCATAAGTTTATCCGCAAAACTCTCATCCAAAGTGCAACCATACGCCTTAGCAGCACGAATCACCTCAAGCATAATATCTTTGATCAATGCCCGACTTTTGCTGTCATCCAGCATCTCCTTGGTTGTTGCATCAAGAATCACTGACAGACCATTAAAAGGGACATTCCAGACCAGTTTTTCCCAACGAGCCTGCGCTAATGAATCAGTCGTTTGGGTTGGAATATTAGCAGCTGTGAATAGCTCTGAAATAAGCGTCAATACATCCTTGGCTGAAGGCTCAGCAGCAAATCGGATACTGCCAAAGTCCTGGTGCTGAATCACGCCTGGCCTAATCTTTTGAGAACAAATAAAACATAAGCCACCAAGAATAGGATTATTCGGGAATTGAGTTTGCAAATCAGACTCCAACCCATAGCCATTTTGCAATGAACAAATGACCGTACTGTCTCCCACAACGGAATCCAACATGGCACTTAACGCTTGGTTAGCGGTAGTTTTAAGTGTAATAAGCACGAGATCACAAACGGGCATTTGCGCAGCAGAACTATAAACATTCACATCATCAAGATGGATGTCATTTGTTTTCAAGGACTCGACGATTAAACCATCTTTTTGAATAACATCTGCATCGGATCTAGCCAAAAAATGAACTTCATTTCCAGCAGCAGCCAGCTTGGCACCGTAATACCCTCCAACTGCACCAGTACCAATAATTGCGATGCTTTTAATACCTTTGACCGACATAAATGAAATCCCTGTAAGTTTTTGACGATTAGAGGCTATTTTGGTTGTTGCTGACTCATTTTTCCAGCTAAGATTTTGTTTAAGTTTTGATCACAAGCAGGAAGATAGAAAATGGAAAGCTCACTCAAGAAAGCATCGGATTTTAGAAAACTGTTAGAACTCATTTCTGCAATGAATCGTGTATATGAATTACGAGAGCGACATGCAGAAAGTGACTTAATTCCTGAAACCCAGAGTATTGCAAAACAAACTAGCTCTCTTCATTAATCCAATACACTGCCCTGCTTAAGTGTGTGTATTGGATTTAGAGAATATCAGATATAAATAGTATCAACTCTAGCAAAGCATTTGTTTAAGTCCTTCGACCTTCGCTTTAATTTGATCTCTAATCACATCAAATTGCTCAGATTCAAGGTGCTTAGGGTCTGGAATTTCCCAATCCATAAACTCTTTTGCATCTATCTCAGGGCAATAATCACCACATCCCATAGTAATGGCTAAATCAAACTCCGCCGTTGGTAACTCAGCCACTTTTTTTGAAGAATGAAGACTTAGGTCGTAACCTACCCGATGCATGGATTCGATGGCTTTTGGATTGACAATACCTGATGGTTTTGAACCACTACTAAAAGACTCACACATCTCCGACAATAGCTGCTTTGCAAAGGCCTCTGCAATTTGGCTTCGGCAGGAATTTTCTACACATAAGAACAGGACTTTCTTTGAAGGCGTGTTTTGATACATAAACTTCCCTATTGTTTTAAATGACTTAAAATAAAATTAGCTTCTCTTCTTAGTCATTACAAAAAACGAAAAGTTTTAAATCGTGATTTATTCAGCAGTTCACAGAGTTATTGCCCTTGAACTGTGGCAATAATCCGCCGCGATCCTCCATGATCTCGATGCTCACCAAGATAAATCCCTTGCCAAGTCCCAAGAGCTAATCGCCCTGACGTAATAGGAATTATTAGCGAAGGCCCGACCAACACCGTTTTAAGATGCGCTGGCATATCATCGGCACCTTCGTATGTATGTTCATAGTAAGGCGCATTTTCAGGAACCATGACATTAAAATGCTTTTCCATATCGGAACGGACACTCGGATCACAATTCTCATTAATGGTCAGCGAAGCCGAAGTATGCTGAATAAAGAGATTCAAAAGACCAATCTGATAGCTGCCTATTTCATTCTGAATAGACTTTACAATCTCGTCAGTTACTAAATGAAATCCTCTTGATTTTGCTGACAGTTTGATTTCTTTTTGAGACCACATCAATGCCACCTGCCCTTAATTACCCCATTGTTACCGCCGAACCTTAACGCTTTCTTCGGCCAAAAAGCGCACTACGGGGTTATTCCTATATACAAATGTTTTAAGAAACACACCAAGCCCTAGTCCGACAACAAAACCACCGATGTGCGCCCAGTAATCTACACCTCGACCTCCAATCAACATCACAAAAATATTGTCCAGTGCCAACCAGATAGCGAAATACCAAACAGCTGACAACTTCTTCTGGAACACAACGAACATAAAGGTCAGGCTGGCAAAGCGGAACCATACAATATACATCCCAAACAATGCAGCAATTGCACCACTGGCACCGACACTTGGAATCGGGCTTCCCCAGTTCATCGCAACACTAATAATACTTGCACTGATGCCACTTAAGAGGTAAAGCAAGAGAAATCGCCAACGACCCAATACATCTTCCAAGTTGTCACCAATCACAACCAGAAAGTACATATTGCCAAACAGGTGCATAAAGTCACCATGTAGAAAAGTCGCGGTTAACAGTGTCCATAACTCTTGACCTTGGGCTAAGTCCGCAGGTCGACTGGCAAAGTTTTCGAATATCCCGGCAGCTAAACCTGGTTGAAACCCGTAAATGGCATAGATCAAACAGTTCAAAACTACCAAAACCCAAGTCACGACAGGTACACGATGAGGTTTGAGGTTGTACTCCACCGGGAACTTAATCAATAGTTGAAACAACCAAGTCTTAATCGAGAGTTTTTGATTAAGATTAGATAAGGCTTGATGAATCCTTGGTGAATGCTCTACCTTTTCAAGTTCATCATAATCGACCCAAACCCCATCACATTGGTGACACAGATCTACTTCAACATCATAGTCATTGAGCAACTGAAAGCGATGAAGCTTCGCGTCACATCCAGGACATGATAGCGCTGTTGGGCCGAGATCTTTTCCTAGCAACCCTTCAAAGTCAGAGTCGTCTTCTCCATTATCCACTTTTGAGATGATGCTATTGAGCTCACCGTGCTCAAACCAAACCCCTGCACATTGACGACAGACATCCAACTCTTCATCGTGATAATGCGTTACTTGCAAGCGCTCATAACGACAGTGAGGGCAATTCTTAGAACTCACTTCGAAGCCTCGTCTTGAAGAGAAGAATCTGATTGCGTTGAACTAATGCTTTCGACAACCACATCATATTCTTCCAGATAAGCAGCAAGATCTTGAGCATTTGTTAAAAGCTTTGGCAGAACCACCTTCTCCATTCGATCAACAACTTCATTCATGAGTTTACTGGCATGGGCTGGCCCATAAGTGAAGGCTTCTCGTTTCTCGATTATATCGTCTACCTGAACATAGAAACGACGAATCTCGCCAAGAAAGAAACTCGGTGTTTCTAATGTGGCTTGAGAATACTTCATGGTTTCCCAAACATAGCGACTGACCTTTGGCGAGTTATCACGAATAATCTTTGCAGGCACCCCACGGCTTAAATAAGCCTTATCATACTCGCGGAGAATTCGGATGTTATCGCTGACCTCTTCATACAAAGATGCACGGAGATAATAATTATTCTGTTTAGAGGTCACATCATCAAAGATAATCGCTTGTTGCAAGCCAGCTTGTGCTGCCAGGTACACACCCGCGATCGTCGCAATAATCATTAAAATGTGGCCAACCCAAAAGCCTGAGTTAGTTAATTCCCGATGATTAAGTTTCTTGGCCGACTTTTGAACACCCGTCTGAATTGAAGGCATAATAATCTCCTTGTTAACTTCTTATCCTTTAATTGAAAAATCTAACTAGAACGTTCTGAAAGGTATCGCTCAACCGTATCAACAATGGTCTGTGTGGAAGGATCGATCTCGAGGTTAATCTTATCTCCAACCTGAGCATCACCAAACGTCGTCACATTAAGGGTTTCGGGAATCAGATGAATGGAGAAACGACCTTGATCAACCTTTTCTCCAATGGTGAGGCTACAGCCATCCAACGAAACAAACCCTTTAGGCATCAAATACTTACTCCACTTCGGATCAGCTTGTAAATAAATTGCGGTATTCGTCTCGGTTGCTTCAATGCGTGCAATTTCAACCGTATCGCAGATATGCCCGGAAACCACATGACCGCCAATTTCATCGCCATAAGCGGCAGCACGCTCAATATTCACTTTACTTCCAACGTCCAAGCTTCCTAAATTAGTAAGGCGTAACGTCTCATCGATTACATCAAAATGCACCTTAACTTCGTCGATCTCGACCACGGTTAAACAAACACCGTTATTGGCCACACTGGCACCAATTTTTAACCCTTCCACCAAGGCCTCGGTCAACTCCACGACAATTCGGCGCAGCTGATCTTGTTCACGGATTTCAACGACAGAAAACTTATTGGCTACAATTCCGGTAAACATAGTGAATTCCTTTAGATGACTGGTACTAAAATAGCTTGGGTAAGCGTTGAGTAAGCAATAAAGCCGCGTATAATAGCACGCCTCATAAAATCTGCGATCACCCAGCTTGGGTTCTTTATTGAATTTATTCGCTGCCAAATCAGGAACAATCTATGCCGACATCAGCTGTGGCTCCCGAAAACTACGACGCCCTACTCGAAGAAAAGTCCAAAACAGTTCGTGAAATGTTTAACGATCTTTATCAAGGTGAGTTCGACATTATTTCTTCAAAACCAACCGGTTTCAGAATGCGTGCAGAGTTCAAGGTATGGCACCAAGGCGATGATTTGTACTACGTCATGTACAAAAAAGGCGAACCTAAAAAGCCGTACCGAGTAGATGAGTTTCTGATTGCGGACCAACAAATTCAATCGTTAATGCCAGCTCTGCTAGATGCAGTACGAGACAATCAAACGCTTCGCAAGAAGTTGTTCCAAGTGGAGTTTCTAACCACACTTTCTGGCCAGAAATTAGTGACGCTCATTTACCATCGTCAACTTGATGAAGCTTGGCAAGAAGAAGCTAAAAAGCTGGAACAACTTTTAAATGTCATGGTGATCGGCCGAGCTCGTAAGCAACACTTGGTCTTAACACAGGATTATGTAGAAGAAGAACTGACCATCTTCGATCAGAATTTCACCTACAAACAAATTGAAGGTGGGTTCACTCAGCCAAATGCAGAAGTGAATCAGGAAATGATTATGTGGGCCTGTGATCGAGCCAAAGGCATTGATGGTGATTTGCTGGAACTTTACTGTGGTAATGGAAATTTCACTTTACCGCTGAGCAAATTCGCCAATAAAGTGCTTGCGACAGAAATTTCAAAAACCAGTGTACGAGCAGCCGAATACAATATTGAGAAAAACGGTTGTGAGAATATTCGAGTGGCCCGCTTATCGAGTGAAGAATTCACCGAGGTTAACAATAAAACCAAAGAAACGCGTCGACTGCCTCAAGAAGAACTTGAAACCTATAACTTCGCCAGCGTATTTGTCGACCCACCCAGAGCAGGCTTGGACGATGGAACCCGTGCGCTTGTCAGCAATTACGATCACATTATCTATATTTCATGCAATCCGGAAACGCTTCAACGAGACTTAGAAGCGCTTTCAAAGACCCATCAAATTGAGCGCATGGCCATGTTTGATCAGTTTCCTTATACTGATCACGCCGAATGCGGTGCGTTTCTTAAACGAAAATAACCGCAAAGTACATTAACAAAAAAGGAGTGCATTGCACTCCTTTTTTGTTTCAGTATTTTCTAATAATTACCACATCAGATCGTCAGGAATCTGATAATCCGCGTACCAATCCTCTTCATCTTCCGTCAGCGCTTGCTTATCGTTTTGCACAATGACTCGCGTTTCATCACGCTGTGCAATTTTCTCCGCTACCGGCGCAGGAACCACTTCATATTGATCGCCAAGCTTCACAATACATAGACGACCTTTACTTAACTGCTCGATTACCGCATCCGACAGGTAAATAGTTTTTACCTTCTTACCATCAGGAAAATTGTAGGCCGTTCCTTCTGGGCTTTTCGCAATTGCGTTTGCCAGCGTCATTTGTTTGATTTGTGCCGCAATCGCTTTACGTTCTGCTTTTTCTTTCTGCTGAGCATTAAGCTCTTTATCTTTCTCTGCTTTGGCCTGTTTAGCTTGTTCTGCCGCTAATTTAGCGTCATCAACCACCTCTGCACCGCCATGACGTGCCTCTTTATGCTTTTGATAAGTATCTTTCTTCGCTTTTTTTACTTGCTTCTCAGAGACCAATCCAGCTTTCAATAATTGATCTTTTAATGATCCGGACATATTTCACCAAATAACGTTTCTACAAACCGTGCATCACAAAATGCGCATCAAATAATCACAATAATTTCAGGGGCTGAGGATAAAACCAAATCGACAGAATTTGAACCTCTTTAATGACTTTGATCTAAAATCAGCCTTAAGAATTCAACTTCCCAGAAACGAAAAAGCCCTGGTGGTTCACCAGGGCTTATAAGTAGATAAAGGCTACAGCAAACCTGGGAACCTCTGAATAAGTCTCACTCTGCTCAGGCCTATAAGAGAAATGACTATTTGAGGCGCGGTTTTGAAGGCATAACGGGTTACGTCAAAAAACAGCAACAAAAAAGAGGCATTTCTCTTAAGACCCCAAGGGGCGGGGCTTTAAAAGTGCTATAACTGCGTTGAACTTCTTGAAAAGGTCTAGACATTCTCTACGAAGTCCGCCTTGTTCTAACACTTTTCTAGCACCCGCTGAGCTAGAGCGGACTTGTTCAGAGATTCCCTAGCTTGCGGCTTTAACACCAGCCTTTGAAGATGATGACTTCGCCTTACTAATGCTCTTAACTTGAGCAGTTTGAGGCTTTTCTGTGCTATCGCCTTGTTTTTTGTCGATCAGTGCGTATTTTTCTAAACCTGCAAGATGGGTTTTACTGAAATACTGTTTCCAATCGATGATCTTAGGGTCTACCGCGTAATCTTGGTTATCTGCAACACCCAACTCTTCCGCAAGTGCAAGTAACTTACCGTTATGGAATCTGTATTTAGGCTGAGAGTAGAAAGCAAATACCGTTGACAGTTTTGCTGCAGTATCAATGTTCTTATGGAAGCCCCACTTTTCATCATGAAGACCTAGGATTGATCTTGCGCGCTGAGCAAAGTCCAAAGGCATCTGCACAGCTTTCATTGCGTTATCAAATGCCGCTTGCGGAGCCAATGGGAAATAATCTGCAGGACGCTTACCACGGAACAGTTTCGGATAGGCCTCAAAGTTCGCAGTCCCTTCGTCCACCATGTAGTCACGCAACTGACCAATACGAGCAGGGTTTGAACCACTGCTGCAGCTTTGATAAATATTGCACTGGTTTGGAGACTTAAAGGTTTTAGCCATGGCCAACACAATAGAGTTTGCTACCAAATCTGCCGGAATAATATCGATTACAGCGTTAGAATCACCAGGGAACATAGCGATCTTGCCACGAGCATAAGCAAAGATAATCGCATCTGCCACTTTTACCCCTTCGATCCAGCCAGGTTGAGGTCCTAAAACCGTACTCTCAATAATCGCTGGGCGAACAATGGATAATGACTTGTTGTACAGTTTCTCCATAAGAAGCTGCTCACCCATCCACTTAGTGAATGTGTAGGTATCATTCCAGCCGTACTTGTGTGCTTCTTCGATACCAAGGTCAACCAGCATTTTAGACAGCTGCTCTTTCGACTTAGCTTTTTCTTTAACTTTGGAGATTTTCTTCTTCAGTTTCTGAACAACGTCATGAATCAGATATTGACCCATTTCATTTCTAGGGAACGGAAGACCTGCTGGCGGCTTAGTTTCTTCATAAATATCGCCCGTATTGAAACCGTGAACATAACAGGTAGATATTTGAACGACAGGAATATCCCCTGCTTCTGACAATTCAAGTAAGTTGTGTAGACAAAGGGTATTAATAGTAAGCGCTTTATCCAATTCTTCACGGAAGTTCACACTTGCAGCAGAATTAACAATCATGTCTAGCTTATCAGCTAGGGCTAGGAAATCATCATCATTCATACCGAATTTTGGCTGAGTGATTTCACCTGCAACAACATGGACTTTTTCATCACATAGTTCATCAAATGCAGCAGCGTCTTGAGAACGCATATGATTAAAAACAGTAGAACTTTGGATTTCTGCTTCAAAACGCTCACGAATTGAAGCGTACTTTTTACTACCACGAACAAGCAGATG
The DNA here is from genome assembly GCF_042646085.1 of Litoribrevibacter euphylliae. NCBI lineage: Bacteria > Pseudomonadati > Pseudomonadota > Gammaproteobacteria > Oceanospirillales > Oceanospirillaceae > Litoribrevibacter > Litoribrevibacter euphylliae. The sequence goes on along the minus strand of NZ_JBHRSZ010000004.1, from coordinate 949,262 downwards.
AATTCCGCCAATGTCCGGATTCGTGCGTAACAGTTTTTCTAGCAGTACTTTCCCCAGAAAACCAGTACACCCCGTTATTAAGATATGTTTACCAGCCAATTGCTGATTAATCACCGTATCTTGAGTTCCCATTATTATTTCCCTTTAAGCTTCTAAAAAATTCTTTTCAGTTCGTCCAATGATCTTTTTGTAACTTTTCGTAAATAAAACCACTTCAAATGTAGCTATTCAATGACAAAGTTACGACAATCACTAGAAATTTGACCTTGTGAACACTTAGAGTATTTACACTAAAAAATTCTTTTAAACCCAATAAAAACCTGGCTTCCAGACAAGATAAAATAGAGCAATTACTTTATCTCGACTCATACTACCGCTCTAAGCGCTGTGTAAACTTTAGTAACTTCCCAGTTCTATTGCTGACAATTTACTCAGTAATCCATGTAATCTATTCATTGATTCTTATGTAAACCATCAAACTCACATATGTTCACTGCATAATTGACAGCAATTCTAATAGAGCATTCATTCAAACCTTCGAGAAAGTTATTCATATCAGATAGTTAGAATCGTCATATCAATCAAAGAAAGTTAAAGAGTCGATCCAAGTAAAAGTACTTGAAGAAAGGGATTTCCCCAGTAACAATCATCACTTGACTTAAGACTCAGCCAAGAATTCATTCCTGAACGCCTATGAAAACACTATTAAGACGACTCTTTAATCCGGTTTTGTCACCGTTTGAACGTGGTGATGAGCCATTTTCCTACAAACCACTCAATCGCAAGATTCTAATCTTTGTCAGCGCGGTATTTTTAGCGCTTGCAACCTTGGTCTGTTATTTAATCCCTGCAGAGGCTGACCCCGGCTATTACATACCCGTAATCGTTTTCGGATGCGTAGGTGGAGTCGGCTTAATTGTTGGTGCGCTAGGAAACGAACGGGCCGTTGCTAAAATTTGGAACAATAAATAGATAGACCAAGCTAAGGATAAAGCCATGGAACTGATTGCATCTCTCACCAGCCCATTTGCCCGAAAAATACGAGTCGTATTAGAAGAAAAGCAGCTTAAATACAAGCTTCACGAATCCATCCCTTGGGAAGCGGATACTGACGTGGGTGATTACAACCCGCTCGGAAAAGTCCCTGCACTGGTTGACGAAGGTAAAACATGGATTGATTCAGCGGTAATTGCTGAATATCTGGAAACAAAGGTATCAAAGCGAAAACTGATTCCCGATGAAAGGTTGGCAGCAGTTGAAGTCAAACATGCAGAAGCGATGGCAGATGGTATTTGCGAAGCAGCGATTGCTATATTTCTTGAGCGAAAACGCCCTTCAGAATTACAAAGCTCAACCTGGATTGAGAGACAACAAGGAAAAATCCAAAAAGGCTTCCATTATCTGAATCAGCAAGTCGCAGGTAAAGATTATGTATGTCACAACAACTTTAGCTTAGGTGATATCGCTATCATCTGTCTTATGGAATGGTACTCCTTCCGACTTTCAGAACATCAATGGCAAACCGAGTACCCAGAGCTCTCCAGATATTGTGAAGGGCTTAGCCAACGACCATCGTTTCAGGCAACTCAACCTAAATAATTCCCCATAGAAAAGAGCGTAACACACCTTAAATTGCGCTCTTTGTTCTAAAAGCTTCTGCTCAATTTGTCTTTCGTATGAGATAGCCTAGGATATTTGTCAGAATTATTAGAATTTTGTGAGAAATTTGTTAAAGTTGCCGCCCTAGTACGAACTATTATTATTTTCGACTGATTGAGTCGGTTATTTGGAGCTCTTATGTTGTCTGAAGAAGCAAGAAGTGTCAGAAAAGCACTCGTAGAAAAAGGCTTGGAAACGCCTCTTGTTGAAACAGGGCTCAGCAATGAGCAGAAGTATGAGCGCATTAAAGGCCTGATGACCGAAGTGGTTGGCACGCTTGGTTTGGATCTTACCGATGATAGTCTGGCGGAAACACCGCACAGAATCGCCAAGATGTACGTTGAGGAAATATTTTCTGGGTTAGATTATTCAGCGTTTCCTAAAATGGCTTTAATCGAGAACAAAATGTCCGTTGATGAAATGATTAAGGTTCAGGACATCAGCCTAACTTCAACGTGCGAACACCACTTTGTTGTTATCGATGGGACAGCAAAAGTGGCTTACATCCCTAAAGATAAAATCATCGGCCTTTCTAAAATCAATCGAATCGTACAATTCTTCGCTCAACGCCCTCAAGTTCAGGAGCGTCTAACTCAACAGGTTCTAATTGCCCTACAAGCACTTCTAGAAACAGAGAATGTTGCGGTAACAATCAGTGCAACTCACTACTGTGTAAAAGCACGCGGCGTAAGAGATGTAAATTCCTCAACCGTCACAACCTCTTTAGGCGGCGCGTTCAAATCAAACGCTACCACTCGCGCTGAGTTTCTTCAGTAGAACAACCATCAATAGAACCAGTATAGCGACTGCTTAACCACATAATGTAACCAAGCTCCTTGTGATCATTTAAATTGGCTGCAACCTTTTTCTAAGACTCTTGTCCTAATTGTTATAAAAACATACTTAGCATATTTATAACATTCGCCTCTTTAGGGTGGGACAGGAGCGGAAAATGAAAAAACGGTTGGCTGTATTCGCCACATTTCTTTTAGCAATTCCTTTATGGGTTCTTTCTTCCGAGAATCCAAACCAATCTGCAAACCCGAATCAAGCATCTAATGTTTCCGGCTATAAAGTAGCAACCTTAGCTGGTGGCTGTTTCTGGTGCACGGAATCCGATTTAGAAAAGCTGCCTGGCGTTATCGATGTTGTTTCTGGTTATTCAGGCGGTCACATCGAAAATCCGACCTACAAGCAAGTATCCTCAGGAAAGAGCGGTCATATTGAAGTCATCCAGGTGACCTACGACCCAACAAAAGTAAACTACTCTCAAGTCCTCGACCATTTCTGGCGTCATATTGATCCTACAGATTCGAAAGGTTCGTTTGTTGATCGCGGCCCTCAGTATCGACCTGCGATCTTCTATCACGATAAAACTCAGCTCGAACAAGCAAAAACCTCTATTCAGCTTCTTGAAAGCACCATGGTCTACAGCAAACCAGTAGACACTGAACTCATCGAGTTCACTAAGTTCTGGCCTGCAGAAGATTATCATCAGAACTACTACAAGAAGAACCCGATTAGATACAACTACTACCGTTATCGCTCAGGTCGCGATCAGTTTTTGGATACAGTATGGGGCGAAGATCGCAAAGATAATCCGAAAACAGTTGCTGATGTTGCAGCCATGAAGCAAGGAGCCAGCGCTCCAACCACTAGAAACTACAGCAAGCCATCAGATGACATCCTCAAACAGCAGCTAACCCCATTACAGTATGAAGTGACACAGGAAGAAGGCACAGAGCGCCCATTTCAGAACGAATACTGGGATAACAAAGCCGCCGGTATCTATGTTGATATCGTCTCAGGCGAACCTCTCTTCTCATCAACTACCAAATACAAATCTGGCACAGGCTGGCCAAGCTTTTACGAGCCTATCGATTCTGATTTCATTGTAGAGAAAACAGACTTCAAATTAGTGTTTCCTCGGACAGAGGTTCGAAGCAAATTTGGCGATTCACATCTGGGGCATGTCTTCGAAGATGGCCCTAAACCTACAGGCCTTAGATACTGCATCAATTCTGCATCTTTGAAATTCATCCCAGTAGAAGAGATGGCTGAAAAAGGCTACGACAAGTATCTTCACTTGTTCGAACAAGTTGCGTCCAAGTAATACTATTTATCGGAAGAAAATAGATTACTAGCAATTAGTTCACTAAATAAATCATCAGGGCGGCACCATTGGCCGCCCTTTTTTATGATTCTCTGATTGATCATTTCATTCAATCTCAACGGATTCCACATCAACAGATTAGGACGATCTTCCAGAAGATTGTGCAAGTCCTGCCAAGCAACACTCAACATCTCTTTTGTTTTGTTATTGGATTGATCATCAAACACCACAGGGCCGGATTGAAGCAGCAATTGACGGGCTTCCGATGATGAAAAACCAAGATCTTCAACTGAAGCCATCAGGTTTTCCCGAACCATATCAGGAAAGAACTCATACTCAGACGCGTCCACCCCAGGAAAAGACAAGATGTAACCTGTGTCATCATGACAAAGCAATACGCAACAAGAATTTGCATACGGGAAACGATGAGCATGCCATTGCCAAATACTGTTTTGCTCCTGGCTACGTTTTCTGATGGCTTCAGGTGCAGAGTATTTTCGCGCAACTTGATCATTTAAAAATGGCAATAAGCTACGAGTCAGATGAATTAGCAAGCAGAAGCTCCAATAGCGAGTGAGGAAAAAACGAGCAAAAAGCCATGATTAGTAAAGTAAGAACAACAGATCATCCGAAAGATCAAAATAACCCTAGCTTTCCGCTTAACTTTGAAAATATATCTTCTAAAGTTAGTTTTCCACTGATTATTTCTCAGATGGTAATGAAATGATTACAAAGTGAGATTGATATCATTCAGTGAGTCGTTACAATGGCGCGCCTGATTTTTATGTGTGCATGAGGTTTTTATGAGTTTTTCAGTCGGTCAACGCTATTTGAGCACCACGGAGCTTGAGTTAGGTTTAGGAATCATTACTCAAGTAGATCATCGAATGGTCGAGATCTTTTTCCCCGCCGCTGAAGAACGTAGAACCTACGCGTCCAATAACGCTCCACTTTCCCGAATTTCCTATAAAATCGGTGATGTCATTACCGATCGTGATAGCAATGAATACAAGGTTTTGGATCTCACCGATAATAATGGCGTTTACATCTATTTTGTCGAAGATGCGTCTGGCGAGACTCGTCCAATGCCAGAACTTGAGATCGGAGACCAGGTAGCATTAAATGCGCCATGGGAACGCCTTGCTGCGGGTAATATCGACGGAAGCCAATGGTTCCATTTGAGATATCGCAGCTTGTTAGAGCGTGAACGCCTTGAGCAAGCCCCATATTATGGCTTGATGGGACCACGAATATCGCTTACACCACACCAGTACTTCATCGCAAACAATGTAGCTAAGCGCCCTGCTCCACGCGTGTTATTAGCGGATGAAGTTGGACTGGGTAAGACCATCGAAGCGGGTTTGATTATCCATCAGCAGCTTATGACAGGTCGTGCGGGTCGCGTTCTAATCTCGGTTCCTGATACCTTGGTTCATCAGTGGCTGGTTGAGATGCTTAGAAAGTTCAACTTGCATTTCAGTGTCTATGACAAAGAACGCGCACTTGAAGCCGATGCCTTTGAACAAAACCAGTTAGTACTTATCTCCAACAAACTATGGCATGACGAAGCGATTTTGGAATCGGCATTGTCTGCTGACTGGGATTTGATGGTTGTCGACGAAGCACACCACCTACACTGGTCGGAAACAGAAGTTAGTCCTGAATATGAACATGTTCAGAAACTATCCCAAAAATCAGCTGGCTTACTGCTGTTAACGGCAACGCCTGAACAGCTAGGGCTTGAAGGTCACTACGCACGTTTGCACCTTCTCGACCCTCAAAGATTCGATAGCCTTGAGCAGTTTAAGACTCAAGAGGAACGCTATTTTGAAGTATCATCGTCAATCAACGAGCTAATTGATGCGTCTGAAGTCTCTGCAGAGAGTCTCGATAAGATTCAAGCCATGTCAGACGATCAAATCCTTGCCGATCTAGTTGATGCGATGCGCGAGCAGCAAAGCTCCGACAACAAAGAGAAGCTAATTAATCACTTGATTGATCATCACGGTACTGGTCGTGTTCTCTTCCGAAACACACGATCAGCGATTAAAGGCTTCCCGCAACGGGTCTTGGTAGAGAAAGCGCTGGAAAAACCTGGGCTCTATTCAACGTTCAAATTAACACCTGAAACTGAATTAGAATCGGATCAATGGGCTGAAATTGACCCACGTGTTGATTATCTGGTTGCTCTGTACAAAGAACTCAAAGATAAGCTATTAGTCATCTGCCAAAATGCAGAAACAGCGCTTGCACTTGAAGATCATTTACGCCTAAGAGAAGGCCTAAAAACAACAGCGTTCCACGAAGGCATGACCATCATCGAACAGGACAGATCAGCGGCCTACTTTGCTGATTTGGAAGAAGGCGCGCAGCTTCTTATCTGTTCAGAAATCGGCAGTGAAGGCCGTAACTTCCAGTTCGCTCATCATATTGTGATGTTTGACCTGCCATCACACCCTGACTTGTTGGAACAACGTATCGGTCGTCTGGATCGTATTGGTCAAACCGAAGACATCAAAATTCATGTGCCATTCTTCACCGGTACAGTTCAAGAAATCTACAAACGTTGGTATGACGAAGGCCTAAGTGCATTCTCTCAAGCGTGCGCTACGGGTGATGCGCTGATTCAAAAATATCAGGAAGAGTTGAATCAATGCATTATCTCTATAGATAGCGCACAAATCGATAATCTGGTGAATGAGACAGCTAAAGATAACGCCGAACTCAAAGCTAAAATTGAAAACGGCCGTGATCGCCTGTTGGAATTAAACTCTTGTCAGCCAATCGCTGCACTTAACATCGTTCATGAGATTGAAGACTTCGAATTCGATGATCCTAAAAAATTCATGGACACGGCGTTTAACTGCTTTGGTGTAGACAGAGAAAGGCATTCAGAAAACACTTGGGTTATTCAAGCTGGCGAACAAATGCTGACGGACCACTTCCCTGGAGTTACAGACGAAGCAACCACCGTCACCTATGACCGTGAACGCGCGCTAGAACGAGAAGACTTCCAGTTCTTAACGTGGGAACACCCAATGGTGACTGGCGTGATGGATCTGGTGTTGGATCATCACTATGGGAATGCCGCATTTACCCTGATTAAAGATCAAAGGCTTCCTGCAGGTACCCTATACATAGAGACATTACACTCCCCGATTGTTCAGGCCTCAAAAGCCAGCCAATGCTATCGCTTCATGCCTACTTCGGTGATTCGTCATGTTGTGTCTCATGACAATAAAGATTTCACTCAGTATCTGACCGATCAACACATTCACGAGCACCGCCAGAAAATCAGTAAGGCACTTCGCCATGAAGTGATTAAGTCCCAAAAAGACTTAATCTATAAAGTGTTCCAGGTAGCGGAATCTCAAGCCAAGAAAAAACTTTCTGGCATCATTAGTGAAGCACAGCAAAAAGCAACGCAAGCACTGGATCTCGAAATCAATCGTTTAACGTCACTCAAGAGCATCAACCCTAACATTCGTCAGGAAGAAATCGATGCATTGGCTACTCAGAAGGAAGCGTGTCTGGAAGCCATCCAAGGCTGTCAGATAAAACTGGAAGCCATTCGCGTTATCGTTAACGGCAGTTAATCTATTTACTCACTCATTCAGAGCTGATTCGTTCATGAATCAGCTCGACGAGTTGCGCAATCTTAATATTCGACAGCTGACGATAATCAAAATACGGACAGACCAGCCAATTTCTGCCGATGACTTGAGCAAAGCTCTGATCTAACCAATGAAGGCGCTCACTTACGCCTATTGCCTCCGCACACTTCTTACCCGTTATCAAAACCAACACCTCTTCAGACAAGAGATCGGCTTGTTTCCTAAGCTCGTCTTTATTGCCAAAGCAAAGCAACTGAAATGCTCCCTCTGAGCCTAGAAGGTAGTTATCTCGATAGTCTTGCCATGTCTCAAGGGACTTATGATCCAAACCCAATAAATGACACAGTTTTGCGTAGGTGTTAAAAATCTTTCGCCAGTTATTGCCACCGATCTTATTAATTAACTCTCGCCACTCCAGAGTTAAAGGGTGAATACATCCTTCTGATTTCTCAGTCCCCTCCGGTAAGTCATGCAAAATAAGAACAGTTACTCTGGCTGACGATGAACCAATAATCATGAATTAACACTCATACACAAAATTTGAGGCACCTATCTTAGGTATCCTTCCGAAAAATTACTACGAAGCTTTCAGACTTCAACGTCTAATTTATGGTGCCCGATAGAACACTTGAAAAACGACGCTTTGTTTATTGGTTGAGCCTACACCAGAAAATTGCGCACCCAAGTTGAAGAGATTGCCCTTTCCTGCCTTACGCCATCAACCGTTTATCCATTGGTCAACTGATACATGTCACTTGGGCACTGCCATTAATTGATCTTCTTATCAACTGAGCCATATTAAAAGTAGAAGAATCCAAGAATTTCCCTGACCCGAAGCTTGGACAGGTCAGCCTTTCCTGGGCTACCGGATCAGAGTGATAGCTGGTCATACAGACATAGCTAGGGGGAGTTTGCCTGTTTCTAAAATAGCAACTGCCCCCAAAAGTAGCACTAAAGAAGTTGCTCTTAGGGAACCTGAAATACCGAAAAGAAAGCCATCTATCGGCAGTATGGCGATACCTACGCATCGTCTTTCAAGGCTCATTTAAAAGCGTCACTTTTTGTCTCAACGGACCGGCACTCGTTTAAAGCAAACAATGAGGGCATTTCCCATGGGCAATACGGTTACATGCGACCAAAACAACAATAATAATCATGCAACTACTGCATCTTCTGGCTATTGGCCTCTGTTAAAAAACCTAAGCTTTACCGCTTACCTGTCTAACCAGATTTTGATAAACCTTGGTGATGGGCTTCTTGGACTTCTGGTCACCTTCAGTGCTCTAAAACTTAACGCTACCGCAACCGAGCTGGGCCTTATTGTATCTTGTATCGCATTACCTCGCGGGCTTCTGGGGCTCTATGGTGGTGTCATTGCAGATCAATACAATCGTCGCACCATTATGTTACTGAGTGACTTAGCTCGAACATCAGGCATTGCGTTGATCGGAATACTCACCTGGTGTGACTTTCTGAATTTAATCAACCTAACCTTTCTCGCCTCACTGGTAACTTTAACCTCTGCATTTTCTAAACCTGCAGGGAAAGCGATTGTTCCCGAGTTCCTAGACCACTCTGAACTTTGTCTGGCTAACGGCATGACACAAAGTGTGTTGTGGCCTTCGTTCTTTGTGGGCGCATTCTTGGCAGGGCTTCTGGATGGCATGTCATTTTTCTCCGCCTACAGCTATTTGCTTTGCGCCGGTGTATTTGCGATCGCGGGTTTAGTTCTGTTTCTTATCAAAAGTAAAAGTAGCAGCACAAATGGTGTTACCACTGCCGGACCTATCCTTGCAGACGTACTTGGAGGTTTTGCTGAGCTGGCTAAACAACGCCCGTTACTGATCAGAGTTATATGCTTTCTGGTTTACTCTTTGGTTTGGAGAGGCATGACCCAGGTGGGATTGCCTCTGTATACCGTTGAAGCCTTAAACTTGCCCGCTAACGTTTACAGCACATTGATCATTGCAACCGGACTTGGTGAATTCATCAGTTCCCTGATCATTGCCCGTCTAAAAGTTTCTCGCTCTTTGCGTCTGTCTTTCATAGGAGATGCACTATTGGCCATCGTTATTCTCGGCTTATGTTTCAACCGATTCGAAGGCGACATGGCCACTTATGTAAGCGTCTTCGCTGCTGCACTAATCGGTGTATCAGCCAGTATCGTCCACATCCCTCTAACTGCGAGTATTCAAATGGATATCAGCAGCACCAACAGCGGTAAAGTATTCAGTATTTGGAATACTCTGGGGACTGTGGGAGGCAGTATTGGAGCAATCGTAATCTCTACCATGGTAAGCCTTACAGGGATTACCACTGCGTTGGCGATGCTCTCACTACTGACTGTATTGTCAGTCTTAGTATGTTATAGCTTGGCATATCCTAAGAAAGATGCATCTCTGGTTACTCAAACAGCAGCTATGGTTCCTGGACTTGTACCAGCCAAAGCATAAGCCAGCCCTTAGCACTACTGCGCGCCATTATTTAGATTTAAATGGATCGAAGTAAATGAACCAATACAAATAGAGCAAAATTAACTGGAAGCCCATTTATCTGGGCTTCCTCTAGAGAGATTCCCTTGATGATCTAAGCTGAATTCATGGTATTCTTATTGGCTGTTCATTTTTCCAGATTCAACAAGTCGTTAGCTATGAAACGTAAGCCGACCAAAGCCCAGTTACGCAAGATGCTCGATCAAGAAATGGGGCAATATGCCCATGACGGAGGAGAAATCCTCGAAGTTGCTCAGGGTGTATCTGGTGTTCAAGGCGGGCCACTCAAAGCTCAAGAGACGATTATCTTCGATGGCAATAAAGAACCACGTAGCTATGTAAATGATGTGGTTGCTGCGATTGATTCTCGAAAGAAGAAATCTAAACCACCGGCTAAAAAAAGTCAGGGATCAAAACAGCCAAAGAGAAAGCTAATTTACGACGATTTCGGTGAGCCACTAAGATGGGTATGGGATGATGAGTAAAACCCTGCTGATAGTCTATCATGCGCCCTCACCTAACACTCAGAAATTGGTGGAAGCAATGCAGCGTGCAGCTAGCGAAGTTATTGAAGACGTAAATATTTCTGCTGTCCCTGCATTAAGCTGCCAACCAGCAGAGACCTTAAAAGCCGATGCTATTCTGCTCTTCACTACTGAAAATCTTGGCTATATGAGTGGCGGAATGAAAGATTTCTTTGATCGTAATTACTACCCGTGTCTCGAAGAGAAACAAGGTACTCCGGTGGTAGCGGTGATTCGGGCAGGACACGACGGAACTGGTACAGAAAGAGCGCTAAAAACCATATTAACAGGGTTAAAGTGGCGCTGGGTGCAAGAGCCGTTAATTTGCCGTGGGGACTGGCAAGAGGGTTTTGTAGATCAATGTGAAGAGCTATCCCAAGCCTTTGCTGCAAGCCTAGAGATGGGAATCATTTAGCAACGTTGTATCATATAAGTTTGGACACTTTGTAAACGGCCAAATAGAAAAGGAGCAGCTTTCGCCACCCCTTTTCTCTTAACAGCTGGTTACCTTAACGGTGTAATCTCTGCAATAATAAAAGACACTTAACATACTTACTGCAGTCTAAGGGATTGCTAAATACCCCCTCACATAATTAAGTTCCCAGCTATCGTAACTTGCCACTAAGTTAATTTATAACATCAATTTAAAACGTTATATAACGACGCTTGTTTAATACCTGAGGCTAAACAGATTCCTCTATCTAGATACTCATGAACCAATTATTGTTGCCACCCACAAAAACCTTTATGAGATAACCTTAGTAAAGTACATAGGGCCGCTTTTGCAATAAATTGTTACAGAAGCTGGATAAGCGGTTCACCTATAAAGTGAACAACATACTTACAACGGTGACAGCGATTAAGCACCAAAGGCTTGTTTGAAATACTTTCCCTAACGTCTGTGTTGGAGGCGTCATATCTATACTCAATATTAACTTTCTGCATTGCTTATTTCTTATACAAAAATAATACCAAGTTATGACGATTACGTTTGGTAACCAGAGCACAAATATTGAAACAAATTGCATTCAAGGTATTACTAATAACTTCTCATGAGTCAGAAATACCCAAGAACACATCCAAAACAGTCTTAGAACTTTGATCTATCAACTCTTGCAATTCGTTTCTCATGGAGGCTACTCAAATATAGCCATGGGCCACTTTCTGCCGCGCCTGTAGTAAAGCTGAAGGTATCTTCTGGATCTTGAAGACTCTTAATGACATTACCAAAATCATCGATCGCTACAACATGACCATAGTGTTTTGCCTTGGGTCTCAACGCTGGAGGCAGTCGTTGTACCATTTCACGCACTAACGGAAACGGTGCAAGAATATCTAAGGCCTTGCTACGAGGGCTGACCAAGCCTAACCAATAAATGTCGTCATGGCCTCTATTAATATTGTCGGGAAAGCCAGGTAGATTACTAAGCAAAACTTCGTGCTGCCCCTGCTTCTCTCCAGTAATCCAGAACTTTAGAATACTGTAAGTCCCCGTTTCATTAATTAAAATCGCGTCTTGATCATGAGTAACGGCAATGCCATTTGGGAAATTCAGCCCGGATAAAATGACTCGTGTCTCTTTTGTCTCTGGAGAATAGAAAAGCACTCGACCATTACCGCCGTGCTCCATAATGTCGAGAAGGCTCGCAGCATAAGTGCCATATTCTTCAGCTGAAAATTTGGTCGATGCGTCACTAAAGTAAATATCGCCTGTGGCGGTTATATCTACATCATCCGCATAACGAATCTTACTACCCATAACAGAATCAGTTAGCACACTTACAGCCCCTTCCGGTGAAACAGAAAGTAAGCCTTTATACGCATCCGCTACAATTAAATCGCCTGAGGGGGAAAACTCTAAACCGAGCGGCCTGCCACCGGTTTCAGCAAACAGCTCCATTTGATCATTCGCGGTTATACGCATAATTTTTCCACTCAATAAAGAAAAATAGACCTGACCATTTGCATCAACTGCGTAGTCTTCCGGCCCTTCTTCGCCATTCAGCGAGATTATTTCTAACGACGAGAGTGAGTTATTTATTTGAAAGTCGCCGGTGTAACCACGGTCTTCTTCTGCTTGCCAAGCCATTGCATCCATGGGAATTGGCCAAAAACCAAGATAACCAACACCCAACGCAACCAACAAAAGCAACGCGACGGAAATACGCATACAAACAACACTCCTTGTCTAACAGACCCTGAAGATCTCAGGATTCATAGATTTCAATTGGACTACTGCCAGGAATTTCTGAGGCCAACGAGTTTCCACACAACAAACTTGGTGTGATACTGCCCCGACGGCCAGATCCTTCATTAAGAATTCGTTTTGCTACCTCTATGGCGCCATATTTAGTTACATCATAACCATTCAGTGTTTTAAGTCGTGCCTGAATGCGCTTACCACGCGCATTGACTGCTTCACCGTAAATACTGGAAGGATTAGCACTTCGAACGTTAGCAGATGGACCTTCAACACGATGCTCAATCTTAGATTGTAGTAGCTTTTGAGCAAATTTAGGCTTAAACAACCAACGAGCACCTCGCAACAGTTTCATTCCTCGGATAACGTTTGAGGAAGCCGGCACGTAAACATCGATATTGGGAATGCCCGTTGAGTGATAAGCCGTACTGACATCACCCCAACTGATGGCCATGCAAGACTTTTCGCCACTGCCAAAATCAATGTCTTTTTCACGAAAAGGTACCGTAATAATTTTGCCGTCTTGCCTGACTTGCAAACCAACTCCAAAGGACTCAACCATCGTCTTGGCAGTTCCAGGGCTAAGCGCATTTCCGCCTGCAAAAGCTAATATTAATTGCTCTGCATCTGGAAGCACTTCTTTGAGCTTACTTGCGACGCAATCCGTTGGAATAACATCAAACCCAACCCCAGGGCACAGAATAATACCCGCTTCTGTAGCTCTGCGATCCACCTCGGAACTATGAACATATTCAAACACGCTCACTTCCCCAGTGATATCAAGATAATGTGTGCCTGTTTCGATACAGGCTTCGATCATAGGTTTGGCAGTTGCCGAAAATGGACCTGCACAATGAATAACGAGTTGGACCGTCTTTAAAAGAGCGCGAAGTGCAATCCCATCGTCAAGAGAAACGGCGTGATGTTTAAGATTAAATTGAGAAGCAATTGGTGCTAATTTGGACTCGTTGCGCCCAGCGATCTGAACATCTAAGCCTTGCTTACAAGCTTCTTCCGTAATCAGACGACCACTGTATCCATAAGCGCCATAAATCAGAATGGTCATTCCCTTGCCTTTATAATTATTCTTTTTAGTAATTGTTTAGCAGAAACAATAACACCCGTCGAAAAACAACAACGGGTGATTAGTCGATCACAGTTTAGACAGTTAAATACCCACCATCAACGTTTAAACAAGCACCTGTAGTATAGCTTCCTGCATCTGATGCCAAGAACAATACGGCACCCGCCATTTCATCCGGCTCCGCAGAACGTTTCATCGGTACGTGTTCCAACGCCATTTTCATAATTCCAGGATTCGTTGTGATCGCTGATGCAAACTTGGTATCGGTCAATCCTGGAAGCAGTGCATTCACACGAATACCCAGCGGCGCGCACTCTTTCGCAAACGCTTTAGTCATGGATATTACCGATGCTTTAGTAATCGAATAAATGCCTTGCATGTGACCAGGAATCACACCATTAACAGAGGCCACATTAACGATTGCACCTTTGCCCTGCTCCTTCATCAACTTACCAGCTTCGGTCGACATAAAGAAATATCCACGGATATTTACGTCAACGGTTTTCTGGAACACCGAAAGATCCGTATCCAAAATATGACCGAAATACGGATTGGTTGCAGCATTGTTAATCAGAATATCTAGCTTACCGTGTTTTTCTTTAATGACGGAAAATATACTGGTGATCTGATCCATATCGCCAATATGACAAGCCATAGCTTCAGCACTACCGCCGGCGCCTACAATCTGATCGACCACAGGCTGGCAACCATCCAACTTTCGACTGGACACGATCACATGCGCGCCTGCAGATGCCAATGCTTTTGCGATACTTTCACCGATGCCTCGACTGGCGCCAGTAACCAATGCCACTTTTCCTGACAAGTTAAATAAATCCGACATACTTTTCTCCTGCTCCACTTACTGACCCAAGCTACCTATAAGAAATAAGATTAGGTTCTAACTGTAAGTGACTGTAATTATTAATATATGAAACACTAATTCTATCTTCTGATGACAATAAACGGGTCACACCTGAGTTCGCTAGGTTCTCGTTCAATGAAAACGTTGCACGATCGTCCAATCCCATTGCATGACGAACAATGGTTGAGATTGGCCCACCAGATGTGAACACAATCAAAGGTCGACCACGGTTCCTTTCATCACGAGTAAGTGCTCTGATACTATTCAAACCCTGCTCAATACGTTGCTTAAAGTCTGGCCAACTTTCACGATAAGTATCGTCATACTCACCAGAGATCCACCGCATCACTGATTCTTGAAAAAACTGATGAAACCGTTTCCTTGGATAATCACTTTTCGCCAGCTCCGCCACCATCACGGCACGATCTTTAAAGTGCGGATAGGCCACATGCAAGACATTTTCATGATCAAACTCATCAAGCTCTGCCAATTGCATGGGTAACTTTTCACACGATCCGCCATACCCTTCTTCAAAGGATTCCATCGACTGGTAATGACGCCTTAAGCTACCTGCAACCAACAAGGCATCCTGAGCAAAGTTACTCATGAACTGACCCAACCGCTTGCACTGAGTTTTTCCTAAATCGGACAACTGATCATAATCTTCGGCACCAAACGAAGCCTGACCATGGCGTACCAAGAATATTTCAGCCATAAGGGATACCCCCTTTAAGGTAGTTACAGTTGGCTTTTTTCAATCAGTTTCATGCAGCGTTGTTCAAGATAATTGGCAGCATGAATGAAATTAGCAAAGCGCTTGTCTTGAGTTTGTCCGTGATGATAGCGGTAATAAATCTGTTGAATTATCACCGCCAACCGGAACAAACCGTAGATCTCGTAGAAATCGAAGCACGGCACCGAAAACCCGGTCTTATCCATGTAATAGTCCACGACTTCTTTTCGCGTCATCATGCCTTTTAGGTGTGTCGGCTGACGTCGCATAAATTGCATTTGAGGGTCATCGTCCGCTTCGATCCAATAGGCAAGCGAATTACCTAAATCCATCAAAGGATCGCCCAATGTAGCCATCTCCCAATCAAGAACACCGATCACTTCGAAAGGATTATCCGGATTCAATACCACATTATCGAAGCGGTAATCGTTATGAATCACTCGATTAGCTATGTCTTTCGGCTGCTTTTCATCAAGCCACTTCATGACCCCTTCGAAGCCAGAGGCATTATCAGTGATGGCTTTACGGTAACGATCAGACCATCCTGAAATTTGGCGCTTCACATAACCTTCACCTTTACCCAGAGACGTTAGATCTGAGGTAACAGGATCAATAGAATGTAACTCGATTAACTTATCAACCACATTCATACAGAGCTTACGGGTATCCCCTTCGGTTAGATTCAACCCCTTTGGTAGGTCTTGTCGAGGAATAATCCCGACTAGACGCTCCATCACGTAAAAGTCACAACCAATCACAGAATGGTCTTCACAGATAACCTGAACCTCCGGTACATAAGGATAAACAGGTTTGAGTGACTGAATGACTTGTGCCTCACGAATCATATCGTGCGCAGATTTAGCAATGGTGCCAAACGGTGGACGTCGCAGAATTAGATCTTTACCCGAATATTGCAGCAAATAGGTTAGATTCGATGCACCACCAGGGAACTGGCGAACTTTTGGAATCCCCTCCAGTTCAGGAAGTTGTGATTTCAGATAAGGCACCAGAGCATTCAGATCTAATGTTTCGCCTTCACGAATATCGGTTGCCTGATCAATCAGTGTTTCTGCCGTTTGTTCTGCTGCACTTACTGTCATGAAACCACCTTTTCTGCTTGCGCTTTATCCTCACCGACCTTTTCCATGATTCTCCGAACCTGTTTACCAGTTGTTCTACTGATCAACGAATGAAGAAGCTCAGGGCTCACGCGCTTTAACCACCACAACAGTTTCTCTTTAGTATGTGTAAGCACGTAGAAGCGGTTGGATGCCATACCTTGGTACACCGCTTTAGCAACATCTTCAGCGCTTATCGACGAGCTTTCCATCCAGCGATTAATGGTTTTAGTCACCCCAGGGATACTGGTTCTCATGGTATTGGTTAAGTTGGTCTGGAAAAAGGCAGGACAAACCACTGACACACCAATGTTCCAGCTACTTAATTCAACCTTGAGCGTTTCTGAAAGTGCGACCACACCGGCTTTAGACACGTTGTAGGACGACATGCTTGGTGCATGAAGTAAACCAGCCATGGACGCTACATTGATCAAATAACCGGAGTCTCTTGCTTTCATTAGTGGCGTAAAAGTTTTGCAGCCAAGCGCAACACCAAGAACATTGATGTCTAGCAACCACTTCCAGTCTTCAACCGACTGATCTTCAATTAACCCGGCAGCAGCAACACCTGCGTTATTAATGACAACATCGACTTTGCCCCATTGCTTCAGAGCTTCGTCTTTCAATGCCAACCACTCCGACTCTTGAGTCACATTCAATTTAAAGAAGAAGGCAGCAGTACCATTGGCTTGTAACTCACGAGCAACCTCTTGACCTTGCTTCTCTTGAATATCTGCAATGCAAATCGCATAACCATGACGAGCAAATTCATGCGCCATCGCTAAACCTAAGCCACTGGCACCACCAGTAATAATGGCTGTTTTCATATCCGTCCTAATCCTTTCTCGTTTTTATCGTTAAAGCTGAATTGATCTACTTCTTTTTGTTCATCAACTACTTGTGTTTCATTAATTCCAGCTTCGCAACCAAACCGCGATGCACTTCATCTGGCCCATCTGCCAAGCGTAAGCAACGCGCGTAAGCAAACATTGAAGTTAACGGGAAATCTTCACTGACACCGGCACCACCATGAATCTGAATGGCTTGATCGACTATCGTTTGAAGCATATTTGGAACAACCACCTTGATTTGAGAAACTTCACTCATAGCCCCAAGAATACCTTTGGTATCAAGTAGCCAAGCGGTTTTCAGAGTTAATAAACGAGCCTGTTCAATAGCAATACGGGCATTAGCAATGATGTCTCGATTACCACCTAAGTTGGCAATCGGCTTGCCAAAGGCTTCTCGAGTGGTTGCTCTTGCAATCAAAAGATCCAAAGCGCGCTCAGCGGCACCAATCGCTCTCATACAGTGATGAACTCGTCCTGGACCCAATCGCCCTTGTGCAATTTCAAAACCACGACCCGGTCCTGCAATAATGGCAGACTTAGGAAGGCGCACATTAGTGAAACTCACTTCACCATGGCCATAAGGCTCATCCAATTCACCAAACACTGGTAGCATACGTTCAACTTTTACACCTGGTGTGTCTTTAGGTACCAACACCATAGAGTGTTTTGCATGCTTCGGCCCATCCGGATAGGTTAACCCCATAAAGATAAGCACTTTGCAGTCGGGATGACCAATACCAGTACTCCACCACTTCCGGCCATTCAAAACGACTTCATCACCTTCAATGATGGCCGTCGCTTCCATGTTGGTGGCATCTGAGGAAGCAACACCAGGCTCAGTCATACAAAACGCAGAACGAATCTCACCCGCTAACAAAGGCAACAACCACTCTTGTTTTTGCTCTTCCGAACCATAATGAACCAAGACCTCCATATTTCCGGTATCAGGCGCATTACAATTGAAAAGTTCTGGCGCCATGAAGCTTCGACCCATTTCTTCCGCCATCAATGCATAATCTGCGTTACTGATACCAGCGCCATACTCCGACTTTGGCAGAAACAAGTTCCATAGCCCTTGTTCTTTCGCTTTGGCTTTTAATTCATTAATCACAGGTAAAACCACCCATGGGTTTTCCTGACGCTTTAACTCTTTGAAATACTCATCTTCAACCGGAAAAACCTCTTCCTTCATAAAGCGTTTCAAACGATCTAAAACTTCCTGACCTTGTGGAGACGCTGAAAAATCCATCATGCTTCCTCGTAGTGGGCTAGCCGAGCACATCGCTCTGGGCTGTAGAAATAAGATGGATTTATAGTAAGCAGCACTTTTTAATCAATCCAATGAATAGTTATAATCAAGAACTATAAACACCATTTATTAAAAATCTGCATTGAACAGATACAGTTTATTGATCTAGCCATCACTGAATATTGGAAAACGAGTATGTCGCAACGAATAGATTTGAACCTCTACACCGTATTTGAAGCGATCTACACGGAAGGAAATCTAACCAAAGCAGCTGAAAAACTCTTTATAACTCAACCAGCTATAAGCCACTCTTTATCTAAGTTGAGAGACTCTTTTGATGACCCACTATTTGTGCGTCAAGGCCATAAAATGATCCCAACTCCTCTGGCCACACGACTCCATCCTGAAATCAGTACCGCACTCAACACACTCAGTAACACGTTAGTTTCAACAAGAAGTTTCAACCCCAAAGCAGCAAAAATTCAATTCAAGGTAGGACTGCGAGATGTACTGGAGTCCACTTGTTTACCCCCACTGCTTGCCAAACTAGAATCAGAAGCACCGAATATTTCTGTGATCAGCCTTCGCCATGATCGACAGACTATGGAACACGATCTTTCAATAGGCGCTCTTGATCTCATTGTTGATGTTGCACAACCTGTTAGTGATCGGATAAGCAGACAACATGTCATTTCCGAATCCCTATGTGTTTTAGCCAGCAAAACACACCCAAGAATCAAAACGGTATTAGATCTCGAAACCTACCTAAAAGAACGACATGCTGTGGCTTCATATCGTAGTTCAGGGTCAACTTTTGAAGATTTTGAATTAAACCGATACGGTCTAAGCAGAGACATTGCCTTACGCTGCCAGCATTACTTTGCCGCTAGCCGCGTAGTTGAATGCACAGAGCTTTTATTAACCATGCCGGAAAGCTATGGTGAACTATTGCTTCAACAGCGTTCGGAGCTTGCCCTACACAACTTCCCTATTGAATCGCCACCCATCGACATCCATTTATTCAGCCATATTTCACGAGACAACGAACCAGAATTACAATGGCTGATTCAATTACTCATCCAACTGCTGCCATGAGTATGACAAAAGCAGAGTTGCACTCATTTAAATTTCTGAGACAAAAAACCGCTAAGAACTAAAGCCTCAAGCCGCGTCAGCCGATCTATACTCAACAAGAGTCACAAGCTTAGGGGTAAACCGTGTTTAATAAATTGTCATTACAGAAGAAGCTCTCACTGTTCACATCCATCGCATTCATCTTAGCGATGCTGATCAGTGCATTCATCAACAATTCATTTATGAAAGGAATTATGAATGACCGGCTTTTAGGACAGGAACTTCCCGCAGCTCTGGCCAGTGTTTCACAATCAATTACTGCGGAAATTACCGCCCCGATTACCAGCGCAAAGCTTGTGTCTGAAAGCTATTTCTTAGAGAGCTGGATCTCTCAAGGCGAACCAGAATCCTTTCAACCCCAAATTCTGAAATACTTTCAACAAGTGAAGCAATCCTCTGGTGCCAGCGTAGTTTTCTATGTCTCTAACGAAACAAGCAATTACTACACAGAAAAAGGTGTTTTAAAACAAGTCAGCCGTTCAAACGCTAACGACGGCTGGTTTTACGGATTTCTTAACTCTGGAAACAAACGAGATCTAAGCCTGGACTATTTTGAGGGCAGTGGCCCTTTAACCTTGTTTATGAACTATCGAGTAGCCGGCGGTAAAGGTGCCGCAGGTCTAGGGCTGAATGTAGATGAACTAAGTCAACTCGTTAAAAACTACACCCTTGAGAAAACAGGCTATGTCACCCTGGTAAATAACGAAGGTAAAATCATCATTCACCCGAAAGAAAAGCTCATTGGCAAGAACGTCAAAGAGCTCGATCTATTCAGCGACTTCAGCAATGAACTGATCGGTGGGAAATCCTTTAACGCTGTACAAGGCAGCTTTGAAGGCGATAACTACATTCTTTCATCAGACTATATTTCTGAACTGGATTACTACCTTTTAGCCGTAGTTCCCGAATCAGAACTCTATGAAAGCTTAAACAAATCCGCATTAACCACCCTTTTAATTACAGCCACTTTAATTGCGCTGTCTATTATCGCCATCATGCTTCTGATCAAACAAACCGTTAAACCATTGGCCATCACCGCTAAGCTGCTTGAAGACATTGGGTCTGGCGAAGGCGATCTCACAAAACGCATTAAAGTGAACTCTCAAGATGAAGTTGGCAAGGTTGGAACCGGCTTCAATGCATTTGTAGTTAAACTGCAAGACATCATTCAGCAGGTCATTCAAAAGTCGAACGGCGTACTGTCACTATCTGAAGATATTCATCACCAATCTCAGTACAGTCTTGAACAAACCAGCACTCAACGCATGAGCATTGAATCCCTGGCTGCCGCGATTTCTGAAATGAACTCAACTATTCAAGAGATTGCCCAAAATGCAAACAACGCTGCCGATCTTGCCAAAGACGCTAACAGTAATGTTGAAGAAGGCCACAGCATCGTTAAGGATTCAATCAGCCAGATTCAGAGTCTATCTGAAGAAATGACTAATGCCGCTCAGGTCATCCATGAATTAAGCCAGCAATCGGAATCAATTGGCGGCATTCTTAATGTGATTCGAGGTATTTCAGAACAAACCAACCTTCTGGCCCTCAACGCTGCTATTGAAGCTGCACGTGCCGGCGAACAAGGCCGAGGTTTTGCGGTAGTTGCTGATGAAGTTCGCAGTCTTGCACAGAAGACGGCAGACTCCACAGATGAAATTCAGAAAATGATCGAACAACTACAATCAGGCTCTCGCAAAGCGGTAGATGCCATCAATAAAGGGCAAGAATCCACCAACCAAACCGTAGAGTCAGTTGATAAGGCTGGAACGGCACTCGTGACCATTCGAGAAGCCGTTGAACAAATTACGGACATGAACTTCCAGGTAGCCACAGCAACAGAAGAACAAAGCCAGGCCATCGATGAAATGAATGAAAACGTAGTACGAGCTGAGGAAGCCAGTAACGAGAACCTTGAAGTTGCTGACCAAGTTACTCAACTTGCAACGCAACTCTCTGACTTTGCCAATGAACTGAGCGAACTTACTGCTCAATTTAAAGTGTAACTGTTCAAACTAAAAAGGGGCTCACGCCCCTTTTACATATTCCAAGATCTACTTCGAAATTTTCGAGATTTTTGTACCTTCCAAAGACAAGTTATACATCAAACCCTTGTTAGAAAAGATAAATGCAACGATCGGTTCCTGTATCACATTGGTATCCAAGCTACCAGCAGCACCAAATTCAGCCAAAGCAATACTACCATCTACACCCGCTTCCCAGCCATCGATACGCGTAAACTGATCGAACGCTTCTTTGGTCATAAATAAGATCGCTTCAGATTTCACTTGAGCACCCATTTGAAACCCGAAGCTTGCGGAAACCAGGTTGTAGTAGCCGTAGGTATAATCTTCGACATACATCTTACCTTCGCCGTACTCACCACCAATTCCGAAACCGCCACCATAGACCTCAGGAAAGACCAACATGGCATACGCTTTTTCGATCAACTCAGAGGCACCAGGCACTTCATTTTTTAGAATTGTCACAGAAGCATAGGATTTGGCATCAATTTCAGCCTTACTGGCCGAATGCGCAAAGCCTGATAGTGTAAACGAAAGAAAACAGACAGATAAAATGGAAGTAAAACGTTTCATAATTTTCCTGAGTATAAGAGCAACAAGACCTAAGACAGCATCTAGCCGCATTGTACTCCGGGAAATTCACAAAGAAAGGAGAAAAACGTGAAAGAGCCCACAACACATAGCATGTGTGGGCTCTATCAGAGATAACAAGCAAAGAATTAAACGATTTCTAGCAACTCAATTTCAAAAATCAAAGCCGTGTTAGGAGGGATAGCTCCTGAAGCGCCTTGAGAGCCATAAGCTAACTCTGAAGGAATGTACAACTTCCACTTAGAACCAACAGGCATCATAGTTAAAGCTTCAGTCCAACCGCGAATGACACCATTAACCGGGAACGTTGCCGGCTCACCACGCTCAACAGAACTATCAAATACATTACCGTCGATGAACGTACCATGGTAATGAGTTTTAACACGTGAAGTGCTTTCAGGTATTTCACCTTTACCTTCTTCAATCACTTCATACTGTAAGCCACTCTCTGTAACTTTAATGCCACCTTTTGATTTATTGCTTTCTAGGAAGTCTTTACCAATCTGAAGGTTTGCTTCAGCTTCAACTGCAACTTCTTTTTGAATTTGAGCCTGGATTTCAGAGTAAGCTTTGCTCATCTCTTCCACACCAACCAAGTCTTCTACGCCTTCATAAGCATCCGCCAAACCAGCCATTACCAGCTCAATATCGATACCTTTGAAATCATTTCCTTTTAATTGAGTCCCCATTTGGCGACCAATTCCGTAGCTAACTTTGTTGTGCGCCGTATCGAGTGCTTCTTTAGTTGTACGAGACATTAGATTAAACCTTGGTTTGTTACTGTAAATTTATAAAGCTGATAACTCTATCATAAAAATTGTTCAGCCCCTAAAATAGCTTACTTTTTATTAAGTAAAAGACAGAACTCCATGAATTCTCCAGACGTATTAACCCCCGAAGACATAGAATTTATTGAAAAGGCACTCGGCCGAATACCCAGAGGTATTATTTCAGTATCTTCACGCGCACCAGACAACACACCAACCGCTCTTAAAATGAAATGCGTTGTAGATAAAACCCCCTTTCCTACTCACTTCTGGTTGTGCAGCCCTCTACTTATAGAGAAAGTAAATTTTTTGGAGTCGCAACGCTTAGTAAAACCTTTGGAATTATTAATTGAACAATCCAAGCCCCTAGCCAAAGCTTTCCTTGAAGACCAGAAACGTTACCAGCAGATTCGAAACAACTGCTTAACTGATGAAGATAAAGCGTTTTTATCGGGCTTAGGCATTCTGGATCTATTTACCCAGAAGAGAGGCATCGGTGGAATTGAGGATTTTACTAAGATCAGATGTCTGCACATGCAAATTGCGCACTTAATCTCTGACGATAATGTGATAGGCCAATGGCTTCAGGATAAATTCAACATCCTGAACTTCAGTGAAAACCTTAATGAGTTCAGACAACGAATTAAAGATGACCGCTTGATTGAAACCGCATTTGACTAGTAAGCAGTTAAAAACGGATTTATAAGTCCAACTAAAAGTCTTTATACGGGCGTTCTGAAATTCTCTCCAAAATGGCTTGAATGCATTGAATGCCCTGTTCTTCCATCAACATATATGGCAACTGACCAACTTTTACAGTTCTAACGCCATACTCTTCATTGATATCCAGCAGCTCCATTTTAAGCCCCTCAAGCCAAGGATCATGCTTTATTGGCAATGATAAAAAAACTAACCATTCATCACTCGTAATCATGCCCTGAGAACAGCGAGTCAGACAATCCGTAAAATAGGCCTCATCGACTCGCTTGAAACTCTTACGACTAATAATGATTGCCAACCCCAACGCACATAAAACAATGAAACTGGCGCAAAACGCAATGACTATATCCATGTACTAAGTTTAACCCATTCAAACAACAAAAAACCCGCCGAAGCGGGTTTTTCTCAAAGCTAAAAACTTTAAAACTTATACAAGTTTTTCAAGTTCTGGAACAGCTTCGAATAGATCAGCAACCAAGCCGTAATCAGCAACGCTAAAGATAGGTGCTTCTTCGTCTTTGTTGATTGCAACGATCACTTTAGAGTCTTTCATACCAGCCAAGTGCTGGATAGCACCTGAGATACCAACAGCAACATAAAGCTGTGGTGCAACGATTTTACCAGTTTGACCAACTTGCATATCGTTAGGTACGAAGCCAGCATCAACAGCTGCACGAGATGCACCCACTGCTGCGCCGATTTTGTCTGCAACTTTGTACAACAACTCGAAGTTGTCGCCATTTTGCATACCACGACCACCAGAGATAACTACGTCAGCTGCAGTTAGTTCAGGACGGTCAGACTTAGCCAATTCTTCACCTACGAAGCTAGAGTTACCAGCATCGTGAGCAGCGTCAATAGCTTCAACAGAAGCAGAACCACCTTCAGCAGCAACTGCGTCGAAAGCAGTACCACGAACAGTGATTACTTTAACTGCGTCAGAAGACTGAACAGTAGCGATCGCGTTACCAGCGTAGATAGGACGAGCAAAAGTGTCAGCGCTATCAACACGGATAATGTCAGAGATTTGCTCAACATCAAGAGCAGCAGCAACGCGTGGTAGAAAGTTCTTACCAGTTGTAGTTGCAGCAGCAAGGATGTGAGTGAAACCTTTACCAAGATCAGTAACTAGAAGACCTAGGTTTTCAGCCAATTGGTTAGCGTAAGCAGCGTTGTCTGCAACTAGAACTTTAGCCACACCTTCAACTTTAGCCGCTTCTTCAGCTACAGCGCCACAGCCAGCACCAGCTACAAGAACAGTGATCTCGTTACCGATTGCTTTAGCAGCCGCTACTACGTTGCGAGTAACAGGAGCTAGTGCGCTGTTATTGTGTTCTGCAATAACTAGAGTGCTCATTATAGTACCTTCGCTTCGTTCTTAAGTTTTTCAACAAGCTCTTCAACGCTGCCCACTTTAACGCCAGCAGAACGCTCAGCAGGAGCCTCAACTTTAAGAGTCGCTACTTTAGAAGCTACTTCTACGCCTAGATCAGCAGGAGTAGTTTTATCAAGAGGCTTACGCTTAGCCTTCATGATATCAGGAAGCTTAGCGTAACGAGGTTCGTTCAAACGCAAGTCCGTAGTTACAACCGCAGGAAGGTTCAATGCAACAGTCTGAAGACCGCCATCGATTTCACGAGTAACGTTAACTTTATCGCCATCTACAACAACTTCAGAAGCAAAAGTACCTTGCGGCATGCCTGCTAGAGCTGCCAACATTTGGCCAGTTTGGTTGTTGTCAGAATCAATAGACTGCTTACCAAGAAGAACAATGCTTGGCTCTTCTTTGTCTACGATACCCTTAAGGATTTTCGCAGCAGTTAAAGATGAAACATTTTCATCAGTTTCTACCAAGATGCCACGGTCAGCACCAAGAGCTAGCGCAGTACGAATCTGCTCTTCACTCTTTTTATCACCGATAGAAACCACTACGATTTCACTAGCAACACCTTTCTCTTTTAAGCGAACCGCTTCTTCTACAGCGATTTCACAGAAAGGGTTCATAGCCATCTTAACGTTAGCCAAATCAACATCAGTGTTATCTGGCTTAACACGAACTTTGACGTTGTAGTCAATTACGCGCTTAACAGCAACAAGAACCTTCATAGATTCCTCGTTTCAGATCAATGGGTGTATTCGTACTGGCAAAAACTCAATTTCGGCTTTACTTAAAAAACCCATGCCAGTATCCCAGAATGTTACATTGTGACTCACAAGCCAGTAGCTAAGTGTTCACATTTAGTAACAAAAAAGCGGCCATATAGTGGCCCCAAATGAAGTTAAGGTCAAGACAAACTGTCCATTTCAGGTAACAGCTATCAAAAGCCTCTTCTGAACTGGCGAAATTATAGACAAACTGCTTTAGTTTTAACCAGTTTTCAAAAGAAACTTTATATACAGAAAATAAATAGTTGTGAGAAATTGGCGATTTACCAAATAGTTATTTATAATGCACCCGTTTTAAACGGTAGTTCGAATTTTGCTGTGCGGCACGAAACCACCTTATATAAGGCACGGATTCATGCAACTACTCTTACATTTAAAAGCGCAGCAACTTGAAAATACACGTGTTCAATCAGCGTGAGGAGAAGAGACGTGGAAGTGGAAAGAGATTCAATGGAGTTCGACGTTGTAATCGTTGGTGCAGGCCCTTCTGGCCTATCTACAGCGATTCGACTAATGCAACAAGCGAATGAAGCTGAGCAAGAACTTACAGTTTGTGTAGTAGAAAAAGGCTCCGAAGTCGGTGCACACATCCTCTCCGGTGCTGTTTTTGAACCAAGAGCACTTAACGAGCTAATTCCGGACTGGAAAGAAAAAGGCGCCCCTCTTAACACACCTGTAATTCGTGATGACATTTACGTTCTTACTGGCGAAGAAAAAGCGATCAAGACACCTGCACCATTCATCCCTAAACCAATGCACAATGAAGGCAACTACATTGTCAGCCTCGGTAACGTATGTCGCTGGTTAAGTGAGCAAGCTGAAGAGCTAGGTGTAGAAATCTTCCCTGGTTTCGCAGCGCAAGAAATCATTAAAGGCGACAATGGCGAAGTTCAAGGCATCATTACTGGTGACATGGGCATCGGCATGGACGGCGAGCAAAAAGACGGTTTCATGCCAGGCATGGAACTGCGTGCTAAGTACACCGTCTTTGCAGAAGGCTGCCGTGGACACCTAGGTAAGCGCCTAATCAATGACTTCAACCTAAATGAAGGCAAAGGCCCACAACACTACGGTATCGGCATTAAAGAGCTTTGGGATATCGACCCTGCCAAACATGAAGAAGGTTTGGTTGTTCACACTGCAGGCTGGCCTCTAGAAGACGGTACCGGCGGTGGTTCATTCCTTTACCACATCGAAAACAACCAAGTTGTTGTTGGTTTGATTGTAGACCTGAGCTACAGCAACCCATACATGAGCCCATTCGAAGAATTCCAACGCTACAAGCATCACCCGGTAATCAAGCAATACCTTGAAGGTGGCAAGCGTGTTTCTTACGGTGCACGTGCAATTGCTAAAGGCGGCCTTCAAGCACTTCCTAAAATGACATTCCCAGGCGGCCTTCTTGTAGGTTGTGATGCTGGCACATTGAACGCAGCGAAGATTAAAGGCTCTCACACTGCAATGAAATCAGGCATGCTAGCCGCTGAATCTATTTTCGAAGCGCTTAAAGCCGGCCGTGCAAACGACGAGATCACTGAATTCAAAGCCAAGTTTGAATCAAGCTGGTTACATGAAGACTTGTATAAGGCTCGTAACTTCGGCCCTGCAATGCACAAATTCGGCCTATGGGGTGGCGGTGCATTCACTTTCATTGATCAGAACATCTTCGGCGGTAAACTTCCATTTACCCTTCAAGATCCTAAGCCTGATCACGAGCAGCTTAAACCTGCTTCTGAAAGTAAAGAAATCAACTATCCGAAGCCTGATGGTGTAATCAGCTTTGATCGTCTTTCTTCCGTATTCCTATCGAATACAAACCATGAAGAAGATCAGCCTGTACACTTACAGCTAACCGACCCTAACATTCCTCTTCAGCAAAACCTTCCTATGTACGCTGAACCAGCACAACGCTACTGCCCTGCTGGTGTATATGAGATCGTTAAGAACGAAGAAGACGGTTCTGACAAGTTCCAAATCAACGCTCAGAACTGCGTTCACTGTAAAACGTGTGACATTAAAGACCCAAGCCAGAACATCACTTGGGTTGCTCCAGAAGGTACAGGCGGTCCAAACTACCCGAACATGTAATCCTTCTAGCTACATCAAAAAAGCCAGCAGTAATTCTTGCTGGCTTTTTTGTTTCCGTAAATTTACTCCCACAAAGAAACCCAAACTTTACACGATTACCAACTCGCTCTGTCCTCACCACACTGCCAACACAAGTCAAAGGCCGCTTCATTCTCCTCTCGACAAGAACAGCAACACCACACACCTGATATTTCTTCAGATCCAAACGCAGAAATAAGCTGCCTCGCTTTTTCCTCACACCAATCCGCCACCCACAACTCAGGCCACACATCCACATAAGCCAGCTCACCTGTAGCTCCAACTGCAAACTCATTACGAATCTCCGTCTGAATACCTTCGAGTGCCAATAAATTCCGGATATTCGCCACAATGAAACCATTGGGATTCGTAAAAACTTTTATCAAACCTAAATACCTCTATAACTTTCAATCACATCACACCCCTCTCTTACATTTGAGTTTAGCCAATTACCAGCATAATCCGTTAAAATACAAAACCTCAAAGCATCACTCCTACGGAATTCATGAAAAACCTCATACTATTCAACAAGCCATTCAATGTTTTGTCTCAGTTTACCGACAATGAAGGACGCAAAACGCTTGCTGACTTTATTACGCACGAAGGGTTTTATGCAGCCGGAAGATTGGACTACGACTCAGAAGGATTACTTCTTCTCACTTGTGACGGTCCACTTCAGCACAAAATTGCACACCCCAAGAATAAAATGCCAAAAACCTATTGGGCTCAAGTTGAGGGCGAGGTTACAGACGAAGCGCTTGAGCAATTAAGAAACGGCATCACCCTGAAAGACGGCCCAACAAAACAGGCAAAAGCTAAACGAATAGACACACCAAACAATTTATGGGATCGCGCCCCCCCCATAAGAGAACGCAAAAACATCCCTACCAGCTGGATCGAACTTACCATTTCCGAAGGCAGAAATCGTCAGGTACGCCGCATGACTGCTCATGTTGGATTCCCCACTTTACGATTAATCCGTTACTCGATCGGCCCTTGGAATATCGAAAACATCACCAATGGCGAGCATACTCTCATCGAAGTTGAGCCCCCAAAGAGAAGCAAACCGTCCAACACACCAACAAATAAGCGGCAAACTTTTAGCCATAACCGAAGCAAAAGAAGCAAATCAGACAAGAAAAGCCCAAGAAAATTTAACAGATGAGCTAATTTATCCTAGAATAGCCCCCTATTTTTTACTCTGGTTATAAGCATGGTTTGGACTCCCCACGGAACAGTTGCCACTATCGTCGAAAGAAACGGCAAATTTCTATTAGTTAAAGAAATCTCAAATGGGAAAGAGGTCTTCAACCAACCTGCGGGTCATATTGAGGCAGATGAATCTGTTCTGGATGCCGCAATCCGAGAAACCTACGAAGAAACTGGCTATAAAGTATCTGTAGATTCATTTGTCGGCATGTATATCTACAAAGCACCCACGAATGGAGTCACCTACCACAGATACTGTTTTGTAGGCTCAATCCTTGAGCAGGACGAACAAGCCACATTAGATGATGGCATTATTGAAGCATGCTGGCTTTCATTAGACGAAATTAAAGCCCAACCTGAACTAATGAGAAGCCCCATTGTGTTGAAGTGCATTGAAGATTACCTCAATCGCCCTCATCAACCACTAGAACTTATCTTCGAACATATTTAATTACCTCTCAGGAAAGTCCATGAAAGTTATTGTAGGCATGTCAGGCGGAGTCGATTCTTCAGTTTCTGCCCTTCTTCTTCAACAGCAAGGCTATGAAGTTGAAGGCTTGTTTATGAAGAACTGGGAAGAAGACGACGGTACTGAATATTGCACAGCAATGGACGACCTAGCTGATGCTCAAGCCGTTGCCGATAAACTTGGCATCAAACTTCATAAAGCAAACTTTGCTTCGGAATATTGGGATCGAGTCTTCGAACACTTCTTGGAAGAATATAAAGCTGGGCGCACCCCTAACCCGGACATTCTTTGCAACAAAGAGATTAAATTCCGGGCTTTCCTAGATTATGCCGTACATCTTGGAGCAGACTTTATTGCTACCGGTCATTACTGCCGTCGCCAAGAAATAGACGGTCAATATTGCTTAGTAAAAGGCATAGATAACAATAAAGATCAAAGTTACTTCCTGCATGCCGTTGGCGGTGACAAGATTGCAAAGACACTCTTCCCGGTTGGCGAATTGGAAAAACCGGAAGTTCGAAGAATTGCAGAAGAACACGATCTTATCACGCACAACAAGAAAGACAGTACCGGAATCTGTTTCATTGGCGAACGTCGTTTTAAAGACTTCCTTAAACAGTATATTCCTGCCCAGCCTGGTAATATTGAAACGCCTGACGGTGATATCATCGGTCGTCACGACGGTTTGATGTACCACACTCTTGGTCAACGCCAAGGGCTAGGTATCGGCGGTTTAAGCAACTATAACGAAGACCCTTGGTATGTTGCGGAAAAAGATCTTGAGAGAAACGTACTGATTGCGGTGCAAGGCAAGCAACACCCGCTTCTATTTTGCGATGGCTTAATCGCAAGTAAACTAGACTGGGTAAACAATGCACCAGAAGACGACAAGCCTCTTATGGCAAAAACGCGCTATCGTCAGCCAGATCAAGCTTGTCGTGTATACAAGATGGACGATGATAAGTATCGAGTAGTTTTCGATAATGCACAAAGAGCCGTCACACCAGGTCAATCAGTCGTATTTTATGATGGCGAAGTATGTCTCGGTGGAGGCGTGATCGAATCAACATTCGACCACGATTAACAAGACAGAAATTCATTTCTTCCTAATACGTGAGTTTATAAAGATTTGAAACATACAATTGAAGACAGAACCATTGCTTTAGCAGGTGTATATCAAGCAGCTTACATGGTGGATCAGATTGCTAATCAAGGCAGTTGCAATTCATTTTCACTCGAAAGCAGCTTAAAGTCTCTTACTGTCACAACACCGGAAAACACACTGAGTGTCTTTGGCTCGAATGCACAAAACTTGCGACAAGGGCTTCATGCCCTTAAAGAGTTTATGACACCAAAATCTCAAGGCATTACCCCAAATGCCCTGAGATATGCAATTTCACTGCTTCATATCGAATCCCGTCTTCGCAGACAGACAGATATCCTCAATGTCATTGCAGAACGTTTGGACAAGTTAGACAATCAGCTAAATCACTTTGAAATTACTCACGAAAATATTATTAAGTCCCTGGCTGACATCTACAAAGACACCATTAGTACGCTGAAATTTAGAATTCAGGTAAACGGAAACCCAACCTACCTTCAAAACCCTGCTAATGCCGAAAAAATTCGAGCTATTCTATTGGCAGGCGTTCGCGCCGCTATTCTATGGCGTCAGGTTGGCGGCCGAAGATGGCATCTAATTTTCTCCAGAAAGCAATATCAGCAAGCCTGTGAACGCCTGATGAAAATGGACTATCAATAACAGGCGCCAAGAATTCCTACATTAACCTAGCCACTGAAAACACAAAACGGTAACTAAAATGAATCTAAACGCATTAACAGCTCTTTCACCGGTTGATGGCCGCTACGGCAGCAAAACCAAAGCATTGCGCAACCACTTCAGTGAATACGGACTTATCCGCAATCGAGTTAAAGTTGAAGTTCGTTGGCTGCAAGCTTTGGCTAACAACCCAGCCATTGAAGAAGTAGCACCTTTCTCAGAGCAGGCTAATGCACTTTTAGAGACCCTTGTTACAGACTTTTCTGAAGCTGAGGCTAACCGTGTAAAAGAAATTGAAACTGGCCCAGGCGGAACAAATCACGACGTTAAAGCCGTTGAATATCTAATCAAAGAACGCATCAAGGACAACGATGAACTAAACAAAGTTCTTGAGTTTGTTCATTTTGCTTGTACTTCCGAAGACATCAACAACCTGTCTCACGCGTTAATGCTTGCTGGCGGTCTTGAGGAAACCATCATTCCTGAAATGACCAAAGTGATTGATGCCATTCGTGCTCTGGCACATAACTATGCAGAGCAACCGATGCTATCTCGTACCCACGGTCAAACTGCATCACCAACAACCATGGGTAAAGAAATGGCCAACGTTGTTGCCCGCCTTGAGCTTCAACTAAACGCCATTAAAAACGTTAAGTTACTTGGCAAGATTAATGGCGCTGTTGGTAACTACAACGCACACTTATCTGCCTACCCTGATGTTGACTGGGTTGCCCATGCAAAGAGCTTTGTTGAAGGCCTAGGCTTAACCTGGAACCCGTACACAACCCAGATTGAGCCGCATGACTACATCGCAGAGCTTTATGATGCAATTGCCCGCTTCAACACTATCCTGATCGATTTTGACCGCGACATTTGGGCATACATTTCATTAGGTTACTTCAAGCAACGTGCAGTAGCGGGTGAAGTAGGCTCTTCAACTATGCCGCACAAAGTAAACCCTATCGACTTCGAAAACTCTGAAGGCAACTTGGGCATTGCTAATGCAATCATGCAACACCTTTCAGCGAAGCTTCCTATCTCTCGCTGGCAGCGCGATTTAACCGATTCAACCGTGCTTCGTAACCTAGGCGTAGGCCTTGGCTATTCCTTGATTGCCTATGGCGCAACACTAAAAGGCATTGGCAAGCTTGAGCTAAACGCTGCTCGCCTTCTAGAAGATTTAGACAACTCTTGGGAAGTCATGGCCGAGCCAATTCAAACCGTTATGCGTCGTTATAACATTGAAGGTGCTTACGAGAAGCTAAAAGAACTAACACGAGGCAAAACCATTGATCAACAAGCTATCCAAGCCTTTGTTGAGACATTGGACATCCCAGCCGAAGCCAAGAAGGTATTGATAGACCTAACTCCAGCCAGCTACATCGGCAATGCCATTGAGCAAGCGAAAAATGTATAAACTTTGACTAAACTATAATTAGTCAGAAAATATAATAAGGGCCTCTTTATGGCCCTTATTTTTTATATGCTTCAAAAGCACCAAGAGCAATATCCTCACAAGGACGACACCATGAACATCTTTAAAAACGCAGGCATCACAACCGAACAGTTTCTGAAAGAGTATTGGCAGAAAAAGCCTCTGTTCATCCCTAATGCATTTGAAGATTTTCAACCTGTACTGAGTGCTGATGAGCTCGCCGGACTATCTTGTGAAGAAAACATAGAATCTCGACTTATTTTTGAAAATGGCCCAAACCATCCCTGGGAGCTACATAACGGCCCTTTCAATGATGATACGTTTGCCAATTTACCAGCAAAAGGCTGGACTTTATTGGTCCAAGCGGTAGATCAGGTTATTCCTGAAGCCAGTCACCTGCTCAATGACTTCAACTTCATCCCTAATTGGCGTCTAGATGACTTAATGATCAGTTTTGCGGTACCAGGCGGCAGTGTTGGCCCCCACTATGATCAGTACGATGTGTTTCTGATTCAGGCCGAAGGTGAACGCATCTGGCAAATAGGTGAGCCATGCACCAAAGAGACAGAATTCAGAACCGACACACCGCTTCATATTTTGGCTGAATTCGATCACACACAGGAATTCCATACCAAGCCTGGCGACATCCTTTATATACCACCAAGAGTTCCGCATTTTGGGGTAGCAGCTACCCCATGCCAAACCTACTCTGTTGGTTTTAGAGCCCCTTCCTATGGCGAAATCGTAGAAGGCTTTGCCGGTTACATTGCAGATAAATTAAGCCCAGACCTAAGATTTACCGATTCTAATTCAGAATCATTAGATAATCCTGGCTTGATCAGCGATGCAACTATTAATCAACTCCAATCTATTATTCAACATGCGGTACAGGATAAAGAATCAATCAAAGAATGGTTCGCTGGCTTTATGTCCCAACCAAAGTATGAAGAAAACAATGATGAAATTACCTTCGGCATTTCACCCGAAGAAATGTCAGCTATTATTGAATCTTCCGATACGCTATATCGCAATGAACAAGCCCGATTCCTTTATGTGCAGAATGATGACTCTCCAGCCCTCAGTTTGTTCGTTAATGGTCATCCCGTAAACTCGGAGAGCTCATCGAACGAACTTATTATGCTGCTCTGCCAGGAACGTTGCATTTCCATCGAAAAGCATAATAAGCTTCTGCTAAGCAAGGAAAACATAAAAATTATTAAACACCTGTACGAGCAAGATTGGCTTTACGTAGAGTAAATTTACGCTGAACATGCCCGTAACGAAGTAGGCAACATTTATGATCACACTGAACATCATAGTCAACGAAACTACTTGGCAAGCAAGTAACCAAGAACTAAAGCACCTAAGAAGCCAGGTGGCTTATCAAAAAGGCATTCCTGTATCTCAGGCTTTTGATGTTTATGACAGTAAATGTGTCCACTTTCTAGCTTATGATGACCAACATACCCCAGTAGGTTGCTGCCGACTAATGGACAACGGTCGAATTTCCAGACCTCAAGTTCCTCTTGAGTGGCAACTAAAAGGCGTTGAGAACAAACTCATTGAAACGGCAGTCAAATACGCAAAAACGAAAACCTCACTGGACGAGCTGTCCATTCTCGAAGATGCTCGTATCGCCCCCTATTATGTTCATTTTGGTTTTAAAGCCGAAGGCACACCAATTACCGAACACGGTCTTCCTGCACAGATGATGAAATATCAAATCAAAAGAGAGGACCCAAAAGCGCATCATTCAACTGTTTTTTATGATGAGGAAATCATTCAAGACATTGACCAGATTCATGACTTTGAAGGAATCTCGTCATATCAAGAAGCATTACTTCAAATTGCAAATCACTCTCGAAGAATCATAAGAATTTACTCCCCAACCCTTCCAAGTGAGGTATTTGGTGACCCTCGACTCCTCAAAATATTTAGCGATCATTGCCGTCGAAGCCGCTTCACATCCATTCAGGCATTAATTCTGGACGAGAAAGATATGATTTCGGGTACTCATGGCCTAAGAAATCTCTATGAAAAGATCCCCTCATCAATCAGTATTCGCAAACTGGTACCCACGGATGACGAAATTGATTTTCGGGAATATATGATTTCAGATGATGGCCACATGACCATACGAGCCAGATCCCGAGTTATTCAAGGAGAGCTCAGCTCAAACAGAGCTGAAATTGCTAAACAGATTACTGCATTTGAAGAATATTGGCAGAAGAGCAAAAGCATTCCAGACCTCAGACTAACCACCTATTAGAGTTACAAATCCCGCCCGGATTTACTACAGAAACTCCATGTATTGAGAAGCGACTCTCTTATCAAATTGCTTCTCGATACCAGAGTCAAAACGTATCACCCAATAACGAGACTCATCAGCAATTACCACCCCTTCTCCATACACCTGATGCAACACCCTGAATATTTCCGATTCAGGCTCATTTGAAGAAGACGCATCCCGATAAGTATTAACTGCCTCAGTTTCAGAGGAAGAAGAATCTATTACCTTGAAGTCAACCACTCGGCCCACCTGCTTAGCATAGCCTTCAGCCATTGCGTAATGCTGTGCTGCTACTGACACAGAAACAGAGCGGTCTTTTTCGATGGCAGCACCAACCACATCCGACACGTCAAAAGCCATTTCAGAAACGAATAAACTCAGTAATTCACTCTTTCTTTGTTCAGATGATTGCTTTGGCACAAGTAAATATAACGAATGCTTGGCCCGCGTCATTGCTACATACATTAATCGACGCTCACTCTCGACGGATGTCGGCATTGTTAATTCGCCATCTGGCTGATACGGCATGAAACGTTGCGTTAAAGCAGGAATAATCACACAAGGCCACTCAAGCCCTTTCGCGCGATGCATAGACGTTAACTTCACCGCATTCTTCGTGTCTCTTGAGTGACTCACAGAAGATGCCTGTCGCTTCTCTCTAAGCAACTGCCAATGCTGCCATCCTTGATTTGCAGGCAGTTGCAACTTCCGATAATAGCGCATGAAGGCCCGGACGGTTTCTAATCGATCGTCCACCTGCTGAGCAGAGAAGGCACTGTCCCGAATTCCATCTTCCATTTCAGTCACTGTAAAATATTTTTGAAGCAGTTGGTCCGCAGTAAAACGATCAGTTAAGGCGTGATCCAGAAGCTTGCATCGTGCTAATAATTGATCCGCTTGCCGATTGGATAGATTTTCAGGCATTACCTGACGAATAGAACGTCCAGGTTGATCACCAAATTGAGCAGCTTTCTGCGCAATATTGAGCAACACTTTCCGTCGTATCTTAGGAAACGGCTGAGTCAGTAAAACGGTTAAAAGCTCCACCTTCTGAGGTTGCGCCAAATTAAGATACTGACCCGACGCCACCAACAGCAAAGATTCAAAAGGAGAGAGCTCTTTTCGATCCAAGACAGACACCGAGTGATCCAAAGTATATGGAATATCCTGTTCCAGCAAAGCAAGCTCAATAGGCGCACTGATTGCCCATATTCGGTTCAACACCGCAATATCAGACAGAGGCATACTTTCCGCCTGCTGCTTAATAATATCGACAACCTGACGACTGTAATCCTGATACTCATGCAAATGAATTTTGGTGTCTGGATTGTTTTCGTGAGAGAGGCAAAGCACTCCCTTTCGATCCGGGTTCTTCTCGATCAGAAAATTACACAACAATGACAGACGATGACCGTAACGAAAGGTGTTTGAAAGATTGTAAAGACTGACACCTTCAAAAGCGTTGTCGAATTCAGTCGTCATGAACTCCGGACGAGAACCTCGAAACTCATAAATGGTCTGATCAGGATCTCCGACCACCATTAAATCCCCACGATGCCCTCGTATTGTGGCCAGCAAGAATTGCTGAATTTCGTTAATGTCCTGATACTCATCGACAATGATTTGTTGCATGTGCCCAGCAAAAAGCTCAGCAACCTGAGGATTCGCCTTCAAATAAACACACGGATCATAGAGCATGTCGCTGAAAGAAATCTTTGCCTGTTCCTTTCTCCATAGCTCAAACTTTCTGAACATTTTTGGAAAAAAGTCACACGCTTTGGGTAAGCCACACGTTTTAAAAACCTCTTCCGGACTTTGCAGCGTAGATTTCACCAGATCTATATAGTTAACCGCGGGCTCTACCCACTTGCTTTTCTGATCGAGAATATCTTTGGCTGTTTCAGGGTCACTGACCGTCTGGAGCAATTTCCAGACAATACCCTCAACTTCACCATCCGTAAGTAGATTTTGCTGAAACGGAGGTAAATGCCCTTTCTGAATCAGCTGTTGATAGATTCTGAGCCCCAATGAATGGAAGGTTCGAACATCAGGAACATGAGGACGAAGTCCTGCGTCATGAGCACTTTTATTAAGCAGTTGAGTTAACTTGCGTTGGAAATCCTGTTGAGCGGCTTTGTTATACATCAAAATCAAAAGACGACGAGGCTCGATACCGCGTGATAAACACTCTCGAACAAAATAGACCAAGGTCGTGGTCTTTCCTGCACCAGCAACCGCCATTACTTTGGCATGACCGCCTGAATGCTGAATTACTGAAAGTTGTTCGGATGTTAACGCCATAGAAAATATCGCACTTCGACAAAGAAGTGCGATTCTAGCAGGTCATCACTTTAAGAGATAACGGGTCTGAAGGTTTTAACTGTATCTTTAGTGATATTTGGAGATGCAAAAAACGAATAGTGACCCAGATAAGAAAAATATCTCAGCTAGCGCATCGCCACCTGAGTAAATACATGCTTGGAATCCGTTGCACGCTCAAACACCAGACGTGCTGGACGGTAGAACCCCGGCAATATCACTTTAATGATAATCAATTTATCGGTAGACACGGCAGACAGTTGCCCGGTTTCCCCTGTTTTAATATCACGACAAAAACCAATTAGTTTGCCATCCTGAAGATTACCCTCGACTTTATATCGATAGCCTTCAGTATCCAGGACACCGATAACATCCACACCCGCACGATTTAATGTCAACTGCGATGGCTGACCCGAGACTTTTCCATGATATAAGCCTGCCCATTCGGCCGCATGAACATGAGTTACAACACTCAAGAGAGATACTGATAAAGCTCCTGCAATCAGCACGCGTTGAAGTACTTTCAAAAACTGCATAACGTACCCCTTCTGAATAGAGTTTTAGAGAGTCTCTTGGTTTTAAAACTAGCTGAAACTTATCCATCTAACCTCTTGGTAAAATGAGACACAGCGTTCAGAAGGTGATCATCAACCACAAAGTACATTAGGAATATTAATACTTTGCG
Organism: Litoribrevibacter euphylliae; assembly: GCF_042646085.1. Taxonomy (NCBI): domain Bacteria; kingdom Pseudomonadati; phylum Pseudomonadota; class Gammaproteobacteria; order Oceanospirillales; family Oceanospirillaceae; genus Litoribrevibacter; species Litoribrevibacter euphylliae. Next base: position 911,068 of record NZ_JBHRSZ010000004.1, on the reverse strand, counting down.
CGGCTATGATAGAATGCTCGCCCATTTCAAGCGGCCTACCAGTTACTTCTGTAAGGCTAATTAAGAGGACATAAAATGTTTGAAGTTAACGAATACTTTGACGGAAAAGTAAAATCTATTGCTTTACAGACTGAAACTCTACCAGCGACCGTTGGTGTGATGGCTCCTGGTGACTATGAGTTTGGTACTAGCCAAAACGAAGTAATGACCGTTGTTTCTGGTGCTCTGACTGTGCTGCTTCCAGGTAAATCGGACTGGGAAACATTTGAGAAAGGCAGTTCTTTTGATGTGCCAGCCAACTCTAAGTTCCAGGTTAAAGTAGCTGTAGATACAGCTTACTTCTGCACTTACGAGTAAGACGGCCTGATTTAAGATTAGGCATCACTCCTGACATTGCTCAGGAGTGAAATATAAAGAAAGATTGACTGCAGCCCGACTAAAGCCCTTCGAATTCCAATGAGAAATCCCCTGATAGCGGGTCACACATTAGCTCTTTCATGACCGGCAAGGCTTTTTCCAATTGCTCAGGAAGAAGATATGGCGGATTAACGATGAACATCCCACTTCCGTACATGCCCTTACCTTTTGGCATACCTTTAATCGATAACGTTGCATGACACCAGGATTCAACACCAGCCTGTTTAACCGCCTTCTTTAAAAGCGCTGGAAATTCCCGGCTTTCAATGGAAGCAAGTTGCGGGTACCACACAGCAAATGTACCGTTCTGAAAGCGCAGTAAAGAATCCTTCAGCAGTTTGGCTACCTTCTGATAATCTTTCTTATCTTCATAAGGCGGATCGATTAAAACAACAGCACGTTTAGTTGGCGGCGGCATCACACCTTTAACACCAACGAAACCATCAGACACCTCAATATGCGCCCTCTTTCTAACAAGGTTACGCATATTTTCCTGCAACAACTTAGCGTCACTCGGATGAAGCTCATGGAGTCTGAGTTTGTCTGAAGAACGCAACATCTGAGCAGCGAACCACGGAGAACCAGGATAAAACGTCAGACTGCGCTTGCCAGCATTTGCTTCTTTTACTAAAGCCTGGAAACTGCTCAGCAGCTCGGGCAGACCTTCCTTATTCAAAACCTTACTAATGCCCGTTTTGTATTCCGCATTCTTAGCCGCAAACTTGCTATCCAGTTTGTAAAAGCCCGCACCCGAATGACTGTCGATGTACCAAAAAGGCTTGTCCTTTCTTAAATAATATTCAAGGACGGATACAAGAATGGAGTGTTTAAGCACATCCGCATGGTTTCCCGCATGAAATGCGTGACGATAACTAAGCATGGCAAGCCTCTGTAGAGCAGAACATACAAGCGAATATCTGCACAGGTAGTAAGATAAGTAACAGGACAAATAAAAAGAGCCGCAGTTTAGCGACTCCTTATTGATAGCACAATTTTGATTTAACGATTAATTACGGAAAGCTGGGATTAATCGTTTGCACATTGATCGACGTGCTTGCCTGCAATGCCTCTATAGAATTCTTGCATTTCAGCAATGTCTTTTTCTATATCGCCAGTGATATAGAAGGTCGGGCCGAAACCACCCTTTTTGTGCTTGTAATCAAGAAAGGCTAAGCCAATCGGAATATCAGCACCTTGAGCGATGTAATAAAAGCCTGTTTTCCACTTGTCTGTTCTTGAACGAGTGCCTTCAGGAGGAATAGCCAGCGCACATTCATCTAACTGCTTGACGCCCAGAACAATTTGGTCAACCAGATTATTCTTCTGACGACGATCAACAGGAATACCACCTAGCCACTTCATGATCGGCCCCATAGGTCCTTTGAATAAGGTGTGTTTTCCCATCCAGTTCAAGCGAAAGCCAAACAAGAAAGCCATGGCTAAAGTAATGGGAAAATCCCAGTTACTGGTATGTGGCACAGCAACTAGAACGAACTTCTTTTCTTTTGGCGGTGTCCCTACTAATTTCCAACCGGTGAGTTTTATACCAATCCATGATAATACCCAGAAGATTTGTCGAACCACCGGTGTGGTATAAATCGTACGGCGCACAGACACCTCAAATAATCAGCCCTAAAAATTGCGCGTATGCTAACACATGTACGCTGAAAGTCATTAAGAAGTTTATGAATTATTGATCAGAAACAATCAGACCTAAAAAAGCCGGGAAATTCCCGGCTTCAAGCAATGAACTTATCGCTTCTTAGATTTTATTCCCTGCTTCTTACTGCTCGGACTTCTTCCTGTGCCACCAGAACTTTTGCCTGCAGGCTTAGACGGCTTGTTCTTAGCGGGTTTCTGATCAGGGTTATACGGCAATCCAGTATGCTGAGTCCGTGCTGTATTAAAGTTCTTCACTGTACGATTCTTCATACGATGATTACGTCGACGAGCATCAATCTCATGACGTGATTCTGGTGGGACCAAACAATCCTTACCACGACCAATAAGATTGGCTTTACCCATACGCTTTAGCGCTTCCCGTAACATAGGCCAGTTATCAGGATCATGGTATCTCAAGAAGGCTTTATGCAGCTTTCGCTGCTCTTTTGTTTTAGCACTGAATACGCGCTCACCGCCGTCCTTCTTAATTGGCTTCAATGGATTACGCTCTGTGTAATACATAGTTGAAGCCGTCGCCATTGGCGAAGGATAGAAGTTCTGAACCTGATCCACACGGAAACCATTCTGCTTCAACCACAAAGCAAGACTCATCATGTCTCTATCAGTTGAACCTGGATGGGCAGAAATGAAGTAAGGGATCAGATACTGCTCTTTACCGGCTTCTTTTGAGAACTTCTCAAACATGTTCTTGAAGCGATAATAGGTGCCCATCCCCGGCTTCATCATCTTAGTCAGCGGGCCATCTTCACTGTGCTCAGGCGCAATCTTAAGATAACCACCAACATGATGTGTCACCAACTCTTTGACGTACTCTGGATCTTCTACCGCCAAGTCATAACGTAAGCCAGAGGCGATAGCGATCTTCTTAACACCCTCAATATCTCGTGCCTTACGATACAACTGCGTCGTTGGGCTGTGATCAGTATTAAGGTTGCTACAAATCGTCGGATACACACAAGATGGACGACGACAGGTTTCTTCAATCTTCTTATCTTTACAGTTCAGGCGATACATATTGGCAGTAGGTCCACCAAGATCAGAGATCATGCCTGTAAAGCCTGGGGTTTTATCCCGAATCTTTTCAATTTCTTCCAGAATGGACTCTTCTGAACGGCTTTGAATAATGCGACCTTCGTGCTCAGTAATAGAACAGAAAGTACAACCACCAAAACAACCGCGCATGATATTGACCGAGAAGCGAATCATCTCATAGGCAGGAATTCTTGCGTCACCGTATTTAGGGTGCGGAACACGCTGATACGGCATTTCAAATACCCAATCCAACTCTTCTGTAGTCAGAGGAATAGGCGGTGGATTCAACCAAACATCATTACGGCCATGACGCTGCACCAAAGCACGAGCGTTTCCGGGGTTGGTTTCTTTATGAAAAATTCTGTCGGTATGCGCATAAAGAATTTCGTCTTTGCGCACTTGCTCAAAAGACGGCAAACGAATATAGCTTGATGAAGGATCCGTTTGACGAGCACTGACATCCGGAATAATAGTAACGGCTTCTTCCGCGCCCATCTGTGGCTTGTCATCCTCATTTACATACTCATATGGATTCTGCTTTGGAACAACCCTGCCCGGCTGATCAACGCGAGTGGAATCAATTTCATCCCAACCTTCCGGCATGTTTTTTCTCAGGAAACTGGTGCCACGCACATCAGTAATATCTGAGATGTTCTCACCATTAGCGATACGGTGCGCCACTTCAACCAAAGCACGCTCGGAGTTACCGAACATCAACATGTCTGCAGTGGAATCCATAAGTACCGAACGACGGATACTTTCAGACCAATAGTCGTAGTGAGCTAAGCGACGTAAGCTAGCTTCAATACCGCCAATGATCACCGGTACATCTTTAAAGGCTTCTTTACATTTCTGAGTATAAACTGTCACCGCCCGATCAGGACGTTTACCCGGCTCTTCATGTGGTGTGTACGCATCATCATGACGCAGACGTCGGTCTGCCGTATAGCGGTTGATCATGGAATCCATGTTGCCAGCCGTTACACCATAGAAAAGATTTGGCTTACCCAAAATCTCAAAGTTTTCTTTATCACGCCAATCCGGCTGATCAATAATCCCTACTCTAAATCCTTGGGCTTCCAAAGTTCGACCCAGTACCGCCATCCCAAAACTTGGATGATCCACATAGGCATCACCTGTCACAATGATGATGTCACAGCTGTCCCAACCCAAAGCATCCATTTCTTCACGGGAAGTAGGAAGATACGTAGAGACACCAAAACACTCAGCCCAATATTTTGGATAATCAAAAATATTGATCGGCTTCTTAGTAAAAACAGGGCTTACAGGGCGAGCTTTCTTTGAATTCTGAGCAGCAGTAGACGGCATATAACTGTTCAATCTTTAATCAATTAACAAGGGCGCGCTATTCTAACTGAATTACTCGGTTATTCCGAGCGCTTGATGAATAAAAATCCTATAACCGTACCCAGAAAGCTGCTTTATCTGATTAAACGTCAATAACTCTCTGAGAAAATGCAGGAAACCAGTTACACCATTTAATGAGTATCTTGCTTGACGCTTGGATGCGCCTTGTCTATTACAAATAAGTACTGATCTGAAGGGTACATGGATGGGGATATAAAAACATGAATCGCCAAAAGGCATGCTTAGATCAATCTCTTGTAGAAATATTCGATACCTTCAAAGCGACCTTACCGAACTGTGGCATTGCTTGGTTGTGGGAGCAACCTGAATATACCCCTGATATTTATACAGCCCTATTTGCAGAGAGCCCAGATGAGATTGCCGATATTGCGCCTGAGAACTTATTCCATATTGCAATAGATCTTCATAAAGACAACGAATGGATTGAGGATTCAATTACTCTCGATGCCACTCAATACAAGCTCTATATATTTTCTGTCAGCATTACAGATACAACATCGTCAATTATCACACTTCTGGCACCGCCAGACGGCTCAAAACCTGAGATCAATGAAGAACTTCTCTACATGTTTGCAAAATCCATGGGATTGAAACGCTGCCTCAACCATACTTTGGAAGAAATAGATGACCTTCAGAACCACATGCGTTACCAGGTTGTCTGGTCTGAATGCATCGAATGGACTAAAAACATAATCAGAGAAGATCCAAGCTTGTATTCAGAGTTGTTAACACGTCTGGTCATCATCAGTAACTCTTCTCAAGGCGCTATCCTTGTTCAGGGTAAACCAGAACTTAACGCTTACAAAGGGGGTGAAAAAGAAGAATTAGAAGAGAAATTCACACAATTCAAAACACGAAAAGAGATCGAAGAAATCCGAGGGTATCAAGTTGAAAACAATGAATACAAGATTCTAGCCGCTGATAGAAAAACCCCTTACGATCATGTTCTTGTCGGTCCGGCTCGAAGTGCAGCCAGAAACAGAAATGCTTTGATCATATTATTCAAATCCGCAGATAAAGACCCCTATTCCATCACAGACAGAGCGTATATCGAACAAATCATCTCATCGGTATTCATGGGGCTTGATAAGAACAGTCTAATGCGCGCATTAGCTCGATCAAACAAAGCGCTGAAGCAAGAACGAGAAACACAAAAAGAACTGATTCAACAACTTCAGGAAGCCCAAGAACAGTTGCTGCAATCCGAAAAGTTGGCCTCTATCGGACAACTGGCCGCAGGTGTTGCTCATGAAATCAACAACCCTATTGGCTTTGTAAAAACAAACATCACTGTGCTGGGCTCGTATAGCAAAACTTTACTGGATAAGTTCAAACAAATCAGACAACGATTGGTAAACGAACATGACCAATCCATGCTTGCTTTCTTTGATGAGATTGCAGAAGAAATTGAGTTAGAAGACCTTGAAGAAGATTTGCCTGATCTTTTAGAAGACGCCAATGATGGCATCTCAAGAGTCAGCCACATCGTTCAAGACTTAAAAGATTTCTCCCGTACTGACTCCGGCAACTTTGAACTCTGTGACCTTCACAGCCCCATTAATAAAGCGTTGAATATTGCGCACAACGAGATTAAGTACAAAGTTGAGGTCGAGACCAATTTTGCTGACCTACCGCAAATTGAAATCGTTGCTCCCCAGATAAGTCAGGTTGTGTTGAATTTCGTGGTCAATGCAGCACACGCTATTGAAGAGAAAGGCACTATAACCATTACCACCAAACAGGTTTTAGATGATTTTGTAGAGTTCTCTATTACTGATACCGGGAAAGGTATCGAACAAGAACACCTCAAGAAAATCTTTGACCCATTTTTCACAACCAAACCCATAGGCAAAGGCACAGGATTAGGATTATCTCTCTCTTACGGCATTATCCAGCGCCATCATGGAAACATTCAAGTGACCAGTGAAATAGGTGTAGGAACAACCTTTACTACCATTCTACCTATCAGACAACCAACGGAAGGAGAAATTCATGAACTCTCCTGCGGTTAATCAAGTTAAAACCAAAGCGCAAGAAAATGTTCTTTTTGTTGACGATGAGCCACAGATACTTCGTGCACTAAGGCGCCTGTTTAAGAAAGCAAACTTTGCTTGCTACTTTGCAGAAGGTGGGCCAGAAGCACTTAAGCTCATGGAAGACACTAACATTGACCTCATTGTCTCAGACATGCGAATGCCAGAGATGGACGGCGCAGAGTTCTTGTCTATTGCACGAGAAAAGTATCCTTCGACAAAGAGCATTCTCCTGACAGGGCACTCTGACATTACCTCCACCATCGAGGCCCTCAACAAAGGGGGTATTTATCGTTACATCAGTAAGCCTTGGGAAGATGAAGACCTTAAACGAACCATAGAAGAAGCCTTAAAGGTCAAACGTCTTGAAAGGGAACGAAATCAACTTCTTGTGATTACTCATAAACAAAACAAGAAATTGAAATCTTTTAATTCTGAACTGGAAACACAGGTTCAACAACGCACCCAAGAGCTTAATCATACAATGGAGCTTTTGGATCAATCCTATTCCGAGCTCATCGACAGCTACGACACCTTCATTCGGGTGTTCTCGACCGTCGTTTCCAGCCGCTTTCAAGTAGAGCGACAAAGGCCATCTATGGTCGCTGAACTGGCCGAAGAAATTGCTAAAGACTGCGACTTGCCCAAACATATCTGTAAACAAATATCCTACGCAGGCCTTCTCCACGAACTTGGAAAAATCACCCTACCCGACGAAATTTTGATGGAATGCGAATCCAAATTATCGGACGAACAGCTGAAACAGTATAAAAAATACCCAACCATTGGCTCCTCTATCTTAATGGGCATAAAAGGATTAGATGATTGTTCACGATACATTCTGGAGCATATGGAGGATCTAGACGGCACAGGTTATCCGAATCGTCTCGGGCGTGAAGAAATCAGTTATGGCGCCAAAATCCTGCGTATAGCAAGAGACTTTGTAGGCATTCAGCTCTCTCTTATCTTTGAAGCACCAAGAGATGCCAATGGCTCGTTTGCCTACATCAAAAGCCGTGCAGGCAAGATCTATGAAAGCAAGTTGGTCAATAAACTACACAAGCTGGTTGATAAATATGACCTTTGCAATCTCGCGCCAAACGAATCAGCAATGGAAGTCATGGCATTGCACCCCGGTATGATTGCAGCACGAGACATTGTCAATAACTACGGCATTTTACTGATTACCAAAGGTCGAACCATAACCGAGAAGAACATTGATCAATTAGCCACTATCGAAACAGTTGAAGAATGTAAGCTGCGTATCTTGATCGAAAATAGTAGTATTCCAGAGAAATAACAGTAACCCTAATTCGATCTGTCAGTTTATTTATGTATGACCTTGTAGACCTAGTTGTAATTTTCGCTCTTCTCTTATGCATGCTACTGTGGTGGCAATCCAGAGGTTCTAAAGAAGTCGCCTATCGGGCAGCCAGAAGTTATTGTCACAAAATGGATGTAGAACTTTTGGACCAAGCAATATCACTTCGACGTTACTGGTTTAAAAGAGATGATAACGGCACGTTAAAACCTTGGAGAAGCTATTACTTTGAATTCTCCGTCGATGGTAGCGACCGATATCAAGGACGAGTTATCATGCTCGGCCAACAAATCCAAAAGATTGAGCTAGAGCCTCATCGACTTCATTAATTAGTCGTCAGTGTCTCAATCCGAATACCCCAATCTTTCAAATCATAAACTGTGAAAATGCGTTGCCTTATATGTTTGAAAAAGAACACTTAGTAAAACTAGCCAACCTTAAAATGCCATTTGGGAAATACCAAGGCCGAGCAATCATCGATCTACCAGAGCCTTATTTATTGTGGTTTGCCAAAAAAGGCTTTCCGGAAAATGAACTGGGATTGCTCCTTAACCTAGCGTTAGAAATTAAAGTAAATGGTCAGGAAGGCTTGATCAGACCATTAAAATCAACTTCCAATTAACATTAATAAGTTAAGATAACCAATTGATTTTATTTTATTAGTTAAACAATGAACCTTCCTATCTCTCCTCAAGTAAAGATTACCTTCTCAAAACGTAAGACCATCGGTTTATACGTCAACGGGAAAGGAGTTGAAGTTCGCGCGCCTCACGGAACATCAAAAAGTTACATCCAAGGGTTTATCAACAGTAAACAAGATTGGATCGTGAAAAAGCTCAATGAAGCGCAAGCGAAGCAATCAGAAAAGTATCAATTACGTGATGGCTCGGTGATTCCAATCATCGGAGAAAATAAAACATTAGAGATTACGATGGGTTCACGTAATCAAGTAATTGAAACCAATAACACACTCTTTTTACACGTTTCTCGTCTTGATCAAGCCCGAATCAATAAAGTATTCAGCGATTTCTTGATAGCGAAAGCCAAGCAACTGATCCCTAGTATTGCAAATGAGGTAGCCGAAGCCGCAGGCTTAAAACAGAGACTGAAAGACATAAAGTTTCGCCGAACCAAAACGAAATGGGGTCACTGTACCCACGATGGGCGATTGCAGTTCAATTGGTTAATTATGATGGCGCCCTATAAGATCATTCGCTCACTGGTGATTCATGAAGTTTGCCATCTGGCGCATTTGAATCATTCACAAGCGTTTTGGGATCTTGTGAAAAAACATGACCCTGACTACCTACTGTCCAAGCACTGGCTAAATGTGCATGGCCATAAACTCGCTCTTTTTGAATAAGTTTTTAAGTAGCTCTGAGAGACTAACAACCCCGCTCTTTCCGACAAATAACATCGTTGAAATACCCAAAAAAATCGAGCCTAAACCACTGTTTTATCGACATATCATAAGCACTTCAGACAAACATTCACAAAATAAATACCAAACATAGATATCATTAATTTCAATTATGAAATTTATATTACTAATATACGCACCGTACACAGATTTGAGGTAATGATTCATTTGAATCTTGGTTCTTATAGATCGTTACTTTTATTTATGTAATCCAATTTTTTAAGGATAATTACATGTCAGGTTATCAAGCTGAAGTTCAAGCAGCAGAAGTTGCTAATTCTTTCCCTGGTGTTAGCGCTGAGTCAGCTGCTCGCATGCGCCTTCAAAACAAATTCAAGACTGGTCTAGACGTTGCTAAGTACACTGCTGCAATCATGCGTCGTGACATGGCTGAGTTTGACAAAGACAAAACTAAGTACACTCAGTCTCTAGGCTGCTGGCACGGTTTTGTTGGTCAGCAAAAACTGATCTCTATCAAGAAGCACTTCGGTTCTACTGAACGTCGTTACCTATACCTATCTGGTTGGATGGTTGCTGCTCTACGTTCTGACTTCGGTCCTCTACCTGACCAATCAATGCACGAGAAAACTGCTGTAGCTGGTCTTGTTGAAGAGCTATACACTTTCCTACGTCAAGCTGACGCTCGTGAGCTAGGTGGTCTTTTCCGTGAGCTAGACAAAGCACGTGAAGCTGGCGACGCTGCTAAAGAAGCAGAAGTTATCGCTGCTATCGACAACCACGAAACTCACGTTGTACCTATCGTAGCTGACATCGATGCTGGTTTCGGTAACGCTGAAGCGACTTACCTAATGGCTAAGCAAATGATCGAAGCGGGTGCTTGCTGCCTACAGATCGAAAACCAAGTTGCTGACGAGAAGCAATGTGGTCACCAGGACGGTAAAGTAACTGTTCCTCACGCTGACTTCCACGCGAAAATCCGCGCTCTACGTTATGCATTCCTTGAGCTAGGTGTTGACGACGGTCTAATCGTTGCTCGTACTGACTCTGAAGGTGCTGGTCTAACTAAAGAAATCGCTGTTGTTAAAGAGCCAGGCGACCAAGGCGACGTTTACAACTCTTACCTAGACGTTGAAGAAGTTGACGTAGCTGACATGGCTGAAGGCGATGTTGTAATCAACCGTAACGGTAAGCTTGTTCGTCCTAAGCGTCTACCTTCTGGTCTATATCAGTTCCGTCAAGGTACTGGCCATGAGCGTTGCGTATTTGACTGTATCGAAGCTATCAACGCTGGTGCTGACCTTCTTTGGATCGAAACTGCAGTTCCTACTGTACACGAGATCAAAGGCATGATGGACGAAGTTCGTAAAGTTCACCCAGATGCGAAACTTGTTTATAACAACTCTCCATCTTTCAACTGGACTCTAAACTTCCGTCAGCAAACTTACGATGCATGGGCAGCAGAGGGTAAAGACGTTTCTGCATACGACCGCGCTAACCTAATGTCTGCTGAATACGACGATTCTGAATTGTCTGCAGCTGCTGACGCTCGCATCAAGACTTTCCAAGCTGATACAGCTCGTGAAGCGAACGTATTCCACCATTTGATCACTCTACCGACTTACCACACTACTGCGTTGTCTGTAGACAACCTAGCTAAAGAGTACTTCGGTGAAGCTGGTATGCTTGGTTATGTTGCTGGCGTTCAGCGTAAAGAGATCCGTCAAGGTATCGCTTGCGTTAAGCACCAAAACATGGCTGGTTCTGATCTTGGTGATGACCACAAAGAGTACTACGCTGGTGAGAACGCTCTTAAAGCTGGCGGTGCTAAGAACACTTCTAACCAGTTCTCTTAATAGAGAGTTGTTAGATGACAGACGGGAGACGTTAGACACGTCCCTCGTCAGTTCTAAAAGAGGCGACTTTCGGGTCGCCTTTTTTATTTAAGCTAACATTAAACGTAAGATGTAAGGCGTGAAATGTAAGACGAGAGACGCTTGTAAATCGCCACCCTTTAGGCGTCTGCCCTTTTCCATTACGCGTTTTTGAAACAGAGAGATTTATAGATGTCGAACACCCCTGCCTTTCTTCAAGATGCAAAAGAGTTATTAACCAAAGATGGCTTTACCACTGGTGATGTTTGGTACCACGGTACATCATCTGCATTGCTTGAATCCATCCAAAAGCAAGGCTTGAGTCGTGCTGGTGACAAAGCGATGAAGCACGTTCAGAAAAGCACCCTGGCGACCATTGGTGATTCTATGGCTGAATCCCACGAGCCTATCTGCCTTACTCAGAGTAAAGAACTGGCTTATTTCTGGGCAGCACAAACCGTTCGTGATCGCAGCGTTCGCTTTGAAGGTGAAGAACAACCAGTCGTACTGGAAATAACTTTGCCATCCGATTATCAAGAACTGGTTAAGCCGGATACTGGCTACGCAGGTATGCTGCTGGTCGATGGTGGTGGAAAGTATATGGAGTTAATCAAAGATCTTTACAAAGCGAGCGGTTCCGAGCTCCCGGAAATCGATCCTCTACGCGCAGATAGATCTGTCTATTTAAATACGTTAGGGCTGGCCTACATCGACAAAAACATCCCACCAGAATACATCAAAGAAGTTACAGAGTAATATTGGAACACTAGCCCGCTTAAGCTAATCAGCAAACCTTGCGGGCTTTTTCATTTAATCATATCCGCCAGATCATCATAATCCGGTTCGCTTAGCCCTAACAAATCCAACACCGGCAGCTTAATCTGTTCCCATTCCGACAAATCCGATTTAAGGGTCAACACGCCGCTTTCATCAATGATGCTTTCCGTCATCTTCAACAAAGCTAATAGTATCTGAGTGTCTGGATCCATCGTCGATTCTTCTGCAAAGAACTGATCCGCCATATGGTGATAACGAATCACATCACACACGGTATTATTAAGATGCAATCCTTTAGCAACATAGAAACCAATCGTTGCATGATCACACTTAAATAGTTCATTCTCTACTACGACAAGATTCCGATCATTATGCGATTGAATCAAGTCAAAATAATCTGGATGCTTTTGCCACAAAAACGGCATACCAATGTTATGTAATACACCAACGCACTGCGCTTCTTCTACCAAAGGTATATTTAACTGGCGGGTTAGCTCGGTGATAAAACCTGTCACTTTTTTGCTGGTTTCCCAATAGTCTTCAAATGAGACTGAATGGAATTCATCTTTACGAGCCATGATGAATAAAACAGCATTAATCATGGCAGTAATCTTTTCAGCGCCTAACTCATCAATTGCACTTCTAATGGAAGACCGGTTATGAAGATTCTCTTCCGAGACACTGGACAGTCTTAATACGCTTAAACACAAAGAAGGATCTTCTAACAGAAGGTCAGCCATTAACTCGGTATCAGGGAACGCCTGCCGCAGATCCCCTAATAACTCAGGCTGGACCGGCATAACAAACCCTTTAAGATGACTGACGGCCTCTTTTAATGAATCTGAAGCTGACGACATTCCAATGCTCTACAGTGATTGCACATTCATTCACTATAGACAGTTTTATATGTCTCTCGCTCAAAACCGCGCCTCAAATAGACATTTCTCTTACAGACCTAATCAGAGAGGGACTTATTCAGAAATCCCCTAGATACGCCTACGATAGATCCAATAAACAAAAGACAGCAGACAACATATAATTGCTGGAACTAAAAGTGCCAACACTTGCACCAGAGCAAACACATAAGCACCCAAAGCGCCCCCCGTTATAAACCCAAGCAGAATCAGGAAAAACAACAGCGCCTTTCTACGATCTAATGCCTTACCTCTTGAGACTGCGCCTAACATGATTCCTAAATCCGTTACAATTCCTGTCATATGGGTTGTTCGGATAATAGCGCCGCTGTATTTGGTGGCTAACGCATTTTGTAAACCACACGCGGCCGAGGCAAAGTAGTGACCGATCAAGGACTGCCTGTCCAGGAATAAGAGCGCAGCCATTAACAAGCAAGCTTCAACAAATAGCAACGTATCATAGTGACGCCCTAGCTTTAGAGACGAGCCCGTAAGCAACATACCCGAAAGCGATGCGCCAACAAGAAAAGAAACGACTATTCCGATCAAATGGAAAATATTCGTTGGTGAACTAATTAGTTGCGTACCGATCAAGGTAGCTGTACCAGAAAGATGGGAAACAGCCTGATGCTCAAAATCAAGCAGCCCAACTGCATTAATGAACCCGGCATTTAAAGCAAGAACGAAGGCACCGTATTCCACCCACCGTGGTAGCTTTGCGACCAAAATAACCTCTATAAATAATTAATCGATTCAACCAATCCAAGCTGATTTGGGCAATTCAAACCAATCATACAAAACAGAATCAAGCTGATCTGTGTGTGAATAAACTGCACCTAACTTTTTGGTTGCCATCTGGGAGCGAATATTTGAAGGGTCAATATGAAACCAGACCTTATTCACAAACTGAAATGCATAATCCAGCATCAAGCTTTTAACGGCTTTATTAAAGCGCCCTCCCCAATGGGAGCGAGAAATAAAGGTGTAGCCAATGGCAATTTCTGAAAAATGCGGCTGGTAATAATAGAACCGGGTCGAACCAATGACTCTATTCTGTGCTTTATCCAAGATTACCAATGCAGAATTTGAAGCTAAGGCGTCTTTGAACCAGGCTTCAAATACCTCTTTTTTATAACGATCTTTACTTGGGTGACCTGCCCATAGTAATGGGTCGTTTGCAGCCTCATAGAGCGCGGAGAAATCTAGCTCTTCCAAGGGTCTTAATTTAACAAGTTCATTCTCAAGTGTGGGTCTAAGGTCATTTGTTGATTTAACCTCAAAAGTTGTAATATCCGAAATACTCAAAGGGTCTCTCCATAGACAGCCATTGGGCTATTTAATTACACAGGCTAACCGATATTAATTTGGTCAGAGCTTTAGGAGTATCCACCTTCTTTCAGTGGAGTTCAAATGATGGAGCCAAGGAATTAAAGAGATCAGGTTTTATAGAAGGGGTTTACTGTTTCGATTCTTTTCTTTGGATAAGCAAATCAATATGGCGACCATCTCCAGTTCTTAAAAACTTAAGCAGCTCAGCCTTAGCGCCAGCTCTGCTTAGTCCCTGCTCAACCAAAAAAGCAAGAACCCTATCGAACTTCTGTCTTCGTCGTAAGCCTTTTTCAGAAACATCACGACGATTGCTAAAGACATCCATCAAGGTGCTTCCACATTTACAGTTTCGAAATGCTTCAACCACCACCTCTCCGTCTTCCTCGCTAACTTTTAAGGATTTGTTTGATATGCCAGGCGCTACCGTTTCTTTGAAAAACTCTTCGGAAGAATGATATGTTTTTCCGCACAAAGAACATTTTTTTGGGAAAGAATCCTCAAAAAAAGACTTCAACCCTGCATAAAAATCATCATTCATTGCAGATACGCCCGGTAACCTCTGAAAGTTAACTCATCAATAATGGTAGCTGATTCGCAGGATTTGAGAAGAACACTCAGAGCAGATGATCTCTAAAAACGATTAACGCTATTCGTTCAGCATCAAACGTAATTTAGACGATTTGGGCAACTGCTTAATTTGGTATTCTCGTTTGGAAGCGAGCGATTTATTGTCATACGCCTCTTGATGAACCAGCACAACAGGCCGTCTTGCCCGAGTGTACTTAGCGCCTTTTGGAGATTCATTATGCTCCTTAACCCGGCGATCAAGATCCGTGGTAATCCCCGTATACAAACTATCATCACTGCATCTAACAATATAGACGTACCACATCAAACCGCCTTTTCTTGAATTTCAAAATCTTTTCAATCATTTTTCTGTGACAATAAATGATTGCTGATACAATACCGAAGTTTTTTATTTTCACAATCATACGTTTTCAAAAGGCCCATCATGAGCTTAAAGCATTGCATCATTCACGGCATTCAACGTCCGGTTCCTGGCGCCGATATCCAAACATTTATCAATGAACGTGAAGAAGCAAGCGAAGGCCCCGCAGCCTCTTTATTTGAGCAATATCGCCAAGGCTTTCAACGTAGCGCACTGAAGCAATTTGGCCACTTTGGTTCCGACGTTATGTCTGTTCTACCGGGGCTGGCTCGAGATTTTCATGAAGGTAAATCGTCCTTCATAAAGATGACTCAAACCCTAATGAACCAATTAGCTGACAGCTTGGAAAAATACGAAGACGCCTTCAATGCCAAGCTGTTATTTGCTGTCGATGATCTGATGGAGCAGGACCAGTTCTATATTTTTTGGATCAACCACGTTGAAGCCTTACAGATTAACAAGAGTAATGAACTCCAATACACCGACTACGTTGATCCAGGCAAAGTTACCTTCGCATTCAAGATCAAAATTGAGCAATGGTTAGAAGAAAGCTCCAACCAATACCTCACCATCCTGGGAAGCCGTGGCAACCCTGAATTGAATGAAGTCATGGAAGAATTTGCTGGTTTTACGAAAGGCTTAGACAAGGCAGAGCAAACCGAAGAGTTCTTAAACATCGTTGAAGCTTTTGCTGAAGCCATGCCTGATGAAACAGAAGCCAAAGAATATCGCTCTCAAGTCATGGATTACTGCCTGGAACAAGACAAAACAGGCATGCCCGTTAACGTTAACGAGCTCTCGTTCCATGTAGATCAAAAAGAGCCAACCCGCTTTGCCCAATTCGCACAAGAACGCCAAAGCACCCCGACTGAAGAGATTCACACGGATCGTGCCAGACTAAAACGCTACGTGCGTTTCTCCGGCCGAGATAAGAATTTGACCATCAGTTTCTCTTCAGATCGTTTCGGTGAAGGCATTGTTTATGATTCGGTGAACGATACGCTGATCATTAAAGAAATTCCCAAGTCACTGAAACAACAGTTAGTAAAGCATCAGCTGAAAAGCTCTGAAGAATAATCCAACCGACATTAAGACTCTCTATTATTTTTGCACTTCATTTCGCCTCAACTAATCTGATTTAACGATACCCAAATTTTATGGAATCAGATTGGTTGAGGACGATTCAGTGAAACTACAAAAAAGCGCAATCATTGCACTGAAAATCACGAGCTTTTCATTAGCCGTAAGCCTTGCTCATGCAAATGATCCGGGTTTATTAGGCACTACCTTGACACCGATAGGTGCTGAAAAGTCCGGCAATGCTGAAGGGACTATTCCTGAGTGGTCAGGAGGGCTTCCACAAAAAGATCGAGTGAACGGGAAGTACCCTAATCCCTTTAAAGATGACAACATCTTATTTGCCATCGATGCCAAAAATCTGGATCAGCATGCCTCTCAACTGTCTGAAGGCATGGCTGCAATGCTCAAACGCTACCCCACCCTCAAACTCAATGTGTATCCCACCAATCGATCTGCCTCCTATTCTCAACTGGTTTACGAACGAGCTAAAGCCAACGCCACTACAACAAAGCTTGTGGATGAAGGAAATGGCATTGAAGACTACCAGACGACGGTTCCCTTTCCTTTTCCTAAATCAGGCGTTGAATTGGTTTGGAATCACGTCACGCGCTATCGCGGACAGAGCATGAAACGGGAGGTCGCACAATTTAGCCCGCTGTCTAATGGCACTTATAACCCCATTATTATGGAAGACGACATGATGTTCGTGGATGACCCGAGCACAAATAGTCTGTTCTTCTACAAACAAACGATCCTCTCACCGGCAAGACTCGCCGGAAATGTATTGCTGATTCAAGAAACCATTAATCAAGTGTTAGAACCGCGTAGAGCATGGCTTTACAACGCCGGTCAAAGACGTGTACGCAGAGCGCCACAAGTAGTTTACGACAGCCCTGGAAATGGCTCAGACGGCCAAAGAACCACTGATAATTACGATATGTTTAATGGGTCACCTGATCAGTACGAGTGGACACTTAAAGGCAAAAAGGAAATGTACATTCCTTATAACGCCTACAAACTGAACGAAGACGGCGCAAAATACGCTCAACTTATCCAGGCAGGTCATCTCAACCCAGACTATTTAAGATATGAACTTCATCGGGTTTACGAAGTAGAAGCCACATTAAAGTCAGGCAAACGGAACATTTACAGCAAACGTACGCTGTATTTTGATGAAGATACCTATCAAATTGCCTACGCCGATATGTACGACTCGCAAGGAAACTTATGGCGAGTAGGTGAAGGCCACACCATGAACTTCTACGATCATCAAATCAACTGGTATGCAGTTGAAGCTATCTATGACTTAAGCAACGGTCGCTATTACGCATTTGGTTTATTCAGTGAAAATGAAGGTTATGAATTTAATATCAAAACCTCAGAGAAAGAATACACACCAAATGCCATTCGTCGAAGTGGCGTACGCTAAATCACTGATCAGAGCAGCTAAGGTCCAACTAAATCAAGCCTAAGCTGCTCAATTCATATTAACTTCATATTAATAACAGCTTTTCCTGAAGCCCGCTAAAACGCTGCACTCGTTGCACTACTGCGTCTTTTAAAACATCCGCCGAATACAACAATGTTAACTGCGTCTTAGCCCGTGTCACTGCGGTATACACCAGCTCTCGAGTGAGTACCGGGTTTAAACGATCTGGCAAAATAAAATAAGTATGTTCAAATTCAGAGCCTTGGGATTTGTGAACCGTCATCGCATAAGCCGTTTCATGTTCTGGCATACGGCTTGGCAAGATAGCTTTCAAACCATCAGCACCATCAAAATACACTCGTAGCCGGCCCGCTTCATCTCGCATAACCACACCAATATCACCATTGTAGAGACCCAATGAATGATCATTTCGAGTAACCATCACAGGGCGACCAACGTACCAATCTGAACGAACAATGCCGACTTCAGTTTCCACTTCCCGCTGAATCATTGCGGTCTTTGCCAAACGCTCCTCAATGGCTTGATTTAATCCTCGAACCCCAAACTCGCCTTCTCTCAATGCACATAACAAACGTACGTCTGAAAAGAGATTCAATGCCTCAGAGTAAGATTGCGCTTTAGCCGCATGTATATAAGTGTGATACGCGTTAGCGATCATAAAGAGGAGCTTTGAATAGTGAGCGGCACTGTATTCAATTGCATTTACATCACTGTAGGCTGCATTGATGAGCAGTTTTGTGACGGCCCTGGCATTGCCTTCATTAATCGCTTTGGCTAAGTGTCCGATGCCTGAGTCCGCACCAAAACGACGACTGACCCTCAGCCAAGCCAATGAATCCTGAATACCTGCAAAAGGCGACGCTGGATGAGCCTCAACGGTTGCCCCAGTCAATCGCGTCAATTGCTCCGCCCTCTTAGAACTGTAAGCTCCGAGCATTTGGCATAAATCATTCAATACCGCCCCCGCCTCCACCGACGCTAGCTGATCACGATCACCCAGTAACACTAGGCGCCCGTGGGTCGGCATCGCATCCAGAAGCTTCGCCATCATAGGTAAATCAATCATAGAAGCCTCATCCACGATCAAAATATCCAAATGCAGAGGGTTATTCCGATCGTGTTTGAAGTTAGCATCTAATGGCTTTGGCCCTAATAAGCGATGAAGCGTATTGGCTGATTCAGGAAATAGCGCTTTAAGGTCGTCGCTTAACGGTAATGAGCCTAAGGCATCCCGAATGGACTCCAACATCCTCGCAGCGGCTTTACCGGTTGGCGCAGCCAGCTTGATAACCGGCATACGTACATTAGCATCCTTCCTAGCCACGTTATGATGATATTGAAGAAGCGCTGCCAACAATCGCACTACCGTGTAGGTTTTACCTGTTCCCGGGCCACCGGTAATTACCGACATGGAGGATGTAAGCGCCACCGCAGCCGCTAATTTTTGATAATCATACGAGCCATTTGGATGAGCAGGAAACAGTTGCTCCAGAATCTCAGACAGCAAGACCTCATCAACATCAAGCACACTGTCTTCCTGAGCACCATTATTGATGAAGGTACGAATGATCTCTTCATAATGCCAATACCGATTAAGATACAATCGAGTCGAATGATCTGATGTACTTTTCTCCAACACCAGAGCTTTTGTTGGTTCATAAGCTATGGAGACACATTCTGTTAATTGGGGAACCTCATCCAGATCAAAAGCCAACATAGCTAAGAGCTCGGCATCCAAAGTCTGGTGACGACCATACGTTACGCTTTCATCCTCGAGAAACGGATGAGCCGCCTGATTAATCAAGCGCTCAAGCTGAACACAGACATGCCCTTTTCCCAAGAAAACGCTGACCAGCGCACCATACTTAGCGCAAAGCTCTGATCGCTCATAAACCAATTCTGGTTGAAGCCCTGTTTCTAGCTGTTTGGCCTCTTGGGACCATAAAAAGCGTGCAAATTCGAGATCCAGAGGACGAATTATTTTTTGCTCCACCAGATAAGCCAGTGCAGTTAATACTCTCGACTGTCGCAAATTCGGCGTAGACACTATGACTTGATTCATTAAAACAACTCCCCCTGATCACCAGAGGTCGAAATTCCAGTGTTTTCAAATACATCATCGCCAAACACATCGTCTTCTGAAACAGCCAGCTTCCTTTCATCTGTTAGAATGGGCTTATCTGGATGCTCAACAGCTTGCCCTGAAAACAGCTGATCCAGCGCTTCGATCATGGCCTTCGGCGCTTTGGTAAAGAAGACACCGCTCTCAGAAGCCGTATCGAATGGAGACGACGTCTCTTCATTCCCTGTCACACCGCGCAAGAACACGTAATAAGCACCTCCAATGTGGATGTCGTAGTCATAATCAGATAAGCGTGATTTCAAATACCGATGCAACGCCAAGGTATACAGTTGATATTGAAAGTCATATCGGTGGCCCAACATAGCATCCTGCATAGCGGATTGTGTATAAGCCTCTGCATCAACGCCCAGATAGTTCGATTTCCAATCAAGCACATAGAACTTGCCATTGGCTTCAAAGATCAAGTCAATGAACCCCTTCAGCATGCCTTGAACGTTCGAAAAAGTCAGACCTTGCTGCGCCCTCGCCGTCAAACGATCCTGCTGAATGATTCGATTAACACTTTGACAATCCAACTCAGTGAATGGAATCAAAAACTCCATTTCTACCAACCGTTGCTCTGATGCTGTATTCATTAATATCGGAAGATCAAAATCCGTAGATCCCGCGTCATCGCCTTGCTGAAGAGGCTTGGCCAGCACATTTATGATCATGCTATGAAGCACATCAACCCAACGCTCGATCACCTTGTTTTTGAGCTCGTCGGCTTCTTGTTCTGTCTTACCCAGCAATCGGTAGCTAGGCAGTTCCCTCTCGACCAACTGATGAGACAGGGGTGAAACCGTTAACAATTCTTGGATAGTCTCTCGCGTTTCTTCACTTTCACATTCCTGAAATTCAATGCTTTCAAACAACAAATGCAGAAAAGTTCCAGCTTCTGCACCTTTTGGAAAGTGATGAATATCGTAGGCAAAAGTCACATCTTCAGGTTGATAAAGAGGTTCAAGGTGTTCTTGATGAAGATCAGGCAAGTTAGCATCTTCACCTTTAGTTTCAACCGAAGCATCGTAATCGGACGACAAAGCACTGTTCGCACCTTCTTGATCGTCAGCCATCGTGGGTAAGGTAATGGCCACATGATGATTCTCTGACACCAATCGCGAATAACTTGTCACCCACCAGTTGTAATCAATTCGTGAGTTGAACTGATTGGCACTTAACTCAGGTATCGCTTTTTCGGGAGGTTCATACTCCGTGTAAGTAAGATTTGGCAGAGATCGTCTAATGGTGGAATGCTCACTTTGAAGCGAAAGCCACTGCTGGATAACGTCTTCCAGCATGTCAGGTGTCACGGCTTTTCCCTGTCCAACCAGCCATCCTAGCCCTGTCTCTGACATGTATTTAGGACAGATCTTAGGATCAGGTTTAGTCTTTGTCCCAGCCATCAAACCTGGCAGCCCGAGATAACAGGCGTAGATAGATCGTGTAAGAGTTACATACAACAAACGGATGTCTTCAGCGATCCGCTCTTTTGCAACTTCCGCTTTGTGCTGGTCAGTCACGTCCACCAAGGAATTACCTTCATCATCGTGCGTAATGGAAACGCCTTGGCGGTTATTCGGCCAGAAGTAACTTACGAAAGGTGCAAACACCACATCGTATTCCAATCCCTTGGATTTGTGATACGTCACCACCTTAACCAGATTGTCCTCAGACTCTAAGCGCAACTGCTGTTCTTGCGAATTTTGATTCGGCTGTTGAATTCGCTCTTCCAACCAAGACACTAAGGCATATTGGCTTTCTACGGATTTACTTTGATTCTGTAAAAGCTCGCATAGATGAAGCAAATCGGTTAAGCGACGCTCACCGTTCACTTGTGTACTAAGGTGAAGGGCTACTTGCTGCTCCAACATAAGTTGATGAAACGCAGGTAGTACGCCTTGCGTCAACCACACCTGATGAAACTGCTTGAACTGCATAACCAGTTGTTCCCAGATTAACTCATCTTCATTTAGACGATTTAACTGGCTGACACGCCAACCAAACAGATCGCTGCCAATTGCGGCTTTTACCAAGCTTTCACTTTCGGGCATCAAGGCTGCTTTTAGCACTCGAAGCAATACCTTGGCTTCTTGTTGCTCAAAAACACTACTACGATCCGAAGAATATACACTGGCGATCCCACGTTCCGCCAAAGCCGAACGAATACGCTGCGCTTGACCAAAGTTTCGTACAAGAATGGCAATGCTTGATGGGGCCAGTACCTTTTCGCCCATTTCAGAATTAAGCGTCAATGTCTTCTGATCGGAAAGCGTTAATAAACGAGCCACTTCATTAGCCGTTGCCTCCGTCATCATTGACAAGTAGTCCGAATCCTTAGGCAGCAGTTCGTTGGTATCCGGTTGCCATAAACACAAGGCAGGCTGAATATCACCACTGATTGACCAGTGCATATGCTTGGCTTTCGAGCTCGAATTTACCGGATCGAATGGAATGTCCTGATCATAGATAAACGCCGATTCAGCGCAATCAAACATCTGATTCACTGAGGCAACCATAGCTGCCGACGAACGCCAGTTGGTATCCAGCGTATAGTGATCAGCGACGTTCTTACGCGCCTTCATATAGGTAAAAATATCACCGCCTCGGAACGCATAAATTGCCTGTTTCGGGTCACCAATCATAAACAAGCCAACGTCCTCTCTGTCACCCTTTGATGAACTATGCCGACGGCCATAAATGCGAGAGAAGATTTGGTACTGGCTTTGATCGGTGTCTTGGAATTCGTCCACCATGGCCACAGGAAATTGCTGCCTTAACTTTTGAGCAAATGCAAAGCCTGTCTTGGCATCAACAACGTTAGTGGTATTCTCGTTGGTTAACCCCTCTGAGGACAGCGCCCGTGCCATAGTACTGATTTGATCATCAAAGGTCAGTAAGCCACGTTGAGACTTCTGTCGTTTATAGATCTCACGACAAACCTTAATCGCATGTTGTTTTAAAGCAGGCTTAAGCTCAGGAGGTTGATCCACAAAGCTCTGGATAGATTCAGCTAAGTTCCAATCAACAGTTAATGCCCCTTTTGCCTTGGCTTCCAGCTTACTCTTACCAAAGTGCTCCAACTCCTTAGGAATCAGATACCCGCAAGTTGGCTCACTAGCCCAGCGTTCAACCGATGCGGCCCATTTCGCAACATTGTTCTTAGAAAATGAACGACCATCCAATTGCTTCGCCTGTACATCGGCAAGAATTGAAGAATGGAGCTCTGCCAGACCAACACCTAGCGTCTGTTTAAACGTATCTATTTGTTGAAGATACGTTTGATGAGCGATTTCTATGTCATCAATGGAATAATCTTGTAAAAAGCTGAGCGGTGTATCAGAGAGCAAATAGCCGATCTCATTCAGTAACTCGTCAGGCGTCGACCAACATTCCAACACAACTTTAATCAAGGCTTTCGGCAACGGATAAAACTGCTGACGCCAATAGTCCTTTACGGCTTGATACTTGAGTTCACGGTCATCGTCACACATTTGAACGTTGAACAAGTTACCGGATTCAAACGCATGTTGCTGAAGCATTCGGATACAGAAACCATGAATAGTGAAGATTGCGGCCTCATCCATCTGACGCTCAGCATAACGCAAAGTGGTGATCGCATCTTTTGTGTCAGCAACCTCCTGAATCAACGTCTTTAGTGCAGGGTCACCGGAAACCACCTGATCGTCCAAATACTGCTCAAAGGCTTTACGAGCTTCCTTAATACGCTTGCGGATACGGTCTTTCAACTCCTGGGTCGCGGCTTCAGTAAAGGTCACCACCAGAATTTCATCCACTAACAGCTTTCTGGAAAACGCCGTTGGTATTTCATCGTTTGTATGAGGTACGTCATCAGAGGAAGGAACGCCATGACCTAATAACAACCGCAGATACAAGCTGGTAATGGTGTAAGTCTTACCTGTGCCTGCAGATGCCTCAATTAAGCGCTCGCCATACAGAGGAAACGTCATGGGATTCAATGAAATCGCCATTACTCATCTCCCTCAATAAATGAAACCAAGCGACTGTGCATCGGCTGATAGACACGTTCGATTAACCTAATAAGTTCATCAATATATTCATCTGAAATCTCAGACCAGCAACGACCCATATACTCATCCTCTTCGAGCGCCTGAGTCACCAAGTCTTCCAGCATTTGCTTTGCAATTTGCTCATCCGATTTAGGTTTATCTAATTCATTCAAATAGCTTTGCGCTACTTCTACGTTGAATAACAACGGCGCGTGCATACCTTGCCACCAGCACTCGGTGAGATCCGTTAACAAGGCTTTCGCTTGATCAGAGTCAACGGGTAAGAAACCGAGATGCTCAATCTGTTTTTTCTTGGCATCTAACCCGACAAAGCTCGAAGGTTTCGAAACACCTTGAGAACATGCAGCTAAGTGACTGATCCATAATGAAAATAAATCCTTACTACGAAGCTGACCGACGCGATAACTGAGAAACGAAACGCCGGTGTAATTTGCTAACCAGGATTCCAATTGAATCGTTTTATGGTCAACAACTACCGAGAGGCTAACTTCAACAGCACGCTCTTTATCCACCTTGGGTAGAGTTTTTAGATACTCAGTCAACTGGCTTACCAAGCCATAACTGTCCTCGAGTTCAAGCTCACCAAAACCAAGCGTGGGTAACGATCCTTCTGCTTGATAGTGTTTCAATACGGTCTGAACATCACCCACATCGAAGGACTGATCCTCCACACTCCATTCAGCCAGTTGATCTTTCAATTGATACTTCTGAAGGCCATTCAATGAAAAACGTTCATCTTCTTCGATCGGATCGCCTGTTCCTAGCAGATACACTTTCAAACGCTTATGGAAAAAATACCGAACAGGCGAGGACCAAAACTGCTTGAGTTCATTCAAATCCAATACGCCTGAAAAATCGAACGACGGTAACGCAGCATCCAAGAAAGTCGTATCCCAGGAAACCGGCTCCAGAGAAGTCTTAGCCAAGGAATGAGAAAAACTGCCATGTTGCGTTAACTTTGCAATATCCAACCATTGACGGGCGTAGCTTAAAGGCTTGGTGTCGTTTAAACGCTCTGGGTTTGTAAATTGCGCTGGACTGTATGGCGTTAAAGAGTGCTCATGAGTCAGATGGGCCAGTAAAGTAGCCACCTGTTGATCCTCATCAGCGTCTTCTGAGCCCATCATTACAAAGCCTTCGGAGCAATAATCCATGAGTTCCGAAATAAGAATCGAAGGAATAATCTCCGCATTATCCCGAATCGAGCGCCCGGTATAACTGAGGTACAAGTATTTCTCTGCAGAGAGCACCGCTTCCAGGAACAAATAACGATCATCATCTCGACGGGAACGATCACCGTATTCAAATCGCCCGTGCATAAGATCAAACCCAAGCGGCGGCTGTTGCCGAGGGTAGGCATTGCCATCCATGCCTAACAAACACACGACCTTAAACGGTACGGATCGCATCGGCATCAAGGTACAAAAATTCAACTGCCCTGCCAGAAAGCGTTGACTGATTCGCTCCTGAATCAGCTTTTCCGACATCACTTCCAGAATCACTTCAGACGTCAGCTCTAGCACATGCCCCTGTTGGTTGCTCTGAACATCAAGCAACCCGGCTTCTTCGATCTGGCCATACCAATGGCCGATAACACCAGCAATTTGCTGAAGCTGTCGTTGATCATCCTCATCATTGGCCTTAAAGAAGTTGATCCGAATATCTTCAAGTAAATGCCGCCACTGAGGGACAGACAACCTGGTTATCTTGTCTTGAGCATGAATACTCTGATCGCCAGCCTGTTCATCTATTAGCTGATGTCTTAGTTCAATCAGTTGTTGAACTAAATACGCCAGTTTTCCAGCCAATTCCGCATTCAAGCCCTGAATCTGGTCATAAGGTAAAACGCCGTCTGTCACTCCGAGTTCATCAGACATAGCATAACCGGAGAGCATTCGCTCCAGACCAAACAACCAAGTGTTTTGCTTCATCGACGGTAAATCAAAGGACATGGCCGTGAATTCATCCAAGCCCCAGCGAATGCCCGCTTGCTGGATCCAATGAGTAATCAAGTCCAGATCATCTTCAGCAAAACCAAACTTGGCCATCACCGCCGGGACTTGAATAAAAGACAACAACTCTGTGCTAGTAAAACGATGTTGATGAACACCCAGCAACCAAATGTAAGCCTGAATGATCGAGTGATAGTGATTAGAACTCAAATCCGAAATAGAAAATGGAATCCGCTGGTTTTCTGGCTGCGAAGAAAATACCGCATGAATGTAAGGGCTGTAGGCATCAATGTCCGATACCATCACTACCACATCACGAGGTTGAATAGAGGCATCCTTTGAAAACACATCCAGAAGATAATCATGAAGCACTTCAACTTCACGCATTGAGCTATGACATACGTTCAGGGAAATCGAGTCATCTTTAACCGAGATGCAGCGTTTTTGCTCCGCCTTAGCCATGCAATAGGCATCATTAAGAGTCAGCATATCTCGCTTGATAAAAGACAGCAGACGTTCGTTTTCTGGCACTACAAAAGCTTCTACTTCCGAAGCTGATTGATCAGATAACAAGCGCTGCATGTCCCGCCCGACTTTACCCCACGACGCTAGCAGGGAGTTTCCGACAGCACCTTCGATGTAAGACTCGACATCGCTTTTCAAACGGGCTTTCTGCTCACCGGAATAAAAATCCTGACGCTGCTTTAAGGCCATCCGAGAAAGGTACTTCTGATCGAGAATATCCCCCCAGTAGAACTGACATGGATTAAACAACATGAAGTGCACATCAATATGCTGGCCTAACGCTTCCAGCACTTGCAAGTAGCGCGGAGGCAACGCAGAAATACCAAAGATGAAAATACGTTTTAATTGCCTGATCGTTTTCGGACACGCACCCGCGCGCAATCGATTAATGCAATCATCATACAAATTGGCTCGGTGATATTTGGAAGCCCCTGACACCAATGTATGCTCCGACAGAGCCCTCCACAAAATGGCTTGCCATTGATCTTCGCCTTGTAACTCTTCAACGAATTGCCCTACTTCCCATTGATTAATCCAGTGTGGCCGATACATCAAATACTGGTCAAAAATGTCCGCTATTCGAGCCGATAATTGATAGAGCTTTACCTGACGATCATCGTTCTTTAAATAAGTGTCTAACTCTGAAAATGAGGCGTCGGATAAATGCTCAGGAATAATCTCCAACAAGCGCCAGGTCATCTGATCCTTACTAAAAGCACTACGCTGTGGAACGTCGTCTAATACGTCCTTAAAGATATTCCAAACAAAGGTTGCCGGTAGAGGAAAATCGATGTTTGCTGCAATCCCAAAGTGATCGGCAATTTGTAACTTCAACCACTGCGACATGCCAGGGCTTTGAACTAGCACCGTTTCTTTATCAAAGGCACCCGACAAAGGTTGTCGAGCCATCAGTTCAACCACCAAGGTTTTTAAGACATGAACATCGTTAGAATGGTAAACGGTAAACAAAGGGCTTCCTTGGCTGTGTCAGGCAATTAAAACATCAATCAAACATTATCCTACATGAGTCATTATTTGTATTGAATTTCTTTAAAACCAAGAATACAAAGATCAATAGGTTTGCTGTCCAATTCCCCATTTATTGACTACAACTTATAGTTATCAAATACAAAGAGGACGGTTGTATGTTACGTAGTTTGGCATTGGCTGGTTTAGTGTTTTCCAGCGTTGCAGCACAGAGTCAGGAAATTACACTCGCAAATGGTGAGTGGGCGCCCTATCTATCAGAAGAACTAAAACACGCGGGTTACATGTCGCACATTGTTTCCGAAGCTTTTAAAGAAGAAGGGATAACCGTTAAATATGTATTTCTGCCCTGGAAACGAGGCTATGAAGATGCAAAAGAAGGTAAATACGAAGGCACTTTGATTTGGGGATACAACGAAGATCGGGCTCAACACTTCCACTACTCGGAACCTGTTGCAGAATTAGGAACATCACTGTTCTATCAAACAAGCAATAGTTTTGACTGGTCAAAGCCCGAAGATCTCGCTAAATATAAGATTGGCGGCGTGATTGGTTACGCCTACGGCATTGAAGAACTGGAAAAACAAGGTGTGGTAAAGGTTGATCGTATTGGTAAGGACGTCAACAACTACAAAAAATTAGTCGCAGGTCGTTTGGATATCGTTCTCGAAGATACTGAAGTTGGTCATGAAACCATTGCTAAACTCGGCATGACTGACAAAATCACAGCACACCCTAAAACACTGAAGTCCAGAAAATACTCCGTCATCTTTTCTAAAAAGACAGCCAACGGTCAACAACTGATGGAAGCCTTCAATCGAGGCCTCGCAAAAATCAAAGCCGACGGCCGATATCAGCAATTCCTTGAAGCCTCACGTCGTGGTGAGTATAAGAAATAGCGCTCTACCTGAGACTTACAACCGCTTCATCATCCACACATCACAGCCGCCATGGATGGTTCCATCCAGCGGTTGTGATAGAAATCCAACCTTCGTGTAAGGTTGAACTTTTACCGAACCTATCCTCCTTACACATATATTACCTTCCACATTCAACACCTCTCACCTAAAGAGTATTTCCCTACGCTATCACCTCTAAAAAAGACCAAAGATTTCAACAAATCAATAAAAGACAAATTTTTAAGATTCCCTTATAGACAAATCAATCAATAGCAATAATACTCGCGCCGCCGAAACAAACTAACTATTAAAAACAAAGGATTACATAGCTATGTTGAGAATAGCCTTACTTACACTGGTGGTTTCAGTACTTACAGCATGTGGCGGTGGCGGAGGTGGTGGCGGCGGAAGCACCCCCAGCCTTGGTGGTAGCGAAAACAATAACAAAAGCGCCGCTGGAATTTGGGATAACCAAGATCAGGGAGCTGACTATCTCCTTGCCGCATTAATTGATGAACGTTCTCATGCCATGTTCTATGTCATAAATGCACCTTTAATGCTTCAATGCCCGCTTACTATTGATGGAACTAAATTTTCATGCGAACCAACACCCGATTACAGTGTTACGGGTACCATTACCGAAAAAGAGCGCCTAACAGTAACCATTAAATATCAAGGAAATACGCAGTATAACCTTGAAGTCCTTTACAATGAGCTCTCTGATGACAAAATTTCCTTAAGTGATTTTTATAGTACATGGCAAAGTATCCTAGGAGCTTACACTGAAACAATTACCATTGATAACGACGGATATTTTACTGGGTCTGATACAGATGGATGCATTATCAGCGGAAACATTGACTACAATAGTCCAAAAGTAAACGTACAATCTTTTTTATTACGTTATAGAAATTGTGACAGAGAGGGTTTTTACTATGGCAAAGGGGTATATATAGAAAATCTTAACTCTCCATCAGGCCCAGCAGCATGGCGAATATTTGCATCTAGCTCCGAATATATTCTA
Organism: Litoribrevibacter euphylliae; assembly: GCF_042646085.1. Lineage (NCBI taxonomy): Bacteria > Pseudomonadati > Pseudomonadota > Gammaproteobacteria > Oceanospirillales > Oceanospirillaceae > Litoribrevibacter > Litoribrevibacter euphylliae. The sequence goes on along the minus strand of NZ_JBHRSZ010000004.1, from coordinate 881,881 downwards.
GACGCGTATTATATAGAACAATAACTATAGCTTCCTCATCATCCACACATCACAGCCGCCATGGATGGTTCCATCCAGCGGTTGTGATAAGTGTTCAAAGCCCATTTTTTCATACAACGCGATTGCCGCTGTCATTGATTTCAGCGTATCCAAGTAACAGCGTAAGAAGCCTTGTGCTTTGGCAAATTCCAAACATCGTTCAGTCAGTTGCCTTCCTAACCCCAGGCCCCTGCCCTCGGGCAAAATAAACAGTTTTCTTAACTCACAAATATCTTGCTGGTCGTCACGTGTTGAAAAAGGTGCAATCCCTCCACCACCAACGATTTTGCCATCGACTTCCGCAACGAAGTAGGCGCTACGCTTTTCTTGGCTGTAGTGCTGACTCATGGCCTGAACTTCATCATCGGATGGGCCAAACCCCTCACCTATGGCACCAAACTCACGGCCGACTTGCTGAATCACCGAACACATAATGGCGTCATCTTCCGGTTGGACCAGCCTAATTGTGGCTTGTATGCTTTGGGTCATTTTTCTTTATCCTTCCCGTCTAGGTCTTTAAGAAATCTAAGACATTAGACAATGGTTTCTTCGGCCATGAAATCAATTAATGCACGGATCAGCGGGGTTTCTCCACCACTGCTTAACCATACGGCAGATATCTGAATGGGTTCAACACGCCATTCCGGGAAGAGTTCGACCAATGTTCCGGATTCAAGGAGCCGGGATATTAAAAACGTTGGCGGGGTTGCAATGCCTACACCTTGAATACAAAACTCAGTCAGCAGGTCGACGGTATTTACATCTATTTGGCTGTCATACTGAATTACCAGCTGTTGATCACCTTTACTAATGGTACGACTCTTCTTCATCATGGATAAACCCACCCAGGGGCACTGAGCCAGATGCTCAACCGTGGGTAGTTCACCGTATGCATCCAGAAAGTCTGCACTGCAAACAAGGCTTCTCGGAATCTCACCCAAAGATCGTGATTTCATACCACTATCAGCAAGACTGCCCAAACGTAGGGCCAAATCCACGTGATCTTGCAACAAATCAACTCGTTGATCAGTTGCCACTATGTTGAGATGTACTTTAGGGTGCATCGCGGAAAACTCACTCAACCGTTTAACCAAACCAGAGCGAGACAACAATAGGGGAATGGAGATCGTCAGATTCCCCATCAGGCTGCCCTTCTCCATCAACAAATTGAAACCAGTTTCAGCGCTTTCCAACATGGCTTGCGCATGCTGATAAAGCAACGCCCCTTGATCAGTTAGCCGTAACGCCCGTGTTGTTCGGTACAACAAGGTGGTACCTAGCTTCGTTTCCAAGGACGTAACATGATGGCTTACTACGGAGGGAGAAAGCCCAAAGTGAGAAGCGGCTGCACGAAAAGACCCTTGCTTCACGGTTTCAGCAAAAATCGCCAAGGCTTTTAAATCATCAATCATTGTATTATTAAATCGAACAATAAAATCTAATTAAAGCATCTAATCATACTATCAACAAGCCTATAGACTTAATCACCTTCAGAACCAAATACTCACTTTACTTTAGGATGCTTCGTATGACCGTCTGGCTCGCTATGGCGCTTTATTCGCTTTCCATGTCAATTTCCCCTGGCCCGGTGAACTTGCTGGCTCTCTCCAATGGTTTAAACCATGGCCTGGCTCGGAGCTTCAGTTATGTTTCTGGGGCAACCATTGGCTTTATCACCCTCTTTTTCTTAACAGGGATAAGCGTTTCGTATGTTTCAGAGGTGTTGCCAAATATCATGATCGTGCTGGGCTCATTAGGAACTGCATTCATTGCCTACATCGGCTGGCAGATCGCTAAAACAAGCCAAGTATCCAAACAAAAAAATAGCAAAGATGCCTCGTCCTTCATTGATGGCGCCCTTCTCCAGTGGCTGAACCCCAAAGCCTGGATCGCCAGCATGGCCGGAATGACGGCATTTCAAATTGAAAGCACTGAGTCCCTCACTGTCTTCTCAGGCATTTACTTTATCGTGTGCTACCTGTCGATCAGCGCTTGGGCACTACTGGGGGAAAAGCTACAAGGCCTGTTGAATAACCCAAAGAAAACCCGAAGGTTCAATCAGGCTATGGGTTGGAGCCTGATCTTGATTGCTGGCTATCTATTGATAAAGCTATTTGATTAAAGATCTTTAATATTCTGGGCTGAAACTAATCTTTTTTCACACACTCCAAATTTCCTTAATCCTAATGGCAAACTTCATTATTTCGTCATCGCGTCGTCACAGTTATGCCTAACTATTTGGGATATACCAGATTGATTTTATAACTAATGGTATATACCTAATAAAACTCGATAAGGAAGAAAGGAATGAAACATTCTCTCTTAACAAAAGCACTTATTCCCATGCTGTTGGGAACTGGCATCAGCATCGCGCACGCTGAACAAAAGGCATTATTGGTAGGGATAGACGGCGTACAGTTCGAACGCATTCAAGCGCTCAACACGCCAAACTTTGACAGGTTAAACATCACAAAAGCCTACACGGGCGGTATTGCAGGTGACAACAATGAACAAGCCACCTACAGTGGGCCTGGTTGGTCGACCATTCTTACCGGAGTATGGGTCAATAAACACGGAGTCACCTCTAATAGCTCTGGCCTGGCAAACCCTGATTTCCCAAGCATCTTTAAACGATTGGAAGATCATGATTCCAACCTGAAAGTAGCCAGCATTGCTCATTGGGCTCCTATCAATACTCAATTCTTCACCAACGACGTTACACAGATTGATATGGTAAAGAACGGTCAAGATGACCCTACCGTTGTCTCCGAAGCCATTCAGTTTATGCAAGCCGGCGGCGACTTTACCTTTGTTCATCTGGACGACCCCGATCACTATGGCCACTCTTATGGGTTTGGTAACAAGTACAATGACAGCATAAAAACCGCTGATCAGCAGCTCGGCCAACTTCTAGACACCGTAGAGCAATTGGAAAAAGAATCGGGCGATGATTGGCTGGTGTTGGTCACCACCGATCACGGTCGTGATCTGTTAGGTTATGGCCACGGCGACCAAACCGCCCAAGAGAAAACCATCTTTATTGCCAGCAATAAACCTATGAATAAAGAGTTCACGCAACCCGTAAGTAATCTTGCTAACTCTGACTTTGATGGTTTGTATGGCTATGCCGCCCAAACCTCCATTACACCCACGCTATTACGCCACATGGGTATTCCGTTAGAAGCCAACTGGAAGCTGGATGGGATTCCATTAATGGGCGACCTGAGCGTCAGAAAATTAGCCAATGGTGTGAGAGGGAACGATCTAAGCTGGTACAGCGAAGAAGCAGGTAACGTGGATATTTTCCGTAATGGCACGCTGGTGGATTCGGTTCCAGCATCATTACAAGGTTGGGACGACGTTTCCAACTCAACCGGAGTAATGGATTACAGCTTAGTATTAAACGATACCCCGGCCAGTTACCGTAAAGTGGCATTGGACATCACAGCAAGTCTGGATTGGAATGCCACTCGTGCATATTTCTTTAGGAACGATGAAAAATACGTGCGCTACGCCACAGTCCTTGATCAAGCAGAAAGTGGATATCCTAAAGCAACCGACAACCAAACCTGGCCCGGTTTAGGTAGTCATGCCAACAAAGTCATTGCCAGCTTCAAATCCTCTTTCAGTAAGAGCTATTTCTTCCTAAATGATGGCACCTACATTCGTTATGACAACATCAAAGATGAAGCTGATAGCGGTTATCCAAAACCGATTGATGATAATACCTGGCCTGGCTTGGGTAACTACGCCACCGAGATCGCAGCAACCCTTCGCTGGACGGGTGATAAAGTCTACTTCTTCCTGAAAAACGGCGAATATATTCGCTATGACTTAGGGGATGATAAAGCCGACAGCGGATATCCTAAAGCCATTAATGACAACACATGGCCTGGACTAGGCGCTTACGCAACTGACATCACGGCTGCGGTTCAATGGAGCGACAGCCGGGCATATATCTTCCTCACCGGTCAACGCTATATCCGCTATAGCATCAGCGATGATCAGGTTGACCCTGGCTATCCGAAAACCACCAGCAATGGTACTTGGCCTGGCGTGATGAAGCCTTAGAGAATGTAGTTTAAATCGGCAATAGAATAACTCTGTTGCCGATTTAAGGATGCCTTTTTTAATTTAGGACTGATCAGGTCGCTGATCTGTTTGACTCTCATTGGTTACCGGGCTATCCAGCTGGACTATGCTCTCATCACTGACCATTAACTTCTGCATATCAGCAACCTGGAGACGAAAATTATTAATCTCAGAATCCGGGATTGATTTAAGCATTGGAATGCTTGCTGTAATTGGATTCACCGGTCGACCTTTGACATGGAGTTCATAATGCAAATGGGGGCCGGTTGAACGCCCCGTATTTCCAGACAAGGCAATTACTTGACCCCGCTGAACCCGCTGGCCTTTGGTTACAAGTATTTTACTAAGATGCAAAAAACGCGTTGAATAAGAGCCAAACTGGTCTATGTCAATATACTTACCAGCGTAAGGATGATTGGCGATTCGAGTGACACGTCCATGTCCCGTTGAAAGCACTGGTGTGCCTGTCGGCATGGCAAAGTCAACGCCATGGTGAGGTTTAAACAGTCCTGTCACTGGATGCCGACGACGAGGGCTAAAGTGGGAGCTAATTCGAAATTTCTGACGTGTTGGGTAGCGTAAAAGCGCAGGTACTAAACTGCTACCGTTTGAATCATAGTATGATCCATCGCTATGTAGATACGCACCGTATTCTTTGCCTCGGGAATAGATACGTGCAGCAAGTAATCTATCTTTCCCGATGGTGCGACCATCAATAGTCTCACGCTCCATCACGACCTGAAAGTGGTCACCAGCACGAAGATCACGATTAAAATTGAGTGAACTCCTCAGAAGCTGTGTAATGGTCATAACACTGTTATCCGACAAACCCGATGAAGAAGCTGAGACATAAAAGCTTCCAAACACCTTCCCCCTTGTTACCTCAGCAACCTTCGAAGTGGGAATAACAATTTCATCGTATACAAATCCGTCATCAGAACGGCGATAAGACACCGTTTTACTCGGATCTAATACACGAGAAAAGGCATCAAGCCTATTACGGACCTTATCAACTCGAAAGCGAAGTTGGTCACCGGGTCGCAATACATCCAAAAATAGATAAGGTTCATCTGCTTCAAGAATCTCAAGTAACTCTGTAATAGGTAATTGATGCTTCTTGAATATCGTCTCTAAGGAATCACCTGTCACAACCACATAGGACAGATCATAGAACTGCCTCTCATTCAGAGGAGGTATAGATGAGAGCTGTTGAGTTTTGGCCGAACGTTTTGGTATTTGAATCTGTTGGTCAACGTGTTCTATGACAGGTGGAATCTGATCAGCTGTAGAGATTGATAACGAATCAGAGCTGCTATACCAAAACCAACACAAACAAACAAAAGCGATAGACCCGAAAGCAATTTCAAACTGCGCTACTGTTTGCCGATTAAAATAGACTTTATTAGATATCATGCTGTGGTGATTCTTAAGAGTGGCAGGTATACGTTACTAATGCTTATACGCATGCTCTTTGATTTCTCTAATAGCCTTCACTTCAGCACAGTATTCTGCAGTAGGTCTGGCGAGTAATCTTAGAATACCAATAGGTTCCCCCGACTCCAGACAATAGCCATATTCCCCCAAGCGAATACGTTCAAGCGCCTGCTGAATCTTAGGCAGTAATTTTTGCTCGCGTTCAACAATGCGAAGAGAAAGCGCGCATTGCTCTTCCCAAGTTGCACGATCGCTTTCATCACTCAGATCCGCAGGAGAGGACATTTGATCTTTAGCCTGCTGGATATGCACACGAGTGGATTCATGAAGTTCAATGAGAAGGTTTCTAAAAAACGCCAACTGATCATCATTCATATAATCTTCATCAGGTGCGGCCTTGATCTGATCCAATGTAAGCATATTCGGTTTCAATTCTTTGTTATCCATACGTTAACCTCTTTACCCTGAAGTTTTGCATGTACGTTGTGCAATACTTCGAGCGATGTAGTTCTCTCTGAAAACTGACTAATAAATACACTGCAGACCTCAGATGGTGGCAAGTAGACTGTTGAGTATTCAAGAGGATCGAAATTAATTAGATATGTTATAACATAACATTCATATAATAAAGATAACTAATCCGTTTTTGAATCGTGACTAACTTAATCCAAACAAAGTTCTACGACCATTGATTCGTGTAAGGTCTTTACAATATCTAGACCTCCAATTACCACTACACTTACAATCACGACACGTAAGAATCACAGAAACAGGGCTTTATAATACCAATGAACACCCTCTACATCACAGGCGCCGGAGTGAGCGCAGAAAGTGGCATTCCCACCTTTCGCGGAGAAGACGGCTTTTGGATCATAGGAAGCCGCAACTACACCCCTATGGAAATGGCGACTCGCCAGATGTATACCCAAAACCCGGTAGAGTTTCTTTCCTGGTATTACCATCGTTTTGCTACCTACCGAAATCACGGCCCAAACGACGTGCATTATTGGTTAGCAGACAAGAACCTGATTACTCAGAACATTGATGGGCTGGATGGCAAAGCCGGCAATCAGGATTACATCGCCATTCATGGTCGCTTGGATCAAATGACCGTGTTTCATCACCAAGGCGACGATGTCGATACTCACCACACACCCTGGGATGACGTCGACGAAAACGACCTGAAACATTCCCTACTTGAGTTGTTCAACATAGACAAAGGCCATAAACAGCCAGAGATCAATAAATCCCTCAAACCCTATGTGCTGCTGTTCGATGAATATTACACAGAGCTGTATCGTATAACTGAAGCCCAACAGCGAATGCTTGAGGCGGATAGGATTGTATTTATGGGCACCTCCTTTAGCGTCAACATCACTCAAATGGCCTTGGAAGTAGCCATTACCCAGGGCACGCCGATTGAGATTGTTGACCCAAATCCGGTAGAGATTCCTTATCAGAAGACCACCTATCATCGAATGAAGGCGTCGGACTACATTAAAATTGCGGAATAAATATCACGCTTGTTAAGTGCTTCCCCAGCCAACCAACAGCCTCTATAATCGCCACCCATGAAAACTTTACTCGTCATTGGCTATGTTTGGCCGGAACCCAAATCCTCTGCGGCTGGCAGTCGCATGATGCAATTATTGAATGGCTTTCAGCAGGCTGGATACCAGATTCACTATGCTTCCCCTGCGGAATTCAGTGCCCATGCGGAAGATCTTTCCGACTATGGAATCACCAGTTCCAGCATCGAGTTAAACAGTTCAAGCTTCGATCAGTTCTTGTTGGAGCAAAAACCTGCGGCCGTGATGTTTGACCGTTTTATGATGGAAGAACAGTTCGGCTGGCGAGTAGAAAAGCATTGCCCGGATGCATTAAGGATTCTTGATACAGAAGATCTTCACTGCCTTCGTCACGCTCGTCATCAAGCCTGTAAAGCCGGTGCATCCATTCAAAAAACGTTGAATATCAGTAATGAGTTTCTGTATTCGGATTTAGCCAAGCGAGAAATAGCCTCAATACTTCGTTGTGATTTGAGCTTGATGATTTCAGAAGCAGAAATGCGTTTACTGACCGAACGGTTTAACGTCCCGTCGGAAATCATTCATTACATCCCCTTCTTCCGTCCGATACCCAATGACAGCCTGTGGTTGGATTTTGAAGAACGACAACACTTTGTGTCCATTGGAAATTTCCGCCACGAACCCAATTGGAATGCGGTACGTTACTTAAAAGAAAACATTTGGCCAGCCATTCGTAAGAAACTGCCCGACGCCGAACTTCATGTGTACGGTGCTTATCCACCCAAGAAAGCCACACAGCTGCATAATGAGAAACAAGGCTTTTTGGTAAAAGGTTGGGCGGAAGATGCTTATGAAGTGGTGTCCAACGCCAGAGTCCTACTGGCACCCTTACGATTTGGTGCTGGACTAAAAGGTAAGCTAGTCGATGCAGCCGAGTGCGGTACTCCCGCCGTGACAAGTTCGATCGGTGCCGAAGGCATGTACCAGAACCATATTCCCGTATTGATAGAAGACACAGCCGATGCCTTTGCAGAGTGCGCGGTATCGCTGTATCAGGACCAACAGCGTTGGAAGACCCTTCAAAACGAGTGCCTTCCCATGATCAAAGAACGATTCGATGAAGCCCAGCATATCCAGGAGTTTCTGAATCGTTTAGCTGATCAGGAACAAAACCTGAGTCAATACCGTCTAACCAACTTTACGGGTGCCATGCTGAGACATCACTCAATGAAAAGCACCCAATACATGGCACAATGGATTGAAGCCAAGAACAAACTCTAGAGAACCTCTGATATAGGACCAATTAATTAATGCAAAAACGTGTTTTCATCCTTCTACTTGTGCTCACACTTGGTTTTGCGCTTTTCTTTCTGTTAGACATACCCAAGGAAAGCACCCCATCTAATAAAGCTCAGAAAAGTCATACAGATACCAGCACCTCGATAAATGAAGACATCACACCTAACGTTATGGAGTCAACAGAGGTAAAAGAAACGCCTCCTGAAACAATCCAACCTGAGCCATCGTTACAAGAATCAAAAGAAAGTGCTTCTACTGTTTCAAAGCCGATCAAGCCCAAACGGACCATTGACCTGACTCTCCCAGAAGACTGGGATGCAGGCAACGGATCACTGGACGAGGTTTTATATGACGTCCCTCAAGAAAGAATTTTGCCCAACCTTCTTATTGATACAAAGAGGCCAAAGAACATGATCTTAGATGGGAAAGTCTTAAAGGATGAAACCAAAGAAGACTATATCAAGTCCATCGAAGGTGCCGAAGTTTCCGTTGAGATCAAGATGTAGACACATCCAGAACGAACTACTCAGGAGCCCCTCTTAATACAAGTGCTTCATATCATGATTCACCACGGCTTTAACCACTTGATTGGTCGCCTTACCTAATAAGCCTCGTCCATTCATGTGTTCAGATAACACCTTTGGAAACGGCGTCACTTCACCTTTCGATACATAATCAGCTTGATCCCACAGTGACATGTCTTTAAGCACAGACGCCTGAACCAGTGTGTATGATGTCACTTTAATCAAGATACCCAGCTTCGGCAGCTTGCCATCCACTGCAGCCTTTGCACATAAATCAGCATCCGAAGTAATCTGTGCTCGTCCGGACAGCAGGAGAACAAGTTCACAACCAGGAATCATGCACAGTAGTTCAACCGAGGGGTTTTGAAGAATGTTCCTCAAACTGACTGCCACTTTATTCCCCGGTCGCTCAGGAAGAAATATTACATTCTCTTCAATGAGCGTAAGAAAACCGGTTTGATCACCTCGTGGCGAAACTTCAGTCTGCCATTTTTGATTATGAGTTTTGAGTAAGGCATAAGACGCGTAGGATAAATACTCGGACAGTGAGTCGGCTGCCTTAATCCTATTTTCATCAAATGGAGGAATTCGCTCCATCGGCGACCACAGCTGCGATCGGGCAGCAGCACGAGCACAATGAACATAGGCTTGGGTCACGTAAAAACGTTTGGATAAAGAGGCATCTGAAGAACGGTCATTCTCTGCTGCATCAAGATAACCATTTACTCGTAAGGCATGTCCTAATCCTGGCGCCAAAAAATATAAGGAGGCATATCGCTTGTCAGGTTTTGCATTATTCTGATAGTCCTTCAAATTCTGTAACAACAGCTCGTTAGGTGAACCAACCTTTAGATCCCGTGACGCATGAATCAGATGAAAACCGACCTCCTCCCCTGCTAGAGCCAGTACGGCCAATTTAGAACACCGAATGAATTCCAAACAATGAGTATCCAAATCACTCAATATCCGTTTATCCAGCATCTTGGGGTACGCCTTAATTATTTTTCGAAGCTGGGTTTCTGAGGTAATCGTTTCTGAGTCGATCGTTCCCGAAATAACTGTTTTCTGAGGAACGTTTGCTGAGGCAGTCTTAACCATATTAATCTCCTAACCAGTTGAATCCTCAGTTTATCCTCGCCATTATGAAGGGTTTGAGTCTTCCGGTTTCAAAGAGTTGGAAAATGGTTTCAAAAGCCCTGTTTACATCAAAAACACTGCCCAGATCGAAAGTACAAGCCCTATCAACCGCAAGTGTGTCTGCTGTTGCGGTACTCGATTTGGCGGATGCTTTAATCAATCGCAACATTATTCAAGAATCCGATCTCACTCGCCTATCGCTAGATCTACTCAAACGCTATCAAACGTTCACCTCACATAACGAAACAAACAAGACGCCTATTCAGGAACAACACTTACCAGAGCACTATTTCATTTGGTTATGGCAACAATTGGATCAACAAGAGCAATCAACCAAAGTAAGAATGGCTTTGAGCCTAGGGGAACACACAGAAACCGGACGTTTGGGAATTTTGGCCAACTGGCTTCGACATTGCTCAACACTTGAAGAAGCGCTTTCAACCTTTATTGAGCACAAGTCACTCCTGAATCACTCAGAGCAATGGCGTCTCCACACCCAGGAATCAGAAAGCCACATTACAATTCAGTTCGATGACACCAAAAGCTACCCTTACATTGCCGTGCTTAGGAGTTTCAGCAGCATAGTAACTTGGGCGAAGTTTCTCACCAATAAAAGTCTTCACCCTACCCGGTTAGAGGTTCAAACACAGGACGAGGTAACACTGGCGGAGCTAACACACTATTTTGATTGCGCGATAAAACCGGGTGCCAAACACGATTGTTTGATCTTTAATTCGGACGTGTTGAAATCCCCAATCGTGACTGCGAATAGCTACTTGAACGAGCTGGTCGGTCAACAGGCTAAATCACTAAAGCAAACGTTAATGACCGCCTCGTTATCAGAAAAACTGCAGGCGCTACTCCTGTCAGATTTAGCTCACTATTCGACATTAAGTGAATGCCTAGCCGAGCTGAATATGAGCAGATCAACCTTATTTCGAAAGCTGAAAGCCGAAGGCACACAATTCTCCGAGTTGCTTGATCAAGTACGAAAAGAGAGACATCAAAAGTTAGTAAATCAAGGAAGATCCAACGCAGACATTTCAGACGCATTGGGCTTTTCAGAGATCAGCGCTTTCTATAAATTTCTCAAGCGCTGATCTTTTGGGGTTATGACTTCTTAGGCCGGAATGGTTGAATCACCGACTCATCACACTCTATGAACGGCCCTTCCATCAAATCAATGCAATACGGGATGGCCGGGAACACGGCATCTAAGCATTCGCGGATGGATTTAGGTTTACCAGGAAGATTCACGATCAAGGTGTCTTTTCTCAGACCGGCGGTTTGACGGGATAAAATCGCCGTAGGAACAAACTTTAAAGATTCCGCACGCATCAGTTCACCAAAGCCCGGCATCATACGATCACACACTACTTCGGTTGCTTCTGGCGTGACATCACGCTTCGCGGGCCCCGTCCCGCCCGTGGTGACAATCAGGCAACAGTGTTCATCGTCTGCCAAAGAAATCAGTGTTTGTTCGATTTCGTCCTGCTCATCCGGGATCACTTGATACAGCGCTTGCCAATCAGAAGTTAGATAGTCGTTTATCGTATCAATGATGGCTTGACCGGAAATGTCTTCATAAACACCTGCGCTGGCGCGATCGCTAACGGTGACAATACCTATTTTGATGTCAGCTTCTGAAACTTGCGGCATGAGAGAATCCTATAACAGTTAACTGCCCCTACCTTACCAAGTTAATTCTTTTTGCCATTGATTCAGGTTAAGCCTTTTGTGGTTTACAGTTTCTATGTAGCAGTTTCTATCTAGCTACCATCAGCTGTTTCTTTGTATTAGCCCTGCCAGCCAAGTTTTTGCTTCCGGGTATTGATCCACATCCAACACAAACTCCTGCCCTCGTGCTGCTGATTGTAATTGGCAATATCCGTTTGATGGTTCAAACCAGCGATTGGATTTATGATGATACGACAAGGGTTCACGCTCACGATTTTTATGGGATGCATCCGTTTGATAAGGATAAAACCATTCTGGTAGTCGCCAAAAACTGGGCTTATTAGGGCTGTTTTTATAAGAAGAAGGCTGAGTTAAGATCAACTCCTCGCAAACCCTGTTGAAGATACCATGCCCGGCTCGTTTTGCATCAAGGGGAGAATCAGCAAACATAGACATCGCCGAAGACAGGTACAAAGTGTTATTGGCATCCGGCTCGCCGTGCATATGCGGGTGGTACGCCAACCACATTAGACGGTCAGACTCGGAAGAAGAGAAATTTGTCTGGTCGATAATCAGTTTCTCACCAATTTCTAACCAACCCCAAAGTAGATGTTTTGGTTTGGAACCGGGCACAAAACGCCAACGGGCTTTTTTACGTCCCTCTTTGTAAGGCTCAACATCCCGAAACAAGCCAAAGAATAGAAAGACATCGCCGACATCAACACCTTGCTTGGCCAGATGCCCTTGAGCCGCCCCCGTTTGTCCCAAAACCGGCCGCCAGTTTGGTTCTCTAGAATAGGCAGAAGAAATCATATCCGGGTCTAGATGCGCTCCGACAGCAGGCTTGATTTTACCCTTGGTTAATTGCGAAACCAGATCGGAAACCTCCACAACCTCACCGGACGGAAGCTGATGCTGAAGATCACGATAGGTAACTGTAGATTTGGAGTCTGGAATGGGCAACGCCAGCATAGAACCATCCGGAAAGATCGGATTGGGACAACCACCGGCCGAGCTATCAAAGCCCTTTCTGCTCAAAATCAATTTCATGGCTCCGACGACCTCAACATTCTAAAAAGAGGCATTTTACTGGGAATCGAAGCGATGTCCCAAAATTTCTATTACAATTACTAGATCCGATTCGGTATCCACAAAATTTGATAAGGACATGAAATGATTACCTATTTTTACTGGGCAGCAGTCATTGTGATGGCTATTCTGCCGCTGTTCATTTTGGGCGTAAAATTCAATCAATGGAAAATTGGCTTAGCCTCTACTGTCTTGATCTTCTTAATCGGCTGGGCCGCCTATTTCTTTCACTTCCAGCAAGTGTTCGTAAAACGCTGGGGCGGTGTCATGACCATTACCGTACCTCAAGGTCAGCGTCATATGGGGGCGACCTGGAAAGACGAAAACTTGTGGATTGAAAACTACGATCCAGCAACCAACATCTGCCATTTCCACGAATATTCCAAAGGAAACCTTCTTCAAGGTAAGGTCACGATTAAAAACTGTAATCCGCTGATGCCTAAATAATTTCGGTAGAAAGTGCACAAACCAAACGGGGCCCTTTTAATCAAGGACCCCATTTTTTTTATGGCTCTTCAGTCGGTTTTGGAGTAGCAATGAGCTTACCGATTGGTGTCCAGCGATCCCGTGGGTTGACGATGGTCGGTCGCGAAAGCAGTAAATTATTTGGATAAATCATTACCTCACGCGACTCTGTAATCAGCTTGGTATTGAACAAGTTAATCTCCGAAATAAAGCCTTCAACGTAGTTATCACCATCCAAAATACGAACAAAGTTACCCCGGCGATAAGAGGTGTGCGCCAACAGTAAAAAGAACGAGGTAACATTACTCAACAGAGACCAACTGGCAAACAACGCTACACCCGTCACAGCTAAAATGCTGGCCGATAAAGTCAGCAAACCTCGGAAGTCGAAGCCCCACACAATCAAAGCACTGGCTAATGCACCAATCGTCAAAATCACATTCAAGGCTGACAACGCCTTTGCTACCGAACGGTCTTTCAGACGGCCATGTTCTGCTTGTTCACGAATCTTTGGCCCAGCAAAAAAACGGAACGTTCCATAAACGCTGAAGATTATCAGAGTAAGTAAAATATTCAGCTTGTATTCTTGATACCATTCGGTAACTAAACTTTCCATTGAATCCTCTAAAAGTAATGAATTGCCATGCTCCATCTGTGTGAATAAGAACATGAGTCTTGGTATTTATAAAGCCTAAAAGTTATTGATACATAGATTATTGCCCATTCAGAGGCTCACCATCCGGGAGATTATCTGCATCCGGGATCAACTCACCGTCTGGGTTCAGTGTATCCTGCATCATTTCAATATTTTCAACCACTTCACCGGGTTTACTGAAGTAGGCTATGTGATACATGGCCTCACCTTCCTGCGCCAGCGGTATGTTCTGTTTGCCGATCACAATGCCTTTTGCGTTCGCTTTCACCGTATCAAGCAGTACTCCGAATGGGTCTTTAATTGCGGCAAGTACGTCCCCTTTCTCCACAAAATCACCCAGCATTTTGAGATGATTCACGAAGCCACTGTCTGATGCCCTGACCCAACCACTCTGACGAGCAACGAAAGGTTCGATAACACGAGAACGTCGTACTTTCGGCAACATGCCCAAATGCCTCATAACGTTAACTATGCCTTTCTGGCCCGCACGTATCGACAGTTCATCAAACCTAAGTGCCTCTCCCGCTTCATACAAGAGCACCTTAACACCCAGCTCAGCCGCTGCCTGCCGCAACGAACCATCACGTAAATTCGAATTGACCAGTACAGGGACGCCAAACGCTTTTGCCATTCCCAAGGTAATATCATCATCCAGATTCGCCCTGATCTGAGGTAAGTTACTCCTGTGAATGGCACCGGTATGTAAATCAATGCCGTAGTCGCATTTAGCCACCACTTCGTTCAGAAACAAATAGCCAATACGTGAAGCCAACGACCCTTTCTTTGACCCCGGAAACGAACGATTTAAATCTCTGCGGTCAGGTAAATAACGACTCTGATTGAGCACCCCGTATCCATTCACAAACGGCACTGCCACCAATGTCCCTTTAACTTTGTTAATCGCAGGACTGTTGATCAAACGGCTGATAATCTCAATACCATTCAGCTCATCACCATGGATGGCAGCACTGACAAACAAAGTCGGTCCATCACGCTTTCCTCGCTTTACAAATACCGGAATGGACATACTTGTATCTGTGTACAAAGGAACGGTGGGAACCTCTATCTTTTTGGTCTCTCCAGGAAATACTTTTACACCACCAATTTCAAACGCTTTTTTCATAACCATATCCTGTCCTCAATAAAAGCTCGCTAAATACAGCTTTTCAGTAATACCCCTGGAACCATGTCTTTCTGGCAATATCCATCAAAATTAGGCTATTAGCCTTTACCCTTGGTTCGGGTTTTATTTGGTTTTGCAGACTTTTCTATATGCTCATAAATCATACCTGCAACATCCTTCCCTGTTGCCATTTCAATGCCTTCCAAGCCTGGTGAGGAGTTCACCTCCATTACCACAGGCCCATTATTTGAGCGTAGAATATCTACGCCACATAAGCCCAGCCCCATCGTCTTCGCGGCATCTACGGCGGTTTTTCGTTCGGCAGGAGATAAACGAACAATTTCCGCTTCGCCACCTCGATGCAGGTTGGATCGGAACTCTCCCGGAGCCGCCTGCCGTTTCATGGCGGCAACCACTTTGTCACCGACAACGAAACAACGAATGTCCGCGCCACCGGCTTCTTTAATGAACTCCTGAACCAAAATATTAGCCTTTAATCCCATAAACGCTTCGATGATACTTTCTGCCGCCTTTGTCGTTTCCGCCAAAACCACACCAATACCCTGAGTACCTTCCAACAACTTAATCACCACAGGCGCACCACCTACGTTCTTCAATAAGTCATCGATCTTATCCGGATGATGAGCAAACCCGGTTCTTGGCAAGCCAATACCTTTACGGGACAACAACTGAAGCGACCGCAACTTGTCTCGTGAACGGCTAATCGCTACGGATTCATTCACACAAAACGTCCCCATCATCTCAAACTGTCGAACAACAGACGTTCCGTAAAAAGTAATGGATGAACCGATGCGTGGAATGATCGCATCATACTGAGGCAACGGGGCTCCTTTATATCGAACTGTAGGATTGTTACTCGTAATGTCCATATAACAATGCAGAGTATCGATCACATCTACCGTATGACCACGGCTTTCCCCTGCCTCAACCAGACGACGGGTGGAATACAATTTGGAGTCGCGCGAAAGAATAGCGATACGCATAACAGTTCCCTACAAAGTATGTACTAATGAAATATTTAAAATGGATTAGATAGCTGAAACAGCCTGAAGACCCATATCACTGAAATGGGATGGCTATTCTGGAAGCATAGGCGCCGGCCGTAAAACGAAATATTTTTATCGTTACCATAAACAAGAGGCACAAAACGACCTTATTTCATCTTCGATCAGCACAATAAATTCCGTTTGTGGTAACTACAAAGAAGTTTCGATATGCCTTTGCCCAGATCCATGCAAAATATCCCTTTCACACCCCTCTTCTGATGGCCGACGGCTCTTGAGGTAACAATGAATCATTACAAAACTATCTCCGAAGGTTCTCATTCTCCGATCACAACGGCTCCTGTACACCGTTGCTTTGAAGACATTGATGCCACGCAACTTACCTCAATCCTCAAGCACATGTTGTCTCAGACAACGCCTATTTCGAACCTTATCCAAGCATTATCGAAGTCACCCTCAGAAACAGTGTTGGTAGACTATTTGTGCAGCGAAACGAAAACAGCCAGTATCACCGACCTCACCATTCAATTGGCACTGCTCTCTGAATCACTATGTATTGCTTTGGATATTGATCCAGTGGCTCGAGCATCAGAGCGTGATCCGTACTTACAGTTGATAGTCGTTTCCGGACCAGACGTTGGCTTTCATCAAAGTCGCGCCCATAAAAAGAAAGATCTGGTTCAAAAAGAAGGTGACTCTCAACAAGAAGGCATTACACTGACGTTAAATTCATTTCTTTTTAACGCCTTACAAGAGTTACGGACTGAAGCAAGCAATGGATATAGAACTGTTAAGGACATTCCTGGAAGTTAAGAATACCCGCCACTTTGGAAAAGCCGCTGAGAACCTCTATCTTACCCAAGCCGCCGTCAGTGCCCGAGTTAAACAGCTAGAAAACATCATTGGTGCGCAGTTGTTCACCCGCTTCAGAAATAACTTACAACTGACAGTCACTGGCGAGCGCCTGGTAAACCATGCAGAAACCATCCTGATTTCTTGGGAACGTGCTAAACAGGACGTCTCGCTTAAAAAGAAACAGCAACAAGTCATTGCCATCGGCGGCACCAGTGGCTTATGGGATTTAGTCTTGCAAGACACCCTGCACGCCATGCACACCAAATACCCCGAATTGGCGGTGAGAGCCGAATCTCATGGCTCAGACACGCTGATCAGGCATCTGATGGAACGAACCCTAGATCTGGCGTTAGTCTATGAACCATCTAAGATTACAGATTTAAGCTCGGTCGAAATCAGCACGTCCGAACTCATTCTTGTTTGCACAACTCAGATAGACAACCCGGAAGAAGCGATGGCTAAGAATTATGTTTCCATCGATTGGGGGTTAAATTTTCATATGAGCTATGCCCAGTTATTCCCTGATGCTGCCCTGCCCGTACTTCATACAACGCTTTCAAGAATCGCCTTGGACTTCATTCTCAAGTTTGGCGGAAGCGCATACTTACCGTATCGACTGGTCGAACCTTACATGGACACAGAATTATTTCAGGTCACAAACGCACCGGTGATCTCGCGTAAGATCTACGCCTGTTTCCACAAAGATAATCTTAAATATAAAGAAATCGAATCGATATTGGCACTTATTCAATCTCTCGAAGTTTCCGTTGAAGATATTCCAGAAGAAATCAAAATTTAATCCATCTTATCTGTTTCTAACGACCCCATCCCTGTCTTCTAATAGCGGTTAACAGAGCCGCTATGCACTAATTATTTTTATTGAAAGCACAAATATTTTTCGTTTTTCTGATTCCAACTCTCTACGCATAATCAAATCGCATAAAACACCCCTTCGTGCACCCAAGGTAATGCCGGAAAACATTACCAACAACAGGTAACCACGAAACATTGATAGACAGTGAGCGAGTGATAGAAAGTGACAACAAAAATGAAACAACCAACGTTTATAACAAGTGCATTCGTTGCAATGATGTGGACTCTTTCTCCATTAGCAACGTCATCACCAGCGGTTTCTGAAGACATTCAAACCTACTGTAATCAAATGGCACAAGACGGCTTAACCGAAGAAGAAACTCAAATGATTGTTGACGAGTGTATCAACGAACAAAGCCTCTATCTCAGTGAAGCACCGAGCGACATCGTTGAGCCAGACAAAGAAGCCGAGTGTTATGCCGAAGTAGATGAGAAATTCGAGACGCTTTCACAAGAAGATTCTGTTGAAGAATTTGATTACGAAACGCTATTCGATCAGTGCATGCAAAAACGTTAATCGCCTGAGGTAAGGGTTATGAACAAAGACAGCTTCCTTTCAGAAAGAAATTTCTATGACTCTCAGCATTTCCCAAACGGTTTTGCTCGCGAAGGCGTATTTAGCCTCAAAGAGTCAGAAATACTCAACGATTGTGGCTATGTAATCAGCCAGCTAAACAGCGGAGCGCAAAGACCCGAAAATGAAGATCAGCAAGAAATGCTTGCCTTCCTTCAGGGTATGAAAGACGCAGAAAGCACCATTGAAAAAGCATGGCAGAAATATCAGAACCACATTCATAAGCAATACATTGCGATGCGTGCACTCTACACGGATACTGGCGGAAGTTATCAGGAATCCGATTCTGGTGATTTCTAAACAGTCCAAACCACCTGTTTGTCAGGTGGTTTGTTTATACCGTAGAAATTATTTAACGAAAGTTAGTTCTAAATAACGTTTTTGAATCCTACCCCAACGGCTAACGCCTGGTGTAAAAATCAACGGTGTTCGCCACTTTTGATGCGCATGAACCCTCACACGGCACGGATAGAGGTGGATGAATGAAAATTCTATCGTGCTAGTATCCACAATGCGTACACCTTCAAGATTACCTGTCGCTAAGTTACCGGCAAACTCGAGCCCATCCAATAAAGCACATTGCTCGTCCAACAAATACACCCGAAGGGTTTCTTCGAAGGGCACATCATCGGTTAAGAAAAGTAAATATCCAATACCTGAAACTCGAAATTGTGTCTCCAAGTATGCGCCTTTGATGGGCTTCCCGACATCAAGAAGTGGGTCACTATCCGCGCCTGCTTTAACTAGCTGCACCACTAACTGAACCAAAGGTTCAGCGTCAGAGCTTGGCTTTCGAAGAAGTCGAGTAGAGAAAAGTTCACACGCTTGTATATCCATATACACCCAAGAAAAGTAAAGGCATAAAAAAGGAATGCATCTCCACTATGGCACAAAGTGAAGTTGCATTCCTTCTTTATACAAGCAATCTAACGAAAGGTAAAAGCTCCGAATTACGACGCCGAACCACCTTTCATTTGAGATTGAATGTAATTCTGGATACCAATCCTATCGATTAGCCCTAGATGTTGCTCTAGCCAGTAGATATGATCCATCTCGGTGTCGTCCAGTAAGGTTTCAAGGATTTCACGAGTTATATAATCACGTTCTTCTTCACAAACAGCGATGATTTGTCTCAAACTGGTCATAACTGTCATCTCAGCTTCAAGATCGTTCTCAAGCATTTCTTTAACGTTTGAGCCAACTTTAATCGGCTCACGAGATGCAGTATCCGGCGTACCTTCAAGGAATAAAATACGCTCAATTAGCTTCTGCGCGTGTTCCAACTCCTCTTCGTACTCATGAGCTAACTTCTCATGAAGCTTCTTCAAGCCCCAATCCTCATACATTTTGGAATGGGCCAGATACTGATCCATAGACGTCAGTTCAAGCGTCAGTTGCTTGTTTAGAAGATCGATGACCTTTTGACTGCCTTTCATGTTAATCCTCCATCATCGATTCTAGATAGTTTTGAACGCCAGCATTGTCGATCAAGAACTGTTGCGTTTCGATCCAGTCTACATGCTCTTCTTCATACTCAAGAATGTCTTCAAGAAGTTCACGGCTAACGTAATCACTTTCTTTCTCACAAAGCTCAATGGCATCACGCAGAGCATCCAGCTGTAACATTTGGAAATCCAAATCGCACTGCAGCATTTCCTGAGTGTTTTCACCGATACGCAGTTTGTCCAGCTTCTGTAAATTTGGAAGCCCTTCCAAAAACAGAATACGTTCGATCAAGTCATCCGCTTGCTTCATGTCCTTGATGGATTTTTTATACTCTTTCTCGTTTAGTTCTTCTAAGCCCCAATTTTTATACATTCTTGCATGAAGAAAATACTGGTTAATTGAGGTCAGCTCGAAGGTCAAAATACCATTTAGAGCACTGAGTATATTCGCCTTAGTTTTCATCAGATCAGTCCTATGACAGATAAAATTGTCGTTTAATTGCCCCTTAGCCTAGTTGATCTGAAATAAATCGCAAGACCTTTTTCATATATCAAAGAAATTAATATATTCCTTTAAAATAAAGGACTTAGAATAAAAAAATAACGTATTCTGATTCTCAAATAAGAAGTATAACGAGACACGAACGCTTGTTATTTAAACCAAAAAGTAGGGTTATTCTGACCGAGTTAATTTTGTTGAACTCAAAGCTTTAAAACCCTATTTAAGACTCTTGATTGGCTTTCCGATATCGTCCTTGATAATCAAATAAGCGTTCTTTGATGCGCCAGAATTTTCCTTGTTTTCGTGCAACAACAAAATCGGGTGCTGAAAGGAAATGCTCTGATCGAAGCACCTCTGCAACCGAAGCAAACTGACGAGGTTCGGAACCTTGTTTGAAACGAGCACCGAACAAACGATTAAATACAGTCTTCTGAGCTTGCTTATTAAAATCAAAAGACTCTTTCAACTCAACGCCTTGCTCGTCGTGATAAGTAACGATCAAACGATTGTCTTTTGATGCTAATGAAAGACCGGCACAACGAATGACTTTGGCATCTTTGAGTTTGAGTGCATTTTTAAGCTGATCGTCCGGATCAACCATAGGTTGCTGACACTCGACACACACTCGAGCAGCAATGTCATTTTCGGCACCGCAAGCCCCACACTCTTTAAACTTAAAGCGATAATCGCATTGGACTTCCGTACCCTCTTCGAGCTCTTCCATTCCCCAACAGCGACGACCATAATGCTCAATCAGATGTCCATCCTCATCAACTTTGCCCCAAAAGGTATTGGCAAAATCACATTTAGGGCAGTTCACCATAACAGGAACAGAATCTGAATCAGGCTTTGGTTGACCCACTTCCGGGTGATAAAGATCGACACTGTTACCTGCATAGTCGATAACAAGGCAGTGATCCTTACCTTCAGACAAACGCAAACCTCGCCCAACGATTTGCTGATACAAACTGACCGACTGAGTCGGACGCAAGATAGCAATAAAATCAACGTGAGGCGCATCAAAGCCCGTCGTTAACACCGAGACATTGACTAAGAACTTGAGCTCTTTTGCTTTAAAACGATTAATTAAGTCCGAACGTTCTTGGTGATGAGTATTCCCAACCACCAACGCCGTTTCATTTTTAGGAAGATAACTGACAATTTCTTTCGCATGCTCAACGGTCGCCGCAAAAATCATTACCCCTTGATATTCCTGCGCTTGGGTTATGTCTGTAATTTGCTCGCAAATCCCTTCAGTCACTCGCGGATAACGATTGAGTAATTCATTGACTTCCCCCTGAGCGTATTCACCGTTCGCGCTTGGATTAAGGCTGGAAAAATCATAATGCGCAATGGTCGCATCAATGAGTTTAGGCGGCGTCAAATACGCCCGTTTGATCATGTAGGACAACGGCAGTTCATAGATACATTTAACGAAAGGTCTCGGAGTTTCTGAACGAGCAAACCCGTAATGATGGGTTTGATAGATCCAACCAATGCCCATGCGATATGGCGTTGCGGTAAGGCCTAAAACTTTAAGCCCAGAGTTATGCTCTTTGAGCTTTCTGATTAACTGAAGATACTGGGTTTCATTCTTCTTGTTTGATGCTGAATCATCGGCGTTCTCAATGTCTTCTGGCTTTAAATCCACATCCCCCGACACACGATGGCATTCATCAATAATGACTAAGGAATAATGCTCTGAAAAATCATCCAAATTACGAGCGACCGACTGAATGCTGGCAAAGGTAACCTGGTGCTCAGTACTTTTTTGTTTTAATCCCGCCGAGTAAATACTGGCATTCAAACCATAGCTTTCATATTTTGCATGGTTTTGTTCTACCAACTCTTTGACATGCGCTAAGACCAGGATTTTCTTGCGCGCTAAACGCGCCAGTTCGGCTATAACCAGACTCTTCCCTGCACCAGTCGGCAATACAATCACCGCAGACTCATCGGTTTTACGGAAGTGCCGTAACGTTGCATCGACGGCTTCTTGCTGATAATCCCGTAATTGAAAAGCCATTTATTTGAACTCAGATTTAAGTTCTTCAGCATTAATTAACAGCGCTTGGTTCTCTGGCTTCCAGGCCGGGTACTTTTTCATAATGCCTTTGAACAGAGTTGATTCTTTGAACTCAGACAACCACTGAATCGTTTTCGGATACGATGATTGCTCAAACCACTCCAGATCCACATGTGCAAATTGACGAATAAACGGAGCAATGGCCGCGTCTAACAGCCCGAAGCGATCACCGGAAAGATATGGCGACTTTACCAGCTTGGCCTCAAGCTGCTCAATAAAGCGCTCTCCCTGTTGACGATAATAAACTTGAGGGTGTTCAGGAAAACGATCAAAGTACTTGTACTTATCCAACCAACCTTTGAACTCGGTATCGTTTTGTTCGATGAGCGCTAATACTCCAGAGAGGGCTTTAGGGGCCGAAGGCATCCATGCTTCAGGGTCACGTTCCGTTAACGCCCACAACATAATGTCGAGACTTTCATCCACCACCATTGTTGAATGCTGAGGGCCAAAACGTGCTTCTGTGTTAACCACCAAGACAGGCACAGTGCCTTTGGGAGAGGCGTCCAACATGGTTTGTGGTTTATCCCGTAATACAACCTCTCGCAACTCAAACGAAAGACCACTCTGCCACATGGCCAACCGAGCTCGCATGGCATAAGGGCAACGACGGAAACTATAAAGAATGGGAAGTGTTTGCATGAAAACCTTAGAAAGCAAATGAATCGTGCCAAATTATACACAAAGCATCTTGGTTACGGACCTTCTGTCCACACTCTTCAGCAAATACTTGTCTATTGTTATAAAAGAGGATGCAGGGAGATAAAACTGCTATGGGGTTCTACGTTCAGAAGCTCATTATTACAACGGTAATGGTGGTATTAATTTCTGAGATTGCTAAACGCTATTCAATGATAGGGGCAATACTTGCTTCTCTGCCCATTGTATCCATTCTGGCAATAATTTGGCTCTATCATGAAACCCACGACTTAAATCGTATATCGGCCTTCTCATCCAATATATTCTGGTTAGTTATTCCCTCTTTGGTATTTTTCGTAGCTCTACCTTGGTTAATTCAACTCAAATGGGGCTTTTATCCTGCACTCTTTGGTGCCGGTTTTCTCACAGTGATTTGTTATTTCTTAGCTATTATTGTGTTGAAGTATTTCGAGCTAACGGATTAGCCATGGATTTCAAGATTATGAAGATACGGACTTTAGTCATTTTATATTTTTCCCTTGCACTGAGCCCCTTCGTCAGTGGAACGGAAATCACCGAACCTATTGTAATACTCAAAGGCACGGGCGATTTTCCGCCTTTCGAATATGTCCATAACGGAGAAACCACAGGTTATCATGTTGATTTAATATCCCGTGTTGCCAAACGAATTCCCATCAAGGTGACATTCAAAACAATTCCCTGGAAACGAGCACTGAGCCTGATTGAAACCGGGGATGCCGATGCCATTAGCTTTATCTCCAAAACCCCTGATCGTGAAGAATACGCAATATTTTTGGACGACAACCTGATTTCTACGTCCTACACCGGCTTCATTGCACTAAAAGGCAGCCCGGGTACCAGAATTTATGACGGTTCATTAGAAAGTGTTCAAGGACTGTCTGTAGGTGTTCAACTGGGGTTCAAATACGGCAACGAATTTGATACCGCCGACTACATTAATAAAGTTGAATTTAATGGTGCCGATCAACTTTACTCAACCTTACTGGCTAAACGTATTGATCTGGCCTTTATTGCGTTATCTGAATTCAAAGCCCATCAAAACTTCGGAAAAGCGGAGAACCTCATATTCCTAATGCCATCCATTAGTGAGTCGAGGAATTACCTGGCCTTTTCCAAAGGAAATCAAGTATTAGCACAACGCTTTGCCAAAGCAATGAAAGCATTCAAACAGTCCAAGGAGCATAAAAAGCTGTTGAAGAGATACGGTCTACTTTAAGTCTAAACCCAGCGCTTCTGTTCTTTCATCGCCGGAATTAGCGTTACCTGCATTAGACGAACGATGACGCAAACCAATAACAAAACCACCTGTAATGTACATAACTAACGAATAAACCGCGGCAGGCAATGCCATTTCCGGACTATTCAGTAAGCTGGTGGCGATCAACATCGCCAATGTCGAGTTTTGAATGCCTATTTCCAAGCTCACCGACGTTGTCTGTTCTGTATTGAGTTTAAAACGACGCGCCAACAAAAAGCCGATCATCATGGTAATCACATTCAACATGAACACCGACGGCCCCATCTGTTGCAATGCAGAAACGAGTGCATCGTGTTGCTTAACGCCCACACCAACGATCAGTACTACCAAGAAAATCATCGCAAAGCGATTAAGGTACGGTTCCATTTTGATCGCAAAGGGCTTTTTAAAATGGCGGATCATCATTCCCAAACTGACGGGTAACAAGGTAATCAAAAACAAACCACCCATGGTCTGCATCACAGGTAATTCAAAATGAGTTGCTTCGCTTGAGAAATATTCAAACGCAAAACTCATTACCAATGGAATGCTGATAAACGTAAATAAACTGCTTACTGCCGTTAGAGTGATGGATAGCGCCAAGTCTCCTTTCGCCAGATGCGTCACCATGTTCGATGTTGTCCCTCCAGGACAAACCGCCAACAACATAATTCCGAGAGATAAGATGGGATCATTGACAAAAAATGCCGCAATCAGAAAGCCACACAGCGGCAAAATGAGTAGCTGTCCAACTAAACCGAGTATCACAGCTTTTGGATAAAGCAGCACCCGACTGAAATCAGTCAAGACCAACGACATACCCATGCCGAGCATGATGATAAATAAACACAAAGGTAAGATGACTTGCGTCAAGACACTTGTTTCCATAGACCCCCCTCCTAAATTAAGCATCTGTGAAGAGTCCACAATGGCTTCTATGTGCTTAATTCAGATATTTTTATTGTTATTCGAGTTCTATCTAACTATAAACTCGTTGCCAATATCCACTCTTTTGTATGTGTAATATGGCCAGTGATAACACAAATGGAGTCTCAGAAGAAATCACAAAACGAGAACGGCAGAAATACCTGCCGCTGTCGTTTAGTAGTCAATATGATAGCTATCAATGGAAAAACTCTGTCGATCGAAGACACTTTTCATCGAAGACACTGTCAATTCCTTGATGGATAAATACCTTGAAAACAAATGGTAAACGTCAGAGTAAGACTCGGCTGACATATTCCAAAGCTAAGCCCACCCCCCGCGTACTCAATGGTAGGCGCAGGCAAACTATTGAACGGGACGGCTACCTCAATCGCATCGGATGCCATCTTGGTACTACTTTTAGTCGAATACCCTTTACTTACAGGTGTATTAGTCAGACCAACCGGAATGGAACCCACAGCCCAATACGCGCCTTCAGGGCTGTTTGTATCCCCTTCTCCCATTGCTGCGTTTACTTTCGTCGTGGCAGTAACAGTTTGACCGTCCTTCCCTGCTGAAGCTATATGCGTATGCGACGGCATTTCACGGATGCCTAATTGATGGGTCATAGTTCCAAATTTTTGCCCCTGAACTAAGGTGGGTAAACCGGGGCCATTACCCCACCCCACTGGCGTACGGCATCTTAAATCCGGTAGCCCAAAATCTACTCGACCATTTCCACCGTAAATTGTGCCAAGCAATGAAAACAATGCCTCGTTCTCTACTATTGCCTGGATTTGGCCATTACATAGCATTGTATTTCTTGGTGCAAAGTTTCCACCATAGAGTTCAATTTCACCTAAATATGGATCAGCACTCATAGTTACGTCCCTCAATCAACTAATTGTCATTCCCGCCTGTAACCCTGCTAGGTTTGCTAAGCGGTATCCTGTGTAAATACCTTCTGAATTGGCCAAAATATCGAACCGTACAGATCCTTTTTTAACGGCAACTACCATCCCCTTTTCCTGTGAGATCGTTAAGATTGTTCCAGGTTTTGCGCCATAAGTTGGCTGTTCACTGAAACTGGCTTCTAAGAGCTTGATGTGATGCTGTCCAAACCGTACGTGCGCACCACCGAAGAAGGGGTTAGCTGCACGAATGTGATTCAGAGTTTGCTGAGGCGTTAATTCGCGAATATCCAATAGCAAGTCTTGCTCACTAATACTGACAACTTCGGACTCAATATATTCAAGGACAGCGTCATTGGAATGTTGGATTTCACAGGCATCACTGAGTGTTTTGGTTACAAGCTGTTGAACCAATTGTGCGATCACAAGGCTGGCTTTTGAATACAGAGCCCCTAACGTATCTTGATCAGCAATATCTAGTGTTACTTCGGCTATGATACTCTTTTGAACGATATCAACAGCCATCACATCAAGATGGCTCAGCCCTTTACGAATACCCCAGTAGAGAGATGTTTCAAAGCGGTCACTTCGAACATGTTTGGTGATTACCTCTATCCATCGCCCATCAGTAGCCGCAGTTATTCTGTCTTCGATATCAAGAGAAACATCCAGCGCTAGGATCAATTCACTTTTGAAGGCATTGATTGTGACTGACAGCTTTTCAGGATCACTACGCTCGACATGGGCAAACTGAATATTCTTCTGCTGCAGAAATTGCTGAAGACTATAAATCTCTGAAGAACTGCCAATTAAGATCACTCCAGCTAACAGCTCTTGTTGCTCCAGATATTCAATGGAAGGTACGGTAACACCGCTTGTGGCAAGGATAACGACTTTCATAGGCTTCCCCCTATGCCAACGTCGGTAAGAAGCTAGGCGTACCACACAATTTATAATAAAACTTTAAGGTATCTCCGCTTTTTACTAATAAGTCGTCGGCTTCAGGAATTCGTGGTTTAAAGTCAATACAAACAGACATATCAGGTCGTGGATGCGTGATTCCTGAATCGTATTCATTCACCCACTCCTCACCAAAGACTTTTGCAGTTACAGCGAGCAATAAGATACGTTGATCAATGTCTGAAACATCCTTAGGTATAAGAACCTGCCCTGCCTCAAGTAAGTCAAAACCTTCACCTAAAGGAACACGTTGAAGACGCATCAGCGTTTCTCGATTAAGTGTTAATATCGTCCCCAAATTAATACGATCATTTTGAATGTCCGTATCAACGAAACTTGAATGGCTACGTTCTTGCCCGCGCCATTGATCACAATACTCTTTCTGGCCTACTGCCAATATTGCATTCACCTTTATTTCTTCTGGAAGCAGTAACGCATCTATCGCCAAGAACTGACTTAAATGTTGGATAAAGCTCATATGACCTTCACGGGTCAGCCCGTGCTGTAGAGCTTCAATGACCAGTACATCAATCTTTCGAGATGGCGTGTAATCCATGACATCCATACACAGTATCTCGAGGATGTCGTCCGATAAACTCATAGAGTCTGCAACACGCCTCAGTACTTTTATTGCTCCCGGCTGGATATCAATGAGCGTAAGCTTGAGACGAACATGATCGGGTTTCTTTTCGTTTAAGTAGCAGATGAGAGGCAAAGCCAAGGGCGCGAACGGGCCACATGCTGGATACACGATATGAAGATCGGGTTTACCCTGGCTGGTGGCTTGTGTCAGAGCCTGATCCAATCCTCGAAGAAACGCTTTAACTCTGTAAATATCTTTAACTGTATGCACCGCATCTTTAACCGCCATGACTAACCCGGTGGCATTGAGATAAGAAGTATTGATCTCTTCTTCCGTCAATTCAGTTTGCTTGTAAATAGTTAACAGAGCGTCAGAAAAAGCAAAAAAGAGATCAACCCACTTTTCATGCGCTAGTTCAGTATCAGATAACACGGAATCAACCAAGGTACAGCAATGACTGACTAACATCTCATTGATCGAACCGTCACAACTTGGATTCGTCAACTGTTCAAGTTGAGCTCTAAGAGACTGGTTAAACAAACGCTCCAAATCCGGATCAATGGAACTAATCCCAACGTCTTTGACTTGTACTTCCTCTGCACTCATGCTTGTCATTCCTTAATATGTGAAAGTAATTCAGATCGGTTTCAATCACCCACCACAGTTACCTTGTTATTGAATTTGTGTCTGTTAACCCGTGCAATACAGAAATTCCATCTAACCAAACTTCACTGCTAGTTGAACGAATTCGCTACTCGGTTACTCAACGACCGGGATATTCGATAACCAGGAACTTGTCCAAACTGATATTCAAACGTAATGTCTGTATTGTTTACCGATCCCTCAATTTGATGCGATTCAAGTCGTGTCAAACTGGATGCATTCAGTGTTAGTACATGAGTTTGATAGACTTGAATTTCTGTACTGATTTCAAGAGCCATTGCATCCTCGTCTGGAAGAGTAAGCTGAGTATCTAGCGCAAAACGTTTGCCTTCAGAAAGGCAAAGACAGCTTACTCGGTTCAAGGTCGAAATCGGACCAAGATCTACTAATGCGCCTGACTCATTGGCAACAAATGCTCTTAATCGAATTTCTTCAGGAATTAATGTGCCCGTCGGCTTCAAGAAAGGAACTAATCGAGCAAAAACACTCACTTGAGGTTCCTCTTTAAGTGCCGCTTTCATCGTTTCAGATACGATCAAGTCATACTGAATATCAGAGCTCCAAACAGTTGCATCTGCACAAAAATAACCACGAATCCGGTCACCCACGCCAAATGCATCAACCAATCTGGAAAGATTTTCCAGTGAACTGCCATGGATATCCAACATAGAAACCGACACCTGCTCGGCGCTGAAACGTGTAAGTAATGGCAATATCAACATCGCAAATGGGCCGGTGCCTGCGTATAAAACCTCAACTGGTTGAGAACATGTTCGCTGATTCAATATCGCTTGATGTATTCCCCGTAGGAAAACGGCAGTTCTCAAAAATTCCTCAGCACACTGCGCTGCAGTAGTTGGAGAAACGGCTTTTCCTTGTGATGTTAACGTATAACCATCATCTCTAAATTTATCCGGATGTAACTCAAAATTGAGATAGTCAGAGAAACCAACGACCATCTCCCGAATAACAGGGCGAAGGCCATAGCGTTCCTCCTGGGAACAAGAAATTACCTTATCGCACAGACTCGATAACCAAGGAAAACGTTCCTCAGATGACATATTCCTAAGTGATGGCGATTCAGCAATGCCTAACTGATTTCTTAACCAATCATTGCCCACACAATCAATGACTAAGTGAATTCTTTCTTCTGAACTGAAGTTCACCACAGAATGGGTTTTATCTGCATTGATATACCAAAGCTCACCTTCAGCCATATCTACACTTTGGCCGTCTACCATAAACTGCACATCAGCGTGGGTTGTGAGACAAAGATGTAACCGAGCCTGCCCATGTTCTATTGATAACCCGTTATCCCGGTGAGGTTTGATCTCAGCCTTCGGCGCTAATTTCATCAACCGAACGGATAAAATGGGACAAGAAAGTTGTGCTAAAAACAGCTGAATCTCTGGCCACTGATCCAAGACAGGGAAATTACAATAATCACTTTCTGACTGAGACTCTTCTATTTGAAATGCCTGGAGAACTGGATGCGCTTCGCGGTTCTTTGTCATTCCGCGCAGAGGTAATACAGACCATATCCCCTCATAACACGCCTTGTTTACGTGCTCAATCCAGAGGTCACTTTGAATTTCAGTCAGCTTTCTCTTCACTTGTTCCACGGAAGGAAACGAAATTGGTAATTTATAGAGTGGTATAACCTTCACTACGAAACTTCCCTTTTAGTTAGAAATCACTCCATGAGTAAGAAATAACCTGAAACACGGCTCGATCACATACACAGAAGTATAGATAGCAAACTAAGATTCGAGAGCTGACAAAACGAATAAAGGAAAAGGCTTACAAAGAAATAGGCTTACTTCGGTAACAAATAAATAATTTTTTATTTAAATTCAATAAGTTAATGATAGATAAAAATCACAAAGAAAAGTAGAAATTGGTTTAGATGAGAGAAAAGGTGAACAAGCACAGGAGACTTAAAATCTCCCATGCTATTAGTCACGAGATATTAAAAACTAAGAACTAAACTACCGCCCAGTAGATCGATCTTCTGACCTTCTACAAAGACTCGACGCCATTTCGCACCAACAGCGATGGAATCCAAAATTTGATAATGAGAGCCAAAGCCAACATAGAGGTCTTGTTCGTTATCGTATTCACTATCAACACTGGCTCCTGAGATATCTATATCTCCGTTCCAGAAGAACACCCCAAGTTCACCACTGACAAACCAACGTGATAAAACCTCTTGCTCAAAGCGGTTCCCTATGATCCAACCGTGTCCAGTAACAGGATAATGATCGTTAAGTGCCTCTTCTAGTTCATCCTGGGTGGCCGCTAGGCTATCGAACGCAACTTCAACGTCACCCAGATCCATAAAGCCGACTTCAACTGCCGACCAATCCAGATAACGGTAACCTACACTCAAGTTGTACGCCACTCGATCCGTGTCGTATTCCTGCAAATCGACCGTTACCCCAGAGGAGTCAAGCGAGTCCGAGAACTCACTTCGGGATTGCGATGAGGTCGCTTGGTAGAACCCCATTTCAATATAGCCACGCTCTTGGAACTTTGTCATCCAGCCTTGGCTGTCTTCCGCCTCGGCATGGAATGAAAACAGAACCAAGCAAACCGCTAAGGTGTGGATCGCACCTGTACTTTGACTCTGTTGTTTTCGACGTAAGGAATACAGTATCCAGCTCGTGATCAACAGTAATAAGCCCCAGTTAACGCTACCACCGCCACTGCCTGAGCTCGAGATACTGGCACTTTGTAGATGACCTACACCACCCGGATCTTCTACTGCGCTGTTTGCTAAGCCATCTGCATCGTTGGGACCACCATCTTCAATGGTCAACTGCACACACCAATCGCCTGCGTTTAAGCCCGCTCGATACTCAGAGCTTTGTGGTGGCGGACACGCACCTTGCGCCCCCGGCGCCGACATCACGGCATTGTTGGCGTCTTCAACGAAGGTAAACCAAACGCCGTCAAACTTACGGTAAATCGCATTTTCAGGAATCGCGACACGCTGAGGAATTACCACATTCACACTCTGCCCAATTTCTGGCAGTTCGATAACCATGAAATCGAAGTAACCGCCCGAGTTATTGATGTTGTCATTCGGGATAGTCAAGGCATCAGGAATCATGTCGTTATCCAGCTTGGCACCGCCGTTTTGAGACGCGATGGCGCGTTGACCTAAGATCATTCTCACACCAGGATCACCTTCAATCAGATAGCGATATCCGTCTTCAACCGCTTCATTCAGCACGTTTGGTAATGACACCGCATCCAGATAATCAGGCTGACCATCCTGGTCACCATCACCAAGCCCTTCATCCGCATCAGACATGCCGTCACCATCCGAATCTTGCGTTGAACTTAAGATTGGTGCTTGAGGAATCACTACGAAAGACAGTCTCAGTTCATTACTGAGTACCGGCGCGCCATTGTCATTGGCTCGAACAGTCGCCCGGTATAAACCCGGTTCAACTTGCGCTGGGTCGAACCTCAAATCCAGATCACTCAACATGGTGAGCGCGATATCGCCCGATATTGTCCATTCAAGGGTATGTTGATCATTCGGATTAGGGTCGTTAATGGTCGCTACCAAATCCACAGGGCCACCGTCTTGAGTGACGATCAATGCTCTCTGTCCATTTTGGTTAACCGTCACTTCCAGTTGAGGCGCCACATTCTCTTCCACAATGGTAATGATGTGATTTTGTTTCATACCTAAATTTCCTGACCCTGAAAGCGTGACATTGATGCGTTCTCTGGTTTCTTGAATACCATCATCCACGACATCAACGGTTACCACTTTCGCCGTTTCACCGTCTTCAAAGGTGACATTACCTGCCACTAGATTGTGATCATTGCTGTCCGCAGACCCTCCCACATCAAACGGAACGATAAGCGGATACGTAGGAGATTGGCCGTTCAGCAACACACGGAAACGGGTTGTGACACCCTCGCCCACTGTTTGGTCTTTGCTCAAGGAGATTTGAGGATGAACATTGAGTACTTGTACTGACTCCGCCTGATTACCTGCTGCATCCGAAGCCGTCCATGTCAATTGATAACGGCCAGGAGCCAAGCTGTTCGCATGAGAGGAGCTTAATTGTGCAGCGACCTCACCATCTAACGCATCAACCGCAACCGGGGTGTTGAGTTCTGGTATCACTGTTAATAATCCGGTTGCATTCACATTGACGACAGGCAAAACATCAAATTGCGGCGCTTGATCATCCACTTGCGGATTACTGCCCTGCTCGGCTTCTTCAAGGTTGGTCAGACCATCGCCATCAGTGTCTAATGCCGCATCGTTAGCATTCAGTGGATTGAGGTTGTTCGCAAGCTCGAACTCATCGGTCATACCATCGTTATCATCATCCAAATCATCATTATCGGCGATGCTGTCACGATCATTATCACCCAATACTTCGATGGCAAATGCCGTCAGATCGCTGCTACTGTTGCCGTCACTGACTCTCAGTACAATGCCATCAAAACTGCCAACGGATGAAGCACCCGGCGTACCATTGATGTTGCCGGTAGCAGCATTCAGGCTTAACCATGCCGGTAAGTTCGACGCAGTGACAGTTAATGAATCACCTTCTGCATCGGATAAGGTTGGCGTGAAGCTATAACTGGCACCTTCCAGTACAGACGAACTGGGTGTTCCGGAAATCATAGGTGTGTCATTAACTTCGGTAACCGTAATCGAAACAGTGGCAACATTACTGTTTGCACCTTCGTCATCTTGAACTAGATAACTAAAGCTGTCTGAACCGCTGTATTCTGCGGTTGGGGTGTAGGTTACCGAACCATCACCGTTATCAGTGACATTACCGTGCGTTGGTGACGATTGAATCGTCACAGCTGTTGTATCCAATTGACCATCGACATCGCTGTCGTTAGAAAGCACCTCAATGACTAAAGACTCGTCCTCAAAGGTGGTTACGGTATCGTTATTTGCCAACGGCGCATCGTTAACAGCCGTCACAGTTAAGCTAACGGTTGCCGCACTGGACCAAGCTAGTGCATCGTCCTGAACACGGTACGTTAAACTGTCAGAGCCATTGAAGTCATCATTTGGCGTATAGACAATAGCGCCAGTCACACTGTCTACCGACGTAGTCCCACTCTCAGGTGCGGTGACAATCTCAACCGTTGTTACATCAATGGTGCCATCGACATCACTGTCATTACCCAAGGCGTTAATGGTATGAGCCGTGTCTTCCACCAACGTGACAGTATCATCGACCACCGTTGGCGCATCGTTGATGCTAGTGACTGTGATAGCCACTGTAGCGGCATTAGAAGTTCCGTTGTCGTTGTCCATCACGGTATAGGTAAAGCTGTCACTTCCGTTAAAGTCCGCGGTGGGCGTATAAGTGATTTCGCCAGTTACGGCATTCACCGAAGTTGATCCATTGCTTGGTGTGGTTTGGACGGTCACGCTCGTTGCTGTCAGGGTACCATCGACATCCGAGTCATTATCCAGAACATCAATTGAAACAGAACTGTCTTCATCCACCGTCGCGGTGTCATTCGCGGCAACCGGTAAATCATTAACACTGGTAACATTCACAGTCACCGTTGCAGTATTAGAGGTGCTGCCATTACCGTCTTTGATGGTATAGCTGAAGGTATCCGTCCCATTGAAGTTCGCATCCGGGGTGTAATCAACCTTACCGGCATTCACAACCGCAGAACCATCACTTGGCTGTGACACCAACACGATCGTACTGGTATCCACCGCATCGCCAGTATCAATATCGGTATCGTTCGCTGCTACATCAATAGAAACCAACGTATCTTCGTTGGTTGTTTCTAAATCCGCCACAGCCACAGGCGCATCATTTTGAGCATTGACAGTAATAGTAACGGTTGCTGTGTTGGACACCTGACTGTGGTTGTCTTCTACCGTGTAGGTAAAGCTGTCTGAGCCATTGAAGTCAGCAGTTGGTGTATAGGTGATCACACCACTTCCCGTATCAACACTGGTGGAACCATTACTTGGATTACTGGCCACAGTCACACTGGCTGCATTCAAAGTTCCATCAGCATCAGTATCGTTATCAATAACACGAACCGATACGGCATTGTCTTCGTTGGTTGCTTTAGAATCATTAACCGCCACTGGCGCAACATTCGTCGTTGTGAAGTTCAACGTGGTCTTATCATTGATGCCAGCAAAACTATTGCCCGCATTGTCTTCTAAGGCATCCGCACCAATCTGCACATAATAACTGTGCATGGACACTAAATCAGTCGCCAAATCCACAGTAACTACTGCACCACTGATGGAAACCCGACCAGAATCAGAGTCATTGGATTCCACCAAACTGTCATCGTCCGCATCGTAAATGGCAATAGCTAGATCACCACCGCTGCCCGCAACCACGGTTTCATCGAAAGTTAATTCCAGATCCGTATCGTAACGTGCCGAAGACGATCCATCAGCTGGGTTACTGCTACTTAATGTCGGTGCTGTTACATCATCGTCGTCCGTGATCGTAATGATTTGTTGCTGGGTACCGTTCTCACTAGCACTCCCACCAGACACTGAGCTGATATCAATAATAATCGTTTCATCGCCTTCCGAAGTAACGTCATCGAGCCCAGTAATGCCGGTCGTGGCATTAGCAGAGGTAGTGCCTCCGGTAATCGTAATACTGGTGCTCGGCGTGCTGTAATCGCTAGCGGATGTTGCGGTTCCCGAATACGCAAGATTTACGGTGACATCGGCATAAGTGGCATTATTCAATGTCGCCGTAATCGTCGATGTACCGCCATTCTCAGCCACCAGGCTGCTACCCACACTTAAGGTTACCGTAGGTGTCGCTTCTGCATCGGTAATGCTGATGGTTTCCTGCTGGGTGCCGTTTTCACTACCGATGGAGACAGATGCGATGTCAACAATCACCGTTTCAGACGCTGCCGCATCGTAATGACTGTCTGCAACACCGGTTACCGTTGAAGTTCCTGAAGTACTGTCGGCGTTAATAGTTATGCTATTAGACTTGGTATAATCGGTAGTCAGTGTCGCGGTACCGCTATAGCTCAGGTTAACGGTGATGGCATCCGGCCATTGATTATTTAAACTGCCTGAAATTGATGCGGATAATGTGCTAACGCCACTATCTTCAGCAATGGTATTGGTATCAGCACTCAGACTAATATCAGGCAAGTTTGCATAGATAGCGTCACCCGCTTGGCTTATAGCTGTGGTAAAGGCACTACCGGCATTGCCAAGAGAATCCGTCAGCGTAACGTTCACAGCCACATCGGATGCTGCCGCAACGTCCGTTCCACCATCAGTGATGGTAAAGGTTGCTGTATACGTTGTGTCATTGGTTTTACTCAGTCCCCCTAGAGTATAACCATCAATCGTTCCGCTAATGCCACCGCTGCCTGTAGTGTAATCGTCCGTATCCGATCTCACAGTGAGAGTTGCAGTAACCGTATCTCCCACTTTATGTGTACTGTTTGGAATTGAAATCCCTGTAATAAGCGGCCCTTCTAAATCGGCAGTATGAGATGAGCCAGAAGTATAGGCACTGACATAGCCATTGGTATTATTACCATTACCGGAGTCATCAACAATATTAGTATTGGCTTTCAAATCCAGCCTAATCGTGCCTTCACCAGCAAGCGTATTAACAGTCACATTGATTGAGTTTCCACTGGATGCCGAAACACTGGCAATATTTCCCGACGCTGTATTTGTTGTCGTTAACTCAAAATCATCCGTAGACACATTGTTTGCGTTTTCATTAAAAGCAACAATAAAGGTCACAGAGGTTGCGGTTTGAGCTGGACTGCCTGAAATCGTGATGCCAGTAATACTTGGCGGAGCAACATCCGCCGTGGTGAAGCTCCAACTTGTCGTACTGGCAATGCCGCTGTAACTATTTCCTGCTAAATCATCGATCGCAGTGGCATCCACCAGAACGTAAAGTTCAGTATTAGCAGGCAAATCCGAGCTTGGATTGATCGTCAAAACATCATTACTAATGCCTAACTGACCTGCGTGAGACGTTACATCTATTGAGGAAACTATACTGTCATCGGACGTTTTGTGGATGGTGATATTACCGGTACCGAATGCTATATCTTCATCGAAGTCCATAGTTAAATTAGCTGCATTGCTGATACCAGTGGCATTGTCAGTCGGTGTTAAGGTTTGAACGCTTGGTGCGCTCAAGTCTAAGGTAAAGCTAGAAATACTTAATTGACTGCTGGTGTTGCCTGAACTATCCGTCACTGTCACCGTACAATCAGAATAAGTTCCTGCCGTTAACGGCGTACTGTTATCCGTTTGAGTTAGATTGATGGTTACATTACCACTGGATACCGCACCTTCACTGGCACTGCCACAACTACCCCCTACTAATAACGTCCCTGCTTCGTTGGTTGATAAGGTATAACTCGGCGTCGAATCATTGGTTAGTGTTGAAACCGCAGTCACTTGCCCTAAGACTGGCGCTAAAGTATCGACGGTAATGGTGAACTGAGAAACTTGTGATATATCATCTCCAGAGTTTGCTACACCGCCGTCATCTTGAACCTGAACGTTGATGGTGGCTGTACCTTCAACACTGGAAGCGGGCGTATAAGTAAGCTGTCCTGCATTGCTAATATCCACGGAAGAAACAACGTTATTTGTGTCACTCGCCTCACTCACGATGAAATCTGAAATGGATTGCGCAGACTCCGTATCACCATCGTCAGACATGGACGCAAAACTATTAACCGACTGCTGAACACCTCCTGTACCGCTACCTGCAGTTTGGTTACTACCAATAGACAGTGTTGGCTCGTCATTCACAGAGGTAATATCTATATTAACGACAGGATCTGATGACAATCCGTCCTGCCCATCACTCGCTGCAATGGTCAATGTCGCAGAATCATTACCCGCAGCATTTGCAACACCTGTATAGGAGATATTGGAGGCGGTATCCAGATAGGTATTAATGTTAGCAGCAGTCCCTGCTAGGGTGATCGTGGTAGAGTTGACCAAGATTTCTGTCACACTGAGCCCAGAACCGTCGACTGGCGTAGAGAAGGTGCCCGCACTTGCTGTCAGCGTAACCGTGAGGATGTCTCCATCCGCATCGGCAAAAGTGACTGCAGATAAATCAACATTACCGGCAGTATCCTCTATCACAGTGATGTCGGATGGCGCGCCGGAAACAGTTGGTGCGTTATTCGCACTCACGACAGCTACAGAAAAATCAAGATCATCTATCATCAACAGGCGAATTTCTGAGTTATTGCCTCCCGTAAATCGAACCTCATCAATGTTACTCCAGTCGGTATCAAATGTTAGTGTGCCACCATTTCCTGGGGCTGTTCGACTATAAGTAACAGAACCCGAACTATCCGACGTCGTAAAATCAATAGTATCACTTACAACGCTGGCTCCATCTCGATAGCCTGTAATTGTCAGTGTAAAACGATAACCACCTACTAAAGCATTCGCTGACATATCTGCTTCCATGGACTCAAGCTTAAACTCTTCGCCATCAGCAGTTTTAAAACGATAATCTACGCTTCCAACATTAGCACCGGTTATAGTTCCCGCATTATCAATGTTATATAGAACACCTAAATCACCAATATTTGGTGTGATGATAAAAGTAGTTAGGTCGCTAAGCGTTGCCATCTGACTCTGCGATGTTGGGCTAATTTGCTCATACGTTATGCCATTTCGCGTATAAGATAAGCCTCTAAGAGTCGGGGTTTCTAAGTCATAATCTTGATCTGGGGGAAGAGGTGTTGAATCCGAAACGGTATAATTTACTACTGCAATTTCTTGATAAGCGCTATTACCAGATACGTTTCCCCCACCAAGATCCGTTATTGGCCAACTTACAACAACCTTATCAACATCTTTCCAAGCGGCATCATCTGCCCAAGTACCACTGCCTCTGGTAAAGACTTCCTCACCATTTGCCGTTGTTACTGTCCAGGTAAGGGTATCAGTAACTACTTGATTATTATTTTTGAATCCGGTGATCGTAAAATCTTCAGTACCACCACCTTGAGCACGCCGATACAATCTCATTGAATCAATCGAAAAAGCATTATCACCAGTCAGTTGAAAGCCACCAGTCGTATTATTAAAAATTGTGCCATCCACTCCACCTAATGCCCCCCCATCAATGGGAGCAATTGCTGTGGGCGCTATCACTCGAACAAGTGAGTTTGTATAGACATTACTGCCTTGCAAACCAGTTCCCCAATCCAAGGTTAGCTGCGTGCTGGTAGTTAATGACGCCGTGACGGTGTGATCATCAACGTTATTGGTTGCAGCTTCAGAGGTATAGTCGATAGTGTCTGAAGCCAAAACACCTTGGTAATTAGCAACTAGGTTTAAATCTAACGGAAGGGAAGCTGTTATTTCACCGGTATAACGCTCTAATTCCCAATCATAGCCTTTAGACTTACTACCTGTATCATCAATCGAAGCAGCAACATCCGCCCTAGTTAGTTGTGATAACAGATCAATAAACTCCGTCCCTCGATGCCCCTGCCCAACACGGCAACCGTATAACAATAAATCACCATCGCTAGCCAATGCCCGCCCAAAATTCAGAGCAATGTCTGGATTAGCACTTAACGTTTGTACATTAATAGGCTCACCAAGCAAGTTGAGCTGACCCGGTTGACCATGAGTTATCAAGTGAATTTCATTTAAGTGACGGTAGGAACTTAATTGAGATTGTAAAGTTAGAAGAGTATCGCCATCAGACAGATTAATAACAGCAATATGTTTTGGAACACCCTGAACTAAAGTGCTCTTATCGGGTACATCAGAATCAAAGATAATAAGACTTTTACTATTTATTGGATAGGAAGATATGAGCTGATTCTGGTTAGGCTCAGAAGCTTTAGCTATTAAGGGGGTTGTTAGTAATAAACCCACTTGAAAAAACGTACTAAGCGTAACACCCAATTTCATAAACAAGATCCCTTCATTCAATACAAAGCCGATGTACAGCTTCTAAAATTTGAGCTGCTAATAATTGACTGTCCAACACTAGCACGTACATGGAAGTATAGTTAGCAGAATATTATGAGAGTAGTTAGCTTATTGGTTATGAATAACTTAGAAGAACAAGAAGAAAAGTAATGATTTTGAAATGAATCAGCCTAAAACCCGCGAAGAAGCAGGCTAAGTACAGCGCCGTAGAAATCTAACAAAAGGCCATTGAGAGATTACATCTAAGGCGTGATGGATTTTGACTACAGAAACTTAAGAGTATGCAGACGAAAAATTAAGAAAAGTTACCAATGCCTAAAATAGCATTGATAACGTCTATTAAGATGAGTTATTCCAGACCAGATCTAACACCTTTCCTTGAAAAGAAAATGTTACCGATTTTGATCAAAAGACTGTCTTTGAATTCAGGTCTTCGATTTAATTCTGCAGTAAACACATGTCTTAGCGTACCTGTTTAATAAAATTCTCAGCAATGAATAAGCGTTGGTCACTGAAACAGAATCCACTTACCACAGCAATAGCGTGTATGCTGCCAATGCTAATATCCGGTTTGTAACTGAACAGCACCATATTCCCCCCCAAAAAAAAGCCCTCCTATTAGGGAGGGCTTTAGAGTGTATAAAATATAGAGCGCAGTTACCGCACTCTATGTATATTTATACACTATTATTTTTTTAGAGTTCAACATTTTGCTATTAGTATTCAGCTAAACCAGAATACGCCCACTCTTTATGGCCAAAGTTGGCCTCAACTTGAACCCCGGTATAGACGGAAACAGCAGGATAAACTATATCAGGCAGAGCTTCACACATAACACCATACGAAATACCATTAACACCTATTGATATTGTCTTGGTATCCATATCCAGCATAACACTCACTACATCACCGATATCTAAATAAATTGGTCCATACAGACCAATTGGCTGAGAGTCACAAAAAGATTGCCCATTTGGTTTATATTCATTAGGCCGAGCTGGATAATAGTATCCTGCATGATTATTTGAAGCCCAAGAG
This sequence comes from Litoribrevibacter euphylliae, assembly GCF_042646085.1. Lineage (NCBI taxonomy): Bacteria > Pseudomonadati > Pseudomonadota > Gammaproteobacteria > Oceanospirillales > Oceanospirillaceae > Litoribrevibacter > Litoribrevibacter euphylliae. Next base: position 841,501 of record NZ_JBHRSZ010000004.1, on the reverse strand, counting down.
TCTACTGATGGAGCATTCAAAACACCTGCCATGAAGTTACTTGGATCACCGGCCAAAAACTCCACCTCCCAGTACCACTTTCCATTTTCAATTGCATGGGTGGTGTTTGCTGTATTCCAATTATAAGAGGAAGTAACTATTTGATTATACTCACCTGTAATAGAGACCCCCGGTGACGATTCAGGGACAAACTCAATATTCAGAGGCAGATAACCACCACCTCCACCGGTACTAGTATTTAAACCCAAAGAGAAATCACCTGACTGGCCGTTGGTATCGAACCAAGTCCCTTGATAACTATCGCCAGTTCCCTTACCCAGGTACTTAGTTATGGCATCTGCCGACACTTCCTGAAAGTTAACAACGGTATTTTCTGGAGCACTATTAGGCTCTAAGAAACGCCCCATAATAATATTACCAGAGGTCACCAATTGACCACTAAATTCATTATCTGTTAATACGGCAGTCATAGTGTCTTGATCAGTATTCGTATCCATAATGCCAGTCAAAGAATAATCCTTAACCAAAGTCCATTCGGTGGACTCCACATCCAGAGCATATAACGGTGAGGATACTAACAACGTAAGACTGAGAGCAGACTTCATTTTCAACATATAAATTCCATTTAAGTATTTGATTTGATGAATTTTTATTATAGCCATGAACGGATAGATTTATACCCCTCTCATGCCTACCTGATCCCTAAAAGTCGATCCATTACCTACTCAAACAAAACTCTGCATATACAAATTACATAATTAAGCTACCTCTGAAACCCACAAGTCATATCTGAAACGTATTGCGCCTGAAAAGTCACGCAATCAAGCACATTAGAGTGCCCCATCTCTGACGCATTATTCCAGCGTACGAAAACAACAGTACGAATATCACGCACGCCGTAAGACTTCCAGGGCACCCTCTCCCTCTGGTAAGCATGTTCAAGATTGAAAATAAGATTTAGAAAGCTAACACACAACAAGAATGCACTTGTTCCAATAGTTGCTGCAAAGATCAAAACAAAGATTGCTCTAGATCTACTGCAGGGACAACTAAAATGAGTTTAAAACAACTGCCCAACGGAAATTGGAAAGTTGATGTAAGACTTGACGGCAGAAATAAAAAACATTTAAAGCACTAGCACTAAAGATTAATCTGCATAAGACGATACAAACCACCAAATACTGAATAGTGAAATAGCTCGAGATTGTAAATACGCAGAGGTCAAGGAAGAATAAAACTATTGGATATCCTGAAATATTCCAAGAACGACGTTTGACCGTTTACCATCAGCATGGAATTGTCAAAGAACGGCAATTAAGTGATTGAAATAAAAATATTGTAAAGTGGTGCCCGGGGCCGGACTTGAACCGGCACGACCGTGAAGTCGGGAGATTTTAAGTCTCCTGTGTCTACCAATTCCACCACCCGGGCATCGGATGAGATCTTGCGATCTTAATGTGGAAACTTCTCAGATGAACTGAAAAGTAGTTGGAGGCGCGAGCCGGAATCGAACCGGCATCAGCGGATTTGCAATCCGCGGCATAACCATTTTGCTATCGCGCCAACCTATCTTGAATCGAAATTGGCTTTCGCCCTTGTGCAAATTCTCAACTCAAAATCTAATAACTTCAAATCTTAGAAGTTATGACACCCTCTTACAAGAATGATTCGTTCAACACTCAGAAGATGTTGGAGCGGGAAACGAGACTCGAACTCGCGACCCCAACCTTGGCAAGGTTGTGCTCTACCAACTGAGCTATTCCCGCTGAACGTGGGTGCACATTCTATGGATTTAATCTTTTCGGTCAACCCTTTTTTTCTATCTTTTTGAAATAATTAAGAAATAATTGACTATTTTGTCTAATAATTAAACACACTGATCAAGACTTATTCAGCGCACTTAACAACTGCTTATTTTGCAGTCTTTAATTCCGGCCAGGCAGCTTTTAAATATACGAACATAGACCAAAGAGTAAGCCCGGCCGCAACTGCCATCGAGAAGTATCCTAGCATCCCGAAATAACCTAACGCAGGCATCGTTGGATCTTCAGCTAACAAGAAGGTAATCGCGCCCATTTGAGCCAGCGTTTTGAACTTCCCGATAAAGCTAACGGCAACACTGGCTCGTTTACCGAGTTCAGCCATCCACTCTCTTAACGCTGAAATCACAATTTCCCGAGAAATGATAATCGCAGAGCATAAAGTCACAAAAAGGGATTCATAGGAGTGAACCAGTAACACCAGCGCTACCGCCACCATCAATTTATCCGCGACAGGGTCAAAGAATGCACCAAACGGCGTACTTTGATTCCACTTACGGGCCAAGTAGCCATCCAGCCAATCCGTAAAACCTGCTGCCATAAAAATTAGAGCAGAAACAATAAAGCGCCAGTCCATAGGCATTAGATAGATTAAAACAAAGACTGGTATTAGGGCTAAACGTATTGAAGTAAGAATATTTGGGACATTCATCCGAGGCTACTACTATCCATTGAGCTTAGGTTTATTGTGCTGTAGAGCAGGTTTGAAAGACCGGAGCTTACATCAAAAACCCGACCTTAAATTGTCGGAGGGAGTATAACATAGTTGAATGAAGCCTCTAGCGCTAAATATCTTTACCAAATCTGTTCGAAATCACCCTAAACAGCTCTTCATTTTTTATCGGCTTCGGAATGAGTGAATCAAACCCAGCTTTATCGTAGTTCTTTTGATCATCATGAGAGGCGTTGGCAGTAACGGCAATCACAGGTACCGAAGCATCCATATCTTTAATTTCAATACAGGCATCTATCCCATCTTTAATGGGCATTTGGATGTCCATCAGCACAATATCAGGCTTTTTATCTTTAAACAGATTAACGACTTGCTCACCGTTCTCAGCCATTCTCAAATTAGCGTTCGTCTTCTCAAGAAGTGACAAAATGACCATTTGATTAATCAAGTTGTCTTCGGCTATCAGGATATCCTTACCTTCAAGATTGAGAACCTGTTCACCATTAATTTTCTGATGGTTATTCATGCTTTTTGACGGAATTAGAGGCAAGCTCAAAGTAACAATGCTTCCCTCACCTTCAATACTTTCAACATAAATATCACCCTGCATAATATCTGCGAGGTGCTTAGCTATCGTTAATCCAAGGCCGACGCCGCCATATTTTCTCGATGATGAGTTATCCCCTTGTTCAAACTTCTTAAACATTCGCGCTTGCACGTCTGGAGACATACCAATTCCCGTATCTTTTACCCGAAATTGAATTTCTTTCTCGGTATGATCGGTTTCTATCATAGAAGCAGACAAAGAGATCTTCCCTTGTTCCGTAAATTTAACAGCATTAGAAATCAAGATTGAAAGGATACGGGCAATCCTTCGTTTATCGCCAAGCCAGCTCTCATGAAGTAGAGCTGAATCAATCACTTCGACCAATAGCCCTTTCTTCTCGGCCAGATCAGAATAAGCCGAGACAGATTCATTAATCACTTCCTCCAACTTGAAATCAGAGATAATTAAATCGGGGGCTTGATCATCTATGCGAGTTACATCCAGAAGGTCATCAAAGATAACCAAAAGGTCTGACAAGGAATTTTCTGCAAGGTAGACCAGGGACTTTGTTTCTTTAGAAAGATCTTCCTCTTGAACCGCCTGAATGGTTGCGGATATAGAGTTCAAGGGAGTCCTTAGTTCGTGACTCATTTTGGCCAAAAACTGAGATTTAGTATGGTTTGCAGCTTCGGCTCGTTGGCGATACTTCTCCGCTCTGTTTCTTTGAGATTCCGCTCGCTCTAACGATCTGTTAACAGCAATGCTCATTGGCCTGAAGATAAATAGCCCTTCAACAATCAACAACACCATAGTCATCAGCCAAACATAAAATTCTGCTGATTCAACAAGGTTTAATCGCGCTCTCGATTCTGCTTCATATTGAAAAACAACCTGATTTAAATCCCTAAGCAACGTTCCAACAAACTCAGATTCAAAGTACGGATTTTCATTTGCCATGAACTTTCCGTGCAACACCTGCTCTGCTGCCTCAATAAATAACTTAACTCGATGATCTAGATTTGGCTGACCTTTGTAGTACAAGGCCTTAGCTTCGGGAGACAAACTTACACTGCTTTTTCGCAATGCATGCTTTTGAGTCAGTTCAATATGATTCTTTTGAAATTGATTGATTGCCTCTCGCAAAAGTACTCTAACAGTCTGAGCGCTTTCATGGCCTTCTTGTATTTCATGAACATGAAGGGCAATCTTTTGGGAGAGCATGCGCTGCATGCCCGCAATATTTATTCGGCGAGCATCACCAGATTGCTCACCATAGAAACTATCTAATATCCACGCAGAACATGTCACTAAGACAGCAACCAAACTCAGCGCCAGAATATACCTTGCTCGAATCCTTTGAACGTCTAATCTCACAATCTAAGTTTCCTCTCTCCCATTGCTTAACAAGCATGCAATTAAGTATAGAAAAGAAATAAGACAAGGAAGTCATGTTCAAAGGTTTCTTAAGACAGAAAAACAGGAAAGAGATCAAACGCTGTTTCAACGATGATAGCGTGGCGTTCGGCCAAGCGCTGATGATCTTTATCGTAACCACCACCTATCACTGTGGCGATTGGGATGTGCCGTTGCAGACAAGTCTTTAAAACCAACTCATCTCGTTGTTGAATACCGGACCAAGAGATTTTAAGTCTTCCAAGCTCATCAGAAGTCCAAACATCCACACCGGCATCATAAAGCACCAAATCAGGCTGTTCCTGAGCCAAAAGGCGCGTTAACGTCGTTTCAACCATTTCAAGATAGGCGTTGTCTTCCATACCCACCTCTAAACCAATATCCAAATCACTGGCACTTTTGCGAAACGGGAAGTTCTTTTCACAATGAATCGAACAGGTAAATACACGAGGTTCGTTTTTTAGAATCGCGGCCGTTCCATCACCTTGGTGCACATCCAAATCAAAAATTAGGATTTTATCTGCTTCACCCTGATCAATCAGGGTCTTCGACGTATAAGCCAAGTCATTCAAAATACAAAAGCCCGAACCGAAGTCGAAATGCGCATGATGAGTACCACCCGCCAAATGACAGGCCATCCCGTACTTCAACGCTAATCTGGCTGTTTTCAACGTTCCGTTAGGAGCCGTCAAGGTTCGATCAACAAGCCCTTGGCTCCATGGTAGCCCAATTCTGCGCCACGCCTTGTGATCTACCTGGTTACCACAAAGTTGCTCTAAATAGTCATAACAGTGCGCTCGCCCTAATGCTTTAAGAGAAGCCGATTCTGGTTGAAAGAGATTATTAGTAATCATGCCCTGTTGCTGCACATAGTCATGCAAACGCACGAACTTCGACATCACAAAACGATGATTCTCAGGAAAAGGACAAGAGTAATTAGGGTGATAAACCAGCGGTAAAGACATCAAACCCTACATATTATGGAGGTTGGCATAAATTTCATCAGCCAAGGCTTTACTGATCCCCGGCACTTTCGCTAGCTCATCGGCACTGGCGTTTTGAATTTCCTGAAGCCCACCAAAAAAGTTAATTAACGCCTTACGTCGCTTTGGCCCAACACCTTCAATATCTTCCAAGGTAGAACGCTTCCGAGCTTTGCCGCGACGCCAACGGTGTTTACTCACGGCAAAACGGTGCGCCTCATCACGGATATGCTGAAGTAATAAGAAACCTGGATGGTTTGGGTCAAGCTCCAACTCTTGATCAACACCATTAATAAAAATGGTTTCAAAGCCTGACTTTCGCTCCGGCCCTTTTGCAAGACCAACGACATCAATGCCGGTAACTTGCAACTCTTGTAAGACGTTTAATGCTTGATTGATCTGACCTTTACCACCGTCGATGACCAAGATATCCGGAATTTTCCCCTCGCCTTTCTTGAGTTTAGTGAACCGCCGCATCAAAGCTTGATTCATCGCCGCGTAATCATCACCACCCGTGATGTCTTCGATATTATATGAGCGGTATTCATTCTTAGCCGGACCGTTTTGGTCAAAAACGACACAGCTAGCTACCGTCGCCTCACCAGAACTGTGGCTGATATCAAAACATTCCAGACGCATTGGCACTTCATCCAATTCCAACGCATCCTGTAAAGAGCGGAATCGCTGCATCATGTTTTGCTTATTATTCAGTAACGATTGCAGGCTTTGCTCAGCATTCTTTAAAGAAAGTTCAAGCCATTTAGCCTTCTGCGATCTTACTTTATGTTTAATAGCGACTTTAGAGTTAGCGATGCTCTGAAAAGCTGAAATTAAGATATCTTGATCGTTCGGCTGGTCTGAACAGATCAGCTCTTGCGGAATTTCCCGAGTTGCCCCCTCAGTCAGGTATAACTGAGTGATTAAGGTGGACAGAAGCTCGCTCTCTGTTTCATCCAAACGTAGATTCGGATAATAGACCTTATTACCCAAGACTTGACCGCCACGAACATAAAGCACGGAGATACAGACACCACCAGGCTGCATAGCTACTGCAATGACATCGGCATTGATATCCAAACCTTCCCCAGCTACATACTGCTGTTCCTGAACCTTACGCAATGCAGAAATTTGATCTCGCATCTCTGCAGCCAACTCAAAATCTAAGGACATGGATGCTTTTTCCATGTCTTCCATTAACTCATGAATGATGTCGTTGTTCTTACCCTGTAAAAACATAGCCGTATGGCGAACATCTTCCTGATAGCGTTCTGGTGTCACATAACCTACGCAAGGAGCAGAACAACGTTTGATCTGATACTGAAGGCACGGGCGGGAACGGTTTTTATAGTAAGCATCATCGCATTGACGGACTTTAAATAGCTTTTGCAGTAGAGCCAGGCTCTCTTTCACCGCGCCACTGCTTGGATACGGGCCAAAGTATTGACCTCTGCCCCGCTTTAAACCACGACGAAACGCAAAATACGGGAAGTCTTTATGATCAGAAAGATAGACGTATGGGTAAGACTTGTCGTCCCTAAGAAGGACGTTATAGGGAGGCCGATGTTTCTTAATTAAATTTTGTTCGAGCAATAACGCTTCAGTTTCACTGTTGGTAATTGTGATCTGAATGTCGACTATTTTACTGACCAAAACGCGAGTTTTGATCGGAAGCCCTGTGTTTCTGAAATAGCTCGACAAACGCTTCTTTAGATTTTTAGCCTTACCAACATAGAGTAACTCCTGCTGCTCATCGAACATACGATAAACACCAGGAAGCTCAGTGACACTCTTTAAAAAACTTTTGGAATCAAAGACAGGCTGGTCATCGGCTGTATCTTTGTCAGAAGCGATTACATCAGACGTCATACTACTCTCATAAAGACATGCTCAAATTAACAGGACTAGCATTCACCCAGAACGAAGCGCTGACCTTGACTATAAACGACCATATAGCTCTTATCGCTTTCTTCCTCGATACTTGCCAATTCGGCCAATTCATAAAAGACATTACGAGCAACTAAGGCTTTTAAATTGGTACGAACGAGTGCATATGGGCTAGGCTCGCCTTCCAGCCCTGCTTTATATTCGACCTCTAGAGGATGATCAGCCCCTAAAATAAAGGTTTCACCCGTTTTGGTAGTTAACTGAAAGCCTTGACCTTGATCCGTATCTACTTCTTCAAGTGCAACGACCAAGAAAGGAGCATCTTCCACCTGAAATCGCCATTTTTCAACGGGCGTTACCAGAAAATACTCACCGTTCTCATATTTGATGATATTAGAGAAGATCTTTACAATTTCAGGCCGTTTTATCTCGGAACCTTCATGAAACCAGCGTCCATCGCGTTTTACTACGATATCAATATCCCCCGATAAATCCGGATTCCATAATTCTACAGGCGCTGGCTTGCTGCCTTTGGTTTCCTTGTCCTTAATCAGCTCGGATACCTGAGCTTCAAGATCTTTCATTCGTTAGCTTCCCTAATTCGGTGCGGGCTAATACTACAAACCACGCTGCCATTCTTGTCTCAACGGTATGATGCCAGGCTGATTAATCGCAGTATCAACCTTATCGAGTAAACGCTGTTTATCGGCACCTAATGTGCCTTTTAAAACCAGGTAATTCGATGCATGATCCGATCGGAACACCGTATTATCTAACTCAAGATTGGCCAGTAAGGTTCGAATTTCCTGGAACAAATCCTCTTGGGTTAAAGGCTCAAATTCACCGCCAAACCCTTCTCTGAAGCGTTGCTCTCCCATCGGGAAAGAAACCACCAAAGTAGAAACAAATTCAGGTTGGGTTTCATTCATCAACTTAGCACTATTGATTGCGTGCTGTTCAGAATATTTACGCCCCCCCAAACCATTAAGAATCATCACCGAGGACTGAATACCAGCCGCTTTCAGCTTAAGAAGCGCTTCTTTTGAAGATTCATACGACTCGCCCTTCTGCACTTTTTCAAGCACTGTGTCATCACCGGACTCACAACCGACATAAACCATCGTCAAACCTAGATCTCTAAGCTCTTGAAGCTGTTCTACGGTTTTATTTTTCAGGTTTCTCGGAAGACAATACGCCGTAACCCGTTCAATGTTCGGATAATGCTTACGAATACATTCCAATACTTCTTTAAGACGACGATAAGACAAAGTCATGGCATCACCATCAGCCAAGAAAATACGCGCTAAATACGGCATGGCCTTAACCATACGCTCCAATTCGGCATCCAACTCCTCAACGGGTTTAACGCGAAATTTTTTCTGTGGTGCCGTATACATCTCACAGAAAGTACAATTATTCCATGAGCAACCATTTGTAACCTGAAGGATCAGGGACTTGGCTTCACTGGGCGGACGAAATACGGGTTCTATGTAATCAATTGGAAATGCATTCATTATCTTTACTAGCGTAATGGTTATTCAGCGATTTAAGGGCCACTTCTCTAGACAGAGCTTAGTATGTTACTAAAGCAGATCTAATCAAGCCTATTAAGTGAGTGCTCTATTAAAGCAAAGTTCTATTAAGACAAAGCGCTACTAAAAAAAGTCCTACCAAATCGGGAGAGAAACAGCTTCCCATTGTCGTATATGGGTTAAAGCTGCTCATAAACTGCGTATTTTAGACGCTCCTAACCTTTGTTCAATAGAGAATCGAAGAGGCTGTATATTTAGAACAGGATCAGTGATTCCTAGAGATCAATCATCATCCTGCATAGGCATAGAATACTTACCTGACTTGAGACCTGCCAGCCTGTCGGCAATCTTAATTTTTTCTAACTCTGACAAACTGACTGATTCATTATCACAACAGAAAATGTACTCTTCTTTAGAACCATCAAACTGAATTTTCCCAAGAATGAGACCTTCACTGTTAATACAATCGAGTTCTTGTTGACTTGGCCAGAACAGCACCATTTAAAACTTCCTTACTAAATACATTAATCTCAGTGAAAAACTGTTTTTGAGCAGCAAGCACTGAGATTAAGAGAATTAAATGCGAAACGAGTTAAAGTAATTAGTCCGCGCGATACCAAGCCAACTTATCATGCAAACGAACGACCTCACCAATGATAATCAAAGTAGGCGGTTTGATATCATTCGACTGCACAAGCTCGGGCATGGTTTCCAGCGTTCCCAATAGCACTTTCTGATCCGGTGTTGTTCCCTTCTGAACCAACGCCATTGGCATGTCAGATCGCATACCATTCGCAATCAATTGCTTGCAGATAATAGGCAGGCCTACCAAGCCCATATAGAACACAAGCGTTTGATTCTCATGTGCGTATTCGTGCCATGGCAAATCACAAGTATCATTCTTCAAATGACCTGTAATGAAACGTACTGACTGAGAATAGTCTCTGTGAGTAAGAGGAATACCCGAGTACGCCGCACACCCGGAGGCAGCGGTAATTCCCGGAACAATCTGGAAAGGCACACCACTGGTTGCAAGCTCTTCAAGCTCTTCACCACCACGACCGAAGATAAACGGATCACCGCCTTTCAGTCGCAACACACGGTGCCCTTTTTGAGCATACTCAACTAATAATTTGTTGATCTGGTCTTGCGGTACAGTGTGCTCACTCCGGGCTTTACCAACATTCACTAATTTTGCGTCGCGTCGACACATGTCGAGAATCGGTTGAGATACCAATCGGTCGTAGAACACCACATCCGCTTGTTGAATTAAGCGTAACGCTTTCAGGGTTAAAAGATCAGGATCACCTGGCCCTGAACCAATCAGATATACCTCACCCGGATGCACATCAAGATCAAAGTTATCAAGCGCATCAACCAACATATCCCGTGATGTTTGGGGATCATTTGCTAAAGCGGCTGCACCAGCCGGGCCTTGGAAAAAGCGTTCCCAGAATGCTCGACGGCGATTACTGTCAGATATCTTAGCTCTTACTTTAGCTCGGAATTCGCCCGCAATATCGGTCAACTTACCGATATGAGCAGGCAACGCAGCTTCCAAAGTACCGCGAAGCAAACGGCTAATAACCGGAGATTTCGAACCACTGGCTACGGCAGCAATTACAGGAGAACGATCAATGATTGAAGGGAAAATCACATCGCCTTTAGATGCGTCTGAAGCGACATTAACAGGGATATTATGATCTTCCGCAAATCGAGCCACCGCCTGGTTTACTGAATCATTATCAGTCGCTGCAACAACCAAAGTAATGCGTTCCAACAAATGTTCGATAGCATCCACATCAAAGGTTGAGCGAATCCATTTAAGCTTACTCAGTTCAGCACTCTTGGTTAACGTATCTTCGATTTCAGGTGAAATAACCGTCACATCCGCGCCCGCCTGCAACAAGATATGCGCACGACGGGAAGCAATTACCCCCCCCCCGACGACTAGGCAAGTTTTATTCTCAAGCTTATGAAATAAAGGCAGAAATTCCATTCGATCTCCCCAGAATGGATCTCACTGAACAATCTTAGTAGAAGCTCAACTCGCCTCTTCGAAGGAATACAGTGATCTCAATAGTAAAAAGCACCGACTACATCTTGAATTCATCAAGTATAGTCAGTGCTCTTCTGTTCATCTTACTTGGTACTTATTCATTCCAATAAGCACTTTGATTCTACTCGACATTAGGCAGCGTTAATTTTCTCAAGACCACCCATAAACGGTTTTAACACCTCAGGCACCGTAATAGAACCATCTTCGTTTTGATAGTTTTCAAGAACCGCTACCAAGGTACGACCCACCGCCAAGCCAGAACCGTTCAAAGTATGAAGCAACTCAGGCTTGTTGGTTTCCGGGTTACGATATCGAGCCTGCATACGACGTGCTTGGAAGTCTTCACAGTTACTGCATGAAGAAATTTCACGGTACTTCTGTTGACCAGGCAACCAAACTTCAAGATCGTAAGTCATTGCCGCAGAGAAACCTAAATCGCCACCACAAAGACGCACTTTACGGTAAGGCAAATCCAACAACTGTAGAATTTTCTCAGCGTGACCGGTTAATTCTTCCAACGCCTGATATGACTCTTCAGGTTTCACCATATGTACCAATTCAACCTTCTCGAATTGGTGCTGACGAATCATGCCTCGCGTATCACGACCGTAACTGCCCGCTTCTGAACGGAAGCATGGAGAATGACACACAAACTTCTGAGGAAGCTGTTTTGGATCCAAAATTTCATCACGCACCATGTTCGTTACAGGTACTTCTGCTGTCGGCGTTAGATAAAATTCATTTTCAGAGCGTAACTTAAACAAGTCCTCTTCGAACTTAGGAAGCTGACCGGTTCCTTTCAAACTATCGCTGTTCACGATGTATGGAATATAAATCTCTTCATAACCATGCGCAGTCAAATGCGTAGTCAACATGAATTGAGTCAAAGCACGGTGCAAACCAGCAATCTGGCCACGCATCACTGCAAAACGAGAACCGGTAATTTTTGTACCCGATTCAAAGTCCAAACCACCAACACCTGCACCTAGATCTACGTGATCTTTAGGCTCGAAATCAAACTCACGAGGCGTTCCCCAGGTTGAGATCTCTTCGTTCTCGTCTTCATCCTTACCTTCAGGTACCAGATCATTAGGTAAGTTAGGAATGCTCATCAAGAAGTGATTAAACTCATCTTGAACTACACGCAATTCTTCTTTGTTTTGATCAAGCTTTTCGCCGATCTCAGAAACCGCTGCTTTAAGAGGAGTAATGTCTTTACCCTCTTTCGCTGCCATACCAATTTCTTTCGAGCGGGAGTTACGCTCTGCTTGCAACGTTTCCGTTTCGATTTGAAGAGACTTACGCTTGGACTCCAACTCTTCATATTTAGAGAGGTCGAGTTCAAAGTATTTTTTTGCCAGTTTTGCAGCAAAGGCTGCTGGGTCCTTACGAAGTTCTTTTGGATCTAACATGATCGGCCTACTTAGACATCCTTACACAAATCAGACAGGGTTATATCAAACGGTTTATATCAACCGCGACAGCATCCAGCCCAAATACACGAAAATTAAACCGGTAATTATACTCACGGCAGCATAGAGAATTGAATAGATAACTTGCTGTTGTTGAATTAAAAAGAGCATATCCAACGAAAAAGTAGAGAATGTGGTAAATGAGCCTAAACCACCTACAGCAATTAAAAACCAATAATGGTGCGTATTATCCAGTTTCCCGAGGATAAAACCAGCAACCAAACCAAGGAGAAATGAGCCAATAACATTCACAGAGAACGTTGCCCAATATCCTGGTTTTCCCAGATATTGAACCATCATTACAGATACCAAATATCGAGCGTTTGCCCCAAGCACCGCGCCTAATGATACCCATAACATGTTTGAAAGCATGATTTTCTCTCTTTACGCCTCAACGCCTTTGGCTCGATTAATCCAGGGAAAGATCTATTCAAGCGCTAATCGTAACGCTTTTGATCACTTTGTTCATCAAGCTGTTGTAGCCACTCAAGTTTTTCTGAGATTTTCTTTTCCAAACCGCGATCAACTGGCTGATATACTTTCAAGTCTTTCAGACCTTCAGGCAAGTAATTCTCACCAGCAGCATACGCATTTGGTTCGTCATGTGCATAACGATAGCCATCACCAAAGCCATGATCTTTCATCAGATCTGTCGGAGCATTCCGAATGTGCATCGGCACCTCATAATCTTTGGTTTCAGTGACTATTGCGCGCATTTTATTGTAAGCGGTGTACACAGCATTACTTTTAGGAGCTGCTGCTATGTAACAAATTGCCTGAGCGACAGCTAACTCGCCTTCTGGGCTACCCAATCGCTCTTGTACTTGCCAGGCATTCAATGACACCTCTAAAGCTCTTGGATCGGCATTCCCGACTTCTTCACTGGCCATCCGTACCACACGACGAGCAATATACAAAGGATCACAACCACCATCGAGCATTCGACAGAACCAATAAAGCGCACCATCTACCGATGATCCTCTTACCGACTTATGTAACGCTGAAATTTGATCGTAAAAGGCATCGCCTTGCTTATCAAAACGCTTGGTTTCATTTGCTAATGCTTGTTCTGCGGTGGGTAGATCAATAAACAAATCACGATCAGAGTTCGCATCCGCCTGAGCGATTTGAATTGAAACTTCGAGCAGGTTGTATGCCCTTCTGGCATCCCCCATTGCCGTTGCTGCAAGCAAAGATAAGGCTTCAGCTTCAACAGATACATTCAAAGATAGCAATTCGTTATCCGTTGCCAAAGCCTGTTTAAGCAGCTGCTCTATATCCTCATCCGTTAGAGATTGAAGTTTATAAACCCTGGCACGAGACAATAGTGCATTATTCACTTCAAAAGACGGATTCTCTGTCGTTGCACCGATAAAGACCAAGGTGCCGTCTTCAACGTAAGGTAAAAAGGCGTCCTGCTGGGTTTTATTGAAACGATGAACCTCATCCACAAACACTAAGGTTCTACGACCTTGAGACAAATGAAGCTTTGCTTGCTCAACTGCCGCACGAATGTCTTTAACGCCGGACATCACTGCTGAGATTTCAATTACTTCAGCGTTGCAACTCTGCCCGATGATTCTTGCCAGAGTCGTTTTCCCTACACCTGGCGGCCCCCACAACAGCATGGAATGAAGTTGGTTGGCTTCAATGGCTTTTCGTAACGGCTTACCTGCGCCCAACAAATGTTGCTGACCGATATAACCGTCTAAAGTGGTCGGACGACAACGAGCCGCCAAAGGTTGAAACCTTAAGCGGCTACTTTGTTCTTCCTGAGAGAAAAGATCACTGCTCATGAATTGAAGGTATTTAAAGCTTATTCAGCAGCAGTCTGACGATTGTCGAGTACATCGACATAATCAGGAAATGAAACACTGAAGGTGTCGCTATCCAGCGAAGGATTCAGCGTCACATCGGTAAATGCAATCTTGGTAAACTGACCAAGACTGTCTTCAATCTGCATTTCAACCAGCTTGTCGTCCACAAAGTTCAAAACCAACATGGTGAATAAACTGCCCTCGTCTTTCGGGCTTAAGATGAACATTTCTTTGAGTGTGTCACGACTGTTAGAAATACGATAATGCTTTCTTATTTCTTCAGCCGACCCAGACAACAATACAGCCGGTGTTTTAGATGCACGCTCATCTAAGAAATCAATACTGACTTGCTCTAAATCTGGATCGTACACCCAAACTGATTTGCCATCAGACACTATAGTTTGTGGGAATGGCTCATTAACCACCCAGCGAAAACGGCCCGGTTGCTCCAGTACGAAATTACCTTGACCACGCTGTTTGATCACCCCTTGTGCATCATGAGTGGTTTGCTCAAACCCCGCAGAATAGGCATTCATCCCCTCCAACAATGAAGACAAACGATCTCCAGCGTCTTGCGCGTATAGAGAGAAAGAAGCCCAAAACAAAACAACAACGAATAAAATTCTTTTAATGATCAACACAAATAGATCTCACTAAACTTTGAAAAATTAAGAAATAAAAATCATCTCGGCGGCGGAGGTGGAGCCAATACTTCACGACTGCCGTTATGCCCCATCGGAGTAACAATCCCTGCCGCTTCCATCGCTTCCACTAAGTTCGCCGCCCGATTGTAACCAACCTTCAACTTTCTTTGCACAGAAGAAATCGACGCTTTTCTTGTTTCGGTCACAAACGCCACAGCCTCATCAAATAACGGATCAGACTCATCATCACCGCCTGACTCGGGCTTCTCACCTGGCAGCATTCCTTCCTCACCAACGCCGGAAGTCACTGCATCAATATACTCAGGGGCGCCACGCGTTTTCCATTCATCTACCAGCGCGTGAACTTCATCGTCATCAACAAAAGCACCGTGCACACGCATCAGAGAGTTGATGCCTGGCGGCATATACAACATGTCACCATGGCCTAACAATTGTTCTGCACCGCCCTGATCAAGAATGGTTCGAGAGTCAATTTTAGAAGACACTTGGAATGCCATTCGCGTCGGGACGTTCGCCTTGATCAAGCCCGTAATAACATCCACGGAAGGTCGCTGAGTCGCTAAGATCAAGTGAATACCAGCAGCACGTGCTTTCTGGGCGATACGAGCAATCAGTTCTTCAACCTTTTTACCAACAATCATCATCATGTCGGCAAATTCATCGATCACTACAACAATGAACGGCAATTTCTCAAGATAAGGATGAACCTGTTCATCCACTGGCGTCATTGAGAGCTCATCAGGCTTCCAGATTGGATCTAAGATAGGCTCACCCGCTTCAATCGCTTCTACGACCTTCTTGTTGTAACCCGCAATATTACGCACACCCATTTTAGACATAAGTTTGTAACGGCGTTCCATCTCTGCCACACACCAACGCAAACCGTTCGCAGCGTCTTTCATGTCCGTAACTACAGGGGTTAACAAATGAGGAATGTCATCATAAATCGACAATTCAAGCATCTTAGGGTCAATCAGAATCAAGCGAACCTGGTCCGGGGTCGACTTAAACAGAATACTTGCCAACATGGCATTCACACCCACCGACTTACCAGAACCGGTAGTACCTGCTACCAGCAAGTGAGGCATCTTGGCCAAATCTGCGATCACAGGTTCACCCGCAATGTCATTCCCTAAGCCTAAGGTCAGCGGTGAACTGGCTTCATCGTAACGTTTGGATCCCAAGACTTCACTAAGACGAACCATCTGGCGATCTTCGTTTGGAATCTCAATACCAACTACTGTCTTACCTGAAATCACCTCAACCACTCGAACACTAACCACTGCTAAAGAACGAGCCAAATCGCGAGCCAAGTTTGAGATCTTGGATGCTTTTACACCCGGCGCAGGCTGGATTTCAAAACGAGTGATCACAGGCCCTGGACAAACTTCAACCACTTCTGCAATGACGCCAAAATCTTTCAGTTTTAACTCAATCAAACGAGACATGGCTTCCAAAGACTCAGCTGAATAGCCTTTCTTCTGGTTACTATCAGGCGGGGTCAAAATCGATAACGGCGGTAAACTAATCACTTCGCCAGGGAAAAGATCGCCCTGTTTTTCTTTCTCCGTACGCGCACTAATTTGTTGCTCTGTTTTTAGAGGAGTAATCTTAGGCGCTTTAGATTCATCCTCTCCAATACCAGGCGCAGTTTTGATAGCCCCTTTCAGTTCGCCTTTTTCTGCTCGTTTTTCTTTCGCCGGGGTTTCCGATGAATCTTCCTTCGTTTTATTCTTTCTTAACAAGCGATCTTTAAGTGATGTTTTCGCCTTCTTCTCAGATCGCTCAACATCTAGATCTAAATCATCCGTTCCGAATGATAAGGGTAATTCAAGATCAATCTCTTCTCTGCCCTGTTTTGGTTTGGCTTTCGATTCCGCAGTGGATTTTTCAACGACCTGAGCAATACGATCGATATCACCAATTTCTGGCTCTCGCGATACATCTTCAACAACGCCGCTGATCATCACAGGTTCGCGTTTTCGTTCGGCTTTTTGCATTTTCAATTCTGCATGCTTGGCTGCACGATCTTTTAATTTGGCGTTACCATAAGTTGCTGCCTGACGGGACTGTTTTGCAAATAGACCTAAAATTGCAAAACTAATTCGTCCAACATTCTCAAAAAACTTGATCCAGGAAACCCCACTGAACATTGAACAGCTAATACAAAACATAGCCAACAGGATTAATGTCGTCCCCAGTAAGTTGAAACGAACATACAACCCTTCAGACAGAGCTCGCCCAACAATTCCGCCTGCGCCATGCAACAACACATCTTGAGAAACATGGAAATGTAATGCCGTTAAGCTGGCACCAGAGAGCAGAAAAATAACCAACCCTGTAAATCGAAGCATTAGCATTAATGGATTGATCAAGTGATGCTGTTTATCGCGAATGATCTTTACAGCACGCCAAATAATTAGAACAGGCAGTAAATACGCCATGTACCCGAAGAAAGACAGCAGAATATCCGCACAGAAGGCACCAACCTTGCCGCCTGAGTTATTGACTATTTGGTGTGTTGCAGACGTACTCCACCCTGGGTCATTCACATCGTAGCTGACCAACGAAATGAATAAGAATGCACAAACAGCAATCAGAAGGATTAACATACCTTCCTTCAACAATCGTTGGGAGAGTTCTTTGGGAATGGCTGTACGGGAAGCTTCAGCGCTTTGTTGTTTCAAACCGTCTTCCTGTGGTTTTAAATCGTGTTTCTATGAATTGAGACAGAATAATAAGGAATCTCGCTTAGGCTTGCCAGCGGCAATCACTTAATTTGACGTCTGGCACTGTTTGTCTTCACTCCCAAAACACTCAATGCCATGGAAAAGTTAAACCAATTACTGCATCATTATTGCCTCTTTCCTCATTCATCGGCTTAGAATAATTCAGACAATGAAAGTAATCAGTTTCAACATCAATGGCGTAAGAGCCAGACCTCATCAGATTCAAAAAATCATCGAATTACATAATCCCGATGTCATCGGTTTGCAGGAAACCAAAGTTGACGACCCACAATTCCCCGTCGAAGTCATTCAAGAGATGGGCTATAAAGTCAGCTATTTCGGACAGAAAAGCCACTATGGAGTTGCTCTTCTATATAGGGACGAACCACTTTCTATCAAGAAAGGTTTTCCGAACGATTCTGAAGAAGCCCAAAAGCGCTGGATTATCGGAGAGTTTAAAGCCGCAAACGGTGAAAGCGTTTTCGTTTGTAATGGCTACTTCCCTCAGGGCGAAAGCATCCATCACGAAACCAAGTTTCCAGCCAAACGTAAATTCTACAATGACCTGATGGACCAGCTCAACAGTGAGTTCTCTCCAGATCAGAACATCATTGTAATGGGCGATTTCAACATCTCCCCTGAAGATAAAGACATCGGCATCGGGGATCAAAACCGCAAACGCTGGCTAAAAACCGGAAAGTGCTCATTCCAACCAGAAGAAAGAGAGTGGTTCGACCGCCTCAAGAGCTGGGGATTCAAAGACACATTCAGAGTACTACAACCGGAAACCATAGACCGATTCAGCTGGTTTGATTACCGCAGTAAGGGCTTCGATGACACACCCAAACGCGGCCTTAGAATTGACACGTTACTAGCGACGGAATCGTTAGTACAAAGACTGAAAAATGCCGAAGTGGATTACGACATTCGAGGCATGGAAAAACCGTCAGATCACGCCCCAGTTTGGGCAGAGTTTGATTTCGAATAAGATCCATCAAACGACATACAACAAAAAAGGGCTCCAACACGGAGCCCTTTCTACTGACTACATCAGCAAGATACTACAGCTGATAATGAGTCCAATCTTTCAGTGACAATGATTCCGCAATTTCATCATTAGTAATAATCACCTCGCTGCACTCAGCATTTAGCAAGTACTTCTCTGCAACGGCTTTTAACTGGTCTTCCGTAACAGCCAAAATCCTATCTCTAAATTCATGACGATCTTCATAAGAACGCCCCATTAGACGGTTATGAAAATCTTGGCGCGCCTCACCAGCTGGTGAAGCAGGCTTATCAATACTTCCAATGACACCAAGAATCGCCTCTTCAATTGGCTCAAAGCCGTGACTCTTGGACAAGAACCACTCAACAGATTTGGTAAAGTCATCCAACGTTTCTGTTGTTCTTGGATCACGATACGAATAGAAGCGAAACACACCACTTGCGCTGTCTTGGTTTGCACCACCACCGTAGGCACCACCCTGCTCTCGAATGGCTCTGTGGAGATAACCGTTACGCAACACACTCGACAGAATCGTTAGCGGGGCAGCATCCGGGTCTGTATGCATGCATGTTTTGAATGCCCTAGAAACAAAATTGACTTGAGTATTGGTCATCCACAATTGCTGCTTGTCGACAGAAGGCACGGACAGTTTAGATGGTGTAATTTCATGAGAGAAAGCCTCATTAACCCAAGCTTTATCCAAACTATCTTTCAGCGTCTCAAGCCCTTGAGAGTCCCCCATTGCCAGCAAACGAACCGGGCTGCCAATCACTTTTTGATGGATAGACTTCAATAACGGCAAAATAGCGGCGAGACAAGAAATGTCTTTCACTTCATCCATCAGACGATGAATGCCTGTGAGCCCACCCAATTTATGATTGATTGCTGATAGCGGGCTCCAGGCTGCAGAAGCTGCAAGCATTGCATAAGAGTGCCCTGAACCAGTAACAGACTGATGCTTACGATGCTTCATTTGAAGCAGCAGCTCCCATACACGTTCAGTTTCATCGAAACGGACGGAATTAATGACATCTTTCAGTAAAGCAACAAATTCAGACGCTTTTGTATTCAAAGCTTTACCTGAGAAGTGAATATAGCCTTTGACCGAGTTTGGATCAGCGTCGTCAACCATCAAAGAGGAATAAGAGCTGAGGCTTCCCACCACCTGAGATTGCTTCAACTGAGCTTGCTCATAATCGTAATCACCAAAACCGACTTCGGTCACCATTGAGGTGTATAGCGGCAACCACCCCAGCTCTTCGTCACTTAGCATCGGCAAGTCAAAAACTGCCTGCTGATAAGCAATACCATTCGATCCACAAAGATAGCTATACAAGGCTTTTTCTTGGCTGATTTCCGGGTCGTGTCTTGGAATATCTGAATGAATATCCGATATTTCAACTTTAGGAAGAATGGACGAGTCGTCCTCTTGCTCTTGACGCTCTTTGAGTTGATCTGCCACATCTATTAATGTTTGAATTTCTTCGACTGACATATCTTTCTTAATATCAGCCAAGCGCGCTTTCTCTTCCGCTTTTTCCTGGTCAACCAGTTCGTCACTAGGCTTCATCGTTAAACGAACCCTATGGCTGTTTTCAATAAAGAAGTGACGAATTAGCCCCTTGATGTACTCTGGATCTTGAATTTTTTCTCTTAATTCCGCCAAAACCGGGTCAATATCAAGAATGTCAGCAGGATTCACGCCGTGCGTCGCCGCCGCCAAACTAGACAGAATCAACTGCAAGCCATACGGGTAGCTATCGCCCCCGATCTCACGCTGAGATACCTCTAACTGATGCAGCACTGCCTCTTGCTGCTCTAACGGCACACCATCCTTAGCCAAACGTTCAAACAGCTGAAGAATTTCATTCTCAAACTGCTCAGCACTTTCCGGTTTAATACCTTCCAGACCACAAAGAAACGCCATTTCCTGATTAGAATCTTCCAGACCACATAAAGGAGAAGGTGTTTCAGCCAACTTAGAGGTCTCAAGATACTTTCTTAATGGTGAAGAACTGTTATCCAACAGAAGATTCGATACAAATTGAGCAGCCAATAACTCTTGTAAATCAGTTGAAGCGCCTAATAACCACCCAACAATCACCGAAGTCTGATCGTTTGGATCACTAGAAGGATAAAAATCTTCAACCTGAACGGGTGCCTCAAAACGGTTTTCCGTTCCAACATGAATATCATGCTCACTTCGTTCAAATCGAGACAAGACAAAACGCTCAAATTTCTCTTGATGCTCTTCAGCCGGAATATCACCAAACGTCATAAAATAAGCATTACTGGGGTGATAATGTTTCTTATAGAAATCTGTGAGCTCGCCATAGCTTAAATCAGGGATATTTTTTGGCTCACCACCACTGTTATAGTGATAGGTTGTGGTTCTATAGAGATGCGAACTCATGGTATGCCATAACTTGCTGACCGGTGAGCTCATCGCACCCTTCATTTCGTTAAATACAACACCCTTGTATACCAGATCACTATTCTGAGGATCTTTGGGCTCTTTAACCTCAATACGATAGCCCTCTTGAGCAAAATCCAACGGATGCAGATTCGCAAAGAAAACTGCATCCAAATACACCTCAAGCAAGTTATCAAAGTCTTTACGGTTTTGAGAAGCAAATGGATACGCCGTCCAGTCACTACTGGTAAACGCATTCATGAAAGAGTTGAGAGATCTGCGAATCATCATAAAAAATGGATCGCGCACAGGAAAACGTTCACTCCCACAAAGAACCGTATGCTCTAGAATATGAGCAACCCCTGTAGAATCAGTAGGCACAGTTTTTAGTGCTACTAAGAACACATTTTCTTTATTTTCAGTCGCAAGATGATAATGCATTGCGCCCGTCTTAATGTGCTCATACGTCTCCAGCTTGATATGGAGACTTTCTATTTCTCGAGTTGAAACGAGTTGAAACGGGTTGCCGGAGCTCATAAAACCTTCTTAATTTTGTAAATCATGTAACCTTTGAATTAGCAACTATTTGAAATTGCGAACAAAAGTGCTTTTCTACCGTTGACGAGCCATAAAGTCCAGGTTCTGCATAGCAGTTTCTCTTGGTACTTCCTCAAAAGCGGCATCATACCAATCGAAAACGGAATCATTAACTCTTACAGTATATCGGATAAACTTCTCCTGACCTGGAGAGATTTTTACGGCTAACGTTTTCGGCCTCACCGGCCAATCATCCTCTCCATAAAGATTCGATAAAGAATCAATTTCTTTAACCGTCAGATGGTAATAACCAGCATCTACATCAACTACAGTGTAGTGATTATCCTTAAACTGTCCGTAACTCTTAGTATTAATATAGAGATGAGGCGACTTATCCTCCACTTCATGAACCGATTCACGGTAGATAACCAAGCGACTCGCTGAAGAATCTAGAACTTCCGCCTGATACCCCAACACTCGTGTTTTCGAGGTATCTGAAGCACATGCGGATAACAATAACGCAGAGAAAGTGGTTATAATAAACCCGATATTTTTATTCATTAGCCTTTCTTTCATAATAAATAGCTCAATAAAAACAAGTCATTAGATTGCGACTATTCTGCCTCATTTTATGAAGAAAGCTAAACCATACGCAAAACATTATTTTTCTACAAATCACTCAGCACAATAATCTATGTATATTACTTGGTTAGAAGATGACTCCAATGAGTTCCCCAGCACCCAAGAAGCACTTGATTCACCGAACGGCCTTCTAGCTGTCGGAGGCGACTTATCCCCGACACGATTGCTATCAGCCTACGAACAAGGCATTTTTCCTTGGTTCTCCGACGATGAACCAATTATGTGGTGGTCCCCCGATCCAAGATGCGTGCTATTCCCAGAAGACTTTTATGCTTCTAAAAGCCTTAGAAAACTTGCTCGCCAATCCAAGTATAAAATTCAAAGTAACAGCCGCTTCTTCGATGTAATCAATGAATGCAGTAAAGAACGTACTGATCAAGATGGCACCTGGATCACAGAAGAGATGAAAGAGGCTTATCAAGAATTGCACGAACTGGGCTATGCCCACTCCATCGAAGTTTATGATCAAGACACTTTGGCTGGAGGCTTATATGGAGTTGCTATTGGAGGTGTATTTTTTGGGGAATCCATGTTTTCAAAACAACCCAACACCTCAAAGCTAGCTTTATACGCCCTCTCTCAGTTCATGACAAAGCACAATTTATTGATGATTGATTGCCAAGTCACCAGCAACCATTTAATGAGCTTAGGCGCCCAAGAGCTAGATCGAGAATCTTTTGAAAAAGTCCTTACCGGCAACCTAGAACGCTTCGGTCGGTCTAAAATAAAAATAGACCTTCAAGATATTTAACCATTCTTATAGTCTTTGTCGTCACTTATGGAAATAAAACTTTATCAATCCGTTGATACTCCTTGCAATTACCTTGAAGGACTGCAAAGCAGTTCGTTAATCGTTGACCCTGACCTCCCTATTACTCAAGAGTTAACCACCGCAATGAGCCAAATGGGTTACAGAAGAAGTGGCAGCATGCTCTATAAACCCCAATGCCAGAACTGTAACGCCTGCCTCTCATCTCGTATTCGGATCAACGATTTCAAACCCAGTAAAAGCCAGAAACGCATCATAAACAAAGCGAAACATCTTAACTTTCAGGTTCGAGAATGCGCTTTCAATGAAAACGACTATCTTCTTTACGAGAAATACATTGAACTAAGACATGCCGATGGGGATATGCACCCACCTGACAAGGCTCAATACGAAGGGTTCTTATGTAAAAACTTTGGATTCAATTACTTCCTAGAAACCCAATTGGACGGAAAAACGATAGCGATTTGCCAATTTGACTCATTACAAGATGGGCTGTCAGCGGTTTACACTTTCTTCGATCCTGATTTCGAGTCATTAAGCCTAGGCGTACTTAGCGTCTTACAACTAATCTCTCTCGCAAAAAAAGTAGGTTACCCTTATGTTTACTTAGGCTATTACATCCAAGACTGCTCAAAAATGAATTACAAATCCAAGTACCAGCCCCTAGAAATTTTTTCGAAAGGCTGCTGGAAACAATTTAGCCCAGAGCGAGACTAAACTTCCAAATTTACTGACAAAAAATATCCAAAATATATCGCTCAGGTTTTGCACATTGAGTGAAATTAGTGCACAATTCGCCACAATTTTTGTAACCAATGAATTAAGGTAGAGCTTGAATGGCAAAAGAAGACCATTTTGAGATGGAAGGAACGGTAGTAGACACCCTTCCAAACACTATGTTCCGCGTTGAATTAGAAAACGGCCACGTTGTGACTGCGCATATCTCAGGAAAAATGCGTAAGAACTACATCCGTATTCTTACAGGCGACAAGGTTAAAGTGGAACTTACACCATACGACCTAAGCAAAGGCCGTATCGTATACCGCGCTCGCTAAGCACTGTCTCTGCCCTAGCCCCTTGAAGAATAAGCATTAAGAGGCTAGATGCGAAAAACGAAGCGGCCTAAACCGCTTCGTGTGCTTCAACAGACAACTGAATTCCATCGTCGTCAGCTGTTATAAACACATCCCCACCCGACTCAGCTAATTCACCAAACAAAATACTTTCTGCCAGCGGCTTTTTCAGCTCATCCTGAATTAAGCGAGCCATTGGTCGAGCGCCCATCTTCTCATCATAACCATGCTCAGCTAGCCACAGCTTCGCCGACTGATCCAAATGAAGCACCACATCTTTATCATCCAGCTGTGCCTGAAGTTCACTAACAAACTTATCAACCACATTTTGGATAACATCTACATTCAAAGGAGCAAACTGAATAACTGCATCCAGACGGTTTCGGAATTCAGGAGTAAAGGTTTTCTTCAACTCTTCCATTCCATCAGTACTATGATCTTGAGAAGCAAAACCAATAGAACGGCGACTCATAACTTCAGCACCAGCATTGGTAGTCATCACCAAAACCACATTTCTGAAATCAGCCTTACGACCATTGTTATCAGTCAAAGTACCGTGATCCATCACTTGCAGTAACAGATTGAAAACTTCAGGGTGTGCTTTTTCAATTTCATCCAAAAGCAAAACACAATGAGGTGTTTTGTTTACCGCTTCAGTTAGCAAACCACCTTGGTCGTATCCTACATAACCAGGAGGAGCACCAATCAAGCGAGAAACAGTATGGCTCTCCATGTACTCTGACATATCGAATCGCACCAACTCAATACCCAGCACTTCTGCCAACTTGCGAGTCACCTCTGTCTTACCCACACCAGTTGGGCCAGCAAAAATAAACGAACCCATTGGCTTTTCTGGAGATTTCAAACCAGCACGAGACAACTTAATCGCCGAAGACAATGTATCAATCGCCTCATCCTGACCATAAACCTCTTTCTTGAGCTCAACATCAAGGTTTTTCAATAGATCCTTATCATCAGAAGAGACACTCTTTGGTGGGATACGAGCAATGTTTGCAACAATAGACTCAATATCGGACACCTCGATACGATTCTTCCTCAAATCTTCAGGCAAAAGCTTTTGGTAAGCCCCTACCTCATCAATGACATCAATCGCCTTATCAGGTAAATGACGGTCATTGATGTATCTTTCAGACAATTCAGCGGCGGCATGCAACGCTTCTTCGTCATATTTCACGTTATGATAATCTTCGAAACGATCTTTTAAGCCTTTAAGAATTTCAAAGGTATCTTCAACCGAAGGCTGAACCACATCAATCTTCTGGAATCGACGAGCCAATGCACTGTCTTTCTCAAAAATCCCTCTAAACTCTGTAAAAGTGGTAGACCCTATGCAACGGATCTCACCGCCACTAAGAAGCGGTTTCAAAAGATTCGAAGCATCCATCACACCACCTG
This sequence comes from Litoribrevibacter euphylliae, assembly GCF_042646085.1. Lineage (NCBI taxonomy): Bacteria > Pseudomonadati > Pseudomonadota > Gammaproteobacteria > Oceanospirillales > Oceanospirillaceae > Litoribrevibacter > Litoribrevibacter euphylliae. Next base: position 816,051 of record NZ_JBHRSZ010000004.1, on the reverse strand, counting down.
ATGCAGCACCCGCCCCAATAATGGTATGAATTTCATCAATAAAGAGAATGGCATGAGTCTTTTTCTTTAACTCAGCTAACAATGCTTTAAAGCGCTTCTCAAAATCACCACGGTATTTAGTACCAGCAAGTAACGCACCGAGATCAAGAGAGAACACAACACCTTGTTTAATAACATCAGGCACCTGACCCTCAACAATCAAGCGAGCCAAGCCCTCCGCAATCGCAGTTTTACCAACACCACTTTCACCAACCAACAGAGGGTTATTCTTCCTTCTACGAGAAAGAACTTGAATAACGCGCTCAACTTCTTTATCCCGGCCAATCAGTGGATCAATTTTCCCTTCTTGAGCTAATTGGTTCAGATTAGTCGCATAAGCCTCCAGAGGGCTTTCTGACGACTCAGTAGATGAGGATTCCTCCTGCGCTTCGGTAGAACCTAAGCCCTCTTCCTGATGATCCCCATCAGACACTTTAGAAATACCGTGAGAGATGTAGTTAACCACATCAATTCGAGCAACATTCTGCTGTTTAAGATAATAAACAGCCTGGCTTTCTTGCTCACTAAAAATAGCAACCAACACATTTGCACCAGTAACTTCAGACTTACCTGAAGACTGGACATGGAAAACAGCCCTTTGAAGAACTCGCTGAAATCCAAGAGTTGGTTGAGTTTCACGATCTTCATCCGTTTCGGGAATCAGTGGCGTAGTCGAATCAACAAACTCCAACAAATCAGCTCTTAGTTTAGAAATATCCGTACCACATGCTTTTAGCACACTGGAAGCTGCATCATTATCAAGAAGGGCTAATAGCAAATGTTCAACCGTCATAAACTCATGACGCTTGGTCCTTGCCTCCTTGAACGCAACATTCAGGGTTAGCTCTAGATCTTTACTGAGCATATATAATCACCTCAAATAACATCTGGTAGTACAAGATTAAGTTCCACTACTTCATATTCCGCAGCGCTTTAGTCCACAACTTCAACTTCACAAAGTAATGGATGCTGATTATGCCGTGAATAGTCATTTACCATGTGCGCTTTGGTTTCAGCAACATCTTTGCTGAATATACCGCACACGCCTTTTCCCTTGGTATGGACAGTTAGCATTACGTCCGTTGCTTTCTGCTCATCCATACTGAAGAAAACCATAAGTACTTCGATCACAAAGTCCATAGGCGTATAGTCGTCATTCATTAAAACGACTCTATACATTGATGGGGGCTTAAGTTCAGTCTCTGATGGAGCGGTCGCCAGCCCGGTACCAAACCCGAACTCTTGATCATCCCCAAAACCACTCGACATGTCTTACCCCTCCATAATGTTTATCTTAGATGAAAATTCAAAAATTGATCGTACAATTAAGCGTAAATTTCGCTTATACGAATCAATAATTGGGCCTATAACAAATAATACAAGCCTTTATTACCTCCTTTCAGCTCTAAAACCCAGAAAAAACGGGGATTTCGCACATTTTGCTATTTTTTAACCAATAGATTCTTGACAGATGGTGATATATGTTAAGAATTGTAAACAAGCAGCAAGGAAACGGAACGTCTTCTGAGCTTTGTTAACCGAGATAAACGGCAGTCAATAAAAACAAAAGCCCTTTATTCTTTTGGTTAACATAGTCATGAAAAGTTCATCTCGACGTTATACCGTAACTTGGAAGTATGATCACAGGGAATTAGGAGTACTCCTATGGCGACAGGAAAGGTCAAGTGGTTCAATAATGCCAAAGGCTACGGCTTTATTGTTTCAGACTCTCACGATGAAGATTTGTTTGCACATTATTCATCTATCCAAATGGATGGATATAAAACTCTAAAGGCTGGACAGGAAGTAGAATTCGACACTACTCCCGGCGATAAAGGGCTTCACGCTACGAACATCAGAGGAATCGAGGGCGGTAGCTCCGAACAGGTTGGGGCGACCTCAGAGCGCACTACCTCTGAAAAACAGACAGAAACAATCGACTAACTGTCTAATTCCTAGGGTCATAAAAAAAGCCAGTAAAAACTGGCTTTTCTTGCTTTCGGACAGAAAGCTATTAGTTATGCCGTCACACCTAACTTATTGGATTGTTCAGCATCGATCATTCCATGACGAACAGCCAGCAGGGTCAATTCAACATCACTGCTAATCTGCAATTTATCAAAAATTCGATAACGGTAACTGTTTACTGTCTTAGGACTAAGACATAATTTGTCAGAGATTTCCTGAACCTTGTAACAATTCACAATCATCATCGCAATTTGAATTTCGCGCTCCGACAACATATCGAACGGAGACTCGTCCGGCTCAGCACTAAACGGCTTAAGCGCTAACTTTTGTGCAATTTCGGGGCTAATATAGCGTTGCCCTGCTTTCACCACCCTAATGGCCTGAATCATTTCATCAAGATCAGCACCTTTAGTAACATAGCCTGCAGCCCCAGCCTGTAACAACCGTGAAGGGAAAGGATCGTCACCACAAACAGTTACCGCGATAACCCTAATATCAGGATCAATACGATATAGCTTTCTTGTAGCCTCAAGACCACCGATGCCTGGCATTTTAATATCCATTAATACGACATTAGGGTGAAGTTCACGACACTTCTGAATAGCATCTTCACCAGAAGCGGCCTCACCAACAACTTTAATTCCGGACACATCTTCCAACATACGAGTGATGCCCGCACGAACTAAGTCGTGGTCATCCACTACCAAAACGTCAATCATATTCCTCTCCCCCAATTCGATATCGGCCTAATTTAAGTAAAAGGCCTATGAAATCTTCCATTGATTAATATCGTGCCAGACAGTAAACAACAATAGCACTGCCAATATCTCAAAACATTGTCCGATATTACCCTTATTTGCGATATTGACCAATGAATTTTGCTTGATTTAGGAAACACTTAACATAGTATAGTGTCAAAATCCCAGTAATCATTGTTATTATGAGTTCCAACCATTAAACCACGGAGATATGTTAATGAATAACGAGTTTCAGGCGTACAGCCAATCTTATCCTTCTACGGAAGTGAAGAATAAGGTATTACGGAATACATACACATTACTTGCGATGACGCTTGCCTTCAGTGCAATCACTGCGTTTGCTTCTATGCAACTTGCACTTCCACGCGTCCCTTTCCTTCTTCATATTGTGGTATTTTTTGCGTTATTGTTTGGCATTGAAAAAACTAAAAACTCAAGCGCCGGCCTCGCCTTAACCTTCGTATTCACTGGCTACATGGGTTACATGTTAGGGCCAATCCTTAACTATTACCTATCTATCCCTAATGGCAGCCAATTGGTTAGTTCTGCCTTTATGATGACTGCAGTAGCCTTCCTTGGCTTATCTGCTTATGCAGTAACCACCAAGAAAGATTTCAGCTTTCTATCCAACTTCATCGTTGCCGGCGTAATTGTATTAATGGTTGGGGTTTTAGCAGCTTGGTTATTCGAACTTCCAACGCTTCAGCTAGCTTTATCCGTTGGTTTTGTATTGATTTCTAGTGCCATCATTCTTTGGCAAACAGGAGAGATCGTTAATGGCGGTGAAACAAATTACATTTCAGCAACCGTAACCCTCTATGTTTCAATCTATAATCTGTTCCTTAGTTTGCTTCAGCTATTAGGTTTCGCAAGCGACGACTAATTAACAGTTATATGCTGATTCAAAGGCCTCAATATTGTAAAATATTGGGGCCTTTTTGGTTTTACCTATTCCTACTTCACGCTTGAGACAAACATGAGCAACCAAAGTAAGACGTTCAGTTTACTAATCACATCTGCCCCCTGGTCTTCTCAATCTCATATTACCGCCTTAAATTTCGCTCAAAGTCTGCTCGCAAAACAACACAAGCTTTACAGAGTCTTTTTTTACTCTGATGCGACTCACGTAGGAATAGAAACAGGGGTTGCCCCACAGGACGAAACCGATCTACCTCAAGCATGGAAGGCTCTAGCTGAAGAACACAATATAGATCTTGTGATTTGTATTTCAGCAGGCATTAAACGAGGTATTCTAGATACCACAGAAGCAGATCGTTATGAAAAAAACTCTGCCACACTCAAAAAAGGCTATGAACTTTCAGGGCTTGGCCAGTTGGTCGACGCAATCATTCAATCAGATCGCGTAATTTCATTTTAAGGCTCTCTATGAAGAAGAACATTGTCATAATCATACGATCCGCACCATATGGATCATCCAGTGCCAGAGATGCCGTCGACTTCATTTTAACGGCAGCCGCTTATGAACAAGATATTTCTGTAGTTTTTCAAGGTGATGGGGTATTTCAGCTGCTTAAAGATCAAAATCCCTCCCTCATTCATCAAAAACGAATTTCAGCACTGATCTCTGCATTTGAGATGTATGAGGTTGATCAAGTATTTTATGACCTCTCTTCTCTTAGTGAACGAAACATTAACAAAGACGACCTAATAAATAATCTGGTTGAGATGGAGTTACATTCAATACAAGAACTCCTCAACAAAGCAGATACGGTACTAACGTTTTAACTGACCATGAACCTACACTTAGTTTTTACTTCACCGAACAATAGCTCAGCACTTCGTGATTGTCTTAACAACTTTCAGGAACAAGACGGCCTGATTTTGCTCGAAGATGGCGTACTGGCTATTACCAATTTCGCACAGCAAAGTTTGCCACTCAACAACAAAACATGTTTTGCACTTGAGAGTGATCTAAAAGCCCGCGGCATTGAACACTTATGCCCTCTACCTATCATTTCTTATGATGACTTTGTAGAACTGACCGTGAAGTACAACAAGACCATTAGCTGGCGATAACTCATGCTTACAGTAAACAATCAATCCATTGAAACGGATAAAGAAGGTTATTTAATCAATCTCAATGATTGGAATAAAGAGGTCGCACAGGCACTAGCCGAGTCTGAAAACATTCAATTAACCGATAAGCATTGGGAAGTCATCGAAGTGCTCAGACAATTTTATAAAAGCTACGAAGTCTCACCTTCTGCCAGACCTTTAGCAAAAGCAATCAAAGCCAGCTTAGGTGATGAAAAAGCCAATAGTATCTACCTCATGACTTTATTCCCTGAAAGCCCAGCCAAACAGGGAGCAAAAATTGCCGGTCTACCGAGACCTGCAAACTGCTTTTAATACATAAATTTTGAAGATGGAACAACAATGAGCAAGAAGCCTTTTCCCATTGAGCGAGATGAACACCCCTTTGCCCAATACGTACGAATATTAGGTAAAGGACGCCGAGGAAGCCGTTCTTTTACTGAAGAAGAAGCCTATCTTGCCATGAAGATGATCATGAGCGGTGAAGTAGAAGAGGTGCAGCTCGGCGCGTTCCTTATGCTATTACGCGTTAAAGAGGAAAGTGCGGAAGAGCTTGCAGGCTTTGTAAAAGCAGTCAAAGAACATCTCAATATCACACCCGGTATTACTCCAGATCTAGACTGGTCTTCCTATGCTGGCAAAAGACGCCACCTGCCTTGGTTTATTCTGAGCACCCTACTTCTTGCAGACAACAACTACAAAGTATTTATGCATGGTGCTTCAGGACACACTATCGGAAGAATCTACACCGAATCAGTATTGAAATACCTTAACCTACCGGTAGTAGAAAATTTTGACGAAGCAACGACAGCATTGAACACTCAGAACTTCTGCTACTTACCTTTAGCGAGCTTTTGCCCGGAGCTCCATAGAATTATCGAGCTAAGAAACACCCTCGGGTTGAGATCCCCTGTACACAGTCTTGCTCGATTAATAAACCCTCTGAATGCACCTAATGTCGCCCAAGGAATCTTCCATCCTGGTTATAACCCTGTACACCAGGAAGCTGGGCAACTCCTTGGCTACCAAAGACTAGCAGTTATTAAAGGAGAAGGTGGAGAGATAGAAAGAAACCCGGATGCTAAAGTAGAAGTTCGCTCTTCGATTGATGGCCAATTGGTAGAAGAACAGTGGCCAGCACTGTTTGAACAACGCCATGTTCGACCAGATGAACTAGATATCGACCTCCTACCAAAACTCTGGAAAGGGCAACTTGTTGATGAATACGCCGAAATGGCTGTTGTAGGAACTACGGCTTTCGCTCTTCGACTAATGCACAATGAAAGCCTATCGCAAAATGAAGCCCTACAGAAAGCCAAAGAGCTTTGGGTAGGAAGAAACAAAACACTGCTTTAAATACCAATAGGAGGCGAGCAACTCGCCTCCGATATCAAACCAATAATGAATCAAACTTACCAAAGATAAAGATCAGTTTGGTAATTTCATGAGTTGATTGAAATTACGAGTCGTGACATCTCGAAGTTCTTCGTAACTAATGCCCTTTAATTCCGCCACAAACTCTGCAACATCTCGAACATAAGCAGGCTCATTAGACTTACCTCTATGAGGTACCGGAGCCAAATAAGGCGCGTCAGTTTCAACAAGCAAACGCTCTAATGGCAACGCACGAACCACATCTCTTAACTCAGAAGCATTTCTAAAAGTCACAATACCTGAGATAGATACATAAAGGTTTAAGTCGATTCCAGCTTCAGCCATTTCCAAGCTCTCGGTAAAGCAATGCAAAATCCCCCCAACAGAGGTGTCGCAATGCTGTTCCAGAATCTTTAAGGTTCGCTCTCTGGCATCGCGAGTATGGATAATCACTGGCTTCTGACATTCTTTAGCCACTTCAAGCTGAGTAATAAAGCGCTTCTCTTGCTCTTGGTGATGCTCTTTGTCATAAAAGAAGTCCAACCCCATTTCACCAATCGCAATGACTTTGGGATGATCTGCAAGTCTAAGCAGCTCATCATGTTTTGGGGCAGGATGCTCAAGAGCCAAAGGATGTACACCAACCGACGCATAAACTTCCTCGTAACGATCAGCGAGCTCAACAACCTTATCCGCATTGTCCAAATCAATACCCACACACAAGAATCGGCCAACACCACGATCACGTGCTGCAGCAAGTGCTGAGTCTAAACTTCCTTGGTGATTATCAAGCTTTAAACGATCCAAATGACAATGAGAGTCCACTAAATACATGCATAACCTTTTAGGAGATATTTAGAATACAAAAAAGCCTAACTTATACAGTCAGGCTTTTAGGAAAAATTTTGAGGAATTATATCACATAGTGTGATTCGGTCGGTCAGAATCCAATGAACCAGCCAACACCTTTTCAATCATATTTTTTGCTGCTTCATCTTTCATTGTAAATTGAATACCAATACCTGCCGCCCTATTACCTTGGGAACCTTGAGGAGTAATCCAAACTACTTTACCTGAAATAGGTATTCTCTCCGGCTCATCCATAAGACTAAGCAAAATGAAAACTTCATCACCCAATTTATATTTTTTAGGTGTTGGGATAAACAAACCGCCTTTTTCAACAAATGGCATATAAGCAGCGTACAGGACACTTTTATCTTTAATAGTGAGCTGCAACATAGCAGTTTAAACTCCTCAAAGTTTTCTTTTTATAACACGGACTTACAAAATATGATTGAAGAAATAGCTTACGTCAATGTTTATTCCCAATAATGCTGAATTATATATCAGGCACCTAACATTTTCTTCCAATCAATGAGCAAACGATCATACACAAGCTGCTTATTAGGATGACTCTTAATCGTAGCCTCTTCTATTTCCGATAACACTTCCCGATAACGATGTAAAAATCTCGGATCAACTTGCCTGGACTCAACCATAGTCATCAAATCAGACAAATCAGCGTTCTTAACTCGACTCTTGTCCTGAGTCATTACCATGACGATCATGTCCCTGATCCAAATATCCAACCAGTGCAGAGCTTCCAGTAAATCAATACTCTTCCAGCTCTCGGCAATTTCAACGGTTGATTTTCCAGAACAAACATCCATCAACCCCTGACTAAGACTTGAACGCCATTCAAGCTTGCCTTGTTCAACTAGCTCTTTAGCATAGAAAGGCCCTTGTTCAGAGATTTTTACTAATACATCAATGTCATTCCGCTCAGGATATAAATCTCTTAAAAACACAGAGGCTTGCTCTTTAGTTGGTGGCAGAATTTCATAGTATTGGCAACGACTGCGAATGGTCGCCATTAAAGAACTAAGTGAGTCAACCACCAAAATTAAGTGTGTATCACCCGACGGTTCTTCCAGCGTTTTCAATAATGCATTAGAACTATTAATATTCATTGCATCAGCAGGCTCAATTATCACTACTTTCTTGCCTGACATCTGCGAGGTCTGAGACACAAAGTGATTTAACTCCCGAACCTGATCAACCTTGATCGCTTTACCTTGCTCTTCCGGCTCAACAACCAGGAAATCAGGATGAGTTCCCGCTTTATTCAGCATGCAATTATTACACTGGCCACAAGGTAAACTGCCTAAAACAGAATCCACCTGAGGCTGATCACACAACAACAAATACCCCAACGCCTTAGCAAAATGCATCTTACCAACGCCATGATGACCATAAATCAGCAGACCATGAGCTAAGTGATCTTTTTTCAAGGCCTCCAACAATGCAGACCAGGCTGTTTTATGCCAATCTAACGGGTAAAGCAAAGAGTGTGTTACGTCGTCCACAAGCGCATCAACTCCCTAGCGATCCAACAACTCGACGCTGAAATACATCATATATTTGCGCTTTAACATCACCCAACGACAGACTTGCATCAATGATCTCATAACGACCAGGATTCTCAGCGGCGCGCTTAAGATAACCTTCCCGTACTCGATTAAAGAAAGCCAAATCTTCCTGTTCAAAGCGATCAAGCGCACCTCTATCTCGAGCTCTAGCCATCCCCACCTCGACAGGCGCATCAAGCACTACCGTCAAATCAGGCTGACGCTCTCCGTGAACCAAGTTTTCTAGAATTGAAATGGCTTCCGTCCCCAACTCTCGACCATAACCTTGATACGCATAAGTAGCATCCGTAAAACGGTCACACAACACATTCACACCTTGGCTCAGTGAAGGCTCAATGACAGAAGCTAAATGTTGTGCCCTTGCCGCAAACATCAACAATAACTCTGCATTTGAGCAAACAGACTCATCTCTTGGCGCTAACAACAACGATCGAATCTCTTCCGCTAAGGGCGTACCACCCGGTTCACGAGTAGCTATAAACTCAAGCTTTCGCTCTTCCATCAAGGCTTTAAAATATTCAATATTGGTAGTTTTACCGACGCCTTCTCCGCCTTCAAAGGTGATAAACAACGCTTTTGGCACTTCTTAGATCCTATCAGTTAGGTGTTGAACGGTAATTACTGGAGCGCCTCATTTGGTATTTTCTAACCGCACGATTATGCTCTTGCAGAGTTTTTGAAAAGTAGTGAGTCCCATCGCCTTTAGCAACAAAAAATAACGCCCTCTCACCCTCAGGATTTAAAGCCGCTCTAATAGCTTCGCGCCCGACCATTGCAATGGGCGTTGGGGGCAACCCGTCAATGCGATAAGTATTGTAAGGTGTTTTTGTTTTCAAATCTCGACGAGTAATATTTCCCTGATATCGATCGCCCATTCCGTAGATTACCGTTGGGTCCGTTTGCAATCTCATCCCTAACTTTAGACGCTCAACAAACACTTTAGCGATTTGAGGCCTTTCACTCCCCACCGCCGTTTCTTTCTCCACGATTGAAGCCATAATAAGCGCCTCATAAGCACTTTTATACGGAAGACCTTCAGCCTTTTGCTGCCACTCACTCTCCAAGACGGACTTTAACTTGCTATGTGCTCGCCCAAGCACTTCCAAATCACTGACACCATAACTAAAGCGATAAGTGTCAGGGTAAAATTGACCTTCAGGGTGTAAATCTTTATTTCCCGAAACTCGAGCCATCACCTCTGAATCTGAAAGGCCACCCAAGATAGGAACAATATTGGAATTTTCAAGGATTCGCTGACGCATTTGTTTGAAAGTATGACCTTCAATCAAAGTAATCGAAAAAGTGATTACATCACCCGCTCTCATTTTATCTAACAGACTTTTTGGTGTATCCGTTTGAGCAACTTGATATCGCCCTTTTATAACGTGATCATAACCAGACCACATAGCAACACGACAGAATGTGCGAACGTTATCAATTAACCCTGCATTCTTCATCCGACGACACACCTTATACATGCCATCCCCCGGAAGCACATCAATTACTTCTGGTTTGCTTGCTATATCAGCAAAAGGACGATTGAACATCTGATGTAAATACCAGCCAAACCCTGCGGTTGCGCACGCACCAAGTAGTATGACTAAAATCAGTAAACGTTTAAAAATCGAAAGAGACATTAAAGCAGCACATTATTAATCTGATGGAGTAACTGGATGGATGCACCAAGGTCGAACGAAAACCTTTGATCCTTTTTTTCGATGGATTGTACAGGAACAATGCCCTGGACTGAATTGCAAATAAAGCAGGCAGAAGCTTTCGCCAAATCATCTAAACTTATCGTAGTGACATGAAAGTTTTCGTTCAATAAGGAAGCACTATCCAATAGCCAAGCCCTCATCACACCAGCCACACCTGATTGGTTAAGCTCAGGAGTCAACCAGCGGTCTCCTATTTTGAAGAAAACATTACTCTGAGTTGCCTCTACAACCAGACCATTCTGATCAAGTAAAAGCCCTTCGTAATATGCATCTGATCGCCACTCATTCCGAGCCAAGACATTCTCAAGACGATTAAGATGCTTTAATCCCGCCAATACAGGCTGAATCGACAATCTAATATCGCAAACTCTTAACTGAACGCCTTGTGATAAAACATCTTCATTTAATGCGGAAGCATAAGGAAAATTCTGAACAAATACTTCTGTGTCAGCCAACTCTAAACTACGATAACCCCGGCCACCCGCTTCTCTGGTGAAGATTACTTTGATAACCTGATCTTGCTTATTATCAATAACCGCATCAGACAAAGCCCTCATCAACCTCTGGACCTCAGAAACAGTCAGAGGCATACCCAATCTCTGAGCCGTATTACACATCCGAGCCATGTGATACTTTAAAAGAGAACACTTCCCTTGCCTAAACAACATGGTCTCAAAAAAACCATCGCCATAAGCAAAGCCCCGGTTATTCAACGGCACTGAATCGGAGGACATATGCAGTTTCATTAGGAACAACGACCAAAAATCAATGATGCATTTGTGCCACCAAAACCAAACGAATTATTCATCACGACTGTCGACTGAAATGTTTGAGCTTTATTTGGAACAAAATTTAAATCACAGCCTTCATCAGGCATAGACAGATTAATTGTTGGCGGTGCTATTCCAGCTTCTAAAGCCTTTAATGCGAATAATGACTCCAACGCACCAGCGGCACCTAGCAGGTGACCCGTCATGCTTTTAGTCGAACTAACAAGAAGATCTTGAGCATGAGAAGAAAACACGGCCTTCATCGCTTGACACTCAGCCTGATCCCCCAACTTTGTCGATGTCGCATGAGCATTGATGTAACCTACGTCCGATTCGGTTATAGATGCATCTGTCAACGCAGCTCTCATAGCTCTTTGCGCGCCCTCGCCATCTTCTCTAGGTGCAGTAATATGATAAGCATCACCACTCATACCAAAGCCAAGCACTTCCCCATAGATTTCAGCTCCACGAGATTTGGCATGCTCGTATTCCTCAAGTACTAACGTGGCAGCACCATCACCCAACACAAAACCGTCCCTTTCTTTATCCCATGGACGAGAAGCCTCTTCAGGCTCGTCATTTCGAGTAGAAAGCGCTTTCGATGCACAGAACCCAGCCAATCCCAGTTCGGTAGTACACATCTCTGAAGCGCCCGCCATCATTAAATCAGCATCACCATAAGCAATGGCTCTTGCCGCATAACCAATGTTATGAGTACCGGAGGCACAAGCTGTAGAGACAGCCAAGTTTGGCCCCTTCAGACCGAACCTCATGGATACATGACCCGCTAACATATTAACGATCACGGAAGGTATAAAAAACGGAGATACACGCCGAATACCACGCTCCTCCATTTCTTTATAATTACGCTCGATAGTATCAATGCCACCTATACCGGAACCAAAAGCTACACCAGAGCGTTCTAAATCAAATTCATACCCATCTAAGCCTGCGTCTTCATAAGCTTCAATAGCAGATGCCAGACCGTACTGAATAAATAAGTCCATTTTTCGGCACTCTTTTTTGCCAAACAATGACTCTCCATCAAACCCCTTAACAGCACCACTAAACGTCACTGGATATGCACTGGCATCAAAAGCATTAATCGAAGCAATTCCGCTAACTCCTTTCAGAACAGCATCCCAGGCTGAGCCCACTGTATTTCCAACCGGAGAAACACATCCCAATCCAGTTACCACAACTCGGCGACCTTGCATCATTACCTCACGCTTTTACGCTTCCATTCTTTAAAATATGCCAGACACAGAAAAGCCGCCAATTCAGGCGGCTTTTTTCAAACCTTAGCTTGAGATCAAAGGTTCGCTACGACGTAATCAATCGCGTCTTGAACAGTAGTTAGCTTCTCAGCTTCTTCGTCCGGAATCTCAGTTTCAAATTCCTCTTCCAAAGCCATCACCAACTCAACAGTATCTAGTGAGTCTGCACCAAGGTCGTCTACGAAAGATGAGGAAGGATTTACATCCTCAATCTTAACAGCTAGCTGTTCACAAACAATCTTCTTGACGCGCTCTTCAATTGTGCTCATGAGCGAACATTCTCCCAACAGTATTAATTTAGTGGTTGCTAGTTTATCTAAAGCAATCAAACAACCGCAAGTGTAAATTAAAGGATCTTTATAGGTTTTAAAGTTAAATATGTCAACGAACAAATTCTAAAATCAACCGCAAGTATCACCAAAGCAAAACTTACCTTTACAGAATTAATTCAAATACATACCGCCATTTACCTGGATTACCTGACCAGTTATATAAGATGCGCTTTCTGAACTTAAGAAAGCAATTACAGACGCCACTTCATCTGCACTCCCCATACGCCCCATAGGAATTTGGTTCAATATTGCATCTTTCTGCTGATCATTTAAAGCTTCCGTCATATCAGAAGCAATAAAACCTGGCGCAACGCAATTAAATGTAACATTTCTATTCGCTAACTCTTTAGCCAAAGAGCGAGTCATTCCTTCTAAACCTGCTTTAGCAGCACAGTAATTCGCCTGACCAGGATTACCCGCTTGAGCGACAACCGAAGAAACATTAATGACGCGCCCCCAACGAGCCTTTGTCATGGCCTTCAAAGAAGCCTGAGTGACTCGGTAAGCCCCCGTCAAGTTGGTCTCAATAACCTTTTGCCATTGAGCCTCTTTCATTCTTAAAGCCAATCCATCATCAGTAATCCCGGCATTATTTACCACAATCAATGGCAACTGATCGCTCTCTTTCAGCACAGTAAAAAAGTCGGACACCGCTTCTGATGAACTCACATCCAGCGCCTTTCCAACACCCTTTCCTGCCAGAGCACCAGTAATAGCCTCTGCACCCGCATCAGAAGTTGCAGTCCCAATGACAAAATAACCTTCAGTAACTAACTTATTGGCAATAGCAGCACCAATACCACGACTTGCTCCTGTTACTAAAGCCACTTTTTGATCAGACATAGTCTTCCCTCAGCTTAGATCATCCAAAGAAGATATCGAATTCATCGTTATACAAGGCAAAGCACGATCAATACGCTTGGCCAATCCAGTCAACACATTTCCTGCGCCACATTCAACCAATCTATCAACTGCATTCCCCTCAACGGAATAACCTTTGATAGCTTCGACACATTCAACCCACCGAACAGGGCTAAACAACTGCTCTACAAGTAAAGAACGTATTTCTTGCTCTGAAGCTGCACTGTTAGCAGTAACGTTATGAATCACAGGAATAGATGGCATTGAAACCGCGACATCCGCCAACAAGTCTTTCAATCGCTCAGCAGCTGGCTTCATAAGACTGCAGTGAGACGGAACACTTACAGGCAATTCGATAGCTCGTTTTGCACCTGCATCCTTTAACAAAGGCAACACAGACTGAACCGCCGCTTTCTCACCAGCAATTACAATTTGTCCTGGCGCATTGATGTTTGCAGCTTCCACTACACCGTCTACACCAGAACATATTTCTTCGATAGCAGCCTGATCCAAGCCAAGCACAGCAGCCATAGCACCTTCACCAGCCGGGACCGCCTGTTGCATGTATCGACCACGCGCCTGAACAACCTGCAATGCATCTTGAAAAGACAATGATTCAGCAGCGACCAAAGCAGAATATTCACCTAAACTGTGACCAGAAAGCACAACCGGCTCATCACCCATACGATCCATAGCAACTCGAAACATTGCTACAGAAACCGCCAGTAACGCTGGCTGCGTATACTCAGTTTGACTTAGCTTATCGTCCGAATTGTTAACAATCAGATCCCAAAGGTCATACTTCAGAGCGTCAGATGCCTCTTCCATAGCATTTCGGAAAATAGCTGAATCTTGAAAATAATCACTTCCCATACCCACAGACTGGGAACCCTGACCAGGAAAAATAAACGCATGAGCCATAACGTCTCCTAAAACTCTATCTGATCCATAATTTCTTCGAAGTGATCATTAGATTTGTTACTCACTTCTCTATAGGCCTGCATAATAGCATTGGTAAAGCCTTGCTCATCCGAGGCACCATGACTCTTGACTACAATACCATTCAAGCCAACCAACAAAGCGCCGTTGAGATAGGTAGGATCAAGTTCTCTTGCCAAGCTTTTTAAGAGCGGCTTAAGGAACAAACCTAACCATTTCAACCACCAAACAGATAAACGCTTCTGAATTTTATCAACAGCAAGACGCATGACACTTTCGGAAGCTTTAAGAGCTACATTTCCAACAAAACCATCACACACAATAACGTCCGCTTTTCCTGAAAAAAGCTCGTTACCCTCGACAAAGCCTACAAAATTTAATGCTTCACATTGCGCTATTTGATGTGAAGCCAATCGTACTTGCTGATTCCCTTTGATAGATTCCACACCAACGTTAAGAAGCGCAACTTTTGGCTGAATCACATGACCATTCGCAGCAGCAAAGGCTGTTCCCATCACAGCAAACTGGTAAAGATGCTCTGCTTGACAATCGACATTAGCTCCCAGATCAAGCATATAAGTTGCTCCCTCTTTCACAGGTAATCGAGCCATAATTGCTGGTCGATCAATTCCAGGAAGAGTTTGCAACACATGCCGACTGATAGCCATCAAGGCACCGGTATTTCCAGCGCTGACTAACGCATCAGCTTTACCTTCTGACACAGTCTGAGCAGCCAATTTCATCGAAGAATTGGGTAAACCGCGCAATGCCTTGGACGGCTTATCGTCCATAGCGACCCACTGGTCAGTATGAATTACTTCTACAAAGGAAGATAAATTATGTGGAACTAAGGGAAGGATTTGTTCTTGATCCCCGACCAGAATAAGTCGGAGATCAGGCACCATCTCTAGGCATTTGAGGGCGCCTGATACCGTGATCTGTGGGCCAAAATCCCCACCCATTGCATCAACCGCAATGGTGATCATACTAGATCTTACTCTTCGTCAGCAGCTTCTGCTTTAGCAACAACTTGCTTGCCACGGTAGAAACCGTCTGCAGTAATGTGGTGACGAAGATGTTTTTCACCAGTTGTCGCGTCAATAGACAACGCAGCGCCAGTTAGAGCGTCATGTGAACGACGCATACCACGCTTAGAACGAGTCTTTTTGTTTTTTTGAACAGCCATGCCTGATTGCTCCTAATTCTTTGATTTACCCACTTTCAAATTTGCTAGCACATGAAATGGATTAGGGGTAGTTTCTTCCACTTCTGCAGCGTCTAATTCAGTCTCGCCAAAAGACATTTGTACATCACAATCATCGTGATAAGCATGCATTGGCAAGGCCAGTATAAGCTCTTCTTCAATCAGCGGTACAAGTTCGAGGGTATCTTCCTCAACAATGACCGGTTCATAATGTTTGGGGATATTTTTGGCTGACTCATCACTAGCTACAATAGCCACTTCAAAATCACTAATCACCTTAACATTTACCGGACTCAAACACCGCTGACAATCCAAATCAAGTTCCACTTCGACAGTACCCGAGATCACTTTAAAGTTTTCTTCATCACAGAAGAACTTTAAAGACACCTCAACACCTTGACTCGTAATAGTTGCCACTTCAGCAATTCTTTTGAAGGAATCAGCCGAAATTTGACCTTCCAGAGTCATGCCCTGAACAGCCAATCGACGTGGATTTACATAATCTGGTAATGATGACTTTGACATAAGGGCGCCATAATAGGGATTGATACTACTGCTGTCAAAGGTAAATTAATGAAAAAACGACAATTTAGCATTAAAATGCACTTCAACTTATTCAGTAGAGCCATTAAGAACTTACTATGCCTAATACACCTCTTATTTTAGCCTCTTCTTCACCCTTCAGAAGACAACTTCTTGAAAAATTCCAGGTCGACTATCACTGCATCAGCCCAGACATTGATGAATCCCCTCTTGCGGACGAGACACCAAAAGATTTATCCCTCCGCCTTTCCATTGAAAAAGCAAAAGCGGTTGCATCCGACCTTGAGGCAGGACTCATTATAGCCTCAGACCAAGTAGCTGAAGTTGACGGGGTAGCACTTGGGAAACCGCATACAAAAGAAAACGCAATCAAACAACTTATGAGTATGTCAGGCAAAACAGTCACCTTTCACACAGGGCTTTGCCTATACAATGCAGAAACAGGCAATTATCAATCGCTTGTAGAGCCTTTCTTTGTCACCTTCCGAGACTTAACGAAAGAGCAAGCCAGCAACTACGTTGATAAAGAAGATGTTTTAAAGTGCGCAGGAAGCTTCAAAAGCGAAGCATTAGGAATTGCCTTATTTGAAAAACTGGAAGGTGATGACCCAAATACCCTAATAGGCCTACCATTAATTAAACTGAATCGCATGTTAGAAAATGAAGGCGTCAATATTCTAGCCTGAAGCCTTAAGAATTAAATCTCATACAAAAATGGAGGCGTTACGCCTCCATTTATAAACACCCGAAAGAAATCTACCTCAATACAGGCGCCTCAATCCCTAAAGCTTTACTGAAGTACATTGCCATACTGGTACCAAGTCTCTTAGTAAACTCCTGGAAAGGATCAGGTTTAGGCGTGTAATCAACAATTTTTTCAGCACCGATCACCTCACGTGCAACATAACTGCTACTACCAAGCTCATCAACCAACCCCAGCTCAATTGCCTGCTCACCAGACCAAACCAAACCGGAAAACAAATCAGGGTTCTCAGCCAAACGATCGCCCCGACCTTCTTTAACAACAGAGATAAACTGCTTATGTGTTGTATTGAGCACCGTTTCCCAAAACTTTTTCTCGTCCGCTTTTACCGGTAAGAAAGGATCTAAAAAGCCCTTATGCTCACCCGACGTAAAGGTTCTACGCTCCATACCAAGCTTTTCAATCGTTTCAACAAACCCAAAACTTGAAGCCGTTACACCAATCGAACCCACCAAGCTTGCCTTGTCCGCATAAATCTTATCAGCGGCCACTGCAATGTAATATGCCCCTGATGCTCCTAAATCTGAAATCACTGCATATACAGGAATGCCAGGGTGCAGAGCTTTAAGGCGTTTAATTTCATCATTAACATAACCGGCCTGAACCGGTGACCCACCAGGACTATTAATCCTCAACACTACACCTTGAACATTAGGATTTTCAAAGGCTTCACGAAGACCTGTAACCAATATATCCGCACTCGCATCGCCATCAGCCATAACTGGCCCTTTCACTTCAACCATAGCCGTATGCGGTTGACTACCCGCTAGCATTTGCTTATCAAGCTTTGCCGTCTGAAGAGTCGCCGAAAACACAAAAAACATAAAGCCAACCACAATCAGGAACTTAAAGATCGCCCAGCGACGAGCTTTTTTTTGCTCCAACGCCAAAGTCAGCACCATTTTCTCGATTAGCTTCCACTCTTTACTATCAGAACTCCCTGCCGAAGCATCCTTCATCGCTTCACGTGTTTTATCATCAAACACAACTACTCTCCTTCATTCATCGAAAAATGAACATACATTTTGTGATAGCGTTATACCAGCTACCGAATCATTTATTTAGTGTTTATTTAATAAAAAGCTCGACAACGAAGAAACATTATCGACCACCGTTACAGGTTTAAACTGACTTAAACGGTCATAACAGTGCACACCATAAGTGACACCAATTGAATCCATCCCTAAACGCTGCGCCATTTCCATATCGTAAATCGAATCACCCACCATCACCGCTCGCTCAAGAGGAACATTCACTTCTCGTAAAATTTCTTCAAGCATTAAAGGATGCGGCTTGGATTTGGTTTCATCTGCACAACGAGTGGTTGTAAATAGCTCTGATTGTTTGAAACGGCTCAAACCTCTTGCCAAGCCTTTACGACTTTTCCCTGTTGCAACAGCAGAAAGACGTCCCTGCCCCTGCAGCCTCATCAAAAGCTCATAAACCCCATCAAAAACGCTCAACTCATGAATATCATTTTTGTGAAAATGATAAGAGTAACGCTCTCGAAGCTCTTTGATTTTTGACTCAGGGGTATGCCCGTTCAACTCAATAATTGCCTCATTCAACCCCAAACCAATAATATTTCGAATCTCTTCAGCACCAGGCACCACTAACTGAGCATCAGAAAACGCTAACTGCATACACATCACAATCAGATCAGCGCTATCAACCAGCGTTCCATCCCAATCAAAAATAATCAGATCATATTGCTTCGACATAATTCGATTTATAAACCTTAAGATTGCTGTTTAACTTTATTCAGAATTTGCTCTAAATCACTTCCATACTCTGCAACCAATTTCATCGGTTTTCCAGATTCTGGATGTTTGAACCTCAATTCGCGGGCATGCAGACACAAGCGATTCAATCCCATGTCCTTTTGCAACTGCAACTCTTCTTCCGGGCAATACTTCTCATCACCGACAATAGAACACCCTGCAAACTGACAATGCACTCGAATTTGATGAGTTCTGCCGGTAATTGGACTAGCCTCAACCAAAGAATATCCTTTATAAGCATTCAGGACTCGATACTCTGTTTTGGATGACTTGCCTTTACCATCGACCTTCACAATACGCTCACCAGATGCAAGTTCTATCTTCCTCAAAGGAACATCCACTTCTTTCTTATGCTTAGGCCAACGACCAACCACGAGTGCATGATAGATTTTTTGCATCTGCTTACTTTGGAGATACTGATGAAATACAGATAATGCAGCACGCTTTTTGGCGATCAAAATAATGCCTGAAGTATCACGATCCAAACGATGAACCAATTCTAAACGCCGAATATCAGGTCGAATTTGTCTGACCGCCTCAATCAAGCCCCATGTAATTCCACTACCACCATGCACAGCAATACCAGAAGGTTTATTAATCGCCATAAAGCTATCATCTTCATAAACAATCGAATCTTCGATGAGTTTTAAGGTCTTATCATAAACTTTGACTTGAGGCTTAGGATCAGCAGTACGAATTGGAGGCACACGAACCTGATCCCCCACAACCAAACGATAATCCGCCTTTTTTCTCTTTTTATTAACTCGAACTTCACCCTTTCGGATAATCTGGTAAACCTTGGACTTCGGAACACCCTTCAAACGCGTGATAAGAAAATTATCTAAACGCTGACCTTCATAATCTTCGTCAACATCGATTAATTGTACCGAGTGGATTTTGCTCTCAGGAGCTGAATTCATAAAAAACTATAAACCTATTCAATTGATGGCTTGCAGAATTATTGCTATATTCTGCCTCGCCGATACGACTAACTAATGCATGCTGGCAATATTTGCCATGACAAGTTTGCAATTATCATGACGTTCGGTGGTGAATTACAGAAAACCGAAGACCCACTTTCAAGATGACCAAACCAATCAATAAAGATTGAGACAGGCACCTAGAAATCATCTACGGTTCAAAACATCATACCGCTCAGGATGTTTTGGCTTCGAGAAGGCGAACCACCACCCTTCCGAAGAAAGGCGGTTAGTTTACCAAAATAGTGGCGACAAGCTAACTGACTTGTCGAATATGAATTCCGGAAAATATCATAACCCTATAAAGAAGTATTAATGAGAAACCAGTTCGTTGATGTTTTATCATCGAGCCTAGCTTTTTAGTCTCTATTAAACTCTTCTCTAAGCTTCTTACCCAACTGATATTTTCCCTTACAATTTATGGACTTACATGAAGAGAATGCTAATTAACGCAACTCATCCAGAAGAGTTGCGTGTTGCTCTTGTTGACGGCCAGCGCCTATACGACCTAGATATCGAGTCTGGCACTCGCGAACAAAAGAAAGCAAATATCTATAAAGGTAAAATCACTCGTATTGAACCAAGTTTAGAAGCTGCTTTCGTTGATTTTGGTGCAGAACGTCACGGATTCCTTCCTTTAAAAGAAATTTCCAAAGAATACTTCACTAGCAAACCAGAACGCGGTCAACGCCTAAACATCAAAGAACTTCTTCAAGAAGGTCAAGAAGTGATTGTTCAGGTAGACAAAGAAGAGCGCGGCAACAAAGGTGCAGCCCTAACCACCTTTATTTCACTTGCTGGTCGCTATCTAGTATTAATGCCAAACAACCCTCGTGCTGGCGGAATTTCACGCCGCATTGAAGGCGATGATCGCGCTCAACTACGCGACGCAATGTCTGGCTTAGAAGTACCTCGCGACATGGGCGTTATTGTTCGTACTGCCGGCGTAGGTCGCAGCACCGAAGATCTTCAATGGGATCTAAACTACCTAACGACTATCTGGACCACCATCAAATCAGCTTCAGAAGAGCGCGAAGCGCCTTTCCTAATTTATCAGGAAAGTAATGTCATCATCCGCGCTATTCGTGACTATTTGCGCAAAGACATTGGTGAAGTACTAATCGACAACCGCTCAGTTCATAATGATGCAGTTACTTTTATTAATCAGGTAATGCCTCATTATTCGAACAAGATTAAGCCTTACGAAGACGCAGTACCTCTATTCAATCGCTACCAGATTGAAAGCCAAATCGAAACAGCGTTCCAGCGTGAAGTTAAACTCCCTTCTGGCGGGTCTATAGTAATCGACCCTACAGAAGCACTTGTCTCGATTGATATTAACTCTGCTCGTGCTACCAAAGGTGGTGACATCGAAGAAACCGCTTTGATGACCAACCTGGAAGCCGCGGATGAAATCGCGCGTCAGCTTCGTCTGCGCGATATGGGCGGACTTATCGTTATCGACTTCATTGATATGCTTCAAAGCCGTAATCAGCGTGAAGTAGAGAACAGACTACGCGAAGCGTTAGAAATGGATCGTGCACGAGTTCAAGTAGGTCGAATCTCTCGTTTTGGTCTACTTGAAATGTCTCGTCAACGTTTACGCCCTTCCCTAGGCGAAACATCAGGTATTGTATGTCCTCGTTGTAGCGGCCATGGAACCATCCGAGATACTGAATCGCTAGCATTGTCGATCATGCGCCTAGTCCAAGAAGAAGCGTTCAAAGAGCGCACTTCAGAAGTACGCGCGATCGTTCCTATTTCAGTGGGTACCTATCTAACCAACGAAAAACGCCAGCAATTGCTACGAATTGAAAAAGAACAAGGCGTAAAAGTACTTATTGTTCCAAACCAATACATGGAAACACCAAAGTACGAAGTTATTCGCCTGCGTGACGATCACGTTGCTGAAACACGCAATGAATCTACAATTGCCATGATCCCTGAAGCTCCTACACCAGAAGTAGTGGAAGCAACAACACCTAAAGCAATTGTAAAAACAGAAGCCGCTGTTAAATCAGTAGTTCACTCATCTCCGGCACCAGTTTCTCAAACCGAAGAGAAGAAAGAAGGCTTCTTTGCTCGACTTTCAGCAAGCTTCGCAGGTTTCTTCAAGAATGAAGAAGCAGAAGAGCAAAATACACAACAACGTAAAACATCCTCAACAGCCAAGCGCAAACCGCAAGACAACAAGCGTAACAGCAAGAGCAATCAGAAACGCAATTCTGATAATCGCAATGCCAAAGGCGGAAAACAACAAGCTGACCGTAAGAACACCCGTTCGAACGAAAAGCCGCAAGACCGCCCTACCAAAAAGCGCGAGGATGAAAAGCCTAATAAAGCGAAGCAGCAACAAGCCGCAGACAACCAGAAACCGTCTGACGCTCAAAAAGGCGAAGCTCAAAGCCGTGATGATAACAAGCCTCGTCGCCGCAACAGAAAGAGCAACACTCAGCGCAGAAAGAACCAGTCTCCTAAAAGAGAACAGCGTTTAAATAACGATGAAACTGGAACTGAAACTCAGACTTCAACTCAAGTAACGTCTGAACAAGCACCTCAGACCTCGACGCCTACGCCAGAAAAAGCGCCACAACAAGCGCCTAAAGCAGCAGCTAAAAAAGAGACAGAGGCAAAAGCAGAGCAAGCCAAGACTGAATCTCCTGCAGAGAATGTTTGGAAGAAAGCCGAAGAAAAAGTCGGAAACATCCAGACAGAAAGCAAGCCAGAGACAAAGTCTGAGCAATCAGCACAAGCTAAAACAGCAGAAGCGCCTGAGACTAAGAAAGAAGAACAATCTTCTGGCAATTCTTCTGACCAGGCAACTGAAAACAACGCGAATTCAGAGCAAGTTAAAAGCATTAACGAAGAGCAGTTATCTCTAACTCTTGCTGCCGACGAAGAAAAAGCAAAAGCCAAGAATACTAAGGCACCGAAAGCTACTGAGAAGCAAGAGAAAGCGAAAGAAACCTCCTCAGAACAGAAAGAAACTTCAAAAAACGAAGCTTCGAAAGCTGAAAATCAGGAAGCGTCACCGGTAAAACCGCCACAACGCGCTCGTAGAAGCCAGCGCCGCAAAGTCGCTGCGGAAACGAAAACCAATGAAGACAACGCTACCGAGACTAAAAGCTCTGATGAAGCAAAAGCTGTAACAACACCCAAGATTGTACCAACTAAGATTGAGTCGCCTAGTGGTTCTCTTGAGCCAGCACCTGCGCCTGAATCCAAACCTGTTGTTACCAAGCCTCGCCGCTCTCAGCGTAAAGCAGTTGTTCAAACTAAAGAGGTAGCAGAGCAAGCTCCTCAGGCTGAGCAAAGCAAACCAGAAACAACTGTTAATGAAACACCGGACACACAACCGCAGCCGACCGAGCAAAGCGCTCAACCTCAAACGGATAAAGCACCGGAATAAGCATTAACTTCTTAAATAAAAAGCCCAGCAAATGCTGGGCTTTTTGTTATCTTTTAAAACCAACTGATTAAACAGATGATTAACAGTAAACTCTTATCTCAGAAATAAATTCAGGCTTAGCTAGCTACCCAAAAGCTACATTTAGATCACTCTTGGCTCAATTTCAAGATCAATACCAAAGTTACTTTTCACTTCTTGTCGAATCATTCCGACCAAATCAAACAACTCTTTCGAGGTTGCATGACCCGAATTATTCACCAGCACCAAGGCTTGCAATTTATGAACGCCTGCCCCCCCAACAGTTTTTCCCTTAAAGCCTAAGAAATCAATTAGCCAGCCAGCCGCTAACTTATATTGACTGCCATAAGGATGGGCAACAAGCTGAGGATACTTGGCTTTTAGCACTTCAAATACAGAGGCATCAACAATAGGATTTTTAAAAAAGCTACCAGCGTTACCAGTAATACTAGGGTCTGGTAATTTTTCAGATCGAATTTCGCAAATAACCTCTGAAATCAACCTAGGGCTAAGGGCAAGACGTGGATCATCCTGGATCTTTGCATCAACTCTATTTGCAATATCCCCATACTCAAGTGAAAGCTTCCTACTCTTAGAGAAAACAAATCGAACTTCAAGAATGACCCAATGTGCTTTATCACGCTTAAACACACTGTCTCGATACCCGAAAGCACATTGCTCTGCCGTAAGCTCAACAACCTGCCCCTCAGTCGGATCATAACAAAGCACGGTTGAAATAAACTCAGCAACCTCAACACCGTAAGCACCAATATTCTGGACAGGACAAGCACCTACAGAACCCGGAATGAGAGATAAATTCTCAAGTCCGATAATTCCTTTGTTAACACAAAACTGTGTTAGCTCATGCCAATTTTCACTGGCACCAACAACCACATAAAACTGGTCATTGGTTTCTTCAACATGAATGCCTTGTATATCCAGATGAATAACAAGACCAGAATAATGATCTTGCTTGAATAGGATATTGCTGCCGCCCCCTAAAACCAAGCACGCCAGGCCATGCTCTTTGGCAAACTCATATGCCTGCTGCAGCTGATCGAGAGAGCTCGGCCTAACGTAATATTTAGCAATAGCCTCTAACCCAAACGTATTCAGAGGCTTAAGGTTTACGTTTTGTTCAACTCTTAATTGACTCGTTTTATGCTCTGACAATTTACTTCAAACCACTCTGAATTTGCTTCAATAATTGCCCGCAAGCATCCTCAACTAGATCCAGCACCTCTTCAAAGCCCTTATCCCCGCCATAATATGGATCAGGAACATCCGCATTCGGCTTAAGCAAACCATAACTCAACAGCTTCTTAACTTTGAAATCAGCACCTTCAGGACACAACTCAAGAAGATTCGCGTAATTTTCACTGTCCATTGCCAACAACAAATCAAAGCGATGAAAATCTTCAACAGACACCTGTCGTGCCCTCAAAGCTGACAAGTCATAACCTCGACGCTCAGCAAACTCTTGTGATCTAGGGTCGGGGGACTTCCCAATATGCCAAGCTGCCGTGCCAGCAGAATCCACTGTAACTTGCTCTTCTAAATCAGCCTGCTGAATCATTTTCCGAAATACACCATCAGCCGTAGGCGAACGACAAATATTACCGAGACAAACAAATAAAACCTTCACCGAATCACCCCTGTTGATTGAAGAAAGCTCGAACACGCTCTAAATCTTCTTCCGTATCAACACCGCCCGGTGGAATTTCATCAGCAAGCGCTACATGAATTTTCGCGCCATTCCATAAGGCTCGAAGCTGTTCCAAACACTCGGCGGTTTCAATTGGTGCCTCGTCCCATTTAACGAAGTGATTCAGTAAGTTAACTCTATAGGCGTAAACGCCAATGTGACGCTTAAAGCTCACAGACTTCGGCAATTCATCTTTTGATTGAGCAAAATCATCTCGTGCATAAGGAATCGGGGCTCTTGAGAAATACAATGCATAATCGTTCTTATCCGTCACCACCTGGACAATATTTGGATTAAATACATCTTCGATTCTTTCAATCGGCTCATACAAGGTTGCAATGCTCGCCTCATGCTCAGCAGAAAGATTATGCGCCACCTGATTGATTACTCGAGAAGGAATCAAAGGCTCATCCCCTTGGACATTCACTACAATGTCGTCGGCATAGTAATTTAGCTGGGAAACAACTTCCTGAAGACGATCTGTACCTGATGCATGATCCGGATTAGTCATGCATACTTTAGCACCAAAACCTTCTGCTACTTTTTGAATTCGCTCATCATCAGTAGCAATAATGACTTCTTTAGCCTCACTTTCTAGCGCTCTTTCATAGACGTGCTGAATCATCGGCTTGCCTGCAATGTCTTTTAAAGGCTTACCTGGTAAACGGGATGAAGCATAACGTGCAGGAATGACGACTGAAAAACTCATAAAAACTCCAACTAAAAAAGTCGACTGTAGATTTGATCAAAAAGAGAGGCATCAAGTTCAGCCTCGATAGAAAGATAAACCGCATTACCAAGATCCAGAGTACGACACTTAACAGCATCTTTCTCTGTCATTACTATTCGCTGATCTGCCATATCAACAAAATCCAGCAGCTCAAACTTATGATGATCTTTAAATGGTTTAGGGCTGTATTTTACGCCGAGCGACGACAAAGTGTTATAAAATCTTTCGGGATTTCCAATACCAGAAACCGCATAAACGGATTCACCAACAATAACTTCCTGCTCATCGTTATCCAGTCGATAAAATTGCCCTGGGCGGATACTCATTACATGATAAGAATACTGCTTGAACCACTCTGTCCATTCGAAATCAAAACCATCAGGGAATGCATCAGAAGCACTGTTTACCACAACAAAGTCCACGGAAGATAACCGTTCACAAGGCTCTCTTAATGGCCCTTCAGGTAGCATTCGACCATTCCCTAGTCCTCGCTGACCATCAACCAACGCAATCTCCAAAGTTCTCGGCATACGATAATGCTGCATACCATCATCAGACAAAATCACGTCAAGATCATAACGACTCACAAGCAAGTCAATCGCTGCTATCCGATCCGGTGCAATAATTACCGGACACCCCAAGCGCTGCTTAAGTAGCAATGGTTCATCACCAGAATCTTCAGGAAGCGAATTTAACTGCACTTCATAAGGAAAAGACTTCAATTGACTGCCATAGCCACGACTAACAATACCAACCTTTTTGCCTTTCGATTCTAGAAAACGCGCTAATGCAATCGTAAAAGGAGTTTTTCCTGTACCGCCGACAGAAATGTTTCCAACAATAATAAGGGGAATGGATTTGCCGTTAGAAGTGATGATTTGGTTTTGAACTTGGGAGGACAAGAAGCGGTTTCTTTTTGATCGAGCATAATGCTCTGCTAAATTGCTCAAAGGGCGAAGCAGCTTTAACCACTTCGCCCCTTTATACCAGGCCGATTCAATCGAACTCATACTATTGAGCCTGCTTTGTCGTAATACTCAGTTTAGTGAATCCAAGCTGCCCTGCAGCATCCATAGCGCGAACGACATACTCATGTGCCACACTGGCATCAGCCGTAATAACCATAGGTAAATCTGACTTCCCATTGGATGTTTTCTGAATCGCTCGTTTCAGCGTATCCAATTTATTATTGATCAGATTTTTACCATTAATGGCATAATCACCATTAGCATTCACTACGATCTCAATTAACTCCACTTCTTCAGAGCTCGTCGCCTCTGCCGAACTCTCTGGAAGATCAATTTCTAAATGAGTTTCTTTAGTAAACGTCGTTGAAACCATAAAGAAAATCAGCAGCAAAAATACAACATCGATCAAAGGAGTCAGATCAACAGAGACATCGTCTCGTTTTTTCGTTCGAAAATTCAAGATCAATCTCCCTCAGACATATCCACCTTGCGGTTGCCTTGCAGAACCTCAACCAACTTGATTGATTCCTGCTCCATAAAGACCAGATGTTCATCAATTTTTCGAGTAAAATAACGATAAAAAATCATAGCAGGAATAGCTACCGTCAAACCTGCAGCAGTTGTAATCAAGGCCTCACTGATACCGCCAGCAAGTACATTTGCATTACCTGTACCTTGCAACATAATGTCGTTAAACACCTTAATCATGCCGATTACGGTACCCAACAAACCCAGAAGCGGCGTGATAGAAGCAACAGTACCTAGCGTATTCAAATAACGCTCCATTTCATGAGCAACATGGCTAGCCTGCTCCTCAAGACTTTCTTTCATCACTTCACGGCCTTTAGAAGAATTATTAAGACCCGCAGCAAAGACGCTACCCAGCATAGATTGCTGTTTTAAAGCGCGTAATTTATCTTTATCCAGTTCAGTATTCTGAATCCAAACCCAGACTTGGGCTAATAGCTTTCGGGGTGCCACTTTACTGGCTCTGAGCGACCAAAATCGTTCAATAATTATTCCCATTGCGATTACAGAACAGGCAAGGATTGGGTACATCAACCAACCACCGGCTTTTACTAGCTCAAACACGCTTAAATCTCCCTGATTTTTATTGGGCAACATAATAACGGACTGAGAATAAAGGTTTTTTAACTCAATCGCAAAAACTATCACTGAGCCTGTCGAGTGGTTCTCCAATACGGTTTGTCACCACTTAAAAAAGCCTCTTTAAAAAGCAACGCCCCGCCATCTTCCGCTGCAAAATGTATCGCACCTAAACGCGCCGTTTCAAACACACGTATATCATCCGATTTATATCGATTCACCACATCTTGATGAGGGTGACCGAATCTGTTCAACGGACCACTTGAAACCACGACCATTTCAGGATCTACGTACTGAATGAAGCTACTTGAACTCGAGCTTTTACTCCCATGATGAGGTGCAGACATCAGTACCACATTGTTGAATAACTTGGGGTAGTCATTCATTAACTGAGACTCCACTCCTCGAGTTATATCTCCCGTCAGTAAAATCTGTTCTCCCTGGTAATCCAACAAAAGCACACAAGATGAATCGTTAGAAGTTAAACCAGAGTCTGCATCAGTTTCTGCAGGAGGCCACAATCCTTGAAGACTAAGACCCTGCCACTCAAACTTCACAGAACGACCACATCGCTGACTTGCGCCATATAACATTGGATGTTCTGAGAAATTTTGCAGAATCTGCTTTGGAGAATATTGACTCTTCACTAAAGGCAGCATGCCACCACTGTGATCAAGATCCTTGTGACTAACAACCACTAGCTCAACGCCTTCAACATTCTGATTTCTCAGAAAAGGAATAATCACGCTGTCCGCCGCATTAAAACCACCATAAGCAAAGCCTGTATCATAGATAAATGCCTTATGGTCTTTGATAAATACAATGGACAACGCCTGCCCAACATCCAGAAACCAGACATCCAAATCTGTCTTCTGAGCAGGTGTTACAGAAACAAGCAAAATAGTTATTACAATGGCGAAGAAGCGAAAAATACGTGCAACAGGCATAAGCAACAAAAGCACAGCTGCTAGCAACAGCCCAGTTATTGCTGAAGAACTTCGTATACTTATCAATGGAGGAATAAGAGAATTTACGAGAATCAACTGGTCTAAAAACCAAATTAGTGCAACAGCTAAGCCGTTAAACATTAAGGCCGATAAATCGGGCAAGACTTCAAAGAGAGAAGAAGCCATCATCAGCACAGGTACAACGACAACACCAAAGACAGGAATACACACCAAATTCCATAGTAAAGCCAACGGATTAGCCTGAGTGCCTAATGCAGTCACCAACGGGAACAACATCAGAAAAACGAAGACTTGCGCACGAATTGCCAAGCCTCCCCAATGCTTCCACTTTTCGAAATCAACCACCCCTAAGTACCTCTTTTTCACTGGCTTGACCGTTCGATTATTAACAGAAAAATGTGGCACACCCACAAAGCTCAAAGAAAGAGCAAACACAGCAAGAAAGGACATCCAAAAGCCAAAGGAAAACAACTCTTCAGGAAACAGAGACAAAATCAGGAACATTGCCAAACTAAGCACTTGATAAATCGATATTTCCCATTGAATAAGGCGTGCAAACACCCATATTGCAAGAAACAATAAAGCCCGTAACGCCGGGATAGGATAACCAATCTGATCCACATACCAGGCCACTGTTATCAGCGAAGCGCAAGCCGCCATATTTGATAGTTTCAAAATAGGTATATTGATTCGAGCAGTGACCGTGACCAGCAGCATCTTTAGGCATAAAAACACTGAGCCAAACAGCAAACCAATATGCAAACCACTAATAACAAACAAGTGTATTAAACCTGACTGAGCCAAAGCCGATCTGTCTTCAGAATCCAGCACAGAACGATCACCAAGCATTAACGCTCTTAAAATACCGACTCCACGCTCAGGGATTTCAGAGTATCTGAACAAGTCCTCATCTGCATTTTGATTGTTTTCTTTATAATTAGATGTCGCCAACCGATCTAAAAAGCGACTAAGCCTTGTAGCCCAGCGTGCTTTTTCAGCCGAAAAGACAACATCTGTTTCGCCTTTGAAATACCCTTTTGCCCACACAGCTCGTGTAAACATCCAGTATTCATAATCAAATCCCCCTGGATTCAGAAAGCCCAATACCGGCTTTAATACGACACGCCCAATGACCCGATCACCAGCAAAATACCCCTGACCACCATAATCGTTTATATCCAACTTCTTCTCTGGTAGCTGAGCACACACCTCTTTATCCAATGCCCCACAACTAAGAACATCATCTACAATAAAAGGGGTTTTAGTCCCCCACTCTTTTTGAATTGAGTCATTTACTGCTTCCAGTTTCAGTTCCAACACGAACCTGTCATATGGAAGTGGTTCCTGCTTCTGAAGGCTGTCAGAGTGATAAATAAACGGGATTACTGAAACAAGACAAAATAAGACAATGACTTTATCGCGGCCTAAGGTAAAATAGCCGACGCTCAAAGTAACGAGCAGCATCACCCAACGGATGGGCTGATCGAAATAGTAAGCAAGAATATAACTATGATAAATCGCTGAAAGCGCTAGAAAGTGACTCAGCACGTTAGTATTTAACCGGATTCAGAATAAAATTAGCCATGGCAATCAAAGACCTTAAATTCAAAATCCCTTCGCGCGAAGAGATTTTGGCCATAAATTCCTTAAAATTTATGCATGGTCTAATTCACGAACCTAACTTATGGCACTTTAATCGCAGATCAGTCTCCCGTGCTGCTTTAATCGGATTATTCTGGTGTATGATTCCGATGCCTTTCCAGATGGTTCCAGCAGCATTCTTAGCTTTTTACCTAACAGCCAACATTCCTCTTTCGCTCGCACTTGTGTGGATTTCCAATCCAATCACTATGCCACCAATGTTTTATGCCACCTATAAATTTGGCGCTTGGCTATTAGGGACTGAACCTGTAGACAGCTTTGAATTTACTACCGAATGGCTAGCAAATGGGTTGGCAGTGGTCTGGAAGCCTCTGTATTTCGGTTCAACCGTCACAGGATTAATACTGGCTATCACTGGCTATATAGGCGTCCAGATAATCTGGCGCTACAGAGTAATTAAAAAGTGGAAGGCTCGCGCTGAAAAGCGTAATAACAAGAAAAATTAGCAAGGCTACACAGCACTCTAAAACCGCACCTAGGCGACTTTAGAATGTGAATCAATTCGCCCTTCTACCAGGTTCAATCTGGCATGCATTCTTTCCGCCAATGTAAGATCATGAGTAACAATCACAAAGGCAACATTCATATCTAAATTAATCTGTTTAATCAATTCGTGAATATGCTCTGCAGTATTGGAGTCCAGATTTCCTGTCGGCTCATCCATAAGAACACATTTTGGGTTTGCGGCAAGCGCCCTGGCAATCGCCACACGCTGGCGCTCTCCTCCAGAAAGCTCTCCCGATTTATGATCATAACGATGAGACAACTTCACTTGATCTAACAACTTTCTAGCTTTATCCAACGCAATGTTACGGCCTTCCCCTGCAATCCAAAGAGGCATTGCCACATTTTCTTGCGCAGTAAACTCAGGAAGTAAGTGATGAAATTGATATACAAAGCCTAGGTGCTGATTTCGCAGTAGACCTTTCTTGCTTTCGGACAAAGATTGATAGCTCTGACCTGCTAATTTCACATCGCCGGTCGACGGTAAGTCCAATCCACCAAGCAGATTAAGCAAAGTAGACTTCCCTGAACCGGAAGCACCTGTAATTGCCAACATTTCTCCGGCTTCAATATTGAGATTAATGTCATGCAAAACCGATGTTTTCAGGTCACCATCCACAAAGGTTTTTGAGACATTCGAACATTCAAGGATTAAATCAGTCATATCTCAAAGCCTCCGCTGGTTGAATTTTCGCTGCGCGATATGCAGGGTATAAAGTTGCTAAAAGACTCAATACTAATGCAGCAAGGGAAATCAATCCTACGTCTTCCATTCTCAATTCAGAGGGCAGATAACTAATAAAATAGACGTTCGGGTCCAAGACTTTAATGTTAAATAGATTTTCGATAAAGGAAACAATATCTGACACAGTTAAGGCCAATAACGTACCAAGTAAAGCACCTAACACCGTCCCGACCAAACCAATGACAAAGCCTTGTACAACGAAGATCCCCATAATGGTCCTAGGCGAGGCTCCCATAGTTCTTAGAATCGCAATATCACTCTGCTTCTCAGTTACCATAATGATCAAGGTAGAAACGATATTAAACGCAGCTACCGCCACAATCATCAAAAGCAGTAAGCCAATCATTTTCTTTTCCATCTGAATGGCTTGGAATAAATTACCATGACTTCTTAGCCAACTACTTGCGTAGTAACGACCTGGCAAATCCGACGCTAAACGCCAAGCAACGTAAGGAGCTTCAAACAAATCATCCAGTTTTAATCGAACACCATGAACCGCATTACCTAAACGATAGAGCTTGGCCCCATCACGAATGTGAATATAAGCCGCTGACGCATCCAAGTCGGCGCCAACCTTAAAGGTTCCGACAACCGTAAAACGTTTTAATCTTGGCATCACACCTGCCGGAGACAAACTTGCTTCTGGTAGCACCAAAGTAACTTTATCCCCTACAACCGCCCCCAATTGAGCAGCAAGTAGATTTCCTAAAATAATGCCAAAACGACTACTCTCAAGTTCATCTAACGACCCCTCTTCCATGTGGTTTCCGATAATAGAAACCTCTTGTTCATACTGAGGATCAATACCTGTAATCAAAGCCCCTTTAACATTTCCGGCATGAGTCAGCATTCCTTCCGCATTAATAAAAGGCGCAACACCTAATACATCTTCGTGCTCTATGACTTTCGCAGCCACAGACTCCCAATCCTTCATGCCACCCTGTTCAGTAATCGTTGCATGGGGCACCATCCCCAAAATCCGAGAACGTAATTCTTGATCAAAACCGTTCATTACAGACAAAACGGTGATCAGAACAGCAACGCCTAACATTAGGCCAATCATGGAAATTAAAGAAATGAAGGAAATAAAGTGATTTCGACGTCTTGCTCGGGTATATCTTAGACCGACCAGCAGTGGAATATTGGTTCGCATAACTCTCTTTTCGTGACTTAGAAAAGCTCAAATTTGGAGCGGAAAAAGTGTTTCGTAGTGTGATCTAGGCAAGATTTAATAGCAAGAAAAACCTTATAAAAATTCTACAGTTAGCCTAGAATAAGAGAGCTGTAATATTTCAAGGATTTAGCATGACGGAACAACGAGAATACATCCGCATTAAAGATCGGGCGGTCATACGATTAAATACCATCGCTCAGTTACCGTCTGAAGGAGAAGAGCATCCTCTCCCCCTACCAAACCATTTTAAGCTACTCAACGAGATAGTTTCATCTCAAGCCGAAGAAGGCCAGATATTACATGCAGTAGAGTCCGACTCTTCAGCCACAGCGAAATACTTCAAGCTTCAAAACAAGAAGATACAAGCCTTAGCCCAGCTGATTATTTCTGCACATCCTGATGCAACCAAATTTCCAGAGCAAAAAGTCTCTATCAGCGAAACAGGCGTAGACTTTTACAACGTAACTGAACGACCTCTTGACAGCTTATTGGCATTAAACTTGATCTTCATGCCTGACTACCTAAGTTTTGAACTCTACGCTAAAGTAATAACATGCACACCTTTTTCAACAAACAATGATGAACTAGGCCCTATTTACCGTTATGGTCTTCAATTCGTTGAGATTGAAGAACAAGATAAAGACAGAATTGCCCGACGAATTTTTCATAAACAACTAGAAGAAAGAAGAAAGCAGAGACTAGGCCAATGATGAAACTACCAAAATTACTCATATCAGCAATGTTTGTAACTGGAATGATGGGAGCTTCAGGTCTAGCCGTCGCAGATCAAGTGGTTGTTCCAGCTTCACAGCAATCGCCCGACTTAAAAGACATGCCCCGCCCCTCTAATGGCATGAGCATGAAACGAATAGAAGATGAATATGGGAAACCTACTTCGATTTCCGGCCCTGTAGGTGAACCACCTATTACCACTTGGGAATACGATTACTACACAGTGTATTTCGAGCACAATCTTGTGATACACACTGTTTTAAAACATAACCTACAGTAACGGAATTTTTTAAGTATACTGGACTCTTATTTGTATACTTAATAAACACCAGCTGCGTTTTCATCTGAGCTGTAACTGAAAACGGAATGTCAGCCTCTCACTGAGATAGACGAATAGGATTACCGCCATGCAACTCAGTTCATTTGTACCGCCATCAAATCAAATTACAAGAACGCTTTCCAGTGCTCTTGTAGCCCTGGCTGTCGCACTACCTTCGCTTTCTAACGCTGAAGTTGTAGAGCTTTCTCCTAACGAACTAAACTCTGCTTACATTAAAGACTCGACCATTTACATTCCAAAAGCCACTCGAGAAAAAGTTGCTCAAAAGATTGTTAATGTAAAAATCAGACCAGGTGAACCAAGCCCGGAAGAAGTTGATCGTGAAGAAGAGCTAAAAGAAGGAGCAGCACAAGCCGTCATTGCAGGAATGCAAACCAACCAATCCTGGGACGCAACAAGATTGGAATCTTCATTAGCAAACGCATCGCAACCTAACATTCAAACTGAAGGTATCATTCTTCCGCCACGAGATATTCCTGGCGCACCCGATGGTTTTGAGCTTCCTGCTGGAGATTTTGAGTACACAGTACAAAACCTAATTGATCAAGGCTTCACCCATCCTCAGACAGGACAACCACTAACCTCAATATCTGATACAGGGCAATCATTGAATGGATTAGCTATAAGCGTTGATGGCAACAACGGCCACCTTGTAATCCCTCTACCAGCAGACTACGAGTCTCGTGTACCTGTAAATGGCATTAATACAGATGTACTGAGCATCAACCAAGCACTTCAGAATGCCATTAATATGCGCTTGCAGTTACCGCAGAATCAATAATCTCTATTAACCTAAAAAAGAGGCGACCTACTGGTCGCCTCTTTTGTTTTGGCAGTTTTGATCTAACTACAAAGGTGCTATGAAGAACAACTCATCTGCAAGCCACATCCCCACTCAGGGGTATTTTGAGCATAAGAATCAAAATCTGGTTGCTCATCAAACGGGCGAGATAGCAATTGCAGTAACCGATTAACCTCAGAGAAGTCGTTCTGCTCCGCCTTCTCAATCGCAATCTGCGCCAAATAATTCCTTAATATGTATTTCGGATTGAAAGACTTACATTGAACCGTTCGCTGCTGCGGACAGAATTTCTCAGCCTCCAAACGAGCCTCATAGGTCTTAAGCCAAGAAATTAACTCTCCAGACTGAGAATCTGACAATTCACTAATCTTCCTAAAGTCCACATCAGAAAGAGTCCTAAAAAAATTAGTGTAATCTAATTGCTCAACATAAAGTGCATTCAGCAAGTTTTGAATCAGCTCTGAATCATTATCCGATACTTCCAACAGCCCGAGTTTTAATCGCATCTCACCTAAATACTTTTCTCCAAAGAGTTTAGGGTATTGATCAAGACAGCTTTTAATAGCTTCCTGAGAAAGTACGTTAGATAACGCTTGTCCTAAACAGGCACAATTCCAATAACTGATATTCGGCTGCTGATTAAACGCATAACGACCAGAGTGATCCGAGTGATTACAAATATAGGCAGGATTAAAAATTTCCATAAACCCAAAAGGCCCATAGTCAAACGTTTCACCCAAAATCGACATATTATCTGTATTCATAACGCCGTGACAGAATCCCACCGCCTGCCACATCGCAACCATAGAAGCCGTACGCTCTAATACCTGCCGATAGAACTCCAAATAACCATCTTCATCCGGAGTCAGCAAGGGAAAGTAACGAAGAATCGTGTAATCCAACAACGCCTTTAACTGTTCTTGCTGGTCGGTGTAATAGAAGTATTCAAAAGATCCAAATCGTATATGAGAGCGAGCAACACGACACACCATTGCAGAAGGTTCAACTCGCTCACGGATGATTTGATCATCTCCCTTCACTAAGGATAAAGCCCTGGTAGTAGGAATTCCCAATGCTGACATCGCGTCGGAACAAAGAAACTCTCGAATACTAGATCTCAAAACCGCACGACCATCCCCCATTCTGGAATAAGGTGTCTGTCCTGCGCCTTTCAAGTGAAGGTCATAAAGTTCATTGTCTTGACCTACTAGCTCTCCAAGCAAAATCCCTCTGCCATCACCTAGCTGAGGGTTATATACACCAAATTGATGACCAGAATAGATCATAGAAAGAGGCCGGGAACCTTCTTTGACGGAACGACCTGAAAGTAGATCTAAATCATCATTTCGAACCTGCTCAACATCCAAACCTAAAAAATTAGCAGTCGAATCACTGACCGAAACCCACTGGGGATTAGATATGGCAGAGGGCTGCAGCAAAGTATAAAAGTCAGTACCAAGCTTCGAAAAATCAGATTCAAACGAGGAAGAAGTTAGAGAAACTTTTGATGCATGTTTCAAAGAAGAAAACCTAAGATGACTATTCAACCACTAATGTATAAGGAGGCAAGCTATTTATCAATGCCTGGCCATAACGCTGAGTAACAATACGACGATCCATCAATGTAATACGTCCAGTATCTTGCTCACTTCGTAATAAACGACCACAAGCCTGAACCAACTTCACTGAAGCATCAGCCACTGAAATATGGAAAAACGGATTAATTTTCCTGGATTCCAGCCACTCAGCCAGTGTCTTACCGACAGGATCATCTGGTACCGCAAAAGGAATTCTGGCAATAATAACGTGCGTGCAATATTCCCCCGGAAGATCGACTCCTTCAGCCAAACTTGCCAACCCCACCAAGACACTTGGTAAACCAAGGTCTACACGCTGCTTATGACGTTTAATAAGCTCTTGCTTACTCATTTCACCTTGAATCAAGCACTTTTCTCGGTATGCAGAAGGAACAATACTCATGACATTTTGCAGCTGTCGACGAGAAGAAAACAGCACTAAACTGCCTTTATCGTCTTTGGTTAAATCAGGTAATCTCAGTGCTATATCATCCGTGTGCTGCTGTTCTTGATTTGGCAACGACTTTAGATTTGGCACCACTAAACGAGCACTTTGCCAATTAAACGGACTCATCACCTGCTGAGTGACAGCATTATCAAAGAGCCCCGCATTAACTTTGAAGCGATCGAAAGAGCCTAACGCTGTTAAAGTTGCTGACGTTACTACGGCACCAAAACATCGTTGCCACAGATAAGTTTTTAAATCATCACTGGCCTGAATTGGGCTGGTATTAATCTGATAATCCACTTGATGATTAAAATCGGTAACATCGACCCATCGAGCGACCGGAAGATAACTTTCTTCTGAAGATGCACAATAGCGAACCCACAATAGCTGACGACGTTCAACTTCAGTCATCACCATCGAAAGCCATGACTGAAGCTGTTCTAGATCCGCTTTAGCCGAGTGATCCTTATCTTCCAACAAGTCATCTACAAGATCATAGAGTTTATTGAATTGCACGAGTAAGCGGTTATAGATCAACTTAATCTGCTCAGCCTGCTCCCTTAACGATGGATGAACTTTACCAAGCTCAAAGCGAATTCGAGCTACCGCTTTTTCATGTTCACTGTCCGTAAGATTTTCTCGAGGCAAACCATCAGAGTGATCCAACATATCATAGTGTTGCTGGATATACTCAGAGAGCTCAGAGTGAATCACTGGGATGACACGGCATAACTCCGCAATGGATTGGCTTTCAATATTCTGAGGAACACGTGCTAAAACTCGATCTAATTGCTTGTGCCACAAACGACTTTCATGCAGACCTGCCTGAGACGAAAAGTGATTGATGGCTTTATCCGGCAGATGATGTCCTTCATCAAAGACATAAATCGTATTTTCCGGGGCTGGTAACACAAAACCGCCACCCAGACTCAAATCAGACAGTACTAAATCGTGGTTTGCGACAATAACATCGCACTTTTCAAGCGCCTGGCGAGACTCAAAGAAAGGGCACTGATTGTACATAGGGCACTTTCGCCCCGAACAGTGATGCTGATCGGTAGTGATTTTAGCCCGAACTTCGTCTGATAAGTCATCAGGCCAATCATCAAGATCACCACTCCACTCTTTTGCTTCAAACTGCTGAGCCAGTTCATCCAATAAGGGAATCATGGCCTGATCCGTTTGTTGGTCTAGCTCATCTTCAAACAAGAAAGTGTTCTGCTGATTTTGACTGGGAGATAGCGCCAGCTGTAAGTTGGCCGGACACATGTACCGTCTTCGGCCTTTAGCCAATGCAAATGAAAAGTCTAATCCTGAATTTTTTTGAACGTCTGGCAAATCCTTGAGAACAATTTGCTCCTGCAAAGCCACCGTTGCAGTAGAAATCACCACTCGCTTATCAAAGGACTTCGCAATAGGGATCACTGACAGCAGATAAGCCACGGTTTTACCGGTCCCTGTTCCCGCCTCCACAACAGCAACATAAGGGTTATCACCTACTCTAAGATCCTTATCTCCAGTCTTGATACTACCCAAAGTGCGTGCCAGAACAGCAATCATTTGCTTCTGACCATATCTGGGCTTTAAATCTTTCTCGTTCAGGAATTGGCGATAAGCGCCCTGAATCGCATTTTTTAGCGCGTCATTTAGCATGAAATCAGCATAAAAGTAGGAAACATAAGTTCGACATGAAAAGAAGCTCTCAAACCACAAGAGCAATAACTGTATATTTATACACTATTCTATACCAAGCCAATCCTCAAATGAAGACATATAAAAAAGCTGGCCATTCAAATCAAAGACAACACCATCTTCAGTGATCATATTTAAGCTCAGGTTACGGGTTAAGCTATCACCTTCCTTATACTTATTCTGGCCCAAACGGATTGATCGCGATTCTGGTCTAGATGAATATAGATGCCCCGAGAACTGGATTGCCGGAATCCGTCCTTGTTGAGCAACAGACAACTCTTGAATTGTAGGAAGCTGAGCGACCTCAGCACGAGACAAAACGTTTCTCTGAGCAGACATAACCTCTGAATTCAGCGAAGTAGGCTTAATAACATCAGGTTCCTCTAACCCCTCAAGAAGCTGAGCTCTCAAATTCGTTTGATCCGCACCAGAGTCCTCTCGCAGGTTTACTACATCATACTTTGCCTGAGACTGCATTGTCTCATGCTCTTGATATCGCTCTACCAATGAAGGCGACTCTTCTTTCAATGCTGTATAAGGTTTTTTCCGAGGACGAATTACATCTTGCTCTGAATACTCAAAGCCAACCTCACCTAGACTTGGTTTAGTTAACTCCTGATTATTAACAGGCTGATAGACTTTGTATTGATCAGGAACAGAAGACGAAGACACTTCAACATCTGAGCTTAAATGAGCTTCTTTCTCTCGAGAAGGTTTCGAAATAACAACAGGCTCAGACACAGGTGCTGAAACTAACTCAACAGCGTCTTTTTCTTTCTCCACCTTCCCAAACAACTCATCTTTAAAAATAACCAATAGAGCCAGCACATTTACAGATAAAATCACTGCTACCGATATCCATACCCAAGGATTTGAACGTGACTCTTGATGGCGATACGAATCAGGCATTGTCGGAGAAAAGGCAGCGGAAGAGTCCTGGTTTCTTCGTTCCTGCTCGGACTTTCTGAGAGCATCCAGAATATATGACATTATCCTCGTGCCTCCACTGAATCCAGACTCACATTTAGATCATTAGAATTTAAAGACTTCGACTCAGGCTGAGAAACAGAATCGTCTTCTGTTAATGGAGCCCCTTGATCAATATGAGAGGGCATATTTATTCTCAAGTTCGTTGCCTGTTCTTTCAGGACAGGAACTTCGCCTGATACTGAATTCATTAACATTATAGTTTCAGGGCCAATCACGCCATCACTGACTACCCCCATATCTGATTGAAAGTCACGTACCAAACCAGATAATTCCTGATCATAAACCAAATCCCCCTGCTCTCCGGTCAAAAGCAGACGCACTTTTTGAACATAAGAATGAGCGTCGCCCGGTTTTAAAAGCGGTATATCCTGGCTTGGCTGCAACCAAAGGTAATCAATCTGCCCAGTCCACAATTGAACAAAGAGAGCCTGATTTACCAATTCAACATCACCACTTTCCAGCACAACCCGTAATTTTAAACCTTGCTCGTCTTCAATTAGTTGATCAACAAATAAATACTGTGATTTACCCTGGACAATAGCGGTTGCCACAAAAGGACGATTTATCGTTTCTAGCTTTTTCCAGGATACATTCTGACCTGAGCACTTAAGAAGCGTCTTCGATAAGTCATCACACAACTGGGATTTATTATTCGGTAATGCATTAATACCCCAAGGACGTCCCAACATAGCAAAGGCGTTAGCATTAAATAGATTATCAATGCCATTAGCCTCAGATCCTTGAATAACGGCTAAAGAATCAGAAACGCCATGGGCTCTTAATATCTCACTACTTTCTGACAAAGCAATAGTACTCTCACTGTTAGCACTATCCCTCTGCATAACTATTGGATCATCAGCCCAAGGTTTGAATAACCAAAGCAAAACCGCGAGAAACTGAATAACCAACAACGCAGAACCCAACACCCAGAAACGCTCAGTTCCTTTATTACACGTAGACTGTTTCTGTTCACCCAAAACTTCTTTCGCTGCTTGTTTTAGTGTCTGAACAGTAACCGTCGTTCCATTACTACTGTAAACCCCCAACAATGCTCGGTCACAAATCAAATTGATGAGTCGAGGAACTCCTCCGCTAGCTCTCTCAATAACCTTTGCTGTACTTTGAGGAAATAACGCCATCCGACAACCAGCAACGGCTAGTCGGTGCTGAACATAAGGAATAATGTCTTTTCGACTCAAACGCCCCATATGAAAACGAGCGGTCACACGTTGAGATAATTGACGCAATTCAGGTTTGGCCAGAATATCCAATAATTCTGGCTGGCCTAATAGAATAATTTGAAGCAGTTTCTTTTGATCTGTTTCAAGGTTGGTTAACAAGCGAAGCTGCTCTAACACTTCCACAGACAGGTTTTGAGCTTCATCGATCAACAAGACAGTACTTTTTCCAACCGCATGATTTTCCAACAAACGATTTGTAATAACATCGGTCAAAGACTTGATTGACTGATCATCCTGAACTCTTGGTATGCCCAAATCATCACACATGGACTCCAATAATTCTGACGACGTTTGCTTAGGATTAACAATGTAAGCAACATCAATCGAGTCATCTAATTGCTTTAAAAAGCAACGACATACTGTTGTCTTACCTGTACCCACTTCTCCCGTCAAAAGAATAAAGCCACCATCCTGCTTTACTCCATACATTAAATGAGCAAGCGCTTCTTTATGCTGTTCACTCATATAGAGATAGCGAGGATCAGGCGCAATAGAAAACGGCCGATCAGTTAAACCAAAATATTCGTTGTACATGAAGTATCACAATAAGTAGTGGCCATGAATGGAACACCCTCATAACCCATCAAAAGAAAATACAAAGATAATCAATAGAGATTACACAAAAAAGCAGACTTGGCTGAAGCCTTGTCTGCTTTCTGATCAAATTATCTCACAGAGCTTTAGTTCGATGGAACACCAAACAGCTCTAGGTCGACAGGCAACACCTGAATCGTGCCATTTGCATATCTAATTTCCCAGTCTTCTCCTGAAGAGCATGAAGCATAGTTATCTTCTAGTACAACGATCACTTCATTACCTTCATCATCAAACTCTCTGCCGATTCGATCACCAAATATTTGATCATCACCAGTAAAGTCAGAATAGATACCTTCACTCAAGCAATAACTATCATCAGCACTTACAGAAGGGGTCGTACAGTTATACAAACTCCCAACGGAGCCACCCGACAAACCAGAAAGAGGGCCAATATTCTCACAATCATCATAAACAGACGTTGCAGACCTTGATTCCAGGTTTTCTTCAGTTCCAGAACTCTCAGAGAACAACAAACTGTGCCTATTAGATAACTCATTGAAGCCCAAATACGTAACAGAGCGACCCATGAAACTGCCTGTTTCTGTCATAGAACCTGTTTTATAAAAGTTAATATCCGTTGAATTATCACCACTAGTGAAGTTAACACTACAAAGTCTAGCTGGATCTTTAGTGTTCTCGGTCGAGGCTTGTAGCTGAGACTTCTGCTTCGTAAAGGCTACACTGTAGGTTAAATCTCTTTCAGTCCCATCTGAATTAGGTAAGGTTACTTCGATATCATTGAAGGTATCATTATCCGATGTATTCTGATCGAATAAGATGGTGTATGTTACTGGTAAGAAATCACAGTCATTCTCATCCCAAACATCCGTCAGATAATCCTGATCAAACGACCCAAACCCTTCAGCACCGTAAAACTCACCCTGTTCATTTTCCTGATTAAGAATTGCGTAAAGGAAACTCACCGGCCAAGTATCACCTGTTTGAGAGTTCGTATCTGCTACAGTTAGACGGAATTTCGTTGGCGTTGGATTTGTAGCGCTATAGATCCCAAATTGAAGAAACACGAAAGCACGCCCATCAACTCGAGGAACATTATAGCTTTCCGTTGCGGTATAAGTATCATTGAAACGAATAATTGAATCCGCCACATGCTCCATTGAGAAGACCAATTGACCATCAAGAGTTACCCGGCCTAAATCCTGATCGTAAGTAGCTAAATCTGTTTGAGCCAATAAAATATCACCCCACGCAAATGAAGAGCGAACCACAGTAGCATCAGTTCCATCGAAGCCGGAATCGACCTGAATACTTACAGCCACATCGTCTTCAAACTTCAACGTCAAACCTTCATTTGAGGCTGCATAGGTTACATCCGTACCATCTTCTTCAA
Source organism: Litoribrevibacter euphylliae (assembly GCF_042646085.1). Taxonomy (NCBI): domain Bacteria; kingdom Pseudomonadati; phylum Pseudomonadota; class Gammaproteobacteria; order Oceanospirillales; family Oceanospirillaceae; genus Litoribrevibacter; species Litoribrevibacter euphylliae. The sequence goes on along the minus strand of NZ_JBHRSZ010000004.1, from coordinate 773,500 downwards.
TATCAAAACGATAAACTCGGTCATCCTCTTCCTCCTCTGGAGGATTATCAGGCATTACACCATCATCATTCGTTGTCTCACGGTAAGTAAAAGTAACGTCGAACGCAGTATTAAGAAAGTCACCTTGTATCGTGTAGTTATCACCTGAACGAGACAAGGTTGCAGTGACAGCATTACCATCTTTATCCTGAGAATTAATGGTGAAATCGCTACCATCCCAACTGGTATCAAGAATTTGATCTAAAGCGGCAGCTAAAACCAAAGTAAAGTCATTACCAAGAGTTTCCATGTATCCCATGGATTCTCTCGCCGCACCTCGTGTGCTCTCCAGCATAAATTCAAACTTAGTATATGCTCCTGTCCCTGGTGCTGCATTCTCCGAATACCAGTCCATGTAATCAAACATGAACGTTCTCATATCAGAAATACCTTCTTCTAATTTTTCTAGTATATCTGCATCGACTTCTTCATTAGTTGCTTCATTTTCACCAATATTAGGATCATCAGCGGCAGCATTAACAGAAGCTAAAATATCTGTCACTTGAGACGAAGCTGTCTCGGATATAAATCCAACTACTGCTTGATCTTCTGATATGTTTTGAGCCATCTGATATATCGACTCTAGATCTAGATCATTGTTGGCACTATACCTATAAACAAGCTGATAAGCATACCCTTCAAACTCTTCAATCAAACTGGTTAATCCTTCCCCCATTGTTCGAGCAGGACTTCCAGAAGAGGGCTGAGATGCAGTCACAGTAACAGCCGCATTTACAGCTGACATAAGCCAAGTATTCACATTAGACACACTGGAAGATAAGTTTGATACATCAACTATCGATTGAGTCAATAAATCAATGCCATCCAACTGAAAAACTTTAGCAGTCTGGTTATATGCTGCTTCCGCCTGTAGCTGAGCATATTCAGTAATCTGGGTAGCAGCAATTGTAGTTAACGCAGAAACATTAGCAGTCTGTGATCTTACGCTATTACTATTTGAAAGAAGTGGAACGACTGATCTCAATTCAAAATCAATAGGAAGCATTTCACCAAAAGAAACAGTTGCACCTGTCTCTGGATGCAAACATCCATTATCCGGATCATCACAACGATACTCACCAACAAAGTAATTATCATCTAGCTCGACTATATTACCATTCGTGTTAGTACAACCGCTGTTTGCTTCAACATACTCAGCGCTTGAGGTAGTACATTGAGCAACACCTACCTGGACAACCAGGGTTCTGTTTCGATAATCATCGCCGTTCAATTTGATAGAAAAGTTACCAGACGAGTCTGTATAAAGGTTGTCTACAGAGCCTTCAATATTTGGAATATTACTAATTGTACTCGAAGACGCTCTATATATATTTACAGGAGCACCAACCACAGTTCCTTTAACCACAGTTCCTGAAAGGGTGATATCTGGTTTAGGACCAATAGAATCACCGCTGCCGCTATCGCAACCAGACAAAACAGAGAGTAAAGACAAAACACCAAAGAAGGTCAGTTTTTTATTATATTTTCTTATTAAAGATAGCGATGCCACACAGTCACCTTTCCGTACGGGAACTCAAAATTAGAGGTTTTATTCTAGGTTTGTACCCTACTCAAATTTCTCTTTATAAACAATGTCTAAACACGCATTTAACCGTTCTTTCGAATAAACAGCTCTTTTCGTAAGACAAAGATCACAAAGTAAGTTTAAATCGAGCACATATCTTTCTGATACTTACAGCAGTACTTCGATTATTGATTGAAGTATTGGTTCCAGGAATTTAACAATTCAGACAGTGCTTGAGCCTGATTTCGCAAGGCCTCCAACTCTTCCTGAGTATCTTTTATCCCCGTATATAACTTTATGTCCCTTAACTTTGGAACCAGAGGGCAATCAGCGTGTTCCATACGATACATTTCCAGCTTCCAACGAGCGCTATGACACGCCATGCGGTAGAAGGCTAGTTTTACTCCAAGACTAACTAGCTCATGGTTATATAGATCAGCGAAAAGTTCAGAGTTCAACGAAAGCAAAATAACCTCATGGCAATTTCCATCTGCCGCGATAGTAGCTGCACGCTCATCATTATTAATCATGGCAAATGTGCCGAAGCTTTCCCCAGGAGAAATATAATTTACCTTTTCTTCAGGATTCACGCTTTCACCGGAATACACTTCCAATTGGCCTTTCAATAGGAAATAGATGGAAGAATCAATATCCCCTTTATAAATAACCACTTCACCAGGAGAAGCCTTGTACAAACGCGCCAGAGATAACAGTATCTGGTATTGCTCTTCTCCAAGCTTTTTAACCTCATTAAAGAAAGAAACGCCAAGCAGTAGACGTCTAAGCTGATCATCTTCCATATCAATTTCGATCAACATATAAAAACTCCTAAGAACTTATCTAGCCTTCGCCTGAATCAGTTACTGATATTCCAGTGGCTTGCATGAATTAGTTTTCACTTCCCTGGGCTCGTGATAAAAAAATAATGAGTTACATCATGTTAACGCCCTTGCCATAAGCATAACTTAATATTAAGTTTTAGGAACCTTGGAAATAAATCTTCTGCTAGGAATATGTGATGTACCTGATCAAAACCTTCGATCTCGAAATCAAGTGTACTAATCTGGACGATCTCAAAGAAAAATTAGCTGACTTATGCGGGCAGTCCGTAAGCATACAATACCCGTCAGAAGCAGGTGAGATTGATAACCTCTTTGTTCATATCATGGAGGACGGTACCGTTGTAGAGACTTACAACAAACAGAAAACTGTCGACTTGAATCATCTTCATCTTTGATGGTTTTTCCGCGCTTCCAATTACTCAACACTTTTAAGTTCACCAATGACTCTTTTCCAAACCAAAGATTACTTTTCATCTCAACTGGAAAGTAATCACCTTCAACAAACGACTCACCTCGCAATAGTCGCACATCAGGATGATGCAGAGATCATCGGTTATTCAGGCATTCATCAGTGTTTTCAAAATCCAACAAACTGGTTTAGTAGCGTTACCCTCACTAATGGAAGCGGGGCTTCAAGAGGCGGCAGATATCAGAACACGTCTGATCAAACGCTTTCAGAAATTCGACAATCAGAACAAGTTAAGGCTGCACAGCTCGGTGAGTACGCTTTCTGCCAGCAGTGGCTATGCAGTAGTAAAGAGCTCAAAGAAAACCAATCGGTCGCAATACATCAATTAGCCACCACTATTGATCAAATTCGGCCTGACACTGTCTACACCCATAACCCGTTTGATAAACACGCAACCCACATAGTGGTTATGAACATAACCCTTCAAGCGTTAACACAAGTCCAGGCAAACAATCCCAATTACCAACCTAAAGTATATGGGGTGGAAGTTTGGGGAAGTTTAGATTGGCTTCCTGACGCATATCGAATAGATCTCGATTGCTCACCTATGCCCAATCTGGAGCAAGCGTTGATCGGACTTTATGATTCACAAATTGATGGAAATAAAGGATATGACACGGCCGTTTTAGGTCGAAGAAGCGCCAATGCTACCTTTCATTCAAGTCATCACGAAGACTCGATGAGATCAACCAATATAGCTATGGATTTGAGCAAGTCTTTAGGTACATCAACTGACTTAGTGAATTACTGCCAAGAAATCCTAGACGCATTTACTCAAGAAAAGATCGAAGCCATCTCAACCCTAAAGTAACCTCATCCCTATCGTGTCATTTTCTTAACAAAAACAACCACAAACAAAGCCATCGTAAAGCTCCCGGTAAACGCTTCCAGAGCCGCCATCACTTTAGAGGCACCAACAGGCGTATAGTCTCCATAACCAAGCGTGGTAAAGGTCACGACCGAGTAATAGAGACAATTTCCGAAAGCTAAAACGTTATCGATTAGAGAGGCTGACAAATCAATCCCTACCATACCTGACGCACCAGAGATTCCTAAAAAGTAGTAGGTAATCGCACAGAATAAGATCAACACCATAGAGAAAATCACAACTCGTGACGGCTTCTCTCCATAACCGCAAAAGGCATCAACCATTTTGGACACAAAGCGTCCGAAAGAATATGGTGGCATTTGATAGCGACGAACCACCATCTCTCGATGAAAGAAGTATCCTGCTGTTTGGAATAAGCCTTGTTTTTCACAATTCTTACGAACATTACGGTATATTTCTTCTGCTTCCTGGCAATGATCAATCGCAAGTGCAACTTCGTTCTCTCGAAAAGCTTCTCTCGCTTTAACTTCCTGACAGCTGAAATCGCCCCACTGAATATTTTCAAGCCGACAACGACTGATATCAACTCCCAGTAGGTTACACCCCTCAAGATTCGCACAATGCAAATTCGAAAAACTCAGGTTCGCCTTCATCAAAGAGCTTCCACTAAAATCAACCGCAAATAAGTGTGCATGATTTAAATCGGCTCGATAAAGATCTGCATCTCGTATCGTATAACCTGTTTTAGAGCCACGTTTAACCAAATTGACATTAGCAAGGTTCACACGCTTAAGCTGGAAGCCATCCATCGACTTCCCTGACTTTGCCCAAGCCTCAAGGTCCTCTTTGATATCGTCATTCGATTTATCCACCACAGGATCGTGCCAATAGCAAAACGGAGAGTCACCATGACACTCTTCACCACACGCGTCCCCTTCCCGATAGCGATAGATACACGACTTACGTTCAGTTTCCATGGAAGATGTTTGCTCAAAATCTGGTTATAATTCACCGCCCTTAACAGGCGCATCTAACGGTTCCTTAATCCAGTATAGACATTTACCTAAAGACTCAAGCAGACCTATGACCGAGTATTTATCTGATCTAACTCAACGACTTCATTACAGCCTTCCGACAGCGCAGCTCATAGAATCCAAGATGCCACTTACACCATGGTTAAAACTGTGGTTACTGAATGATTCCAATATGGATCGCCCTTTTAGCCCGGAAGAAGTCAGAGTCATTTGGGAAGCGCCGCCCTATTGGTGTTTTTGCTGGGCCAGCGGTCAGATCATGGCTAAATACATTGAAGAGCACCCTGAAACAGTGAGAGATAAAGTTGTTGTGGATTTCGGTGCCGGTTCAGGTATTGCTGCCATTGCCGCCGCGAAATTCGGGGCCAAACGCGTCATTGCTTGTGATATTGATGAAGATGCAATTATGAGCTGTAAAGCCAACGCCGAACTCAACAATGTCGGAATTGAGTTTAGTGACGACTTTTTTGAGCTGATTCAAAAGATGGATACACCTGACATCATTCTTGCTGCTGACGTTCTCTACGACAGAGATAATATCCCGCTTCTTACAGAACTAAGGAAGAACTGCCAATCGATATTAATGGCAGATTCCCGAGTCAAAAATCTGGATGTAGATGGCTATCAAGCTTTTTCAGAAGGCCACGCAGAAACACTCCCGCCTCTGGAAAGATTTGATGAATTCAAACATGTCATCATTTACGCAGCACAAGGCACCGCAAAAGAATAAAATCCATTTTCGCCATAAGAATGTCCATATTAGTTGTTTAACAACACAGGCACAGAGAATTATTTCTTAGACTTTTCTCCAGTTAAACAAGCGTGGAGAATAGCTGCTAGCTTTTGATTCCCAAGCTCACGAGCAAACTCAATGTTTCTCTCAGGAATCTCTTCAGGATTCTCTATCCGAGACAACACTTGCTCCATTGTGGCTTCACGAATGATATGTAAGGTTGGATACGGTGAACGGTTGGTGTAATTAGCAGGGTCATCATACGCCTCACCTTCAAAGCAGTACTCGGGATGAAAGTGCGCAAGCTGATAAATGCCCTCATATCCTTCATCCAGTAATAACTTTTCAGCAAAGTGTAAGAAGTCCAAAAAGCTATCAAAGTCAGACAAAAGATCAGAGAACACAACCAGCGTCGTTTCGGTTGTTTCATTCTGATCCAAATATTCAAATTCGCTTTTCAAAGCATCGAGCGCATCAAAAAAAGCACTTTTCTTACTCTTCGGATAATCAATAATCTTATAACGGATACTATCCCTTACCACTTCTCGTTTAGCGAATGGGCAAAAGTTAAATCCAACAATTACTTGCTCTACCCAATCCCGAGTAGACTGCTCTATTTGTAACATTTCGGAGTTCATAACGTCTTAGCTTTGATGAATCTGAAGGCATTTTATCTGAATCTACTTAAAGGAGTTAACAGAGTTTTCGGCCTAACCATAGAACCCGAAAGAATTTGACATGTTAGACAATCTCGTTAGGATGCAAACTCCTCTTTATGGAAAGCAGTTATAGGAAAAGTAACTATTATGAGAAATATCTGGGCAATTTTTGCTGTTGTATTCGCCTTCTCTTTTGCTCTGGCACCCCTAGAAGCAGAAGCTAAAAAGTTTGGTGGCGGAAAGTCCTACGGAAAACTGTTTAAAACAGCTCCGGCTAAAAAACCTGTAGTAGATAATAAAAATAACACTTCTCAAACTGCGAGTTCTTCACAACAAAATGCACAAGCAAAAAGCTCCAAAGGCAAAGGCCTTATGGGCGGTCTTCTAGGTGGTTTACTTGCTGGCGGTCTAATTGCCGCGTTATTTGGTGGCGCCTTTGAAGGCATCCAGTTTATGGATATTCTTATCGTTGCTCTTATTGCGTTCGTTGCCTATCGACTCTTCAAAGGCATGAGCCAAGCAAAGGCCTCATCAATGCAGAGAAGTGCTTACGCTGGCAGCGCTCCCTACTCAAATCAGCCAAACCAGTCACATCAACATTTTGAAGCACCAAATTCACAGCCTTCTTTTGGTAGTACCTCAGCTCAAGAAGAGAAAAATACCACGGACGAAGTGCCATTAGATCTTCCTCCTGGCTTTGATCTGAACGGTTTCTTAAGCGGTGCTTGTGATCACTATCGTACACTTCAAGAAGCGTGGAACACAGGCAACTTTGACGTAATCGCTGAATATACCAGCCCAAATCTAGCCGAAGAGCTGATCGCAGAAAGAAAGCAGCTAACAGAAGAGCAACATACTGAAGTCATGTATATCGATGCTGACTTAGTTCGCGCTCACCAAGTGTTTGGTACCGCTCAAGTAAGCATCAAGTTCTCTGGTCGATACAAAGATACAGTCGAAGGTGTTGAAGAAGACATTACTGACATCTGGCATCTTGAACGAGATCTAAAAGAACCAAATGCACCTTGGTACATCATAGGTATTGAAAGCTAGGGAACCGCTGAATAAGCGCAACATACCTAAAACAAAAAGAGCTGACCAATTGTCAGCTCTTTTTTTGTCCTAATGATTTATTCCTAAATAGCAACTAGCTAGCCGCTAGCCAAGCGCCAACCAAATCCCGACACCAATCATTAACGTCCCAGCTAAACGATTCACCACTTTTACATTATCCGCACTCTGTAAAAGATGACTCACCGTCTTGCCGCCTGCTGCGTAAAGAAATAAACACAACAACTCCAACAACAAAATCAAAGACAGAAGAATAATCAGTTGAGGTGCCATTTCTCGATTTACATCGATGAACGGAGGAAGCAAAGCTACAAAGAACGCCCAGCCTTTCGGGTTCGCCACAGCTGTCACAAACCCTTGCAAAGCAAGTTCTTGCCTACTCACGTCAAAGTTATGAGAACCGTCATGATTTAATGCCATCTTCCCTTTGGATTGCCAGAGCTGTAGGCCAAGATAGCCAAGATACGCACCACCGAGATACTTAAACACATCAAAAACAGCAGGATAATTCAGCATAACCGCTGCAACTCCAACCACGGACAGTGTTGCCACCAAACCAACACCGATCAATTCACCCGACATCATCCACATGGTTCTGCGAACACCAATCGTCATGCCCATAGTCATTGCTAGTGTCATGCACATCCCTGGCGTAATAGAGACAAAGAAAAACGTCGGAATAAAAACAGCCAATACAGTCAGGCTGATAAAGTTAAGATCCATAGATTACTCAATCAAAATTCAAGTTTGCTCTTATTATGTTATTCGTTATGTTCAGTGGTATTGAAGGTATAGGACGCCACTGAACCATCTTTGTTGAATCGAATAACTAAGTCTTTAGTTGCACTGGGATTAAAGGCACTGTACTTATATAAACCATAAGTCCAAGTCGTTTGACCACTTTCAGAACCTACTCGCCAAGGCGAACCAAACAGGGCCTTAACTTCTTGCTGTGATGTCGAATTGATTACTAATTGATTTATTTTTGTTTCAGAAAAATCCTTTCCTACGGTTGCACAAGCAGACAACCAAGCCGCCATTACCAACACTGCAAAGCTTCGTATGAAATTACGCGTTGATTTGAAAAATGCCATTCCTTCCCCCTTGTTAAAGTTTGCATAAAGCCTTTAAATTATTGACCAAATAGCCACCTTTTAAAACCCGTATTAAGCACATTAAGAAGAGTCATACCAAAGTACAGGTCAGTTGCTCTCGTATTGAGAAAGCGAGCTTTTTAGAAAGTTCAAAACATCACTTCGGATCTCTTCAGGTGTAATCACTTCAGAGACAGATGCAATCGATAATAACCAGTTTCTGAGCTGAATGGTTCTTCGAACGGTAGCGGTCAGCTTGGTCGACCCGTTCTTTGACAATTCAAGGATTTGATCAGAGCTGATCGGTGACTCTTGAAGGTCCTCAATCAATCGTTCATTACCCGTCTGAATCAAGAGCTCAAGCACGAAGGTTTGATTATCTTGGTTGATATAGACATCCATTCCACCCGACTTCAGATACGCCTCAAGCGAAAAGCCGTCCGGTATTTCTAATGCGTTTTGCTCCAACCAAACAGCATCAATCTTATGAACGAGGAAACTTCGACAGGAGCTGACCTCGATAACATCGCCCTGCTTAATGGCTACGAGATAAAGCTTGGGCAATAAAATCGCCACACCTAGCGGATGAACACGATAAATTTTGCCACGGTATTCAAAGCCCAATTGCTTTCTTTGGATAATAGCCCGGTAAATTGTATCCAGGTGCGAAATATCAAACTGCGCCGCCTGTAAGGTTTGTCCTCGCTGATAGAACTCAATGGAATCCTTGAAGCGGTAGTAATCTTTTGAAGATAAACCTTTGTTTGATTGGTTTAGACGCGTTTCAGCGGCACTGAATAAACGAGTTAACTCTTGATGAGTATTCCGAGGTAACAAATCAGATAAATGCTTTTGAACCATGGCAAAAGCTACCGCCATATTCTGAGGCATCTTTTCAAAGTCATAACTGATGTCGTTGTAGGGATCTAATCGCCACTTAAGCGACTTTCCATCACCCCGCACTTTTTCCAGTCCGAACTCATTATCAGCTATACCCTCATCATCTTCCTCACCCCAGAGAAAGTTCAAGTCACGCTGTACGGTTCTCATAAGCGTACCTTGCGGTAACGCCTCATCGACATAGCCTTCATTTATCAAAAATGACAACACGTCTTCCGTAGATAAAAATCGTCTCTGAGTTCTAAGTAACTCAAGAATTGCAATTCTTCGTAAAAAAGTTTTCATTTCATTCCTTTCGACGACAATTTATGTCGTTTCAACTCATAAACTGAATCCTATCAACTGACAACGACATCGTCGATAGGAGAAAGCAATGTACAGAGTGAACGCATTTACCCAGAAAGGCACAAAATTCCGCTTCCGTGTTCAAGGAGACAACATCCTGGATGTGCAAGACAAAGTGCATCAAATGTTTCGCAAATTGGACATGAAATTGGTTTTGGTGGAGCCAGTCCAGCACTGATCACCTGACGCAACTCATCAATGCGATTACCGAGCCTAAATTAACTGCGAGGAACAAGTGAAGAAAAAGGATAGAGATTAAGTTTTATGGAGTTTTACAGCATTATTTGCAGCTTCTGCAAAATCAGTTCGATCAAGCCTATCTTTATACGCGCTATCTCAAGACAGCCAAAGATAGGTTTGATTTTTCAGCTTACGACGCTTCGGCTTGTAACTCCGAAAGCCATCGCTGCATATTTTCTCGGTTCAATGGCCGACTGAGATAATAGCCCTGCATTTTGTCACATCGCATGCTCTTGAGAAGATCCAAAACCTCTTGTGTTTCAACGCCTTCCGCCACCAAGTCATATCCCAAGTTATGCGCCATATCGATGGATGTCTGAACAATCACACGATCACTCTCGGACTCCAAAATATCTGTAATCAGCGAACGATCCAACTTAATTTCAGTGGCTGGCAAACGTTTTAAGTAAGACAGCGACGAATACCCCGCGCCAAAATCATCAATAGACAGATTAATCCCAATATCAGTCAGAGCTTTCAACGCCACAATACCTGATTCAGGGTCTTCCATTACCGCTGTCTCAGTTAATTCCAGAGTAACCTTGTTTGCAGGTACACCAAACTCATTCAAGCATTGCGCTAAAAACTCTGGCAAATCACTTTCGGAGAGATTTCTGGCCGAGATATTGACCGATATATCGCCTTCATATCCACCCTCACGAAACACGATAAAGTCCATCAATGCTCTACGAATTACCCAGCGGGTCAGTCTTGAGATAACACCGGTCTCTTCAGCCAAGGGAATAAACTCATCGGGCGGAATAAAGCCTAACTGTTCATGATTCCAGCGAATGAGAGCTTCCATACCAACCACAGCACCGGAATCCGAGGCCAACTTTGGTTGATAGAACAACTCAAGCGCATCTTTCTGAAGATCTTCCCTTAAGTTCGACATTAAAGTCAGACGACCTTCATGATAAATATCCTGCTCTTCCGAATAGAAACTGATACCTAACCGATTGGTCTTCTTAGTCTCAATACTTACAATCGCATTACGAATCAATTCTTCAGCATCATGGCCATGTTTTGGGTAGCGAGCTGCACCAAATTTAGGATTCAGATCCAAACTCAACCCTCCGAACTCGAAGGGCTTTTTGAGCATATCGATGAATTTCAAATGCTGTTTAGAATTCGGAAGAATCTCTGACAAATCCAGCATCACACCAAAGGTATCACCGGAGAAGTTGCATAAGTAATGTGCTTCTGTCGGAGTATTCTCCAAAGCAACTATGCCATTGAGTCGTGCAATCTCTTTACTGTAATGATCGGCTAGCGCCTGAAGTACCGACTCACCCGTTGCTAAGCCCAAAGTCCGACTGATATCCATATATCGCTCGATACGGATCAAAAATACCATGTAGTCGCCTTCCGGCTGAGACGTAATGCGCTCGTTAAACGCCATTTCGAACAGATTTCTGTTTGGTAGCTTGGTTACCGGATCATGCAACATGGCTTGTACAAGCGCTTCTTGAGAATCGCGCTTTTGCTTCGCCTGCTCGATACTGGCCAACTGAGCGGAAATTTTGGCCTCGCGCTCGTTATAGATGCGATAAGCCAGAGCAATCATCAGGATGACCGCTTCTGCACCCGAACCAATTTGCATGCCAAAATGAGTAATAAAGTTTTCCGGAAGCATCCCCATAAAGCGCATTAGAGTGATGATGCTGCCTAGCGTTAGCATTGACCAGGCAAACGTAAATAATGCACCAGCCCTGTTACCCGCAGCCCAAACAATCGGCCCTGCTATCAATAAGGTGATAAAGAAAGGTACGGAAACAATAGCAGACAACCGAATTGACGCATCGTATGAAAGAACAAATGAACAAAGGAAGTTGATCAGCTCCAGACCGATCATCACTCTCAAACACACATCCAGTTTAGGCGCATGCTGCCTTGATTGAAGAAAGTCGCGCGCAAACAGCAAAGAAAACAGCGACATAATCGGCAATACAGTCAGCAATAATTGATTACCAGCTTCTGGCCACTCTGGGAACAGCAATTGATTGGCAAAGCCTCTCATGCACGCGAAAAAGAGCATATAACCGGTATTTGCTAAGGCGTAATATAAATAAATCCGCTCACGCAGCATGGTAAAAATGGCAAAGTTCAACAGAACAACGATAAACATTCCGCCGAAGTAAAATAGATAAAAACTGGTTGCTTTAGAGGTATGTTCGTAAAACGGTTTTTCCTGCCATAGCTCTAGAGGAAAAACCATGGTGCCTTGGGACTGAACTCGTATATACACTCGATCAGCATCAGCTACTTCCTGAGATAGACGAAAGACGAAACTGGGGTGATAAATTTCCCGATTGGAAAAAGGTCGTAAATCACCAACTTCACTACTTTTGATAACATCAGACCCTCGAACCAGATAAAAATCCAATGAATCCAGTAATGGATAATTCACTACGACTAAGGTTTTAGAAGGATCGGACATGCCATTTTTAACATCCAATCTTAACCAAAAAGTAGAATGAGAAAAGCCGAAGCTTCCGCCACCACCATTCACAAGCGTCCAAGCCGAGTCATCAACACTCATCGCTTGCCAGAGATTAAACTCTGAGTTGACGTCTTCTAAATATTGAAAGCTAACATCGATAACTTGTGATTCTTGTAAATACACATTTAAAGGCACACTGGAATGCGTGTCTTGGGCAAGTACTGAGGCTGTAGATTGCCCTATCCATAGGAAAAAAAGGCAAAAACAAATTAGGTGCTTCAACGGCATAAACGATTCGTACTTATTTATTGTTATTTTAATTAGTACATACTTATATATGACAACCAAAGCTGAAGTATAGAGTTTTTTGGCAGCAATTCCTTTCAGGCACGACAAGAAACAACATTAAGACACAAACCGTTACATTCCAGAAAAAGGCTGTAGGAGCTGCCACCTACAGCCAGTAAATATTAGTGTTTCATATGGCGAGACATGCGGTTTTCCCTTAAAGATTTAAGCTTCTCCAGTTTCTCTTTTTGCTCTGGCGTTAACACTTGATTCATTGCGCTCATAACCTTCGCGCGATCCAATATGCGCTGTTTTACAGCACTTGCAGCTTTATCTGCTATGGCTTCAATTTCCGCTTGGCTGGCACCATTATCAATGGCTTTACGCAAGTCTCGCATTGAGTCTTTTCTATTGTGACGTTCAACCTTATCCTTCATCTGCTGTTCAATGACTGGACGAACTTGAGCAATCTGTTCATCTGTTAAATCCAACATTAAGCTCATACGCTCAAACTTCTGCATTGGGTCATGATGTCTGCCGTCAAAACCATCACCCATGCCACCTCTAAACGCCAATACAGGAAGACTCAAAGTAAGAACACCCGCTAATAAGATTGCTTTAGTTGCTTTTTTCATACATCACCTCGGTAAAAAATTCATTTGTAATCGGCTATGTTTGTATTCATGTGCATGGCCAATCAATGAACACAGTCTAATTTCCCTAAGTGTTAATGTGGGTCATAACTAGGTAAAGAGGATGTAAAGTATGTGCAAAGAATAAGACTTTAGAGGCTCCCTCACTTCGATAGAAATTCAAAGCCCCCTTCATGAGGGCTAAGCTGAACACCTACACCATAGTTAAGTTGAGTAAAGCAAATAACCCTCAATAGAGATTACAAGCTAAAATTAGCGAGATCTTTTCAGAAATTAACATAAGAACTTATGACTACTATCTTGCTCGTCGATGACGATGTCACACTGAATGAACTACTATCCAGTTACTTATCTGGCCAAGGTTATGACGTAGAAAGTGCCTACGATGGCCGACAAGCCCTTTCAAGACTAGAGCAACAGACACCTGACCTGATGATACTGGATATCATGATGCCGGAGCTTGATGGCCTGGAAACCCTCAAGGAAGTTAGAAAGCAATCGCAGCTTCCGGTACTGATGCTAACGGCTAAAACCGAGGACATCGACCGCATCATCGGACTCGAAATGGGCGCAGATGACTATCTTGCCAAGCCTTGTAATCCAAGAGAGCTGGTTGCTCGAATTAAAGCCATCCTGAGACGAACACAAGCGACAACCAACAACGTTGATGACACTGCAACTAAGCCAACTTCCATTGAAATGGCAGGCTTGAACATTAATCCATCAAGATACGAAGCCTACTATAAAGAGAACCCTATCCAGTTAACTGGCGCAGAGTTCAAACTCTTGTTTGTATTCATGTCGAACCCAGGTGAAGTGCTCAGCAAAGAACAGCTCACACTGGATGTATTAAATCGTCCTTTGGAGATGTACGACCGAGCCATTGACGTCCATGTCAGCAATCTAAGAAAAAAACTGTCCAGAGAAAGCTTGCCGCCAGACCTCATAGCAAACATCCGAGGTCAAGGTTATCTTTTCAAAGAAGAATTACTTTCAGATCACGCAGCACACTCTTATTAGACCAACAACTAATAGATCAACAACATGCGCACCCTATTCGGAAAAATATTCGTTTCTTTCTGGCTGATGATGATTCTAACCATCATGATCACAGTGATTATATTGCGGCTATCGAAACCAGAATCTAATGAATTGCCACCGCCCTTATCACGTGCTGTAGTCAAAGCAGAAATGTCTTATCAAAGGCACGGAGAACGTGGGCTCAAATCCTGGGCGATGAAAATAAATAAGCGTATCGAACCCCATAAAGTCTATGTGCTTTCAGAGAGTTCAGACCTACTTAACCGCCCTATTCCGCTACATATTCAAGAAGTTGCAGACCAAATCACTGAAGAACAAAAAACCGTAGCACAGCGCCAAGGGAGAAATGTATTCTTTGGCTACTACCTTACCGATTACCAAGGTTCAGGCTATAAGCTGATCTTTAATCATCCTCCAAGACCCGGTGACTTGTTTCGGCACATGGTACACAACATTTGGCTCGTCATCTTAATCATTGCCCTATTCACCGGAGTTTGCTGTTACTTATTGGCTCGTAATTTTTCTCGTCCAATAAAAGCCATGCAAAAGGCCACCAACGCTTTGGCCGATGGGGATTTAGACGTTCAGATTTCAGATCAATTCAAGAAGCGAAAAGACGAGATTGCGGAACTTGCTTGCGACTTCGACCGCATGACACAACAGCTTAAACATGCCTACAACCATCAAAGCCGACTCATTCAAGACATGTCTCATGAATTACGTGCTCCGATCAGTCGAATGCAAGTGGCATTGGCGCTTCTCGAGGGAGAAACAGATCTACAAAGCGAGCAAGGCCAAGCCATGTTCAAACGAATCCAAACAGAAATCACGCAATTCGAACAGATCATCAAACACACCCTCACACTCCCACTGTTTGAACAGAAGCAATCCAACCTTGAAGATCGAGAAGATATGCTTGAGACACTGAATGCCTTAATTCAGGATCTTCAATTCGAGAACCAAACCGATTTGGGCATCGAACTTAACATCACACCTAAAGATGGTAAGTTCATCATTAATACCAAAGACAACTGGTTAAATACCATCTTAAGAAACCTGATATCCAATGCGCTTCAATATCGTCAGCCAGACACCAAAATTGAAATAACGCTAATATCGGACAAGGAACATCACAAGTTATCTGTGACCAATCACAGCCAAGAAATGAGTGACGACCAGATCAAGGATATTTTCGAGCCATTCTACCGTGCCGACAAAGCCAGAACCCCCGGAAGTACCAACCTTGGGCTTGGGTTATCCATAGTCAAAGGCTTAGTCACTCGATTAGGCGGGCATATCTATGTAGAAAAACAAACGCTAGGAGAAAATGAGATAGGCTTTAAGATTAGCCTGGAACTTCCAAAGAAAACCTCATAAGGCGCACTTAGAAAAAGCGCAACTTATGAGGTTAGAGATTTTAAATCCAAAAACAGATTAAGAGATTAACCTTTCACCTTCCAGTTCACGGCCTGCCCCGCGAAGAACGGTACAATAGGATTGCCGTTAGGTAAGGTAATTTCTTCCGGAATGACCCACTCTTCTTTAACCAGAGTCACGGTGCCTTCATTGCGCACAACCCCATAGAAGTCCGGACCATAGTGGCTTGCAAAGCCTTCTAACTTCTCAATAACACCCAAATCTTCAAACACTTGAGCGTACAATTCTAATGCCGACCAAGCGCTGTAACAACCAGCACAGCCACATGCAGATTCTTTACGATGTTTCTCATGCGGTGCTGAATCAGTCCCCAAGAAGAACTTATTCGACCCTTTAGCCACCACTGCTCTTAAAGCTTCTTGGTGAATGTTACGTTTCAACACTGGTAAACAGAAGTTATGCGGACGAATGCCCCCCACCAACAAATCGTTGCGATTTAACAAAAGATGTTGAGGCGTGATGGTCGCAGCTACTTTATCTGAAGCCGCCTCAACAAACTGAGCCGCATCTTTGGTCGTAATGTGTTCGAACACGACTTTTAACTGTGGGAAACGCTTGGTGATTGGCGCCATGTGACGATCAATGAATTCTTTTTCACGATCAAAGATATCAATGTGATTGTCCGTTACTTCCCCATGAACCAATAGCAACATGCCTTCTTCTGCCATGGTTTCGAAGATTGGGTACAAACCTTCTAGCGCACTCACTGCTGCATCAGAGTTTGTTGTAGCACCTGCCGGATACAACTTAGCTGCAATCACGCCACGTTTTTTCGCTTCACGAATGTCATCGGCTGTGGTGCTGTTTGTAAGGTACAAGGTCATCAAGGGTTCAAAATCACTACCCGCCGGACGCGCGTCCAAAATACGCTGGCGATACTCGTCTGCCATATCGGCGGTCGTTACGGGTGGAACCAAATTCGGCATTACAATGGCGCGTTTAAAACAACGAGCTGTCGCCGGAACTGTTTCTTTCAACATGTCTCCATCACGGAAATGTAAGTGCCAATCGTCTGGAGTTTGGATAGTAATTTCGTTCATAACCGCCCTAATCAAACCGTTCTAATAAAAGGAATATCGTTACAACATAACATTATGCCCTACTTTGCTTTTAAGATCATTTTCTTCAGTAAAAGTGAACAAACCGGCCATTCAAAACCAAGCGACCGCTTGGTAACATAATTCAACTCTGAAGATGTAATAACCGATTTACATCGCCCTATCTCAATTAAAGGATGTAAGCATGAGTTTTGACAGCGTTCTAAGGCCAGGCATATTTAAAAACAAGCATTTCATTGTTACAGGAGGTGGCAGTGGAATCGGACGTTGCACGGCCCATGAAATTGCGGCGTTAGGCGGCTCTGTCAGTTTGATTGGCAGAAACACAGAAAAGCTCGGACGGGTTCAAAAAGAGATCGAAGCTGACGGCGGAAAAGCAGACTACTACCAGTGCGACATTCGGGAAGAAGAAACCGTGGCTCAAGTCGTGAAAGATGTGCTCGCTGCGCACTCAAAAATTGATGGACTCATCAATAACGCAGGCGGTCAATACCCTGGGCCAGCGGCGACGATAAAGCAAAAAGGCTTTGAAGCGGTAGTTAAGACTAACATGATGGGTGGTTTTCTGTTTGCACGAGAAGTCTTCAATCAAAGCATGTCGAAAACCGGCGGCGCAATCGTCAATATCACCGCGGATATGTGGGGTGGTATGCCAGGCATGATTCACTCGGGGGCAGCCCGTGCCGGAATGGACAACATTACTAAGACACTTGCCTTTGAATGGGGGCACAAAGGCGTTCGAGTCAACGCTATTGCACCGGGCTGGATTATCTCCAGCGGTATGGATACCTACGACGGGGCGTTCAAAGCCATTATTCCTAAGCTGAAAGATGCCGTTCCAATGAAGCGAATGGGCACAGAATCTGAAATCAGTGGCATGATCTGTTTCCTACTATCACCGGCTGCAGCCTTCATCAACGGAACCTCTATTCGAATCGATGGTGGCGCATCTTTAGGCAATCGCGTGTGGCCACTTCCGAAAGCTGAAAATTGCGAGCCCTTTGAAGGTTTCCATCGAGCTGAAACCCCGGACATATTTAAAGCAGATTAGAAGCTTCAGACAAAGTGAAACAGGAATTTTAAAGGACTACCCATAGCCATGGATCGGCTTTTCCACTACTCTGGGAATAGAGTTCTGATATTTAATGAAGAGGAGAATGCCCGTTGGATGTCAGAGAAAGTTATAAAATAAAGGATGCTTATCATGTCTGATCAACTCCCTTCCCTGACCGATACGGATCGTCAAAACCTCAAAGAATTTCTAAACCACAGCGACAGACCTCAAGGTACATTAAACTACACACAGTTTATTGGTCTTCTCTATGGTGTACTTTCAGCACCTGCATTTCTTTCAACCGAACAATGGTTACCAATGGTATTTAACGGCGAGTCAGCTAATGCAGAGAAGCAAACTGAAATGCAAGCCATCATTCTGAATATGGTTCAACATTACAAAGAAGCCTTTGATGATATCATGGCTGGTACTTGCAAACCGATTGTTAACCTTTCATGGTCAGAAGACGCAGTAGAGCGTATGGAATTAGAACATTTCTGCCAAGGCTTCATTACTGCATTTACCTCTATCGAGGGGCTATGGAAAGAAACCATTGAAAAGTTTAATAATCTAGATGTAAGTATGCGTGGTGATCTCAACCTAGAAGATCAGGTCTATTCAATTTTAGGTTTGATTTCAACACTCGCAGCGCCAGATCTGAACATTGAACGCGCTGAAAACCCACAATTACTTAAAGACAGCCTTCCCGTATTTGCACAACAATTGCCTGAAGCTATTTTTGCCCTGGCTCAAATGGGTGGAAAGCTGGAAGAACTGTTCCTGGCACTTGAGAATCCTGAACAAGCCGACGTTTAATTTACTTTGTATGGATAACTATGAGCGAACACGATCAAGACAGTCGACATAAAGGCAAATGGATCAGCCACCGTAAGCGAGCCACTCGTCTTGCTGGTATGACGGCATCAATTGTTGGTAAATATGCCAGCAATCGTATTCGTTCCAGTTTTCAAAAATCCCACCGTTCTGATGACGCAAAGAGTGAGCTTTACAGAGAAATCGGTAAACAGGTAGTCACAACACTCGGTGAGCTTAAAGGTGCTGCGATGAAAGTTGGGCAGATGCTATCCCAAATGCAGCATCTCTTCCCTAAAGAATTCACAGAAGAGCTAGCCGCGCTGCAAAACCAAGCACCGTCAATGGACTATTCCGTCATCGAGCGTCAAATCATTTTGGAACTGGGTGACTACCCTGAAAACCTCTTCGCTGAGTTTTACAAAAAGCCGATAGCTTCAGCTTCAATTGGCCAAGTCCATAAAGCACTAACTCATGACGGCAAAGAAGTGGTCATGAAAATTCAATACCCTGGTGTTGAAAAGGCATGTAAATCTGATCTCAAACATTTGCGTCGATTATTAAAGTTTGGTGGTTTACTGAAAGTTGATCCTTCCGCACTGGAAGCGGTTTTTGAAGAACTTTCCGAAACTCTAATACGCGAACTGGATTATATTGAAGAAGCTGAACAACTGAGACGCTTCAGAACCTTCCACCAATCAGATTCAAACATCATAATTCCTGAGGTCATCGACCAGTATTCGACAAAATGTATACTGACCACAACCCTCGAACAGGGTCTTACGATCAAGGAAGTACCTAAACAGATTCCACAAGACATCATTAATAAAATTGGCCACACCCTCTTCCACTTTATTGGCCGGCAAGTGTTTGAGTTTGACGGTTTCCACAGCGATCCCCATCCTGGAAACTTCGCATTTAAACCTGATGGCACTTTGATTGTGTATGACTTTGGAAGCGTTAGCCCAATTTCAGCCAAGCACAAACAAGCCTTTTTGGACTGCCTCAGCAGTGCTATTAATCGAGACTTCAAAGTTCTAGATAAAGCATTATTGGATCTTAATGTTCGTGCCGCCAGTAACAAACGTATACCCGATGACTTTTATCAGTTATGGACGGATATCTTCATGGCGCCATTTGAACAAGAAGAGCCCTTCGACTTTGCACAGTCAAACGTGCACAAAAAGGTACTGAAAGAATGGAAAAGCGTACTGCCTTATTGGAATGACTTCCAACCCTCCGCAGATACGGTCTTTATTAATCGCGTGATTGGCGGCATCTACTTGATGCTGGTAGAAATGGGTTGTCAGTGCCTGCTTCGGCCAGCATTAGACCAATTTATAGAAGCAGAACTCCATCGAAATGAAGCCTGCTGACAGTAATTAACTAGAGCTAAGGATCCTCTGAATTATTGAGTTTCGGCTCGTCTGTGTTGACGTTTAGCTTCTAACAAAGACGTTCCCATATCCGGTGACTGAAGCACTGCTTCTAGCTCTTCAAAGGCTTCATAGATGTAACCACCTAACACGTTTAAATCCGGCAAATAATCTTTAGAAGCAATTAAACCGAAATGCAGCTGCCCATCGTAAGAGAACATAGTGACATTCAAACGGTGGCCAGGTCCTAGCGTACTTACCGGGTACCACTCTTCAAGCGCAGCACCTTCCATATACAAAGTTTGTTTCGGGCCAGGCACATTTGACACGATGGTATGAGACAACGCCGGAATGAACTGTGCCGCTTTGGCAGACTCCATCAACTGAGAGAAGCCATTGGTTAATAGCGAATAAGCCTGAATACTTGCTGCCGGAGAGGTATCAATCTGATGACGAATACTCTGCAAAGAAACACCGATTTCTCTCAAACGAATCACTGGATCATCCGTACGATCTGCCAACTTAGTAGCAACCAAGCCAATTTGATTGCCACCCACTTTGGCATCTTCACGTCTCAGTGACACCGGCATAGTGATCGTCAAAGGTTCATCTAATGGGCGGCCGATATGATCCAAATATCGATGAATCGCACCATCCAAACAGGTTAAAGCCACATGATTAAGCGTGTTACGGGAAATCTTTTGAAGATTACTCACCCGATCCATCGGCAAGGAAGCCGTTGAGAAAGAACGCTTGTAAGTAATGGAACCCGTCAGTGCCGACTTAGATGAGGTGAAGGGCAAAGAAATAGCGTTCTTGGTTAACCCTGCCGCTTCAAGGCAAAGCTGCGTTGAAATACGCGAAATGCCTACAGCCGTTTTAACATTACTGGTCGCCATATTTTTAAGACGATCAATCATAGAAGGTTTTTTGCGCGACGATTTCTTGTTGTATGGATTATCCGGCATGGCCCAGAAAGGTGGTAGATCCAAAGTTTCAGCATCCTTTGCATGAAACTCCATCATAATTTTACCGGCAGAAATGCCGTCTACCATGCAATGATGGCCTCTAAAATAGACAGCAAAGCGATTATCACTCAACCCATCAATAACATAACACCGCCATAATGGCAGAGAACGATCTGTTAAAGATTCATGAAGCTCAGACACCTTGGCATAAAGCTTTTCACGGCTTGAGCCTTCAGGCATTTTCAAATATTCAACATGATCCACAGGGTCGAAATCGGGGTCTTCAGTGTAGAAAGGCGTTAAAGGATTGGTGATATTGAGTTTAAGATTGTATGGCGGGTAAGCTTCTTTGACAGTAAGCCATTTCTTGTAAAGTGCATGAACAAAATTGTCATCGGCACCTTCAGGCTTTCTATAAATTAATAAACTCCCAATATGCTTTGGGCTATCTTCTGTTTCCGTGATCAGAAATCCGTTATCGACAATGCTGAGATAGCGTCTATTACTGCTCATCCGACATCCTTATTTTTAACGTCCAAGTTTTATTAACCCCATTAAAGCAGAACTCCATGGCACAAAGAAACCGTAAATTGTTTAAGGCCACCATTAGAGATCAAATAGCGTTATCAGTTCCTCAAAAAATAAAAAACCGAGTAACAAAATTCTCTGAGAAACTTAAGAGCAAGTTAAAGAAAATTTCATCATTCGGTTTTGGTGGGGCCCTAACAAAAAGGGCCTCCGATACTGTAATTAATGAGAGAATTTAGAAAACAAACTCACCTTTGATCCAGAATTGACGACCAGGCTCGTTAACACGTACCGCATCCGAGCTGAATGGGTCAGATTTTGCCGCGTTTACATGATAGGCATAGGCCTTATCGAACACGTTTTCGACGCCTGCTTTTACTGTTAGATCGTCTAGCACGTTGTAGTGTGCTTGCCAATGCAGAACGCCAAAGCCGGAAGTCTCACCAGCATCATAGCCACTGGTTTCACTGATATGTGTTTGCTCATCCGCAACAACCCACTCAAAGCCTGTGCCCCATTTTGCGGTGTTATAGTCAGCATACAAATGCGCTTCTAGCGGTGCGATTTGAGACAAATCCGTACTGTCATCGGTGTTCATACCACGGGTATAAGCCAGTGTCGCACGAGAAGACAGCTCTTCCGTAAATTTGTATTGACCTTCAAGCTCTAGACCAGCCAACATTGCATCCACATTACGGTACTTAAGAATCGAAATCATTCCTGTACCCGCCTGATAGCGCTCAATGTAGTCTTCCACCTGATCGTAGAAAGCAGTCGCCGACCATGAATATTGTCGAGTTGATTGGCTTAAACTTACGTCTAATTGATGATGAATTTCGAAATCAATTTCAGGGTTACCTACCCAGTCATTCTGATTGCCCATCATTTCTTTATCAGAAGCGATGTAAAGTTCAGTCGCCTCAGGAGCACGAGCGGTACGACTCAAATTTACATTCAACGCCATCGTATCGCTTAGTGCGCGATCCCAACCAACAACCAAACTTACTTCAGTTTCAGAACGCTTATCAGCCTCATACCCGTAATAGGTTTCGTACAGTTCATTCGGTGTACGAGCAGGCATCATGTTGTAGGTATCGTCCGCTGCTTTCGCATCCGCCGTCCAGTGATCAACACGAACGCCCGCACGTAAGGTATCTTCAGACGATAAGAAGTAATCTACTTCACCAAACACACCTGTATTTCTTAGCTGAGCATCAGGCCACAGAATGGAGGTCGACATGGCAAAACCGTTACCATAATTAGTGTCGTTATCCATATAACGGGTCGCCTCCTGATTACTGGCGCGGTAATCGGCACCATAACGCAAATCCGCAGAGTCTAGATGAGTATTCGCTAATAGACGACCACCCCAGCTATCCGTACTGGAAGGTGCAGCCATACCCATAGGCATAGGAGGCATACCCATCACAGGTCGGCGATCGCGAACGGTGTAATTATCCATTAAATGGTTTACATCACTGCGATACACACTCAACTCAAAATCGTCGACAAATCCTAAAGAGACATCGTGAACCCACTTCGCACGAATATGATCTGCATCCGCGTACGGGGAATCCATACCATTACCCGCGTAATACACATCATCCTGACGACTTTGCTCATAGCCAAGCTGAATGTAATCAGACTCAGTAACATCAGCGCCCAGCATGAGGCCTTGAATTGAAGACTTGTACGCGGAAGAAACGGTATCGCCATTCCCATCTTCATAGTGACCGGATTCTGTTTTCTCTGCATAAGCACGAACAAACCCTTGTTGACTGCCTCGAATTGAGCCGCCAGCTGCAACATCAATCGAACCACTGGTTGCTTCCGAATTATCGGTATGACCTAGAGTGATCTTTCCTTGATATGGTTTATCTTCAAATATCGGACGCTGACGTTCAAACACCACCGTACCACCCGAACCACCGCTGCCATAAATTACTGAACGGTTGCCTTTGATAACAGTAACACTGTCGAACGATTCCATGCCGATGTAGCTCGTTGCTGGGTCCATTCTGCTTGGACATGCCGAGACAATGTAACCACCATCGGACAAGATATTAATCTGACCTTGCTGTTGCCCACGAATAATAGGCTCAAAGCCATGGCCTGCACGACGCAGCGCCGTCACACCATTCACAGAACGTAACAACTCACCCGAGTCTTTAATCGGATGTGTAATTGCAGAAGATTCAGGTGTTAGTTGAGTATCTATAGAAGTCTCTTCAGCCACACCAATAATCTGTATGGTTTTGGTATGCTGGCTGCGATTAACCTCTTCCTGAGCAGCTTCATTAGCTAGTGATTCACTAGAAAGCAACACGCTGGAAAGTAACAGAGGCACTGCCGCTAAATACGGTTTATTGATCATAATAACGCTTCCCCATCAACATAAGATAAATTTGTAAGTGCTTAATTTGTTTAATTCTTTTCTTTAGTAATTCAAGGAGACCTTTTTTCAGGCAAAAGGAATCCCGTACCGGTGCGATAAAGCACTGGTAAAAACTATGTTTTAACGGTGATATCTGGAACGTGTTAGAGGTTCCGAACTACTCTCGGTAGTGCTTCTTCTGTAGTTTCCTTTGCAGTGTTCTTCGATGCATACCAAGCTGACGCGCTGTTGCAGAAATATTGAAATCGTTATCTGCCAACGCCTGTTGAATACGCTCCCACTCCAACATACCTATGGTGTTCGGCTTTTCTGCAATCGGTTGATCCGGGTTCGCCTGATAGGTCGTCATGGCTGTGATAATTTCATCGATAGATGCAGGCTTCGCTAAGTAATGTACAGCGCCTAACTTAATAGCATCTACCGCGGTATTAATACCGGCATACCCAGTAAGCACAACGATGCGTACACCCGGACTTTTCTCGACAAACTCTTCAATCAGGGTGAGCCCAGAGGGCCCTGGCATTCTCAGATCTAACGTCGCGTAATCAAACTGCTCTTGATCGATAAGAACTTTTGCTTCCGCAACATCGTGCGCAATTTTGTAGCGGTAGCCTTTCCGTTTGAAAGACAAGGCTAGGATTTCTGAAAAATCGAGATCGTCATCAACAATCAATACACTAGGCTGATCATGATCATCACCATTGAGATCCGCTCTGGAATCCATTGATTGCTCTTGATCAGTCATGTGCTGACCCTCCTCTATTTTCAACATTATCCGCCACAGGGATAGACAACACGACCTGAGACTTCCCAGACGATGAAGTGGTAAAACTTAATGCACCGCCAATGCGTTGAACTAACGTATTTACAAGGAACAAACCTAGACGAACATTACCTTGTTCATCTGTCACCGGCATGTGATTTTTTAACTTTCGTTGAACGTGCTCCGGCATGCCAGGGCCAGAATCCTGAACGACAATCTCAACCTTCTTGGCGGTCCGACGACTGATTAGCTGAATAGCTTTGTCAGAAACACGCGCGGCATTATCTAACAGATTAATAATGGATTGAGACAAGAGTTTATCTGCCACCACTTTAAGATCTTTTGTCTCATCCAATTGGCAGTTCAGCTCTTTGGTTGGATTCAAGTGATTCCAGTTTTCCGAAAGCGTTTCCAGAAACTGGTTAATTTCTACTTCAGAGGCACTCATTGCACGAGGCTGTCGAACAACCGTCATCAAGTCATTCACGGACTGACAACAACGAGAAACCTGCCGAGACAATAAATTAAGCGTGGGTTGAACGTCTGTGTTGTCTTCTAGGCTGGCTTTCAGTTCATCCGTCGCCAATTGAATGGCATTTAATGGCGTTCCCAATTCATGCGCTGCGCCTGCCGCCAACATCCCTAACTTCATAATTTCCGTTTCGGAATAGGCTTGTTGTTGAATACGATAGATTTCCTGATCACGCTCTCTAAGATTGTTAGCCATACGAACCACAAAGAACGCAACCAAAACCGCCACAATCACGTACCCCAAAAACATACCATGAAGATGCAGGTTAAACGGCGATTCACTCATTTGATGACCGGCATGCCCTGCATGACCGTTCATAGTCATTGTATTATGGCTAAGAGTTCCGTAATTAAGAGTTCCGTGATTAAGACCTGCTACGTCATAGCTAAAGTAAGAGAGAATCAAATAGGCAAAACCTGTAATCGCCACAATTAACCAGGTGTAGATAGGTTCGAGTAAAATCGCGGCAATCACGACCTGGAGAATAAAGAAACCAATAAATGGATTAGAAATTCCGCCACTAAAATAAATTAGGATTGATAAAGCCAGTACATCAATCAGCAATTGGATAAAGACCTCGTGCCGACCTAACGTCAGTCCGTCAGCCTTACTTTTCAGGCGATAAACAGTGAAAACATTAACCAACGCCAATAAGCCAATAACCACCAGCATCGGCTTAACAGCAATCTCAAGATTAAAGCCCCAATAAGCAATCGTTACGGACAAAAGTTGCCCGGCGATGGCCACATTCCTGAGTAGGAACAGCAATCTTAGGTTCTTGTTTTGAGTAATATTTTCCAGCGTCGAATTCATGGGTGGCATTATCTCTTATCAAGTATGTATGTCACTGCGACAAATTGTCGCATCAAATGGTAAAAATCCCATTGAGACCAGGCAGTTAGTGGCTTTAAAGCAGATGCGTTATACTGACCAATCGAACAATAGTTGAGATAAGTCAATGATCGCTTGTGCAAGACATATTCTAGTGAAAACCGCTGCGGAAGCAGAGAAGCTTAAAAAACGCATTCAACAAGGTGAGGATTTCGCCAAACTCGCGAAAAAGTATTCTGAATGCCCTTCTGGCAAAAAAGGCGGTGACTTGGGTGAGTTCAGACCCGGCCAGATGGTAAAAGCCTTTGATCAGGTCGTCTTTAAGAAAGCCATTCTTGAAATCCATGGCCCGGTAAAAACTCAGTTCGGTTTCCACCTTATCCAAACACTGTACCGCAACTAAACACAGCCCAAGACAGTCAACTTAAGGCTGAAGCTTGTAGATATGAGACGTTAAGGCTTCAGCCCATTGTTGATAAAGCTTTGGCCCTGGGTGAAAGCCATCACTTGCCATCAAGGATTGATCCAGTTCAAAGCCTGGTTCAATCAAATGACAGAATACATTAGTTTGAATTAAAGCGTTCATACGATGGTTCAACTCATTCGCACGATTCCCCAAACACCAGCGTAATGGCTGTGGTAACGCCGGGAACAAATGCATGGGTGGAACGGGTGTCATTAACACAGTACGAACCGAAAACTTCTGGCGCAACAGATCGACCATCTGTTGTTGCTGTTGATACCAATCCGCCGGAGACACACTACTGGTCACGTCATTTACACCAATTGATGTGATCACTAAGTCCACATCAAACGCGTCCAAAGCTTCAAGACGCTCAATCACATCCAATGTTTTATCGCCGGTAGAGGCTTCCAATCGCCAATCGACGGTATAGCTTTCCTTAAGCCGATCAACCAATTGCCCGGATAACGCCTGCGACTGACACTCTGCCCCAACACCCGCCGCGGCTGAATCGCCCAAAATCAAAACCTTGAGCAGCTTGCCTTCACCAATCACGCCTGCACGCTCACCACTGGCTTCTGGCAGTCTTGGTGTCGTTAAGCGCACATAGATCCCTTGCGGTAAGAGAATCGGCAAAAGAAACAAGGTCGATAGTGTATTCAGCATCCTGCGTTATCCTAAAACCTTACTCTGAGTCGAAGTCGCTTCAAGATTAGAAGAGCTGCCTAGGTTATTGCTCTCCCATGAAGAATTCAGCAATGGTTAACCCCTGGAACCCGGCCACAATAATAATAGAACCAATAAAGATCGGCATAGCAACATAGGTGAATCGAAAGAATATCACACCCCGTTTTTCACCTAAGGTCGCTCTCATCACTTTCAAACGCCCATCCGTTTCTTTGTGCTTCACGCTGCGATATCCAAAAACAATGGCGATTAGCCAACACACCACCCCAAGGGCAACCGTCATAAGGTTCATAAACAGTCCTGAATTACCGATAAAAGAAGGCGAGCATTATAAGGAATGACTTACAAGATAAGAAGCCAGATACGAACCGGATACGAAAAAGCCGCTCAATGACCAAGCGGCTTTTTCAAACTAACGATCGATAACGTTAAAAATAGATCTCTACGGCTGATAAGTCACAGAAACTAAATACGTTAGCTCAGGTTGGTTATAGCCTCGTCTTAACTCGTATTCCTGCTCAAGAATATTTTCGACTTTGGCTTGTAGCTTTAGCTCATCCGTAATCAAATACCCTGCACGCAGATCTAACGTCGCATAACCTGGAAGCGCCACGGTATTTTGTTGATCGACATAGGATTCGCTTTCAGCGATTACCGTCGCACCTAAAGAAAAGCGATTAAAATCACGATCCATCATGACGGACAACGTCTGTTTTGGTCGATTGATTAAACGTTTCCCAGAGGTATCACCACTTCGGCTTTTCGCACTGATCAAGGTTAATTCTGAACGAATGGCCCAATCAAAGAAGTAGGTATTGAATCCAAACTCAAAGCCTTGAATTCGCGCTTTGCTTACGTTCTCTGGCACATAAACCGGTGCTTCTGAAATGATTAGATCTTCAACGCGAGTTCTGAACCAAGTCGCAGACCACTCAACCGATTCGATGGAGCCGTCAACACCCATTTCAAAGGTATCTGTTTGCTCTGGCTTCAAGTCCGGATTTCCTGAACAGCAGAAGCCGTATCCTGGGTGATATAGAAAGTTAAATGATGGCGCTACGAAAGCCGTTCCATAAGAAGCCCGAACACGAGTGGCATTGTCGAAGCTGTAACCCCAAGCCAGATTCCCTGTTCGCTCAGATCCAAACTGTTCATTGTCGTCGTATCGAAGACTGGCTTCTAAGTCGTGACCTTCGATCTCAGTTTGTAACTGTGTGAAGACACCGTGATTATAACGCTCGTTCTGAATAAAATTATCTGTCGTTACAGAATGATCTTCCTGATAGTCATAACCAAGGGTCAACATCGACACATCAGACAATGCCACATGGTTCAGCCAAGATAGAGAATCACGACGGGTTTCATAAGTCGATGTCTTTACATAATTCGCATAAGTATGAGACTTATCCCAACTGCGCCCTAATTGAACATCGGTTGACCATGCCGAGGTGATTTGACTGTTCAGACCCACTCCAATGGTACGCAAAGTGTCTTTGCTTTCCTGGTTTGGATAAAAGGAAAATGTGTCATCAAATTCATTCTGACCGTGAGACTGTAAATAAGTGAACGTCAGCACCGTGTCTTTAGAGAAATTCATTGCCGAGTTGACGCTTAAGGATGAGTTTTCAAAACCATCGTCGTCTGACTCATAACCTTTATAGGTATCAATGCCATCGGTTTCCTCATAGCTGTATGTAGCATTTAAAGAGGCATAATCGTTTCGAGCCCCAAAACCTACAGCCATTTCTTTCGTATCATCAGAACCGGCACCTACTCGAACAAATGGCGTAAAGCCTTGCTGATGTTCTTTACGAGTAAAAATCTGTACCACACCACCAGCGGCTTCTGACCCATAAAGGCTCGATCTCGGCCCTTTAACAATTTCAACACGATCTATTTGATCGACTGGGATGTTTTGAAAGGCTGTTAACCCACTGGTTGCTGACCCCACTTTTACCCCATCAATAAGGAAAAGTGTGTGAGTCGACTCCGTACCGCGAAGGAACATCGAGGTCTGCTTACCACGCCCACCAGTGTTTTTAATGGTGACATTCGCGTATCGACGTAGTAGTTCCTGAGTTGAACGAACCTGAGATCGTTCAAGGTCTTCACGCGTAATAACGGTTACCGAAGCCAGAGTTTCATCAACTGACATAGCCGTTCGATTGGCCGTAATAACTGTGGTTTCTGTCGTTGTAGGAAGCTCTGCTTGAGCGTAAGAGCCGCATAGTAAGCTGGCTGCGAAAAGTGAAATGTGTGATGGAGAAAATTTAGATTTTAATAGCATGATCCTGCGCCTAACGTGCCCGCCGCACGTTTCAGTGAATGAGTGAACCACTAGAGGCCGGTCTCCGGGCTTAGGAGTAAACCATTAAGCATGATTTCATTCAGCGCCTTCCCATGTCCTTTTGCTATCATTGGCATAGCATTGATAGACAAACACAGTGGCTTAGTACTGAACTTAGCTCCATCACCGTTGCGGGGGCAGCGTTGGAATTTTGTCTGATTAGGGCATCAAACAAGCACACAACTTCCCGTTTAAAAGCAGCATTACAGATGCGTTGATTCGAATCTAAAATACCACCTACCCAAAGCGAGGCGCGATTATCACAGCGGTTTTTAGAGATATCAAGGAATAATCAGAAACAGACAGAGGAAGATTTAAGCTTTGCCTGCATTCATTTGATCGAGACAAGACTCACAAATACAACGTTTATCCAGGTCTTGCTGAGCCAAGTAGGATTGATAGTTCTCAGGAAAGGAGGCCGACATACACCAGCAAGCCTTCATAGAACGACCAGATTCACCGTCAGTCAAATCTTGGGTCATCACACAAAAATTACCTTTGCCACACAGAGGACAAATCGAAGGGTCTACATCTTTCGTCAAAACTCACTCACTGTTGATCTGTTCAATATCGCCTTAGTTTCGATACCTATAAGGCACATCATCGAAAAGTTTTTCCCTGCAAAAAAGTACTCAGGACTCCTAGTCTTAAGTTTAGGTCTATACTCCATCTAAAGAAAAACAAGAGTATTTTTATATGTTTAATTGCTTAACAATACGTAATGTCCTAATTCTTTTGATGCTATTTCCGTCTTATTTGCTTGCAGAGACGGCTATATCTGAAAAAGAGGTTCTGATTGAAATCAAAGGTAAGATATCAGTCACGACTCAGGATAATCTAGCACTTATCGACAGAAAAACGATCAACGCACTTCCTCAACATCAAATCACGACCACAAATCATATCACGAGTATCCCAATTACTTATCGGGGGCCCCTATTCAGAGACCTCTTACGAAAAGTAGGCGCAAAAGGCAGCTCCGTGCTCGTCATTGCCTGGGATGATTATATGGCAGAGATTGAGATGTCCGATTTAAAAAAATACGACGTTATTTTAGCTACTCATGAAAACGGACAACAATTAACACTCGATACCCGAGGGCCTCTATTTGTGGTATTTCCGTTTTCAGATCACCCAGATATAAGAAACGATCTGTACTACAACAAATCTGTTTGGCAAATAAGAACCATAGAGGTGCAATAGTATTTTGATCGATACCAAGCGCCCTTTCCTAACCATCAATATTATTGTGTTAGCTGCAATTCTTCTCGGCTGTCTTTTTTATTCGGTCGTTCAACTCCAGAGCCTGAATCAACTTACCAGTCGCCCGTTTCTAGCCATCATCAATAACAACTTAGGCATAAAAACTAAATTAATGTCTTTGCAGTTAACAGCGCAACATTTCTCAGACCTGCCTACGACCTCAAATCTCCATCGTTTGAAAATGCAATACAAAATCATTCGTGGAAGCATCAATAATGACTTAAAGAGTGATGTAACAGGTAATTTCCACCAAGTCCATGGAGAAACCGGCAAGCTGATTGAATTACAAGAATACCTAGATCAGCTGGGCTATGTGCTCCCAATGAGCATTGATGACAAATCCAATATCAAGCAATTCAATACACTCTTGGCTCAAGCCCGACGACTGTGGAATCAATACAGCCAACAAGTCATCCACTCGGCTCAAAAGCAAAGTAAAGACATGCACGATTCCTGGAACCACTCGTTAAAGATTCAAATCTACTTGCTTGCCATCATCGGCGGGATATCCCTAACCGGCCTGATTATCATTTCTCGGCAACTTTCTGTTCAACGCAGAATGAGTCAAACATTAAAAGAACAAACCATTGCGCTTATCGATGCAAGGAACGCCGCAGAAGAATCCACACGGGCCAAAAGCCGATTTCTCTCCAACATGTCTCACGAAATCAGAACCCCACTTAATGGCATCATAGGCTTAACCAATCTGGCTCGCCAAAAAGCCATCAAACCAGAAGTCATTAACTATCTAGATAAAGTAATTCTTTCCAGCGATACCTTATTGCACGTCATTAACGATATTCTCGACGTTAGCAAGATTGAATCAGGAAAGCTTGAACTTGAAATTACTCAAGTCGATATTGCTGATGTCTTAGAGCGCATTTCAGCCACCATGAGTGCGAACGCCAGAAACAAAGCACTTAATGTTTACTTTTTGGTGGAGCCGGAAGTACCTGCTTATTTTCAAGGCGATCCAGCCCGATTACAGCAAATCATCACGAACCTTGTCTCGAACGCGATTAAATTCACTCACGAAGGCTTTATTCAACTCAAGGTATCCTTTCACCAAGCCAGTCAACAACTGAACATAACAATCACAGATACCGGCGTCGGAATTGATGAAAAAGCCATGGACAAGC
Source organism: Litoribrevibacter euphylliae (assembly GCF_042646085.1). Taxonomy (NCBI): domain Bacteria; kingdom Pseudomonadati; phylum Pseudomonadota; class Gammaproteobacteria; order Oceanospirillales; family Oceanospirillaceae; genus Litoribrevibacter; species Litoribrevibacter euphylliae. The sequence continues at coordinate 741,641 of NZ_JBHRSZ010000004.1, read as the reverse complement.
TTTTCACCGAATTTAACCAAGGAGATCTCTCCACCACCCGAAAATACGGAGGAACCGGGCTTGGCCTCTCCATCGTTAAAAGCCTGACAGAATTGATGGACGGCACTGTCGATGTCTCCAGCAGCCTGGACGTAGGAACCTGTTTTACAATCAAGCTTCCCATCGAAGCGAGTGCATCTCGAGTACTTGATATCAAATGCTCTAATCTGGATCTGACGACCAAAGCAGTACACATCATTGATATGAGTAAAACAGCTAATCAGGAAGCACAAGCGACTCTACAAAGAACAGGAATCACCTTTGAAACACTTAATACTGCACAACAACTGTTGATTGAATTTCCTCCTCTTCATAGCAAGGAAGATCTGGACTACATTGTAATGCTGTTAGAACAACATCCAGATAAAACTGCGTATGTTTTAGGATACCCCGACCAACTGCTTGAATTGTCTGCCATCACTCCACTAAGTTTCTACGGCATTGAGTCTCCCTTTAACAGCATTCGAATTACCGAATGCATAGCCACAGAAACAAGCCACCATTCAGAAGCCTCAGCACACATTGAAAAGCAAGATTTCAATGGCAAGCATGTGCTACTGGTTGAAGACAGCCCTATCAATCAAATGATTGCTCAAGAAATGTTGGATTTGTTTGGTCTCAGAGTAACAACCGCAGACAACGGTGAAATAGCCGCCGATAAGGCCGAGATAGATCATTTTGACCTCATCCTGATGGATATTCAAATGCCAGAAATGGACGGTGTTGAAGCCACCAAGTTAATTCGCACTAAAGGTATGAATCAACGCACCCCTATTGTTGCCTTAACGGCCAATGTCATGAGTGAAGATGTGAAGTTGTATAAGGAAGTGGGGATGGACAGTCACCTGCCCAAACCCTTCAAGCCGGATGAGCTAATTTCCACACTGGAAATGTATCTCAACGAAACTCAAGCTTCGAACATGAGGCTCGACAATTAAGATCGTGCCGCTAACCAGTCTGCCACTTGAGGCCAGATATCCACGGTCGATTTACTGCCAGAAAGAATGCCCATGTGGCCGCCCTTCACTTCCTGGTGATGCTTCTCAACACTCGACACCAAGTCAAATAACTTTAAACCGCAATCTGTAGTAACGATGGGGTCTTGCTTACCTGTAATCAAACACAGATTGGCCGTCACATCGGAATAATTTACTCTCAAGTTGCGAAGAGGCAGCTCCCCTTTAGCCATGATGTTGTCCGTCCACAAGAACTGAATCACATCCTGAATTACCGCCCCTGGATACGCCACCATATCATCAAGGAAAGCACCATTAGTTGCATGAGAAATAATGTACTCCTCATCGTGCAGATTCTTTAGCAAATCCATATAGCCTTGGATACTTCCCACCGGGTTAGTCAGTTTAAACGCCATGGAATTCGCCCAGCCAGGTGAACGCCACCAACGTTGTTTGGTGTTGTGCACTCGCCAGCCGGTGCGCTTTTCAAGCCAGCGTAGGTTACGGGAAATACGTTGATACTGAACACCTAATTCCCCGTTTGCATGGTAATCACACGGCGCACCAATCAAAGCAACGTTTTTGATGTCTTTATCCAGGGCTGAGTATGCCGCACTGAACATACCGCCAAAACTCCAGCCATGCAGCGACAACTGCTGCTTACCACTGTGTTCACGAACCTTTGCAATCATTTCCGGCATGAGATCGGTAATGTAGGTTTCGATGGCAAAATGATTTTGACGCCAGCCAGGACGACCCCAGTCGATCAAATACAGTTCAAAACCACGTGCTCTTAAATACTTCACTAAACTGCGCTGGGGAAATAAATCGTAGATGTACATGTTCACAGCTAACGGAGACACCAGCACCAACGGCGTTTCAAAAGCCTCTTTGTTGACGTCAACCGTGAATTCACCGCCTTTGCCGTCTTCGACCTGGATGCTGTCACATTCTAATGGCGGGTAATATCTGACGGTAACAATGTCTTGCTGATGAATCACTTCGAACGGCGTTTTCTCGGCCTGAACCAAGGTATCGGCATAAAAAAATCGCTGCTTGGCGTTTTCTTTGGTTTGCTTATAAAGAGAGATAACTTCTGAAGGTTTTTGAATACTATGCTGAAGGGTTTTCTTGATATTACTGTTAAACAAACGTCGTGCCAGTTGCTGCATATTACTTCCCAAGTTCTATCTAAATTACCCTGTAGAACAGATTAATTTACATTTTGTTACATTTAAATTACCGGGCAGTTTAGTGTTTTTTTCATCCAAGGTCACTTTTTCTTATGACAAACCATCGGTTTTATCCTTAATGAAAAGCACGAACCGATGGTGGTTCCTTACAAAGAGCATGATTAGGACTCAAGCAAGTTGCTCTTTAAACTGATAATCAGGTTGAGCATTGTGTTCACTGCGTCTAATCGCCCTCATTTTAACACCACGCTTCGGTACTAAAGTGATGGATGCAAACGGCTCAACTTCATCACGATCGACACACTCCAAACGGTATTCTTTAGCAATCACAGCCAACAACAGAACGGCTTCCATCATGGCAAAGCCTTCACCGATACACACTCTGGGCCCGGCACTGAACGGAAAGTACACCCCTTTCGGGAGACTTTTCTCAAACTCCGGTGTCCAGCGTTCCGGCTTAAAACTCAGAGGGTCGTCAAAATACTCTGCATCTCTGCCCATTACCCATGGGCTCATAAGCACCGTAGCGCCTTTCTTAATCTTCACACCGTCCAGCTCAACATCTTCCGTGGTTTCGCGTCCGATTAAATGTGCTGCCGGATACAGGCGTAAAGTTTCTTTAATGACCGAGCGAGTATAGCTAAGCGTTTTTAAATCATCCCAACCGGGATCTCGCCCGGCTAACACTCGCTCCAACTCCTCTTCCACAAGCGTTAACTTCTCTGGGTGTTGAGACAACAAATAGAAAGTCCAGGACAAGGTGATAGCTGTGGTGTCATGCCCGGCAAGAAATAAAGTAATCACCTCATCTCGCAATTGCTTATTCGGTAGGCGTGATCCATCCTCATAACGCGCCTGCATCAAGACAGATAACAGAGAATTACTTTCATTCCCTTGTGCTTCTTGCGCTTTGTGATGTTGAATAAAGCCTTCCACCAACTGATTGAGTTTCCGTAAGGCCTTCGAGTATTTGATGTTCGAAGGTAGAGGCAAAGCATCTTGCCATGCAAACGGCCGCATCATCCGGGTTGGAATCATCCCTTCAATGGTATGCATAGCATCCAATAACTGTTCGTTGTGCTCACCCAGTTCAGCATCAAACAACGCTTTAGCAACGATCTTGGCGGTGACTTCCATCATTTCATCATGAAGATCAACTTCGGCATTATTTTCCCAATGACCAAGCATCTCTTTGGTATAACCAACCATAAAGTCGGCGTAATTAGCGATGCGCTTTGGTTGAAAGGCAGGCGCTGATAACTTGCGATGCACTCGCCAGGACTGATGCTCATTTGTGATTAGCCCTAACCCAAAAAGCGATTTGAAATGCTTCCAAAAATTCTGATTTTTTATGAACTTGTCTTGATCTGTTACCAAAACCTGACGAATTAAGTGTGGTCTTGAAACTAAGTAGCTATCCACCGTTGCCAGTTTGAAATGAACAAAATCACCGTATTCACGTCGAGTGGTCGTTAGAAAGTTTAATAAATCCACAGCGAATGGTTTGAGGCTGCCTAAAAGGAAGCTTCCTTTTGGGCCTGGTAGGTTTGTACTCATCTCGGATATCCTTATTTTTATTTTAGACCGATCGTCTAGTAACTAATACTGATAATAAACAAACCTGCTCATTATTCAACCAACCGCTTTAAATGTTTTACCATCAATCCTGTCAAGCACCGTATAAACTGGCTTGCAGTGTCGCTTTCTTATTGAATTAATAATTAATCCATGGAAAGGTAACCAGTTGATCCTGCGTTACATTCCAAAGAAAACACCTATTACTGACACAAGGACGAACCATGAGCGAATGGCATCTTCACGCTGATGCAAAATTTACGGTCGGACAAAGATCAGAAGCCGGCGTAAAACCAGAGAACGAAGATGCGATTGGGATTCGTATTCCTGAAGGCCCCTTACTCAGTAATAAAGGCGCAGTGGCTATTATTGCTGATGGCGTAAGTGCTGCAGAAGCAGGTAAAGAAGCCAGCGAAACTTGCGTCAGAAACTTCCTCTACGACTACTACTCTACCCCTGAAACCTGGGGCGTTAAGAAATCAACGACCAAGGTATTAACGGCCTTAAACCGCTGGCTGTATGGACAAGGCCGACATTTTATCGATGCCGGTAAAGGCTACGTCAGCACCTTAAGCTGCATTATTTTCAAATCCCAAACCGCAACCATCTTTCATGTTGGTGACAGTCGGATTTATCGTTTACGCGGCAATGAATTTGAACAACTGACTCGGGATCACACCACATACATCAGCGACAACCAATCCTACTTGGCTCGAGCCATGGGGCTGGACGTAAATCTGGATGTGGATTGTCGAGTGTTGGATGTGGAAGCCGGAGACCTCTTTCTGCTTTCGACGGATGGCATTCATGATTTTGTGAAATCAAAAGATCTTCGTGCAGTCATGGAAGCCGCTCAAGCTCATCAATCAAAAGATCCTGAACACAACAGCCTCGAAGACTATTGCCAACAGCTTATCGAGTTTGCGCTTGAAAATAACAGTAACGACAACCTGAGTTGTCAATTGGTTCGAGTTGATGCACTGCCCCAGCAAGACGTAAATGACGTCACACAAAAACTCACCGAGCTGCCTTTCCCCCCCTATCTCGAAGAGGGCATGATCCTTGACGGCTATAGAATTGAAAAAGAATTGCACGCCAGCAATCGCAGCCAACTTTATCGTGTCATAGACACTGAAACCGATAAAGTACTGACCATGAAAACACCTTCAGTAAATTATGAAGATGACCCAGCCTATATAGAACGTTTCGTGATGGAAAGCTGGATAGGCAGTCGTATTCAAAACCCACATGTAGTCAAAGTGGTTGAGTCTACGCGTCGAAAGTCCTGTCTCTATTACCTTACTGAATATGTGGAAGGCATAACGCTGGAACGCTGGATTAATGAACACCCGAAACCACACATTGAAGAAGTGCTCTATATCTTCGAACAGGTGATTAAAGGGGTACGCGCATTTCATCGCAGAGAAACGCTGCATCAGGACCTGAAGCCTGGGAACATCATGCTCGACAGGAATGGCGAAGCAAAAATCATCGACTTTGGTTCATGTCATGCCAAAGGCATTGCCGAAATTACGTCGCCCATCGAACAGGATGGCATCCTAGGAACGGCTGGTTATTCCTCACCAGAAACCGTGTTGGAATTTAAAAGCAGCATTCGTTCGGAAGTCTTTTCACTCGGCGTGATTCTGTATGAAATGTTGTCCGGAACTGAGCCTTATAATGGCAAGCTCAACCACTGTCGAACGAAGCAGTCCTATTCAAAACTCAGGTATACACCGACCTATGAACTTAATCCTCTGGTACCGTTCTGGATTGACGGGGCAATTCAAAAAGCCATGTCCCTCGACCCGATGGATCGCCACCAAGATGTCTCTGAATTGCTGTACGAAGTCCAACACCCAAACCCGAACTACAAAAAGCAAAACAAGGCGGCCTTAATCGAGAAGAACCCGGTGGTGTTTTGGCAGGTTCTCTCATTAGTACTATTTATCGCGTTTTGTGTGGCGCTGTATTTTTGATTCAGATAGGTTTTCCGTCCGGCCGTGCTGACCACAAGTACGGCCCATGAATCACAACAAACACGCCGAAGGCAATTACCCACAGAACTCCTGCCCACAAAATGGCTGACGCAATAGCACCCGGCATAGCAAGTGGTAATACAGAGCGCGCCATCACCGACAGAAACAACAGCACGAAGGCAATCGCCAACGGCTTGGAAGCCTTCAGTGGTCGACCTGTATGACCGAGACTAACACGAGTAATCATAGAAAGAATCATGCCGCCTATAGCACCCACCGTCATTAGATGCAGTACAGGGCTGAAACTGTCAATCACACCTAGTGCATAGAACCCCAAAGCAATTAACCCAAATGGAATAAAGCTATAAAACAGGTGCAACGACCACAACAGAGAAACCTTATGACATAACCAGAATTTCAGGCGTACCAAGCGAATTAAATTACTAATCCCAGCTACAAACGCGAGCCCGGCCAATAGACCTGACGGCATATCATTCAGGCCGTAAAGTGCGCAACCTACTAGAATCACCAGACTTAAAATCGAGACCAAATCCAGCGCAGGGATACCATCTACCTTAGGAATGCCCAAGCCATTTGCAGTAAAAAACGGAAGAACACGACCACCGATGATGGCAATAATCAGTACAATTAAAAACACCCCGCCATGGATGGCTGAAATCGAAAAACCTTCCAACCCAGAAACGCCTAACGCACTGCCATAAGACAACCCATTCAGCACCGCAAAAGCCAGGAGAATTGGAACAAACATCAAGTTCCGCCACATTTTGGCTTTTATGATCGGATGGCCTACAGCCAGAATCAGCCCCAAGAAATACAACTCATCAATCAGCAATACAAAAGCAGGATCAAGCGACAAAAGCGGCCCAAAAGCCAGTGCAAGCCTGGCAGTAACCCAAAGCATTGCCAATAACATCAAAGGTTTGCCTGTAATGGTCGCAATACCGGTCCAGTTCCTCACCGCCGTCAATAGAAAACCACCAATAATTGCGGTGGTGAAACCAAACACCATTTCATGGCCGTGCCACCAAACCGCGCCACCAATGGGCGCCCACTGGAGAGCTTCGCCCATCGTTAATGCCGTCCAATAGTAAGTCCACCAGCCAACCAACATAACAGCGGAAAGTGCGCCGAATAAAAACAAAGGCCGAAACCCCAATCGAAACAACGGGTGTGGAATTTTTTCCTTTGATGAACTGCCGGATGCCATAGTGCTACCACCTAGAAACGTCTTACTGAGTGTCAGCCGTATAATGTCATGAATACCCGAGTGTAGTAGTGAGTTATATCAATTAACAGAACGAATGGCCCATTTGCATCACGATTCTTGGCCGAGATGAACCAATTTATCCTGCGGCCTCAATTCACATGGCAAACCCCGGAAGCGCTAACCATACTCAATGAAAAATAAGAAGAATAGTTATCAGTGCAAGGACTCTCCATGTCTCAGAATGCAACGCCATCATCCCAAGCAACGGTCACAAAAGAACACAACTCATCGAATGTGAGCGAAACAGCTTCAACTAAACTTAAAGCTAAAAGCCGACTTAGAACGATGACTGTGAACGACGCCCAAGCTACAACCGACTTACCAATGCGCTTTGTAACGGCCGCATCGTTGTTTGATGGTCACGATGCTGCCATCAACATGATGCGCAGATTGATTCAAGCTAGAGGCGTGGAAGTCATTCATCTCGGGCACAATCGCAGTGTCGATGAAATACTTATGGCCGCCATTGAAGAAGACGCCGATGCTATTGCGATCAGTTCCTATCAGGGCGGACATATGGAGTTCTTCAAATACCTCTATGATCAACTGGCTGCCCTGAATGCCTCACATATTCGCATCTTTGGTGGCGGCGGCGGTACGATCACACCGAAAGAAATCGAAGAATTGGAAGCCTACGGCATCGAACGCATTTATCATCCACAAGATGGCCTTTCTATGGGGCTGGAGCAGATGATTACAGATGTCATTGAGCGAGCTCAAAAAGCAAAGACTGAACGAAAATCACAGCAAACCATTGCCGTAAACGCTCTACTTTCGGAGAACTCAAATAGTACCGACCCCGATCAAAAAGCAACACTGACCAAGGCGCAAAAGCTGGCTATCAGTCAAACCCTATCCGCCATCGAAAGTCATCATCTTGACCATGAAGCTCTTACAACGCTAAAACAAGCGTTAATTAAATCCTGCCAAACACAACATATAGACCCTGCTCCCATCATCGGAATTACCGGAACCGGTGGCGCGGGAAAATCATCGCTGACCGATGAATTACTCAACCGTTTCTGCCAAGATTTGCCTGAGAAAAAGATTGCAGTGCTTGCCATCGACCCAACACGTCGTCGATCCGGCGGCGCATTGCTTGGTGATCGCATTCGTATGAACAGCCTAAAAGCTGACAACATTTACATGCGTTCAATGGCAACACGCCGTCAAAATCTGGCGACCAGCGCCCTACTCTCCGATGCCATTGATATTCTTAAATACTCTGGTTTTGATCTGATCATGATTGAAACGGCAGGTATTGGACAAAGCGACTCAGAAATTGTGGATTTGGTAGATCACGCACTGTACGTCATGACCAGCGAATTCGGCGCCGCCAGCCAACTCGAAAAAATCGACATGCTGGATTTTGCCGACTTCATCGTCATCAACAAGTTTGAAAAAAAAGGCTCTGAAGACGCCTTGCGGGATGTGCGAAAACAATTCCGACGCAATCAAAACGAGTTCACTAAAGCCGACGAAGACTTACCGGTTTTCCCAACCATCGCCAGTCAATTTAACGACCCTGGTGTAAATCGCTTATTCGCAAAGTTGTGTGACGCGTTAGCTCAATCTCAAAGTCATTGGGATCACCAACAACAGAACATCAACCAATTACCGAAAGGCCATTCATTAATTCCAGGAGAACGCGTTCGATATTTGTCTGAGATCGCGTCTCAAGGGCGTTCGATAAATGATGCCATCGAGCATAAGGCCAACTGTGCTAGAAAAGCTCAGGAATATTATTCCTGCCTAGAGTTACTTAACGACAGTAACAGACCAAAGCCGTTAGAGACGTTCAGTTCAGAAGAACTACATACGGACGACGCCAGCCTTTCAAAAATCCGGCAGGCTTATCAAGAAGCCCTTGCACAACTAACGCCCGAGGATATTCAAGGTTTACAGCAATGGGACAGTTTGATTGAGGGAATAACCAACGAGGAATACCAGTACCAAGTTAGAAATAACACCATCATCGGTGAGAACTATTTGAAGTCTTTATCAGGAAATCTCATTCCTAAAGTCGCACCGCCGGAATTCAAGGATTGGGGAGAACGATTACGCTTTTTGAATCGAGAACACCTTCCTGGGCACTACCCCTTTACAGCCGGCGTTTTCCCCTATCGCAGAACCGGTGAAGACCCTATCCGCATGTTCGCTGGAGAAGGCACGCCTGAACGGACTAATCGTCGCTTCCACTACATTGCCCAAGGTCAAGAAGCCACTCGACTTTCGACCGCGTTTGATTCAGTGACACTCTACGGTAATGACCCAGCACCTCGCCCAGACATTTACGGCAAGGTGGGTAATTCAGGCGTTTCTATTGCCAACCTCGATGACATGAAGAAACTCTACTCCGGGTTTGATTTGTGTTCGCCAACAACCTCAGTATCCATGACCATCAATGGCCCGGCTCCGATTATTCTAGCCTTTTTTGTTAATGCCGCCATCGATCAGCAGGTAGAAAAATACATTACAGAAAATAACCTTTGGACAGATGTCGACCAAAAGCTTCAGGATATTTTTAAGAACCAAACCCGCCCCGAGTACCAAGGTGCTTTACCATCGAATAATGACGGTTTGGGTTTAGCGCTACTGGGTGTTACCGGCGATCAGGTCATTGATACCGACATTTACCAAAAGATCAAAGCAGACACACTGACCAAGATTCGAGGCACAGTTCAGGCCGACATTCTTAAAGAAGATCAAGCCCAAAACACCTGCATATTCTCTACCGAATTCGCCATGCAAATGATGGGCGACATTCAGCAATATTTTATCGATCATCAGGTAAGAAATTTCTACAGTGTCTCCATTTCGGGTTACCACATCGCCGAAGCCGGAGCCAACCCAATCAGTCAGTTGGCGTTTACCTTGGCCAACGGCTTTACCATAGTGGAGTACTATCTTGCTCGTGGTATGTCCATTGATGACTTCGCCCCCAACCTGAGTTTCTTCTTTAGCAATGGCATGGACCCGGAATATTCGGTGATTGGTCGAGTTGCTCGCCGAATCTGGGCAAGAGCCATGAAAGAACGCTACGGCGCATCAGAGCGATCCCAAAAACTGAAGTACCACATTCAAACTTCCGGCCGATCACTACACGCGCAAGAAATTCAATTCAATGACATTCGTACCACACTGCAGGCGCTCTATGCGTTACTCGATAACTGCAACAGTCTACACACCAACGCGTACGATGAAGCCATTACCACTCCTACGGAAGAATCGGTTCGTCGTGCCGTGGCTATTCAGTTGATTATCAATAAAGAGTTAGGATTAAACTTCTGTGAAAACGCTCTTCAAGGCTCGTTTCTCATCAATCAATTAACAGATCTTGTCGAAGAAGCCGTCTACCAAGAATTCGACGCACTAACCGAACGTGGTGGCGTGTTAGGCGCTATGGACACCATGTATCAACGGTCTAAAATCCAAGACGAATCCATGCTCTACGAACACAAAAAACATGACGGTTCATTGCCTTTGGTTGGTGTCAACACCTTCATATCAGAACAGGATCAGGAAGACCTTTCCGCCATTGAACTGATGCGATCAACCGATGACGAGAAGAATCAACAAATCAGTCAATTGAACGCCTTTCAGCAAAGGCACAGCACTGATAAACAAGCAGCTATTGAAACGCTGCAAGCCATCACCAAAGCCAAAGAAAACAGTTTCGACGCACTTTTGGAGACAGTAAAACACGCAAGCTTAGGAGAGATTTGTCAGGCGTTATTCGATGTCGGCGGGGAATATCGTAGAAATATGTAGTTAATGCCCTCGAAACGTCAATTGCCTTTCGGAGAGGTTTCAGAAGGCACAATAGACAGTGGGGCTGAGATCAACGGGGCCTGTTCTAACCAAAAAGGTTCTATGGGCTTATCCTCTAACCACTGCCTAACTTCATCTGACATAGGATACTTAATATCAATGATGGTTCTTTGATGAAGCTTTGCCTTTTCTACCAGCTCGTTAAAGTGTTTTTTAAACAGAGCCCGATAGCTGCCATCTTGCAATACTAACAACAAGCCTCTCTCGAAGCGCTGTTTGAGATATTCGTTGTCTTTATGGAACCAATAAAACACCTGAAATGGGTATCTCAGCGCGATTGTCTCTTCCACCATAAGGTCATTTGCAAACTCTGGCGAAGCCTCAAGCTCTGCCCAAGCTTCGTGTAATCCACGATGAAAATAGTCAAATCGATTGTGGCGAAGCATCTTCATTAACACACTGCTGTTTGCCGCACCTTCAACGGGTAGCCCATTTAATGCGAAGACTTTAAAGTCCCCCCACTGTTTCCCAAAACCTCCGGTAAATGAACGCAAGTCGTCCAGGGTTTGTATCCGTTGAAAATCTGGAGCTTGATGCTTACGAATAAGAAATACGCGATACCCCAGCATACCTGCGTGAATATCAAACGGGATATAACTGAAGTTCGTTAGTAATGACTCTTTTGGTGGCAGGTAGAGTAAATCAAGACGTTTACCTTTTAATAATTCAATACAGCGGTCTTGACTGATACTCAGATCCTCACGCCTGAAAGTGACAACTTCCGATTCACCATAGACGGTGGCTGTTTTTTTCAGAATTAAATTAGCCAATTCAATTCTGAAGGCATATTTCGCCTTTTCAGTCTGGCATACGCGAACCACACCAGATTCACCACGATCAATAACAGCCTCATGAGAATACGTATATACAGAAACAAGCAAAATCACAAAGCTCAGTAATGACTTCACTAACACCTCTGACAACAAAGCTGAGTGCCTAATAAAGCAGTGCCGACAAAAAAGTCGGCACCAAAAGTAAGTTGTTTATTTAGTGTAGACACTTTCTGGTAGAGTCACCAAACAGGACAAGAAAGTGCATTGACTATTTTAGTACCTATCAAGTTTTAAGTTGAGATAGCTGATGCTCAACTTCATCCATATGCGACTGAAGTTGATCACTAATATCTGAACTGCGTTTACCCAATTCTGACAATGCACTGGACGCTTCACCAAGAATGGTCAGATTTTTATTAATCTCTTCACTGACCGAACTTTGTTCCTCTGCAGCCGTAGCCACTTGGGTAATATGATCAGAAATAACGATGATGTCTTTAGAAACCCCATGAAGTGATTCATAGGATGTCTGTGTTCTCTCCATGGCTTCTTGCGCTTTTGACGTACCACTCTCGATGATACTCACCGCTGAATTTACTTCGCCCTGAAGGCTTTGAATCATGTCATTAATTTCTTCAGTAGAAGATTGAGTTTTGGATGCCAAAGATCGAACTTCATCTGCTACCACGGCAAAACCACGCCCTTGTTCACCTGCACGCGCCGCTTCAATGGCTGCATTCAACGCGAGTAAGTTGGTTTGTTCAGCAATGGAACGAATCACATCCAAAATACGATGAATGTCTTCGCTACGTGCCGCAACTTGAGAAATTGAGTTACTGGCCTGCTGCATGTCATCCGTCAGAGCCTTAACCATCTCAACCGAGCTGGACAACGTCTTCGCAGAGTTTTGAATTTCATCCGAGGCATTCGATGCATTCTCTGACGCTTCGGTCGCAAAACGAGATACTTCATGAGCCGTCGCCGACATTTCATTGGTCGCAGTTACAACACTGCTGATTTCCCCTAACTGCTGGCTGGTTTCCTGATCTGTTTGCTCGCTGATTTCTTTACTGTCCGCAGACAAAGAACGTGCATTCGTTCCTGCGGTCTTCAGTTTATTAATCATGGTTCGTAGCTTCTCAATGAAGAGATTAACGTTACCGCTTAATTCAATCAGTTCAGCATGAGTATCCAGATTAATTGTTTGTGTCAGATCGCCATCGGCACTCGCCAGATTGCGCATTGCTCTATTAAGTTGTCCGATGGGTTTAGTAATAGACGCAATCAACAACACCATCACAATCAAACCTACGACACCTACTATCAGTGAGATCATCATTTGTTGAGTAATAATCGAAGCTACCTGATCGGCGATGAAATCCGTTAGCTCATGTTTCGAGGCCATCGCCACATCTACAGGAACTTCCAATAAAACAGACCAAGTCGAATTAGATGCTTCAATGTTGATCGGATACCCCACCAGGAACATACCATCTTTTACTACAGTCTCCTGACTTTGATAGACCGTCAATAACTCATCCGAATAGTTAGGATGCGACTCTTTTAATGGGCGACTCAGTTTGTCTTTGTAATGGCTTGAACTCACCACAAATCCCATAGAACTTAATACGGTGACCCGACCTTGGCCATTAAACAATTTCGCACTCAGTTCATCAGTCATCTTTTGGAAAATAGGCAGATTTACATCCACCCCAACCAAACCTTTGAATGCACCACTGAAGACAACCGGCGCCGTTAAACTGGTCATCATTTCCGAATAATCATCTGAAATTTCATATAAATAGGGTTCCATAGCACATGGCTTTAATGAATCCTTAGCACACAGATACCATTCGGCTTCACGAATACCAAATTCATCTCGAGTGTCGGCGTACTTTTCACTGGAATCCTCAACTTTCTGCTGCTCTAGAGAACCGTCAGGATTACGAACCCAATAAATCTCCAAAGTCCCTGTGTTTTCTACGCTATGAATTGCGCCTGAATTAACAAACATCGAATCCATCTGGTCATAGCCATTTTTCTCGAACTGAGCATAGATAGAGCTCACCTGCTTATTTTCTTCCAATACAGAAGAAACCAGCTGATTTACTTGTTCACGATCAAAGGCAATACGATCAGGAGACATACTGTCTTTTAAAACACGTGCAACCGTTTGAGGCAGCTGGTAGGAACGATTGATGAAATTACTGATTTTATATGCGAACGAACCCGCCTCTGACTTTAAGCGTGCCTGAATTTGATGCTCCATGGCTTCGCCGGTTTGGCTCACAACCTCCTCTTTTAGGCTGACCAAGACCCGTCCAAGGTTCACCGATAAAATTAAAATAATTGAAACAAGTAACAGTATGATGGTCGCCAGCAACTTCTTCTTAAGCGACATAGCTTTTAATGAACCCACATTCCACCTCTTTATTGACTAGCGTTCGTGCTAGTTCTTAATTTTCATTACTCACGCATTCGATCCTTAAAAGAAAAGCTTATGCACACTTTTCATGAACAAAACACATAGTATTTAAGAGCTTATCGGCAAGCACCCCGTCTCCCTTTACACCTCTCTACAGAAATTGACTTATATCCTATTAGAATTAAAGGTTAGTTAATTGAGTCAAATCTGCACGTGATCTGCTCTGTCTTTTATTCGCTTTGTAGTACACTTCAAACACAATTTAACAACGTACAGATTTTCGCTAGTGCGAGCATCTGTAAAACATTCAGTACATGGAGATAACAATGCCCTCATACGATGTCGTGTCAGAAATTGATATGCATGAATTAACCAATGCAGTGGACCAAGCAAACCGAGAACTGGCGACTCGTTTTGACTTCAGAGGGGTTGATGCCAGTTTTGAATTAAAAGATGGAGTGATCAACACACACGCGGATGCAGAATTTCAGCTGAGTCAAATGGAAGACATTTTAAGAAGTAAGATGGTAAAACGTGGCGTTGATACAGGCTCATTGGAGCTAAAAGATCCTGAAGGTGCCGGCAAACAACTTAGACAAACCATCATTGTTCGCCAAGGGCTTGAAGCAGATCACACACGTAAAATTGTAAAGCTGATCAAAGAAAGCAAAATTAAAGTGCAGGCAGTCATTCAAGGCGATAAAGTACGAGTCACAGGCAAGAAGCGTGATGATTTGCAACAAACCATGGCTATCCTTCGAGAAGCAAATGTCGGCATGCCTCTGCAATTCAACAATTTCAGAGACTAATTGCCTGAAAATTAACAAATATTGAAGTAATTACGCGGTACAAAAGGAATATCTAAAGTCGCTTTATCGGTTTTAAAGTAACCAAGCAATATCCGTGATGGAAAAGAACTACAATATTCCTTTGATAATTTCAGGAATCCTCTTCTAAAACCCTAGAAACTTCCTGTATACTGTCGCGCAAATTTTTTCGAACAGAACATTCGTAGAAGACCCTATAACTTAATAGAGTAATAAAATGACTGATTTATCTAAATACAGAAATATCGGTATTTTCGCGCACGTAGATGCGGGTAAAACCACGACAACAGAGCGTATCCTGAAGCTTACCGGTAAAATCCATAAAACTGGTGAAGTACATGATGGCGAATCTACAACCGACTTCATGGAACAGGAAGCTGAGCGTGGTATTACTATTCAGTCAGCTGCTGTAAGCTGTTTCTGGAACGATCACCGTCTAAACGTTATTGATACTCCTGGACACGTTGACTTCACTGTTGAAGTATATCGTTCTCTTAAAGTTCTTGACGGTGGTATCGGTGTATTCTGTGGTTCTGGTGGTGTTGAGCCTCAGTCAGAAACTAACTGGCGTTATGCGAACGAATCTGAAGTTGCTCGTATCATTTTCGTTAACAAACTAGACCGTATCGGTGCAGACTTCCTACGCGTTGTTGACCAGGTTGAAAACGTATTGGGTGCTAACCCACTAGTTATGACGCTTCCAATCGGTCGCGAAGACACCTTCTCTGGCGTTGTAGATATTCTTTCTAAACAAGCATACGTTTGGGACGACACTGGTCTTCCAGAAAACTACGAAATCCAAGACATCCCTGCAGACATGGTTGATCAGGTAGAAGAATACCGTGAGAAACTAATCGAAACTGCACTTGAGCAAGACGAAGACCTAATGATGGAATACCTTGAAGAAGGTGTTGAGCCATCAATGGAACAAATCAAAGCGTGTATCCGTAAAGGTACTCGTGACCTTGCATTCTTCCCAACTTACTGTGGTTCTGCATTTAAGAACAAAGGTATGCAGCTTGTTCTTGACGCTGTTGTTGATTACCTACCAGCACCTACTGAAGTTGATCCTCAGCCGCTTACTGACAAAGAAACTGGTGAGCCTACTGGTGAAGTTGCAACGGTTTCTGCAGAAGAGCCACTACGCGCACTAGCGTTTAAAATCATGGACGACCGTTTCGGTGCCCTGACCTTTATCCGTATCTACTCTGGTGTAATGAACAAGGGTGACACTATCCTTAACTCTTACACTGGTAAAACTGAGCGTATCGGCCGTATGGTTGAGATGCAGGCGGACGAGCGTAACGAACTTTCTTCAGCACAAGCGGGTGACATCATCGCAGTTGTTGGTATGAAGAACGTTCAAACTGGTCACACTCTATGTGATCCTAAGCACGAATGTACTCTTGAGCCTATGATCTTCCCTGAGCCAGTAATCTCTATTGCTGTTACTCCTAAGGACAAAGGCTCTACTGAGAAGATGGGTGTTGCTATCGGTAAGATGGTTGCAGAAGATCCATCATTCGTTGTTGAGACTGACGAAGATTCTGGTGAAACTATCCTTAAAGGGATGGGTGAACTTCACCTAGACATTAAAGTAGACATCTTGAAGCGTACTTACGGTGTTGAGCTAGAAGTTGGTAAACCACAGGTTGCATACCGTGAAACCATCACTACTCCACTTGAAGACTCTTACACGCACAAGAAGCAGTCTGGTGGTTCTGGTCAGTTCGGTAAGATCGACTACCGCATCAAGCCTGGCGAAGCTAACTCTGGCTTCACGTTCTCTTCAACAGTTGTTGGTGGTAACGTTCCTAAGGAATTCTGGCCTGCAGTTGAAGCTGGCTTCAAACGTATGATGGAAGAAGGTCCTCTAGCGGGCTACCCTGTTCTTGACGTTGAAGTTGAGCTATTCGACGGTAACTATCACCCAGTTGACTCGTCTGCAGTAGCATTCGAAATCGCTGCTCGTGGTGCATTCCGTCAGTCTATGCCAAAAGCTGGCCCTCAGCTTCTTGAGCCTGTGATGAAAGTTGACGTGTTCACTCCAGAAGACAATGTTGGTGACGTAATCGGTGACTTGAACCGTCGTCGCGGCATGATCAAAGACCAAGAAGCTGGTACTACTGGTGTTCGTATTAAAGCTGACGTTCCTCTTTCTGAGATGTTCGGCTACATCGGTCACCTTCGTACAATTACTTCTGGTCGTGGTCAGTTCTCTATGGAGTTCTCACACTACTCAGCATGTCCACAAAACGTTGCTGACGAAGTAATCGCTGAAGCGAAAGCTCGTAAAGAAGCGAAGTAATTTTTAACGAAATTATTTAGCTTTCTTTCATAAAAAACCCGGCCATGCGCCGGGTTTTTTATTGCTTCAGAAAAGATCAATCGACTGATTGATCTTACTCCATATTTATTACAGGGCTCTAAGTAAAAATGCTTTGTTCAGAGGCTCCCTAGGTATTTATAGCTATCCCCTAATGCCCCAAGGTTTTAGAAAACACATTCATCACAATCACGCCAGAAATGATCATGGCTATGCCGATAATCGCGGCGGCATCCAGTTTTTGATCGTATTGAAGCCACCCCACCAACGTAATCAATGCTACACCCAAGCCAGACCAAATAGCATAAGAGACACCCATCGGAATCGTTCGCAAGGTCAATGCTAATAAGTAAAACGCAATGCCATAACCAACCACCACGACAATAGACGGAGCTAATTTAGTAAAGCCATCACTTTGCTTGAGCGCAGACGTTGCGATCACTTCAGAGACAATGGCAACACATAGGAATATCCAGTTCTTCATGTAGGTACCTTTTTTAAGCCATTACTTAATCTTGATCGTTGGCAGCTTAGGTTTGAAGGGTAATTTAATCAGCTCAGGAATTTTCAGCGGAATAACGCGCTTAATCAAATCGATCAAGTAATGCAGATAGTTGGTGCGTTTGAACCACAACACCTTTGAAATTTGTTCTTTAGTCGGACGATACCCTTCTTCGATCAACTCATGAACACGGTCTTTATTATCCGTGCGATTGAAAGTCGATAAATCCAAAGAAATCACCACATCCGCATTTTTGAGCTGATCACGCGTTTTTAGATCCATACAGATATCAATGGCGTTACTGACCACATCAAACATTCCGTCCGGTTCAGGGTAGCGTTTAATCCCGTTGAGATTTACCGCCACACTGATACCAGCCCCTAAATCGTCTAGTAACGAAATAGGCACATTCTCAACTATGCCACCATCCACCAACTTCCGACCGTTAAACTCAACCGGAGCAAATACACCTGGAACCGCTACCGAAGCACACACGGCATCAGCTAATGGCCCCTTTTCAATTGCTACCTGTTCACCTGAGATAATATCCGTTGTGCAAATTGCCAGAGGTATTTTTGCATCCTCAATCTGTACATCTCCCAGATCACGAATAATCATTTCGCGAATAGCACTGGTGGTGAAAAATCCACCCGTCTTTCGCCAACTGAAGCTGGTTAGAGATTTAAATGTTAGTTGCTCGCCAACCTCAGTAATCTCCTCTAATGACTTTCCAAAAGCATAATAAGCCGCCACTAAAGAACCAATACTGGTACCAGAAAGATAAGAAATGGTAAGGCCTTCTTCTTCAAAAGCTTTCAAAACACCAATGTGCGCCATTCCTTTTGCGGCGCCGCCACCTAGGGCCAAACCGATGGAGGTATTAAATGGATTCCAACGCATAATTCCAATTGCCTACTGATCCTAGGAAACTACAACGAGTGCCCAGGATAAAAGTGCCTGTAAAAAACTGAGACAACACTATGCGTCGAGGTAAAGGAAATCAAGCCCCATACTTGAGGAATTTCAAATCCATGGGGCTGAGAGACAGAGAGGAATATAAATAACGCATGTAAGCGAGAAAATGACTACAGATGCGTTGAAAAAATCTACTGATTTATAAAATCTTTAATGATCTGATCAATGCGGCCAGAGCTTTTCATCTCTTGTAAAATCAAATGATATTTTTCTTTAAAGGCACTTTTATAAGGAAACTGACGGCCATTGGTTACAAAGCCAAGGTAGCCTTGTTCTGAGCTAATCACAGCTCCTTTTTTAATAGAAATGCCATTATATTTGCCTTTTTTCTGAAGCGATTTGAGTTCCCATTGAATCGACAATCCGTCATTCATATAGCAGTCAATTCGACCAGCAATTAACTTCAACAGGTTTTTCGATGTGCCTTTCGTCTCTTCGACTTTAATGTCCCCGCGTTTTACCGCCGCCCAGAATTCATCACCACCAGCAGAGAAACCCGCATTATTCCCAACTGTCAGGCCATAATAGTCCTTGGGCCAATGTTCTCTTGGCTGTAACAACGCCTTTTCATGGCAAAACACCACCAATTGCTCATCAAGAATCGGCATCTCGTATTCCATATAAGGGCGCTGTTTTTCACGTTTGTAGGGTGGATACAGGGCAAAGATTTTCCCGCGCTCTATCTCGTTCAAACCTCGCTTCCATGGATACCCCTCCAAAGACACTCGATACTCTGGCATTTTTTCAAAAATCTCCCGTAGCACGACAGAATAAATACCCGTCATTTGCCCCTTCTTATCCTTAAACGAATACGGCGGGTAAGCATCATCGCCAAAAACTTTGACGTTTGTCTGTGCCTGAGATAATGCGCTTAGTAACGAAAGAGTAAGAGCAATCACTAACTTCATCAGAAAATCTCCATTGCATCCCTCACAAAAGGCTTACGATCAGTGTAGGCGAAGATAGTTAACCCACTGTGAGGTTTTGTGCCGAAAACACTAAAAATAGATCAATAAATAAGCAACTAAGTGTTCCGAAATCCTAACCACGCTCATGCCTTGTATTTTCTATAGTTACCTCAACGACTCTAAAGGTGACGCTCATGAAACTAAGAAACGCCTATATAGTATTACTCTCTACACTCTTCCCTCTCTCTGCTCATGCAGATGAACTATTACAAATCGATATGCAAGTCGGAAACAGTACAGGAATGTTCGGTTTTTCCACTGTAGAAGACATGATTACTCAATATGAAGGAGCATCGCTGCAAGATGTGTTTCCGGCATACGTCGATAATGTCACCTTTGTTAATTCTACGGTGGATTATCGAGGTCTGCCGATGCAGCTGGTGTTTCAGACCAACAGCACGGTGCTTCAATTCACGATCCCTTCATTAAACATCAATGAAACCTTTGACGGCCAAGGTGATCGCGATACTGCTCTTGACCAGTTAGAAGAGTATTTGAAAGGACAAGGCGGAGAAACTGCCAACTTAATTAACCGCGAGCTGATAAAAATTTCCCCTAATAGCCCGGTTGCAGGGAACCCTGCCAGCTTAATGAATTCGATGGTAGACAATGCCTTTCATTCCGGTACGGGACACAAGAAACCCTCCGCCAATATCGCAGCTATAGCCATGGCCTCAGATGATATGACCGAAGAAAATAAAATAGGTATTGGCATCGACTACGCAAAATACGATCAGGCAGGTCAGGACACGGATGTCTGGAATGTCCCTCTTAGCTACTCCTTTAACCTTAGCGAAGGACGAAGCTTAACCATCAAAGCCCCCATAAGCTATATAGATCAGGAAGGCTCTGAAACCTACAAAGCGCGGCTAGGTGCATCCTACCAACATCCGGTGAATGACCACTGGATCTTAACACCGGTATTAGAGTACGGCGTTGTCGCATCGGAAGAACTGTACGATGGTGGCCAGATTATATCTGGTTCAATCACCAGTCTATTTACCTTTAATTCGTTCAAATTTATCGATGAAGAAATTTCCATCAGTATTGGCAACATGTTTGGTCAGTACGAAACAATGGAATTAGAAATCGATGATTACGAAGTCGACCCGGATCAAGAAAATACCGTCTATAAACACGGTATTTTTGTAGACACCATAGTCAACATATTTGAGGAGTTACCTCTTAACGTCGAGTACATCATTACCGATTCACGTTATAAAGGAGATGAAGTGTACGCCGATCAGATCAGTGAATTTGGGGTTTCCATTAAGCCTGCGTTTGCTTCAACTCGGGATGACGCGTTGGGCTTAACCCTACTCTATGTAAGAAGCCCAAGTGCTGAAGACATCTCAGGCTTCCAAAGCAAACTGTTCTATGAGTTTTAATACAGCTCCGCGGTAATTAGATCCCAAGGTTCAACAACCTTATCTGGTTGGTACAGATCGCATCCCTACCAACCAGATTCCCCCTCGTTTACTCAGAGGTTCCCTAGATAATAGCCAATAGAACCATACCCATAAGCCTAAGGTAATGATGCCCCTTTATGGGTCATCTTTATAACCGTTCATACAGGATCTACTTAAAAGAGTGTCTTTTGACGACACAATTGCGCTATCTTTGACGCCTGCCTAACTATTTGTAGTAACCCAATAATAATTATAAAAAGTAATAAGAAGGCAAAACGTATGAGACCCTCTGCGCTTGCTCCTTATAAGAGTGATTTAAACACTCCCGAGGAGAGACAGAGTCCTGCCCTCAATGGCAGTGAAGACTCTAAGAAAGCCCACAAATTACCTGTGGCGCAAATAAAACCCTTAGTTAAGTATCTGGTCACGGAAGGCTATTCGCTGGATGACATTCTCTACAACACGGGAATTTCACTCGAACTACTTACTCGTCATGACGAACACATTAGCCTGGATGCCTATATTCAACTGGCAACGAATGCTCGCAATATCAGCAAACATGCGACTTATGCGCTAACACTTGGCAAGCAATCTTTCATCAACCACGATGGTATTTTGGCGTGCCGTACGATGAGCAGCAGGAACGCTCTGGCGGCCATGCAACTGCTCGTCCAGTATCAGCATCTACTGACTCCGTTGTTAGAATTCAACCTAGAAACTAATGATGAACATGGCATTTTCACCATTGAGCAAAAAGCGCCCTTAGGCGATGCTCTTCCGCACATCATTGAATACAACATGTCCGTTTTGTATTCGTTAGGAAAGTTTTGCTTAGGTCAGAATCATTACCCGATGGAGATCGAGTTCCGCCATGGTAACCCCGGTAAGTCCAATGAGTTTGAACTCTTCTTTAACAATCCAGTACGGTTTAACTGCGAAAGTAATCGCGTGTTAATTCCTATTGAAACCTTATCTCAACCCATTATCTTTCAGAACGAAGCCTCTGCGATCACTAACGAAAACCTCTGTCGCCAATACAAGAAGCATGAAACCAAAGACGAATGGGTTCTTCAAAAAGTCCGTGTCGCCATTCGAAACATGCCATTCACTGAAATTTCCATGGAGAATCTAAGCAAGCAACTCTTCATGAGCACGCGTAGCTTAAGACGTCACCTCAGTAACCATGGCGTATCATTTAAAGCCTTGTTCGAGAATGAACGAAAACGCATTGCCTTGAAACGAGTCCAGAAAAAAGACATCTCTGTTGAGTCATTAGCAGAAGAACTGGGTTATCAGAACGCCGCCAGCTTCAGTCGA
The DNA here is from genome assembly GCF_042646085.1 of Litoribrevibacter euphylliae. Taxonomy (NCBI): domain Bacteria; kingdom Pseudomonadati; phylum Pseudomonadota; class Gammaproteobacteria; order Oceanospirillales; family Oceanospirillaceae; genus Litoribrevibacter; species Litoribrevibacter euphylliae. The sequence goes on along the minus strand of NZ_JBHRSZ010000004.1, from coordinate 719,258 downwards.
GCCTTTAAACGTTGGTTTGGTATGGCACCAAATCATTACAAAAAGAAAGCCAATGACGATCCCAAATAACGTCATGCTTATCGAAATAGCGAGATAATCGGCACATTGGCCGCAAATGACTTTTTGCTGGCCGCTTCAGTTATGGCGCACTTTACCGGCATCCCTAAGATACCCTGACGGTCGAGTATCTTATTGATTCACTTCAAAAAAGGTATAAGGGATGACCACCTCTGCTGGGACGCACAATAAAAACAATAAACTCATGCAGGACTCAAAGTATGAAAAAACTAATGAGCAAATCTAGGGCAGCTACGCATACGCTATTGGGCGGATTGGTGGTCAGTGGTGCTTTGCTGAGTGGTAACGCTTCGGCAGACAACTGCTACATCATGGTTCATGGTCATGGCACGCAAGGCAACATCAAATCGGAAGCGCGCGATTCCTGGAGAGATTCTTACTTCAGCGAATACGAAGGCAGTGACTTCATTACCCAACTTCTTGGGCCAAATGATAACTACGCCATCGTCGGTTATGACAGCATAGTGTCCGTCATCACGGGCGTCGACACCTCATCATAACGTCAGGGACATTTTTAGGTACATCGTGATAATTGTTGCATGTGTTCTGAGGTGTTCTGTGAACACTGACCAGCGACTGCGCCCAAGCCAGAGAGAGAGAGGCTGCTAGGTGCGACTGCTCCACGGCGTCTCGGTGTCCCGCTAGACTTGCTCCTGTCCCGCTCCTGTCCCTATGCGCTCTTCCTGCCAGCCCCCGTCGTACCGCGCCGTGTCCCTCTGTCCTTCTTGTCCCTCTCCCTGAAAAGAGAGAGTAGAGAGCATCAGATACCTTAGTGTCGACCGTCGACACATACCCTATGTACCCTTGGCGTCATCCGCGCCAGAGTCGTGGCCACCGTGACACGGGACTGGCGGGACATGCGCGCCTTTTCTTGGGTTCGTGCGGTGCCTGCGCCTCTCGGAATTCCTCAACACCTGCTCTCTGCCAGCTCGTACGCTTCTCTCATTCTCACGAAAGTCTTTGCGCATCCTCCTTTATCTGGGTGGTGCTTTGCGGCCAGCCAGTCCGTGCGCTGCGAGTGGCTGGCCGTTATTCCATCGCTCGATGAGCGTTCTCGATGCGAGGTCGAAGTCGATAAAACGTCCATTGCTTTCATCACGTCTTCTTCTGCTGCCTCGCTCAGCTCCAGAACAGGACTTGGCAGAGTCCTTCATACCGAACCCAAAGAGGGGCTGGCTGGCTTCGATAACTTCACCTTCAATTGCTTCTGCTTCAATCTTCGCTCGCTTGTGCGCTTCTTTTAAAGCCATGCTCATAACGGCGTGGTAATGCCCTACCAGAAACTTTCTTAAGTAGTGCGCCATTCTCATGATTGCTTTCATGCTTTCTCCTGTCTCCTGTCGATGTCTGCTGTGTGTAGCTGCTGTCGATGTCTCCATCAGACCACGCCACGATATGCTGCTACAAGCGCCTTTGCAGAGGAAGTTGTAAAGGTAGGCCAGAACAGCAGAGTCCTCCAGACCGAACCCAAAGAGAAGAGCTGGCCGAGAACAATATTCCAACGCCACCAAGCCAAGAATAAGCCCGTCTGGGAACACCTCCCCGTAAGGCACCGGACGCGCCGACACGCCACACCGAGACGTCCCGCACGATTGCTACCAGAGACACCCAGAAACCCCACCAAAAGTTCAGCGACACCGCCGAGACGTCTCGGAGACGACACGGGCGCGCCGAGAGAACTCCACAGGCATGGCCACAGCCCCCGTCATCCGGCACATCGACGTACGGGGCGTCCCAGACGTCTCGGTTTTTTTGTTCGGGGAGAGAACTTTTTGGGGAGGGGGTGTTGAAGGGAGACCGACTCGACCGATACCGTCGGACGCGTCGGAGCGGACCGAGACGTCTCGGCGATATTGCACGACATGCCAGGGAGTTGGCTTGGTGCGTTCGGGCGGCATTCCTCGACATATCCCATAGGTGGACTTACGATCCGAACGAGAGACTGTTGTAGCGCCATGAAGTGGACAAAACACCACAGATCGAGCACGCCCTCTCTGGCTTGGCCGCACCATTCCACAGGTGTTCAGCATTGTTGGGCAATGTCTCTGCGTGGTCCAATTCTCCTATCAAGCAAAGGAGAACTATAATGAGCATTCGAAATATTAAAGAAAAGATAATAGAACGCCTGCAGGTGGCGGCAGGCGTGGTGTTGGGGCTGGCGTTCTTTGCGTTCGCATTGTTTGTGGACGCGGTGCCGTATCTGGCGGCAAGGTGGCTGATGGGAGGCTAAAGCCCCTCGTTGAACAGCGCCTCTATTTCGTCCTCGTCGTAGAACTCGCTCTCTCTTTGGGTTCTGGCGACGTCTTCCACTGTTATGCTTCCCTTCTTCACCAGTCTTCTGATGCGGTTCCCGCTGTTCATTCTGACTTGTCCCGCGTTCAGGTGGGCGTACTTTTTGACTAGCTCAAGCTGAGGCAGTCCCAGCAGAATAGCGGCCAGCTGTGCGACCTCGGCAGGCGTCGAGCCTTTGAGCGCCAGTTGCAGTTCGTCGCCACATCCGTCGGTGGCTTTGTATAGTTCGCGTCTCTCTTGGAACGCGTTCGACATGCTCATGGGTTGTTCGTCTGCTTCCTCTAGCTCTCGCTCGACGTCCGAGTCGTCGGCGGGATCGTGATCGATGCCCGACATCGCCGTCGTGGTGTCTCGTGATCCAGAGGCGACGTCCGATGGGTCGGGGTGCTGGTACACCAGCGGGTCGGTCTCTGTATCGACGTCGCGTACGGTAGACGCCGCCGTGGGCATATGAATCTCTTCGTCCGTCACACCAGAGTCTTTGGCTTGGGGCGGTAATTCGGTAAGCTGTTTCTTGCGCACCTTATGCTCTATTCCGTCAACGTCCGCTACAACAATCCAAGGGCCATCCTTAACGATTCTTACCTGTAAGCCAGCCTTGATGCCTCTTGTTATCTCATGTGTCATATCTTGCATGTTTTGTCTCTCTCTCTATCTTTGGGTTCTGGTCACCACCAGCAATAGCCTAAAGCTATCACTACAAAACAACCGATAGAAAAATTAAAACACAGCCAATAATATTCACACAATTATTCCAGTGCAACAGACACGGCCTTCCCACGCCACCAGACACCGCCCGATGTCCCTCCCGATGTCCCCAGAAAACATCAGACCGCCAGAGACCCCGCCCCACGGACACCACGCTGTCATCATCAGGGACAGCATGACGCTCCACCATAACTCGGACGAATGGCTGGCAAACTGGTCATAACTACGAATTATGGTGCAAGCCAGAACCCAAAGACACACAGAACAGCTACTGCCATAACTCTCGGCTATGGCCGAATAATTCTTCTATAACTCGCGACTATAACAACAACCTCAAAACATCCTCCCTATATTCTGCAGACTTCCCCCAGAAGACCTCTTCTGGCGTCATGAAGTGGACTGTTTCCGTACTGGGAGAAACGACCTGAAATATACATAGAATACTACCCACACACCCGCGAAACGCGAATGGGACCCGCGATGTTCTCGGCCTCCCGCGATTCTCTCAATATCCAAGAGGCGCTTCGGACACCATTCCAACATAGAGCGGGTGCGGTTCTCTCAATATCCAAGAGCGCTTCGGACACCATTGAGCATCATGTGGGTGCGGTTCTCTCAATATCCAATTCGTTTTCCGGACATCATTGCATATCATAGGGCGGATACGTGATTCTGATAGCACATGCAATTTATCAGGAGACGGGTCTGTTTTTTGGATTTGGCTTGGCAGCGAGGAACTTTCGTATCCAGAACACCAATTGTGGCCATACTATCCAGCATGTTTTAATGAAAACTCGGAGTGACGGGGCGGTCCCGTCGCATGTTAAGTAATGCATTTGCCTTTACTTAATTGCTCCGGCGGTATGTTGCCTGCAGGCGAACGTAGCTCACAACCGCTTTCCACGACGACGCTGGATTCGAACGTTGTCAGCGCGGTGTGATGCACAGTCGTGCACAGGGTTACTTCTGTATGTTTGATTTTCTCCCCATCGGTTTCGCAGGCCAATGGGGAGTTTTTTCTTTTCCCCCGTCTTGCTTTTTTCTTGGCTTGGGGCGTTGGAATATGCGTCTTCTCTGCCCGATGGCCGAACTGGCCAACTACAACAAACTTTCGTCTCCAGAACATCCATTGTGCCGATATATATCGCCGTGTTTTCATAAAAACTGGCGGTTAGCTACCGCCTGAGACTGTCAGTTGGTTCTGTTAGTTTCCTCTTGTTAACCCGCCTGTCGACTCGATCCGATAGTGCGGGTTTTCTGTTCATAAGGGTCGAGATTAAGGTCGAGATATGAAGAATATAGAAAGAACTCCTATCAAATTCCTCCGCTGCGAAAAAGTGTCGAATCGACACACCTATAGCCACTCTTCGGGTTCGGAGGTCTAACGATGAGTACATTTCAACAAGTCCAGAGCAACCATGCTCTAATCATAAGCACCGCTCAAGGAGCTGGCTTGACTGCCGAGGAATATATGGCAGAGCAAGCCGCAAGTAACTTTCCAATGCTAGACCCACTGGCCCAAGAGATAGCAATCGAATGGTCACATAACCCTGTGAAAAGCCAGGTCGCCAAGAAGTTCGGAATTACGACGACCACCCTGTCTAGAATCCTTGGCTTGTCGTCGGTGGCTGCTGCAGTCCGTCACTATCGATCAGAAATCACCGAAGACGTCATACTAGACAAGAAGGCGATCCGAGCAGAGCGCATGGACTTATACGCGATGGCTAAAGGTGAAAAAGAATCACACGTAGTAGACAGAAACGGCATCAGCGACGAGGTAAAAGAAACCAACCTACCAGTTGCCAGACAACTTTTGAACGACATAGAAAAAGCCGAACAGCATCTAATAGACGACAACAATCGACCTCAGATAAACATCGTGAGCACCGGAACCGTGAACATAGGCAATAGCGGTGACGGTAACTTCCTAGACCGATTCAAGCCAAGGAGCGATCAGGACGCCTCTGGCTTGGTGGACGCTGAATTCGAAGAGGTGATCAATGAGTAATAACCCATTCCTACCGACCCTCATAGCCGTAAAGCACCCAAACCAGTATGTTGGAGACAAAATGAACGCCCAACTACTGAAAAACAGCCTTACGATAGCCGATGGCGTCTGGTATCAAGTAAACGACAACATGGACGCCCGCCCTGTAGACGGTAGGTACTTCGAAGTCGTTGAGATCAGCAGCGAGTTGGTCGAGGGCGACATCAGCGGTAAGCGCGGCGAAATAGTCGAAGACTTGCTCGGAGACACTATCGATCAGGTAAAGAAAGGCAAGGTCGCAATACCTTATGTGCGCCAACACCTGCATATGTCCTGCTTGAATGGGTGCAACGAGCATTTCGAACTTTTGCATACTCTGAAAAGACGGAAGAAAGAATGGCCTCATCTGCCGCCTGAGTACTTTAACGAGAATGCTATTAGGATAATAACTGAAACCCCTACCCTAGAGACTCTTGGTCATTCTTTAGAAGCGATGGCAAGCGCTAGTCGCTGCTATGTGCACTGGTTTGAGGCTGGCAAGAAAGAAGAATTTTTGGAATTCGCCAAGGAAGCTGGCGTCCCCGAAGGATGGAAAGAAGGGAAGCCGATGGCATGATTGTCTGTGAGTCCTAGTAGTGCCCAGATCTAATATGTTTTTAACTTCTCGGTATTGAGTGTATGTTTCTAATGACATATCGTATAAACACTAAGCTGTTAGTTGCTAGGAGAAATCATGGAAAGATTTACAGGCTCTATAAGGACTGCATTGAGGGCGAATGATTGGTATGGTGCTTTAACAACAGCTCTCACCCTGCCTGATATATGCGGCAGAATGGAAACCCCTACAGAAGGATCGAACAAGAGATATGCAAGGTGGTTTTCTGAGTGGGTTGAACCTGTTTATACAATGGAAGTCGGCGGTCAAAGACACACATTTTTGTCTGGAAATGATTGCTATGCATTACGCTGTAGCCTGCTGCATGAAGGCGGCGAAAATATCGAAGAGCAAAGAGCTAGAGAAGCTTTAGATGATTTTCATTTCATTATGCCACCGCCCAATGGAAGTTGTTTTCATAAAATACAAAGCGGTCAATCACTCTTGTTACAAGTTGATATTTTCTGCAATGATGTTGCAGATGCTGTTGACCGATGGGCGGCCTCCGATAAAGCAAAGGAAATAGAGGTGGAGCAAAGAATGCAAGGGCTTCTACAAATTCGCGATGTCAGTAATGGTATCCAGTTTTAACAACTTATGGGGCAATCAAATCAAAGAACGCCCACAACAATTGTGGGCTGAACCGTTGCTACTTTGCGATTCTTAAAACCCAGCTTCTCTTAGCATTTCAGCGACACGTTGGCATGCCTTTAAGTCCCCTTCCATGCTCTCAAGCCAATCTTGTTTATCTGCTACAAACTCCCAAGCGACATCATCCGTTAAAACTAGGCCTTCTAACTTTAACGCGTGTCTGGGTCTGCCCTTGGCTTGGAGAAAATCACGTACTTTGGAAATCTCTCCTTCAATAAAGGCGCACACAACCTTATGTTGGCTGATTATCTCATCCATTTCTTGCAGCATCTGTCTGAAATATGGCGAGCAGTGCTCGACCGTATCAGAGCACTGAGCTAGCTGAATTTGAGAAGATACCACTAAGGGCAAATCGGTAACTTTACATTCAATCATCATGTTTCCTTATAGGTTGCTCCAGTATAAAAATTCCGCGTCCCAAACATGCCCCTCATAACCCAAAGAGGCTAAATATGCGTACCATCGGTCAGTCAATGTCGCTTCTGTTCGCCCTAAGACACCCAGAGCCGAGAACCAGACGTCGTTGATGTGCTCTCCGACTCCGCCTTGGCTTCTCCAATATTGCAGTAACATGTCACTGGTAGTGCCCTCGAAGCCAAGCCTTTGCAGCGCTTCATAACGTAAGTCCATTGTTGAACTCATAGCTTTATCCTATAGTTCCATGCGGGGGCGACCGAAGCCGCCCCTTTTGATTAAGGTGTGCCGTAGACGATTGGAATCGCTGCTTCCACGGCTGCGATAAACTCGGCGTCCGTCATAGGCGCAGATAAGAACAACGACTCATCAATGTTGCCTGTCGACGGGTCCGTGGACGACGCTTTAACAATGCCTACCGAGTCGACGACTCGACGAACAGGGTTGCCTGTGGTGCCTGTCCATACTTGTGAAAGATCGTAGCGAACCTGTGGGTTTTGAATGACGTCATCAGGTGCTACAAAGTTGTTTGTTAAAGTGGGCATATGCCTCTCCTTCTCTTTGGGTTTTGGTTAATAAAGAGGACGCCTAAACGTCCTTGGTCGCTTCAATAAGTTCACGCTCAGACAGGGGTGTCGACTCGACACTATGATTGACCGTGGTCTTCTTGAACTTGTCGTACTGAGTCCGGCGACGCTTAGCGTCTTCCTTGGCTTTCTGCTGAGAAGCCAAAATCTCTAGCAGGTCGTTTGATCCGGACTTTGGGGCGCGGGGGCGGCTTAGTGCTCCGTACACCTTCATTATTCGGCGTCGCTGTAGCTTTCAACCTCCGCGAAGAACTCGCGCTCTGCTTTGGCTTGCTCATTCCTGAGAGCTTCGACAGCTAAGTCATGAGCAATGGAGCCTTCCATTTCAACGCTGTCTACCGCCCGCTTTTTGGCCGCGATTTCGGCCATCGCCTTAGGGTCAACGATCTTGAGTTCAACTTCACCAGCGGCGATTTTGATAGCGTCCTTTTGATTGTCTTTGATGGCTTTGTCTACCTGATCCAGACGAGCCATATGGGCTTCATGCTTAGCCATCTTTGCTTTGGCTTCTGCTTGAGCTTCAGGGTCGCCAGCTAGGCTGTTAATCTCTTTTTCAAGACGTTGCTTTTCGTGCTCAGCTTCGGTCTTGTCGGCGTTCAGCTTCTGGGACTTGACCAGCAAAGTTCGAAGCAGTTTGCTAGTACGCTCTTGGTTTGCTGCGACCTTAGCTTCTGCCTGCTCGATCTCTTTGGCTTGGTGCTCAGCTGGTGCGTCAACGTCGCTAACGTGGTGCGCCACCAGTGGGATTAAGCGACTAATTTCGGCTGATTCTTCCATCAGCCCTTTCTTGAGTTCAGGATGTATATTGTCTGTCTGTAGCATGTTTTGAATTTCTTGCTGACGCACTCGCATATCGTTTAACTGGCGCTGTTTATTTAATTTCTGGTATAACATTGTCTGTTTTCTCCAAATTTGGGCATAAAAAAAGACGCTATGCGTCTGTGTTTTTCTTTGGGTTCGGTCTGGTCTTGGCCTGGAAGTCGTCTATTCTTTACTTCGGTTCTCCCATGCGGCGCTGTTCTGGATATCAACGCCATATGACGCCAGCGAGTCGATGATCTTTCTAGGGACGCCTTGATTGTCCATCACAGTTCGAAGGCGTTCTTTAGAAACTCGGCCCGATCTTTTGTCAGCACCTGGGATAAAAATGCCTTTAGTAGGGTTCGATAACTCTTCATCGATGAAGGCGATCATTGTCTCTTCTAAAACTTTGCCTAGTTCGGCCATATTAAACTTCCTCTTTTTCTCTTAGTCTTAATTCATGTTCGAGCAACGTCCGCATATTGCTTCTGTAGCTCATGTCTAATTTAAGTACCTCGCCTCTCTGCTCCATAAGGCGTGGGTTCTCTATGTGTTTCAATTTCAGTGGTTCTTGTGGCGACTTGTAAGTCTTTATGAACTCAAGCCAAGCCAAAATCTCTGGCTTGGTGAGGTCTTTGAACTTTTTTGGTTTCGGGCGTATTAGCCCTTTAAGTTCATCCTGCAACAAGGACAGATTCATCGATCTTCTCCTTAACCTCATCAGGCAGTCCGTTAAAGAACATCGCGTCCACAAGCCAAGGCGCGTTATCGCCCTCAGCAATGCAGCCCCGCAAATGTTCGCCTCGGCCACTAGCGTCCTGTAGCCATTTCATCATTTCGGCTCTCGGCGCTAGCTTCACCCACTGACGCTTAGTTTCGTCGCCGCAGTGAGACTTGACCTTGTTCTTTATTGGCAATCCTAATTTAGACGCACCCTGCACTCCTATTTCCTTATCAAACTTTCGCCAGCCGAATGGAGCACCGCCTTTTTCCTCGCAATACTCCTCGAACGCTTTGAACATGCCTCCACGGCGAATGAATGTATCGCCACTTTCCGTGACTCGAATTTCGTCCACTGGCACTAGCTCGTCTAGGTTGCCGTTAGCGATAGCTACCGACAGGAAGTCAACTATCGTGTTTCTGTCGTTCTTGTACTTTGATCGCTCCTCCTGTAGAGCTTCAGTCACTGGCACGGTTCGCAGATCGTGCGTAATCTTCCGATTAAGGAGTCCATGCAAGATCGCTGCTATACCGTCTTCTGTATTGATGAAGGCGTGATAGCGGTTGTAGTACGTTCTGTCCATTTCTGGCTTGATATCAGGCTCAACTACCGCCCAACGTCGGCTGTCCGTCCCCGCCGGAATCACCCAGTCCTCATTTGAGAACAGGAACAGACGCATGTAGTTATCCCAAGGAACCGCGCCACGGTTCATTTCTCGAAGCATGAAGCTTGGGTCTGATACCATGCCTTTCAGGATGCCTGCTGTCTTTTTGTTTCCGCCGAACGTAACTTCGTCACCTACAACAAGCATTGCGTTCTTTCGCCAGTCGTTATGCTTCTCGGTCAACTGCTCATAGCTATGCATGTGTTTATAGTGGCGTCCGAATAGCTTCTGGAACACTTTCACTATCGAACCTTTACCTACACCCTCTCGCGATTTAACGACAAGCGATGTGCCTTTCAGATCGGCAGGGTTCTGGAATATGTCGGCAAACCAGTCCAGTGCCCACTCCGAAATTTCGCCGAAGATGTTTTCCACGTGCTCTTTAAAGATCGACCAATCGCCCTGCTTTGGCTCAACTGGATAGCCTTCCCAAAGGTTTACGTAGTCGTAGCCGTCGCGAGAGAAGAAGACTTCGTGTATCTCTGGCTTGAAAACCAGACCGCCATTTGCCTCTCTGCGCCTCTGGTCGTGGAACCAGACCTCGCTATTATGGAACGTCCTGCCTCTGATTTCGTAGCTATCGGTTGCGCACAACTGCTTGAACTGTGTTAAGTTGAAAAGCTCTATCTTGTCACGACCCATTGCTGGCTTTTCTGTATACTGGGCAACCAACGTATCTGAGCCTTGACGCACAACGCAGAAACTGCCGTTATATCGGTCAATGACTTCATCGCCAGTAACCAATGTGTTTCCTTTAATAATGCCCCAAGGAAACTTCTCTCCTGCAGCCTCAACTTCATTCTTTGCGTAACTAACAAGCCAAAACTCGTTGATGTTGCCTTCGGCGTCTATGCTCGCCCAACGCTTAGCTAGTTCATCAGGCTTATAGCGCGGCTTGCCCTCCTTACATAGCGAGTTATCTTTAGCACTCCATTCATCGAACAATCTATATGCGTCCGCTTCGTCGATGTTCGGGTTGGACTTTAGCGACATGGCAATGTTTATCCACTCGCTGTCTTCCGCATTCTCTGGGCTGATCAACGCCAGAATTTGCTCAGCCTGTTCAGCGCCGTATTTGTCGTTTTCGCCGTACTCGTCGTCCGTTCCGACAAGTGATGATCCGCGAGATTTGCTCAGATCGATATAGTCCGGCACTGTTTCGACTGTAGTCGCCTTATTAGAAGCCGATGCCAACCATTCAGGAGCGTCCGCGATTCTACTTGGCTTGATCCAGCGGTATTGTGTGTCATCGACAACAGACGGATAGACTACGACATAAGAACTGAAATCGTTGTCTGTGCCTGACTTCAGATCAATAGACTTGCCTATTTTAGTGTTCGGTACGTTATCTGTTCTACGAAACAGGGTATGAACACCACCGCTAGGCGTCTTCTGCTCAGCCGTCACGACAGCGCCGTTTTCCTGCATCAACTTAGCCCACGTTTCACGTCCATCTTCATGGATGTTTCTGTGTGGCTTCGGCAAGTCTTGGTCGACACAGCACAGACCGCCGACTTTGCCCATCAGCAAGCCAAGGTTGTATCCACTGTACTTTCCTTTGTACGGATGAAAATTCTTCTCGACGGTTGCCGGTGAAGACATCCCCGAGGTCTGCCAACTGTCGAGAAGTGGTTTTTTGCCGTTCTTAGCAAGCGGAATCATCGTAAAACCTTGTTCAGCGTAGTATTTTGCCGCTAGGTAAATTTTCCACTTTAAGTCGGCTGCATCATCGATCTCATCAATGAATTGCTTAGTGATTCGCACCCTACACCTCGCCGATGAAGTCTAGGACGTCGCGACGTCGCCAATAGCGGCGAGCGCCAATCTTCTTGAAATGAAGCGGAATCTCACCCTTGGCTTCTTGTCTTTCAAATGTTTTCTCAGAGATTCCGACCAGAGAAATAAACTGCTGGCGTCCTACAAGCGCAGGGATTGCGGCGATGTCTAAGTCGTGTTGTTTGATTAGAGTCATGACGGTATGCTCTGTCACGTTATTTGCTCAGGGCGTGATTCCCTATTGATGATGAATCCTGAGTGACGCCGCCAAACCAAGGATTCTCTGGCTTGTCGATGGTGGCGCGATCTGATTACGGGTAGTGTTGGTGCTTATTCTTTGCCTCTACCCGTTCGAGGCGGTAGTTATGCCATTCTGCTGTGACTATGAGAGCTTCGCAAGTTTTTCGTTCACTGCGTCTTCACCGAACACACCTTTTAGCTGCTCGACGTTCTCAACGTTGAACCACATATGTGAGCGTTTCACGGAAACGGGGCAACCTTCGGCTACTATATCTGGTACGCTCTTTAGCGTCACCCGCGACGCTAAACGTTTGTTTTCTCCGTTGTCGCTAGTGATGAACAAACGAGAGTAAAGAACGATTTCAGATTCCGGAACCATAGCTGTTTCTATCGTTTCGCTTCCATTCTTTAAGGCGAAGAAGCGGCCAATACTTGCTGTGCATCCCTCTATGCAATAGACCTCTATCGGTACGTGTTTCATGTTTAGTCCTCATAAAAAGCCCTTCACACGGCAAATGATCGAGTCGGGAGCGAACCAACTGCCAGAAAACACGTGAAGGGCTTAAACTTTTAACCGTCTTTTGGTGGCCGGTGGCGTCCGTCGACGTCACCAGATACACCCATTATACCATACCTATTGGTATCTCGTCTATAGGTGTTCTGGCCGAGAGCCTTTACTGACAGGCGATACAGCGTAAGGATTCACTAACAACAAGCCAAGACTAAGCCGCCGCCTCTGCCGACTGATCTGCTCTTTTTTGGGTTCTGTAGTCATCGATAGCCTTAGTCAGAAGCTCGTTCCATTTAAGGCTGCCCTCTAGCTTCTCAGCGATGAAAACCGAACGACCATAGTGACGCTCATTGACAGCAGAACCCAAAGAGTGGTTCTGGCACCTAGCTATGACGTCAGCCTTCACGCCGTTATCGCCCATGATCGTTGAGAACGCATGGCGCACGTGCTTTATGGTGACAGGGTTGGCTATCGCACCCGCTGCCCGTGCCCGCCTGATACTGTTTCCTATGCCACTTACGCTGGCATAGTCGCCCACATATAGGCTATATGACGGGAAAATGAACTCTTTCTGGCACTTGCTGGCATGTTCTTTTAGATGATCAGCCTCTTTTATGCATTCCCACATAAGGTCGTTACACACGATGCTGTGCGGCTTGTTCATTTTGGTTTCCGGCATAACCAGCAGACGAACGTGTTTACCGTCGTGCGTTATGGACTGCAAGTCATCCCACTTTCTTTGCTGAATTTCAGAAGGTCGGCTTCCCACCCCTGCGATAATCGCCCTTGTCAGGTTGGCACTATGCCGCGACATATAGTTTTCGCACTCAACCCAAAGAGCGGCCAAGTCTTCTAAAGTCGGTATGTAGCCAGTTTTAATTTGAATCCGCTTTTTGCGTATGTCGGCTATTGGGTTGTAATCAGGAAGACCGAAGTGGTTACGCACTTTGGCTGTGCCGCGCACATAACCAAAGGCGGCTTTAACGTAAGACAGAGCCATATTCCATGAACTATCACTTTTGAAACTGGCGTCGAGAGCTTCTTCTATGTCCGACATCCTGACCTCACGGGCTTCCATCGACAGAAGGTTGTCCGACATTCGGTTAATAAGATAGCCACGAATGTTATGGATAACCTTCGTGCCCTCTGCTTCACGGTCTTTGAGGTACTCTTCGAACAGCTCTTTTATATTTGGTTTGATGAAATCGACTTCGGATCGTTCTTCTTCGAACTTCCGAACGTTTTCGCGCTTTTTATGGGCTGTTGCGCCGCTGGTCTGTTCGATGATTTCTCTTGCCTGCTGTCTGGCAGAATCCAAAGAGATTGTGTCGACGTAGCCGAGAGTAACCGTCTTCTTCTGTTTGCGCCCGTTAAGCATCGTCTTGCCCGTATCGTAGTAAACTGCCCAGCTTTTCCAGCCCGAGGGTTGAACTACGATACGCAAGCCAGAAACAGAGCCTGTCCCTGTGTCCGAAACAGTGTATTTATTTTTACGCGGTCCCAACGATTTAATAAACGCTTGTGTAAGCGTGGCCATTTTTCTTTCTCCATTAAAAAAGGCCATCCTTTTGGTGGCCTTTTCAGTGCTGTTAGTTGTCTGTGTGTCGTGTCGACACTATTGTCGTCTACTGCTGGAAGAAGTACTTCCACGACTCGTTTTGTTCGAAGTTCGCCACTTCGGTTATCTCGCCTCTGACGTTTTCAGTGACTGTGCTGATGTTCAGCCCGATTCCGCGAAGAAGCTCAATGTTGTTGTCTTTGATTAACTTGGTGATGTATTCAGAGTTCATTTTGTTACCTTTCATTTGTGATTCTTGTGGGCCGTTGCCCTGTTAGCTTTTTGTCTTCTCTTGCCCAACTCTCTCTCTGTTCTTAGCGCGGCCAGCCATCATTTTGTTCACGATAGCCTCAGCACTTAGATCTTCCTCTGCGCAGAATTCTCCTCTGGATTGGGCGTCTCGTGACTTTATTAGAGCGACCTGTTTCCCATTAAGGCGGCCTTTCAAGGTAGTACCGTACGTATCAAGGTTTCTGAGTAGGTAGCCATAGGTGGCTTCCATTAGGTTTACGTTGGGGACGAAGTGATCAACACAAACGCTGCTCAATAATGTTTCGTAATAGCCATGGAGGTGAGCTTTCTCGAACAGCATCTGCTCTTGTTCAGCGCTTGGCCCTTTCTGGTCAGTTTCTTCTTTGGCTTGCACTGCACCCAAGCCAAAGAAGCTGAGAGTGGCCACGGCCAGTGTTGTCTTGATTGTCTTAAATTTCATATTTTTCCTTTATATTCAATAACTTAGCAACCTTCATTATAACATGACGAAGTACATCGCTGTAATTATTGAGGCCGCTATTCACCCCTCTTACGACTACGCTTTTAGGCTTAGGTTCCCAGCAAGAGTGAATTTTGTGTACTTTTGTAACAAACCAGTGTCGCCAGAAATGGTTTCTGTCCAAATCAAAATCAAAACCCAAAGGGGTGGATAGAGATCGGGATAGAATCGGTTTTTAGCTTTCGGGATGGTGCAGGTTCGATGCTGTGGTTGCTTCAGGTGAGCGGCTAGCAGTCGTCTGGATGGTGGCGGATATCGCCTCTGTGGAGTATCAGAGAAGGCTCTCTGTCAAGTGTTGTTCTGGGTGGCACGACCCGATGCCGTGCATTGTTGTAGATGCCGTGTGCTGGTGTCAAGCACTTTTTTGGATGTTATGACCAGATGTCCCTAACCGCTATGCTGGGACATCCTGGGGGACGTCCTGCTAGTACGTCTGTACCCAGTGTCGACAGTAGGGGTACGCTGTCGTACTATGCGCCGACACCGTGTCCGACGGTGGCTAGCCCCCGCTATGCCTGATATATGCCATCGTCGGTTACGATTCAACAGATGAAAGCGGCTACCCTTACTGGCGTAATGAAACAGCCGGTGAAATTGCACGCCAAATGGTGTCCATCAAGCAAGGCAATGGTGATGGCCTGACTCATGACGAAGCCAACACGCAATGTGCGGCTTCAGATGATTTCTACGTGGTCAGCCACAGCCAAGGCGCACAACAGATGGTCTTCATGTCTGGCAATGCAATCTCGGGATCACCCTATTACAACACCGCATTCAACGCCGACGGTTCAACCGTTTCCGTACCTTATAACGAAGCCTTTGACGGTGTCATCAGCATCTTCACCATGGGCGGCGCTATGGGCGGCACCGAAGGGTCAGACCGAGTTTGTAACGGTACTTGGCTAGATAACATGGTCAACATGGCATTTCTGGGTAAAGACTGTAACCCAAGTGTTGAATGGCTTCAGACCAACGACTCTTACTTAGCTCGTAACATGATAGGAACCAACTTGGGTGCACCTATCTATGCTATGGGTGGGTATAAGAGCTTCCCTGGAGCTCAAGGCGCATCTGCTGGTTTCCTAACGGGTGAAGATGATGGCTACATCAATCTTGCGTCTCAAATGGGTTGTGCCGGTTCTCCAAAGCGTAATCTTTGGGATGACCTGAACGAATACAAAACCTTCTGGGGCATTGCCTATGGGAGTCCTATCTTCCGTTGTAACAACAGCAACAAAGGCACACCACGTACTTACAGCATGGCAAGCGTTTACACAGATCACGATGCTGAGCGTAATGGTGGTATTGCTTCACCCGACTATCAAACCATCGAAGGCGGTTTGACCTGTGGTAATGGTAAAAATATGGCTGGTCGCGTAGCGAGCTGTACTCAGTAAGTTTTACCGCTCTATATAGTAATACCCTTATAGCAACACCCTTCATCTCAAGCCTTTCTTCGAAACATCGTCTCCCAATGAAGAACGGCTTGAGATGTCTTCTGACATATACTCCCCAAATGCTTGTCTATACTGACTAATTGTTCCTGCATGAAAATACAAAACGCCCTCGAGTAACTTTTTCATACAGCGACCCGCGCCACTCTAATGCTCCAAACATATGAGTCATGCATAAAGGGTCAGAGATATCGGGTTAGAAATACAGGGTCAGATATGAAAAATAATGAGTTTCTGAATTGGCAAGAATCCTTAGCATTTACCTATCAAGAGTTTACGGTTCAAATCATCGCCTTTGCGCCCAAATTACTCGGCGCATTAGCACTGCTCCTGGCTGGCTGGGTACTCGCCATCATTGTTCGCATCGCCACCAGAAAACTGATTCGAGGTTTGGACTTTGTGTTTGTTTATCTGGCAAAAAACGGCGAAGCAAGACAAGAAACGATCAGGCGATCCTACGCAGAGATCATCAGCAAGATCATGTTCTGGATTGTGATGATCTTCTTCATCACGGCAACGACCAACATGCTCGGCTGGAAGATGTTGTCGAACTGGCTAAACAGTCTCATCACCTACTTACCTAATTTAATTACAGGCTTACTGATTATCCTGGCGGGTTTCCTAATCAGTAACATCACCCGAACCGGCATCATCAATACGGCTTACAATACCGGCATCAACCAGGGCGAGATGTTAGCGCGAGTCGCTCAAGTCACTATTTTGCTGACCGCATTACTCATCGGCATCGAGCAAATTGGCATTAACGTAGATTTCCTGACCAATGCACTCATTGTTATTCTTGGAGTATTGCTTGCCGGAGCCACCTTGGCCTTTAGCTTTGGCGCAAGAACCTTAGTCGCCAATATCATTGGCGCACAGTATTTTCGTAAACATTGTCGCATCGGTGAACACATGCAAATGGGCGATATCGAAGGCAGTGTTGTGGAAGTCACTCAAACCGCCATCGTTCTCGAAACGGATTCCGGAAGAATCGTAATTCCAGCCAAAAAATTTCAGGAAAATGCCTGTCAATTCACATCAGCCAGTGGCGCCCCCCTTGATCGAGACAAAAGCACGCCACATCAAGGAGACGCCAAATGATTGAGCACCCCTCTGACATGGCCTTAGCATTTTTGCAGTATCAACCGATCTCTGCAGCAAGAATATTAGAACAACAACCCATTGAAGAAGTAGCAGAGTTCATCGCAGAAGTCCCCTACACACAGGCAGCCATCGTTCTCAAAAAAATGCTGCCCCAACACACGGCCAGACTGTGCTCGTATTTAGAGCCCGCCACTTCAGCCGCCTTCTTGTCTCAAATGGATGCGCATCTGGTCTCAGCCATCATGAGGCACACCCACAAGCCACTAAGCCGAAAGCTGCTGGATCATTTACCTGAACGAATGAAATTACGGTGTCGCCTGTTATTGAATTACCCGGAAACCTCAGTGGGTGCTTGGATGAGCACAGACTTTCTCTCTCTTGCCGGAGACTGTGACGTCCAAGAAGCCCTGCATCGTCTGTCTTTAGATGAAAGTACTGTGAACACAAACGCCATATTCATTGTGGATCGGGACAGAAAACTGCAAGGCATCGTCAGTGTAAGCCAGCTGTTACGACTTCCATCAAAAACAGCCATAAAAGCGGTGATGCAAGCTCAAACCGATGTGGTCTCGGGCCGTGCATCACTCGCCTCCATTATAAATAGCCCGATATGGAGCCGTTCAGAGTACGCCGCGGTAATCAATGAGAAACGACAAATGATCGGACTCTTACGTCACCTCGATTTACGTCATGGACTAAAAGAATTATCGACGACCATAAGAGACCCGGTGGATGACAATCCCATTGGTGCAGTTTGGGATGTCTATGGGAAGAGTCTGTTAGCGCTGCTCAATACCGTTGGTGATGCCGTAAATACCAAAGAGGCTTAAGGATCAATCATGACTGAATCAATATTAAGCCCCAAAGGAAACATCGAAGATGCACTGATCAAGGCATTCTTACTCAATCATCCGAAGGATGCGGCACGTAAAGTTGAAACCATGCAACCCGCAGAAGCCGCTGAACTATTAAGCACTCAACCCACCTATGTCCTTCAGCCAGTCTGGAAAAACCTGCCTCCTGGAGTGGCTGACAACTTACTTCAACATCTGCCAGATACAGCCATCAAAGACATTTTAACCACGATGGATTCAGGCCTGTGCGCCGCGCTGTTGAGCCGATTTGAAGAACCCCAAAGAGAACAATTTTTTGCTTTACTGGATCAGAACATTGTCAGTGAACTGAAAGAACTGATGGAATACCCTGCAGACAGTGCAGGAGCCATGATGGAAACCAACATCACGGCTTTTAACGAAAACACCACGGTTGCAGACACCCTGACACTACTAAGAAATCAAAAGATTAAAGATCTGAATCACTTGTATCTCTTAACCGATGATATGTACCTAAGTGGCCGTGTCCCCGTTCAACGATTGGCCTTGGCTGAAGGGAACGAGAAACTATCGACATTAGCCATCCCCTTAGTTTCATACGTGACGGCACTAGACCCTAAGAGTGAAGTCATGGAAAAAATAGAAAAGCTTAAGCTGGACACCATCCCCGTCGTCGATGGCAACGATCAGTTCGTTGGCGTGATTCGAGGGCGCAACATTCTGGATGAAATCAAGAACACACTCGCTACCGAAATGCTCACCATGGTGGGTGCCAGTAAAGAGGAAAAGGCACTGTCCACCAGCTGGTTCGCAGTAAAGAAACGCTTGCCTTGGCTTCAAATCAATCTCGTCACCGCCTTTCTTGCCGCCGCCGTTGTCGGCATGTTTGAAGAAACCATTGCCAAATACACCGCATTAGCCATCTTGCTTCCTATCGCGGCGGGGCAATCCGGCAACACCGGCGCACAATCTCTAGCCGTCACCATGCGAGGGCTGACACTGAGAGAGATCACCATCCGCCATTGGCCGGGTGTATTGAAGAAAGAAGCGGGCGCGGCTTTGATCAACGGTATCGCCATCGCGGTTACGTGTGGTACAGGCGTCTATATTTGGAGCAGCAGTTTAGGGCTGGCACTGATCATTGCGTTGGCGTTGATTTCTTCCATGACCATTGCTGCAATTTCTGGTGCCTTAGTCCCAATTGTGTTGAAGAAGTTAGGGCAAGACCCGGCTCTGTCATCGTCGATTATTCTAACAACCATCACCGACATAGCAGGTTTCATGTCGTTCTTAGGAATAGCTACCGCGCTTTCGGGAATGCTCGCCGGATAGCATTCCCGAGGCATCGGTTTCAATTAGGTTTCCCCTAAACTTAATCGTCGGCTTCTTTTGCTTCAGGTAAACTCTCAGGCAAGTCCACAATCGCCGGACTACGACGTTTACGCGCTTTTGCCGGGATCATGCCACGCATTGCCTCCATTTTTCCGAAGCACAACAACTTATCATCAGGCTCTAATACCCGGTCTTTTCGAGGGTTCGGAATAACTTTGGCACCACGATATAAAGTCAGGACGTTAATGTCTTGCTCGTGTAATTGCGTTTCCAAAATGGTTTTACCAACGAATTTAGAACCTTCAGGAATATAAATTTCCCCAACGCCATAGCCTTTACTGACCGTCAAACGCTGACGAACATCAATCTCTGGGAAGTCCACCTGAGCCGCTATGTATTCAATGATGGCGCCAGCAACGTCCAACCCGGTGCAGGTCTCGATCCCTTCTAAGCCAGGTGAAGAATTTACCTCCATGATCTGCGGGCCCGTCTTACTTTCAAGCATGTCGACCCCCGCCACCTGTAAGCCCATAATTTGTGCAGCTCGAACAGCGGTTTCCTTATATTCATCAGATAACTCCACTTGTTCTGCGATACCACCACGATGAACATTACTGCGGAATTCCTGACCTTGGGCAACACGACGCATGGCAGCGACCACGCGATCACCCACCACAATGGCTCGAATGTCTTTACCTTTACTTTCAGCCACAAACTTCTGAATAAGTACGTTTTGTTTCTGACTTTGAAGAAGCTCGATGATCGACTCAGCGGTGTTTACAGATTCTGCCAATAACACCCCAATACCCTGTGTTCCTTCAATCAGTTTGATAATGACAGGGGCGCCCCCCACTCGTTCAATGGCAGGCAACACATCTTTTTTATCCCGGACAAACGCGGTACGGGGAATACCAATATGATGACGACTTAACAATTGAAGACTGCGAAGTTTATCTCTGGAATTACTAATGCCATGAGCTGTGTTGGCACAAAAGACATCCATCTCTTGGAACTGACGGACAACCGCCGTTCCATAGTAAGTAATGGATGCACCAATTCGAGGAAGTACCGCATCGTAGCTACTCAAAACTTTTTGCTTAAAGAAAAGATCTGGCACTCCCCTTTGCAAGTCGATGGCAAACTTCAATGTATTTAAGACTTTTACATCGTGCCCTCGTTGCAGCGCAGCCTCTTTCAAGCGCTGTGTACTGTAGGACTTCGGGCCACAGGACAAGATTGCTAGTTTCATTGGTGTTGTCTCCTCAATTTCCTTTTACAGTCAGTAGAACCGACACCAACGTCGACTCCGCTTCCTTATCAAACTGTTTATTACCTTTCAGTGTAGTCGTTCAATCATTACTGGAGACTAAGAACTCCTGACTAGGGTCTACCAACAAACGATCCTGCATTGCTTCTCTTCCCAGCAGCATGAGGTTTTTCATGGACGAACGATCCGTCAGTGTCAGCTTAATAACCCATTCCTGATCCCCTAAACGAATGGCCGTCTTAATCACAAAGCGTTTTTCTTTGTCTGCCGATGAACTTTTCACCACCTTATGGCCTTTCAACAACAAGGTTTTATTCACCACGGTATCGACATTATGAACATCAGGGTGAATATCAAAATTCACCCAACGCTTACCGTCTTTCATAAATTCATTAATATTGTCGACATGCAAAGACGATGTTGCCGCTCCGGTATCAACTCTCATTTGAACTTGGTGAAGATCTAACTCAGGTATATCGCAACATTCAAGTGCGCCGACAATGACTTTCTCTTTCATCTGTGAAGTACAATCCCTTTAACCAGTTATACGACTATTCACTATTCTAGGCTACTTTCCGAAGATACTCCGAACTTGTCTTACAGAGAAGCAGATTAGTCCATGATACTTACTCTACCTGAGATAGTCTTTATCTAGGGTTTCAGG
Source organism: Litoribrevibacter euphylliae (assembly GCF_042646085.1). Classification (NCBI taxonomy): domain Bacteria; kingdom Pseudomonadati; phylum Pseudomonadota; class Gammaproteobacteria; order Oceanospirillales; family Oceanospirillaceae; genus Litoribrevibacter; species Litoribrevibacter euphylliae. The sequence continues at coordinate 698,189 of NZ_JBHRSZ010000004.1, read as the reverse complement.
TATGGTTCCTACGCAAAGACTCTCGAATAATTCAACATTGGACGTTATTTTTATGACTTCGGAGACACACGCTTCATCACCGGACTGGAAGCCAAACACTTGGGTAGCCGGGCTACTTGGATTCCTTACTCCCTACATTGCTATGTTCTACGTTTCAAAACGTTGGCTTGCGATTCCTTATTTTGTGGCAGCACTTATAGCAGGGGTGCTTTCCTCAAAACACGACAGTTCTATTGCCATCTTTTCAGTGATGCTGATTGGAGCAATCCACGCCGCCTGGTTAGCAAAGAAAAGTACAAGCAGAGTACAGAGCTGGACTAACCGGATATGGGGATTAGCATTAATCCTTTTATGTATTTGGGCACCATGGTTCGGCATGAGAATGTTTGTTATGGATTTTTTTGTGGTACCGGCAGCCTCTATGGCACCAACGATTAATGTCAAAGACATCATCCTCACCACAAAAACAGACTTTATTCCCAATCTATTTACAGATGAAGCTCATACAGGCAGCAGTCTTTCTGACAGCAACAAGCCCAAGCGTGGGGACATTGTTACGTTCAAATACCCAGTAAAGCCTGAAATTACCTTCTTAAAACGTATCATTGGTCTTCCTGGTGACACCATTACAATCAGCGATAAGAAAGTAAGCGTGAATGGCCAACCCTTACCACTTCAGAAAATTAATGAGGACATTCGAATTACAACATGGCGTGAACAGAACGGTGAGGCTGTCTATCTGATCAATGTGGCTAATTCCTTACCACGAGACCAAGCGGAAGGTTCTTGGACTGTTCCTGAAAATGCCTATTTTGTGATGGGCGATAATAGAGACAACTCCAACGACAGTCGTTTTTGGGGCTTTGTCCCAGAGCACTATCTGTCAGGAAAAGTAATGGCGGTATTCTAACAACCACCCGCCTTTACTTACCTCGCCCTTTTCTTACCTCTCCCGTCCCTTCTTTTTTCGATCATCTCAAGTACAAACTGACCTACATTGGCTTGAGATGACCCACTTGGCCGCAAATGTTTGACTAAATGGCCCCAAGTGTCATGGCAGATTCTTCTTGTCCAACTTATATTGAAAAGCGAACTATTTCACACTCTGAATTTGATTGTGGTCACGGAAGATAACGTAAGCAGGACGCTCACAATAAAAATAACATTCGAGAAGGTCTTACATTATGAATAAGCAACTTCGCTCATATCTTGCGTCGATCGCTAAAGGCACAGCTGCCGTTGCGAGCACCTTGGTTCTTAGCAGTACATTAATGAGTAACACAGCGATGGCCGCAGACAACTGCTACATCATGGTTCACGGTCATGGTACTCAAGGCACTAACAAAGCAGAAGCACGTGACTCTTGGAGAACCTCACACTTCAGCCAATACAACGGCAGTGATTTCATGTCTCACTTGTTAGGCCCAACAGATAACTACGCAATCGTAGGTTACGACTCAACGGACGAAAGTGGCTACCCATACTGGCGCGATGAAACCGCGGGTGAAATTGCTCGCCAGATGGTGTCAATTAAGCAAGGGAATGGCGACGGTCTTGTTCATGATGAAGCCAACACACAATGTTCTGCATCGGATGATTTCTGGGTAGTAAGCCACAGTCAGGGCGCTCAGCAAATGATCTTTATGGCAGGTAACGCAGTGTCTGGTGCACCGTATTACAACACCGCATTCACAGCGAGCGGTTCTGCGAAGTCTGTTCCATACAGCGATGCATTTGACGGTATCCTTGGTATCTTCACTATGGGTGGCGCAATGGGCGGTACTGAAGGTGCTGACCGTGTATGTAACGGTAATTGGTTAGATGCCCTTATCAACATGGCGTTCCTAGGCAAAGACTGTAACCCAAGCGTTGAATGGTTACAGACAAACGATTCTTATCTAGCTCGTAACTACATTGGTTCTAACCTGGCGGCACCGGTTTATGCAATGGGTGGTTACAAGAGTTTCCCTGGTATCGAAGGTGCATCTGCAGGTTTCCTAACAGGTGAAGACGACGGTTACATCAACCTTGCATCACAAATGGGTTGCGCAGGCTCACCTAAGCGTAATCTTTGGGATGACCTTAACCAATACAAAACCTTCTTCGGTATTGCATACGGTAGCCCTAAGTTCCGTTGTAACAACAGCAACAAAGGCACTCCTCGTACTTACAACATGGCAAGTGTTTATACAGACCACGATGCAGAGCGTAACGGTGGTATCAACTCCCCTAGCTACACTAACATCGAAAACGGTATGAGCTGTGGTAACGGCAAAAACATGGCTGGCCGAGTAGCTGCTTGTACTCAATAATTATTGAATAAGTTAACTCGCCAAAAGAACCCGGAGTTTCAACTTCGGGTTCTGTGTTTCTAATGTTGTAATTTTAGAAAGTGTCATCATGAAACCAAAATACCTACTTCTGCCTATCCTAATGTTGCTTATGGCATGGTTTGCCGTATCCAATGAATCCACTGTTGTGATGCCTACCGATGTCGATCAATCCATCGTAGAAGCAAACGCATCTGAACCACGTTCATGGGATGAAAGTGTCTTTGAAGATGAGAAGCCAACGCTGATTAAAACCGTTGCGAAAACCTCAGATGGGAAGCTCTCACCCATCGAGCGCATTAAACAAATGAGCAACAAATCGGAACTTCATTTGGCCTTGCTGGAAGATCACCAAAACTATGAGCGATACCCTCCGGAGAACCGTCGCTTTGAGAGTCATCATCAAGACCCGATCACGCAACGATACGCCGTCGATGAACGCACAACACTCAATGAAGACAAAAGCTACGGCTTAACTATCTGGAGTGACAAGAAGTATTATCTGCAGACGGATCAGGCCATCATCAATGCCTATGTCACGAATGCAGAAGGTAAGAAAGTTTCGGCCAAACTTAACGCGCAATTATTGATGGGCCAGAAAACACTGAGTTCAATTGATTTGGATACTCAAACCGGTGATCAGGTGTATCAGGCTACACTCGATTTATCGAGCTCTTCACTGGGTTTGTCTCAACCCGGTATTTATAAAGTACTCATTCGCGATGAAGAACACGATATTCTGGACGCCCTCACCTTCACACTTTCAAAACCGGACATCCAATTGACCGGTGATTTTAGAGACAGTCTGACGTCTACAGGAGCCTTACTGATCGAAGCAGAGGTTGAGGTAACAAACACCAATAAGTTTTATGTGCAAGCGTCTCTCTATAGCAGCACCAATGTGCCTGTAGGCATCACGCAACTGACACAACAACTGTCATCCGGTAAGCATTGGATACCGTTAGAATTCTCTGGTTTGATGATTCGAGATTCGCAAGAAAGCGGCCCTTACGTGCTTCAGCAGCTGTCCTTAGCAAAAGTAACCATGCCGATGCAACGTGCACCGGTAGAACAACCCGGTTATCAAACCGATGCTTATGCGTTGGACGAGTTTTCCAGTACACCCTATGGCGAACAGGATTCACTAGGCAATTAGCTATTTGAGCCATTACCTAAATAGCAATTAACTAAGGAAGTAAGAACGTAATTAATTGCGCGATAGAAAAGCAAACGGCTTCTCGAAGAACCGCGAATGATTAGAGTACTCATTACCGGTTTCGGGAAGCCGCTTATCAAGTTCTGTGCTTAGAAGATCTTAAAAACGATCATCCAGAGAACTTATTGACGGACTGCTTCAAGTCATCAGCCAAATCATTGAGATGCTCACTGACCGTCACTGCATCTTCCGCTTCCGTTTTCAGACCGTTCGATAGCTTACGCAACTCAGATAAGTTATAGCTCATCTCTTCCGTAACACAGGATTGCTGATGCGTTGCAGAGGCCACCTGGATGTTCATATCACTGATGTCTACCACTTGACTCAAAATGTTAGACAGATTGGAATCCGTTTCCTGAGTCAGCGTTAAACATTCACCGGAAAGATCCGCAGACGTTTTCATTACATCAACAGCACTCGACGCGCCTTCCTGAAGTTGCTCCGTCATGCGTTGGATTTCTTCCGTACATTCGTGGGTCTTCTGAGCCAATGAGCGAACTTCATCCGCAACCACTGCGAAACCACGACCGGTTTCACCGGCACGCGCCGCTTCAATGGCTGCGTTAAGAGCCAATAGATTAGTTTGTTCAGAGATTCCGCGAATCACACTCAACACGCTTGAAATTTGACCGGTGTGACTTTCCAGTTGCACCATCACCGTTTCAGAACTCAAAATCTGTTCCGTCAACGAGCTCACCTTCGCCAAGGTCAATTGCATCTGCTGCTGACTTTCTTTAACAAAATCATTCACCGTCTGCGCTGCTTCTGACGACTGACGCGTATTACCCGCAATTTGAGTCACCGATGCCGCCAACTCATCCATTGCCGTTGACAGTGAATCCGTTTCGATAAACTGGTTCTGAACGCCGTTATGAATTTGTTTACCACACGCGTCTGCCGTATTCGCCTCTTGCAACAGTTGAGTCATGATGCCTTGAATTTGCTTGAAGGTATCATGAAATGAAGAAACCGCATCGTTGATAGCCAGACTTAACTGCCCTAACTCATCTTTTCTGTCGGTGGAACCCAAACGCTCTGCCAGCTGTCCGTCAGCAATGCGCCCCATCGACGACACCATACTTTTAATAGCAGAATTTAAATCATGGCGAATCCACAGAATCACGCCAAAAATCAGGATAATAACGGCAATAAAGAAACCAAAGCTTTCAAGCATATTGCTGTAGAACAACGCATCAATGTCATCAACGTAAACGCCTGAACCGACAACCCACCCCCAAGGCGCAAACGCTTTTACATAAGAACTCTTTTCAACCGGATCAGAATGCCCTGGCTTTGCCCAGTAGTAACTAACAACACCCTCGCCTTTTGTTCTTCCAATTCGGGCAAATTCAGCAAAAATACGCTTACCATTTGGGTCTTTGAAGTTGGAGAGATCCTTTCCATCCAACTGGGGTTTGATCGGATGCATTACAATGTTTGCAGAAAAATCATTGATCCAAAGATATCCGGTTCCCTCATCGTATCTCAGCTTAGAAATGGCGTATTTCGCCCTATTCTGAGCTTCTTCCTTAGAGATTCCAGGAACCTGATCTTCATAATTTTGGATAATCGACATCGCAAGTTCAGTGATATGTTTCAACTCACTGGCTCGACCTTCAACGAGGTTTTGTCTGTTTTCCCACCCATTTACGGCAAGAAGAACGAAGCTGGCTAAAATTGCAACGCAGGCAATCAGCCAAAGTTTAGTGCTAATACTTAATGATTTTATGGACATATATATTTGCTAAGTGTGAGAAGGGTTGATAAGAGGCTATTTTACAAACAGTAATAATAATTATTTCTATTTAAAAACAAAGAGTCCGATACGACACATTGCTTTTAATGTTCAGTCCATTGAGTGTGACCCGAGTTGAGGGGATCTAACCCACGCCTTGCTGTTTTAACCATTGCTTCAACTGAGGCAATGGCAAGGCACCAGAAACCCTTGCAATTTCTTTACCTTGTTTAAACAGAATCAATGTAGGGATAGATCGAATTTGCCAACGAGCAGCGACCTGCTGATGAGCCTCCGTGTTTAACTTCGCAAATCGAAGTTTTGGCTCTAATTCATTGGCGGCTTTTTCAAAGATTGGAGCAAAACTTTTACAAGGCCCGCACCAAGGCGCCCAGCAATCCACCAAAACAGGAATCTCGTTGTGATTCAGCGTAGCAACCACGTTTGCAGCGGTTAGCTCCATCGCTTTTCCAGCAAAGATAGGCTTCTTACATTTACCGCACTTAGGCTTATCTCCTAAGCGATCTGTTGGCAAACGATTGGTGGCATTACAACTTGGACAAGTGACCTTAGTAGTGGACATTGATAACCTAAAAGCGATTCCAATTTAAAAAGTGTGGGTATTTTACTAGTAACAATTTTAACAGCAAGATCAAAACTCATGGATTATGACTATCAGACGAATAGCACCGATTTATAGTCAGATTTGCACCAACTGCTATAACTAAAAATAAGCTGGCCAAAATATAAGCAGGCCCATTTCTTGCTGTACCCCTATATTTACGAATGAACGTCATAAAAAGAACATGGAGCATTGAGACTTATGACCTCTCAGTCACAAGACATATCCATCAAATCACACTTATACAAAGGTGTCGGTTTTCTGGTGTTTTGGTTTCTCATCACCACTGTCATCGCAATCTATTTTTTGATTGAAAGTACTCAAAGTTCTGTCTCACAGAAAGACGAATTCAGGCTTCCCGCCCTTGAAATACCCGACTTGTCTCTCGCTGATGTCAACAACCTAAGACAATCGCTCTCGCAAATTAACACCGAAACCCAAGCCATTAAATCGTCAAAGATTCTTACCCATGAAGAATTGAATGAAGCACTACTGAATTATCAAAGTGACATCGAACAACACCTCTTTGAGGTACAAGGTGACATTAATGCCAAGGCAACCATTCAACGTGAAGCGGTAATTGTTGCCGCCTCTGAAGCGCTAAATGAAGCTATGGCGCCAATAAATCAAGCTTGGAGCCAAGCCCAGGCCAAACTCGACGCGAACTATGAAGCCATTCAAGCAAGCTTGAATAAAATCAAACCAGCACAGTTTGAAGATAAACACGCCCAGCGCTTTTTACGTCACTACACAGAGATTCAAAAAGGCCTTTCACAATGGCGAAAAAGAGCATTGGATGGTGGGCATAACTTGGTTGCCTATCGCATCACTCAGAGCAAATATCTTCTCGCAACAGGAAGCCTGTATCTTAACGACCTTCTGATCGGAAACCGTCTGAAGACCTTCAATAATGTGGTGCTTAACTACCGAGCAACCACGGATTACTTAGAAAAAATAGATTCCGTTGGTTTCACCAAACGCGCTGAATTAATAAAAGACATTAACGTACTTCAGGAAGTGGCCAAGCAACGCTATGACGCCTATAAGCGTTTTGACAGCAATGCTATCTCATCCCAATCACCTGAGATAAATTTAACGCTTGAACCTCTTCCTCCCATAGAGCAACCCAAGCTGAGAGCATTACCAGAGTGGGAAATATTAAAAGTGGATGGCATTCCCTCCCCTCAATTAAGCAGCCGCTCGGAAACCATTGATACCGTAAAGCTGAATCAATCCATAGAACGCGCTGAACGTGCTCTGGATACCTTTGTGGATCAACAAATGAAATCCATCGAGGCTTATCAAGCCCTTCTGAGATTACAAGAAACCCAGATCAGAGAAAGTGCAAACCTACAGGCAGCTAAAGCCACCATCAAAAAAGTTAAGCCGGATCTCACAGCCCTTTGGATTATTGTCGGTTTATTAGGGTTGGGAATCATCTTCGCCGTTCCTGTAGTGAAAGGCATGAATCTAAGCATTCATCGTGCTCTCGTTACTTCTTTAAAAGAACAATCGTCTTCAGAACCGACGCTTGAAGAGATGGAAGAACTCGCTGCTCTCAAACAGCAAGTGTCGGATCAACAGTCTCAACTGCAATCCTTGTTATCTGATCTTCAAAACAACGTTCAACAACAAGAACGCCTCTCTGAACAAAGCCAAACATACCTTGAGAACCTGACTCAACACACCAGTGATGTAGAGCATCAAGCCTCACAAACGCTGGAACACACCCAAACCGCCTCACAAGAAGTTCAACAAGGCGAGCTCGTCATTACACAAGCGGTGAAAGGCATTAATGAACTTGCAGGTGACATCAACTCTGCGTCAAAAGTGATTCTTGAATTAGAAGAGCAAAGTCAGAAAGTCGGTGAATTCTTGGATGTCATTGTCAGCATTGCCGAACAAACGAACCTACTGGCACTGAATGCAGCCATTGAAGCGGCACGAGCGGGAGACCAAGGCCGAGGCTTTGCAGTAGTGGCTGATGAAGTTCGGAAACTGGCCAAACGCACGCAAGAATCCACAGAACAAATCAGTGAAATTATTGAAGTCCTACGTTCAGGCACACAAAGTGCCGTAAGCGTCATGAAAGGCGGACAAGAAAGAGTCAACACTAGTGTGGAGCAAACCACGCAAGCTGGTGAAGCACTCACAAAAATTAACGCATTGATGGAGCAAATTGCGACCTTTAACGCGCAAATCAAACACCTATCAAATGACCTTCAATCAGACAACCGAAGTATTAAAGACCAGCAAACTCGGCTCAACGAATTAACATCTGAGAATATGGTATTGATAACTAAGTAAATTATCCTAGCGAATCTGCTCGACTTCTCAAATTTGAGAACTAAACGCAGATAATAGACACAAGCCTGCCCCACCTTTTAGTACCCTGTTTCAACATTTCAACACTGTTATGGAGAGACAGAAAAATGACATGGATGCACGCAGGCAAAATGCAGGGTTTTAATTACGAACCTCTTACTCGCGACCTTGCCGAAGAACACGGAATCAACACCGCTTATATTCAAAACCAAAATATCCAGATCACCCACCAAGCACTCTTAATGCTCGCCAGCTTGAACTTCTACGATCAACAACAAGTGCTTAAAGAAATCCACTATGTAGTAGAACATCCAAATACCGCATGTAAGCCAAACTCAAACCCAAGCTTACTTAAGCGCCTGTATCGCACTCGCTATCCCTTCAATAATTACCATTACTTGATTCAATACAAGATGAACTCCCACAATCAAGTTGTGATTGATGATATTTTATTTGATCGAAATTTAACGGGTGCTAAGGAAAAGAGCTCTCGAGAACGCACTCTTATGTATGATGTTTATCAGCTAGGAAGCAATAAATACGATGGCCCTAAAGACCGAAACGAACTTGAGGTTTTACAATCCGAATGGACCCTTGGTACTCCTGTTCATCAAGTTAAAACGGAGCATGCTGCAGTTAATGGAATGCAAAATGATGCAGCAAAGGCAGCATGGTTGATGGGAGTTCATTCCCAAGTTGCCTACCCTGAAGACAACGTACAAAACTATACCCTTTTTCATAACCCAAGTGACAAAGCATTTTTGGACTTAATAGAATGCGGATTTGATAAACGAAGAGGTACGAAATCTCATAACGCTCAGCACTTAGCTGCTGTTCTGAACCAACGTCAAATGGAAGGAAAACCAACAAAGTGGTTGGTGCATAGCCAAGGCGCTATCATTTTTTGCGCCGCTTTAGAGCACTATGATAAGCATTACTCTGGAAAACTAACTAAGCAAGAAGTAGCTATCCATGGTTCTGGTTCGAACATGCCTCGTATTAAATCTATCGCATACTCATTAGGTATGAAAGTACACAAAGAAAGGAACAATCCCTTTGATGCAGTCCCTAATATTGCGGGAGCTAATGATTTATCCGGCAGCAGCTTAAAGAGAAGTCTACGCTTCTTTGGGCTTATACTTGGCGACGATTCATTAGCTAGTCCACACACATTGCCTTATCTAGGTATTGAAACCTATAGAAATCAGCTGCAAATGTTAGGCTATGACAAAAAGGCTGCCAAAGTTCAGCAATATATAGAAAGAACTACAAGGGCTTAAATTAACAGATATGGAAATAACAAGGACTAGCCCATGAGAATGATTAAAAACCTCTTACAAGGTTTTCGTGGTGGACCAGACTTTAATGAAGTGAATCATTTGAATGCTTCTTTCGAGAATACTCAATTCAGTGCTGCACTTCCCTACTCTAATATTGAAACAAAGGAGCCTCCTAGACCCATTCACTTTCCTTATTTGAGTGAAGGCTGGTTTGAGAAGCATGCGACACAAAATAGACAGCACCACTATGTACATGTCGACACTCAAATGTGGTACTACATTCCAAGTATTGCCTATAGCCAAGGAGGAGAATTAGGGTGCCTGTCCCTTACCACCCTAATAAAACGTATTCCTAAAAATATGACATCGAGTGCCTTTGAGTTAGATGATTTAGGAAAATTTATTGCATTAGAGTATGAGGAACATTACAACTCCCCTACGATTGGTGGTATCGGTGGCGAAGGGCTCGGAATCAATACAGAGATTAGAAAAAGCGTAATTGAACAATCAGAGCGAATGTCGACACCATTTTCAGGTGAGAAACTAGAAGAACAGATCAGATTAGAAATGGAATCTCGAGGCTATGCCCCCATGGCACCTCACCAAATCAAAACCATAAATGGTCGTTCCTGGGTATTCTGCATAGAGCAGCAATTACAAAAACGGCATTCAAAAGACCGAATGTACTGTTTACCCCTAAGCGATGAATACTATCTTTGTATGCGCTTTCGGTACCGTGTAGATATCAACGAAAAATTCAAACTCTGGAAAGACCACGCCGAAGCGGCTGAAAAGCGCATTATGGAATCCGTCAAACTGATCATTCCAAACGATGAGTTAGCCTTAACCCATCAAGCTTAGAAACGGAACTCAACAAAGACAAAAGGACTTGTCTCATGGGAATGATCAAAAACCTCTGGCGAGGCTTTCGAGGCGGGCCAGACTTCACGGAAGTTAATCACCTAAACGCTTCACTTGAAAATATTCAACTTAGTGTGGAACTCCCCTATTCCAATATCATTACGGAAGAACCCCCACGCCCTATCCACTTCCCTTTTTTAAAGGATCGTTGGTTTGAAGAAAACGCTAAAAGTTTAAAGCACTACCATTACGTCAATGTTGATACACAGGCTTGGTATTACGTACCAGCGGTTGTATCGCTTCCAAATGGTGAGTTAGGTTCATTATGGCTGTCCACAAGAATCAAACGTATCCCTGATGACAAGAACATCAGCGCTTTTGATCTTGATGAACTAGGCAAGTATCTGATTGATGAATATGAAAACTACCACAATGCTCCTATTAGCGACGATGAAGAGGATAATTTCAAAGGGAAGAATACAAGGATAAGACAGTCTGTAATTGAGCAATCAAACAACAGAATTGAACCTTGGAGCGAGGAAGAAATCGATAGACAAGTATCTTACGACATATACTCCCGAGGCTATGCGCCTTTGAAGCCTCATCAAATCAAAACCATCAACGGCCGTCCTTGGGTATTTTACGTTGAACAACAGAATCCAGAGTTTCCTTCTAAAAATCGAATTTACTGCATGCCTTTGAGCGATAAGTTTTATCTAGCATTGGATTTTGGTTACAAAGTCGGGCCAGGAGACAAATTCAAACTCTGGAAAGACCACGCCGAAGCGGCTGAAAAGCGCATTATGGAATCCGTCAAATTGATCATTCCAAACGATGAGTTAGCCTTAACCCATCAAGCTTAGAAACGGAACTCAACAAAGACAAAAGGACTTGTCTCATGGGAATGATTAAAAACCTCTGGCGCGGATTTCGAGGCGGGCCAGACTTCACTGAAGTTAATCACCTAAATGCCTCACTGGAAAATATTCAATTCAGTGTAGAACTCCCCTATTCCAATATCATTACCGAAGAACCCCCACGCCCTATTCACTTTCCTTTTTTAAAGGAAGGTTGGTTTGAAGAAAATTCATATCGCCTAGGACATGATCAATATGTCGTTCTAGACACTCAACTATGGTACTACGTGCCTGCACCGATCTATTTACCCAATGGTGAACTTGGCGTGTTGTCGCTTAGTACTCGGATCAAAAAATTACTGAAGAGCTCTGAAGTTAGTGCATTTGATTTAAATATACTTGGCGAGTGTATCATTGAAGAGTATGAGAATTACTACAACGCCACTCCTATTGAAGGAGACGAAGATTCATTTAAGGGTTGGAATACTCAACTTCGACAAAGAGTAAGAAACCAATCAGAACAAATGTCTTCACCTTTTTCAGAAGTGGAATTAGAAGAACAAATTAGACTTGAGCTATCCTCCTTTGGCTATGCCCCCATGGCACCTCACCAAATCAAAACCATAAATGGTCGTTCCTGGGTATTCTGCATAGAGCAGCAATTACAAAAACGGCATTCAAAAGACCGAATGTACTGTTTACCCCTAAGCGATGAATACTATCTTTGTATGCGCTTTCGGTACCGTGTAGATATCAACGAAAAATTCAAACTCTGGAAAGACCACGCCGAAGCCGCTGAAAAGCGCATTATGGAATCCATCAAACTGATTATTCCAAACGATGATTTAGCCTTACCCCATCAAGCTTAGAAACGGAACTCAACAAAGACAAAAGGACTTGTCTCATGGGAATGATCAAAAACCTCTGGCGAGGCTTTCGAGGCGGGCCAGACTTCACGGAAGTTAATCACCTAAACGCTTCACTTGAAAATATTCAACTTAGTGTGGAACTCCCCTATTCCAATATCATTACGGAAGAACCCCCACGCCCTATCCACTTCCCTTTTTTAAAGGATCGTTGGTTTGAAGAAAACGCTAAAAGTTTAAAGCACTACCATTACGTCAATATCGATACACAAGCTTGGTATTACGTACCAGCGGTTGTATCGCTTCCAAATGGTGAGTTAGGTTCATTATGGCTGTCCACAAGAATCAAACGTACCCCTGATGACAAGAACATCAGCGCTTTTGATCTTGATGAACTAGGCAAGTATCTGCTTGATGAATATGAAAACTACCACAATGCTCCTATAAGCGACGATGAGGAAGACAATTTCAAAGGTAAGAACACCAGAATCCGGAGAGATGTTATTGAATTTGGTGCTAGTAGAAGCACCCCTTGGACACAGGAACAAATAGAACGCGAAACCAATATCAGATTAGCAGGTTCAGGTTATGATTCTTTAGAGCCACACCAGATTAAAACGATTAACGGACGCCCTTGGGTTTTCTATATCGAAAAAAAATCTAAAAAGTTGTCATCCAAGAATCATATTTACTGTATGCCTTTAAGCGATAAGTTTTACCTAGCATTGGATTTTGGCTACAAAGTCGGGCCAGGAGACAAATTCAAACTCTGGAAAGACCACGCTGAAGCCGCTGAAAAGCGCATTATGGAATCCGTCAAACTGATTATTCCAAACGATGAGTTAGCTTTGACTCATCAAGCGTAATCTCTTCTTTTCCTGAGTTCTCTCTTCCTTATACATCTCATTTTTGAGCCGGATTCACCAAATCCGGCTCTTTTTTGTCTGCGAAAATCCGTTCAGACACAAGTTATCAGACTTTCCTTTTCCAGAGCTTGAGTCACCTGTCCCCCTTTATATTCGGTCCATAAGCCACTCAGAAGCCCTTCAACTTGTGAACTAACCCTACATTTTTTGTGTTTTTTTACTTGCCAATTCCATTTCAAGCAAATACATTACCCTATGTTACATCAATTAATGTAACATTAATAAATGAACCATTTTTATGGTTGGATAAGTTAGAGGTAATTTTTATGAGTACGGTAGAATTTAAAAACAAAGTGGCTCCATTGCATCGTAACCTTAAGTTTAAGTTATCTAAGGAAGATGCAGATAACTGGAATCCCGCTGGTGTGCCTTTTACTCAGTTCATGAACACCCTTTCCATCTTCTTCCCTGCGGGTGAGAAGTTTTTCATGGACAGTATTCAAAACTATCGTGATCAAATTACAGATCCTCAACTTCAAAAAGACATCAAAGAATTCATGGGCCAGGAAGCACTACACACTCGTGAGCACTTGGTTTACAACCAGGCGTTGATTGACGCAGGTTTCCCCGTCGATAAATACATGGATCGCGTTGAGAAGCTTCTAAAACGCGTTCAAAAAGTCTTCCCGAATGACGTTCAACTTGCTGTCACCATTTCTCTTGAGCACCTAACCGCAAGCTTGGGTAACACGGTGCTGACCGATCCAAAGCTAATGGAAGACGCAGAGAAAAACTTCTCCAACATTTGGTATTGGCACTCGATGGAAGAGATCGAACACAAAGGCGTTGCCTACGATGTCTGGAATGACGTGATGGGCAAAGGTCTATACAGCTACTCAGTTCGTTCTGGTGTGCATATTCTGGCGCAAGTGGTGTTCTGGTCTTTGGTGATTCCGTTCCACATTGGATTAGTTCGTAAATCCAAAAAACTCAGCAATGCTAAAGGCTGGGCAAGCTGTATGAATTACCTATGGGGCAAACCGGGTGCGCTACGCCGTATCTTCCCTGATATGCTCGATTACTTCCGCCCTGGCTTCCACCCTTGGCAGCACGACAACAGCAAACTCTTGGATCAGATCGACGAGTTCTCTCAATCTGTCAAAAACGAATACAAACAAGCCACCGCCTAGCGTGCGCTTTCTCCTTAGTTAACTAACAAGCTGACGTTAGACGAGGTAATTTATGAATAATCAATCTACGCCGATCAAAGAAATTGATGTCGTCATTACTGGTGCAGGCTTTGGTGGTTTGTGCATGGCCATCCAGATGCGAGAAGAAGACAACGATAACTTCGTGCTTCTAGAGAAAAGCCATGACATTGGCGGAACCTGGAGAGACAACAGTTACCCAGGGTGCGCCTGTGATGTTCAATCGCACATGTATTCCTACTCCTTTGCTCCAAAGAACGACTGGTCAAAACGCTACGCGCCATGGAACGAAATTCAGAAGTACATTTTAGACACCGCTGAAAAATACAACATTCGCCCGTTCTGCCGTTTTAATCAGGAAGTAACGTCCGCTGTTTTTGATGAAACAGCAGGTCGTTGGACAGTAAAAACAACCGCAGGTGATACCTACCTTTGCCGCCACTTCATTCTGGCGTCCGGCCCGCTGCATGTGCCTCAGATTCCAAACATCAAAGGTTTGGAAAACTTCAAAGGTCATGTATTCCACTCCGCCCGTTGGGATCACGATTACGACCTTGAAGGTAAGAACGTGGTATCCATCGGTACGGGCGGAAGTGCCATCCAGTATTGCCCGGAAATCGCACCGAAAGTGAAGAAACTACATGTCTTCCAACGAACACCAGCTTGGGTATTGCCTCGTGACGATCGTAAATATCTGGGTATTGAAAAGACCGCGTTCAAACTGATCCCAGGTTGGAGAAAGCTACACAGATTCCGCCTGTACTGGACCAACGAATCTCGCGTATGGCCAATGTTCCACCCCTCAGTGGCAAAATCATTAAGCCAAATCGCAAAAACCTGGATTCGTTTCCAAGTGAAAGACAAAACCATTGCCAAGCAACTGACGCCAGACTACACCATCGGCTGTAAGCGCATTCTGATTTCCAACAAGTACTACCCGATGTTTAATCGTGACAATGTAGAACTGGTGACGGATGGCATTAGGGAAGTCAAAGAAAACAGCATCGTGACGCAAGACGGCCAGGAACGCCCAGTGGATTGCATCATTCTCGGCACCGGATTCGTCGTCGACCCTCGTCAATACATGCAAGATTTTGAACTGGTTGGCGCCGGTGGCCGTCAGCTAATGGACGACTGGAAAGACCATACAGAAGCCTACTATGGTACCTCCATCACAGGTTATCCTAACCTTTGGATGTTGATCGGCCCGAACACCGGGCTTGGCCATAACTCCATCATTTTCATGATCGAAGCTCAGGTTCAATACATCCTTAACTGTATGAAGGCCATCGAAGAACGTGAATCTGATTACATGGAAGTGAAGTCACAAGCTCAGGAAAGCTTCAACGCCAAGTTACAAGAACTGCTGAAAGACACGGTTTGGAGCTCTGGCTGTCAAAGCTGGTATCAACAAGCCGACGGCAGAAACACCACGCTGTGGCCTAAATCCACATGGCGCTACTGGTTAGAAACGCTAAACGTCAAAAAGAATGACTACAACTTCACCCGCTTGGCACAAGATCAAATGGGAATTGATTACTCAGCGGATGCTCAAGCTGAAAATGCAAGGAATGCTGAAACGGCTGATAGTGCGACTAAAAAGCCAACTCGTAGAAAACGTACAAGCAAGAAACCTGCGACGGAACCTAGCGCAGTGTAAAAATCTAGGTTCGTATTGAATTAGCCTGTCAGCTAATTGAAACCCTTTGGTGTCCACCCACCGTTTTAGCCCGTCATCGACGGGCTTTTTTGTTTACTTAAGAGCTTTCTTGAACTCTAAATTTCATGATTATCACTGCTCGCGATAATACACATTTCGTCAAATACCCATTTATAGTTGGAATCGATTTTTCTAACCTGAGGCCTCAGCTTGGATAAAAGCCTCTTTGCTTGATTCCAAGAAATTTGAGATTCATCTAAATCAGTTTCAATTCTTGGTTTCCCAGTTAATGGACTAATCACAGTCTTTTTAATGTACTTTGTTAAGTTTGGCTCCATATACAATCGAGTAGAACCTTCATCATATGGAAGACGTCTAATAGGAAACATCAGAACATTAAGTACGCCTTTGCTATCGTGATATGAAACACTTAAAGAACCTCCATCGCGATATACATCGAAAGCTTTCAGTTTAAAACGTCTGAACATCACAATTCCAAGTTCTTGAGTACATCCTAACAAAGTGAATTAAGCTTTTTCACATCCATTTCTTAGTTTCAAGCCGAAGTATTTATTGAACAATACTGGACAAAAGAACTCTTCGTATTCTTGATTTGGTATCCCGTTAGATGTGTATTCAACATACGAAAAAACACTATCAATAAAATATGCCATTCTCGTTAAATACGTTCTCGCTTCAACGTTGCCCAAGCGCTTTGTTAGCCTAACACGAGCAAGATCCTTCCTTATATTTTCATGATTTTTATATCTGATAGAAAAATCTTTATGGGAGTAAAATTCAGCCGCGAATGCTTCTGCCTCAAGAATCCACTCAACATCATGAACGTCCATCCTCTTTGCTGCGTTTCTCAAGTACTTTTTCGCAACTATCAACCCATCCGATAGCTTGCTGCTTGAGCGAAAACCTTGGTACTTAGCACAGCAATCCAGCAAATAAAGTTTAATTGATATTATGTTGTTTCGAGACGCACTCAAGTTTACTAAATGCTGATATACATTCATTTAATTCACACTTTTGGAATCTAAAAGATCTGCTGCATTGGTTCCAATGGAAGAAAGGAAAAATAGTTTATTAGAGTCTTCCCCCCTAAAGAGGTTATACGCTTTCTATCTCTATAAATGTCCCTTGTTCAAAATCATCATTAAACTCTTCAGGGTAACCACGGGGATTGCAAATCACTCGACAACCCTCTATTTCGTAATCTGACGAATTATGAAGGTGACCATGAACCCAGTAGTTAGGTGAATAATCTTTAATTAGATTTTCTAGATCAGAGACATATGCTGCGCTAATTATTTCACTTCTTTGATAATCAGGCAGAGATCGAACACAGGGACCATGATGGGTAATTACGACAACAGTCTCATCCCGAAGTTTTTCAAGTTCTGCTTCCAGCCATATTCTTGATCTGCGGTGGATATCGGCGACATCAATAGATCTAAGTTTTGAGTATTTAGGCGAAACTTTTATCTTTTTATAATCAGTCATCACTTGCTGACATTCATAGCCAGCTATACGAGGATCTCCATGCAACTCAAAATTCGTCCAGAGCGTCGTACCAAGAAAGTTAACACCACCAATATTTACTACGTCCTGTTCCAGAACTTGGACATTAGATCCTTCTGCCTCTTCCTTCATTGAATTAATATGTTTAGGAAATGCCTTACCATAAAACTCATGATTTCCGAGAACATATAATACGGGCTTATCTTTGATATTTTCCTTAGCCCAGTGAATCCCTTTCTCTTTGATATGAATATCACCAGCAAGAATTACCAAATCAGCGTCGTTCTCCTCAAGCGAGAGATCTTCAAATTCGATATGTAGATCACTTAGAATTTGTATTTTCATTTTTCTGAACTAAACCTAAGCCAACTGGCCCCAAGCTGAAAGCTTCGTATTAATTTTTAGGGTGTTTTTATAGATCCCATGTTGCAACCAATAATACAACAAGTAAAAAAAGTGTATAAGGTAAGAAACTTGTATATTTTCCTTTGAATACACTTTTCCGATAGTAAATTGTCAAAAACAAGAACACTAAAAAGAAAGCGCAATGTAAGTAAATATAGAAGTTATTGGGATTTGATTTTAGTTTAATCTCAAAGAACTGAAGATTTTCCAGTGCTGTTGAAGTCGATAGCTGAAGCAAAACTGTTTCTTGTTTTGGTAATTGAATTATTCCATAGTTTAAAGTCAATTTATTACGCCCACCACCGTCAGTACTTGCAGGCTTAGGAAGATATGATTGACTAGCATTTTCTTCTATACTGACATCGATCTTAATTTTAGATGAATTTGAATGAGGAAATCCCCCCTGCCTGGCTGTTAAACGGATACTGTGATGTATGTAACCATTTAACTTGCACGTTACAGGATTTTTCTTAGTTAATTCTTTGAAGCAAATATCTTCTTGGAAACGAATCTGGTTATTGAATTCAAATAAGTATGCGGCTAGAAAAACCAATGATACGAAAAATAGGAGTAGTGACAATGTTATTTTTTGTTTCATGATAATAAAATATAATCCACCAAAAACCGGGTCAATTTGATTAATACCAATTAAAACACCTTTAAACTTGACTACTATTTATATCTTTATCTTATTCATAAAATTCCGGTCATTGAGAATTTAGATATTAGTCTTTGGAAAACACTTCTAATTCTGACTTTTCCTTGACCATAGACTTAACAGTTTTTATTGCTTTATTTTCATGTTCAGCCCACATAATTTCTGATCCATCTTCTAACTCCTCGTAGACAGGCAACAAGGAAGTTAAGCCTTCAAAGACAAACTGAACCAGCACCCCATCTGAGTTCTCATAGGGTTCATTGCCATTTTTCGCTTCTTCTATGGCTTTTAGATACGCTTCATCAGGAGTCGCGGCTTTAATAAGAATTGTATTTTCCCATGCAACACAACGCTTGTTTTCGTTGGAATCATCTTCAGCAACGACTTTGAATCTTTCTATATAAGAGGCCACATACCAGCTAACAGGACTGACATCTTTATTTCTATACTTTTTAGGCATACAACTCCCTTTGAAATAGAACAATCAGAAAACCGGCAGATTTGGAGAGGAGCAGTCTGAAAAATAACTAAGCCCCACCGTTGCTTATTGCTACGATTCTACCTATAGAAAGCACAACATACACTTATTAGCCATTAGTGACACTGTAGCTCCAATTGAAATTCATCTTTATGTTCTGGGCAACGAAAGAAATACACCAACCCTACATCGCCCCACATAATATTGGCTTCATCCTCAGAATCGACTTGCGCATAAAACACCATCTCAGCACTACACTTAGGGCAGACGAATTCTGCTTCACCTTGAACAAAACGAGGGTATCCTCCTAGAAGAGTTGCATAGTCATCTAAACAACCTGTTCTCTCAACCGCATCTTCATACTCTTCCCAAGGAGAATCATCATTAACCTTGCAGCATAAATCACTTACCTCTTCAGAGACTGAATCTAAACTTTCCCAGTCAGGAAGGACTTCAACGGATGTAGTTTCTACAGAGCATGGTACAGGCGCAAATTCATCTTCAGAGCTTCGTTTAATATCTGTTAGTTTTTTACTGGAAGGCTGCTTATATAGCTTTACTACCCATTGCCCCTTTTCTTCGTCATCAAGCCCCCACGGAAAGCATTCATTGCAATAGTAAAAAACAAAGAGCTGTTGCTCTTCTTCATCTAGAATTTGATTAATGAAAGTTAGCTCTTTCTTACAGGTTCGGCATGACGGCCAATGATCACCAGATTCAGCATAAGGAAGCCCACCAAACTTACTTTCACAGGAAGGAGCTAAAGCCGATTTATCTGCCTTGAGTTCAAGTTTCAATGCCTTTCTAACCAAAGATTTTAATAGGCTATCCAATTTATCTTTACTCATATTGATCCTTATTATTGAATACGCCCTATTAACGTCGAGGCAATAAATATTTTGAAATTCTGGGGTTTCAGACAGTTTGAATGCCTTTGTGATCTGTTCCACCAGCCATCAGCCAGACCATCTACTTAATAATTATTCCACCTCTGGAGTAGCTATCTCCTTACTCTCTTTTTCAAACTTTTTCAGATAATGAATAGAGTGAAGAGCTGATCCATACAACAACAAAGGTAAAGCACTAAAAGAATCAAAGAAATCTCCAGTTTCTTGAAAACCAACGATGAAGTCTAAAACTTCTAAGATTAATAAAACTGTAGGCGCCCATATTTTTTCTTTGAGCATAAAAAAGAAACAAACGTAGGAGACTGCTGCTGCCCCCAGAAATACCCACTTACTACCAAAATGTTTGCCAATAGCTACTTGTAACGGTTCGAATGGAATGAAAAGCAATGCAATACCCAATGCAACTGTAATAAATCCATAGTAAGAAACGAATTTAACAACTTTCCTTGCACCTTCTGGTTCCTTTGCTCCCATAAAAAGTGCATTAAAAAAACTCTGTGACATTGCTGTCTCCTTAAATTGTAAGAACTTAACGCTTGCAGCGTTTTATCCAGCTAGCGTAGCTTTCTGAACAAATCCACTGTATCCGCGCTATCTTAACCAACTTACCCTACAAGAAAACCCCAAGAAGCAAAAATAGTTCGGATAGAATTATCCGTCGTAACTGATAACAATCCGTTCTTAGGTCGATACGACTTGCAAGTAAAAATGTGGCCCACTCTACTTCATCTATGGACATGCTCTCCCAGCATGCTAATGTGTATACATTTACAAATGTATACACACAGGTATTTTTTATGAGAACCAATATTGTAATTGATGATGAGCTGATGGCTAACGCTCTGAAAGTCAGTGGTTTAACCACAAAGAAAGATGCCGTTGAGGAAGGCTTGAAACTACTCATTAAGTTAAACGAGCAACGGGCTGTGCGTAGTTTAAGAGGCAAAGTTCATTGGGAAGGAGATTTAGACGAAATGCGAGGCGATAAGTGATTATTGCCGATACAAGCGTTTGGATAGATTACTTTAATGGTGTTATTAACTCGTTTACCGACGAGCTGGATAACCAACTCATGGAAGGGAATGTTGCTTTAGGCGATTTGATTTTGCTAGAGATATTACAGGGCATAAAAAGCGACAAGGAATACAATAAAACCAAGCAACTTCTTACTAAGCTCGACCAATATGAAATGCTTGGAAGCGGTATGGTCGTTCAGTGTGCGGATCATTATCGGCTGCTCAGGAAGCAAGGCATTACGATTAGGAAAACGGCTGATGTAATCATTGCGACGTTTTGCATTGAGAACAAGTTGCCACTGCTATTTACAGATAAAGACTTCAAACCTTTTGTAGAACATTGCGGGTTAATTTCAGCAATTTGATAAGCTCTAATCAGAAATGAGTATTCAGTAATATGAGTAAAAAAGACGCGCTTCGGGGACGATAGGCGCGTCAAACAAGGGGCCAAAGTCCACGCCCTTTACGCTTTATTTTCTGGTAAGGCGATTTAAAGCAAAAGAGCGTGGTCGATGTTTGGGAATGGATTATTCGTCGTAACTGATAACAACTCGGTCTGAGGTCGGTACGGCTTGGCAGGTAAGGATGTAGCCCTGCTCTACTTCGTCTGCTTCTATGGACATGTTTTCCTTCATGTCAGCGGAGCCTTCGATCACTTTGGCTTTGCAGGTGCCGCAGGCGCCAAACTGGCAGGCGTGCGGCAGATCTTCGTTTTGTTTCAGTGCTTGATTGAGAATAACTTCGTTGCTTTCATCCCAATCAAAATCCACCGATTGTCCGTTATGGATGACGCTAATCTGCGATGCATCAGCCGAGGCGCCTGCAGCACTTGGTGTTGTTTCTTCAGACTTCGATTTGCTGGCACTCTTTAAACCAGCCGTTGCACTTGATTCAGAAACAGCCGCTGTGAATAGCTCTCGCTGAATTCGACTTTCATCCACGTCGTTATCAAGAAGAATATTCTGAACCATGTCGGTCATGCCTTGCGGGCCACATAAGTACCAATGACTGGCTTCGGTTAGATCCGGAATATCCGACAACATGTTGCGAATTTCAGTAGTCTGTTTGGCAGAACGCGTACCATCAATGGAGTGAATCATGCCATCCAAACTGTCTGCAATCGCAAAGTGAATGGTGAGCTGTTGGCTTGGGTCTTCAGAGAAAAACGGCAGTAGGAAGAAACGATCCGGATACTGAGTTTTAAGCACTTCAAGCTTGTCTCTGAACATCATGGTGTCGGGTGAGCGGTTGGCGTAGAACAGCACGAACTGACTGTCTTGTTCGTTCTTCAACACCGTATTCACCATCGACATAATCGGTGTAATGCCACTGCCACCGGCCACACCCACATAGCAAGACGCTTGTTCTGCTTTTGGTGTTTGAGGCACGAGTTGAAAGCGGCCCATTGGCGGCATGACTTCCAGTTCATCGTTCGCCGCCAGGTTTTCTACTGCGTAAGCAGAGAACTGACCGTCACTGATTTTACGAATCGCGACACTGAGTTTGTCTTCCCCCTGCGGGCTACAAATAGAATAGCAACGGGAGACTAACTTGCCGTCAATGCGTGCTCGAAGCGTCAGGTATTGCCCCGGTACAAACTGATAATGAGGCTTCAGTTTTGATGGAATATCGAACGTCAGCATCACGCTGTCGTCAGTTAAAGGGTTCACATCCGCTAGCTTTAATGTATGGAACTGCGTTTCAGGATTACTTGCTTTAGACATCATTCAATCATCCATAGGGAGTTGCCATCCCCTTTAATACAACCCAGGTTAATTGCAGTTGAACAAAGGATACGGCAACTCATTTTCGTTCTTATTATTTAATCAGTACCAGTCAGGAACTCTTAACCGGCAACCACAGCGTCTGACTGAGAAAAGTCAGCAACACGAGACTCCAACTCAGGAATAAGATCCAAAAACTCGCGGTTGTCATGATCCCAAGGGTGGAAGCCAGGTTTGAAATAATCCAACCAAGCAGGGACGGTTTTGCGGATCATGCCCGGCATCAACCACTGATAGCGGAAGGATTTCCACAAACCACCCAGGTTAGTGTGGTCGCCCTTTTTCTTCAGCATTCGAAAGTAATACGGGTACAGAAGACCAAAGAATATGCTGGTTGCAGCAATCAAGGTGGTGGTTCTTAGTGCATAAGCTTTCGGCGAATTCCCCATCACCTCTTTGTACACATCAAAGGCCACCGCTTTGTGCTCTGTTTCTTCCAGCGCATGCCATTGCCACAGAGCAGCGAAGTGAGGTTCAGCACCTTCCAAAAATTCAGGATGCTTCAACAAGGTATCGGCAAAAATCGCAGTTAAGTGCTCTAAGCCAATGGTGACCCCTAGCTGGAAAGATTGTGGTGTGGTGTTCTTAATGAAATTCAAAAGCGACGTCACTTGCGCTTCCATTTTGTCGATAGGAAAACCCGCGTCCATCAGCGCTTGGTTGTACTCATCGTGCTCACGACCGTGCATGGCTTCCTGACCAATAAAGGCTTTTACCGCCTGTTGTAGATCAGGATCAGTCACTTCATGGCGATAGTTTCTAACGCTTTGAATAAAGAAGCGTTCCCCTTCAGGGAAAAAGATCGACATCGCATTAAGGAACTGGGTCACATGGCGACCGGCCTTATTCCAATCGGTTACCGCTTTGATCGGCAATTTAAACTTCAGGTTTCTTTGAATTGGAGTAACAAGACTGTTCATTTAGGCCCCCTGATCAAACTCAATTCGCTTTCTATTTAATTAACTTCACTTGTGTTACATATTTTTATGCGCCATCAATTGATGTTGCATAAAACAATGTATTATAGTGTTTGAAGGTTTGGCAAGTTTTTTAAGTGAAATTCGACGAATCGTCGTTTTAAGAACGTCATTTTAAGAACCACGAATCAAGCTTGCGAATGCAACCAGGAGGGATTGAAGCAATGAATAACAACGATCAAAACGTAAATAATGTTCTAGAGATGCTTTCTAAGAGCGCTTTATCTAACACTACAAACACGAGCGACCAACTTTCACTACCAGAAGCGTTCACGAAACTGCCTCAGCAAGATCAACAAGAAATTGCGGGCTTTATTTCTGACATCGTCAAACAAGAAGACGAAGCCTACGCGAAGCTTTTTGAGTCTCTGGCGATGATGATGAAATATGTGCCTAACTTTATTCTTCATCAGATCATTCCCAGATATGTGGAACCGGCCATTGCCGCAAAAATCACCTGCAATCTGAACACCAAACAAATTGTTGGTGTCGCTTCCGGGTTATCCGTGGACTATATAGGTGAAACGGCGATTCACATGGAAGATAAGGTGGCCGCCGAGGTCTTAGAAGGGTTAAAGCGTAAGCTGGCTTCTCAAGTGATCGAATACGCCGTTAAGAACCACCCTATCTCTGCGTTAGACATTCTGGCTCATGCACCAGATAAAATTCGAAAAGAAGCCCAACCTCATTTCAAAGGATTTGAAATTGATGTGGACTCATTGACCCCGACACGTCAGGAAGTGTACCGAACCGTTTGTGTTCATTAATCCGTAAGGTGGCCGTTATGAGCATTCATTCTAAGTTAGTACAGGCGGTGTCACGCAAAACCATCAAACGACATGGTTTGAATAAAGATCAAACGCTTAAACACCTGCGAACTGTGTTCAATAACACCCCTGCGGTGCCCTTGATTCCTCGTGGTGTCAAAATACGAAGAATTGATCTTCCAGAGTTTAAAGGCGAACGCGTTTCGGTTCATAACCCGAGAATGACCATTCTCTATTTTCATGGAGGAGCCTTTGTCGGAGGGGTTACCAAGACTTACCATAATTTGGCGGCACGGTTGGCGAAACAGCTTAAAGCCGAGGTCTTTCTGGCTACGTATCCGTTAGCACCTGAAGCGCCCTTTCCTGCGGCTACAGAGCGTTGTTTGGAAGCCTATCGCTATTTGCTAAGGCTCGATAAAGATCCAAAGAACATTGTGATTGCAGGCGATTCAGCAGGTGGCAGCTTGGCACTAACAAGCTTACTTCAGATCAAAGACAATCAATTGCCTAACCCACGGTGTGCTGTGTTGTTGTCCCCTGCAACAACCGCGCTTCCTGAGGAAGAAAAGCTGTTAGCTCAGTGCCCAACCGATGCCATGTTATCGGCCACCTTAGTTAAACGCATCATCGACCTTTATCTGCCGAATAAAGAAGATCGGAGTCATCCTTACGCATCGCCATTATTTGGTGATTACACAGGGCTGCCACCGATTATGTTCATGGCCAGTAAAGATGAAATTCTGTATCACGATGCGCTTCAAGCCAAGGACAGAGCCATTGCAGCGGGCGTGGATGTGGAATGGTTTGCGCGATCAGGCGTTTGCCATGTCTGGCCGATCATGGTGCCGTTTCTGCCTGAAGCCAACCGGGATTTAAAACGCATCATCCGCTTTATCCGCCACTACGAACCGACAGCAAAAAGTCTCACAGAACATAACCGGCATTCACAGTACTTAGCCACGGCAGGCGCAACGGCTTAAGTACGGCCATATAAAAAATAAATAGCGAACTAAACTGAATACTTGTCTAGATAACCTTCAATGGAGCTGTTTCTAGACCCAACAACGAAGAGAAAAGATATGAAAGATTTCAACTCAAAAGTAGCCGCAATCACAGGCGCAGCATCTGGTATTGGCCGAGCACTGGCCATCTCTCTGGCGCAACGTGGTTGTAACTTAGCACTGAGTGACAGAGACCTTACAGGCTTGAAAGAAACCGCCAAAGAAGTGAAAGCAACCGGCGTCAAAGTCACCATTGCAGAAGTAGATGTTGCCGACAAAGACAGCATGCATCAGTGGGCCGATCAAGTGATGAAAGACCACAAGAAAGTTCACCTTGTGTTCAACAACGCGGGTGTTGCCATGGGTGGTACGGTTGAAGATACTAGCTATGAAGATTACGAATGGATCATGGGCGTGAACGTCAATGGCGTACTTTATGGCACCAAAGCCTTTTTACCGCACATGCGTACAACGGGTGAAGAAGGTCATATCATCAACATCTCAAGCGTCTTTGGCTTGTTTGCTCAGCCAACTCAGAGCGGATACAACATGTCTAAGTTTGCAGTGCGTGGCTTCACTGAATCGCTACGCCAAGAACTGGACTTAGAAGGCGGTTTGATCTCAGCTACCTGCGTTCACCCAGGCGGCATCCAAACTAACATCGCCAAGAACGCCAAAATGGCAGAGAGCGTGGAAAAACTAACCGGTTCTGCGTCGGCTGAAAATGTGAGAGACAAATTCGAATCTCTGTTCATGACCAGCTCAGAAAAAGCCGCTGAAACCATTATTCGTGGCGTTCAGAAAAACAAGCGTCGTGTGTTGATTGGTCCAGATGCAAAAGCGTTGGATTTAATGCAGCGTTGTTTGCCGGTGAACTATCAGAGAGTTGTATGTTCAGCGTTTAAGATTGCGAGTGCTTAAACGTAATTCTCACTGTCTAGAGTACAACGTAAAAAGCCACCGATCTGGTGGCTTTTTTAATAAAATCACAACTGTTTAATCACATATTCTCATCAGAATAGTACAACCAAGTACTACCGTAAAAATCAGATTCAAACCTTATACCTTTTTCAGTGAAATACGTTTCATAAGGAGGGTCGACAACTGCTTTAGCAATTTTATTTCCAGACAAGGAATATAGAAAACACTCGATCTCACCTGTTTCTAAAACATAATTTTCATGCCTATCAAACGACCAAAAAAGAGCGACTGAATTAACATCAATAAGTTTTTGTTCTCGGGTTGATACCCTAGCACTAATGCTCCCACATCCTATGAATAAAACGCCTGTTTCAGGAACATATAAAATTTCCTGGGATACACCCGATGAACAATGCTCCCAGAACACATAAATAGTTAGATAGTCGTTAAAAATGATGGTTGATAAAGTGTTGTTTTCAGCACTAGAAGACTCAATAAAGATATTCTTGTGTCTATACGAATCGGGATCAACACATGGTTCATGCATCAACTGAATTTCAGCATCACCGATAAGAATTTTGCTTGAAACCATAATTTCTTAGCGAGCAATAAATTACTCTTCCCCACCAGATTGCTTCTCTTTCTCCATGCCTTTAATGATCGTCTCTAGACGATCACCTAGGAAGTGGTTAGCTGCTTTTTCCATCGCTCTAGCCAGTTCAGCATGTACGGCCATCTCAGCCAATGGGCGCAGTCGCCAGATCAAATCTGCCAGTGCCGGTAAATCTTCATTCGGCGGGATCACATCTTTTTCGTAATCTTTTAACACATGGTTGGAGACTAACTTCACTAACTCCCCTGCTACCCGCTCAACGTTGCCACGCAGCATCTGGATAATATCGAGCAAGGCATCAAATGGGATGCCTGCAGAGACCAATTCTGCACCTGCTCTCATGGTTCTCATACTACGAACCTGAACGTGCTGCATGTCTTCTTCGAAACGAACCAGATCCAGCTCAAGAACTTTGTTAATCGAACTCATTTCGACTTTGTTATTGAACATGGCATAGAGTTCTTGGATCGACATGACGACTGGAGTCTCGTCCGTCCACGGGCTGGTTAATGCCGATTCAACGCCCACAAACGCTCTAAGGTCTAGCCCTTCTTCAAGCGCGTTCAGTAGATCCGCAATGGTGGATAAGGTGTAGCCTCGTTCCAGCAAATCTGAAATCAGACGAAGTCTGGAATAATGCATGTTGGAATAGATGCCTTTACGGCCACGAAGCTTGGGTGGCGGGAGGATACCTTTTTCTTGGTAAGCTCGAATGTTTCGACTGGTGGTTCCGGTTGCTCTGGCAAGTTCATCGATGGAATATTCACGATCCGGCTGGAGTAAACTGTCCTTGTCGTCACCCTTCAGATGTTTACCGAATTGAGCCACAAAATTCAGCATCGAATCTTTGTAATCTTGCATAGTTCCTCTCACATTTTCAGGCAACACATTTCATCCCTTAGAGAATGAATTACCTGGCGTTCTTCACCACAATTCAAATCGAAAAATCATTACTTCAATTGTACAACGATCAGCGCTTAGAAACAGGAGAATATAAAACAAAAGCACATAAAAAAGCCCCGAAGGCGCGAACCTTCGGGGCAGTTAGGGTTTCAAAATTTAATCAGGCACTTAATTGCAGGTCATATTGCTGGTAATAGTGACCGTACCACCAATTCCGCTACAGCCAACCACTTGATCACGAACCTCTTCGACCTTGTTCGTACACAAGGCTCCATTTTGAGTAACCTGGAAGTTTTGCCCCACTGAACACAACTGAGGTAAATCCAGATCCACCAGCGCCGTGTTATCGACAAGTAAATCCCCCGATACAGATTCCAGAGATTGAAGACCGAGATGATCCAACGCACCGCCTCGGATATTCAAATCATGGCTTGAGCTAGTGCCGATGTTGGTAACGTTTGTAAATCCAGCCAGATCCAACAGTTGGTTATTGCCATTCACGTCTAACGATCCCCTAACTTCAGTGACATTTAGGAATCCATCGGTGTTGGTCAATATGTTATTGAGACGAATAGTGGTCGCGCCTACAGAGTTCAATTGATTGAAGCCATTAATGCTCATCAACTGATTATTACGTTCAATATCAAAATCGCCACTAATTCTCTGCAAAACAGGCGCACCTGAGGTATCAGACATCGCATCGTTATTAAGTAACGCCACACGACCATTCACTTGCGTTAATGAATCCAGACCAGATAAGTTCAGCATCGACGCATTGTTCTCGACTTGCAGCAGGCTTGTAGACGTTAGGCCATTCAAGCCTTGAAGATTGCGCATCATTTGGTTGTTCTTGATGATCACCTTAGTTGCGGATGGCACGGCTGAAAGCCCTTCTAGACTATCCAAGCCGTCGTTGTTATCAATCGTTACCGTTGATAGCCCTGTAGACAGGTTGTCCATACCGGATAGGTTCATCAGTGACGAGTTGCCTCGTACTGTTAAGTTACCGGACATACTGGTCAGATTCGATAAGGCAGACACATCCGCTAACGCGTTGTTATCCAGAAGACTCATTCCATTAAAGATGCTATTCAGACCAGACAAACCTTCTAACGACGTCAGATTCTGATGATCCTGAATGGTCAATGTGGTCACCGCACTGAGCTGTTCAACACCGACTAGGTTTCTTAAGTTGTCATTCGACACCAAGCCAAAGCTGGTCGCAGACGTTAGACAGGACAAACCGGATAAGTCAGTTAAGGCATCGTTATTTGAAATACTGACCACAGAGGCTTGGCTAAGTTGCTCTAACCCAGCCAAGGACTGCAAGCTGCTGTTTCCGCTGACTTCCAACCACATACTATTGTTCAACTGAGTGAAGGCAGGCAGCGCGGTCAAAGCTGACAACGAACGCAGTCTTAGTTTGTTAAGAACTTTAGTACCAGCAATGGCAGATACATCGCTAAGCGCAGGCATTGAATACAAATCAATTTCCAACACTTCAGCCACGTTTTCCAAACCAGACAAGTTAGCAAGTACATCGTTTTGAGAGATGCTGATGCTCGATACAGAAATCAATTGAGATAAATCAGACAAGCTCGACAGAGCTGTGTTGCTGTCAATGATCAAACTACCCGTAATGGTTTTCAGGCCGTTCAAACCGTTTAGTGAAGTAAGGTCAGGGTTGGACAATACATTCAAAGCACCAACCGTATTCAAACATTCCAAGCCGGTAAGTTCGGTTAACCCGGTACTCGGCGTGGAGTAACTACCAATTCTCAAGGTGCCAGTAACTGAGGTGTAGCCTTCCAGCGCTGTGATATCTTGCTGTGAAGTGATGGTGTAATTACCCTGCCATGGTTGCTCTAAGCAATTTGATTCACTAACGCTGACCACATAGTCTTGAACAGAGTTGTCGTACGCCGTTACTCGATAGGTCAAATCAGAGGTGTAGTTATTTGGTGTCACACCGCTGTATTGAGAAACACCATTAACAGTGACACTTTGTCCGGTGGTTTCGAATTGGGCAATCAAAGACGTAAGATCGGTATTTTGAGCAACCAAAAGTTCAATTCGGTGGTTAGATTCATCGATAGTGCCAACGGCGTCTTGCTCAAAGCCATCATTATCTTGCATCGATAGAATGAAATCAGTAATGGCCTTGGTTTGATAATCGACTTGCTCAACATAGATCGCATAACGTTGCGTGGAATCGTCTTCAGCCACCACCGTATAAACCACGATATCCGAGAAATCATTGACTGTTTCAGAGCTTGTTTGGCTGGCCCCGACCACTTTCACATCGACACCGGAAATGTCAAAGTTCGCTACTAAGGCCGTCAGATCGGTTCCGTTTGGTACTGACAAGGTTGCCTTGTGAAGCGTGTTATCAATCACCGCAGTCACATCAGACGGCAGTGACGGGTTGTCGGCTTTTAAGAATTTGAATGACAACAGTTCTTTCTCTTCCGACAGCGGCTCTTCCACAAAGATTGCAGTTACTGCTTTATCACCGGAAGTTTTCGATAGCTTCACACTACAGGTACCGCTGCCCGAACAATCACCTTCCCAACGTTCAAAACGATAGCCTCGCTCGGCTTCTGCATAAAGATACTCGGTGTAGCTGAGTTTACTGCCCGCATATTCAGAGTAGTCCACCGTACAATCACCACCATGCACACCACAGTTAATGAGACCGGACTCAGAGGTAACATTCCCTCTTCCCCCTTGTGTACTCACCGAAAGTTTACAACCACTGAGAATGAGAAAGATAAGAAGCAGTGCGCCTCTTTTGTATAGGTTTGACATGTTGAGCCCCTTTCCGATTTTTAATTATTTTTTTAATAACAGTAAGGATTCGTTAGGCTGGACAAAGCTTAGTTCAGAAACATCAGTCGCTAAAAAGTGCATCTAAAAGAACAGCATGGTTATTTTTATTGTTATTAATTTAGGAACCTCTTGATTCTCTCAACCTATTCACTGAGAAAAAACTAACTAAACGACACCCATAGGGCTCCATGTCGTCTTTTCATAAGGATTTTCGTGCATAGTTTGCAAAAAAAGAAAGTGATCTAAACTCACGAGTTTTTCGTACAAGATTTTTTAATGAAGTTCTGCTCAATCGAACCTAATGAACACTTAACGAACCAAACAGTTAAGACCAAACCAATAAAAAAATCTGAAAACGTTATAAGCACTGCCAAGCCGCCCTAGACGGAAAAACAAAAGGAAGCCAATAATGATTAAACTTCACCATTTGAATAACTCTCGTTCTCAACGACTACTTTGGGCACTTGAAGAGATCGGATTACCTTATGAAATCATTCGATACGAACGCGACCCCAAAACCATGTTTGCTCCTGATTCATTAAAGAAAGTGCATCCATTAGGTAAAGCACCCGTTTTGGTTGATGGAGAGATCACACTGGCGGAATCTGGCGCGATCATTGAGTATCTTCTACAAACACACGGCAATCAGTTTTTGCCAGAACAATCAGGGAAGGCCTATCAGAATTACCTGTATTGGATGCATTACGCGGAAGGCTCCTTGATGCCCTATCTTCTGTTGAAACTGGTCTTTGAAAAAGTAAAAACCAGCCCAATGCCGTTCTTCGTTAGACCCATCGCCAAAGCCATTGCAGACAAAGCAACCAGCACCTTTATTGGGCCAAACCTGGATAATCATTTGAAATTTATTAACCAACATTTATCTCAGAATGAATGGTTTGCAGGCGATCAATTAACCGGTGCGGATTTCCAAATGAGCTTTCCATTAGAAGCCTGTGTTGCCAGAGGGATTGCTAACCAGCAACACCCACACATTGTCAATTACGTGAAACGCTTCCAGAGTCGCCCAGCCTATCAACAGGCGTTAGAGAAAGGTGGCAAATACGATTACGCTTAATAAGAAACAACACGGGAATCTGTTGTTGAAGAGATCCTAACGAAAGATCTTGAGGACACTCAAAAAGGTTTAAAGCAGTGGGCTCAGCAATAGAGCCCTTCACTACTTTTATACCACCGACTACAAACTCACTGGCAACTCAAGAAACTCAGAGTAGATGAAGTCTCGGTGCTCAATAAGAACAGGATCTAATGCATCAAGCACCGCTTGATCCTGCTGTTCAAACACCTTTCGAATAGGTTCGAGCATTTGGCATTGCTCTTCAGGCAATGGATTAAAATACCCTATGAAAGTCGTAGAGTAGATATCCGCGGCGGTTAAGGTGTCTCCCTCGTAAAACTTTTTGCCAGACGCCTGTTGTTCCTTCAAACGTGTCGACAAGATAGTGAGCAAATCAATGACTTTGTCCGTATAGCTATCAGCATCTTCGGCGTTATAACCGTATTTTGAAGCCAGGTATTGAGCAATGGGCTTTGAATAACCGCCCTCTTCTCCTAGTAAGCCTTTATGGACTTTCTGTAATCTCGAATACCAACCCAAACCTTGTTTACCACACATTAGCTTGGCGTATTCCAACACCAAGCCTTTACTCGCTTCATCGTTAGGCAGTAAAGGAACATCAGGGTTTAACCGCTCAGCTAACGCCAAAATGTCCCGCCAATCAGAAACGGGCGTCTCATCGTTATAGACAATCGCGGGGACACTTGCAGAACCTGCCCACTCAGCCATTTCTTTGCTGAACGGATCATGGTAGACGGCGTGGTAATCAATACCTTTCACGCAAAGAATGCCTTTCGCAGCTTCAGTCCAAGGGCTGGGGATGCCTCTCACGGCAGTCATTCTCAGGCCTTTGGCCGTCTTCGCGGTTTCGAAATCAATGATATTTAGCGTCACGCTTGTTCCTCTCATAGTCATTATTATGTGAGGGAACAAAATAGAGGGAATGGACGAGCGTCCGGAGTGTGGTTTTAGACATTTGGGAGGGGCAATTTTGCCCACTCCCTAAAAGACATGCTGGATATTATTGAGGAACAAGACTGATCTGCGCGTCTTCAATGGCAAATCGAATGTAGTCATTGGCAGGCTTAATTGAAGCTAAGAAAAGTTGAGCATCCGACTGTTTGGTCTTGAACGTCCCCACTACATTCACAATTCGACGCTGACCAGTTTGAGAGATTTTGGAATACTCTTCTTTCATCATCGGAAGCGCTTTGGCACCAACCTGAGTCATCACCTCAATCGCCGCTTCCTGAACATGCTTGGTTTTTCCGTCGAGCCCCCAGACCATCAAACGATACGCCTCATCAGACGACGCACCAATGTTACCCAGCACTCGAATCAGATTCGAGGTGATGTATCTCGGCTCTTCAAATTTCGTCAGCGCTCGAACACGGGTTAACTTCTTAATCACTTTATCTTCAACAGACTTGGCACGATCACCATAGGCGGCAAGGTATTCTGATGCATCTTGCTGCGTGCGTTTGTTTGAATCGAATAACTGCGCTGCACATTCTTCAACACTGCACGCTTCTGAATTAGGGAGATCAAACCGAACAAACCATAAATTCTTTTCTTTCTGATTCGTACGCATTTGAGAAAGCGTGGCCGACATCTTTTCTTTGTCTGCCGACATAAGTTCTATCAAGGCTTTCTGCTGGAACACATTTTCCGGCTTTTTGGCTTCACGATCTAAACGCTGAATCACCCCATGCATTGAACGAGAAACCTGCTGATTGACTTCCACATCCTTAAAATAATTGACCAACAAGGCCAAACTGCGCTCATCCAAACGCTTATTAAAGGTGCTGGTAAAGACACGGCTTAGCTTTTGGTGATCTTGCGTATCCATCACCGGTTGCATCTTGGGGTAATAGTAAAAAGCCACTTCCAGTTGATGAGCGGGCAGTGAAGACAGCGCTCGAAGAGCGAATTCAGAGGCCAACAGTTTGTCTTCGGTCCCTAGACGGTAATTTTTCGCCATGGTAAACAATCGGTCTAATTTATCGACTAAAGCATTTTTATCTTGTTTACGATCGTTTACTTCTGCACTGTAACGAGATAAGCCTTCGGCCTCTTCATCACGGGTATGATTGATCAATAAGGTAGTTACGGTTGAAGCGGTTCTTTTGTCAGTGCTCGGTAAAATATCCAACACTTGATCCCATTCTGCATCGGATAACGCTTTGATGCGTAATGCGTATCTCAACACATTGACCAGTAAATCCCCTTGGAAAGAGGTGGACTCTTTTTCTGCTTGCTCGAAGATGTACTTGCGATACTCCGGATCATCCATATCCGCCAGACGGAACTGAGTCATTGCCGACAACTGCCAGCTATGACATTCCTCATCAATTGGGTTGTCCAACGCCAATTCAACCAAGGCTTCGACTTTCTCTTTACGATGCATGTTCTTGATCAAGTCATACGCTTGCTCTGCTTTCGCTTCGCAAGGGTCTTTCACTGCAACACCCGGCGGCTGGGTCATACGTTGAATCTGTTGCCCTACCTGATCGGTGTCGACAATGATTTCCGCTTTGATATAAAAGGTCTCACCGTTCCACTTCTCTTCAAGTATCACGGACTTGGTCAGCGCTTTAGCGTAAGTCCCATAATGCGCTTGAACATCACGTGATAACTCATCGTTAGAAACATGATCTTCCACCTCAAAAGAAGAACGTACCTGAACCCCGACTTCCTGAATCACCGTCACTTGCAACTGCTGCAACGCCGCTTTACGAGCACTGACTTTCGAATCGTTCTCACTCGCGTTGTAGGTGTAATCACGAACAAAGGTTTCGATGGCAGCCATTGAACCCATTGGAAATAGCGTGAAAATAGTTACAAAAAATAAGAATGTTGTTCGCATTGGTATCTTCCTTGATATTTAGAACTCTACCCTGAAGAATAATCTTGGGAATTATTTAAAGTAATATCTATATTCTTCAAATAATTTGTTTGCCTCTTTGCTCTTAGTCAAGTCATCAAAAAACATACTAATCGTTTGATTTCTATAGGCATTTTCTGCATCAGCAGCTTTATTTATTGTTTTATGTATGGTCCAAAAATTACGAAATTCAGTTGCAGTAACACCATATTCAAACTCAACAATTTCCTGCCCTTGAGCATATAACTTGTAACTTATGGCGTATTCCCGATCATCCAGAACAGGTAGAACCCCTAAAGCAACAGCAGAGATAAGGCCCGAAGAAAAAGCCGTTGCAGTTTGTTTTCTTCTACTCTTTTCAACAATCAGTAATCCTATAGGTCTTCCAACCGACTCTGAATCAATCATTTCAAAGTTACTTTCTTGTTTAAGCAAGACTTCAAATGCTTCATCTTGCACATTTGTTTGATAAAACACTGGAGGGAACTTAGCCTCCTCTGAATAACAAACCACTGGAAATAAAGCTAAAAGTAAAACTCTTATAAATTTCATACGACTATTCCTTCTATTTATAACAAAGTACTTGCACAGTATTTGTTAGCACATCTCTCTTAGACCCCTTTTCTTTTTCTGGTATTTTCTTGTCATTAACTGAAAGAAATTTATTTAAGAATTCCCCTCGAATTCCAAAGTTCACATTCTGAGCTACGTTACCGGTAGTTTGAAGCAGGATACTCTGATTCAAAGTAGAGGTTACCATTCCAATTACATCACCTTCTGGCGTATATACAGGCCCCCCACTATTACCAGGCTGGATTGGTGCTGAATATTGAAAAATACTTTTAGAACCTTTTAAACCATTCAAAGAAGTAACATTTCCTACTGTGAGCGAGGGTGAATCAGATAGTATTCCTGAAAGAGGATACCCAACAACCTCTACAGGATTTCCAAGAATATTAAGGTCATTACCTAAAGATCTAACATTTAAAAATCCTTTCCTAGGCTTATCAGTCTTTAGAATTGCAACATCAAGTAATTTACTTTCACTCGATAATGTGGCGGGAAAGACCTCTTCACCTTCTTTCACCTTGAGCATGAAACATTCATTTACTACATGAGAAGCGGTCATTAGGTCTCCGTTTTTGGATACGTAAAAGCCAGTGCCTGTACTTGTTGGTTTTAAATCAGAAAAGTACTTTTCAAAGTTACCAGACTGGAAAAAGCTTTCTTTCTTCTCTGTTTTATCAATCCGTAGGTGCTGAGCTTTGTTTACAAACTCAATTATTGCCTCCTCAAGCGCTTCTGCATAAGCATTCATTACACAGTTTTCTTCATAATTTGCTTGTACAGCACCTTTTGTGGATATACTAAATAATTCCTCACCGTCCCATGCATTAACAGTTGTCTCAAGCTCAACATTACAGCGTCCCCAAATGCGATCCCAAGTAGGTTTACTTTTGAATTTAAAAAGCACGTCAAACTTGGACTTTGGAGCAAGTTTTTCGACTTTGCTGAAATAGCCAGTCAAGACAAGATCTAGAGCTCTATTAAAGGCTTTGCCTGATTCCACAAGTTCAACTTGAACATTATATTGATTACCTCTTAAAGCTTTATCTACTCTTGACAGCTCTTCAGAGGGAGCATAATAAGCAGCTGAAATAGAATAAGGTAAGGATATTCCTTCAGCTAATTTTGCATCGGTTTTAATAGCTTCGATATTTGAGTAAGGTCTAACCGAACAGCCTGTGATAATTAAAGCTAAAATAATAATCGAAATTTTTTTTATACTGCTATTCACAATGATTTCCATTCATTTAACAAATTTTGATATTTATTAGGCGGCGCGAAGCATAACACTCGCATAATGAGTAATCTATAAATAAGAGGTATTGCTAGTAGAGGTTCTAGCACTACGAATTCCCATGTAATTGACTAGATAGATGAACTCTAAAGCTAGCTACTATTATAGAATTGGCGTTAACCAGGCAAATGAACGTTTCAGAAATTCAGACGCATTCTCTTCAACAATCACACCGTGCGCCATGATCAAAGTCTCTGGTTTCCAACTTAAAATAGTCTGAATATGCTGCCTTGCTTCAGCCTTACTGAACAGAAATGAGAGCCGCCAATCAATGGGCATTTTGCCATTGGGATGCAGAATTCCGACACCTTTGGCAATGACTCGTTGCCAGGGTTTAAAGAAATCCGGTCGGAAGTTTTCGACTAAATCTGTAACGATCAGGGTGTTAGAGGCTTTATGAAAGAAAACACACTCTTCCATGGCTCTGGAGCCAGTAAATAGCAGCTGATCGAGTTCTTTGTGCCAAGGTAGGTTTTCAGTTTGGGATGAATCAAGAACACCATCGAACTTAAGATCCGAACGTTTCTTGGCAACCTCTTCGGTTCCGTAAGTCAGCGCATCTGGAAAGGCTTTTTGCCATTGATCGATGAATAAATGATGCAGATGATTCGGCGCAATCAAATACCCCACTTCGCCAAGCTGTTGGATTTCCTGAAGAAGCGCATCCGTTAATTTGATGGGGCTGTGTACCCAAAGCTTACCGTCCGCTAGCTGGACAACCACCATTCGCGTCGAAAACGGCATGGTGAAAAACGATACGTTACTTCCCTCGAACACCCAAAGTGATTCATTGAGCTTTTGCATCTTTTGGCCTCCCTTGCCTACAAAATCGTCTGGTCAGACAGCTTTTGAATGCTAACTTATTTCACCGATTAAATACCATAGCCAATCTTCTTCTCCTGATTAGATTCAACCAGAAGACTTTCAACATCTATTACACTCACAAACAGTGCCGTAATAGAACAACATCCCGCTTGAGCAAATACCCGTTATAGATCATCATATTGCGACTTTTCGATAGCCGATTTTACTACCTTTTTGGAACTTGAATGACCTTATTCCGACTTCTGCTCACCAGTGTTTTCGCTCTTTCCACGACACTTGTTCAGGCACAAATAGCCCAGGCACAACCACAGAATGAACCAGAAACGCTGAAGATCGCGGTCGCATCCAACTTCACCTTTGCCATGAAAGCCTTGATTGAAACCTTTGAACAGAACACTGGCCATTCAGTCGTTGCGTCTTATGGATCATCAGGAAAAATCTTCGCTCAAATTCAGCATGGCGCGCCGTTTCAAGTATTCTTCTCGGCGGATCAAGCCAAGCCTATTGCTCTTGAAACCGCTCATAAAAAAGCAGGGTTCAGTGTTCCTAACAGCCGCTTTACTTACGCCATTGGAGCCTTGGCACTGTGGTCTTCGAAATCTGATTTGATCACTGATGGTGCCAGTGTGCTATCCAGCGATAAGTTCAATAAATTAGCCTTTGCGAACCCAAAGCTTGCGCCCTACGGTGCCGCAGCGGTACAGGTGCTAGAACAATTAAAACTAGTGAAGTCGACTCGCAGTAAGTGGGTTCAAGGTGAAAACATTGCCCAAACCTATCAATTTGTGAGCACCGGTAATGCGGACTTGGGCTTTATAGCGCTTTCCCAATTAAAACAAGCAGAGCTAAAACAAGCACAGTTAGAACAAACACAGCTAAGACAAGATCAACAGGAACAACCAAGCCAGATAAGCCTTGGCTCTAGCTGGATTGTGCCTCAATCCTTCTATTCACCGATTAAACAAGACGCGATATTGTTAAAACGTGGTGAACGTAGCGAAGCCGCCAAAGCCTTGATAAGCTTTGTTCAATCGAATGAAGGAAAACGAATTATTGAATCCTATGGCTACACTACTCCCTCTCATTCCATGGTCGATGAACCGCAACTTTTGGATCAACAATTTCAAGTGGATCAATAAATCTCTATGAGCTTTTCAGGCGCTGATTTATTTTCTAACTCTGACCTACTCTCTAATGCAGACATAGCCGCCCTCTGGTTAACACTGCGTCTAGCAACTACGGTCACGCTTATTTTATTGGTGGTAGGAACCCCTATCGCTTGGTGGTTAGCGCGAACCCAATCTTGGTTAAAAGGCCCGGTAGCAGCCATCGTTGCTCTTCCGCTGGTGCTTCCTCCCACCGTATTAGGCTTCTATTTGTTGATTGCTATGGGGCCGAGTGGCTTTATTGGTCAGTTCACTCAAAGCTTAGGATTAGGCACTCTGCCCTTCACGTTTTGGGGCTTAGTCGTTGCCTCCGTCTTTTATTCCTTACCCTTCGTTGTTCAGCCCATTCAGAACGCCATTGAAGCCTTAGGCAACCGACCGTTCGAAGTCGCAGCCACGCTCCGAGCCGGCCCTATTGATCGTTTCTTTACCGTCGTCCTGCCACTGGCAAAACCGGGCTTTCTCACCGCTGCCGTCTTAGGCTTTGCTCATACAGTGGGTGAATTTGGCGTGGTATTAATGATTGGCGGTAATATCCCGGAAGAAACCCGCGTCGTTTCGGTACAAATCTATGATCATGTGGAAGCATTGGAATACACGCAGGCACACACGTTATCCGGTTTGATGGTGGCCTTTTCGTTCGTAACCCTACTGGGTTTGTATTGGTTTCAACGAAAACAAACCTTCTCAATGTTTAGGTAAGCGAGGCTCGTTTTGACTCTTGAATCAATAAAACCTGAATCATTGAAACGTGAATCCTTGGCACTTAAATCCAAGAATAACAACAGCATCCAAGCGGCCTTTAAGCTGAGTTATACCTCCAATAAACGTGCTTCAAAAGCCCAAAGGGCTGAAGATCATGGCTTTGGTTTGGATGTTGATGTCACGCTTCCTGGTTCAGGCATTACCGCGATTTTTGGTCATTCTGGGTCAGGAAAAACCAGTTTTTTACGTTGCGTGGCAGGGTTAGAACGAGCAGATCAAGGCCAGCTTAGTGTGAATGGGGACGTTTGGCAGAACGCCTCTCAATTTGTGCCGACACACAAACGCCCGTTAGGGTACGTGTTTCAGGAAGCCAGTCTCTTTCCTCACTTAACCGCCCAAGGTAACCTCAACTACGCCATTAAACGCGCTGATCAAACGCCATCAACAGAACTGTACGACCGAGTTATTGCAACTATGGGCATTAAGCCCATTTTAAAACGCTATCCGTCCCAACTGTCCGGTGGAGAAAGACAGCGCGTGGCTATTGCCCGAGCCTTACTAATTCAGCCTAGAATACTATTGATGGATGAGCCGTTGGCATCGCTCGATCTCGCTCGTAAGCGGGAAATTCTACCTTACCTGGAACGGCTCAAATCCAGTTTTGATATACCCATCTTGTACGTCAGTCATTCGATGAACGAAGTAGCACGTCTTGCGGATCATGCCGTCACGCTTGAGAACGGCAAGGTCATCGCCCAAGGAAACCTAACCGAAGTATTTTCGCGTGTGGATTTACCGATCGAATTAGGTGATGACACAGGCGTAGTCATTGAAGGCCAAGTCATAGAACGCGATGAACAATGGCAACTGAACAAAGTCGCCTTTAATGGTGGCACCGTTTGGGTGTGTGATGGTGGCGAAGCACTTCAACAAAATGTTCGTATCCGAATACTGGCTAAAGACGTGAGTTTGGCCCTGAGCTCTCATGATGATATGAGTATCCTCAACAGAATCCAGGTATCCATCGAGGCCATACAAGCGTGCACCAGCACATCAATGTCATTGGTTCGGCTAAAAGCAGGCGACTCCTATTTAATAGCCCGAGTTACCAACAAATCACTCCATCATCTCAACCTAAAACCAGGTTCAAACGCCTGGGCACAGATTAAATCTGTGGCCATTGTTCATTAGCCTTTAAGCGCTCGCCACGCGCCCTCAGCAAGCTCTTCTCGATAGTCACTAAGAAGATCAGAGTAACGTCCCGCCAAATAATGACGTGCATAGTCATGCACTGGGCCAGAGATAAAGGCGCTGAACATCTCAATCGGCCAGTCTTTGAGTAAACCAGCGTCCACCATAGGGCGTTTGTAGTCGATTAGTTTTTTGTAAAACGTGGACAGGTTATCCTTGAGCACGCCGGCACCTTTACCTTCTCGAACCACCTGTCGATGCTGAAAAATGAAGCGAGCCCAATCTTGGTTTTCGCTAATCCAATCCACATTGGCGTAAACCATAACTTTAATGGCCTGCTCTGCTTTTTCTTCGAGCGATAACTGCTTCGCCTCAAGTTCTGTTAAATAACGAACAGCTAAACTACCAAAATCATTCAAACCCTCAATGTACACAGCGCTGGCAATGGCTTCTTTATTTCCAAAGTGATGATAAAGGCTTCCTACGCTGGTACCGGTTTCCTGGCAAATCATCTCAATCGTAGTACCAGCCACACCATGCGTACTAAAGCAGCCCAAAGCCTTCTTCAAAATGTCTCGTTTCTTGGCGGCTGTCTTGGAATGCTGCTTCACTTGTTGATTACTCATCTGATCATCCAGAGTTAATTTGGGCGAATCATATCACAGGGTCAAAGTTATAAATTAGAATTAAATTCTAGAATAATATTCTAATTTATATAATAATCCAGATTCTTAACCACGAATGGCACTAATGAGGCCAGAGATACTCGTCCGAGGAAGCTATGAAAACACAGAAAGTCTATGACCAACTTACAAAACTTCCTTTTGGAAAGTTCCTATTCAGCAAAGCCATCTGCTTCACTGCGCCCTATTTCGCAAGCATCAAGCCGGAAGTAAAAGAACTAGGTGCAGGTAAATGTGTCATCGCAATTAAGAAACGCCGTCGTGTGACCAATCACTTAAATACGGTTCACGCGATTGCCATGTGCAATATGGCCGAGTTGGCGGGCGGTATGATGACGGACGTTTCAATTCCCAAGGGCGCACGTTGGATTCCCGCCGGCATGGAAGTGAAATATAAGAAGAAAGCAAAAACGGACTTAACCGCCATCTCAGATGGTTCAAACATTGATTGGAGCCAGGAAGGGACTATACGTGTGCCTGTCTCGGTAATTGATACCAATGGCGACGAAGTCTTTTCTGCTGAAATTGATATGAATGTGAAACATGGCTAAAGGCGAAAACACCTGTAGATCAGCACATGCGTAAGAGCCTATAACGAAGTTCTACAACAAAGCTCTACAACGAATATCTACAACGAAGTTCAACAACCTTCGTTGTAGATGACAGGCGCCTGGCCTTTCCAGGACTGCCACAGAGTTTCGTCTGTAATCAACGCGGCCATAAAGTCTGCAACATTAATTCGGCTGGTTTTACCCGGGTCGAAAATAGCACTTCGAATGGGTGATGGGTGCAACTCATATCCGGACACTTGATTCTCATCGATCAAACCATCAGGCCGTACTACCACCCATTCGATTTGCTGATTATCCTGACCTATTTGTTTGCGTAAAAACTCCGCAGCTTGTTCATTATCCGCGTGAGGTGGCAATAATAGTTTCAGAAGGCCGATTACGATTTTTTGAGCAACCGATACTTGCTCTTTTAAATCTGAGTTTCGACACCCAGTTGAATTCATTAAAACGAACTTTTTAACACCGTTAAGATTTCTCGATTCCACTTCGCTGCAAATACGCTTAACACTGTCTCTGACCAATCGCCTTGGTTCACCATAAAGACCTTGCCAGCTTAGGTTATGCCCGAGACAACACACAATCGACGACGCTTCTTTAACCAAAAAACCGATTTCAGCCTCTGTGATGTCCGTAATGCTGACTTCAACAACATGAAGCAATGCATGATCCAGCACATCCATAGGCAAAGATTCTTTGGATCGAACGACGGCTATAACACTTTCATCTCTTTCTAATAGCGCCTCAACAACCAATCGTCCGGTTTGTCCATTGGCGCCAAGAACTAATGTGGTCATAGTTATCCCTAACTGAATAGCGTTATTTCTGAAATTACCTAGGGAAACGAGTTTAGCCTAAAGATTCACTGGACAATGTAAAATATTGAAACTGTAATATTTCAATACTTTTTGATTGAAACCATTTATTCTTAGCGCCCTTTACAAGTCCACGTTTGAACGCGGCATTGATTGAAGTGTCAGGATACAAGGATGATGGATTATTCATTCCCGAAATTTTTTTCGACGTTTCTATTCGTCTCTCTTTTCAGCTCTTACTCATGGAGCTCAAACTGTGACACATTGACGGTGGTCGGTTCAGACCAATGGATTCCTTTTGCTTTCCTAAACAAAGGAGACCAAGAACATATTGATGAAAAATATCCAACTGGTATTGCCTACGATGTTGTTCGTTTGATTGGAAGCGACTTGCACCTTTCGATTGATTTTCAGGTTGGACAACCTTGGCGTCGTATCGAACAAAAGATGGACAGTGGCCAAGCGGATCTTCTGGCAGGAAACTACTGGAATGAAGAGCGCGCTCAAAAATGGGCAATCACTAGAAGCTTCTCGCAAGATGAAGTGCGGATATACACTCATCAAAGAGGAAGGTTCAAGTTTACAAAAATCACTGATCTCAGAGAACGTCACGGGTTAATCCCAAGTGGTGTCAGTTTTGGGCAGGCATTTGATCAATACAAATCCGAACTGGATATTCAGGAAGTCAAAGATCACGAGCAAATTCTAGCCATGCTTAGCCACCGAAGAACGGATTACATCATTCTCCCCTACCTAAACACTCAAAGAAAAATCAAGCGCTACGGCTACGATGGGCAAATCGTTGCATTGGAAAAACCACTTAGCATCAACCAAGTTCATCTGTCTCTTGCCAAGCAGTCACCCTGCTACTCCGACGACCTGTTAAAGCGTATAAACCAGGTC
The DNA here is from genome assembly GCF_042646085.1 of Litoribrevibacter euphylliae. NCBI lineage: Bacteria > Pseudomonadati > Pseudomonadota > Gammaproteobacteria > Oceanospirillales > Oceanospirillaceae > Litoribrevibacter > Litoribrevibacter euphylliae. The sequence continues at coordinate 654,899 of NZ_JBHRSZ010000004.1, read as the reverse complement.
ATTACTAAGCGCAAAAAAGATGGTTCCATAAACGCGATTGAAAGAGCCTACATGTAACCATGGCACTCATATAAGTGATTTTATACTACGCCAAGTGATAAAAGATGTATGAATTTTTAAGACTAAGGTTGCAATCCTGAATTACATGGTTATTATCCAAAGAATGAACAGATTAAATGCAATGACTTCAAACAAACTTGCTACCCGCGCCAACAACGGACGCGGTATTTTTGTTGTGTCTTTGAAAGGTATTTCTTCTGTAAAGACCGTTAAGAATGTTGTTGCGTATTGGTGCTCCTCAGAGTTTTTCTTTGGCTATTACTTTAGCCAAATGCTGGGCACCCGCTAAGATTAGAAAAAATCACAGGCAGCCCGGCAAACTCCAGCCGACTGCCAAGAAACCCCGATTAGCAGTCAGCTGGTCGGGGTTTTTTTATGGTTATTCAAAACGTACTTTTTGAAACACCAGAAGCGCCTAAAAAGTTTTGGGGAAGAATGAAAATCTAAAGGAATAACCACAATGACGACTCGACTCAACAAACAAGACTCTGCTTTAACCGATACCTGTCAAAGCACCGATCACGCGAGAGAAACCTCAAGTGATGCGGCCAACGACGCAGATCAACCGCTGCAAAAGAGCCTGGCAGTGCGACCGTTGGAAACGCCCCGAGCGTTAAAACACCGACTGCCGCTTTCTGACCATTTAGCCCTTCAAGTTGATAAACACCGTCAACAGATCACCGATCTCCTTTCAAACAAACCTAACGAATCGAATAAGTTACTTGTCATCACCGGCCCTTGTTCACTTCATGATGAAAAAGCTGCCCTCGACTACGGTCGTCGCCTCAAAGCATTGAATGACCAACTCTCTGATCGCTTGATGATCGTCATGCGCACCTACGTTGAAAAACCAAGAACAACCACAGGCTGGAAAGGCCTGGCTTACGACCCTGAGCGTGATGGCAGCGGTAACATTGAGCTTGGTTTAACCCGTTCACGTGCTTTGCTTCTTAATCTGGTAGAAATGGGTCTACCTCTTGCTATTGAAGCACTTAGCCCGATGACCATGCTGTACCTGGATGATCTGATCAGTTGGACTGCCATTGGTGCGCGTACTTCGGAATCACAAATCCACCGTGAAATGATCAGTCACTTAGGCATGCCTGTGGGGATTAAAAACGGCACTGACGGCTCCGTCCAAAACGCAATCAATGCCATGATTTCTTCAAGCCGAAGCCATCATTGCTTAGGTATGGATCTGGACGGTCAAATTGCCATGCTGGACACCCCAGGAAACCCGGATACCCATATTGTTCTTCGTGGCGGTCGTAACCTAACTAACTACGATGAAACCAGCATCAAGGCTACGTTAGAGCAATTAGAGAAAGCGGCAAAGAGCGATCAACTGCATCCGAAAGTGATTGTGGACTGCAGCCACGATAACTCACAAAAGCAACACGAGCGCCAGATTCCGATTGCTCAAAAAGTGGTTGAACAACGTAAAGGACTTAACGGCCACCAAGCAAACCAGGGTATTGCAGGCATCATGCTGGAAAGCTTCATAGAACCTGGAAATCAAGGCATGAACGGGCCAAATAAAGATGGGCAACTGACTTACGGTTTGTCTATCACCGACGCTTGCATCAGCTGGAATCAAACAGAAACACTTCTGCGCGAGCTGCATGAATTAATGGCTTAGAAAAGGCCTCTATAATAGCGTCCAGATGTGAGTACTCATCATCTGGACGTTTCTCTTTAGGCTCTCTTTGTTATTCTCGATAACGGTCAATCAGTGCTTGTTTCTTCTTGATAAACTCAGTGTTGTTCGCCAACTTGTTAATCTCTTTCACTAATAACCTGGCATGTGGATGATCCTTCCGAATACCGATATGAAAAGGAATCAATGAATCAGGAATGAAGCGCACCGGGGCGTAACTCACCCTATGCTGATAACCAAATTTCTTAGCTAAATAGACAGCCTGTTCCGGAGGCATAATAAAGTAATCACCTTCTTCACGACCCAAAACCAGATGAATCATGCTCTCGAGGTCTTTTACTTCTTTATGCGGTAACGCCTTTGGAATATTGTCTGCCTCCCACTCTGCCCCAACTTGAGTTACCACAGTCAAAGATACTAAATCGCTGAACTCTTCTGCACTTTCCATCAAAGCGCGCTTCGGATGATCTTTTCTAAAAATCAGATAACCAAAATCGATTCGATAGACAGGAAAACTACTGAACGTCGCATACTTTTGACGTTTTTCGGACGGATAAGTCAACAACGCATCCAGTTGACCATGCTCAACCAAATACTGAGCTCTTGGCCACGGGTAGGCTTCCGCTTTGACCCGATAGCCCGGCAAATAATCAAACACCAAGCGAATCATGTCAGGAATCAAGCCATACGCTTTTTCATCATAAATACTACTTAACGGCGGCTCATCGTCAGTGACACCGAAAGTGATTAATTCCGCATGCAGCCTGACACTAAAAACAAGAAGAAGTATGGAAGGAATCAAATAAACCCATCTTAACTTCATCACAACATCCTCAGAAGCATCTCATACATCTAGGTTTAGCTGATCTAATTTAAATCTCAATACTTAATAACTAAATAAAGCACTCAAGCGTTAAAGCCTCAACCACAGATTTTTTCAATTTGGCAACAGAAATTTCAGGAAATGTCTTACATAAAGAACATCAAATCACCTGCAAAACGAGTGAGTTGAACTACACTTTCCGTAGATGTAGCTCGTCAAACTAAGGTGGTTCAGGATGAGCAAGAATTATTTTGGTAAGTTAAGTACGCGATTATTCTCTCCTCTCGTTCTTATACTGGTGGTAGTACTCATAGTATTGTTTACCTATGTTCCGCAAGTCACCAAAGAACACGCAATTGCAGCAGCCGTTTCTTCCGCAGAAAGTACCGTCAAGCAATACAAGACCATCCGTGGTTACTACACCAAGAACATCATCAAGAAAGTACTTCCTGTCGAAGGCATTCGCCCGCATTACGAACACAAGGATCAAGCCGGAATTGTTCCTTTACCTGCGACCTTTATTCACGACTTAAGCAAAGAGTTTTCTGATAACAACATCATTACTCTTAAACTTTATAGTCCGTATCCTTTTCCAAACCGGAAGAGCAGAACACTGGATGCCTTTGGCAAAGAAGCCTGGGACACGCTCAACCAAGATCCTAAACTCAGTTTTTCAAGGGTTGAAATGATCAAGGGCAAAGAAGTCGTTCGTGTGGCACTGGCCGATACCATGGCGGCACAAGGCTGTGTTAACTGCCATAACTCGCACCCAGACACCCCAAAAACCGGTTGGAAGCTTAATGACGTTCGAGGTATTTTGGAAGTCCAGGTGCCCATCGAAGAAGAACTCGCGAAAGCCGCCAGTCTCAACACCCAGATCGCCGTCATTATTCTGATTGTATTGGGTGGCACCGTCGGACTGCTGTTCTTTATGTTCAGAAAACTCATCTCTGAACGTCTACGTAAAGTTAAAGTAGCCTTGATGGACATTGCCGAGGGTGAAGGCAATCTTGATCAACGATTAGAAAGCGCTTCTCAAGATGAAATCGGTGACATCACCAGCGCCTTTAATCACTTTATGGAACGCCTGTCTACGACCATGAAAGACATCAATGCACAAGTAGAAGAGCTCACCAAAAGCACAGAGGATATGGAACGTATTACGCAACAAACCCAGAACGATGCCAAGAATCAACATCAAATTTCAGAGCGGGTTGCCCATTCCATGAATGAAATGGCGAACTCTACTCAAGAGATGCGAGACATTGCCGCCGAGACGGCTAACAGTTCAACGGAAACCCAAAAACAAACCAGCCAAGGCAACCGAACCGTAGAGGAAAACCTATCAGCCGTAGAAAACTTTGCGCAAGAAATGGAAAAAGTGGCAGAAGTGGTTGGAACCCTGGAAGCCGACAGCCAAAACATCGGTGGTGTGTTAGATGTTATTCGTGGCATTGCAGAACAAACTAACTTATTAGCATTGAATGCGGCCATCGAAGCCGCCCGAGCGGGTGAACAAGGTCGAGGCTTTGCCGTCGTTGCTGATGAAGTTCGAACACTCGCCAGCCGCACTCAAGAGTCGACAGAAGAAATCAATAAGATGATCGAACAACTACAACAAGGCGCTATTAATGCAGTAAGTACCATAGACAGAGGCAAGCAAAGCCTAAGCACGAGCAAAACAAAAGCGATGGAAACCAATGAAATGATTGAGAACGTCAGTCACGCCATCGAGAACATTCAAGAGCAAAATATGCAGCTTTCTCAAGCCGCTGAAACTCAGGCAGACATCACTCATGAGATCAACGATGGTATCGCCAGCATTAAAGACGTCACCGAGAAAACAAACGACAACTCGGAACAATTGCTGCAATTGGCGTTACGAATCAATCAATCCGTTAACCAGATAAATTCCCAATTGCAGAGGTTTGTCCAAAAATAAGATGAAATAAACGATTAGCTCAGTTCTGTGATAGCCGTTTTTTCGAAGTGCTATTTCAAAACGCTATTTCGAAACGGCACCCAACCGCCGACAGGATTTACTGCGTTTATGATCGTACATGCGTTGGTCAGCCAACGAGAGACAGGTGGAAATGGACGTTGCTTCGAAAGAGCTGGCCATACCAAAGCTCAAGCCAACCTGCTCCCAACCATTCTCTCTTAGCCAGCCTTCAACATCTTCGACCAAAGTTTGAAGGTAAATACAACAGGCTTCTGTTGACGCGAAGTTGACCGGATCAACCAGCAAAATAAACTCGTCACCACCGGTTCGAAAAGCCTGCCCTTTCTCTCCTAAATGATCACTCAATAAGGAAGCACTCTCTTTCAACAAGCGATCACCCGTATCATGCCCCATCTGATCATTGACGGTTTTCATGCCATCCAGATCAATAAAGGTTACCACCACTTCGGCTTTCGCTGCTTTTAGCGCTTCATTAAAAGAGAACCGATTACCTACTTGTGTGAGAGGGTCAACTCTCGCTTGGTAATAGCTTCGATTAAACTCAACTTGTTTCTGTCTCATCCACTCAGACATCGACAGCAAAATGCATAGACAATCCAGAGCCAAGGCCACCAAGACTACAAGCTCTGGATACAAATCTGTCGCTTGATCGGTTACATGTGAATAGATATAGAAGACCAATGACGCGGCATACAAGCCACTTCCCAGCACATAATACTTAGCCCGAAAGTCACTTAGGCGAAGCATATACAGCCCAACAAACAACATGATGGGAACCCAAGTCGCCGCCAAAAGATGTGAAACAATAAACGCCTGATAAAAGGCCAGAAACGGTATAGCAAGCCCTAACATCACACTGGCATAAGAGAAAACCTTCAATACCCGAGAAAGCCTTGGAGCCTCGTCATCGCAGGCAAATAGTAACCGGGTAAAATAGCTGGCAGACGCAATCGCAAACGGAAAAAGCAAGATACCACCATAAGCCGTATTCACCAGCGGATTACGCCAAAGATCCTCAACTAATCCAGCCGCCGCAGCCCAACCTATACCGTGCAAACCTATGTACCCGGCACAAGCCAATGTAACGGCATAGCCAGTACGGAAATAGACAATCAGTGCTAGCGCAGCTAATACCAGCATCATGGTAACGGTCGCAACGGTAATCAGATTCAGCAGCAATTGTTTTCGATAAAACTGAGCCTCATTCAAAATATCGATGGACGTAGAATAAACAAATTGATCCGAAGCCAGATAAACCCATAGCTCACCACTTTGCTTTGGTTCAGTTATTAACGCCAACGCCTGATAGTGAGCCAATCTGGGAGTTATTTCATCGTTTGTCTGAGAAAATTCGGCCAGAACTGATCGTTGACTGGCGTCGTCAGGTACCCAATAAGCAATGCCTTTATCAATAAAATTAGCATTGACGACAACATACCATAATGCGCGTTCAGACAAGGAAGATCTGAGCGGTATTCGAGCAACGTAACCACCACGTTTTCCTAACAAATTGCTCTCTGCAAATGCGCTTTGTTGATAAGCCGAAATTAATTTTTGATAGTCAGGTGAGTCAGCGAACTCCGGCACTTTATACCATAGTGCGTTGTCTTCCACCTTATGCTGACCATGTGTATTAAGGTCAATCGACAGTTCAGCTTTGGCCCCAAACGAGACCAACATTAAGACAAGTAAAAGCATGCGTGAGCATAAAAAAGATAGGGCACACCCCGAGTACAAAGCAGACATCCTAGTTAAGGTTTGATTAAACATTGAGCGCCCTTGAAAAGCCAATTATGGATTCAACGGAGGCCTAATTTTGATGCTTCCATTCAGTGGTTGGCAATAATAAGAGATTACTACATATAAGCAACCAGCTTATCGCCAAACAGCAACCATCTAAGGATAGTAAAAGAGCAAAATGTTGGTACTCATGTTTAAAACCAGAACTCATCTGCTATTCAAACAACTCGGTGATTTAGACTTCTCATCCCTGATCAATTAGAAACGAAAAACGTTCATCCCCCTTGTTTGGAATGAACTCAATGATTTCCGGTGTAACGACATTTTCCGCCACAAACGGGTCATCCTTAATGCGTTGCTCCAATGCATCACGGCTAAGATTATGAACAAGAATACCGCCACCCACGTCGGGTAAACTTCCAACCAATGCAAACACGCCATCCTGAATGCCCTGTTCGATCCATGCTTTATGAGCGTCCATGAATTGTCCGGCTTGTGCTTTGTTCTCTGAAAATTTCAGCATCACGATAAACATGTTTTCTCTCCCTTGGTCATCTATATGAAGTAGTTGTGTATATAAAGCGGTTATGAATTCGACAGTTGCTGTTCCAACCATTGATTTAGCGTCTTTACTTCATCATGAATAAACGATTCGTCCTGAAAGGCGCTGGCTAAAGTCGCGATTCCCTGGCTTCGCGCCAAAAGATGCATAGCCAATTCATCTGACTGGTCGCCACATCCCTGAGCTTCAAATTGCTGTGTTAGCCAGCCCCGAAACAAGGTAAACACTTCATTGGCTCGACCCAAAGCCACATGATTCAGCTTGGCTAACTCTGTGGTTAGCGTTCCGACAGGACAGCCGTACAAAGTGATCTTCGCCATGTTACGAATCAAAATTTGGATAAAACATCGAATGCGAGCATCAGGCGTCTCCCCTTCCAATTCCCACTCATCCAACATGGATTGGGTATTGGCCAGTCGCAAATCAATAACTGCATCCAGTATTTGATCCTTGCTTTTGAAGTGGTGATAAAAGTTTCCACGAGAAATATTTACTTCTTTCGCGATGTGCGCAAACGAGGTGTGTTCAAACCCTTGCTGATAAAAGAGTTCATCGGCACGTTCGACAATTAATTCTCGGGTAGATTGATTCATCTGAGTTCCTAACGACACTAACATTGAGCGCCTTCTTACAGGCTAGGACATACGTCCTAAACTAAAAATAGGACAGCCGTCCTAGCCTGTCAATACTCTTCTAAATAAAACGTTCCCCTTTCTCTTTAGCAAGACGTTGGCTGCAACAACCATACGCTCTCAACGGCTTCAACCTGACCCTTAAGGCAGCCCTCTACTGCTTTCAAGTCCTGCTGACTGATTTCAAACTGCGCTTGGTAATGTTGAAATAGCTCTTCTTGCGAAATAGAAAATGGTGGGCCGTCCAATTTCGATTGATCGTATTGATAAGAGATCACTAACTGAGGTGCACAGGAGGTTAAGGTCACCAATAGTTGGGTATAGCGCTTACGCGTTTCCAACGGCAAAGCAACCAGTGCCGCCCTGTCATAAATAGCATTAACCTCTCCGACCATGTCAGGCGTCAAGGCAAAGACATCGCCGACAAAAATATCAATCCCTGCAGCACGATAGAGAGCGTGATTCTCTAGAGTGATAATCTCTGGATCGACCTCTAGCTCTTCAAATAGCTCTTGAACAGCAAGTTCACTGAGCTCCGCCCCCACCACTTGATAGCCTTGTGACATTAACCAGGCAATGTCACGAGTTTTTCCGCATAGGGGGATAAATACTCTGGCCCCGGGCATCACGTTCAAACTAGCAAAGTGCGTGACCAGAAAGTCGTTCACTTCGTCTTCATGAAAAGCTATTTCTTTCCTTTCCCATCGTTCATACCAAAAACTTGCGTCCATAGTTCCTCCTAATAAAACTATGTGGATCATCCAAATTTAAAACTAAGGAACCTTGCTTTTGTGCAGGTTCAAACCTAGCATACGACTTAAAGTCAACTTTAGGTCAAGACCTTATGCCCAATTCAACAGAACTAAATAGCGATACTCAAAAGACAGCGTTAAATAAAAAGAAACCTGTGGTTCAAAAAGAATCGTTGGATATTGGCGAGGTCTCCAAAGCAACGGGCTTGCCTGCTTCGGCGTTAAGATATTACGAAGAAAAAGGATTGATTAAATCCCATGGCCGGAACGGCTTACGAAGGCTCTTCCCGGCCAGTGTGATTCAGAAGCTTGCCTTGATCTCTCTTGGCCGAGTTGCTGGCCTGTCGCTCGATGAGATTGGCAGTATGTTCACCCCTAACGGCCCTGAAATTGATAGACAACTGCTGTTAGACAAAGCGGATGAGCTTGATGGAAAAATCAAAGAACTGACCCGGATGCGAGATGGCCTTCGACATGCGGCCGCGTGCAAAGCACCCAGCCACTTTGAGTGCCCCAAGTTTTTACGGATCTTGAATGTCGCAACAAAATTTCGACCCGCGCCTAGCCGTAAATAACTCATAGCTGAGAATAAACTGACTAGGATAAAACGATTGACGCTAATCGCTCTTTCAGGAATTCGCGAAACGTCATCACGAGAGGAGTAATCTGTCGGCGATCGGCATACATCATATTGAGCGGAATCACTGTCGTATTCCATTCCGAACAAAGTTCGACTAACGCGCCGGATTCCAAATCTCTCGCCAAATCCAGCTCGGAACGATAGGCAATGCCATAGCCATTCAACAACCAACGACGCACCACATCGCTGTCATTAGTTACTCGATGACACGACACTTTCACTTCAAGCGTTTCAGTTTGACTTTGGAATTCCCACTCATCATAGACTCGACCGTATCGCATAAAACTAATGCATTGATGATGAACCAGTTCCTTAGGTTCTTTGGGCGCCCCATATTTTTCTATATATATTGGAGAAGCACACAATACTCGCCGAATATCAGGCAGCAAGACCGTAGAAACCAAACTTGAATCCGGGAGATAGCCATATCTAAGAGTAAGATCAATGGCCTCACTGTAAATATCACTAACGGTGTCAGACGCAAACACCTGTATTTGCACTTGAGGATGGGCATCCATAAATTCATCGATCCAAGGCAGTACAATATTACGCCCGAGATCCGATGGCATTGAGATTCGCAATTTGCCCCTTAACTCTTGTGTCGACGAATGTATTTCATTCACCGAAGCTTCCAATATATCCAACGCCTGGTGAGCCGATTCAACAAAGCGCTCCCCTTCATTCGTTAATCGTAGACTTCGCGTTGAGCGCACCAAGAGCTGAAAATCCAATTCAGCTTCTAAGCGTTTAACCGCAGCGCTCACTGCGGCAGGCGTTTGATCAAGATCTCTGGCGGCCTGAGAAATACTTCCCGCCTCCACAACCCGTAAGAAAACGCGTATATCCTGAAGTGACTTCATAATTATCAAATATTTTTTGAAAGTAAGTTAAATAATACCTTATTTTTCAAAATAGAATTTACATTTAATCTGTCCCTATCTTATTTAGTTGTTCGATTTTAGGAGCTCAGACATGAAAGCCATTGGCTACCAAACCCCTACCCCACAATTAACTGACACATCACTACTGGATATCGAAGTCGACAAACCAAGCGCTACCGGCCACGACGTATTAGTGAAAATAGATGCTATCTCAGTGAACCCGGTTGACACTAAAGTTCGCATGGGCGCAGAGCCTCAAGGCTCCGACTACAAGATTTTAGGCTGGGATGCCGTCGGGACGGTTGAAGCCATTGGCGACAAAGTCACATTGTTCAGGCCTGGCGACAAAGTGTTTTACGCAGGCGATCTAACCCGCCCAGGTACCAACAGTGAATTTCATCTAGTAGATGAACGTATCGCAGGCTTAGCACCAAGAAGTATCAACAATGCCGAAGCAGCCGCTTTGCCTCTCACCGCTATTACTGCATGGGAACTTCTGTTTGATCGTTTGAACTATTCCGACGACAGTCAGGAAACGGTTCTAGTGGTTGGCGCCGCCGGCGGTGTTGGCTCCATTCTTGTTCAGCTAGCAAAACAGCTGACTCAACTGAACATCATTGCAACGGCTTCTCGCGATGAAAGCAAAGAATGGCTGCTTGAGCTGGGGGCTGATCAAGTCATCAATCACAGGAACCCACTCAGTGAAGAACTAAACGCCATTGGCATTGATCAAGTGGACACGGTAATTTCATTAACCAATACAGATGATCATTTGGATGAAATCATTACTAGCCTGAAGCCGCAAGGCCGCTTGGCATTAATTGATGACCCGAAAGAATTGGATGTCAGAAAGCTCAAATTAAAAAGCATATCTTTGCATTGGGAGTTTATGTACACCCGCTCTATGTTCCAAACAGACGATCAAATCAAACAGCATCAATTGCTAAATCAAGTGGCATCTTTGATTGATCAAGGCAAAATCAAAACCACCTTGGCTAAACACCTCGGTAGCATCAACGCCGCTAACGTGATGGAAGCCCACAGAATACTCGAATCGGGTACATCTCGCGGCAAAATTGTTTTGGAAGGTTTCTAACACTGTATAAGGGTCACTCGATCTGAGTGGCCCTTATTTCTATGCCCTTCTCCTCTTATTCCCCTTTCTCCTAACGGCACGTACTCGATTATCTCCTGCCCATTCAAGCAACACTCTGTACCACACTTGCGAAGCCAACCATTGCTACTAATCTCATTACTAATAATCAGGAGTAATTACGATGATTAGAGCTTTGATTTCTACCCTATTCTGCTTGCTATTCACAGTAAGCAGTCACGCCCAAACACTCACCATTGCTCAAGATCCTTGGCCGCCCTTTGTGGATGAAGATGCCGCTGGACAAGGGCTTTCCATCGAAATTGTTCGAGCAGCTTTGGAGCCAAAGGGCTACCAGATCAAAATGAATTTCGTTCCTTGGGCACGCGCATTGAACGGCGTTAAGAATGCACAGTATGATGTCCTAGCTTCCGCCTGGTTTACTCAAGAGCGAAGCGAATACCTAGCCTTTAGCGATGATTACCTATCAAACGAAATAAAGTTCATCATGAGATCCAAGGATTCTTTTCAGTACAACGGAATGGACAGCCTCACAGGTAAAAACATTGGCGTCGTAAGGGGTTATGGCTATGGAGATGAATTTTTAAATGCGACCAACTTTAAACGCCATGAAACCAAAGATTTAGTATCCAACGTTAAAAAGCTAGTCGCTGGACGAATTGATCTCACATTGGAAGACGAACTTGTTGCTAAATCATTACTAGCAAAAGAAGCCCCCGAAATGCTCGGCAAAATTACCTTTGTGACCAATCCCCTATCGACCAAACCCATGCACATTGCTGTAGGCAAGAAAAACCCTAAACATCAACAAATCATCCAGGATTTCAATCAAGGCTTGAAAGAAATAAAAGCCAGCGGAAAATTCCAAGAGTTGGTCAATAAGTACATCAAATAGTCCGTTCCCTCCACTTTCATCGCTATGGATACCTCCTACACTCCGCCATAGCGATGAAAGCTCTAAACAAGCCTCTTCATCTCCCTCTTTTCATGATAAATTAGGCACTTTTTTAACTGGGGTCACACGCCCCAATCTATAAGAGACTTGTATAGGAAAAGTAGCCATGCCGAAGGCAAGTGAAATTAAAAAGAATCAGGCCATCGAATTTAACGGCCGTGTACTTATTGTTAAAGACATCGAGCGTTCTGTACCACAAGGCCGCGCAGGTGGCAGCATTTATCGTATGCGTATGTACGACGTTGTAACGGGTGGCAAGGTTGACGAAACCTTCAAAGATTCTGAAATGCTGAACCTGGCAGATCTCATTAAGCGTCCTGCAAGTTTCTCTTACATTGATGGTGAAGAATATGTATTCATGGACAATGAAGACTATACGCCATACAACTTGAACAAAGCGTCCATCGAAGACGAAGTGCTTTTCATTACTGAAGAGACGCAAGGAATTTACATCGTTGTGGTTGATGGCGCTGCTGTTGGCCTAGAACTTCCACCAAGTGTAGATTTAGTGATCGAGCAAACCGACCCATCTATCAAAGGTGCTTCTGCAACCTCACGTACAAAGCCTGCAACCCTGTCTACTGGCTTGACGGTTCAAGTACCTGAGCACATTTCAACGGGTGATCGCATCAAGATCAATACCGAAGAACGTAAGTTCATGGGCCGAGTGGATTCTAAGTAACATTCGCTGAGAACGTAAAAGACCAGCCAATTTGGCTGGTCTTTTTTTTGGGGCTACGGCTTACTTAACTATATAAAGCTCAATCACATAAACTAAGCCAGATAAAAATTAAGCAACATCAAAACGATCTGCATTCATCACTTTGTCCCAGGCGGCAACAAAGTCCTGAACGAAGCGTTCTTTGGCATCATCTGAAGCATAGACTTCTGCCAATGCTCTTAATTGCGAGTTCGACCCAAAGATCAAATCCACACGAGTGGCTGTCCACTTCACTGAACCGCTGGAACGATCCACGCCTTCAAAGACATCTTCTTTGTCAGAGACAGGTTTCCATGCAGTCGCGATATCCAACACATTCACGAAGAAGTCATTGCTTAACGCGCCTGGCTGCTTAGTTAGCACACCACGATTGGATTGATCCGCATTAATGTTGATGGCTTTTAAGCCGCCCATTAGCACGGTCATTTCTGGTGCCGATAGCCCCATAAGCTGAGCTCGATCCACTAGCAAGTCTTCTGATCTCATTGCGATGCCGTCAGCCACGTAATTTCGAAAGCCATCAGCAATCGGTTTAAGCACGTCAAACGACTCAACATCCGTTTGTTCTTGTGTCGCGTCAGCACGACCCGGAGTGAACGGAACCGTCACTGAGAAACCGGCTTCTTTCGCCGCTTGTTCAATACCGGCACAACCACCCAAGACAATCAGATCCGCTAAGGAAACCTGCTTACTACCAGATTGGTTGAACTCAGCTTGAATTGCTTCTAACTGACCTAACACCTTGGCGAGCTGTTGCGGTTGATTCACCTCCCAATCTTTTTGCGGTGCCAAACGGATTCTTGCGCCATTAGCACCACCACGTTTATCCGAGCCACGGAACGTAGACGCGGACGCCCAAGCCGTCGACACCAACTCAGACACGGATAGTCCAGACGTTAGCAGTTTAGCTTTTAAATCCGCGACATCTTTGTCATCAATCGAAGATTGTGTTGCCTTAGGAATCGGATCTTGCCAAATCAACTCTTCCCCTGGCACCAATGGCCCCAGGTAACGAGCAATTGGCCCCATATCTCGGTGTGTTAACTTAAACCAAGCACGGGCAAAGGCATCCGCAAACTCGTCCGGGTTTTTATGGAAGCGCTCAGAAATCTTGCGGAATTCAGGATCTTCTCTTAACGCCATGTCGGCGGTGGTCATCATAATGCCAACCCGCTTACTCGCATCGCCTGCATCTGGTGCCATGTCACTTTCAGTTAACCCTTTTGGAACCCACTGATGGGCACCTGCCGGGCTCTTCGAAAGCTCCCATTCGTAACCGAATAACACATCAAAGTAACCGGTATCCCACTTCACAGGGTTTGGCGTCCAGGCGCCTTCGATGCCACTGGTAATGGTATCGCTGCCTTTGCCGCTGGCATGACTGCTGATCCAGCCCAAGCCCATTTCTTGTAATGGCGCTGCTTCTGGTTCAGGTCCCACATGTGCAGCATCGCCAGCACCGTGCGCCTTACCAAAGGTGTGACCGCCCGCCGTCAACGCCACGGTTTCATAATCGTCCATCGCCATTCGACCAAAGGTATCGCGAATGTCTTGCGCTGACGCCAGAGGATCAGGATTACCATCCGGCCCTTCCGGGTTCACATAAATCAAGCCCATTTGAACCGCTGCAAGTGGATTATCCAGTTCACGATCCCCAGAGTAACGGCTGTTCTCTTTCTCACTGGTTGCTAGCCATTCACCTTCAGCTCCCCAGTAGATGTCTTCTTCCGGCTCCCAAATATCTTCACGACCACCACCAAATCCAAAGGTCTTAAAGCCCATGGATTCCAATGCACAGTTACCGGCCAGAATCATCAAATCAGCCCATGACAGTTTCTCGCCATATTTCTGTTTGATTGGCCATAACAGACGACGCGCTTTATCCAGGTTCCCGTTGTCAGGCCAACTGTTCAGTGGCGCAAATCGCTGTGAACCCGTAGAAGCGCCACCTCGGCCATCCGACGTTCGATAGGTTCCGGCGCTGTGCCATGCCATTCGAATAAACAAAGGCCCGTAATGGCCGTAATCCGCTGGCCACCAATCTTGAGAATCGGTCATCAACGCATAAAGATCCTGTCTGACAGCGTCTAAATCGAGACTCTTAAACGCCTCAGCATAGTTGAAAGCTCCCTTCATCGGATTCGATAAATTGGAATGCTGATGAAGAATGCTAAGATTCAACTGATTCGGCCACCAATCTTTATTACCTGTCCCACCACCAGCTGTGTGGCTCTTGTGTGCTCCTGAAAATGGGCACTTATTGCTATCAGACATAACGTCTTCTCCCCAACATGATCTGAATTTTTGAAAGCCTTTATAGTTATAGATAGGCAAGGCTGAACTCACCAATTGAATTCCTTAATCCCTCCGATTGATAAGGATTATGAGACTAAAAAACAGTCAGTTGACTTTCTTATCAATACAAAGTTAACATGTGTTAACTTAATCATTATTTAGCCTCTTATCCATGACTTCAGAATCGACAAATAACAGTTTAGCTAGCAATTTAAATAACAGCCCAAGCAGCACTTCGAACAGTACAAAAGACATCATTTTGGAACGTGCTCTAGAGCAATACATGGAGGTGGGCTACAAAGGCTTATCCATGCGAAACATTGCGCAGAGAGTGGGCATTTCAGCGACTGCAATTTATCGTCACTACAGCAATAAAGAAGCTTTGTTCCATCAGATCATTAAGACCGGATTTGGAACCTACACAAGTTATTTGATGCCAGCACTAGAAGAAAAAACGGCGGAAAAACGATTCCATCAGACACTGGAAAACGCACTCAATTTTGTTTTGGATCACCCAAAATACTTTGAGCTGATCTTTGTAAAATCCGACACCAAAGATGAATTAGCCAACCACGACGATTTAAGAAAAGACTCGAAAATCTCCTTCGATTTTTACAGCGCTCGTATTCACGAATGCATCAAAGAAGGCGTGTTTAAAGAGGATCATCCCGGCGAAGTATCCGTTCTACTACTCGCCTCCTTTACCGGATTTTTTTCACTCTATATTGGCGGACTGCTTCCACGCTCAGAAGACGAAGTAAGAGCGCTCTACTGGCGAACCGTAAACCGAATTCTTAACGGTATCGCTTCGAACTCAAACGCTTCAAAGACCAATGTTTCTAAAACCAAGAAAGAGGATTAACCCATGCCAGTGATAACCTACAACAGTGTAGAAAATGCCTTAACAGAAGAGCAAAAAGAGCAACTCATCCAGGCATTAACCAATGCCGTGGGTGATGTACTTGGAAACAAGATCAAAGCCAATGCCTGGGTCATTCTTAATGAATCCCCGGAAGGTAACTTTGCCATTGGTGGCAACCCCATCACAGCCAACATGCTCAAGAGCATGCAGAAGAAGCAAGGAGAACCCTCATGATTAAAGCCTACGCAGCCTTTGAACCATCAGGTGAATTAACGCCGTTCGAATACGATCCGGGTGAGCTGGGACCAAACGACGTAGAGATCAAGGTGGAGTTCTGCGGCATCTGCCACAGTGACCTGAGCATGTTAAACAATGAATGGGGAATGACCTCCTACCCGTTCGTTCCAGGGCATGAAGTCATCGGCACGATTTCCGCTGTCGGCCATCAAGTCACCCAGTTTTCTGAAGGCGATTTAGTTGGCTTAGGCTGGCACTCGGACTATTGCCACGACTGCCGAAGCTGCAACACCGGCGACCATAATCTTTGCGATGAAGCTGCAGGTACCATCGTTGGCCGGCATGGAGGCTTTGCTGACAAAGTACGAGCAGACGCCACCAGTGTCGTAGCTTTACCGAGTCATATCGACAAAGCCATTGCCGGGCCGCTGTTCTGTGCTGGAATTACCGTATTCAACCCCCTAGTGCAATTCAATATCAAACCCACGGATCGTGTAGCCGTAATTGGCATCGGCGGGCTGGGTCATTTGGCACTGCAATTTTTAAACGCCTGGGGATGTCATGTCACCGCCTTTACCTCTTCTGAGCAGAAACAAAAAGAAGCCTTGGAAATGGGTGCCCATGCCGTCATCAACTCAACCGACAAAAACGCCATTAAAGCAGCGGCCAAACAATTCGACCTGATCATCTCAACAGTGGATGTAAAGCTCGACTGGAATCGGTACATCAACACCTTGGCCCCGAAAGGTCGCCTTCATTTTGTGGGTGCCACCCTGGAACCTCTGGACATCAGTGTGTTTGGTTTGATGGACGCACAACGTTCCGTTTCAAGCTCCCCGGTGGGTAGCCCTTCAACCATCGCCACCATGCTGGACTTTGCGGGTCGTCATGACATCAAGCCCATCATTGAAGAATTTAGTTTTGATCAGATCAATGATGCGATGAAACGACTTGAAAGTGGGGATGCACGTTATCGCATTGTGTTGAAACGCTAAGAAGAAAATACAAAGAAAAACGCTAATAAAAACAACTGACAGACCACTCGACGAGGTGAAACATGATGTTTACCGGCTTACTTATAATCAATGCCATCTGGTTTTCGATGGCTTTTCACACCTTTTCCATCAAGCACCGTAGCTTTGCAAAAGTCGTCACCCCAAGAGAGCAACGAAGCCATCACTTATTTGATGTATTGGCTGAATCCGGCCGCTTTCTGGGCGGGATGAACTTCGCCTTTGCTCTTTGTAACATTATGCTGTTATTGAACCTGGATCTCTTTCCGAATGATGCTCAAAAAGCCTTCTTGTTGTTCATCTTCGGCATCGCCCATGGTTCCCAGTTCATCTTCAATGTCCCGGTGGCGTTAGAAAACCGAAAAGGCGGTGGTGTCTGGCAGGTATTCAAAATGCCAATGTTGTTCATCTTTGTAACGGACTTCATCACGATGGCGTTGAATTTGCTCGGTGCTGGTTACTATATCCTGTAGGCTGAACTGAGCTGACCATTTTTTTCAGCAGATGAATCAATTGCTCTCGCTCTTGCTCATCCAAGACACTCAGCAGCTCTTGATTCACGGCTACCGGAATGGGTAACAGCGTATCCTTCAATGCTTTGCCCTTTTCAGTAAGGTAGATTCGGAAAGATCTACGACTGGCCGGATCAGGTCGTCGCTCGACCAATTCAAGTTTCTCTAGCTTATCTAACGTTCGTGTAGTGGTTGAGTTTTCAACCTTGGATTTGATTGCGATATCCCGCTGAGTCACGCCTTCCTCTTCCCACAAACACATCAGAGTTGGCCAGAGCGCTATGGTTAATCCATGCTTTTTTAACTCAGTATCAAACATTTTTGAAGCCTGCCCGGCCATCACATTAATCAACCAACCAAAGCTACTTTGACGATCAAACTCAACACTCATTTAATTCAGTCTCACATTATTGAAGGCGCAATAATTGCCATAGTAACGAATAGTGAAACAACTAGCATCAAAAGTGCTCGGGTATTGGATGCTATTACCACTTCTTTAGCTGCATTGCCTTGCTTAAACAAGATATTTGCTTTCTGATACCCAACAACCATGGCCCATACCAAGGGTTTCTTGCAGAGTTTATAGAAAGCGATCGCCATCAGGTGCACTAAGACCAACCCGATCAAAAGGTAGGCCAAATAGAAATGGGCATCTTCAAACCAACTTAACGTAGTGTCACTGATCAACAGCTCGGGTAACAAAGCGGAATCAATTAACCCCGAAATCAAAAGCCCCAAACAGCATTGAAGCAATAAGGCGGTAATCATAAGCGCCACCATCCAACCACCCGCAGGGTTGTGCCCTATGCTGTGTTCAGCATGTGTTGAACCCTCTCCCTTGAGGTAGGTAACAACCGCTTTAGGTGATTTTACAAATTGCCTAAAGCGACTGGTTTCACTCCCAACAAATCCCCAACTGATGCGCCATACAATCAGTACAAACAGACTGATTCCCAGAACACTATGCATATCCTCCTTCGAAAAACCGCTAGCCAGTAATCCTACGAACAAGACTGCCTGAACCCAGTGATAGAGCCGTGTTGGTAAATCCCAAACTTTCATACCTTCCCCCATAAGTAACTTTGATTCAAAACTTAACAAATAATTTACACTGCAATAGTTGCATACGCAACTATTGCAGTGTAAATTTCATTCAACTCAACTTTCGGAGATAAAAAATCATGAATAAATTGCTGTTAATAATCGCCCTAGTATTAGGATCGTCACAGCTCAATGCCCAGGAGTTCAATCAGGAGATTGAAGCTCGACAAAACCTGTTTTCCGAGATCGAAGAGAAATCCGACTGGGTAGAAGACGAATTGGAAGAAGACTCACCCAACTGGCAAGACATTGAAAACGCATCAGAAACGTTAATTAAAAATACACAACAGCTAGAAACGCTCTTCGTCACAGGCAGTCACGAAAACAGCCGGGCCAAGGCATCAATCTGGGAAAACCACCAAGAATTCAAAAACGCCTTAAACGAGATGTTGATTGGCTTTGAATCGCTGCACCACGCCAGTAAATTGCAGAAGTTAACAGCCGCAGAATCAGGTCTGGAGCAAGCTCAAGACACCTGCAACGGCTGTCACCGTCGATATCGTTCTTTATGGTAGGGGCAAAATACAATGACTAAGCATAAAATCATGACAAGACAGAAAATCATGACAAGACAGAAAATCGTAACAATACATGCCACCACCTCTACCTTGGCGTTACTACTGATTCTGAGCTTTTTCCTCAGCACTTCTATCTCTGAACTCATGGGTAATCAAGAACTGATAACCCAGGTCAAATCAATTATTTTCTATGCAATTTGGCCACTACTTCCCTGCATGGCAATAGCGGGTATCACAGGCAACAAGTTAGCGGGGAAAGCCACCAAAGGGCTAATTGGAAACAAGAAAAAGCGTATTCCTATCATTGCGGCCAATGGCATTCTGATATTAATTCCAGCCGCTATTTACTTAAAGACACTGGCCGTCAGTGGCACTTTCGACACCAGCTTTTATCTGGTACAAGGATTAGAACTTTTCGCCGGTTTTACTAATCTGGTTCTGATGAGTTTGAACCTCAGAGATGGATTAAAGATAAAGCATGCAAAACTAAAAAAGCACCATCTCAAGGAGTAAGTACCTAAGGAGCCAAGGATCACATTACTAAAAACGCCCATTCGGGCGTTTTTCCAAGGCTGTCTCTGTTTCTCGATATTAGTTTTTGCTTAACCGCTTACCAGCCCCCTTTAATAGCGCCTTACTATAGACAACATGTAGGCCTGTGGTTGCATGAAAGAGAAAGCCGAACTCACCAGGTCCATTCTTTGTTTGCGGCGGTACCACCACAGAACCAAAATACAACCGGGTCTTGGTTTGCTGGTCATCACTGATGTCCTCAGTTTTTAACCAGGAACGCGTCTTGTTCATAAAGTCGCTCATCAGAATTTGGTTCTCTCCTCGAGCTTCCTCATTCCACGACGAGAACTGGGTCCGCTCTCCTTTGGCCAGCGCCTTGGCTTGCCCATCTGTCGAAGGCTTTCGAACCACCAAAGCCAAAATCTTACGCTCCAACTTAAACAAAGGCGTGGTGTAGAAGGCTTCAACATATTCTTCAAACGAGACCTTCTGAGGTACATCCAGAAAGAAACAATCGGTATAAGCACCTTTTGCTTCGTAGTGTTTAGACAATGCGCTATCCGGTAGCGCTGAACGTTGAACCTCACTCAATTTGAGCCTCCTTGTCCTCTAGTTATGTGAAGCAGAGAATCTGCCACAACCTAATACTAATTACCTACTACAAAACAACGATTCAATATTACTTCGCCCCCTTTCTGATCGGTTATTGGGCACCATGGCTAGTATCCGTCCAACTTATCAGGATTCTAATTAACTAAACAGTCAAAAAGGTGATAAGAAACGCTAAAGTTAAAAACATACTGGCCGTTATGGTTAGTATTCATTTATTACATTTAATTCAGCGCATTTAATGTTCACGGAAGGACGGTTTTATGACAAACACTATCAATACGTCTCAACTTCAACGGTTAGCCAACGGCCAAGAGTTGAAAGAAGGCGTTGCTCCTAAAGTAACGATGTCAGAAGAAACCAAAGCCAAAATGCAGGCCAGCATTGCTGAAGCCAAAGCACAGCAACCTTCCAAACCCGTCGAGCTTCCATCCGTAACCGTAGAAATCTCAACCGCGCCTATTAAGGTCGAACCTAAGATTGAATTTGAAAGCGGCGTTCTACGTTATACCCCCGAAGGTGACCCGGAATATCTTCACCGAAATGAACTACTCGCCGCTGAACTGGAAGCCCAAGCCAACAGAAAAGAATTCAATCCAACGAGCTACCTGGCCAATATTACAGAACTGGATCTATCGAAAGGCTCGTACAAAGACGGCGTTCGCAATTATGCAGGTTTTCTTCCGTATGATATGGAAGGCAACAGACTCACTGCCGACTACAAAGGCTTTAACAAAGCACCTGTTGTTGCCTCCTTCAGTCTGGATATCGAAACCAAAGACGGCGACAAAGTCACTATTACCATCAATAAAGAAGACGGCGGTACGCGCTTCGCAGGTGGAAGTTTTGCCGGTATCAAAGGTTCTTCCTTTGAATTCGATTTTGAAGGTGATTTGGATGAGGATGAACTTGAAGCCATTCAAAATTTGGCGATGGATTTAAGCCAATCCGCCGGTGCCTTCTTCAATGGCCAAGGCATGGCACAACTGAATGGCCTTGAAAGCTTTGATAAGAATGAGCTTTCCAGCTTTGATCTATCTCTGAATAGCCAGTTCTATAATAGTGAAGCTGAATTCCACTTCGAAATTGATAAACACTCGGGCAACCAAACCTTAGAAGCCTCGCAATTTGGTTTGGAATACAGCATTACGGTGGATAAGAATAACCAGTTGGTAGACAAAGAGGCCAACCAAAGTCTTCAGTTCCAATCCTACTTGGCAATGATTGACCACATGGCTGAGTCTTACCAAATGCCAGAGCTGAGAACATCACAAGTTGCTTCCTTCTTTAAAGATGGTTTTTCAACCGCACTGGGCTTTACCCTAGGCGAAGACTATGAAAGCAGAGAAGACGACACAACATTGAATGATCGCCAACTTAAAGTTGCTCAATCAACACTCAGCGGCTTACCGGACTTTGAAGCCAGCTTCTTTGGGACTCGAGATATCATGCCAAACCTTGAGAAGCCCACTGAACGATCCTTTATGTCGCTAGAAATCCAACAAGAAACCAGTGTTCAAAAAGGGCTAAACAACAAAGGTCGCTACGCTGAGATTACTCAAGCGTCCACCTACGAATTGGATGTTAGACAACATAAAGCACTGCCTGGTCTTGATATGGTGGACTTCAAAAACCAAACCTACCGTTATGAAACCATGAAAGAAGAAGGCGCCCTTCTCCGTTCCATCAATGTCCAAGACGACGGCAAGGTCAATTCTGGCAAAGTAACGCATGCACAATCCAAAGAAGAAACCATGGTCGAGTATCAAAATGGTGACGTTACTGATCAGAAAGAGTCAAAAGAACAGTTTGCTCAATCGCTTAATACTACTGAGCTCGACGTATTAAAGGACGACAAGTTAAATCGTCAACTGGGGCTCTATAAAACAATTGATACCTTATTGGGTGATTGATCGGCTGTAATTGGTCAATTCACTCAAAATACGTATTAAGTATCTTTTCAAGCACCCCCTCGTCTTTCTTTTGTTGAATGACATCATTGAGGCGATTCCTTAATGCTTCACCTCTTGGAGAGTTACGAGAGAGATAGATATGGAACGTACTCTGCGGAATATCCTTTAACGGAAAATACCAAACGTCTTTCGGTAAGGTATTTTGATCAAGTGAATGCGCCCCTAAAATCGGTTCAATGCTATTCACAAACACATCACAACGTCCCAAGGAAAGCATCTTCAAAACGGCTTGAGGTGTCTTAGCAGAACTGAGCACCTCCTTATTCTTGTTTACTTTCAAGCGAATGTAATAAATCTCATCACTGTAACCATGAACATTGTACAAAGTGAGCGTATCCAAATTATTAAGTAAGAACTCTGACGAAATATCCGGATAGCGTGTCGTCGAATAAAACAATCCTTGCTGAGTCTGATAAATTGCATCCGTCACCCAATACTCTTCATTGCGTTTTTCATTAAAACTGGCATTGGTAAAGGCTTCAATTTGGTGAGTCGTACTAAAGTTCTTAACCGAGGTAGTACAGCGTTTCCAAGGCATTAATTTCATCGAAAATGATATATCCAATTCTTAAAACAACAGTTCAAGAATAGCCATGGATGCACCGGTTATTTTGGTGGTTTTCCTGCCCTGTTGATCACGTTCAAGAAATAAGAAAGGTGGCCACTCTTCCAGCCCATCACAAAATCGCACAGGAGAAGATCCAAGCTCAGACGCAGATAACTTGGACAAAACACTTGATAACAGGATCAAGCTAACGGAGAGAAAAAGCGCTTTCATACAGCCTGGATGTCACCCAGAAGTGACCAGCAAACGGATTCAAAGAAATTACTTAGAAGGCTAGTTCATTGGAAGGAGAACACCAAGCTACTAACAATGCTTGGCACGAAACATTTGAAAGATATCAATAATCTCCAAATAGTTTCATTTACTTAAATCGCATGAATTAATTAAAATACGGCGCACAAGAATAATTAAGCTAAGGAATAGCCCTAATGAAACTTACTAATACACTAGCAACTTTACTAACTCTGGCTGTGCTGGGAGGTTGCAGTAGTTCAAGTGATTCTAATTCTTCAACTGGGGCAGCGAAAGTTGCCGGAGAATCGTCTCTATCAGGTACTTGGTCACAAAGCTTTCCTTTAGACCTGACAAGTCAAAATGACGAAGTAAATATTGTTCATAATAAATCAGTGTTAACAGAATCAGGGCAAACAGCTGAAATAGCATCCTGTTTTTTAGATCCCTCAAAAACATCTTATGATATTGAGAATTCAACTCTAAATGCTCGACCAATCACTTTTGGGAACACAACTATTACGCCATCTAGTTACGAAATTATTAGCGATACAGAGTTAAAAGAAACAGATTCAGGCGATGCCTCTCGAATACTAAATAAGATGTCGAATTACTCAGCTATCAGAGACAGCTTTATCGATCTTGAAATTGAAGGAATACAATCCATAACAGATCAAGCTCCAACATGTATAACCGCAGGTATCCAAACAAGAGGTAACGGTTCAGGTATCGATGTTTATCGATCGTTAGATATTCGATTTGACGCTGACGACTCTATCTATGTATTAAACATTATTTATCCTAAATCAATGACCGTAGGCACTTATGAAGTAAACTCATCTAAATTAACCCCAGAGGGTGAGTTTGCCGATGTTGAGCTCCGCTCCAACAATACCGAGATTACTGAAGCATTTGGAACCGAAAACCTATTCCCAATCCAATTTTCTGGAGCATCATCTTCTAGACAAGAAATAGAGTTTTATCAATTAGATGAGAAAAAATGTCTGGAGCCTTTGATCTACTATTTGCTGACGAACAATCTAATGAAGTACGAATTCAGGGTGAGTTCGAGTTAAACTTTATTGATTAGTCATCTAGGGGCTTGATGAGGAAGAAATTCCTCAAGCCCCCTTTTCCATCCACTTTGAGAAGAACTCTAAAAACGTTTTGACCTGACGAGGTTGATATTGCCGACTCGGGTAAATGGCTTGCAGGCCAACACTGTTGCTGTCCTTTTGACTGAAGCCTCGAACATACTGCTCCAGCACCAACACTAGCGTTCCGTTTGCGATATTCTGTTTCACATCGATCAGTGATTTCAGAACAATACCGTGCCCTTGCAGTGCCCAGTTACGAATGACATCGCCATCCGAGCAAGACAGATAAGGCCTGACTTTTAGGGTATTGCGTTTGTTGTCGGATTCGAAATGCCATTCATTAAGCAGCTGTCCTTGTCGTTCTAACACCAGACATTGGTGATGTCTCAAGTCCTCTGGAGTCTGTGGTTCACCATGTCGTTTTAAGTATTCAGGTGAGGCACATAACACGCGACGATTATCTGCGATGGGACGGCTGACCAAGTTACTGTCTGGTAAATTTCCAAATCGAAAGGCCAAATCTACCCCTTCATCAATGATATTGATCAGACCATCCGCCAGCTTTAGATGCACAGAAACCTTGGGATGCAGTGCAGCAAACTCTGCAATGGCTGGCGAAACACACTGACGACCGAAATCAGACGTCGCAGCAATGCGCAAACTGCCCTCAAGCTCTTGCTTTGATTCTTGTAAAAGATTCTCGGTATACGCAACTTCCTCTAAGACGTTTAAACAGCCGCTATAGAAGCGTTCGCCCGCCTCGGTAAGTGCAATATTGCGAGTATTTCGCGTGAGTAAACGTGTCTTATAACGCGTTTCAATTTGGTTTATTCGTGCCGTCATACTTGCAGGTGACAGGCCCAGTTTGCGCCCTGCGGCCGCTAAGCCACCTGCTTTAACCACATGAACAAACAGCTCCATATCGTCGATTTTCGCCATGATTATTCAGTTTTTATAAATAGTCTTTTAACCATACAACCAATTATCAAAAAATCCAAAACAGTTAATCTTTAACCTATAGAACTTAAGCGAAAAGAAAGGAGCCGTTTATGCGACTTAATCACGTGCTGATCATGACCACTGATTTATCAGAAATGACGACATTCTTTTGTCAGGCGTTAGCGCTAACGGTGGGTGATCGGCCAGCTTTTGAGTTTGATGGCGTTTGGCTGTATGACGATCAAAACCTGCCCTGCATTCATCTCGCTGACCGTTCTGATATTAATGCGCATCAGGCAGAGTATTTACGCCAACCTAAGGGTTCAAACCTTCATTCAGGCTTGGACACCATCGATCACCTGGCCTTTAGTTCGAAAGACTACCCGACGCTTATTCGCCGGCTAGACCAACACCAGATTCCTTACATCGAACGAGACATCCCCGAATCTGAAGAACATCAAGTATTCGTGTTCGGCCCGGATGAACTGAAAGTCGAAATCGTATTCAGCCGCGATTAATGGCTTTCACACCCACGCAGTTAGCTTCCTTTAGAAGCCAGTAAATAACAGTCAGTAAATAGCACCCAGCAAACAAGGCAAAACAAGCAAGATTAGAGAGGAATAAAAAGATGACAAATCCATTATTTGAATCCGCTGCCGTGAGCAACTTCACGACCAAAAATCGATTGGTCATGGCTCCTATGACTCGTTCTCGAACTCAACAACCGGGCGACATTCCCACCGAGTTAATGGCAACCTATTATGCGCAACGAGCAAGTGCTGCTTTCATTGTTTCTGAAGCAACACAAATTTCCCCACAGGGTAAAGGCTATTCCTTTACTCCTGGTATCTTCACATCAGAGCAAATTAACGGCTGGAAAAAGGTCACTCAAGCCGTTCACGAAAACGGCGGACGAATATTCTCTCAACTATGGCATGTTGGCCGTATGTCGCACCCATCCTTTCACCCAGATGGGAAACCGGTCGCGCCATCTGCATTAGCGCCTGATGCTCAGGTGTGGGTCGTTGGTGAAGACGGTATTGGACAAATGCTCGATTGCCCGGAACCACGAGCATTAAGTAAAGAAGAAATCCAATCCATCGTGGTTCAGTATCGTCAGGCTGCACTTAATGCCATCGAAGCTGGCTTTGATGGCGTAGAAATTCACGCCGCCAATGGCTATTTAATCGACCAGTTCATTCGTAGCACCTCAAACAAACGTGAGGATGAATACGGCGGAAGTATCGAGAATCGACTGCGCTTTGCGTTTGAAATTGTTACTGCAATCAGCGACGCCATAGGTGCAGAACGTACCGGAATTCGACTCGCGCCCTTCATTACCCAACGAGGAATGAACGATCCTCAAGCCGTGGACGCCATCTTACTCGCGTCTAAAAAGTTCGAAGAAATGGGCATTGCTTACATTCATTTGGCCGAAGCCGATTGGGATGACGCGCCCGTTGTGAGTGATGACTTCCGCATCCAGCTACGCCGTAACTTTTCAGGAGCCATCGTGGTCGCAGGCAACTACAACGAAGAAAGTGCATCAGAGCTGATTAACAATAAACTGGTGGACTTCGTTGCCTTTGGACGGAAGTTCCTCGCCAATCCGGATTTACCCTATCGACTTGAACATCGACTGACACTCAATGAGATATCAGACCCGTCCACCTTATTTGGAGGGGATGAACGCGGCTACACAGACTACCCTGCCTATCAAGGTTAACAAGGCTTAAATCAAGTCCTCAAAACCTGCATTTTGTCGAATTGAGCAGTTCCGGCCCAAAGCGGAACTGCTCTTTCATCGAAAGGATGTGTTCCAACATGGCTTCCAAACGCCTAGGTTTATTGAGTCCCGAGCGATAGACCAGATAAATAGGCATAGGCACCGCATGCCACTCCGGTAAAACCCGTACCAATTTTCCTTCATTCCATTCGCAGACCAATTCATTTGCAGGAATTTGAGCAACCCCCAACCCTGCAATGGCCGCACTTTTTAAGCCTTGTATATTGGAACAGGAAAAATTACTTGTGACACCCACAGACACCGTGTCTCCTTCAGACATTAACGTCCATGGTGTACTTTCAGCATTGCGTTGAAACCGAAGGCAATTATGGTGAACCAAATCCGAGGGTTGTTCAGGGTAGCCATGCTCTTCGAGATACGCAGAACTTGCGACCAATACTCGTGTTGAATAGCCGATTTCCTTAGCCACCAAACGATCGTCAGCCACTTGCCCTACTCGCAAGGCAAGATCAAACCCTTGAGAAAACAAATCATCAAAGTCATAAGACAATTCCAAAGACACCTTGATCTTTGGCCACTGTTTCATGAAAGGCGACAACACATAGTTGGTAAAGAAACCGCCTAAGGTGGGTGGCGCTGAGATCCGCAGCATCCCCTGTACTTGCTGCTCCATTTCCTGAACGTCTTGAGTCAGCGCTTTAAACTCATTCACCAGCTGAGCCGCTCGATTAAACACGATTTGTCCGGCTTCGGTGATCTGAATTTTACGGGTCGATCGCTCCAGTAATTTAGCTTCTAGATGATCTTCAAGTTTTGTGATGGCCTTACTCACCGTCGATTTAGGCAAGCCCATTAACTCTGCACACTGAGTTAGGTTCATTTGCTGACAGGTCGTTACAAAAACCGACAAGGTTCTAAAATCAATAGTTTCTAAATTACGAACAATCACTTTCTAATTACCCTATTGTTTCACCAACAGGCAAACCATACTCTACACCCATCAACGACTCAAGCGTTTACTCATACATTTTTCTGGAGCTCTTCCATGACCGACACACTTAACATTCTTTCTGAAATCCAACTGGGTGATATCAAACTAAAAAACCGTGCTTTGATGGCACCACTCACCCGCGCTCGCGCAGTTAACCATGTACCAACTGACATGATGGCCGAATATTACGCGCAGCGTGCAGGCGCCGGTTTAATCATTGCGGAAGCCACCATGGTAATGGAAGGCAACTCAGCATTTATGAATGAACCAGGCATCTATTCTCAAGAACAAATTGAAGGTTGGCGCAAGGTGACGGATGCAGTTCATGCCAATGGCGGTAAAATTGTTCTTCAACTCTGGCATGGTGGTCGTGCTTGTCACCCGGATCTTAACGACGGTAAAACACCGGTGGCAGCAAGCCCATTAGCGATCACGAACGATGAAGTTCACACCCCGAACGGCAAAAAGGCGTACACCGTACCTCGCGCATTGGAAACCAATGAAATTCCAGGCATTGTTGCAGGCTTCAAACAAGCCGCCATAAATGCCAAAGAAGCCGGCTTTGATGGTGTCGAAGTTCACGGTGCGAACGGTTATCTCCTGGATAACTTCCTTCGTGATGGAACAAATCAGCGCGATGATCAATACGGTGGTTCCATTGAAAACCGTGCACGGCTGCTGTTTGAAGTTCTGGAAGCCGTGATCGACGTGTGGGGCTCAGGCAAAGTTGGCTTGCGTACTTCCCCTCTTAACAGCTTCAACAGCATGATAGACAGTGATCCGGTTGCCTTAACCACTTGGTTGGCCGAACACTTGAACCAGTTCGACTTGGCCTTCTGGGATCTAATGCGCACCGACTTCTTAGGGCAACAATCCGGCGATGTGATGACGCCAGCACGCAAGCTGTACAAAGGGAATTTGATTGGCAACATGGGCTATAGCCATGAAGAAGCGTCTGCATCCATTGGTGAGAATCAACTAGACGCCGTCGCTTTTGGCGTACCTTTTATTGCTAACCCGGATTTGGTTGAACGCTTTGCAGCCAATGCAGAGCTTAATGAGGCTGATCCAACTACCTTCTACATGGGCGGTGCGGAAGGTTACACAGATTATCCGACCATGAATTAATAGTCGCTATGTCTAATAAATAAGATCTAATAAATAAGATCGAATAAACGAGATCTAATAAAACGAGCCCCTGTTAAGCATACTCAGGGGCCAGTTTTTTAATGCTTAGAAAGACATGCTCTGATTAGTTCATGTAAGCATTTGACCAAATTAACATGTCTTTATACACACGGTTTCTGACAACTTTTTTGGATAAAGTTAGGTCGTGAACACCACCTTCCACACGAATTTCAGTCACATGTTTACCCAACACATCTGAAATACGATTGATGTCTTTTACATCCAGAATCACATCCGTCTCCTGGAACTCATCTCGCCAGAAATTAAAGAATGGCGTTGAAGATTGGGTTGAATACATCACCAAAACAGGCACCTGAATATCCAACCCTTTCTGAAGGCGTTGCTGAGCATCAATCACGCCTTTCAACCACCCCCAATAGATCGGGAAGCTATAGATAGGCTTCAAGTTCAGATCGTAATCCCACTCGCCTCGCTCAGACACATGAAGCGACTCGCCGTACTGAACGGGGATGGTCATGCCCGTTGCACCAAACGGGTTAATTGACGCAATTGACTTCAATACTTCAGGCAACAAGTAGTAGGAATTGATGTTCAAGAACGCATCATTGATATCGAAAAACGGCCCGTTATAGACAATGGCGTCGAATGGCTGATCGAATGAACTGCTGTTCTGACGATCCACCGTATACAGCGCAGTAATCAGGCCACCCGTTGAATGGGCATTAAGCAGAAGTTTTTCGTTACCTTCGTCATTGCGTATGATCGAAACAGCGGCATCAAGTTCTTCATAAAACTCCGACACGTCAAACATAAAATTTGGATGCTGATGATCCATTAAAGAACGACCGTGCTTTCTCAAATCTAACGCATAAAAGTTATAACCCTGGTCGTTATATTGCTGAGCCAATTCTTCCTGGAAGAAATAATCAACAAAACCATGAACATACAGCACCGCTTTTTTAGTCGATTCTGGTGCCAGCTTACGCACTAAATGTGCGGTAACAGCACCATCGTAATCATCCGGAAAATACAGCGTCTTATCATCAAATCCATAAAGGCGATCAGCCTCCCAATCTGATTGGGATACCAACTCAGCCTGAGCGATACAAGACAACAAAAGAAAACCAACAAAGGTCATTACTATTCGCATTATTCAATCCTTTACAATGTATGACGAGACAAGCTTCTCCGAGCTTTTCAGCCTCAATGAATACGCCTTTTAAAAGGCGAAGCGATTAAACCAATGCTTGAAAAGAACGTCCCCACCCATTTGGGTAGGTCTGCGGACATTAAGATAAGAAATGAGGACTGGTTAGCACTCGACTAACGCTTTGGGATTCAATTTATTCTTTTCTACTAAAATTTCGCTCAACATCTCTCATTCGAAAACCCTCATTCAACCGCTCCAATTCGACAACTCGCACTTAACAGCATGAATTCGAACCCCCCTGCACCACGTTGCGAAGCACGCATTCTTTGACTGTAATGACTTAGTACTTCACTGACCGGTGGTGGACTCAATGTTTCGATCCCTTTTTGCTTTTTGGTTAATGGTTTCCACGATGAGCGTATCTCAAGCGAGAACGTTGGAAATTGGCACCCTGGATTACCCTCCGTACATCCACTACAGCGAAGATAGAACGAACGTTGAAGGCGCCGCAACCGACATCGTTCGCGCTGTCTTCAAAGAAATGAATCAACCCGTCACCATCAGAATCTACCCATGGGCCAGAGCATTAACTTACCTGGAGGAAGGAAAGATTGATGCCGTATATACGGCCTATAAAACTGAAGAACGACAAGAGTTCGCCATTTTTTCAAAGGAAGTCCTGTTTCTACAAGAAGTCGCATTCTTCAAACGGAAAGGCAGTGTCATTCCATTTGAGGGAGATCTCCACGAAGTTATTGACCACGGCATTATCACCATCAGCAAAGTGAGTTACGGCAGTAAATTTGATGACCTACAGCAACAAGGCCTCTTTACTAATTTGCATTCCGTAGCGACCGCAGAACAATGCCTCGGGATGCTACTCACCCGACGGGTTGACCTCTGGATCAACAACCGACTCGGTGCGCTCTACGTTGCCAGCAAACACCATAAACTGGACACCATTGAAGAAGTTCGCCCTCTCGTTCAACAAGTCCCCAGTTACATCATGTTTTCAAAGAAAAACGGCCTGACAAAGATTCGTGACCAGTTTGATGAACAATTAAAACAACTCAGAGCAGATGGCCGTTACAATCATCTATTGAAGAGCTACTTACAACGGACAAACCTACAACCCGATGACGATTAATCTGCTCACTGAGCAAGTACAGTCACCAAAAAAGTAACAAAGTGTACGATCAAACCAAGATCACAGTTCTTTTCAACCTGCCCGATACCATGGCTGTTTTCACTATCGAGCACTGATTCATGCATATTCAAAAGAACACCTCCCCTCTTCTTCTCACGACCTGCTTTACTGCCTTATTTTTAACTGCCTGTGGAGGCGGCGGAGGCTCGTCTTCTGGCTCAGATGGTGTTGCGTCTACGGATACGACTAATACAGAGAACACTAATACCAACCAAGACAACACAGACACCGACAACAACCCAACAAACTCATGCCAGTTGGACGCCAACGAACAAGACATGCTCGACCAAGTAAACGCCGCGCGCGCTTCAGGTTACACCTGTGGAAGCGATGACCTCCCCGCTGTTTCAGCGTTAACTTGGAACTGTGACCTTGAAGCCGCCGCCCTTTCCCACAGCACTGACATGGCCACCAACAACTTCTTCAGCCACACGGGTTCAGATGGTTTATCGGTATCGAATCGTGTAGATGCGCAGAATTACAATTGGTCCGCTGTGGGTGAAAACATCGCCGCAGGCCAAACCAGCGTTACGCAAGTGGTCACTGGCTGGCTCAACAGCGAAGGCCACTGCCGCAACATCATGAACGGCAACTTTACCGAGTTTGGATCGTCCCGAGTGGATTCAGCCACCGCAGACTACCCAACGTATTGGACGCAAGTGTTTGCGCGGCCGAGGTAAATTGACTTATTTCGGACTTTCATTTCGCAAGTACAACTTACAAGAGCGACTTACAAGAGCAGTCCACTGACAGTGAATAAATACCGATCAAGCCATATAATCATTCACTGATCAGAAACAATAGAGATTGCAGACATGGATAAACTAAAGGCTTTGGCCGTTTTCCGAAGAGTTGTAGAACTGGGAAGTTTCACAGCAGCGGCTGACGATTTAAACCTGTCCAAAGCCGCCATCAGTAAAAACATTAATGAGCTCGAAGAATATCTGCAAAGCCCATTAATCAACCGAACCACTCGAAAACTGCACATCACAGAAAATGGCCAGCTCTATTACAACCAAGTCTGCAACATATTAGATAACCTTAAACACGCCGATCTTTCAGTGATTGAAGCCTCGCATACACTGAAAGGCTCATTAAAGATCAGTGTGCCCATGTCCTTGGGGCTTATCGAGATTAATCCCATCATCTGTGCCTTTATGGATAAGCATCCAGAACTGTCGGTGGAAGTGGTGATGAGCGACCAATACATAGACCTCATCGAACAAGGCGTCGACATTGCCATTCGCGGGGGGGCTGAGCTGAATAACTCCAGTCTGAGATCGCGAAAACTCGTTGAGATGAAGCGAGTACTCTGCGCCTCTCCAAGCTACCTTGACCGCACTTTGCCTTTAACGGCACCAGACGATTTAACCCATCACAACTGCTTGATCTACAGCTTCTCTTCATCGGCCCGACGATGGATATTCAGAAACCCGGATCAAAACCAAATCAATGAAGTAGAACTCACCCAGAGCAGATATGTCGTGAATAGCGGCATAGCCTTAAGACAAGCTGCTATCTTAGGTCAAGGCATTGCATTACTCCCGGATATATTTGTAAGAGACCAACTCAACACAGGTGAACTGGTTGAAATCTTGCCGGAATGGCATGTCGAAAAACATTCCTTATTCGTTATCTACCCTTACCATAAAGAGCAATCTCAAAAGATACGTGCATTTATTGATTTTGTGGTCGAGCATTTCAAAAACCAGTAGCTGTACTGCATAATTTTCTCATTGATAGTTCACCAAATAACAACAAAACCTATAAAAACGCGTAGAAACCCTCGCACCCAACCAGCATTGTTTACCTTTAGTTATCAATAAGTTTACTCAAGTCCGGTTTTTCACCAGCGTAACACCCCCTAAACTGCGCTTAAATCAATCAGCAGTTTAGAGGTTTGAACATGAAAACGTGGATCAACATAGCATTTGCAGGCGTGATCGCCCTTATGCCTTTTTCTCAAAGTATCGCAGGCAGCACAGACAATGCCGGCCAGTTAATTCTTTCCTACAGCGATGGCCGCGAACCAACGAGCGGCGTCGATGCCGTGAACAGAGTGCTTCGTTCCGTCGGTGTACGAGTGAGCACGGTGGCAATCCCACCAGAAGCCAAGCCGATTCTGGAAACATCCAAAGAACGTGCGCTCAATACACAAGAAAGCGAAAAGCTAATGTCCTTATTCGCACTCAACAGAAAGGATCTTCTTGAGCAAATTGAACTGGCAGGCCGTGAACCAGAAGCGCATCGGGGTGGCTTTTTATCTACCTCAGAAATTGGCGTTGCGCCCTATCCTAAGGTGTACGACATGAAAGCCATGACGCCTGACATTATCGAGTACCTTCAAGGCAAATTTGGCAAACTGCACGTTAACAGCTCTGACAACGGACAAGGCATTGATGAAGTGATGACCATTGTCTCCGGCGGCGACTGGACTTGGTTCTTCACCTTGCCAAACAACGTAGTAGGCAAGCTAACCTTGGGCTTCGTACCCGTTAACGGCAAAGCATGGCGCATCAGTTACCCAGGCCTTGGCCCACACGGTGGCTTCTTGGATGCATCTTATGGATTGGTGGTTGCCTATGCCCACGGCCCCGAACACTTTGTAATGCGCTATGAAGAACCGAGCGTTGAGGGAACTGAAACTCTTGGTGGGAACCCTTGGATCGATTTCAGCGGTGATGCACCAAAGCTATTAGATTAATCCTCTCGTAGACTGATCAACTTAAACGCCCAGGTAAATACACTTGGGCGTTTTTGCTTGACCTTAAAGCTGCCTTTAACCTTATTATCTTCCGAGTATTTCATGCCGAACATGTCAGGCTGAGCATTTCATCCCGAACACATGAATGGCGAACAAGTGGCATGCGGCATAGACTAAATTAAGGTCATTAGAGTTGGAGCATATGAAAATCGGAGAGCTATCGAAAATCACAGGGCTTGCACCCTCTCGCATTCGTTTCTACGAAAGCATCGGACTTCTAAAAATAGTAAAACGACAAGCCAATGGTTATAGAGACTATCCACCTGAAGCTGTCATTGTGTTAAAACTGATTGATGTGGCTCAACAAGCCGGTTTCACGCTGGATGAACTTCGCGCTCTGCTGCCACCCGACCTAACCCAATGGGATCATGATTCGTTAGTCAAAGCCTTGCATCAAAAACTGGAAGACATTGAAATACTTCAAAAGAAACTGGCCGACAACAAAACCAAGCTCTTGGAAGTCCTCAAAGAAGTAGACGCCAAACCCAAAGACATGGACTGCGACGATAATGCTCGACGAGTCCTGTCTCAATTCAATATTGAGTAATTTAAATCAGGGAGATAGCCAAATCTTTAGTTACCTGAATGCTCCTTCCAAATGGCGCTTAAACCATCTTTGAATGAGGTCACCTCAAACTCAGGAAAACGCGTTTTGAATTTATCGGATACAAAGATGTTATCCATCTTATAGCGAGGCAAGAGCTCTGCTGCTTCGCGAAGCGTATCGTTAAACATGCCAGCAATACTCAATTGCCACTGCTTCAGAACCTTGTAGTTCGCTTTCGTACCAAAGACTTGCGCAGCCAGCTCAATAAACGCTTGGTAGGTCAGCCGATTATCATCACACGGCAAATGCCAAGTCTGTGAATAGGCATCCGGCGTATTACCCAGTAACGCCATAGCGCGACTGGCATCGGGCGTATAAATTAACGTTCGCAGCATATCATCGCGCAAAAACACTTTCGGCGTTTTGCCTGATAACATAGGCTCAATCACGATTGCATTGGTGATGCTCTGCGTTTGACCTGGGCCGTAAAATTCTGGTGCTCGACACACTAAGGCGTCCAATTGCCCTTTCGACATGTGGCTCAATAAGTCCTGAACGATATTCGCTCGAACCATCCCTTTTTCACCATACGGCTCAAAGTGGCTGTCTTCAGTTTGAGGAACATCCGTCTGTGGGTACATGTAGGTGTTATCGAAATACACCATTTTGGCATTGTGCGTCACACAGGCATCAATCACGTTACGCATCATCGTAGGCCAACGCTCGACCCACATCTTAGTATTCATTGGCAGACCAGCAGTAAAATACACGATCTCTGAACCCTCTACGGCTCGGATGGTTTGATCCTTATCCATCAAATCCGCTCGAACCAAGGCGTCTGTATCATTCACTTTCTGCGGATTCCGGCTGACCAATCGAAGATCACTGGTAAAATCTCGTTTTAAGCTTAAGGCCAACTCCCGGCCAATTTGTCCGTTTGCTCCCAAAATTGTCTGCATGGTTAATTTCTCCGAATAAAGGCTTGTCTAAATAAAAGCCTGTCTCTGCGACGCTGATGAACGATGCGAATAATCACTGCGTTAGCCGATCGCGTATTACGTTAGGAGCACATCATAAGTTTAAAGTTAGCTTGAAGGTCAACACCTTAAATTTTCATTCTTTTAAGCGTAAAGAGTTTTCAAAAAATATTAAACTTAACGCTTGACCTTAAAGTTCAGTTCAAGGTTAGCCTCTGTTTCAGACACCAGACATTGCTCTGTGACATTCATCATTCATACAGAGGTATACAAAGATGAAGATCAAACTTATTTCACTCCTAATCGGTGTATTGCTGAACGCGTTAGCTTTCACTTCTTTTGCAGAAAACTTAAGGAATACTGTAGAAGAAAATACAAAAGCGGCTCATACCACTACAAATACGAATCCCATTACAAATAGCTCAATCATTGATATTGCAGGTTATAAAGTGCCTGTCGTTAAGGGTGGTTTATACGATAGATACCGCTCGAATCCACCATTACATGTGATTCAATCCGAAGCACCGGATGTGGATTTAAGTTGGTTCAAACAACTCAAGAAGACCAAAGTAGATATTGGCTTTGAATCCTACTCACCGAACTTCTATTACAAGAACAGCAAGGTAACGGCGGTGTTTACTGCCGATATTGACCGCCTCAGAGAATTGATGCCATCTGAAGTACTTGAGCAAGTTCAGCCCCTTCAAATCTGGCCAGGTCGAGGGTTGGTCGCGTTTACTGCTTACGCCTATCACTACTGCGATAACGACAGCTACAACGAAATTGCCTTGTCGATCATCACCAACGAACCGGGCAGTTCCAATCTAGGCCCGCTGACACTGATTGGCCAGTCAATGTCGAAAGACTTTTGGGGTTATGTGCTTAAACTTCCGGTAGACACGGAACTTGCAAGAGTTCGAGGAATTGTTGGTTACAACCTTCCTAAATGGCTCACCAGAATCAACCTCAGCGAGAACGACCAAACGGTGACGTATGAAATCTATGACAGGAAGACAGGTAAAGTAGACGTTACTTTTGAAGCACAAAAGCTGGAAGACCTATCTACGGACGCAGCCTTGGTAACCAACAGCTTCACAAACATAGATGCCAAAGGCCAGCTCACCACGGGCTATGCGGTATCAAGACAACTAAGCTATGGTACCAACTCAGACAACGATTCAGTGAATCTTAAATTGAACGGTGGAGAACTGTCTCAGTACATCAAGTCATTAAAATTAGGAGATGTGATGAAATACGAGTACGTACCTGAATTCCAGAGTGCGCTGTATGCACCTGAGTTGCTGACGCAGAAATAACACCCCCTCTATTCGATACATACTAAAGATCCAGTCACTTTTGATAAGTAGCCTTAATGAGCCTCTTACTTTTACATAAGAAGTGGCTGGATTACCCAATGCCTAACAGGCCTAAGTCAACCAGCTCTTCAATTACAAATTCGTCCTTACCTTGCTCAAAATAACGAGTCTGAATAGTCTTTGTACCACGTATATCTTACTATCACCGATTTTCCGCTGTAAACATGCTATAACGAACGCCTACCTGAACTAAAATTCACACAATGCAGCCAGGAAAGTAGATGAAAGTTTCACTATCAAATAAGCAATTATCTAATGTGAAAACCTATAACGAATGGCTATCACTGCATGAATCAACCAAGCAATCGGATTACGCCAGCTCACGTTATAACAGCTCAAGGTATGACAACTTTGAATCCTCCCGGTCTTTATTAACGAATCACACTGAACGCTTGGCGAACTTAATCAACCACTCGCGATTAGTGGAGCTGAGTCGTTTTCTGGATGAATCCTTGCATCAAATGGTCGGGGAACTGAATAACGTCAGGCTTCACCAATTCTGTAACAGCGAAGTTGAAGCCTACCTCGACACAGTCACCGAGGGTATCGAGCTTCTTGCCAAAACGGCTCTGCCTAACATGACACAGGACGACAAACTGAAGCGCTTTAGTCAGGTAGAAAAGAATTTTGGTCGTCCGGCACTGATGTTAAGTGGTGGCGGTACCTTTGGGATTGCCCATATTGGCGTTGTTAAATCCTTATTTGATCAGCACTTACTGCCAGACATCGTTTCAGGAACAAGCATGGGCTCAATTGCGGCAGGCATTATTGCAACGCACACAGATGAAGAACTGACCGAGTTATTTAACACCCCCGAGAACGCACATTATCAACCCTTGAAGCCTTTGCCTTTAACGCAAAAAATCAAGCAAGGCGCATGGATGGATGAAACACAACTCAAGACCTGTATTGAAAGCAACATAAAGCCCTATACCTTTGCGGAGGCGTATCAGAAAACAGGGCGAAGCGTTAGCATCACCGTATCCCCTACCCGACCAGGCCAGAAACCCAGAATCTTGAATCATTTAACAGCACCCGATGTTTTAATTACTACAGCTTCGAAGGCATCGTGCTCTGTTCCTGGGTTATTTCCTCCGGCATCACTGAAAGCCAGAAGGTCAGGAACTCATGAAGGTACTAATGAAGCAGAACAGGATTATCTCCCCACGGAAACCTGGTGTGACGGTGCCATTGCATCCGACATTCCAAGGCAACGAATCAGTCGTTTATTCAACGTCAATTACTTTATCGTAAGTCAGGCCAACCCCCACATTCTACCTTTCGTATCTCAAAGACAAAAGCCTGGAATAGTAGCCCTAATAAAAGATGTAGCCATCTCATCCTTGGTAAGCCAAGGCAACGCCATGATCAAGCTGGCGCAACGTCGAATCACCAGACAACCGTTCAACGCAAGCCTGAGTTACGCTGAACTCTTACTGGATCAAGATTACTTGGGCGATATCACAATCCACCCTAAATTCCCCATTGGCTGGTATAAGAAGTTCATGATTAACCCGAATGAGAAAGAACTGAACTACCTTATTCTAAAAGGCGAACAAGCCACCTGGCCTCATTTACAAATGATCAGAAACCAGACGCGCATTAGTAACACGCTTAGAGCGTGTATTGAGGAGATGAAGGGAGGCTGAGGAGAAGTCATAGCACCTTCAACTACAACTTGGCAAAGACCAAATCTGAAATAATCTAATTGAGTTAACCCAAGGTCTCACGGCCAATGGTTACATCTCCTGTAGCTGGATAATAACGCATCTGCCAATTCTCCTGGCCTTTTCTTGGGTCATCCGCAATGTAGTTGTAGTAACAGTAAGTCGAGTTCGATGTTACATCGCCTCCTGCGTACCAATAGATGATGTCATTTCCTGACACGAAGTTAGCATCGGTATGGAACGCCAACACAAAGTCATTATGTTCCAACAGAGTTTCCCAGAGTTCCTGACAGTTAGCGCCGTTTAAGATTGTGCCGTTGGCAGAGCTTCCGGTGGTTGTTCCTAATGGGTATCCCGTAACGGCCGAGGCCACTGAATCATTCCCGAAACAATTCAGATCGGTTCTGAATCCACCACTTCCCTTTGCAACATAGCAAGCATGAAAAATTTTGACCCCAGACTCAAACGCAGCAAACACCCCTTTAGCAACACTCTCATGCGCATCATCACTAATGGATGCAAACCGAGGAAGGGCAAACGCAGAGAGGATGCCTAGAATTACTATCACAGCGACCAGTTCAATCAGGGTGAAACCCACATTCTTATTCATTTTCAGCACGTACAACGTCACAACCCTTATATTAAACCCGCCCTACTAATTTACGGCAGGTAAAATTGTAGTACAATCCTACATTAATTTATTGTACTGACCTAATGCCATCATGAAAAGAAAACTATCCGAGTTGTTCTCTCGCCTACACTCCGTTAACGAGGCTATTTCTCAAAAGCACGGGACCCACCTCATAACCGCCATCGAAGACCATCAGAAATCCAATTTTTATAACAGGCACTTACCCTTAACCAAAGATCGTCAAGAACAGCAACTGTTAGCCTTCTATTCCGACATCGTCAATCAAGGCCTGGATTCCAATGCAGTACTTAAAACCAGCAAGAAAATTGAGTTAGTAGAAAAAACGCTCTCAGATAAAACCCCTATTCTGATTCCTCTCGAACTTCACGTTTTGATCTCTGAGTTCAATGTGTCCATTGCTCAAGAGATAACATTGACGGCACAAGAAGGCTCTTCAACAGAACTTTATGAGTCTTTAAAGATGCCTGCTGACTACATTGAAAAGCATGGAGAAATTCTGAAGCTATTCGATGAGTTATCTCAATACATCATTCAGTTGTTGAACGACCAAAGTAAAATTAAGTTTCTCAAAAAGAGTCGTCTCGTCTTTAAGACCCTTGGTTTGGGCTACTTCCATCGCTTCATTTCTGACTATCTTGCGCTGGTTGAGAACATTGCCGATGTTTCAGCCTTAAACAGAGCCATCATCACCAATGAACTTAAGTATTTGGAAAGTGTAAAAACACATCAACAGGTGAGCATGCGAAGATCCGTATAAAAATACTGACATAGAGAGTACAACAGATAGCTCCATTCACAGATAATGCCCATCAACAAAGTGAAACGAAGTGACCGTACTCATAGACATAGCAAAGGTATTACGTAAATTTGATTCTCGGTTATTAAATTCTTTGCCACGCCCCCTATCTGAAAACCCCACGTTATTAACATCGCTGAAACAATCGCTACCACTTCATCATAGGTGCAGGATTAAACGGTTCGATGGCTATTGATCATAGAATAGTGAAAAAGCTGAAACCTGAAATACCATCAAGGAAACAGCGCGCTAAGGGCTTGAATCAGATGCTTCACATCGTCCTCAGAGGTATAACGCCCAAAACTGATTCGTAATGAAGAATGAGCAAGATCAGCTGAACGCCCCATCGCCAGAAGTACATGAGAAGGCTTTCGATCTGCAGATGAACACGCAGAGCCTGACGATACCGCGAAGCGTTTCAAGCGCATCATCAGCTCTTCACTGTCTCTACCAGGAAACGATAGATTTAGAATGCCTGGATAATGACGGTCTTGATCTCCGTTTATGATCACACCAGACAAGCCAGACACAGAGTCAACCACCCGATCATAATGCGCTTGTGTGATGTTCAAATCGGCATCCATGCGCTCCATTGCAATCTCACAGGCCTTACCCAGGCCAACAATTTGTTGTGTCGGAAGCGTACCGGAGCGCATACCCTTCTGATGCCCTCCGCCATGTATCATCGGCGAAAGATGAGTTGGTAAACCTCGACATATAAACAGAGCGCCAACGCCTTTCGGCCCATAAAATTTATGAGCCGACAAAGACAATAGATCTATATTCGAATGTTTAACATCAATTACGAGTTTTCCTGCGCTTTGTGCCGCATCCACATGAAACAATACTGATTTTGATCGGCATAACTCACCAATCTCGGTTATGTTCTGAATCACGCCCGTTTCGTTGTTTACATGCATCAAGCTAACCAACAAGGTATCGTCCTGCATCGCAGAGAGTACTTGATCCTTGTTGATGATCCCCTGCTGATCCGGGTTCAAATAGGTGATACTGAATCCCTTTTGCTCTAGAAAAGCACAGACATCCAACACCGCTTTGTGTTCAGTCGCAGAGGTTATGATATGGCGCTTGGAGTTGTCAGGATGCAACGCCAGACCTTTCAACGCCAGATTGATGGATTCAGTCGCACCGGAAGTAAACACCAGTTCAGAAGGAGCAGCACCTATCAACTTAGCCACTTGCTCTTTAGCGCCGTCAATAAGCTCTGCTGAGTCCCAACCAAA
This sequence comes from Litoribrevibacter euphylliae, assembly GCF_042646085.1. Classification (NCBI taxonomy): domain Bacteria; kingdom Pseudomonadati; phylum Pseudomonadota; class Gammaproteobacteria; order Oceanospirillales; family Oceanospirillaceae; genus Litoribrevibacter; species Litoribrevibacter euphylliae. The sequence continues at coordinate 613,667 of NZ_JBHRSZ010000004.1, read as the reverse complement.
GGGATGATACACAGACGCAGCATTACCAAACGAACCATCAAATGACATGCAGTGATTCATAGCCTGAATCACTGCAGGGTCAACAGGTGTCGTGGCCGCATAGTCCAAATAAATACAAGGATGATGTGCCGTCATAAATCACCTGTTAGTTAGGGCAAGGGGCATCTTGGTCGATCCAAAGCTGCATAGCCGTCACAAACTCTTGATGTGTACCAGGAGCAGGCGACCGCCCTGGGCCAGGATTCCATGCCCAACGAATCAAAGGGTCGTCACTGACATGATGAACAAACTCTTTTTCAAAAGTTTTCATATCGTCACGACTACCACGAAACGCCAAAAAACTGTTCTTGGCTGGATCTAACCAATTTGCGCACAATTGTGTTGGCGAAATATCGGCTGGCACTATCATGGTCGGTGGCGGCATGTGCCAGACAAAGCCCGGCATCAGATCGTTCGCTGCCCCCGGTGGCATACCGGGTGAAGCGCCATTCTTGTTTTGGTGACAGCTTCTGCAATTGACCGGCTGGGTCGAGTTGGGCACCTGCACAAAATGATGGTTTTCTACGGTTAACCTAAGATTATTAGCACTGCTGATATTCATTGGATGTGGTCGACGTTCGTCGCCCACGGTTGGCCGATGAACACCACCGTCCATAACGCCATGACAATTACTGCACCTTGGATGTGTAGCCACTTGATGCAGATACTCAAATGCCGTTTCACCATTCGGTGACGCCTTATAGTCCTGATAAGCATCACTAAAAGCCGTGTTAGACACGACAAAGACACTAAGGATTGCCAGTAGATAACGCCAAGTGAGAGTAAACAAAGAGACCATCACACCGTCTCCTTATTTAATGCATCGAGTACATGTTGCGGCTTCATCGGTAAGTCACGCAGACGGACACCCACAGCGTTAAACACCGCATTACCAATGGCCGGAGCTACGCCGATCACGCCTGGCTCACCCAATCCGGTTGGCACCTGATCACTTTCGACCAATTCAATATCCAACTCGGGCGCATCATTCATACGCAATGGCAAGTAACTATTTAGGTTTACATCCTTCACCTGACCTTGTTCAATTTCGGTGAATTCGTGCAGTGCCAGACTCACGCCCCAATACGCACTGCCTTCGAGCTGAGCCAAGGCACCATCCGGATGAACAATCACCCCGGCATCCGCCACCATAGTGACCTTTTTAACATCAATCTTGCCCGTAGAACGATCCACCTTCACATGAGCAGCCGTTGCAATCCAGGCTGGCATGGTGCGTTCCTGACCGGCAGTAATAGCGATACCAATACCTTCATCAGCAGGTAATGACTTACCATACCCTATGCGTTTCACCAGCCGTTCCAGAGTGTTCTTCAGGCGCAATGCGCCACCCACACTTTCTGGCGCACGTCCAGCCTGCTTACCTTGGCCATCCAACATTGACAGTCGGAACTGAACTGGGTCAACGCCAGCTTTATGAGCAATCTCATCAATGAAAGATTCCAACCCCCATACAATCCAGCCTTGCCCCACTGAACGTAACCAACCAGGCAAGAACGTTTGTTGAGCCAAATCATTATTAATTGCGCGAGCCCGATGGTTTCTCATGCTGTACCAATGGTCAGCACCACTGGAAGAAAAGGGATCGATCTTGCCTTTTTTATCAACACTTTCAGGCATGAACCCAGGTGCCATGGTCAGAGTTGGCCAACCTGCTGAAAAGGCATGCTCCAAACCTGTCAATTGCCCTTGAGCATCCAAACTGGCATCTAAGCGCGCGACCGATGGTGAACGCACTTGGTCAAATCGGGAGTCATCCGCTCGGGTGAATAACAACTTAACCGGCTTGCCAATCTGCTTCGCCGTCAACGCTGCCGGGATCAAATAATCACCCCACAAGCGACGACCAAAACCACCACCTAAATAGTATTGATGCATGATCACTTTTTCTTGCTCCACACCTAAAGCTTTAGCCAAGGTTGGCAAGGTCAGTGACTGCCACTGGTTTCCACCGTGAACATGCCAAATACCTTTATCAAAGTGAACAGTGGCATTTAACGGTTCAAGTGCAAAATGCAACGCCGTATTAGTTCGGTAGATGGCATCTAAATGTGTGTCTGCGGACTTACTGGCACCCGTCACATCGCCGTCATCCACAAATAAATACCCCTCTGAGGCATCATTTACCTGTCGAGTACCTTCATCAAGAATATCTTGTTCGGAAACCTTGGCCGTCGGCCCGGCTTGATACGTCACCTTCACCAAGTCCGCTACTTTCATCGCAGTTGGATAATCCGACGCCAACACGGATACCCAGCCTTGTAGCGTCTCACTGGGGTCTTTCAGAATTTCATAGCCAAGATAACCCTTAACCGCTTTTGCCTGACTGTCATTCACCGTGACCACTTTGCTGCCATAGCGAGTTGGCGGCACAATCGGGCGAGCATAGACCATCCCTTCGATTTCAACGTCGATTCCGTATTTTGCTGTGCCATTGGTTTTCGCAGGAATGTCCAACGCCTTAAAGTGACCGCCAATTAATTTATGATTGGCCTTCGCTTTAATAGGCATTTTTGCCAACGCTTCTTGATCAAACGTCTGGTTAAACTGCCCTTTTTGAACCAACTCCCCAAAGCTCACCTTACCTTTTGGTGTTAGAACATGGCCATTCTCAGTTGTGCAGTCTTTGGCAGAAACCCCTTTCAGTTTCGCTGCAGCGTCAATCAAGGCAATCCGACCGGCAGCCCCCGCTTGGGAAAGCGGTTTATATGAGGTAAAAATCGACCAGGAACCTCCGGTCACCATAAAGCCCCATTTCGGGTCTGTATCCACATGATGAATACTCACTTGTTCCCAGTCTGCTCCCAGTTCATCCGCAACAATACGAGCCAATGCCGAACCGACGTGCTGACCCATTTCTGCCTTTGAGATATTCACTACAACCTCACCGGAACCCTTAATTTCAAACCAGATGGTTGGTGAGAAGACTTTATTTTTGAGGGATTCAGTGGCAGACACCGTAGACGCCATCACGCCCGGTGCAAACGCCATCATCAGAGAGCCACTGACGGAGCCGATCATGAAATTACGACGTGAAATGGTCGTTTTATGTTTTAACGCTTTTAATGATCTCATCTTAGGCCTCCAATTCTTTATCCGTCTGTGGTTCATAAATTCCCACGCTTGAATCTGCAGCAGCTCGCTTTACCGCTTTTTGGATACGCTTATAAGCCATGCAACGACATAAGTTGGCACTCATGTGATTGACGATGTCCTGATCACTAGGGTTGGGGTTGTACTTCAGCAAGGTAGCAGCCTGCATAATCTGACCTGACTGACAGTAACCGCATTGAGGCACCTGCTCTTCAACCCACGCTTTTTGCATCGGGTGCTCATTGTTCAGCCCCTCAATAGTGGTCACCTGAGTACCCTTCACCAGGCTTACCGGGTAAGAACAGGAACGAACAGCGTTACCATTCACATGCAAAGTACAAGCACCACACATGGCTATGCCACAGCCAAATTTGGTGCCTTTCAGTTTAAATTCATCACGAATTACCCAGAGCAATGGGGTATCTTCGGCCGCATTGGTCGTCACTTTCTGACCATTGAGATAGAACTCGATCATTACCTTCTCCTAATCAATGCATTTCCTCTGAAGGGAAACTCTTGTTGGTCGTGCTGCTGTTTGTCGTACTAATGTTTTTCTTACTTATATGTTTCTTACTTATATGTTTCTTACTTATATGTGTCTGTCGTGCTAATGGCTTTGGTGTCTGAATATGGACTGAACCTCTCAAACTGCACTCTATCCGTTACTCACTAACTGTTTTGTCAGCCGCTCTTCGGGCACTAATGTAAGGCTCAGAGATTGAGCTGAACGCCCCTCCAATACCGCCTGACACTCGGCAAGAATCGACAAGGCAATGTTTTCCGGAAGCTCTCCGCCCAGATCAAGGCCAGCAGGCCCAGCGACATATCGAGCCAGACGTTGAAAGCGATCAGACGTATTAATACCTGCGTTGTCTAACACCTGCTGACGTCGATGAACTGGCCCTAACATCGCCAGATAATTCAGTTCAAAAGGAGCCAGCACCTCCACAGCAGAAGAATCCAGAGTTATGCTATGGCTCATGACAACTGCTGCGTCTACTGGATAGGTATTGAGGTGCTGGCTAAGACAGTCGATACCATGCCGGAGTAAATGATCGACCGATTCAAAAAAGTTAGGCCGCGCGTTTGCAGGCCTCGGGTCCCAGACCGTTGTTTGCCATCCCAACTCAGAAGCCATGTGGGCCAGTGGTCTGGCATCGACGCCACCACCAATAATCAATAGATGAGTTCGAGGTTTCACGGGAATAGGCAACGAATACCCGCTTAGACCAAGCAGATAACCAGATGGTGAACCCGTATCTGTATTTTTTTGATCATTCGCCTGAAATTGATTCGCCAAGCCATCGCCACTTGCACGCGTATCAAGGAAATAAACGCCGCCTTTGCCTGAGGCTAATGCGTGGTGCATGTGTTCCAACGCCAGATAGTCGTTATGTTTCGTAATTGGCTGCAACAAGATATCGACAACACCGCCACAACCAATGCCTAACTGAAAGGAGATGTCATCTTCATCGTTACCGTCATAAGTCACTGCTTTGGGTTGCCCCGTTAACATTACCTTTCGTGCATGACGTTGAATGTCGCTCTCAAGACAGCCACCACTGAGCAAGCCCCATTGATCCCCCTCACCGCTGAACAACATCATGGCTCCAGCCTTACGATAGCTGGAGCCCTGTGTCCGAACGACAGTACCTAATACCCACTCTGTTTGATCCTTACGATCAATCCAAATCGATAAAAGATGTGAAATATGATTTGCCATCAGCTCTACTCTTCGCTACCACGTTTAATGAGTTCAACTCGAAGAAATGCGGGCAATAGTTCACCCTCCCGGCAGTATCCAAGAATTGAAAATTAAAAAAAATTAGTCACCTTTTGGTAACCACCCTAAGAACCAGGGTGGTCAATCTTGATCACTCAAGCTCAAACAACATATCAGTACGTATGATGTATTTAGTGCCTTTGCTGATCGGTTCTGAGCTGTGCAAGCAATGCAACGGGTGATGACCATGAGGAAAACACAACACACCACCCGCCGGAGTACGCACATCCACCGTTTTCACGGAGGCGCTTCTACGTGCTGGCTGTGTTGGGTCATCAGCGTTAACCAGGAAACGTGTGGCCCCGCCTTCGAAGTCCTCGCTTAACAAAATCAAGAAAGTCATCTGGCTATAACGGTCGGGATACGCGTTGGTAATCAATTCACGATCAATCACTCGAGATCCCGGCCATGCACCATCAATGTGGTTTTTAAAGAAGTCACCTTCGCCATAGCGATAAAAACGAAACCGAGCGTTTATTCCAACCGGACGTTTCCCGTCGAAAGCATCCAACTGGGTATTCGCTAATTGCTCAACCCGCTGCCAGATCAGCTGACCAGTGGTTTGATCCGTCACCCAGGTTACGTTGTCGTTATGGCGAACTTCCCTGGGTAACGACACTGCCGCATCTTTGAGATAGCCTAATTGCTCGGTAATCTCGATGAAGCGCTGGCACTCTTCCCGTGTGAACACATTCAACAGTTGATAGGCGGCTGGCACCTCGGGCACGTCTTTTCTGACAATCACAGACGTATCGTAATTTTTGTCCAGCATCACCGGGTTAGGCTGCTCATTTGCCCAGGTCGGTAACGATGGATTCTCAGCCCCTGGTTCGCGGGCTACGACATAAAATGACGAAGTTTCTACATTCTTCATAGTTTGCTCCTAAAAATTGATCACCCGAACCTGACTGAATTGTCGATGCCCTGCTTTTGAGCCATGAAACCCAAAGCCACTTTGTTTAGCCCCTACCCAAGGGCTATCCCCTGGGCCACCAACACCCTGATTTACTGAAACCATGCCAGCTTCTAGCTGTTCAGCGACTGCTGCGGCATCCTGTCCGCCAAAGACCACAGCACCTAAGCCATAGATGGAATCATTAGCGCGCTCGATAGCTTCCTCAACATGCTCAAATTCGGCCATCGCAACAACCGGCCCAAAGGTTTCTGTTTGTTCCAGTTGCATATCAGGTGTCATACCAGCAACGACGGTAGGCTCCACAAACGGTAATGGATAATCGGCTTGCCCCATCAGAAAACGCGCACCTTTCTGCTCCGCATCCTGTAATTGATTCACCACCCGCTGATGCTGGTCAGCAGAGGCTAATGGCCCTATGTTTACACCCGGCTCATCCCACCCACCGGTTTGGTAGTTTCGGGCATCAGCCATGACTTGCTGATAAAAAGCATCGGCAATGCTTTGATCCACATAGACGCGCTCTGTTGACGTACACATTTGGCCTGCGTTCTCAAAGGAACTGGCTACCGCAAAACGTGCCGCCGCTTTGATATCGGCGCTAGCCAGAACAATCATCGGATCATTACCGCCCAATTCCATCACCAAGCGTTTCAGTTGAGGCGCCGCATTGGCCATGATGTTCCGACCTGCGGCAACGGAGCCTGTAAAGGCAATCATCTGTATGTCGGACTGAACCAGCGCTTGCCCGACTTGCCCATCACCATGAACAATTTGCAGGACACCGTCTGGTAACTGGGACTGCAGTGTTTGAATGAATAAATCCGCTACCAACGGTGTGTGTTCGGAAGGTTTCAAAATCACACTGTTGCCAGCGACCAACGCAGGAATCAACAAATTGTTAGCCATCGCCAAAGGGTAATTCCACGGAGAAATAACCCCGACTACTCCTAAAGCTCGATACTGCAACTCACTTCTGGCCGCCAAGCGTTCCGGTTGAAACGCATCAACGGCCTCTTCAATCATGTAAGCCGCACTTTGGACCACACCATGCGCCTCATAACTGGCGCGACGGAAATCCTTACCCATTTCCTGACTGATCAAAGTAGCCAGCTGCGCCTGATGGGGCAGTAACTTCTTATAGGCATCAGATAATTGTTGCGCGCGCTCTGAAAGCGCACATTTGGCCCAAGCCTGTTGTCCGATTTTGGCCCGTTCAACGATCTCCGTCAGTTGCTCTTGCGTGGTAACAGCCACATCCCCCACCACAGATTGATCGAGAGGGTTCACCGAATAAAGACGACTCATATTAGTGATCCTCAAAGAACGCAATGGTGCGAATTTCTAGACTGCTTCGCAGTGCACTAGGGTGTGCAGCTTCTATCGGATCAACGGCGGTGTGCGGCACCCCGTTGAGCTTGGTGCCCATTTCACTATCGAAGACTTTGATTAACAGCGCTTCTCCCGGCGCCATCTCAGAAAAGTAATACCATTTGTGATCAGGGTTATATGAAATTGCAGCAATTTCACCTTCGCGATCTGGATAAAGAAGCCTCAACGGATGGTAATCCGATTCCTTGGCCGTACTGATATCGACCATAGCCAAAGGCGATTCTTCCACCTTGTGATAGATAGGCATCCAAAGGTTGATGAATTGAAAACGTTTCTGTCTTAACTCCGGACGCGAAATCGTTTCTTGATACAAACGGTGTTCCGCAGAATTTGAGGTGTAATCGTTGTGAGCGGTTTTTACAGGCGAACGATGCTGAGTCGTTTTCTCACTAGCGGCTTTAGACCGAAATGTATGATCAAAGACCAGAACCTCAGAAGCCCCCAAACGGGATTTCAACCACGACGAGACAGCCGGAAGCAGATCGTCTTTAATGCCAGAAGAACTATCGAAACGATCATAGTTAAAATCAACCTCAACCAACTCGAAGCCTGAAGCACTCAACGAGAATCGGGTGTTTGCAGCTCGCCCATCCTCAATATCAATCAATCTTTGCTCTACACGGTCACTTAACTGTTCGCTGCCGGGACCAAGATGTCGCTGGTCATACACCAAATCTCGCCCTGGCTTTACATAATTGACGGTAAACATAACCCTCTCCTGACCTATTCAGATCATTTTCATTATTTGAAAGTGATTTTAAGAGCCCAGAGATACAAACAAAAACAAGATATCAATGTTACTGATACAATAAAAACTTGTATTAATAACATCGACCACTAACATGGGTTACCAACTGACATTTTTTACCAACTGACTAGCTAGAAACAGAGGGAAGAGTGAGCGCACTTAGTAGAATCGACATTAAACAACTCAGGGTTCTTCACGGCCTTCTTCAGGAACGCAATCTGTCCAGAGTTGCCGATCAGTTGGGTGTCACCCAACAAGCCGTCAGTGATCAATTGAAAAAACTGAGAACAACCCTCGATGATCGCTTGTTTATCCGCACCAGCAATGGCGTCATTCCTACGCCTTATGCGGAATCACTGCAACCGAAGATAGACCATATTCTGAAAGCCCTTGAGGATTTACTCACGCCCGACGAATTGGATCTTCAAGCGATCAATAAAACGTTTACGATCAGCTCTACCGATTTAGAACAAGTTGTAATTCTGCCTTATCTGGTGGAAATTCTGCGCAGAGAAGCGCCGGGCGTAAAACTGGCAATAAAGAAACTGGAGCTCGACCAATTAGCTTCCGCACTGTTAACGGGAGAAGTGGATCTCGTTATCAGTAATCCGGATTTCGTGCCACCTAACTACCCCTCACAATGTTTATATGTTGAGGAGTATTGCTGTGTCGCATCTTGTGATAATCAGCAGGTTAAAGATGAGATGACAATCGCAGAAATCGCTCGAATCCCTCAGTTAGTGGTTTCCCCTTCGCGAGGTGATTTTACCGGTGCCGCCAACCAATGGTTTCGTGAACAAGGCCACCCGAGAAATGTGGTGCTTTCAGTCCCAACCTTTACGGCTGCAAAAGCCTGCATTGCGCACAGTGACCTTTGTGGTTTTATACCGTCTCGTCTTCTACCCAATACGAACCTGAAGAAGATCACATTGGATAAAAACATTCCGGGCTTTGAAGTCATCTCGGTGTGGCATCAACGATCCAGCCAAGACCCGCTTCATCGCTGGATACGAGATCAATTGCTCAAGATAACAGACAAAAAAAGAGAGGTTCCCTAGAACAAATCTGCTTGCTAAGAACAACTCTCTTTGCAGCCCTTTCAAATCATCAATCGTCGGCACTAGGGAAGAAAAAGCGGTTCGCGCTCAAACTAGCTCCTCTGCAATTACTCGCGTTAACACTGATTTAAAGGTATTGATCTCCTGAGCGCCGGTAAGCGTTACACCATAATTAAAGATAAATGCAGGAACCCCATTAAAATCATTGCTTAACCACTTTCCTTGAAGGCTTTGAAGCATTTCGGTTAAAGATCGGTCATTCAACACATAACAAACCTCAGCCTCATTAAAGCCCACTTGAACGGCTACCTTAACCAGCTCTTCAGTGTCTGAAATATCCTTTTGATTTGAAAAGTAGGCTTCGAAAAGCGCTTCAGACATGACCGTTTGAAGCCCCTTCTCCTTTGCCAAATGAATTAATAAATGAGCCTTGCGAGTGTTATACATTCGCATTTCATCAAAGTAGTTAAAACGAAAGCCCAGCTCTGCACCTAACTCGGTCAAATGTTTTCGTGCTGCAATACTGCCTTCCAGTGTCGTTCCATACTTTGCCGCCAGATGACTTCGTAAGTTCTCTCCCTCCGGGCTCATCTGTGGATTCAACTCAAAGGGATGCCATTCAATACAGACCTTGTCTTCTAATTGCAGTTCCTGAATAGCCTTTTGTAATCGCTTATAGCCAATCACACACCAAGGGCAAACGACATCGGAAAGAATATCAATCTTCAACAAAGTTGAATGATTCAACGAACTGTTCATTTTTCACCTCTCTGCTGAGTACCTTACGGTTGAACAGACACCTGGCTGATAAGCTGGTTACTGCCTTTACTTTCAACAATCACAGCCACTACATCAGTGTCACCAATATTGGTCACTTGATGACTCCAGGCTGAATGCCACATCACATGACCATCCGGCACCTCAACTTCCAGCGGTTTCCCTGCACCGGTAACAATTCTCAATTTGCCGCCTTTTTCGAAATACACGGTTTCATCCTGATGACGATGAAGCGCATCCGCCTGATTCGGTTTTAACACCATCTTCAACACCAAGACCTGATCATTGTCCAACAGCACTTGGTACATCTCTGGCGATGCTATATGAGCGGCCGGTATGTTTTCATTAACCCCCGTTTCTTGGTTGGTTTGCGCACTCGCTAATGGGTTGATCAGCAACAACCCCATAACCAAAACAGACTGAATAACCTTAAACATGCGTAATCCCCCCTACTGGATTTCAATCAGGGCAATGTAATTCATTGCCCTGGCTTATAACCTGACGATTTGATGGAATTAAAAGTGCTTATCGATATGAGCAGCGAAACGTTTGAAGTCGTTCTCAACGTCTGCATTCTTCATCACGTCGTAGCACACAAACGTCTCCATAGGCTGCATACCGAAGAAACGGAAATTCATGTGCATTGGGAACCACAAGTCATCAACACTCTTGCCTTGGAACAAGTATTCATCCGGATTATTAAAGGCTTCTTCCGGTGCATTGAAAGTCAATGACAGCATGTACTTGGTATCCGTTAACGTACCACCTGCCCCGTAGTTTTCCTTTGGTGCCGATTCATTTCGACCATCACCATGACACAGAGCGCCCCCCATGCCAGCGGTGTAAACGTCATCCATGTACTTTTTGAAGGTCCAAGGTACACCCATCCAGTTCACGGGTGATTGCAAGAACACAACGTCTGCCCATTGATGATTCGCAAGCTCCTCTTCAACATCATAAGTCTCACCAACATGGACTATTCTTACCTTATGCCCTTTTGCTTTAAGTAATTCTTCAGCCGCCTGTACCAAGGTTGCATTTAACTTGCCTTCAGCAAATGGGTAGTAATGGTGTGCATTTAAAATTAATACGTTACTCATGGGTTCATCCTCACTTAACAAACAATCATTGTTAGCGTTTTCGCTTAGTGGTTTATTATGGTAACCTGTAAACCAAATACAATTAGTTTACTTTTGGTAACCTACTATTTTTTGAGGTTTTAATATGGAAAGCGTCATCAAAGTCGATGCCCGAGGCAAAAAAACGGTACAGAACGCCTGCAATGAACCCTGCTCGATTGAAAAGGGCATGAGACTGATTGGCGGTAAGTGGAAAGGCTCCATTATTTATCATTTAAAAGATGAGCCAGTGCGATTCAATGATCTAACCCGCATGTTGGGCGGGGCCAGTAAAAAGATGGTAGATCAACGGCTTAAAGAGCTTGAAGAAGAAGGTATGGTAGTTCGAAAAGTCATTAACGAACGCCCAGTCGCAGTAACGTATGAACTTACCGAATTTGGCCAATCGGCATTGGATATTTTAGAAACACTGCGTATTTGGTCTGAAGAACACAACGTCGGGAATTAACTCCAGCTCGATCAACGCCGTTTGTCGGACTTATTCCCAGATCAGTGTGATATATCCAAAGATTCACTAGGTTACCAAAAAGCAACTAATTGTTTTTCTCATCGGCTCTCCAATAATAGAAAAGATCACAAGCACATTATTGGAGAGTCGTCATGACAACATTCAAACTTGAAGCGGGTGCCCCGTTTCCATCCCTAACCAAATCCGGCTTGAATGTCGCGGACAGAGACCTAAGCAAACCCCAAGGCAATTTTGACTGGCAAATGCTGGTTGTTTATCGCGGTCGCCACTGCCCTTTGTGCACCCGATACATGAATGAATTGTCTGCGTACACCGCTCGATTGAATGCCATCGGCATTGATGTGGTCGCAGTTTCTGGCGACAGCTTGGCACAGCTGGAAGAACACACCAGCCGCTTGAACGTTAACTTCCCTCTCTTCTATGGCTTAACCACCGAAGAAATGAAATCTTTGGGGCTGTACATTTCACACCCAAGATCAGAACAAGAAACCGATCACCCATTTGCGGAGCCAGGTCTGTTCATCATCAATGAGCAAGGCACCCTTCAGGTTGTCGACATTTCAAACAACCCGTTTGTACGCCCGGATCTGGAAAACCTTGTATCCGGTTTGGAATGGATTCGCAGTAATAACTATCCGATTCGTGGCACTTACGCCTACAGCTAATTAGGAGAGTTATTTCCATGGCACTGCAAGAACACCCGATGTGGAGAAAGCCACAACATCATCAGGATCTGGATCACGCCCACGATCACGTCCATTGGGTAGAGCTGTTTTATGATCTGATTCATGTGGTCACTATCTTCCTTCTTGGAAGCTACTTATCTCACCACTTAAACCTTGACGGTTTTCTGGTGTTTTGCGGTGTCTTTATAGCCTTGTGGTATGCATGGGGCGAGCTCAGTATTTTTAACTCCATTTACGTCAGTACAGACGTTTGGCACAGAGTCATCATGTCCGTCATGATTTGTACCTTGATGTTTATGGCAGCCGCAATTCCATCCATCGGGGGTAAGGGCTGGGCCTTCTTTGCTCTTGGATTCGCAGCTAACCGAGCCATGCTGGCGATGCTGTATTTCAGAGCCCGAAGAAATAACTCTTCGACCCATTCTTTGTGTAATGAGCAAATCAGGACTTTCTCGATATTTGCCATTATTTTTGCCAGTACAGCATTTATACCACAGCCTTATGGTTATTGGGTCTTCGGGGCAGCCATCGTAGCTACTCAGGCACTGTACATGATCCCCAAGTTATCCATTATACGATACGAGCGATTTGTCCCTCGCCTCGGTCATATGGCGGAACGTTTCGCACTGCTAACGTTAATCGTGCTCGGTGAAGGCTTCTTTAAGTTGGTTGTCACTCTTTCTGAAAAAGGCATTTATAAAGTTTCCCCTGACGTGCTAGTGAATTTCATCATTGGCGGTGTGTCCATGTTCATCATGTGCTGGATCTACTTTGATTTTGTAGGTAACGGAAAGCCCAAAGATGACAAACTTGGTACTTTGGTCAAGTGGTGGCTGGCTCATTTGGTTCTTATGATTTGTGGCGTGATGGTTGGCGTAGCGCTCGCTGCTGAAGTAAAGATTGGTTTCTGGGAACCCTATCCTACTAAGTACGCTGCGATTGGATGTTTTGGTCTGGCAGGTTATATCGCCATGCTGTGGGTGCTAAAAAACGTTATTGAACATCGCGTTGCTTCGGACTTTGGCCGCTGGGATGTTCGACTTTTTGGCATCGTAATGGCGATTGGCTGTTTCTTTATTGTTCCTCACGTGCCCGCCATCGTAGCAAACTTCATTTGGGGGTTTGCATTACTCTCGCAAATACTTTTTCCATTAACGCGTGCATGGTTGACCTTTCGCCATGAGTAACACTCTATCTTCTAACGCTCACATTGATGAAAGCCTAAGAGCCAAAGTCTATTGGTGGTTAGAGCGACCGGACCGAAACGCCTTCGGTCCTAAGTTGCTTGAAATAACCCTAATCACATTGATCATTTTGAATGTCAGTGCAGTCATCATTGAAACCGTGGATTCAATATATCAAAGCTGGAAATTCGCCTTTGATCTTTTTGAAACCACCTCACTATGTATTTTTATCTGTGAGTTTCTATTGCGTTTATGGGTAGCCCCCGAAAACCCGAACACACCAACCCGGATATCTTGGGTACGCTCACCGGTCGCGATCATAGATCTATTAGCTATATTACCTGCACTACTCTACCTGTTAATCCCTATCGACCTTCGTATTCTTCGTGCTTTCCGAATGCTACGTTTACTGAAGCTCACCCGCTATTCGCCAGCGTTAAGCATGTTACTCGCGGTATTTGAAGAAGAAGCCGGTGCCTTTTTCGCAGGCTTTTTTATATTAATATTGATGCTTATCTTTGCAGCCAGCGGTGCCTGGTTGGCTGAGCATACGGTACAACCAGACGCCTTCGGCTCGATACCTTCTGCAATGTGGTGGGCAGTCGCTACTCTCACAACGGTTGGCTATGGTGATGTCACACCAATTACCATAGCAGGTAAGATATTTGGTGCTTTGATAACAGTCATTGGAATCGGTATGGCCGCTCTGCCTGCCGGTATTATTGCTAGCGGTCTCAATGAACAAATCCACCGCCGCCGTTCCAGCATGCAACGAGAATTCAGAAAAGCCTTGGAAGACGGCATGATTTGCGAACAAGAAGAGGAAGATATCGAAGCCTTGAGAAAGCAATTAGGGATTTCATCTCGCGCCGCAGATCATATTCGTGAAGCCGTTTATGCGGAAATGAAGGCCAAGATAGGTATTACCTGCCCCCATTGCGGAGAACCCTTGGATCACGAAAACAGCAACATGTAAGCACAACCTTCATTCTATATGACAGCCACTAACCACCGAAAACACTTAAGAAGGACAGACACTTTAGTATTATTCGAAAGGAATGAAACTAGCTAAAGTTAAGACAGTTTATCCAGCAACTCTTGCTGCAGTTTAGCCGGATCGGAACGTAGCTTCTCTATGAACTCACGTGGAACTTCAGTGGCGTCATCATACTTCTCCGCCCAATCCATCATGGCTAGCATCATCGGCATCAGTTCAATACCTTTTTGCGTCAAAGTATAAATATAGCGTGAGCCCTTCTTTGGATCTTTGGCTTTACTAATAATGCCATTGGCTTCCAAATCCGCCAGCCGAGTGGCCAGCACATTGGTTGAGATGCCTTCGCCCGCTTCCATAAACTCGTGATAATACTTTCGACCTTTGAACATCAAGTCGCGAATTATCAGAAAGCTCCATTTGTCGCCAAACTGGCTCATGCCAAAGCGCACAGGGCAGCCAGCCCATGATTTTGTCTTCTTATCTACCATCAAAATATTTTAACGCATTACCCAACACAAAACACTTGCAAAAAGAAAGTAATATTCCTAAGGTAAAAATACTTTCAAAAAACAAGTAAACTATAAAGGGACACAAAAATGAAACTCTATGCCATCGTAGGTTCACCCAATTCAAGGAAAGTACTATCCGTAATTAACCACTTAGGGCTTGATGTCGAAGTAGAATATTTGGATCTGTTTGAGGGAGATAACCAAACCCCAGAGTATAAGGCGATCAACCCCAATGCGATGGTGCCCGCGTTAGTCGACGGAGATCTCAAGCTTTGGGAATCCAATGCAATAATCCAGTATTTGGCGGATAAAGCCGGGGATGACCAATTGTTCCCCACCGATTTGAAAAAGCGGGCGGATGTTGTTCGTTGGTTGTGCTGGGAACTGGCACACTTCAACCAGGCGTTTGGTACCCTGGCATTCGAATCCGTTGCTAAACCTGGCTTTTTGGGTGCACCAGGCAATGAAGGTGTTATTAACTGGACCAAAGAACAACTGACACGGTTTGCTCCGATTTTAAATACACACTTGGAGAATAGAACCTTCATGGTAGGAGAAACGATCACTCTAGCCGATTACGCCATGATTCACGTTGAGTTCTTTAAAGAAAACGTACCCTTTGATTGGACAGACTTCCCTCACCTAAATGCGTATTTTGAACGTATGCGCAACTCAGATCATTGGGTGCCAACGGCTCCACAAAGCGTTGAAGCCATTGGCAAAGCCGCTGTTTAAATACGAAGGACAAGTTGCAAAGGACAGACATCAATGACAGGTTCATACTCATTGGTGGCTGTTTTTTTGAAGAAAGCTGAGTGTTTAAGGTTGAAAACTGACCATTTAACCCAACCCATCTTTACACTGTATACCCTCTCTTCTAGAATGTGGCCTTTCTTTCTGCAAAGAGCTCTTTTATGACACTACTTCTGGTAAGTTTGGGAATCGTTTTACTGGCAGCAATTTACTACTTTGCAACTGCAGCAAAGAAGCCATCTTTAATTTATCAAGCCACGCCATTTAACGACGCTATTGTTAAAGCCACTAAAGCCTTAAATCATCGTTATTTTGCGACTCCATGGCTGTTCAATACGCACTTGCAGCTAATAGTGCTTGGTTTCATAAAAGGCTTTGCCAAACCGTTGGAATATGACCGACATGATGTCTTAACCATGACAGATGGTGGTCAGGTGTCCGTTGATTGGCTGGGGTTAGATTTACCGGAAAACACACCCACCATGTTGGTGTTGCATACGATTTCGGGCAACCCACAAAGTATGCGTGGTTTTGTACGCTATGTGCGAGAGAATCTGGGTTGGCGCGTAGCACTGTGCGTTCGCCGTGGTCATGGCGAGTTAAGCCTGAAAACTGCCAACTTCAATACCATGGGTAATACCGATGATTTCGCCGCTCAAATAGAACATATTCAAGCGTGCTTCCCTCAGTCAGACTTATACGCCACAGGTATTTCAGCCGGTTCAGGTGTGCTTGCACATTACTTAGGAAAAGTAGGAAATAACACCCCAATTAAAGCCGCTGTAGCCTACTGCCCGGCCTATGACATGCGTAATGCCTTTACCCGCGCAGTACCTTTTTACAGCAAAATGATGGCAAAAAAACTTCATAAACTGTTCATC
This sequence comes from Litoribrevibacter euphylliae, assembly GCF_042646085.1. Taxonomy (NCBI): domain Bacteria; kingdom Pseudomonadati; phylum Pseudomonadota; class Gammaproteobacteria; order Oceanospirillales; family Oceanospirillaceae; genus Litoribrevibacter; species Litoribrevibacter euphylliae. The sequence goes on along the minus strand of NZ_JBHRSZ010000004.1, from coordinate 597,228 downwards.
ACACCAAACAAAGCTGTGCTTCAGCATTTAGACTCTTATGACGCATTAACCAACACTCAGGATCTGCACGAATTCCATCAACACTTGTATGAAGTCGCGGGTAACGAAAGCACCGAAGACTATATGCTCAAATCTAATCCCTCTGAAGTCTTTGATTCAATCAAAGTTCCTACGCTTATTCTGAATTCAAAAGATGACCCAGTCTGTCACATCGACAATGTCTATGAACATCAACATCGTATTGAAGCAATGGACAACGTCATCCTAGTGCTAACCGATCGAGGCAGCCACTGTGCGTATTTTGAAGGCATGACAGCAAAGCCCTGGGCTAACAGGCTAATTACAGAATACTTCACTTCTGTTTATGAGCTTCAAACAGAAATGCAAAATCAAGATGACTACGCAATAGCTGTAACCTAATCAAATACCCATTGATGAAGGTAACATCTCTGTGGCAAGTTAATAGAAAATCAGGTATTAACGCTAAACGACCGAAAAGAAACAACGATTTAGCCAACCTCACTGACCCAGACACTCAAAGAACATGGAAGTTATGCGACTGTTCCTACTTTTATTCATTACCCTATTCTCCGTCTCATCCTACGCCTGTCGATTCTTACCCGTAAAATACGCCCCGGAACCCACGCCAGCAGGCATTGAATCAACCACAACACCCAGCTCGCTTACAGACCTGAAGTACAGAATTACCCGAGGTCACTCGGGCACAAGCTCATGCGCTAGCATAGGGTTCGTTACCATCTATATAAATCCCTCAGACCCTGCCTTTGAATTTTCTGACATGGAAGACAATGAGGCAGGCTTTCAATTTGAAATCGTCAGTACCAACATTCAAGGCTTAAGCCTGAGCGAACACACCAAACCACTGATCCCTCGCAGTGCCTGGAATGGCTACCAATCCTTTGATTTTCATTGGGACGATGGCCGACAAGCCGACCAAGAACCTGTGTCATTAACCCTAAATATTTATGCGGTGAAATCCGGAAAACGCAGTGAGGCATGCAAGATTGAATTGACTCACCCCGGTGGAGCGGAAAGAGCGATGGATGAAATGGTGGTTGGTTGTTTGTGAGTAATCATCCCCCTACGATCAGAATCACCAACACACTAATTTACATCCTCAATATTCTCTTAGGCATTCTATTATTAGTTAGCATGAATGCCCGATTCTTTTTTGAGGCCCTTTCTGAAGTCAGCTACCCAAATCAACCTCTGATGGGCTCTCATATACTGGATGTGTTAATTCACGAAGCTACTGCCTTGGTTTACTCAGTCGTACTCACGGCAATAATTCTTAAAGAATTCTCCCCAATCTACTCCCGATATAAGTTCATATTAAATAGCGGTTTCTTGGTTGTTCAACTTGGTTTGGTGCTTCTCATTGGGACAAAGCTATACGTTATTGTTTGAACAAATCTCTCTTTGGAATAAGACAGCGACTGAATGACTGAATTAAGACAATGACTGAATTGAGACTGACTGAATTGAGACAGCCACTTTAAGAAAATACCCCGGCCATCATTCAAGAACTCACAGACCTTTGCAACAAATATCAATGCCAACTGCTAATAACCAGAAATTCTCGTCAAAACACAGATCACAGACACAACAAAACCTCAGTCACCACCGAGTACATGAGTTTTTGAGTATATTAAATCAGGTCGTTCTAACGCGTTGATATCCAAGCAGCTGACTAACCAACTTTATCTTGTCAGAGTCGCCAGCAAAGGTTTTGTATGATTTTTCAAAGCTTTGAGAGAGTCTAAGCCATTCTTGCTGATCAAGACTGAGTCGATCGAGTATTGGTGGCAGTGTGTTTGATAAAGCCCCGCGTTTATCGTCTCGTACAACGCGCCCTGTCCAATCCACAAGCGCAAGGTAATCGGTTAATGGAACGGGTAAACCTTTCTTTTGCTCGTTATTTGGATAGCCCGTAAACGGCAGCAATTCTTTCACCTGATTTTTAGACGGGTTTGGTTCTTGGGTTTGAATTGCTGTTTGGTAGCGCTTCTTAACAGAAGTATGATCGGAATGCTCCGGCGTTCTAGCCATCTTGGCTCGCACAGGGTTGAGATCCACATACGCCATGCAAGCCAAGAGTGCTTTTTCATCGAGTAATGCTTGAGATTTGAAGCGACCTTCCCAGAATCGACCACTGCATTGATCTTCCCTATTCGCTTCTCTGGCAATGGCTTCGTTCAACACCCGCATGAACCAACTGATATCTTGCAAGCGTTCACGCCACTTAGTGATTTGGAGATCCAGCGTGATCTTTTCGCCCTCAGTTAATTCCTGATGCTTTAAAAACTTCATAGAAATAAGCGAGCCACGAAACAACTTATGCCACCGCTCTGCCACCTCATAATCCGTCCAGTTCTTAGCCTGCTCTGCATCCACATACAACACCACGTGATAATGATTAGACATGATAGCGTAGGCCGCAATATCAATGGCAAAGATGGCTGGAAGTGAGAGTAACTTGTTCTCTAACCAGCCTCGGCGATGCTCGTAACTCTTGCCTGTTAAATCATCCAGGCCACAAAGAAAGGCTCGTCGAACACAGCGTGAAACACAGTGATAGTAAGGCGTGGCATCTAGCGATATTTGGGCTTTGCGTGGCTTAGGCATGAGATTGGCCTTGGATAGTGAAGACATGAAAACTGTATATAAACACAGTTCAAAAGACTATCGGCCAATCTTCTTACGTTGGATGTCCGAGGTTTTCCCCGAGGTTTTCCCTTTCAACTACCAAGTTTTTTAATGGTCTCTACAATTAACCCTCTACCTTCTTTTGACTTAAGAAATTCAAAAACGAAGTTCGTTATCTTGTTTTCGGTCATTTTTGCCCAAATTCCCTTTTTATAGACCTTTGCATTTTCTTTAATCGCATCCAGCTCGCCTTTTAACCTACTTAGTTCCGATTCTGAAATGTGATACTTTTCACTCAACTCGCTAACCTTGGAGTATAATGTTTCTAGCTTGGAAGTAAGTACTTCAACTTCCTCCTTCGAAAACGTTGAATCCGGCTCATCTGGATCTAGCGATATACTTTCCTTGAAATCTTCCTTCGCTTTATCAATATCCAGGTCTATCAACATTTCATTGCTTAATTCTCTATGAATATTGTGGCACCATGAAGTGATCCGTTCAGGTACTTCCGTGAAGCTAGAAATCCCTTGTTTATCTTCAGCTTTATACTCTCCTGGAGATTCGTATGTAAATAGCTTCGTTACAGTTTTAGAGTAACTTGAGGTTGTTAAACCATAGCTCTTCCCTGTCGTTACTTCTTCTGTAACCTCTTCTTCTTTAAGAATAAATAAGTACCGGCTATCATATTTAAACTGTATTCTAAGCAGTTCTCTATAATCATCTCCCCCCAGATTAAAATCCCCTTCCGAGAATCGAGTACTGTTCAGAACAGATACAATCTCTTTAAGAAAACTTGAATTCAGTTCAGGCACATATATCTCCTTTGAATTTAACGATTAATCAACGGAAAAAGTTTCATAAGCCCAACCATCCCAAAAGGTTGGTTAGTTTTAAATCAATCAATTCCAACCCAAATCACTTAGATAGTCAATTACCTTCAATAACGAGTTATGAATACCACAAAAAACGGCGCCCGAAGGCGCCGTCATTTCAACATCCAAAAGCACTCAACTTACTTATGCTTTTTAAATGCCTCATTCTCGTGCTTAACAATGTAGCTAATCAAGCCCACTACTATGCCTGCTGTGCCAAGGGCAAACAGCACGAGCGCCGCTGGGTTGTCTGCAAAGGTGAAGTAAGCGGAGACGTTTTCCCACGTTGTAATTGATGCACCCATGATTAAGCTCCTTGTGGTGATAGGCCGTCGTGTGGTTGACCAGCCAGTTTGTTTGGTACGTCGCTGTCTGCAGTGGCAGGTACGTTTGCTTCCGGGTATGGCTTAGCCAGGATTTCAACTTCGTCGATACCGATGTCTTCGCACGCTTCTGGAACACGTAGCATGTTCAGTTTTTTCAGCGCAAATGAGATGCCGTAGCCAGGGATAAAACCAAGTAGCCCCATGATGACCGCCGCAGTCGCCTGACCGACGAAGGTGATATCAGGTGCGCCATTTACGTTTGGTGTGCCGCCTGCGAATACGCCCACTAGCGCAACTGCAACCACACCGGTGAAGCCGTGAACTGCCACTGCGCCGACTGCGTCGTCGATGCCCATTTTCTCCAGGAATTTAGCGAATTGAACCGCTGCCACCCCCATCACAACTGCGATGATGAAGGCCAAGCTTGGGCTGTACAGATCAAGGCCAGCTGCCACAGAGATGATGCCAACCAGACCGCCAGACATGGTCCAGAATGGGTCACGGGTTGCGATGTAACAGCCAATCACGCCACCAGCAAAGCCCATTAGGGTGTTGAATGCGAAGGCAGATAAGTTGGTTGGTGTGTTGTAGATGGTCGTCCAACCGGTTTCACCACCATTAAAGATGATGCAGCCGCCAAGGAAGCCGAAGAAACCAAAGATGATCATCATCAAACCAATCAGCGTCATAGGTAAGCTGTGTGGTGCGATGGTTTGAGCAACACCATTGATGAATTTACCTTTACGCGCGCCCAGGTTTATTAATACACCCAAGGTGAAGAAACCTGCGACTGCGTGAACCACTCCCGATGCCCCTACGTCATGATAACCAAGATCGGTCAGTAACCAACCGTCCGGGTGCCAACCCCAGGCACCGGCCAAAATCCAGATCGCACTGCCTAAGAAAACCGTCAAAATCAGGAAAGCACTGACGCGAATACGCTCGATCACCGCACCGGACAAAATCGACCCTGTGGTGGCACCAAACAGCGCAAACGCAGCCCAGAAAATACCCGTGCCCATGTCTTGCGCATCCGGCCCCATGCTTTGCGACCAAGGCAAGGCCGCTGCCGCATCAATAGGAACAAAGCCATTCGGGAAGGCGTTGTAAATCCACCAGCCGAACAAATAGAAGGTCGGGATAATCACCGCCAATGCGAGGATGTTTTTAATCCCTGCGGCCAGTGCATTTTTACTTCGGGATGCCCCCATTTCATAGGCCAGGAAGCCTGCGTGGATCATCATCATGATGGCGGTACACCACCAGTAGAACACCTCGACATTCATTGCCTGGTGCATTTCGAAGGTCGCCTGCTGCGTTTGTAACGCAGCCTGTAACGACTCCAGGGTTGGAGTTTCTGTAGCCATAAGCTAGTTTCCTCGTGCTAGTTTTTATGTGAAATAAGTGTTCTTGATCTATTACTCGTAACGAAAAAGGTCATCTAGGCAGTGCTTAATCACTGACTAAAAAGTTTTTTTCGTTGGCGGTCTTAGTGCCGCTTTCCAAGTTTGTTTGTTCTGAGTGTTCTGATTGGGCTATCTGTTTTGATTGAGAATCCAAAACCAGATCGCCCTCTTCCGAGCGGTCTTTCAGGTTCACCCCGGACAGTTTCAACTGGCGGGATTCCTTCAATAAGTACATGGCTTTTCGAACGGCATCCGGGTAATCCAGCCCGGCTTTACGCACGTTTGAAATGCAGTTTCGGGCAGCATCGGTGAGCCCCACTTTGGGCGCCCAGGTTAGGTACAAGCCCAAGCTATCGGGTGAGCTAAGTCCTGGGCGTTCACCCACTAAAAGCAACACGCATCGGGCATGGAGTAACTCCCCTACTTCATCGCCCACGGCCACACGGCCTTGTTGAACAATGGTGATCGGTGCGAGATTCCAGGGCTGAGTATCCGCCTTCAATGCCGCATAGAGTTCGGTTAAAAACGGGGCGGTGTTCTGTTGAATGGCTAAGGAAGATAAGCCATCCACCACAACCACCGCCAAATCGTAGGCCTGCATCGCATTCCCTTGATCAGAGTGAAGCATTTTCAATGCGTCGACGGACGCTTCGTCCAATCGACGACCTAAATCCGGGCGTTGCAAATAGACTGAACGATCTTCGGCCTGACTGTGCAGCAACACCGCCTGCTCCGGGTTTTGAAGTACACCACTGGCGCATAACGCCTGAGTAAGTTCATCTGTATCCAGCGGTAAATGCACTGCATCCTGAGCTTGTGCGTGCGCTAACTGAAATGCCAATAAGTGCTTGGTGGGAATGCTAACACCGGATCTTCCCAAGCCAATGCGTGCGTCGGTAAAGTCCCGTAATTTGCGCCACGGGTTTTCAATCACACTGTTTTTTTCTGAAGCCTTCTCGCCGGTATTTTTAGCCGGATGATCAATGACGTTTTTCATGCTCATTCTCCCGACGCCTTGTTGTTTGAAGCGACATTCAGCAAGGGTTTGGCAAAGGCTGAAGGCAATTCGTCGTTCAAACGGTAACGGTCGACATCAGAGAAGATCTGCATTTCTTCTAACCAACGTTCGAATTCTGGCGCGGGCTTGAGGTTCAGCACTCGGCGTGCATATAAGGCATCGTGAAACGAGGTGGTTTGGTAGTTGAGCATGATGTCATCAGAGCCAGGAATGCCCATGATGAAGGTACAGCCTGCGACGCCCAATAAGGTGAGCAGATTGTCCATGTCGTTTTGATCCGCCTCGGCGTGGTTGGTGTAGCACACATCGCACCCCATCGGCACACCGAGTAACTTGCCGCAGAAGTGATCTTCAAGACCGGCTCGAATGATCTCTTTTCCGTCGAACAAGTACTCGGGACCAATGAAGCCCACCACGGTATTGACCAGTAAAGGCTCAAATTTTCTGGCCACCGCGTAGGCGCGCGCTTCGCAGGTTTGTTGATCCAACCCGTGATGCGCATTGGCGGAGAGTGAGCTTCCTTGCCCGGTTTCGAAGTACATGACATTGCTTTGATTTGAAGCATTATCGCCAGTCCCGTTGTAGACAGTACCACGATTCAGTGACAGCGCGGCATCCTGCGCTTCTTGTAAAGTATTGAGGTTAAAACCAAAGCTGCTGTTGGTGGCTTCGGTGCCACCGATGGACTGAAACACCAAATCCACAGGTGCGCCCTGCTCTATGGCTTCCATGGTGTTGGTTACATGGGTCAACACACAGGATTGGGTGGGAATCTGGTATTTCTGGATCACTTCATCCATCAGATTCATCAGTTTGATGGCCTGTGCCACATTGTCGGTGGCCGGATTAATGCCAATCACTGCATCGCCATTGCCGTACAAAAGGCCATCCAGCATACTGGCTGCAATGCCCGTCACATCGTCGGTTGGGTGGTTCGGTTGCAACCGCGTCGAGAAACGCCCTTCCAGTCCTATCGTATTTCTGAAGGCAGTGACCACCCGACACTTCTGCGCCACCATGATTAAATCCTGATTGCGCATAAGCTTGCTCACCGCCGCTGCCATTTCCGGGGTAATGGCATTACGGACACTGGCTAGCACCTCTGGCGTGGCCTCATCACTCAACAGCCAATTTCGAAAGTCTCCCACGGTGAGATGCGAAATTGTGCCAAAGGCTGTTTTATCGTGATCATCCAGAATCAGACGAGTCACTTCGTCCTCTTCGTACGGCACCAAGGCTTCATTTAAGAAGACTTTCAACGGCACATCGGCCAGTGCCATTTGTGCCATAACACGTTCCTCTGCGGAATGTGCAGCGACACCCGCCAAACGATCTCCCGAACGCGCCGGGGTCGCTTTGGCCATTAACTCTGCCAGATTCTTAAACTGAACCGTCTGACTGCCCAGAGTAAACCGATACTGACTCATACCCTTACCTCGTAACCTACTGTCTATTCCTTGATTGGGTTCGTTTCAAACACCACCTTAGAACGAGCGATGACATACTTTTATTACAGCGTATCCATCACACCCTGCTTTGGTTTATTTCACGTTTCATTGAACCTTCCGATGAACGCTGGATACCCCAAAAATCAAACTTCGGAATAGCTTTTGCTCTTTACCAAGGTAACAACAACCGATTTTTTGAGTTAACGAATTTTGGCAAATCTAAAAACTCTTTATTGAACAACCATTTAGTCAAGATATTTACCAAGATTCGTCATCACGTATGTGACAATGGAGCCACCGAATGAAGCCAGCACAAGAGGCATTTGCACCAAATAAGAGCATTCAACCAATACGCACCGAAGCTCATGATGCAGATGAACACGCCCAAAACCTGACCGACTGGCAACAGCAATACGACCAAGTCAGTGGCGGTGGCTTTTACGGAAGCATTGCTGAATTGGCATTACCACAACTGCAAGTCTTTAAAGAACACACCAGCCATGCGCTCAGACAAACATGCAACGTTTGGTCAGACTCCATCTGGTTAGGGCTACCTGAGAACGGTCATAACGTCAGCCGAATAAACGGGCTCGAAATCAAAGACGAACACGTGATGTGTCGCCCCGGAGACACAGAGTTTGAACTGATCACCCCGGAAGATTTCAACATCTTTGGTGTGGTAATCACTCAAAGTGCATTAATGAAAGTGGCCGATATTCAAGGCGTGCCACTGAATTGGCAGGATTTAACCCAGCAAGGCCGACTGGCTGTGCCGCGCAAAACCCTGTATCACATTCGCTATATTCTGAACCGAATTCTAAACACAGAGCACAATCTCACGCCGGATAAGGTGCTCACTGAAATGGTGATGATGTCGATTTTGGAAGTACTGAAACAAGAAAGTCACCACATCCCGGTAGCGCCGAGTTTTGAACGCAGAAGAGCGGTGGTCGATAAGGTCAAACACTACATGGAAGCCCACCCGGATGCCCCAGTCACCATTACCGACCTATGCGAGCACGCCAATGTCAGCCGCCGAACGCTGCAATACAGCTTTACCTCTGTCTTGGGAATTAGCCCATTGCAATACATTCGGGCCAGTCGACTGAACGGTGTCCGTCGAGCCTTACATCAAAATCAGTTCAAGCCTATGAGCAATCGGGAATCCATCTCTGACATTGCCAGCCAGTGGGGCTTTTGGCATTTAAGCCAATTCGCCAAGGATTACAAACAACTGTTTGGGGAACGCCCTTCGGAGACGCTTCATCGTTAAAGAGAAAGTTGTTAAAGACAACATAGTAAAACCAAGTACCGTTCACGGAGGATAAGGCATAAAGCCAATACTTTATTCGTATACGCGACCATTTCGTAATGCTCTATAGTTGATAGCTAACGTTGAAAAATAATAACTATAAGTTCACTCTCTGGTCGTTCAAACGATGTATAGATTTCAAGCCGTTATACTCAGCTTTCTCATCAGCTTCCTGGCAATCCCCCCTATACAGGCACAACAACCGCTATCTACCGAATCTCTTTATTCTGGCAAACTAACCATCGGAGCTGCAGAGTTTCCACCTTATGAGTTTTCAACCGAAGATCATCAAATCCAAGGTTTCTCGGCAGAACTGATTGATCTCACCTTAGTTCAGATGAACATCAACAGCTATCACCATAGGATGTATCCCTGGAAACGAGCGTTGGAATCCACTTACACGGGAAAAATCCACGCAATACACAGCACCTCTAAAAATGAAGAACGCAAAGAATTGCTTTGGTTTCCTGACGAACCCTTGGTGAATTCCGCCAAAGTATTTGCAGTAAGAAACAACAATAAGCAGCTCCTAAACTACCAATCGTTTGATGATTTAAAAGGTCGTACTGTTGGGATGATTCGAGGCTATAACTTTCCTGGTGAGTTCTGGCATTTTCTGGAAAGTAACAACATCAAATATTTTGAAGTCACCCACGAAACACAGCTATTTAACATGTTTAAGGCAGGCCGTTTTGATTTCTTGGCCGATGAAATTATCGTCTTACGCAACATGATTCGAAACCATGAGGATGAGTTTACGATTCTGGAACACACACCCATTCAGGTAAAGCCTATGTATTTGGCCTTCAGCAAAGCCTCGGTGAATAAGCAGTTTGTTGATGACTTTTCAAAAGCCCTGAAAGCCGTAAAGCAAACACCTGAATACGCCCTGTTGTGTAAGCAATATCAGGTGTTGTGTACTCAACCATCACACGATGATGAGTGAGTATTTGATTTTAAAAGAACGCTCTGTAAAGAAAGCCGGCCATAACAGCCATGCCGAGAATCACCGTTAAGAAGGCAATGATCATAGGGTTTTTAAAGATCGACTTGAGTAAGATCACCTCGGTAATACTGGCCCCGGCACTGCCAATGATCAGCGCCATCATTGCGCCTAGATTCACGCCCTGTGCTGTCAACGCTGAACTCAAAGGAATGATTAGCTCCGCTTTTACATAAAGTGGAATACCGATAACAGCTGCAATCGGAATCGCTAACGGATTACTGTCATCCGCAACCTTGACGATAAACTCGGTCGGAATCACCCCATAAATTAAAGAACCCAGTGCCACCCCGAAAATCAGGTAAGGTAGCGCTTTCTTAAAGTCACTCCAGGTAGCATCCCAGATGCGTAGCCACTTGTTTGGAAGCTCGACAACATTGCTTTCTAGAGATACCGCCTCTCCACACCCTTGGTTTTCTGTATTTATTGAGGCAGAAGCAGAGCCAGAACAAGAACCAGAGCCAGAGCCAGAACCACAGCTTGATTTGGCAGGATCAAAATAGGCTTCGTCACGAATGAAACGTTCGAATTTCAGTTTCTCCAACAGATACCCTGCCACTACAGAAACCACCATCGCAATCGCAAAGTAAAACACAGCCACCTTCAAGCCAAAGGTAAAGATAAATAATCCAATGATGATTGGATTAAGCAACGGGCTGGAAAACAGAAATACCATCATCGCGCCAAACCCTGCTTTGGCACGAATCAAGCCCTTAAGGAACGGGATCGTCGAGCAAGAACAAAACGGAGTAATGGCACCTAACAGAGCGGCGACCACATAACCCTTTCCCTTCTTGCTACTCAAAATGGATTGAACTTTGGCCGGAGGAATGTACTCCTGTAAGACACCAACAAAATAGCTGATCACCAAAAACAGTAAGGTCAGTTCTACCGCTAAGAATGCAAACATGTTGAGCGAGTTCATCAACATCTCTGAAGTAATCGTCATGATTCACCTCTAACTTCGATATGAGTGTTCAGAAATACGAGACATTCTAGATATACATCCAGACTTATTTCTATATTTCTAGTTTTTTCGAAATATAATTCCATCAAGGATCTCAGTCAAGATATTTCTAGAAATATAGAAATATGAAATAATGCCCTGCAATCATTGAAGGGTGATAAGTATGAACATTGAAGAAACAGCCAAAGCGCTAAAAGAATTAGGGCACCCTATTCGGCTGCAAATATTTAAACGTCTGGTGAAGTCTGGTTATGACGGTATGCCGGTGGGGGTGATTCAAGAAGAATTGGGTATTCCTGGCTCGACCCTATCCCATCACTTGTCGAGCTTAACCTCTGCCCGTTTAATCAAGCAAAGACGAGAAGGCCGGACTCTGTACTGCGTGGCAGAGTATGAACAGTTGCTTTCCGTGATCCACTTCCTTCAGGAAGAATGCTGTTTGGACGACCCCAACTATAAGTAACTTATTGTCTAGGGAACCTCTAAATAGCCCTCCCTGAAAAAGAGTAAAAGTAACCGTGGATATAAACATGAAACAGCCTCCGAATGGAGGCTGCGTGAATCTATAGCTATGTTAAGACGCATCACCCACTTCGGTGTCGTTAAGTCCAGAAGCCGTTTTCTCCTTTTGCTTGCGTCTCAATCGAGCTCGCCGAGCTAAGGCCATACGAATGCCAAAAACCGTAATCAAAGTAATAAACGCCAAAGTGATAACGATAATCACATCGCGCTTAAAGCGCCCGGTTAATGGGATTAAATGATTCCACTTATGAAGTATCGAGAACGACCAACGTTCTGCCCGATCAACGGATCGCGTCTGATCCACCAATAAATTGGTCGCCGGATCAACAAACACCTGGCGCTGTTCTGAATCATCAAAACTCACCTTCCACACCGGTAATCGCTTATTACGGAAGTCATAGTCCGGGCCAAAGTGCGTCACTTTATCAATCGACAACACCGCATCGCTTGATAAACCAGTGAACTCAGTCGCAAGCGTCCACGCTCTGTCTTTGTCCGAAATGGTCAGCGGCATTAAAGAGAACGCATCCACATAGAGTGACGATGTTTCAGAGGGATTGCCTTTGTACTTTTTGACCAAGGCTTGATGATGAGAATGCGGGCCTTCCGAACCATTAGTTACTTGATGATCATTATGCCCTTTGGTCACAGACAGTCGATACACCAGTTGTCCATCAAGATTCATTAGACTTGCAGCCAGAATCGAAGCGCCATCAATGCCTTTAAGTTCATCATCAGAGGCAGTCGAGCTTTCTTCCCCCCGCGTTTTAAGCGATTCATTTAAACTCTGGTCACCTGAAAACTGGCCAAAATCAAACACCGGGTTTAATCGCATGCCCGCTGGGGCATCCACAAATGCGGCTTGAATTAAGTGATAGCACCCAGAGATCGACCAAGCGAACAAAGGCAACCACAAGACATACCCCAAACGGCGATGCCATTTTCGATCACTCTGTTTGATCTTTCTTCTCTTGATTAGGATCACCAGACCTAAACCACTGACCGAGACGCCAACCAGCACCAGCATTGCCAGAAAAACGGCCACCACTCGAATGTTGTCTTGTGCATCCAGAAAATCAAAGGTGTGCAATGCACGGAATACGGTCTGCAAACGAAGACGCGTTTGGTTGGCAAGACCAGCTAGCTGCAAAGATTCGGTATGAATATAAGCGGTTAGCTGATCATCGCCTTCGTCTTCTCCATTGCCTTTAAAATAAACTTTATAAACGGGCAGAAGTCGATTAACCCACGGGTAGTCGCCATCAAACTCAGTCTGAAAAATCACTTGCTTGATCTCATCTTGAGATCGGCCGGTGTAGTGGCTGGCTAGCCATCGGGCTTGCGTCTCGTCATAGTTCTCAAGCATCGCGTCTTTTACAAGCGTCTGCGCCGTTAATGGCGAAGACAGCAGATTTGCGACAGAGCTATTGGGCTGAGCCACAAGCGCCATCAGCGGTACATACTGCCTTGGCTGCGACTGATCGTAAGTAAGCTGCAACATTGGGCCATCAGCACTCGGCACCACTTTAGCGATGGATACCTGATCCAGTTGAGCCTGAACTAACACTGAGGTCATGGTTTTCAACTCAGAAAGCGCAATGCCCTGAGCAAGTGCAGAATCGGCAATAACATCGAGCGTCAATGCGGGTGGACGATAACTGGCTTGTTTTGGCCCGAACCAGGACATCAAGGGGTGCGTTAATCCGGACAATGTCCAGATCAACACACACGCAGCGCCCCACCAGAGCAAGATGTTATGCAAGGATAAGTTGGAACGCCTCAGCGACGTTGCTTTAGATGAAGGATTGGCCACTCGACGCTCCTTACAGACTCAAACGAACGCCGACAACCCCAGTCATAGGGTTACCGGGACGGTAGGAAATATCAGAATCGCCCACCTGATTCGAGGTGTAAGTGGAATAGCGCTTGTCGAACAGGTTCATCACTCGACCAAAAATCACAGTGTCTTCGGTCAACTCATATTCGCCACGTAGATTGAAAAGATTGTGCCCACTGTATTTAGCAGTGTTGGTTTCATCGGTGTAGTAGTCACCTAAGTGCTCCCACTCCAGCTCGAAGCTGGCCATTGGCATATACGTCGGATAGTAATTAAGGTGTACATTGGCCATAGTGCGTGGCGCTTTACCGACATCGTTTCCTTTAAAATTGAGGTTTTCCTGCACATAGCAAAAGCAACCTGTCGAATAGTAGCCATAAACGTACTGGAAGTCTTTGTACTCTTGTTTTGAGTAACTTGCTGCCACGCCGTATTTCAATTCTTCGGTTAGATCACCATTAAGAGCAATCTCAATACCCTTGTGAGTGGTTTCCCCTGCATTGGTGGTCTTACGGTCAGCGCCATCAATGTAGGAAACAATGTCGTCTTCCACCGTCATGTGATAAATCGCAATTTCATAGCTGTGTTGCGGGTTAATATTGCCTCGCACTCCGATTTCATAGCTGTCCGAAGACACAGGTTGTAATTCATCGGTATTAATCGAAGAACCAGCACGGAACAACTGACCGACAGAAGGAGCACGGAAGGCATGACGATAATTGGCGTACGCCATATGATCTTTTCTGAACTGATACACCACACCCAGTTTAGGGCTCAGTTCATCAAAGTCGACAGATTGAGATTCCGGGCGGAGATGGCTTGGGTCAACGGCTTGATGTTCAAGATTGTCATCGTAATCCACATCGAAATAATCGTATCGCAGACCTGCGGTTAAGCGTATCTGATCGTGCACTTGAAATTCTGTGTGAAGGTAAGGCGAAACAGACAGTTGATCGGCATCGTAGTCATAACTCAACTGCCCAGTCTTGTCATAATCTGTGTAGATGTCGCCAACCTGAGTCACCGTAATGCGCTCTTCTTTGAAAGAAGACGGCGAGTAATCAACATCCATCCCGACAATAGCGGTTGCTTTGCCTTGCCAGAAGTTCTGACGGTATTTAGACATCAAGCCAAAGGATTGAAACTTGGTTTCACGAACGTTCGGGTCATACGATACCATCCAGCTTGGCATCATTTCTGTGGTGTTATTGCGATAGAAAGGCACCAATGAAATTAGCGCATCGTCGTTCATCTCAAAGTTAAATTCATTGGAAAGTCGAAACGCGCTGACTTCGCGATAGCCAATATCATCATGGAATCGGTTCTTCTTGGGGTTTTTCTTGTAATCCTCTTCTTCCAGTGACGAAGTACCGCTCTGATCCACATAGCTGTAGGACATCACGGTTTTGCTGGTCAACTGATCGGTTAACTGGCTGTCCAAACGAATCGTGGAGGAATAACGAGAATAATCGGCTTCCTGACGATAGCCGGAATTATCTGTGGCGTTGAAATCGATACGAAAGCCCGTGTCATCGGTAATCGCATTACCGCCGGATAGCAAAGTGCGCTTCCAACCATACGAACCCAATTCAACCACGCCGCTGGCTTCTGCTTCATCCGGGCTGGCTTTGGTCATGGAATTAATAATGCCGCCGATGGCCTCACTGCCGTACAAGGATGAACCTGGCCCTTTAGTGACTTCGATACGTTCGCTTTGCGGAATATTCACTTCATAAAGGCCGTTGTGATTAAAGAAGCCGGTCGGACGCGTTGGAATACCATCTTCCAAGAACAGATACACACCTTTGGTGGTGATCGGTTGGCGAATGGCTGTCATGTGCCCTTCACCGCCCAGATTGTTGATGTGGACACCGGCACTGCGATTCAAT
The DNA here is from genome assembly GCF_042646085.1 of Litoribrevibacter euphylliae. Taxonomy (NCBI): domain Bacteria; kingdom Pseudomonadati; phylum Pseudomonadota; class Gammaproteobacteria; order Oceanospirillales; family Oceanospirillaceae; genus Litoribrevibacter; species Litoribrevibacter euphylliae. The sequence goes on along the minus strand of NZ_JBHRSZ010000004.1, from coordinate 581,961 downwards.
AATTCCGCAGGGTGAGAGGGAGAAACATGTTGGTTTTCGTAGGCATCAAACCCGGTTACCGATTCCGCAACCTGCATTTTATCCTGTGCTTCACGGGTCGCGGTAATCACGATTTTATCTGAGTTAACTATTGGTTCAGATTGATTCGATTGGATTTCATCGGCCATGATGCTCTCAACCATCACGGGTGTCATCATGATCGACGCGGCAATGCTGGCGCTTACCATTGAACGTTTCTTCATCTCAAATCCTGGCTGCTGTTGTAATTGTCATTAGTTGTTATGGGTTGTTATTAGTTGGCTCTTGGGGTATCCAAGAACGCGCGCAGTCTATAGCGAGAAATGAAGAATGAGAATGCGACTAATTGTCGCACTTAAGAAGAGATAATAACTTAAATATCAATAAGTTAAAAAAAGAAAACCCCTCGTAACAAGCCTGGCGTTAAGAGGGGTAAATATTTAAATAAGCATCAAAATATAAAGCCAGTGTAAACCACTTTTTTCAGGTTTGGGATGTGACTAATTGTCGCACCCTCAAAACCTTGCCTAAGCCCTGTTCGCCTTCTTTTGATTGTGCTGAATCCAAACTCACGGTAGGATTTTCCGACCTAGGGAACCTGAATAATCATAACAATACGACTCTTTAATGGATTAAAGAGCCCAGGATGGAACACGACCAATAATGGATTCTTTCACATCGCTTGCCCACTCGTTTAAAAGCCGCCTTTGGCTACTCACTAAAATCACGCTGTTGGGGCTTTTTTGTTTGACCGCAATAGTGTTGATCAACACTTACCGCTTCACGTCTTCCGACATGTCTGTAAGCATCTACACCAATTCGGAGACACCAAATCCGAATGGAAACGTGCTGATGACACGAACCAAAGAAGAGTCTGCTGAGGTGGTTGATCGGCTTTCAAAAGCCATTCAGTTTCCAACGGTTTCGGTACGAGGTCAGGCTGATGCCAACTTCGACGCATTTGCAGATTTCACAGGATTTCTAGAGCAAAGTTATCCTCGTATATTTCAAGAATTAGAGATCACCAAGTTTAATAATCATGGTCTGTTACTTCACTGGCAAGGTTCTGATTCCACACAAAAGCCCATTCTCTTACTTGCTCACAGCGATGTGGTTCCGGTGCCTAAAAATCAGTTGTCTCAGTGGAATCATCCTCCCTTTGGCGGTGTTGTTGAAAACGGATTCATTCACGGGCGCGGTGCATTGGATGACAAAGCCAGTTTACTCGGGTTATTGGAAGCCGTTGATTGGCACTTGAAACAAGGCACCACCCCCACCCGAAGCGTCTATCTTGCCTTTGGCCATGATGAAGAAGTGGGCGGTCAGAATGGTGCCGTCGCTATTGCCCAGTATCTTGAAACACAAGGCGTTTCCTTTGAATTTGTGTTGGACGAAGGCAGTTACATTACCCAAGGACTGGTTCCCAATATCAGCGAACGCGTTGTTCATATTGGTCCTGGTGAAAAAGGCTATTTAAGCCTGAAAATCATCGCAACAAGCGATGCAGGGCATTCCTCAAAACCACCTAAGATTACAGCTGCAGGTCGGGTAGCGATGGCCGTGGCTAAGATTCAAAGCACGCCCTTCCCCGTTGATCTCACCTATACCGCCGAATTTGTGCGAGGCTTAGGTAAGGACGCCCCTTTCATTCAACGCTTAGTCATGGCCAATGCCTGGCTGTTTGAACCCATTGCCCACTGGATTATGCCACCCATTCCAGAACTCCGAGCAACGATGAGAACGACTGTCGCTCCCACCATGTTAGCAGGCAGTGGTGTTGATAATGTCCTTCCTAACCACGCCTCTGCCGTGGTTAATTATCGAATTCTGCCTGGTGATTCCATTGAGCAAGTAATCGAGCGAACCAGAAAGATCATTAATGACCCTCAAGTTGAGCTAGAGATCTATGGCCAGGCCAGTGAGCCTTCAAAAATCTCGGGCACAACCGAATCAGGCTATCAGTTAATCGCCCAAAGTATTCAAGAAACGGTAGGTGATGAAGCCATTAAAATTTCGCCCATGATCATGATTGGCGCAACCGATGCGCGACACTATGAACACCTGACAGAGCAAAGCTATCGATTTGTTGGCCTCACTTTAAACAGAGAATTAATTCGCGGCTTTCATGGCGTTAATGAAAAAGTAGCCATTGAGAGTTATTTGGAAAGTATTCGGTTCTATCAACATTTACTGAATAAATTATGAAACCTTTAAATTATGCATTAACGGATAACCATGAATCCTGCAGTCGTTAAATTAAAAGAATTTTTAAGTGAACTTGAGGCTGAAAGCCACTTCCCCACAATTCAGGCTAAAGCTGAGCATATAGGCCAAATTAACTTAGTTAAATCCGCAATTGGTCAACTAGAACTCTGTGAAAAGTATGGTATTACTGGAAGCTCATTAGTCAACATCCTTCCTGAAACTGAAAGCCCTAACTTTTGTTACTTAACTGTTCACGAAAATGAATCTTCCAATCCTGAACATTGGGAAGAAGTAACGTTTGATGGTGAGCAGGTATTATTAAGTGGTGGTGATCTTATCGTCCGTAAATAGCTAACTATTTGTATTTTTGAGATTAAATATGCGTTTATTCAATGGCGAATAAACGTATTAACGTTTAGGATTAGAAGATTAGTTTGGTCCTAAATTCAGGTAATAAGTGCACTCCTCATGGTAGACATTTCTGAAAGTGAACGACTCATACGACGCATTTATCAGATCACCAATGCGTACGACAAAGGCTTTGACTATCAAATCCAAGAGTTACTTAGGTTAGGACTGGAGCGATTTGTCCTCGATATTGCGATCCTATCGAATATTGAGGATGGTGATTACACCGTGATGCATTGCGTCACGCCTGATGGGGTTGAGCTTAAACCCGGCGACAAGTTTGATGTTGGCATCACTTACTGCAACATCACCTGTACCTCCAGACAACCCGTTGCTATTGAGCACATGGGAAAGAATGATAAGTACTCTACTCATCCTGCCTATGCTGCGTTCCAACTGGAATCTTATATCGGCGTCCCCATTCACGTGAACGGTCGGCTCTACGGCACGCTCAATTTCTCGAGCCCGAATCCCTACCCAAGACAGTTTCGTGATGTTGATATCGATGCACTCAAACTGATGGCATCTTGGATTGAAGTTGAGCTCAAGCGACAAGTTCAAGAGAAAAAGCTACAAAAAGCCAACCAGTATAAAACCGAGTTTCTGTCTAATATGAGTCATGAAATTCGTACCCCTATGAACGGTATTGTAGGTGCCCTAAAGCTTCTGAATGACACCGAGCTCAATAAAAAGCAACACAAACTGGTGAACCTTGCATTAAGCAGCTCTTCTTCACTGGGCAACATTCTTGATGACATTCTCGATATTTCAAAAATTGAAGCCGGTAAGATCGAATTATCGGAAACGCCGTTTGAATTGGATGAACTGGCGGTTGAAATCGTTAGCACCCAAGCGTTGAAATTATCCGACTCACCAGTAAAACTGGATTACGAATTTAATAACATCAGCAACTTTCATTTGCTAGGCGATGGTCTGCGACTCAAACAGGTGCTCAATAACCTAATCAGTAATGCACTTAAATTCACCAGCGACGGACAGGTCAGACTGAGCATCACAGAAACCAGCTCAGACTTGGTCGACAACCGACGTGTTGGGTGTTTCCGTTTTCAAGTTTCGGATACCGGCATCGGCTTAACACAGGAACAGGCATCCAAGTTATTTGAGCGTTTCCATCAAGCGGACAAAAGTACTACCCGAAAATACGGCGGCACCGGTTTAGGGCTTTCCATTTGTAAATCCTTGGTTGAACTCATGGGCGGTCACATTGGTGTTGAAAGTGAAAAAGGCAAAGGCTCGACCTTCTGGTTTACGCTTCCGTTCAAGCATTTAACCGCCACTCAATCAAGCAACCAGAATGCAGAACCCCAAGAGTTAGATAAAAAACTAACCGGTCACGTGCTTCTGGTAGAGGACAACCTGATCAATCAACAAATCGCGCAAGGCTTTTTGGATAAACTTGGCATCAGCTATGACGTAGCCGAAAACGGCCAAGAAGCGTTAGAGAACATACATTCGAATAACTATGATCTCATTTTGATGGATTGCCTGATGCCGGTATTAGATGGCTATAAGGCAACCCAAGCCATTCGTGATTTGGAAGGATCAAAAAGCACGCTACCTATTCTGGCCTTAACCGCCAATGCCCTGACACCGGATATTGAACGCTGTCGACAAGCCGGAATGGACGATCACATTGGCAAGCCGATTGACCCGGAAGACCTCAAAAAGAAACTGAGTAAGTGGCTTTAACTATCACAACCTGAACTTAGGTAAGCACAAGCGCTTCAGTTTTCCCAGAGATTACAGCAGATCGGGCCTCGATCGAGACATTATCATTTCTGGGCACCTGCGAACCCGTAAACGAATACAAGTCTTGCGGCTCTTGCTGTTGCCCTTGGTACTGCCTCAGCAATGCATCAAGAGTCCCCGCCAGGTCTGAGAGTCGATTCATCGCACTGAATGCCAAACCAGCACCTTCACTGGTTTCTTCCGCCACTTTACGGATTTCCCAAACGTTACGACTGACTTCTTCCGCCACACAACTCTGTTCTTCGGCAGCCGAAGCAATTTGATGATTCATGTCTTTCATATGGGTAACGGCTTCAGCAATACTGTTGAGTGCAGATAACGCCAGATCCGCTTTGGAGACACTCTCGTTGGCTCTATCACTGCTGGCTTGCATACTGGACACCGAAGCTCGGGCGCCACTGCACAACGAATCAATCATGTTAGATATTTCCTGAGTCGATTCATGAGTTCGCGTTGCCAATTCCCGAACTTCACTCGCAACAACCGCAAAACCTCGCCCTTGTTCACCGGCACGAGCGGCTTCAATGGCTGCATTCAGTGCAAGTAGATTGGTTTGTTCGGCAATGCCTCTGATCACATCAACTACCGTCGAAATATGCTCCGTGGATTTCTCCAGTTGATTGATGGTTTCAGCGGCTTGATTGACATCTTCCGCTAATAAGTGAATGGTCTGCATGGTTTGATTCACCACATTGAGACCGTCTTTGGTTTTCTGATCGGTTTGATGAGTCACTTCGGCCGCTTCGCTGGCATTTCGTGCTACCTCAGCAACCGTGGCAGTCATTTCATCCATAGCCGTCGCTACCGAATCGGTTCTAGTTCTTTGATCGGCAACTCCAGCCAGGGTTTGTTGTGAAACCGTGGAAAGCTCGCCAGAAGTAATACTGAGTTGCTCTCCGGCCACCGATACTTGACTAATGAAATGACTCAATGCCTGCTGCATAACCCTCAAAGAGTTGAGTAAACGCCCTACTTCATCGTTGTTGGAATACTCGATGTGGTTATCAAACTGTCCATGAGCAATACGATCCGCCACGTTCATGGCCGATTGAACCGGTCTGACCACCAAACTGTTGATCGCCCACCCAAGCACAAACATCAGTAAAGCTGAAATGACCACAGCACCCAGTAAGATCACCGCCACTTTATGCATAATCAAGCCAACGATGTCACTGTCGGGATAAGCCGCAATCAGTTGGTAATTCCAAGCGGGAAAATCGACTCGTGTTACTTGCCAGCCTGATTCAGAACCATCCAGCACCGCACTGACCAATGCATCATCTTGTGACGAATGAAAACGAAGTCGCTGCATATCATCCACCAGAGCAACAAACCCAGTTTCCAGAATATGACTGCTGGTCACCGCCGCTTGAAGCTCTTGCAAATCCGCCTTGTAGCCAACGTACCAAATACCGACGACCTGGCCACTGCTGTCAAGAACCGGTTCATAACCTGTCACGTAAGGCGTGCCCAAAATATCCACTTGCCCATAGTAAGGGCGTTTATTACGAATCAACTTTATGACTTTGCCATCCGGAGCCAATAACGTACCGATAGCCCGTTTGCCTTGCTTCATGACATTCGTAGAGACTCGAACAAAATTACTGCCATCACGCACAAATAAGGTCGCGGTACCGCCCATCACTTCGGTCACACCATCCACCAAACCAAAGCGATTTGCCTGCGATTCACCACCCAATAATAAGTCCTTGGTTTGCCGACCATTCACCGTCACAGACGACCCAGCAGCGGCATCCCCGAGTTCAACACCACGCTGTTTAAGCAGCGCCATCGACGACGCCACTCGTTCCTTCATAACAGAGTCAGTGATGGCTAAGAGTTTGAGGGAGGCGGACACCTTAGTTTCAATTTCGGCGTTGGCTTGATCGAGGATGGTTCGACTTTCCATTAAAGAGACTACGACAGATACGACAACTAGCATCACCGCCAGAACAGCCAACAGGGTGTACCTTATTTTCGATTGCAATGATTTAAAGCCCATAGCCACTTCCTTGTTGAATTTGTCAGTTTCTGGTGCGTCTCAAACGCTATTGATCAACCACGTTATCAAACAGCTTTGTGATTGAATCACCCATAAAACGTTGAGGCGTAAGAAAGCAATATAGCGCTGAAAATACAGGGCTCGTCATACTTTAAGGTTTTGAAAAAAAGAGAAGTAACTGACGTCGATTAGAGAATGAGAATTAATAACCTATAAATATCATTAGGTTAGCAAATGACCGTAAAAACTGATGCTCGGGAAGAAGTAAGCCTCTGATGTCCCTTGGTTCTTATGTATTAACCACTTTAAGGGCGTTAGATTACTAACCAAACGGACAAGCCTTCATCCTCTCTTCGCTGATGGGAGACACCACCAATGTCTGCCTTTCTACCGGCTTTTGTGCCTATCCTTAAGACATCCTAAAAGTACCAACTAAACCGCAGCTAACTATGGTCATCATTGCGGATGGCGTACAAGGCATCCATTGTTGCTCGTTGATCTTAAGGAACCGCTGGACAGGCATAACTCAGAGTCTATGACGTTAGGCGAAAAGGTTCGCCTAACGCCTTATTTGGCTTATTCTCTAACCTAAGACCTAAACCAAAACGTACTCGCCATTAGCTCTTTTTACCAACTCGGGTCGATAACCCCAAACCCCTTCAATGATAGATTCAGTCAACACCTGATTAGGCGCCCCCTGCTCGATCACACGACCTTGCTGCAACAACCAAACTTGATCGCAATAACGCATAGCTTGGTTTAGGTCATGGAGAATCGCGATCACCGTCCAACCCTTTTGGTGACACAAGTCTTCGGCTAATTTGAGAATGTGATGCTGTTGCCCTAAATCTTGCGCAGAAGTCGGTTCATCCAGTAGCAACACAGGAGTCTGATCCGCTTGGGATAACTGCACCAACACGCGAGCTAAATGAACACGCTGCCGCTCACCACCTGACAGCTGAGTGTAGATACGATCAGCAAATTGAGTGGTGTCAGTTTGTCTCATAGCATCTGCCACCAAACGTTGGCCCTCGGCCCTGCTGGCAGTCAATGGAATTAATCCCAAACCCACCACTTCTTTTACCGTAAAAGGAAAACTGAGCTGGCTGGCTTGCGGCAACACGCCAAGGTGACGAGCCAGCTGTTGGGGCTGCCACTGAGACACACTTTTGCCATGCAATTCAACACGAGAAGCGTGAACATCATCTGGCAGCATTTCGCCAGTAATGGACTTAAATAAGGTGGATTTACCCGCACCATTAGCCCCGAGCAAAGCAATCAGCTGACCCGAACGAGCAAACAGCGTATCAATGTTTAAAAGTGACTTTCGCCCTACCGACAAAGAGAGATTTTGAATCGATAAAACATCGCCTGTTTTTGAAACCTCTGTTTGTAAATCTCGCCCCATCTACATCATTCCCTGTCGACGTTGAAATAGAAGTACCATAAAGAAAGGTGCACCCAAACCTGCCGTAACCAGTCCCACGGGTAATTCCGCTGGGCTCATCCAAGTTCGGGCACCAAGATCAGCAAGCAACAACAAGGCCGCGCCTAACATCGCGGACAAAGGCAAAAGAATACGATGATCCGGCCCCACCATCATGCGAACGAGATGCGGAACCACCAAGCCAACAAAGCCAATTACGCCCGATACCGATACCGCAACACCGACCCCAATCGCCGTAATCAGAATGAACTGCTGCTTCAGCTTTTCGACTTCGATGCCCAAGTGGCGTGCTTCCGCTTCACCTAACAAGAGTGCATTCAATGCATTGGCCTGTTTCTGAAACAGCACCATCACAATCACTAACACAACGCCGGTTAACATCAGATCAAAACCGGAAGCGGATGCCAAAGACCCCATCTGCCAGAGACTCAAATCCCGCAGTGCTTGGTCATTTGCGATGTAGGTTAAAAAGCCAATAATGGCACCACCAAAGGCGGCAATAGCAACACCTGCTAATAACAGGATAACGACCGAAGTACCTGATTCGTTTTTGGCTAATCCATAGACCAACCAAGTGGTTAATAAGCCCCCCACAAAGGAACAAAACGGCACCGTCAGATATTGGTATTCAACAGGTAACACAACGATGGCGATGGCCGCACCTAATGCCGCACCTGACGCCACGCCGATAATACCTGGGTCAGCCAGCGGATTTCGGAAGATGCCTTGCATCACCGCGCCGCACTGAGCCAGTAACGCCCCAACCAACAAAGCCAGGATGGTTCTCGGTAAACGAAGGTCCCACACTACCACTTTTTCATATTGTTGAAGCGTGCTGAACTCACTACCAAACACACCATCCCAAATCGAGATTAAACTCTGGGTTAAAGGCAACTTCATGGGGCCACTGGCGACGGACCAAGCGACCAAAAGAACTAATAGCACCATCATAGGTAACATGATGGGCGACATGAGAGATTCTGCAGATAAACGACGACTGTTCATTACAAAGCTTCAGACACGCGCACGGCTTCTTCCATTGCCTTCAGACTAATACCTGACACCAACGCAGCCGCATCCACAAACAGCACCTTGTTGTTTTCAACGGCTGGCGTATGAGACAACGACGGGAATTGCGCTAACAAGGCCTCAGCTGCTTTAGGGTTTTGGCTGCCGATCAGAATCACCTCGGGCTGCATGGTCATTAGACCTTCCGCAGAAACAGAGCGGTAATTAGAATGAGAAGACACATTCTCTAAACCTAACAGGTTCAGAAGTGAATCTCCGGAAGTACCTAGTCCGGCCTGTTTCAAACCACGCCCTTCCAAATACAACAAAAACACCGCTTTTGTAGATCGCCCTGAAGACGCTTTATCCAATCTTTTATCCGAGCTTTTATCCAAGTTTTTATCAAGAATGTGCTGCGCCGATTGAACTTGATCGACCAGTTGATCACCGGACAGTTTTAAAGCTTCCGCAACTTGCTGAATGTTCTCGATCAGTTGTTGTGAATCGGTCGCGGTGGGTTGCAGTACCAATTGCGTATTAGCGCTTTTCAGAGCATTAACGGTTTCTTTTGGGCCAATGTGTTCACTGCCAAAAACAATCGTCGGAGCCAAGCTCAACAAACCTTCGGCTGCCAATTGACGATGATAACCAACCTTCGCTGGCGTTAAGGTGTCAGGCACAGAACTGGTCACATCAATACCCACCAAAGATTCGCCCTGCCCTAAAGCCACCAGGATTTCTGTTGTACCGGCATCTGTACTGATGATTCGCACATCATCTGACGAGGTACTTGCTTGCGCAGGAGATGCAAACGCACCCAGCAAAACCACCGTGCATGCCGCCAAAGCAAGTAACACGGGAAGCAGATGTTCGGTGAACTCTTGCTTTAAAAGAGATGCTTTTCTGGCCAATTGAACATCCTCACTATTCATCTTTAAAGTCGACATGACATACCCTACCGTGTAGAAAATTAAGCCGATTACTCCGGCTGTTGCATCAAGATTTGTACATTCTTCAACTGATGTTCATTTAAAAATGACATCACTTTTACCAAAGATTCAGCGGTTGCTGAGTTATCGGTTGCAATGGAAATATTGAGTGAATTCAATACGCTTTGCTTGCTTTGAATACGCCCTAGAAGCACTGTTTTTAGCTCACCCCATTCTTCATACGTATCGTCACCTAGCGCCCAGCTGTTTTGGTCTGACGCAACCGTGATGACTAAGGTCTCGTCACTGATCACGTCTGCAGACGGATTTTCAGTGGCTTCAGGAATATTGACGGGCAGTTTTAACAAAGGTGCATTCGCTGTAATCAACAGGAACACAATGACGATAAACACAATATCAATCAGGGGTGTGAGCTCTAAGGAAGGAACCTCGTTGCCATTGTTCTCAGCATGACTCCCAGAAGACGCTGTGATCATGCTATGGATTCCTTCAACGAAGCGTTTGTCAGCTCGCCCATTGGGTGGGAACAGTCTGACACCGACACCCCTTCCAGCATCAAATTGAAATGATTCATCACATGCTCAGCATGATTGATTAGGCGATCCACCCACATGGCATAACAATGAGCTCCGGCCACTGCTGGCACGGCAATCAAAAGCCCCGCTGCCGTGGTGTACATCGCCAACCCCAAGCCTTCGGCCAACATCGAAGGTTCAATCGCTCCCGTTACCACGGACAAATCATCAAACACTTTAATAAGACCAAGTACCGTTCCGAATAACCCCAATAACGGAGCCAGTACCGCAATCACCTGTAAAAAGCGAAGTCCGGATGACAGTTTTCGTTTCTTTTGTAGTAACCAGATGCCCGAAATTTCTTCTCGGATTGGCTTGGTTTGCTCAGTATGTTCCGCCAATAACTGAATGCCCTCTGCAGTGATCAGCGGCATTCGGATCAATCGTTTAGATGGTTCTGAAGAGGAAGCTCCGTCAGCAACCTTAGATAAAGGCGATGAACGACGGCGAAGACTTGCATGAGCCAATACACAAAAACGTTCAATCAGAATAATGAATACCAATAAAGACAACACCAACATAGGAATGGCCAACGGCCCGAGCTGTTGCTGAATGATTTCTAAGGACATAAATCTTGCTCTTACTGTTTCTCTTTAGGGGGTTTTATACGTTCAAAAAAAATGGCGAGTTCAAAATATCTAGTTAATTCAACATCCAGTTAATTCAACATAAAGTGCACCGGGATACGCACCCGAGACGCCACCGTCAGACCTGCGGCATGTTTGGGAACAAACTCCCACTTGGAAACAGCCTCAATCGCCGCACGATCCAGCGAGCCTATGCCTGAACTGTCATAGACTTCCAACTTGGTTTGTTCGCCACGACTGTCTAACCACACATCCAGCCAGACCACACCTTCCTGACCACGCTTGCGCGCTAAGCGGGGATAGATAGGCGGCTGTGGATCGGACTTAAATTGCGGATCAAGGATGATGTCTTCATGAACGCCCGACTGATTCGATATCGCCGTTGCCTGGCTGGCAACAGACTCGGTTTCCACTTCATTCGTTTCAGTTTCTTTCATTTCAGAGATTGGCGTTTTCGAATCGTTTTTAATGGTCGGACTCTCGGTTTCGGCTGCGGCTATTTCAGTTTCTAAAACGTCAGTTACCTTCTCTGTTGTTTGAGTGTCTTTTTGTGGGAAACTGTCAACGATTGCAGGCACTTGGGGAGCTGGCTGGGCTTTTTGTAGTTGTGGTTTGCTTATTGGATCTACCACAGGCTCTTTAATAGGGGCATCTATAAGCTTTTGAATCGGTTCTTGAATAGACTCTTCAGTAGACTCTTCAATAAGCACGGGCTTCGAAATGCTTGCCTCTGCTCTTTCAATCAGTGGCGAAGAAAATGAAAAAGATAACGCCAAGGTTGAGTTAGATACCTGACCTGAACTTACTTGTTGTTGCTCATAGGAGTTTAAATAGCTGATCACGCCTGCATGAAGCAGCAACGCCATACACACGGAAAATAATCGAACACCAAAACTCTTCATTTCCCTTAACACCTTTCACGCTTCATGTGTGGATTCTCAGTTATGACAAGCCGTTTACTGAGCCTTTGCTACCAAACGATTGTTTACTGACAAAGCATTCAAATAAAAACAATTCTCATTTCTGTTGACTATATTATTGAGAATAATTAGCATTTGCAACCGATAACAAATCACAACACGGAAGATATTGGCACCAGGATGTGCACCAAACATTAAGAAGTTCTCAGAAGAACTCGTTGTTTAGCTTGGAACATTTAGATCGATTTAGGAAAATCACTCATGTCAAAAGCGATTACCGCTCTAGCAGTCAGCGGTTTAGGAAGTTTGCTACTCTCCAGCAACGTGTATGCACAAACTCAAGATGCTAATGTTTCTACAAAAAAAACGTCTGTCACTACAGAAAACAGAGACATTACTGAATTCAAAAAAGTCACGGTAAATGCGACTCGAGTTTCCCAAGACGCAGAAGATGTGACACGTACCGTTTCAGTGGTTGAAAAAGAACAGCTGGAAGAAATCCAAGCCAACTCAGTAGCCGAAGCCGTTTCTTATCAAACAAACGTTTCTGTGGGTGGTGGCGCCGTACCAGGCAACCAAAAAATTAACATTCGTGGTCTGGAAGGTGACAAAGTTCTTCAGGTGATCGACGGTGCTCGTTCCAACACCAACTTCTCTCACCGCCCGTCTTATTTCCTTGATCCTGAGCTATTAAAATCTGTTGAAGTGCTGAAAGGCCCTTCTAGTAGCTTGTGGGGTTCTGGTGCCATTGGAGGTGTGGTTGTTCAAAACACCATTGAGTCCGATGACCTGATCCAAGAAGGTAACGATGTCGGTGGTTTCATCAAGAAAGGCTACCAAACCAATGGTGACGTTCGTACAACGTCTGCCGGAATCGCCGCTAAACACGACAACATGGATGTGCTTTTTGCTGCCACGCACTACGACAGCAACTTCATGAAGCAAGGTGAAAACGTTGATTCACGCCAGACCTTGTATGGAACAGAAGCCAAAAACACCACCTATTTAGGTAAATTTGGGATCGACCTCGATCAATACCAGCGCGTTCAAGCACAATATCGCTACGCCGATCTTGATGGTCATCCGCCAACGGTGGGTTCTACCGATGAAGCCGAGAACGCTGACGATCTACTGATTGATCGTCTAGTGAAAGATCAACACGCTGCGATTGATTATTCCCACAAAGGCTCCTCTAAGTACCTTAACTTCGATGCCAAACTGTATTTAAACGACACAGAAAACGAAGAGGTTAACTTACTGGAAGGCACCGACCAAAGCGATCTAAAAACAATTGGCTTGAACCTTCTGAATAATTTCGACTTCGACCAGACACAAATACTGGTTGGGATTGATGGCTACAAGGACACCATTGAAACCAAACGAACCGAAGACGCTAGCACCGGCAACCGTCCTAACCCGCCATCCAAAGCGGAAAGTGAAGTTTGGGGTGCATTCACCACGATTACTCATGATCTAACCTCCACAATTCAACTGGACGCCAGCCTTCGCTACGACAGCTTTGAAACGGAGTCGGATGACCTGGACACCAGTGCTGACGAGAACAATCTTTCAACATCAGCGGGTATTCGTTGGCAAGCGACCGATTGGATGCGTTGGAGTTTGCGTTACGATGAAGCCTTCCGCGCTCCATCCTCTTATGAGCTGTACATCCAAGGGACACACTTCAACTATGGCGCACCAGGCTGGGATAATGAGTTCGTAGCTAACCCGGATCTAAAACCTGAAACCGCCAAAAACATCGAGTTAAGTGTAGATCTGGCATTTAACAATCTATTAGCGGATGACAAGCTAACGATTGCCGCGACGGCGTTCCAAAACGACGTTGAAGACTTCATCTATCTGGACGTTGTAACCACAGCTGATTTCGGCCCACCACCCGCGTGTAACTGTGTATCAGGGACATCCACTCATACAAATGCACGTGACGCAGAGTTATGGGGTTATGAGCTTGAAGCGAATTATCAGATTGGTGCCTTCAATGCGTTACTAAGCTACGGTCAAACACGCGGCACGCACGATACCACGACCTCTTCTGGCACTACCAAAGATCACCTTCCTAACATTCCTGCGGACAAGTGGGTTGCTGATATTAGTTACGGTTTCTGGGATATCGACACCAAAGCCGGTGTCAGAATCCTAAGTGCTGAAAAGCAAGATCGCATTGAAGAAGATCAACATGTGTATGATGGCTATACCACGACCGATCTGTACGCGACTTGGGAACCCTCAGACACAAGTCTGGAAGGTGTAAAAGTGGATGTTGTCTTAGCAAACTTACAAGACACCCATTATCAACAAGCCTTCTCGGAAGTGTATGAGCCTGGCCGTTCACTAAAAGTAGCGGCTAAGTACAGCTTCTAACCGCTAACTATTTACAATACATGTTTCACATAAAGAGAGGGATTAGAAGACGTACTTGCTACAAATTCTAATCCCCAATAAAAACCGGATGAGTTAATGACTATGAACATACCTGGCGACAATGCCCTCGAATTACTGCAAGAGATTGCAGATTGGGGAAACACAACCACCATCATTCTTCACGGCGGGTCAGTGTTTGAATTCAAAGGTAATTTCCCTCAAGGCTCGGTTGCACAAGGATTCTATAACCTCAAAGGCGAATCCGGTTTTGAAGGCCATTTAAATCTCGACAAAGTGGATCACATTGCCTTCCAAGACAAGCAACACCGAGGTAAACAAAGCTATGCCTTGGTGTTCAATGACAAAGACAACGGCTGCATTTTTAAAATTTTCGTTGGCCGGGATTCCGACGGCGAATTACTTGAGAATCAAGTAACCCGTTTTAAAGAACTACAAACAATCTATAGCGCATAGTAATTACTCAATCATATAAACTATATAAAGGAACCTTTGAACAAACCCTTCCCTGCTCAGAGATTCCCCAATTTATTAGGATTAGAATTATGAAAAACAAAGGCCTTGAACAACGTTTGGGCGATGAAATCATCGACTTTCTAAACACCCGCAAGACTCTGAACCTTGCAAGTCTGGATGAAGACGGTTATCCATACGCCTCTTACGCGCCTTTCGCCACTGGCGACGAGTGTATTTATGTATTGCTGAGTGACATCGCTATTCATGGTAAGAATCTGAGAAACAACCCTAAAGCCGCTGTTCAAATTGTCGAAGATGAATCGGAAGCCGCGACTATCTTTGCGCGTATTCGAGTGAACTATCAAGTACAGGCCAAGCACATCGAATTAGATTCTGATGAGTACAAAACCGGTATTGAGCAACTTTTTCAAAAGCACGGGGACCGCATTCATAAACTGGCTGAGTTGAGTGATTTCAACTTGTTCCGCCTCAATCCATTAGGCGGTCGTTACGTGAAAGACTTTGGTCGGGCTTTTGCCATTGCAGGCGATACCCTATGCGGTGAAAGCATTGATCGTTTACGAGACGGACACAAAACCCGAGCCACTGTCTCTGAAGAAGCAAAAGCCTCTTAACAAACATCATCAACACTTGTTTTGAACTAATTGGCCCCCATAACGGACTTAATCGCTACACTCTTACACAACCTTAATCTATCCCAATCAGAAAAGAGCAGAAAAGGACATCCCATGAGCAGAACGGTCGTTATCACTGGAGCCAATCGAGGCATTGGTCTTGAACTCGCGAGACATTATCAAGCCCAAGGCGATCAAGTTATTGGCGTATGCCGAGAAACATCGGACGAATTAGACGAAGTCGCATCCATGGTGATAGAGCATATCGACGTTTCTAACATCAATGCCATTGAGCAATTAAAGATTTTCCTGAGCAATCAAAGCATCGATATTTTGATTAACAATGCAGGTCTCTTTATCAATGAAACGCTCAGTAATATGGACTTTGAGACCATTGAACAACAGATGGAAGTCAACGCCTACGGCCCTCTTAAAGTGACGCTCGCGCTACTTCCTCAGTTAAAAGAGGGTTCAAAGATCGCCAACATCACCAGTCGTATGGGTTCGATTGCGGATAATACATCCGGTGCGTATTACGGTTACCGCGCGTCCAAAGCCGCATTGAATGCCTTCGGCAAATCACTGGCCGAAGACCTGAAATCGCAAGGTATCGCGGTAGCTCAATTGCATCCAGGCTTTGTTCAAACCCGCATGGTGGGCTTCAACGGTGATATTTCACCGCAAGATGCCGCGAAAGGGTTAGCCGCACGTATTGAAGAACTGAATATGGAAAATACCGGTGGTTTCTGGCACTCCAATGGTGAAGTGCTACCTTGGTAAGTAATACAATCCGGCCTTCTCATTCACCAATACTAGGAAACCCAATGAAGAAGCTTGTATTAATACTTACAGCATTATTGTCTTCTCAATCAATACTCGCTGGACCTCAGTGTCAAACATCAGTTATAAAAACTCGTATTTCGAATACAGGAGGCCTATACCTATCTGGAAATGCAATATCAGACGGTACATTTATAGTACTTTGCAACATTGCACAAGACATAGGTAACGTAAGTACGAGTACTTGTAAATCATGGTTAAGCATACTCCAAACAGCCCAAGTATCATCTCGAAAGATTGACGTATCATATAAATATACTGATGCCTCAGTTGTGTCCTCATGTGATGCTGTTCCTGCAGGATCAAATGCCCCAATACCATATTTTATTCAGTTATCAGACACACAAGACTAGATAAAGAATCTTAGGGCAGTAAAATTTACTGCCCTATTGGTGTTAATCTAAACGATCTATCACTAGCTGATTTATCTTTTTATACAGATCTTCTGCCTGAGCAATCTCACCGTGACTCGGGATCATTGTGGTCGGTTTATCCAACTGTAATTGATTCAACACCCAAGACTTGAACTGAGCGCGGTCTTCAATGATGAACCACTTCACTACTTGGCTCATTTTAAGCCCCGGTGCAGCGTCCAACAGCTTTTGGGTAAAGCGGGCTACCGGCTGGTTGGAGAGTCGGTCGTAATTCAGAAAGCTGTCGCAGGTGATCCAGAGGCAACCCTGTTCATCTTGTTTTTTAATCCAGGCATCTCCGGCTCTATGACCCGGAGGCAACAACACCGAATAGCCTTGTGGCATCGGCGGTTGTTTGTCTTCTAAGGCATAGATTTCATTTTCCGACGCCACCACGCCTTGTTGCATCAATCGAGTAATGGCTTTTCGGCTGGCATATAATGCAAAGTTTCTGAACGTCTTCTGCCAATGCTTCACACCCATGTAGTGGTAGCCATTGGGCATGACGATATGGAGTTTAATGTCTGGGCGATGCCACTCTTCAGGCCAGGAATCCAACAACGGCTTACCCGGGCTAATAACCACAAATTCGTTGTCAGACACCTTAATGGCAACCGAGTTGGACACAAAGTTAGGGACAATGTACTGCCCGAATTTTAATTCAGGGTAATTCGAGACAGCATGCCAGACGTTCTTTTTCATCATCAGATCTTCCGAAACAGGGTGGCGCTATCCTATCCCATCGAGTCTGATCTGAAATTAACAAATGTTACGGCTGGCATGCTTTCCTCAAAACCGTTTCCTCAAATACCTTTACTCACTTTATTCAACAACACCTAGTCGGCTACAGGCTGTGGTTCTTTGTCCGAATAACAAGGTAAAACCGCTTTTAGAATTGGGAAGTAAGTCAGCGGATCGAGAATTCCTTCCAATCCCAACAAATTAGGATAAGCAACCACATGTTGATAGATGGCTTGCTGGAAATACTCCCGACACACATCCGATAGTTCACCTTCAAGATACGGTTGTTGTGCTTGGGGTTGAGTGTAGTCACATAAGATAGACGCCAATGTCGCTTGCGTGACAAATAAGTCCACCAGAATATTAGGCTTAGCCACCGGTAAATAGAGGTCTCTCATTTCAGCAACTGACTCTCTATTCCAGGCGTGAGGGACTATGTCCAGGCTGCTGGAAAGTCGTTTCAGGTGGGAGTCATCTAACAGGGAGTCAGAATAGTCGGCAAAGGCTTTATTGCCCGCTGTAGCACCCGCGAAAGCGTAGACATGAATACTCGCGTTACCTTCCGGATCCCATTGTTCTTGCACTGGGATATCCACCTGACCTGACGTTTGTTTTAGAAAGAGTCCGTAAGTTGAAGATAAGGTCGCGCCTAAGCTATGGCCTGTTACTGTGATATCCAAGGGTTTGTCATGCGTTTCTGCCTGGATTCGCAAGAACTGCAACATGGTCGTACCCGCACCGGGAACCCCAACCGGCGCTTCCATTTTCTTTACTTTTTCCATGCCCACATGAGTGCCATAAGAAATCTTAGCCGGACGGTTGCCATAGACCTGAACCGAGTTGCAGCCTGCTTTCCAAGGTTTCTTTCTGAACACGAAGAAATCTTCGACGATCCAATTTGAGAGTGCCACCGGGTTAGTTCCACGAAAAACTACAGCCAGCTTATGAGGGTACTTACGATGCTGAACAATATACGCCATATTGTCATCGAACAGCGAGAACCAAAATTCACTGACGGCCGGCCCCCACACCAGCTTCCATTCATCTGCGGTGGGCGGTTCCAACGCTAAGTGTTCAACCAGCCTTGGGGCAATCTTCTGGGCGTTGTTCTTATCTGAACCAGTGAGCGCATAGCCACAGTAAGAGATGTAGGAGAGTGTCAGCATTTGCTGTTCGATGGAGTATTTCATAGGAGTCCTTTGCCTTTAACCGAATAAATCAACGCTATTGAGTGTGGATCATTTCAAGACAACAAACTTCTGAGAAACCGATGAACCTTCTGTAGGTATTCGCCCTTTTCTTAAGGACGATAACCAGAAGGTTCATCGACTTGGGTCAATTGTTTAGATCAAGCGATCTAGGAAACCTCTAAATATCTGTAGACATCACTCCGACAAATTCATTGAGTGAGTCATCCCCGCTTCGGCATGACCCGGGATATTACAGGCAAATACCACCTTCGGATCGCCTTTAAACTTCCAGATTAATTCACGAGTCTCCCCTGGTTTCACAGTGATGGAGTTTCCATCTTCATGAACCATATCCGGCATTTGACGCATCATCGCTTGATGCGACTTTTGCTCTGCTGCATTTCCAATGGAGAACTCATGGTTGATCTGACCTTTGTTAGTCACCACAAAGCGAACGACATCGCCTGAATTAATTTCAGGCAAACGTTCAAAATTGAAACGCATCGCATCAACGGTTTCTAACTTAATGGTCTTTGTCACTTCTTCAGCAACTCCTGGTTCACCACTGGCACTTAATGCCTTGTTACCATGCTCGTGATTCATTTGTGAATGATCCATACCCGAGCTCATCTGATCATGATTCATCTTTGAATGATCCATGTGCTGATGATTCCCCGCGCCGCCAGCCAGTGCATTTAAAGAAAGTGATAAAGAGAACATCGAAATAACAGTCAAAAAAGTTTTCATATAAATCCTTTAAACAAACAAAAAAATTAGACGCGTTTTAATACACGCTGCCACAAATAATAAGTCACAGGTATCACAATCAAGGTGAGCACCACCGAGGTTACCATACCCCCGACCATAGGTGCTGCAATGCGACTCATCACCTCTGAGCCAGTACCTGCTCCGTACATAATCGGAATCAAACCTACGATGGTCGCAATTGCCGTCATCATCACAGGACGCACTCGTAATACCGCGCCATCCAATACGGCCGCTTTGATGTGTTGACGATCCACCGTATTAGGTAATTCGCCACAGCTTTGTTTTAAATACTGCAACATGATCACCCCGGTTTCTGCGGCAACCCCTGCAAGCGCAATAAAACCAACACCGACCGCCACCGAAAAATTGAAGCCTTCAAAATACATCAAAAGTACTCCACCGGTCATAGCCAAAGGCAAGGTCAGTAAGATCATCATTACTTCAGCAAAACTCCGGAAATTCATGTACAGCAGCACAATGATGATCATAAGAGTCAAAGGTACGATGTAGGTAAGCTTCTCAACCGCACGCTCCATGTATTCGTATTGCCCAGCCCAAGTAATGGAATAACCGGCCGGAACATCCAAGCGTTCAGCCACAATATCACGGGCGTTTGCTACATAAGAGCCTATATCAATGCCTTCAATATCGACAAAGGTCCAGCCATTGAGACGTGCATTTTCACTCTTAATCATTGGCGGACCATCCTCAATATAAATATTGGCAACGTCCCCCAACGAAATACGCTGACCAGAAGGCGTCACCAAAGGTAAGAGAGCCATCTTCTCGGGCGTATCTCGGTAATGCTGAGGATACCGAAGATTTATGGGATAGCGTTCCAGCCCTTCAACGGTTTGTGAGACGTTCATTCCACCAATGGCAGAGCTAACGACTTGTTGAACGTCGGCAATGTTCAAGCCATAGCGAGCCGCTTTGCCACGTTGAATATCCACCTTGATATAACGGCCACCTGCCACACGCTCGGAGTAAGCAGAGGCAGTACCTTCAATATCATTAAGAATAAACTCCAAGTCTTGTCCGATTTTTTGGATGGTCGCCAGCTCAGGTCCGGCGATCTTGATTCCCACCGGGGTCTTAATGCCCGTCGCTAACATATCAATCCGGGTTTTAATCGGCATCACCCAAGCGTTAGTCACCCCAGGGAGTTTCACCAAACCTTCAAATTCGTTAATCAGGTCTTTTGATGTAATGCCTGGTCGCCATTGTTCTTTCGGCTTTAACTGAATGAAGGTTTCAATCATGGTCAAAGGTGCAGGGTCGGTTGCGGTTTCGGCTCGCCCTACTTTTCCGAAGACATTCTCAACTTCCGGTACTGTTCGAATCAACTTATCCGTTTGTTGTAGTAACTCACGGGCTTTACCGATGGAAATACCAGGATAGGTTGTCGGCATGTACATCAGATCGCCTTCATCCAACGGTGGCATAAATTCACTGCCGATCTTGCTGGCCGGATACAGTGACGCACCAGTCACCAACAAAGCGAAACTCAAGGTCAAAAGAGGATGATTCAGTACACCGCGAAGTATCGGCTTATAGCCAGCAATCAACAAACGATTGATGGGATTCTTACGCTCACTGATCACTCGCCCCCGAATGAAGTAGCCCATGAGTGCAGGCACCAAGGTAATCGCTAACGCCGCAGCGGCCGCCATGGCATAGGTCTTGGTAAATGCCAAAGGGGAGAACATCCGACCTTCTTGTGCTTCGAGTGTAAACACGGGTAAGAAACTGACGGTGATGATCAACAAGCTAAAAAAGAGGGATGGCCCCACTTCTGCGGCAGAGTCGGCCACAATCTTCCAACGATTTTGATCGGTCAGTGGCGTGCGCTCCATGTGTTTGTGCATGTTTTCGATCAACACAATGGCCCCATCAATCATGGCACCAATGGCGATGGCAATACCGCCCAGCGACATGATGTTGGCATTCAAGCCTTGCAGATGCATAACGACAAAGGCCGCCAAAATCCCTACCGGCAGGCTGATCATAGCCACCAGCGAACTGCGCACGTGCACTAGGAAAATCACACAGACCAAAGCCACCATCAGCAGCTCTTCGGCCAGTTTATCCCAGAGATTGTCGATGGCACTTTGAATCAACCCGGAACGATCATAAACGGTGACCAGCTCTACCCCTTCGGGCAACCCTTTCTTGAGTTCGTCGAGTTTAGCCACCACGCCTTCAATGGTCTTTTGCGCGTTTTCGCCAAAGCGCATAACCACAACGCCACCAACGGTTTCCCCTTCGCCATTAAGCTCGGCAATGCCACGACGCATTTGCGGGCCTAATTCAATCTCAGCAACATCTTTCAATAACAGAGGTGTGCCATTAGCGTTCACACCCAAGGGAATATTGGCTAGATCTTGCTGATTCTGGATATAGCCGGTAGCTCTTACCATGTATTCAGCTTCAGCCATTTCAACCACAGACGCGCCGACTTCCTGATTACCTTGTTGAATAGCGGTTTGAATTAAGGAGAGCGGAAGATCAAAGGCACGAAGTTTATCCGGGTCAACGATCACCTGATATTGCTTGACCATACCGCCCACTGCAGCAACTTCCGATACGCCAGGAACGGTTTGAAGCTCATACTTCAAAAACCAGTCCTGAATGGATCGCAATTGGCTGATGTCATGTTTGCCCGTCTTATCGACCAAAGAATAGATATAGACCCAGCCCACACCAGTAGCATCCGGCCCCAGTTGAGGCTTGGCCGTTGCTGGAAGATTCGGAGCAACTTGGCTTAGATATTCAAGTACCCGACTCCTGGCCCAGTAGAGATCCGTGTCTTCATTAAAAATGACATACACATAAGAATCCCCGAAAAAAGAATAACCACGCACAGTCTCAGCACCGGGTACCGATAACATGGCGGTCGTTAACGGATAAGTGACTTGATCTTCCACCACCTGAGGCGCTTGCCCTGGATACGAGGTTTTGATGATCACCTGAACATCAGACATATCAGGAATGGCATCCACCGGCGTATTCTTGATGGAATACGCGCCAGCACCTATCAAGATAAAGGTCGCAAGTAATACAAAAAATCGGTTGTGCACCGACCAGCGAATAACGGATTCAATCATAAAGCTATCCCCCTACATGCCTTCACTGCTCATGTCATGACCGCTGTGATCCACCTCTTCGGTCATAGGTGACATGTCGGGTTGCATTCCCTTCATCATTGCATCATCAGGAATATGAACGTCACTGATTTCAAACTTGTGGTTAGGGTACTTGGTAATCTGAATGTGCAGCACCATACCCACAGTTAAAGCCGCTACATCCACCGATTCCGCCACAGGAAAATCCATATACATCTCTGGCCAGCCCCATTCATCGATTGGTTGGTGAGTGGCTCCGACCATAGCTCCCATACCGTCCATGCTTTCAATACTTTCGATTTTGGCTTCTACCCAAGAGGATTGCGGGCCTCCATTGTCAGGCGCGCCCTTCTCTTCAGTACGAGCTTCCATTCGCTTGAAGTCAGAGCTTTTGGAAGATTCTGAATCCAGTAAGAATTGTGCAGAGGTTACGACAGTTTCACCTTCTTCAAGTCCATCCAATACTTCTACATACATTTGGTCAGATTGGCCGAGCGTCACTTCAATAGACTTAAACTTACCGTCTCCAAGAGCCAATACCACGCGATCCTGATCTTGCGTACGAATCACGGCTTCTCTGGGGATCATCAAGTGCTGTTTGTTGTCACTGGCATGAATAACGACGCTAGCGAACATATTGGGTTTAAGAAGATGCTGTTTATTATCAAAGCGCACACGTACTTTCAGAGTACGGGTCATGGCATCCAATGACGGATAGATGTAATCGACCTTACCTTGCCAGCTTTGCCCGGGAAAATAGTCCAGTGTCATGGTGACATCAGCACCTATACGGGCCAAGCCCGCCTGCTTTTCAAAGACTTCCGCCTCGACCCAAACTTCATCCAAAGCCCCAATGGACATCAAGGTTGTCTCAGGTTTTACGAAGAAGCCCTCTCTAATCGAAAGGTTATCTAACACACCCGACTGAGGCGCATAAAACGTAATGTTCTCGGCCACTTTACGCGTTCTCAACAAGCGTTGAATGCTTTTCTCAGGCACATGCAGCAATCTGAGTTTACGCATGGCGGCCTGTCTCAAACGAATACTTTGCTGATTGAGCGCTAACAATAATTCCTCTTGCGCATTAATCAGCTCTTGAGAGTAGATATCATACAAAGGCTGACCTTTTTTGACGGGGTCACCTTCGGCTGTGACGTAGAGTTTTTCAATCCAGCCTTGAATACGAGGATGAATGTGAATCAGGGCATCTTCGTTATATTGCACATAGCCCACAGTTTCGATTCTGCTTTCAAGTATTCGCATCTCGGCAAAACCAAGACGCACACCAAGGTTATTGATGACTTCGGGGGAAATACTAACGGTACCGGGGCTTGAATCACTTCCACCCTCTTGCGCATAAACAGGAATTAAATCCATTCCCATGGGAGACTTACCCGGCTTATCCCGACGGTAATTGGAGTCCATCGGGGCGACCCAGTAGAGAGGTTCAGGTTCGCTGTTTTTCGAGTCTTGCTGACCCGTAGTTAAAGAAATAAACGAAGGCAATACACCTTGTTCAGCTAAAAATGGCGTCACCAAGACACCGACAATCGTGCCTAAGACCACCGCAAAGACTACGGAAACTATTTTCATATTCATTGTTCTTTATCACTGCTAAATACCAACATCCGAAGCTAGCAATTTGTGGCTAACAATTTGTACGTAACAAACACTTCGAATGACTGAGAATACGCCAAAAGTAGGCGCACTAAGGGTGTTTAAGCAGTGATAGGAGGACGGTATAGAGAAGCTGCGAGTCGAACGATTGAAGCTTGAGAATCTATAAACTCAGGCTGGGAAGCCCAAATAACGGAAGTAATAGAGATCACATTATGGAATAGCGGAGAAGAACAAACGCCTAGGGAACATTGACAAGTATCCTGACAACAATCGCCTGCAGCAGAGGGGTTATCATGGCTGGCTTGTGGTAGATGTTCAGCAGTCATGTCTTGCATCATTTCGCTACAGTGATCCGACATGCTTGTTGAAATTGTTTGATCAGAAGTGACCGCATTGCCTTGGCCAACCTTAACGTGAGACATCGATACACTCATCACGGCATTCGCATAGCTCTGGCTAACTAACGCCAACAAGCTCAACACTAATATGCAAATTTTGAAATGACGCAAAATGAGGTACTCACAAAGTTATTGCCAAAAACCACGTTCGTTGGAGTCACACAACGAGTAAGAGTTCCATAAGATGAACTCTAAACTGGGTAGCCAGTCGTGCATCGTATCTTACTTTGGCGCAATATCGAACCCGTATTTCTCAAGAATTTGTCGATATTTTTTGGTTTTAAGGAAAGGTTTCAGCGCCTTAGAAAACGCTTTCACTCGTTCTTTGGCTTTCGGTTTCGCTTTGGAAAAAGCAATGTAGTCTGGCGCATAATCAATTTTAGGCTCTAAAAAAGCAAACTGATCCTCGTGCCCCATGGTTTTTGCAATCTGCAACATCACCGGTTTATTGCCTACGGCTATGTCTATTGAACCACGCTTCAAGCCAGTTAACAGCTCTTCGGTAGAGCTGAACGCCCTTTTATTGAGGGTTTTATGTTCAGAATACGACGCCCCATGCCAATAGCCGTTCACATTCCCAAAGGTATAAGTAATCAGCTGATTAAGGTCGCCTGAATACTTGATACTACTGTCACGACGGACAATTAATGAGCTCGACTCATAGACATGCGGAAGATCAACATAATACACATGTTCTGCCCTCTCCGGTGTTTTGAAGTAAAGCAATACCATATCAATGTTACCCTTAGCCAAATTATGCTGTACTCGTTTCCAAGGGAATCGCTTATATTTCAACTGATATTTAAGCTTGTGAGCCAGATGAGTCACAATCTCTGCTGCTGCACCCACTATCTGCCCGTCTTGTTCAAAATAGAAAGGGTAATAATCTGTTTCACTCAACCCAACAATTAACACAGGTCGCTTGATGCCCGAGCTAGGGCTTGCCGAGCTAAGAGCAGAAAAGCTGAAAATCGAAATAGATAATATCAAGTAGGAAATAGATCGGATCATATGGGGCATCACTATGTTTTCACCACATCATTAAGATACTAGCCCATACCTTTGCTTCTTGCTATTTTCTACATTTTTCATGTCAGCATTCACTTACACAACATTAATTCAGTCCGATGAATACTCATCCACATTAAGACGTCACTGAACCTTGCTTCGCATATCAAGAACAGCGGCTACCATCGCAAAAACGATCGCCAAACAAGCCGCAAACGCTGCAAGTTCGAGCCCTAATAAGGTTTTACTTAAGTTACCGGAGAGAACAGAACCGCCATAGAACGTTTCTGTCGCATGAGCAAATAAAACACCACCCATAACCAACACAATCAAAACACTGGCCAATCGAACATTGTTTTTCAACCAAGTTAACCATAAACACAACAAACCGATTCCACAGTTAGTAAATAACTGCCAGACCTCATGAAAGCGAGCGTGCGCAGGCCAATCGGGGTTAAATACATGCGACACATTAATTTCCAAAACAGGAACAATTACTGCAAAAATGCAGACACCCAAAGAAATTAGAATTCGAGCCAGCATACGCCCTCCTAAAAGCTCAAAAGCCTATTTGCGATCACAAGAATGATTTTGACCATCAGTCGTCGGAATCGGCCCTAACTGAAACGGGTCAACACCTTCAAGGCAGGCCACATTGATTGCATATTGATTCGGATTAGAACGACGTTTGTGGTGAGTATAGATACCACAGGTATCACAAAAATAATGCTCTGCAGTTTTGGTGTTGAATTGATACAGGGTTAAATGATTTTGCCCTTTTGACAAGGTGAATGATGAAAGAGGAACCGACGTAACAACCGCGCCACGACGTGCGCACATTGAACAATTGCAACGCGATAACTCTTCAAAGCCATTTGGTAGGTTTACTTCAAACTCAACATTACCGCAGTGGCAAGTGCCTTTATGCATTCCTATTGCATCCATATTCAATTCCTTAAATTTATGAACCAATAAACACTACCCCACAAAACATATTGAGAAAAGCATCAGCTATAGATGTTTTAAGCATGGACCTAACGATAACGAAAAAGCCCCGGCTCTTCCGAACCAGGGCTTTCGAACTAAAGTGAAAAAATGTTACTTCACTTCATACACTGTCGTCGTGCCAGACACTTCGTTACCAACAATCAGCAGAGCATTATCAGTCGGGCTGTCTTCAGCCGATACGAACTTGAAGCCTTCTGGCGCAAGATCACCAGCCTCCTCCAGAGACTCTTCAATGTCCACAGAATAGTCACGGTTAACTGTGTACTGAACAAACATAGGTTCAGCAGGATCAGTAATGTCATACATCATGATGCCGCCGGTACGCTCAAGACCGACAAAGGCATACGTCTTATCTCCGACTTTGCCTACCGCCAAAGCTTCAGGTTCAGGGCCTTTGTCATCCGAACGATCATCAAACGCGTTTTCATCGTTGGTTGTATTAAAACCTTCAGTACCTAGCGCTTGAGCAGTGATTTGCTCGAAATCATCGCCTGAATCAAATACCAAAGCACCGGTATCGCCATTGAAAATAGAGAATGAACGCGTACCGAAGGAATACAATGTTTCGAGCGAACCATTGTTGTCTGTGTCACCTTCCGTCGAAATCACCTTCAAACGGCCAAGATTTTCGTTGTCAGCAATGGTTTCATCGGTGAACACCTCTTCGTTAAGCGACAGATCTAAATCTTCCAGATCTTTAACACGTACTTCGTCGATCCAAGCCAAGCAGCCATCGTCTTCGTCATAATCCAGACCGTTGGCAGCGATACACTCTTCTTCGTTAGCGACATCAAAGAAGTACTCGCGAGAATCCCCTTCGTTGGCCGTAACAACATAGTTCACGCCTTCGATCTCAACACTAGCAATACTGTCAGGCATATATAAGCCGCGAAGATTTGCATAGGTTTTGATGTTGATGCCGTCGTTTACTTCTTCACATTCCTGCTCTTCAACGTCTTCTTGAGAGCAGTCATCTTTGTTAGATGCATCCAAACCATTCCCCTCAACACTGTGATCTTTATAACCAAGACCAATCAGACGCTCAACAGTCCCTTCCGCCAAATCAATCACAGCGAGGGCATTGTTTTCTTGAAGGGAAACAAAGGCTGTGGTGTTGTCATCAGAAATAGCCACGTATTCAGGTTCAAGATCCTGCGCTACAGACGCGTTCAAACCAGAAATACGAACGCCTTCAATTTCATCCGCACGAGCACCACCCTCGTTAAAGGCTTCAAACGTCACCTGAGTACCGTCGTCGGCAGGCACACCATTTGTAATAGCAACGATGGTTACAGAACCTACAGGATCATTCGTGTAATCACTTGAAGGTTCACCTTCGTTCGCAGCAACCGCAAACGCACCATCAGAAGAAATTTGTACATTATCTGGAAGCGCACCCGCCGCAACAGATTTCACGTAGGTTGCAGCACCCTCTTCATTCAAGCTATAGAAAGCAATGACACCGTTTGCTTGCTTGTCATCGTGCTCAACAGCAACCGCCATTAAATTATTTACAACGGCAACACTGTTGATGCCTCCTGACTCAAAACCATCAAGATTTTCATCTGCATCGACATCCGCGCCTACATTCAACTGAGAACGACGTATCAAATTAGAGGCAGTGAGTGGCGACTCAAGTTCATTACTTGAAAGCTCCGCAGCATTCAAAATATCAACAGTCTTTTCGTTTGCATTGATGACCAGAATACTGTCGCTGTTTTTGTGGAAAGCCACAATTTCAGCCATGCCTTCATCCAGCTCTTGTTCTTCAGCAAAACGGCCAATCATAGTCAAAGACGCGTGGCCATTATTCTCTTGAAGGGTTTCTTCCAAATGCTGTGCTGCCTCATTCGCAGAAACAATTGCATCTGGCTCAAACACATCATTAACCGCTGTTTCGAACGCATCCGTATCAGACCAATCAGTGATTTCAGCATCAGCTGCAGCAGTATGGCTTGCTTGTTCAATGGTGATACCATTTGACGCATCACCGTCTGAATCAAGTGTTTGAAGAAGGCGAGCAATATTATTTGCAGCTTCATCGTAAGGATTATCAGAATCAGCCAAATCCAGAGGCGTTAAAAGATTACTTGCCACTGTTGCCGGAAGATCAATATCACCGATTGAGAAGGTTACCGTTTCGCCTTCGATGTAGTTAAACTCACCATCAGCATTCGTTGATCCTGATTGAGTGGCAGTACGATAGTTAATACCGCCCACTGCGGAATCTACAAATACTCCAGTTTGAACACTTGGCGAAGATGAAGATGAGTCATCATTATCACTGCATCCAACCATTACAGCTGAGCCCATAGCTACAGCAAGAACCATAGGGCTAATATTCAAACCCCCTTTTCCAAAACCTTTCGCGGCTAGCTTCATTATTATCTCCCTGGCGGTTAAGACTTTTATACCGGTTAGTTCAATTACAAAACCGGTTAATTTCTACCCTGGAAAAATGTCAGCCATAAGTCAGAAAAAAGACAAAACAATGACAACAGCTAAAAATGAGCCGCCGGAAACAAGATTAAAAAGGCTTAAATTCACTTTTCTGGTATAGTTGCCACACTTTATTCTCAATACCAAAATCCCATTACAACACCGTCCAAATTTTGTCTTTGAATTTCGTTGAGTAGTCCATGAAACGTCTTGATGTAGTCCTTGTTGAACAGTCCTTAGCTAACTCCCGCACCCACGCGCAAAAGCTCATCAGTTCGGGTCGAGTGAAAGTTCAAATAGGCAGTCAATGGAAAGTCATTACCAAACCGAGTTTTAAGCTGGAAGGTTCTGAACCGCTGGAAATTGAAGCCCATGAAGAAGACAAGTTCGTTTCTCGTGGCGGTTTAAAGCTAGAAGGTGCATTGAAAGACAACAATATTGATGTGACAGATATGATTGGTTTAGACGTGGGTTGTTCTACCGGTGGTTTTACTGACTGCTTGTTACAGGCTGGCGCAAAGCATGTCGTTGGAGTTGAGGTTGGTCACGATCAATTAGTTGAAACGCTACGAAACGATGACCGCGTGACCTTATACGAAGGCATTAACGCTCGTGAACTAGACCCTCAATTAGTGTTGCCTCATACCATCAACAGTGAAGGCTTCGATATTGTGGTGATGGATGTCTCTTTTATTTCCCAGACTAAGATCCTCCCTGCCCTGGCTCCCGTTATGAAATCTGGCGGACATCTAGTGTCTTTAGTAAAACCTCAATTTGAAGTAGGTAAAGAAGGCATCGGAAAAGGCGGCATTGTTCGTGATCCAGCACTTTATAAAGACGTTGAGAACCACATTCGCGCAACTTGTTCAGAATTAGGACTCACCGTTAAGAGCTACATCGAAAGCTCCATCAAAGGCGGCGATGGCAATCGTGAGTTCCTGGTGTGGGCAATAAAGAACGGGTAATGAAGGATAGACAGTAAAAAGCTAGACAGTTAAGAACTAACTTGAGCTATGATTTGGAGAGCTAAGAGCCCCGCCCCCATTCCCTTATCGACTCAGATGATCCAACGGCACAGCCGTCCGGTTAATGATTTTTCTCAGCACGAAGCTTGAATGAACCCCGGTTACGCCTGAAATAGTGGTCAGCTTGTTCAATAGAAATTCTTGATAGTGCGCCATATCGGTTACCAGCACTTCGACTAAATAATCTGCCGCCTGACCGGTAATCAAAGAACAGGTGACCACTTCAGGGTAGCCCTCTAGCGTTTTATCAAAGTTTTCAAAACGATCTGGGGTATGGCGATCCATGCTGACTTGAATGATTGCAGTTAAGTTAAGTCCCAACTTTTCTGCATCCAATAGCACCGCTTTACCGACAATGACACCACTGTCTTCAAGATGCTTGACTCGACGAGAACAGGGGGATGGCGATAGCCCTACTTTTTCGGCTAACTCCAAATTGCTCAGAGAACCGTCTTTTTGCAACTCTTCAATAATGCGTTTATCGGTACGATCTAGCTCAATCACAGGAAAAACTTCCTTTTTATATTCAACACACAAATATTAAAGCAATATATCACCACACAACAAACAGATTTTAATTACTTATTGCATAAAGACTCAAAAACAGCAGCACATTAGCAACCAATCGCCCTTCCATCAGACATATAATTTCTTCCTGTCAACGCTGTTACCCAGCAGACAAATCGCCAGGATCAAAGGTTCTTAAATATCAATTCACAAGATTGATCGAGCGAGTGGAGACGCGCTCAGAGCACTTTCTCAAAAAGAAAGCACTTTCGTTAGTAAAGATGCATTAACGAAAGCCAGGCTCATAAAGGACTCTAGACATCTTAAACCCAGAGATGCAGGTACCGCCTAACCTGGCTTAAATTGATTATCCAAAAGATTCTATCAACCCTTTAAAACATAACTGGAATAGACAATGTCAGGCGCAAATACATCAGGTTTTAGCCATCACCTAAGCTTTAATCATAAAAAGTACCGCCCATTTGCACCGATTCAAATGAAGAATCGCACATGGCCGGATCAGGTAATCACACAAGCACCCTATTGGTGTTCCGTGGATCTCCGCGATGGTAATCAAGCCTTACTCGAGCCTATGACAGTGAGCCAGAAACAGGCGCTTTATCAATTATTGGTAGAGGTTGGTTTTAAAGAGATCGAAATTGGTTTCCCGGCCGCATCTCAACCAGACTACGATTTTGTTCGTTGGTTAATTGAAGAGAATCAAATTCCGGACGATGTGACCGTTCAGGTGCTAGTTCAAGCTCGTGAACACTTGATTGAAAAAACCTTTGAAGCCTTGAAAGGTGTTAAACGTGCCGTCGTGCATGTTTATAACTCAACCTCAACGGTGCAACGTGAAAAGGTCTTCAAACAAGACAAAGACGGTATTAAAGCCATCGCAGTACAAGGTGCCAAGTGGGTTCAGGAATACGCCGCTAAGTATCCTGAAACTCAATGGACTTTTGAATATTCACCAGAGAGTTTCACCGGCACTGAAATTGATTACGCGGTTGAAGTGGCCAATGCCGTCATCGATGTTTGGCAACCAACACCGCAAAACAAAGTCATTATCAATTTGCCATCAACCGTTGAAATGGCGACACCGAATGTATTTGCTGATCAGATTGAATGGTTCTGCAACCACGTTAATCGTCGCGACTCAGTGAACATCAGTGTTCATACTCATAATGATCGTGGCTGCGCCGTAGCGGCGGCCGAGCTTGCAGTGATGGCCGGAGCTGATCGGGTCGAAGGCACTCTTATGGGGAACGGTGAGCGTACTGGCAATATGGACATTGTGACTATGGCAATGAACCTATACAGCCAGGGCATTGATCCTAAACTGGACTTGGCCGACATGAACAAAATTGTACGAGTCTATAAAGAAGCGACCCAGATGCCGGTACATCCCCGTCACCCATATGCAGGTGAGTTGGTGTTCACCGCCTTCTCCGGCTCGCACCAAGATGCGATTAAGAAGTGTTTGGATCAACATCAACCAGAAGATGCTTGGGACATTGCGTATCTACCCATTGATCCTGCGGACTTAGGTCGCAACTATCAGGAAGTGATTCGAGTCAACAGCCAATCAGGCAAAGGCGGCGTCGCTTATACACTTGACTTGGATTACGGTATTCAACTTCCGCGCTGGATGCAGATCGGTTTCAGTAGCATCGTTCAATCTCATGCTGAGAAAACTTCGACGGTTGTAGATTCAGAAACGATTAAGGCCTTGTTCGACGAGCACTATATGTCGTCGTCATCACCTTACGCACTGGAAAAATATTCTGTGCACAGAAGTGAATCAGACGTAGTTACAGCTGAGATAAGAGATGGCCAGGAAATCAAAACCATCACAGGTCAAGGCAATGGCGCAGTATCCGCCTTTACCCATGCACTGTCTGGATTTGCAGGTTTGACCATCGACGTTCAGGAGTTTCATGAACATGCTCTGGAACACGGCTCTGAGTCCAAAGCCATTGCGTACCTTCAGGTAGAAGTGAATGGCAAGAGCATAGAAGCCGCAGCTATCCATCAAGATATTCTAACTGCCAGCTTAGCCGCTGTATTAAACTGCCTTAACAAATACGTGAGCCAAGCTTCAAAGGCTGAGTCACAGAGTAACGTCTAGAAACTCAGCCAAGACACACAAAAAAAGGCGAAGAACATATGCTCTTCGCCTTTTTTGTCTTTATTCGATCTTGAAACATACGCTGTCTAATCTCAGCAAGAAATCACCTGATCACGCCCTGCTCGCTTAGCTTCATACAAAGCCACATCAGAGCGCTTAGTTAAGCTATCAATATCATCCCCCGCTACAATCTCTGAAATCCCCATACTCACAGTCACTTTCATACCATTAGGAAACTCGGAGTGTTTCAGTCTTTCTCTCAAAGATTCAGCGACTACTCTCGACTGGAACTTATTCGTAGCCGGCAATACCAAAATAAATTCCTCGCCCCCTACTCGACATAAACGATCCGTATGACGGATACGGCCTTTAATATTCCGAACGAGCTGACGCAATACTTCGTCACCCACATCATGCCCGTGTTGATCATTGATGGATTTAAAGTGGTCTATATCGATGGAAATAACCGAAGTCACTTCAAAGGTACGTCGAAAGATCGATAAACATTCATTCAGTTTTTCAATGAGGAAACGTCGATTAAAGGCACCCGTGAGAGGATCTTTAATCACCTCACTGGCTAACTGATGACATTGGCGTTCAAAGTAGTCGCAGTGGTAAAACACCACTATCAAGCAATAACTCACAACCAAACTGGATAAGCCCGCAACCCAATAGACTTTATCCAGATACAAAATAGTTGAAACCGGAGTAAAACCAGCCAACATCAGCAAACAAAGTCGAAAATGAAACTTTGAAATGGCAAATTCACCAATTCGATTCAATAGCGTGTTCATGATACTTCCAAGTGTTTTCCCGTCGTTAAACGTAAAGATAGAGAGCAACTTGGCAAGCTCAGTGAACGAAATTGGGAAGAAATAAGGAAGCACTAGTAAGGTGTGAACTGAATCACAGGGATGTCTAACGTCTAACGTCTAACGTCTAACGTCTAACGTCTAACGTCTAACGTCTAAAGATCATCACACAACGAAACACAACGAATACAGAGAGAAAGTAAAACTTATGAATAGACTAAAAAAAATAGACAGAGTAAGTCAGGATAAAGCAGAGGGAAAGAGTGGCGTCCCATAGGGGGTTCGAACCCCTGTTACCGCCGTGAAAGGGCGGTGTCCTAGGCCACTAGACGAATGGGACGCAGTAGAATTAACTTCAAGAAGTTAATTTGGTGGAGCCTAACGGGATCGAACCGTTGACCTCAACGCTGCCAGCGTTGCGCTCTCCCAGCTGAGCTAAGGCCCCACTGCTTTGGACGGGGTGCATATTAGTGATTACCCCATCCTCAGTCAAGAAAAAATTTCAAAAAAGTTAAATTCTTATTAAAAAACCACTATTTAGGTTAATTAGCGATCAATTAACCTTCAAGCTGAGTAAGAATAGCTCGGTACTCTTTATCTACTTTCTTGGTTTCGTTTTTGGAGAAGCCACCCAGTACTTCATTCAATGCATAACGCAAACGCGCACGGGTCATATCCGGCCCTAGCATCGCCATAGAATCCATCACTGACCATGAGTTTGGTGTTCCTGCAATGGCCACAAAGATAGGCTGCATGAAGTCACCCATCTTAATATCCATAATTTTGCTCAAGGCTTTAATGTCGGCAAAGATATTTTCTTTGGACCAATGGCGCTGTGCTTCCAATTTCCACAAAGTAAATTGAAGTACGCGCTTCACGGCATCTTCATCCAGTTTCTTGTGCTCAAACGCTGATGCTCCCAACGGCAACATGCCTGAGAACATAAAGTTAACCAGTGGCGCAATATCACTGAAGGCATTAATTCGACCTTGAACAAACGGTAACATCGGCATGATGTTTTTCTCGTTGAATGCCCACTGATGAATACGATCAGCAAACTGTTCAACAGAAAGCTCCTCACGAATCCACAGGCCATTCAGCCAGCTTAACTTTTCAACGTCGAAAATCGGCCCGCCGAGCGATACACGATTGATATCGAAGTTCTCGATCATTTCCGCCAAAGAGAATTTTTCACGCTCATCTGGCATTGACCAACCCATACGACCTAGGTAGTTGGTTAGCGCTTCTGGTAAAAATCCCATACGCTCATAGAATGTGATAGACGTTGGATTCTTACGCTTGCTTAGCTTGCTTTTGTCCGGGTTACGCAGCAACGGCATGTGGATTAGCTCAGGCATATCCCAGCCAAAGTATTCATACAACAACTTGTGCTTAGGTGCGGAGTTAATCCACTCTTCCCCACGGATTACGTGAGTAATTTCCATCAGGTGATCATCAACCACGTTGGCCAAGTGATAAGTTGGCATACCGTCTGATTTCAACAAAATCTGACAATCTACTTGAGACCAATCGATCTCAATGGTGCCACGAAGACGATCTTCGATTACACACGTGCCTTCATCCGGCACTTTCATACGGATCACATACGAATCACCCGCTTCAAGGCGTGCTTTAACTTCGTCTGCTGGAAGCTCTAAGTCACCTTTAATACCAGGATTCAAGCCTGCAGCTTTACGCTCTTCACGGATCACATCAAGCTCTTCTGGCGTACGGAAGCAGTAGAACGCATGACCTTTCTCGATCAAGTCTTCGGCATACTGACGGTAGCTGTCTTTACGCTCGCTTTGGCGATACGGACCGTGAGGACCACCTACATCCGGCCCTTCATCCCATTCCAGCCCCATCCAGCGCATAGCTTCCAAAATTTGGTCTTCAGATTCCTGTGTACTACGCGTTTGGTCAGTATCTTCAATACGAAGAATGAATTGGCCACCATGCTGGCGCGCAAAACATAAGTTAAAAAGGGCAATGTAGGCGGTACCTACGTGTGGATCGCCAGTTGGAGATGGCGCAATACGCGTACGAACTGTCATTTATCTATCTCAAAAATACGTTCAAAGGAAGGAAATAAAATTTGCAGGCAATGATACAGAAATGGGGCGAACCTTGCTATTGATCAGCAGTATTAGTTCGACCCCACTTAATGGAAAGCTATTTTTTATTAATCAGCCTGCCCTACTCCGTTGAATGATATTCTGGATCGGGGAATTTCTCTCGAATTTTAATAAACTCATTGAGATGACTGAGCAGGATATCAACCAAAGCGGGGTCAAAATGCAGCCCTTTCTGATCTTCAAAGTAACGGATAATATCTTCCAAAGGCCAAGGTTCACGATAGCTGCGTTTACAAGCCAACAGATCAAACACATCAGCAATGGCTACAATGCGCCCCATAATATGAATTTCTTCGCCTTGCTTGCCGTGAGGGTATCCGGAACCATCCCACTTTTCATGGTGATCTTGAGCAATGGTGCCAGCCAACTTCAGTATCTCTTGATCTGCCTGAGCCAGCATTTCCGCACCACGCTGGGAATGTGTTCTGACCTTCTCCATCTCTTCGTCAGTTAATGAGCCATTCTTGTGAAGTAACTCTTCCGGCAACATCAAATTCCCGAAGTCATGAAGAGGCGCTGCAGTTTTCAGTGCAGAAATCTCCTGTAACGACAAACCAAAATATTCACCCAGCTTGGCAGAAATTTCCGCAACACGCTGAGTATGACGTCCAACAAATTGATCTCGGCATTCGGTTAACTCGGCCAAGTATGCAATCAAATCATCAGTCCGCTGTTGAGTCTTCTCGTATATCTCAATATTTTCATACGCGGTTACTACGTTTTTAGTAAACACTTCCAACAATTCTTTATCGAGAGCAGAAAGCACATGATGACCATCAACGTACATAAGAATGGCTCGCCGTTTACCTTCGCAGTACACCACTAAGTCATTGTCTCGGAAGATATTGCTTTTTTCAGAGATAGCCTGTTTAAAAATGCATCGAACATCTTCGGGCAGATCGCTTAGACAGAAATCGCCTTTGGCCTTAAATTTTCCACAACTGCATAAGGAACGAAGACGGGTTGTGTCCTTAAGTTCAACTGCAAGGCTGTCATAGCTGTAGAGTTCAGGTTGATGATCGAGAAACAGCAAAGAAACTAATTGCTCAAGTGCACCTTCTACAAACTGGTCCATCGCGTGCTTTTCAAAAATGCCACGAGAACACTGAATAACCTTCTCTAAGCCTCGTTTGTTTCTTTCAAGACTGACAATGTCACGGTAGGAACGCAGGCTAGACAACATTAAGGTATAAAGCTTCTGAGCCGTTAGCTCAGTTTTTGCTTTGTAATCATTGATATCGTAATCCCGAACTACAGTCTTTTCCGGTGCATGTCCAGGCTGGCCAGTTCTAAGAATGATACGAACACTGGTGTATTTGAGTTCTTCACGAATGAACTTAGCCACCCTGAGTCCGGAATCTTCAGATTCCATCACTACGTCTAACAGGATGACCGCTACGTCTGGGTGATTGGCTAAGATCCCTCTGGCTTCTTGACCAGAGTATGCATCAAGAAACTGCAACGGCTTATCATCAAATTCGAATCCCGATAAAGCAAAGCGTGTAACATCGTGGACTTCTGCTTCATCATCAACGATCAGAATTTTCCAAGGCTCAACCTCATCTTTGGTTTCGGCTTCCTCTTCATCCATGAAAAGTAAATCGTCTTCGTTCATTCAACTCCCCCGAACGTTTAGTGCTTCAAGCCTATTTCCACTTGTAACCTGTCGGCTTATTTATTTACTCATCTTCCACTAAGAGTAGCATCCTTTATCGGCTTTACTGGGATTTTTGACATTTTTAAACATATTTGATCCATAAACATATCGGCCTATTTTTTAGAAAATGTTAAACTCCGCGCACTCTGATTTCTTACCATCAAAAAGTAGTTGTATGCACGATATTAACCATTCCCGAAAACTCTCCATTGCCCCAATGTTAGATTGGACAACCAGCCACTACAGAACGTTCATGCGAGAGCTGACCCAACACACACTGCTATATACTGAAATGGTTACTACCGGCGCGATTCTCTTTGGGGATAGAGAACGCCACTTGAAGTTTAACGACGCAGAGCACTTTGTGGCATTGCAGCTAGGCGGATCCGATCCTAAAGCCTTGGCTGAATGTGCAAAAATTGCCGAAAACAGAGGCTACGATGAAATTAACCTTAACGTCGGCTGTCCGAGTGACCGAGTTCAGAATGGGAGCTTCGGTGCCTGCTTAATGGCAGAACCGGAATTGGTCGGTGAATGCATCAAAGCAATGCAAGATGTTGTTTCTATCCCTGTGACTGTTAAATCTCGCATTGGTATTGATGACCGCGATAGCTATGAAGAATTCTTAAATTTCGTCGGTACCGTAAATCACATATCCCAATGTGAAACCTTTATTGTTCATGCTCGAAAAGCAATTTTGAAAGGCTTGAGCCCAAAAGAAAACCGTGAAATTCCACCGCTGAAATACGACTTCGTATATCGCTTAAAAGAAGAGTTTCCTGGTTTTCATATTTCACTGAACGGCGGCGTAAAGACACTTGAAGAAGTGGAAGAACATTTAACCAAAGTCGATGGTGTCATGATTGGCCGGGAAGCCTACAACAACCCTTATATGTTTTCAGA
This sequence comes from Litoribrevibacter euphylliae, assembly GCF_042646085.1. Lineage (NCBI taxonomy): Bacteria > Pseudomonadati > Pseudomonadota > Gammaproteobacteria > Oceanospirillales > Oceanospirillaceae > Litoribrevibacter > Litoribrevibacter euphylliae. The sequence goes on along the minus strand of NZ_JBHRSZ010000004.1, from coordinate 543,860 downwards.
GGTGGATCAACGAATCTTTGGAGACCTCTCAGCAGAACAAGTTTCTCGTCATGATGCAATTCGAGCTATTTACCCATACGTTGAATCCGAGCTCGAAAAAGGTACCTACCTGAACCATATTGCTCGGCATATTCTGGGAATGTTCCAAGCCGTGCCTGGAGCTCGCCGCTTCCGTCGCCATATTTCAGAAAATGCACCTAAGCGTGGAGCTGGACTTGAGGTACTGATTGAAGCACTGGAGATGGTTCCCGAACAACTTTAAGTGAATATTGAGGCTCTTACCCTTACCTTTGTAATCCAGTTGTAATATGGTATGGGTAAGAATACTCAAAATTTACAGAAGAAGTTGCGTTATGGATAACAAGTTAAACCAACTAAAAACAATGACACAAGTCGTTGCCGATACAGGTGACATCGAAGCCATCAAAATCTTTAAGCCTGTTGATGCGACCACCAACCCATCACTATTGCTGAAAGCATCCGAATTACCTCATTACCAAGACCTGCTGAAGAATGCACTTTCATGGGCAAAAGGTCATGCTTCCAGTGCTAAACAACAAGTTTCACTGGCCTGTGATAAGTTCGGCGTTGACCTCGGCACAGAAATCACAGGAATCATTCCGGGCTATATTTCAACAGAAGTCGATGCAAGATTATCGTTCGATACAGAAGCAACGGTTACCAAAGCCAAGCAAATCATCGAACTTTACGAAGCGAACGGCATAAGTAAAGATCGTGTACTCATTAAGATTGCTTCCACTTGGGAAGGTATCAAAGCCGCTGAAATACTTCAGAAAGAAGGCATCAACTGCAACCTGACCCTTATCTTTAGCTTCGTCCAAGCCGTTGCTGCAGCTGAAGCCAATGCATTCCTAATTTCGCCTTTTGTTGGCCGCATCCTAGACTGGTACAAAGCATCAACAGGTGAAGATTACACTGCTCAAACCGACCCTGGTGTACTATCAGTCACTAAGATCTACAACTACTTCAAGCAGCATGGCCATAAAACTATTGTTATGGGCGCAAGCTTCCGTAACACAGGTGAAATTGAACAATTGGCAGGATGTGATCGTTTAACCATCAGCCCTGCTCTGCTTTCTGATCTAGAACAATCCACATCAGTGCTCGAGCAGAAGCTATTTGCGGATAAATATGAAGTTATGGAAGCGGTTACCTTTAATGAAGCTGACTTCCGCTGGGCTATGAACGAGGATCCAATGGCAACAGAGAAGCTTGCTGAAGGCATTCGAAATTTTGCCAAAGATCAGGTTAAGCTTGAGCAAAAGATTGCCTCTCTTTCATAAGAAAGTTCATCTGCCCCTCATTAAAAAACGCAGCTAAAAGCTGCGTTTTTTAATGGCTGTAAGAAACTATTTATCTAGCATTTTCACTTCTCGTCTAGGGAACGGAATGGATATCCCATTTCGCTTAATCGCCTCATAAATTTTCTGATTCACTTGATACTTAGTTTCGTAATAGCTATTCATAGGCACCCAAAATCGAACGCCCAAGTTTACGGAGAAATCACCAAAGTTATCGATACCCACCTGAGGCTTAGGGTCATCTGCCACCACATCAAAGTCATTTAAAACCGATACGATGGAATCAACTGCGGCCTGTGAATCATCAGCGTAATCAATGCCAACAACCACTTCTACCAACTTGTAGCTAAATGAGTTGTGAATGACTTCGCCAATAATTTTCTTATTCGGAATGGTAATGATTTCACCATCTTCCGTAGCTAACTGAGTATTAGCGAGCTTTACGTCTGTTACGACCCCTGAGTAATCACTAATGGTAACAGTATCCCCGACTTTAAAAGGTCGAGACAAAATAATAGCGAGACCTGCGCCATAGTTCGAAACAGGCCCTTGCAGCGCTAATCCAATCCCGAAAGTTAAAGCACCTAGAGCAGCAACAAACGGGGCAATACTGATTCCAAATTTTCCTAAACTGATAATAATGAAACAACCGAGAATAAGAATATTAACCGCGCTTGCGAGAAACTTTGCTAATGTGACATCTATCCCTCTAGAAACACAGAACTTATTCATTGCCTTAGAAATTGCACGGGCAATAAAGAAGCCAATAACCAATACGATAATTGCACCCAAAACCTGGAATGAATAAGTCACTATGAACTCAGTCACCAAATCATACGCTTTCTCAATTTGTTGTAATTCTTCATCCATCATATACATGCCTCATAAAGCCCTGTTCAGTAAAGGCTTAACCAGTAAAGGTATGCCTTCGGAAGCTAACTCGACTCAAACAGCCAGACACAAAAAAAGGAGCTTAACGCTCCTTCTTTACGATAATTTTATCCTAGCCTTACAGAGCTGCAAGATAATCTTCACCGTTTGGATGCTCAGCCAATAGCTGCTTCATGTTTTTCCCTTCAGGACCGGTAGCCTCAATGTCACGACCCGCTTCCTTAAAGAAAGCGACGAACCGAGCAAAATCATCAGCAACCATATAACGATAAGCAATATTTAGCGCATAGAAATCAGGGTTTTCATCACCATAAGGCGCACGCTCAAGAAATGACTTAATATGGTCATCACTCCATACATCTTTAAACACTTTTTGCTTATCTTTCTTTAGCATGTCTCACTCACCTTAATCATCGTTCAACGACTGGCAATTATGTTAATCGTAATACAGCCGCTGGAAAGCTTATCAATCTAATGGCGCGAATCATATCATAAACAAAACAAATAATAAGGCGCTCTCTTACTCGAAAAACAGATATAAAAACAAGTAAATCTGATAAGGATTTTACGTAATAAAAAAGGCCTCTGACGCAAATCAGAAGCCTTTGAAATCAAAGCTCAAGCAAGCTAGAAAATTCGGTTCAAGCCATTTAATGCAGCAACACGATAAGCTTCAGCCATGGTTGGATAGTTGAACGTGGTATTTACAAAGTATTTGATACTGTTTAACTCACCCGGCTGATTCATAATTGCCTGTCCAATGTGAACAATCTCAGACGCTTGATCACCAAAACAGTGAACGCCCAAAATTTCCAACGTTTCACGATGGAAAAGAATCTTCAGCATACCAATCGGTTCACCCGTAATTTGCGCACGAGCCGTATGCTGAAATTGCGCCTGCCCTACTTCATAAGGTACTTTTTTCTCGGTCAATTGCTGCTCCGTTAAACCTACCGAGCTAATTTCCGGAATAGTATAAATCCCTGTAGGTACATCCGTGACCATATGGAACTCAGGGTCTTCAGCCAAGTCCTTAGAGGCTGCTCGTCCCTGATCATAGGAAGCACTAGCCAAGCTTGGCCAACCGATCACATCACCAGCGGCATAGACGTTTTCAACAGAGGTCCGATAGTGCTCATCAACCTCCAGCTGACCACGAGAATTTGGCTCTAAACCGATATTCTCCAACCCAAGATTGTCCGTAATACCTGAACGACCATTACACCATAAGAAAGCATCTGCTTTTAATCGCTTACCGGACTGAAGATTTAGAATAACTCCATTCTCTTGCGCTTCTAGTGATTCAAACTGTTCATTATGCCGAACCATCACGCCATTACTGCGAAGGTGATAACCCAATGCATCCGAGATTTCACTATCAAGAAAAGACAGTAAGGTATCAGCCGGATTGATCAGGTCTACTTTCACGCCTAAGCCAACAAAAATAGAAGCATACTCAGAGCCAATCACACCCGCACCATAAATAATTAAAGTCCGCGGTGTATGTTGAAGTTCAAGCACGGAATCACTGTCATAGACGCGTGGATGATTAAAGTTAACACCGGGTGGGTGCCAAGGACGGGAGCCTGTTGCAATCACGAAGTTCTTGGCATGCAGGCGATCCGCTGTATTCGAGCCACCTGTTACTGTAATGGTATTCTGATCAACAAACTTCGCATGACCAAAATGTATGTCGATACGATTACGTGCATAATGCTCAGTACGCAGCTTTACCTGCTTCTGCATCACACGATTAGCGCCTTTCAACACATTCGGGAAAGAGAACCAACGAGGTTCACCAATATCACGGAACATAGGGTTGGTATTAAAGGTAATGATCTGCTTTACCGCATGACGTAACGCTTTTGAAGGTATCGTACCTTTGTGAGTACAGTTACCACCTACCTGTGATTGCATTTCGATAACAGCCACACGCTTTCCGCACTTGGCTGCATTAATTGCAGCACCTTCGCCCGCAGGACCAGAACCAATAACTACTACGTCGTAATATAAATCCGCCATTAAGTTTTCCCTGTGTTCTATGGGTTAAACATTCAACCCATAACTTATTTATTGTTTTCGTATACCAACTTAACTTGAAATAACTAATCAGTTAGAAGCATCGTAAAACTGATCGTCTTTGCCTTGTGCAGCTTTACGCTGTCTTTCGTTTTCTTCATCACATTTGGCAGGGTTACCGCCACAAATATCGCACGCAGTATCCATACCTAATGCAGCCATGCCTCCGCATGACCCTTTGATTGGTTCCCGGCCCATGATGACCCCAATAGCCATACCAGCTACCAGCAACAACATAACCACAAAAGCAACAATCATTAATTCCATAGAATTACCACCGATTTGATTTCACGAATTAATTTGCTTTTTGAAAGAGAACTCAAGGAAAAGTTCAGCTTTCAGCGAATACTATTTAATGGCGAATTGTACTTCCTTAAGAAGCCCTCAATCCAGCCAAGCGTCAATTCATTCGAATATTATTCAATTATATACTGCAAAAAGGCATCTGTACTTTTGACTTCAAAGCCCTTATCGCTCTTTACCAACAGATAAACTGCCAGACTTTGTTTCTCTGCCAGAAGCAAAGCTTTTTCAGGGCCCATAACATTCATAGCGGTAGCCATTGCGTCAGCATACGCTACTGAAGGATTCAAAACACTGATCGAAGCCAAGTTATGCTTAATTGGCATACCAGTCTGAGGATCAATAGTGTGAGAGAAACGTTTTCCATCAACTTCGAAATAGTTTCTGTAATCCCCAGACGTTGCTATCCCAGTATTTTGAAGTTCCAGAATTTTATGAACTGAGCGACCAAGTTCAGTTTCTGGGTTTTCGATAGCAATATACCAATACTCATTATTTGGTTTTATACCTTTCGCTTTCAGTTCACCACCAATTTCAACCAAATAAGATTCTATACCTAGCTTATCCAAATACTCCGCAACCAGATCTACAGCGTATCCTTTTGCAATGGCGGACAGATCAACGTATATATCTTTTTCCTTACACGCCACATTATCTTCTTTCAACGTAAGGTATTGATATCCGACTTTAGTCGACTTGAGTTCTCGTATTTGCTCATCAGACGGCCTTTTGGATTCGTGATAATCCGGTCCAAACCCCCAGAGGTTTACTAAAGGCCCTACAGTCGGATCAAAAGCCCCCTCAGTGACGTTACTTATCTCCACCGCCATTTCCAACACACGATAGGTATCTTGAGGAAACTTATAACAGGCTCCTGCAGGCTTTTGATTAAAAATAGATAAATTTGAGTCTGCTTTGTACGTAGACATCTGATCATTAACAAGATTAATGGCCTGATCAATTCGAGTCTGAACGACCTTTTCTTCAACCTTGCCATTTAGAACATACACTACACTGTACGTGGTCCCCATGGCTCGCCCTTGATACGAACTTTTAACCTGGGCTTTATCAGTAGAAGAGCTATTTTTGTTAAAGATACCGATCGAAAGAATCGCAACCAGTAAAAGGAAGCCTATTAAGATTTGCTTTTGAGACAAGAGACACCTACAAAATCAGATGTTGTATGAGAGATTAATCAGAAATAAAAAATTACAAATAAAAAAGGCCGCAAATGCGGCCTTTTTTATTTAACCACCGAAGTCATCAAGCAGAATGTTCTCAGGCTCTACACCCAAGTTTTCCAACATGTTGATTACGGCTGCGTTCATCATTGGAGGCCCACACATGTAGAACTCACAATCTTCTGGCGCAGGGTGGTCTTTCAGGTACTCTTCATAAAGTACGTTATGAATGAACCCGGTCAAGCCTTCCCAGTTGTCCTCTGGTTGAGGGTCTGAAAGAGCCAAATGCCAATCAAAGTTCTCGTTCTCTTCTGCAAGCATGTCGTACTCTTCATTGTAGAAGGACTCACGCATAGAACGAGCACCGTACCAGAAGCTGATCTTACGCTTGCTGTTAAGACGCTTAAGCTGATCGAAGATGTGCGAACGCATAGGCGCCATACCTGCACCACCACCGATAAACACCATTTCAGCATCAGTATCTTTCGCGAAGAACTCACCAAATGGGCCGTATACAGTAATCTTATCGCCTGGTTTCAGGTTGAATACGTAAGATGACATGATACCTGGTGGGTGATCAGTACCTGGAGGCGGCGTTGCAATACGAATATTGAACTTAACAACACCACGCTCTTCAGGGTAGTTCGCCATTGAGTAAGCACGAATCACAGGCTCTTTAACGATTGACTCATACTTAAAGATGCCAAAGTGATCCCAGTCACCACGATATTCTTCAGGAATATCAAAATCACTGTACTTAACATGGTGTGGCGGACATTCTAACTGAACATAACCACCTGCACGGAAGTCAACATTTTCACCTTCAGGAAGGCGAAGCGTTAGCTCCTTAATGAAGGTAGCAACATTCGGGTTAGATTCAACCGTACATTCCCACTTCTTAACGCCGAAGACTTCATCTTCAACTTCGATCTTCATGTCTTGCTTAACAGCCACCTGACATGCAAGACGCCAACCTTCTTGAGCTTCACGCTTAGTAAAGTAAGAGGCTTCCGTTGGTAGCATGTCGCCGCCGCCTTCAAACACCTTACATTTACACTGAGCGCAAGTACCGCCACCACCACACGCTGATGACAAGAATACATTGGAAGCTGCCAATGTCTGTAGCAACTTACCACCTGCTGGCGTAACGATAGATTTATCATCATCGTCATTGATCCCGATAGTGACATCACCTGAGTTCACAAGTTTGGCACGAGCAGAAAGAATAACTGCCACCAACGCCATAACGATCACTGTGAACATCACTACACCGAGTATTACTTCAGTTCCTAACATTTATATACCCTCGCTATAGTGACCGACTACAAAGAAATGCCGCCGAAAGACATGAAGCCAAGAGACATCAAGCCTACGCACATAAAGGTAATACCTAAACCGCGTAACCCTTCAGGAATGTCGCTGTACTTCAATTTTTCACGGATGCCCGCAAGTGCAGTAATCGCAAGTGCCCAACCAATACCAGCACCCACACCATACACAACACTTTCACCAAACTGATAATCACGCTCCACCATAAACAATGAAGCACCCATGATTGCACAGTTCACGGTAATCAACGGCAGGAACACACCCAGAGAGTTGTATAGTGTAGGAATGTATTTATCCAACACCATCTCCAGGATTTGAACCATTGCAGCGATCACACCGATGTAGCTCAACAGACCAAGGAAACTTAGATCCACTGTAGCGTAATCAGGGCTAATCCAAGTCAACGCACCTTCTTTAAGAAGGTAGGTATAAATCAGATTGTTTACCGGCACTGTAATGGCCAATACCACGATAACAGCAATACCCAGACCTAAAGAGGTTTGAATCTTCTTAGAGATTGCAATGAAGGTACACATCCCCAGGAAGAAAGCTAATGCCATGTTCTCAACGAAAATGGCACGTACTAAAAGACTTAAATAATGTTCCATTAGTAAGCCTCCTTCGTTGTATTTTTAGCAATCTTGAAGTCAGGTGCTTCAACCTGATCCTTCTGGAAGGTACGAATTGCCCAGATGATGCCACCGATCAAGAAGAACGCACTTGGTGGAAGCAACAACAGACCGTTCGGGTTATACCAACCACCTTCAGTTACCAAAGGCAGAATTTCGATACCGAACAACTTACCAGCACCGAACAGCTCACGGAAGAAGGCAACCACGATAAGAATCGCAGAATAACCAAGACCATTACCAATACCATCCATAAAGCTCATGAATGGGCCATTTTTCATCGCATAGGCTTCAGCACGACCCATTACAATACAGTTAGTAATAATCAGACCAACGAATACCGAAAGCTGCTTACTGATTGAGTAAGCAAAGGCTTTCAATACCTGATCCACAACGATTACCAAGGATGCAATGATCGTCATCTGAACAATAATCCGAATGCTGCTAGGAATATGCATACGAATTACAGAAACAAAAAGGTTAGAGAAAGCAGTTACTGCAATTACTGCCATACTCATCACCAAAGCAACGTTCAGAGAAGTGGTTACAGCAAGCGCTGAACAGATACCAAGAATCTGAAGTGCAATTGGGTTATTTTTTACGACTGGTTCAGTCAATACCTGTTTAATATCAGACATTGATTAAGCCTCCCCTGCTTGGTAGTTCTTTAGGAAAGGTGCAAAACCATTGTCACCTAACCAGAACTTAATCAGATTACTTACACCGTTACTGGTAAGTGTTGCACCAGAAAGACCATCTACCTGATGCTGCTTTTCAACAGCAATTTCAGGATTCACAATGCCTTTCTTAACTTTGGCTACGACATTACCGTTTGCATCATAGATAGATTTGCCAACCCACATTTTTTTCCAACGTGGATTATCAATTTCACCACCTAGCCCCGGAGTTTCACCGTGTGTATAGAAGCCTAAACCAGCAACCGTATTTAGGTCTGACTCAAGTGCTACGAAACCATAGAGCGTTGACCACAAGCCATAACCACTAACAGGAAGAATCAAGCGACCAGCATTTTCACCACCAACCACTTTATAGACAGTTGCTACATTCGCTTTACGCTTCAAAGAAGCAATGTCCTGATCCGCAGGAATCTTCTCAGAAAACTTAGGATCTTTCGTTGCTTTTACTTGATCGTAGTTAGGGAAAGGAGCTTCCGTAAACTTACCAGTGCTCATATCGACATACTTTTCTTCGATCTGACCAAACAACTCTTCAACTTTGGCTTTAGTTAGGCTCTCACCTGGTTTAGACAAACCACCAATAGCAAGAATGTTTCGCTGCATATCCAATGCTTTGTTAGCAATTTGCGCAGGTTTTAGCGCAATTGCCGCACCAGATACAATCACAGAACACACAATACAAAGAAGAAGTGCAACTGTGATAGTTTTTCCGATCGTATCGTTATTACTAGACACGCGCTAACCTCCTCTTGATGTTTGCTTGAACCACGAAGTGATCAATTAACGGGGCGAACAAGTTAGCAAATAGGATCGCCAGCATCATGCCTTCTGGGAACGCAGGGTTAACCACACGGATCAACACCACCATGAAGCCAATCAAAGCACCAAAATACCACTTACCTTTATTCGTCATAGATGCGGATACTGGATCTGTTGCCATAAACAACATACCAATTGCAAAACCACCTAGGGTTAAGTGCCAGTACCAAGGCAACGCAAACATTGGGTTAGTTTCAGAATCAACACTGTTTAGTAGTAGCGAGGTAGCAACCATACCGATCATTACACCGGCAACGATCCTCCACGATGCAATGCCTGTAAGCAGCAGTACACCACCACCGATCAACAGCATCAGAGTTGATGTTTCACCCACAGAACCTTGGATATTACCGAAGAAGGTATCTGCCCAAGTTACACCGCTAGCAAGAATGGCGTCTACACCACCAGTTGCAGCAAGACTCAACGGAGTCGCACCTGAGAAGCCGTCTACAGCTGTCCAGATTGCATCACCTGACATTTGAGCAGGATATGCAAAGAACAGGAAAGCACGACCGGTTAATGCCGGGTTCAGGAAGTTTTTACCTGTTCCACCGAACACTTCCTTACCAATCACAACGCCGAAGCTGATGCCCAAAGCAACCTGCCACAGTGGGATTGAAGGTGGAAGAATCAATGCAAACAGGATAGAGGTTACGAAGAAACCTTCGTTAACTTCGTGGCCACGAGTAATCGCGAACAATACTTCCCAGATACCACCCACTGCGAAAGCAACGAAATAAATTGGCAGGAAGTAAGCCGCACCAAACATGAAGTTATCCAACATGCTGGCAGGATCATGACCAGTAAAGAATAATGCGTGCCAGTCAGTCGGCGCAGTACCTGTACCTGCAGCAATGGCAGTATTTGCCTGCAAGCCGATATTCCACATGCCGTAAAACATAGCTGGCCATAGCAAAAACCAAACGGTGATCATCATACGCTTAAGGTCAATACCATCGCGTACATGGGCCGTTGTTTTGGTTGTGCTGCCTGGAGAATAGAAAATAGTATCCACCGCTTCAAAAAGCGCATACCACTTCTCGTATTTGCCCCCTTTATGGAATTGGGGCTCGATTTTGTCTAGGAAACCTCTAAGACTCACGGTTAGCCCTCCTTCTCAATTCGGGTCAAGTTATCACGCAAGATTGGACCGTACTCGTATTTGCCCGGGCAAACAAAAGTACACAATGCCAAATCTTCCTCATCAAGTTCCAACGCACCAAGCAATTGAGCGGTTTCAGTATCACCTACCGCTAACGAGCGAAGCAACTGAGTTGGTAAAATATCCAGAGGCATCACTTTTTCATAGAGCCCCACAGGAACCATCGCACGCTCACTACCATTAGTATTAGTATTGAAGTTAAAGAGACGGCTTGGAGCCAACTTGGAAAGATAGATATTCAATAATGAGAAGCGCTTACCACCAGGAGATAGCCACCCCATGAAATCACGGTTGGTACCTTCCTCAAGAACAGAAATCTGAGTGTGGTAACGACCAAGATAACTAACAGGGCCACGAGTAGCACGACCACCAAAGACAGAACCAGAGATCAAACGGTTATTCGAGCCATCTAACTCACCCGCCGCAAGGTCATTTACATTCGCGCCTACACGAGTGCGAACCAAACCTGGCTTCTTAACCTGAGGACCGGCAAGAGCAACAACACGCTCAATGTCCAAACGACCTGTTGAGAACAAGTTAGCAATCGCAATCACTTCTTGGTAATTAATTGTCCAGACTGTTTTAGCTGCATTCACTGGATCTAGGAAATGAATATGCGTACCAGGAAGACCAGCTGGATGAGGACCAGCAAAACCTGCCAGTTGTACTTGCGCAGTTGAAGGAACAGGAGTACTTGCACCTTCAGCCTGACATACAAATACTTTTCCATCAGTTAACTTTGTTAAGATCTCAAGACCACTCTTAAAAGCTTCCGCTTTTTCCTGAATAATCACTTGAGGATCAGCTGCCAATGGATTGGTATCAATTGCCTGAACAAAAATAGATGCAGGGACTGAACCTACTTCCGGTACTTTACTGAAAGGACGCGTACGCAACGCCGTCCACATACCAGAAGTTACAAGATTCTCCTGAACCTGTTCGCGGGTTAGGCTTGCTGTATCGCTGTATTTCGGAAATTCTACAGACTCGTCACCATCCACTTCGATCACAACGGACTGTAGAACTCGTTTCTCCCCACGGTTGATTTCAACCACTTTGCCGGAAGCCGGTGCTGTATACAGCACTCCTGGAGTCTTCTTGTCAGAGAAAATCACCTGACCACACTTGACCTGATCACCTACTTGAACTTCCATCGTAGGCTTCATACCGTTGTAGTCAAAACCTACAACGCCGACAGTGCGAACTGAATTTCCTTGACGAATAGACTGCTCTGGACTTCCAGAGATGGGAAGATCAAGGCCACGTTTTAGCTTAATCATTCGATTGCCAAGTCTCTCATCAAAGCTCGCTTAGTACTCATTCTTACGTGAGTATTTAGCATGCTAGTAAACTTTTCGGGGTTTCCCCCACCCAAAAATCTGCGAAATTATATCGAAAGGAGACTAGCTTTACACTACCTCCTTTGAGTATTTTTGTTATAAATCAAAGACGAAGATCAGTTTTTAGCCAACCCATAAAAAAAGGCCAAGAGCTTGATCAAACTCTTGGCCTTTAAGACTAGCAGAATATAAGGGTTAGACTAATTTAACTCCAAAATCCACACTGATCAGTTTTCAATCAAAATCAATTATTTCTTATCCAGAGGGTATTCAGGGAACTTACAACCCGCTACCTGCTCAAGAATACGAACAACCTGACAGCTGTAACCGAACTCATTATCGTACCAAACGTAAAGAACCGCTTTATCACCATTCACGATTGTAGCTTTACCATCAACGATACCCGCCTTACGGGAACCAACGAAATCAGAAGAAACTACTTCAGGCGAATCAACATAGTCAATCTGCTGCTGAAGCTCAGAGTACAATGCAGTACGACGTAGATAAGCATTGATCTCTTCAGTTGTTGTTTCTTTCTTAAGCGTCAGGTTAAGAATTGCCATAGAAACGTTTGGCGTAGGAACACGAATCGCATTACCAGTTAGTTTACCAGCCATTTCAGGAAGCGCTTTAGATACTGCTTTCGCCGCACCCGTTTCAGTGATAACCATATTTAATGGTGCAGAACGACCACGACGGTCAGCACTGTGGTAGTTATCAATTAAGTTCTGGTCATTCGTGTAAGAGTGAACTGTTTCAACATGACCATGCTCGATGCCGAACTCGTCATTCACTGCTTTAAGAACAGGTGTGATCGCGTTAGTAGTACAAGAAGCCGCAGAAATCAGCTTGTCAGACTCTTCGATTGAATCGCTATTAATTCCATAAACGATGTTCTTCATGTCACCTTTACCAGGAGCAGTCAGAATCGCCTTAGAAGCCCCTTTCGCTTCCAAATGCAAAGACAAGCCTTCAACATCACGCCACTTACCAGTGTTATCAACAATGATCGCGTCTTTAATACCGTAAGACTCGTAATCCACAGTCTCAGGAGAACTTGCATAGATCACTTTAATGAAGTTGCCGTTTGCGATGATACCGCAGTTTTCCTCATCAACAGTGATGGTACCCTGGAAAGAACCATGTACAGAGTCACGACGAAGCAAGCTTGCACGCTTCTCAAGATCGTTACCCTTACCTTGACGAACAACAATTGCACGCAAGCGAGTGTTTTCACCGCTGCCTGCTTTCTCGATAAGAATACGAGCCAACAAACGACCAATACGACCAAAACCATAAAGAACAACATCACGACCTTCTTGTTTAACATTAGAAGTATCGCCTAACTCAGACAGCTCAGTTTTTACATACTCAACTGCATCAGTGCCTTCAGGTTGCTTGCTCAAACGATAGCCAAGCTTACCAATATCAATACGTGCATTACGGATACCAAGCTCAAGAATTGCTTGAACTACTTTCAAACTGTCCGCAACTGACAACTCAGAAGTCTCGATACGACGAGCTGCACGGTGTGCTTTTAAGATATGAATAACAGAACGATTTACTAGAGAGCGACCGTAAACAGTAGCAATAACGTTACGATCACGGCTTAATTTACCCACTAGCGGGATCATTGTTTCTGCTATTTCTTCACGATTTTTCCAATCAGAAAAATGAGTTTCTGCGATATCAGTCACGACGGCACCTTTTTGACAAGCGACTTAAGCTTAGAATCAATTCATTTGATCCAAGCACATTAATATGAGCCACCCGAACAGATAAAAAGACAGAAACAGTGACTTCCCCGGCCCTTCTCTGCTCATTTTCTGATCGAGCGGTAAAAAAATCGCGCTTATTATCTTTTTTTAGGGTTTAAAACGCAACTTTATTGGCTCGAAACGTCCCATTTTTCATAAATCAAGAACACCAAAAAACCTCCCAACACTTGAAAACCATTAATAATCAAAGGATCTACCACCCTCCCACCTTTCCACCAAAGCACTGGCACCTAGAATACAATCAGGTAAAATGCGGTTCCCTGGCGTAATTTCCTAAAAATATCTAAGGACAATTCCAAGCGAAGTTTATCTACTCATCTTTTGTATTCGCTCGGAACAATCGAAAAAGGCTTTAATTCATTATGCTGTTTGACTCGAACGATCTTCTTGAAAAAGCACAACTCAATGATCACAAGCGTTATGGTAAAGTTATTGGCTCATCTGCAGCCTTATTAATTGCTCAAACGCTACATAAGCTAAACAGTTTTGGTCTCGTCATTACCGACAACAACAGCCAAGCAGACATCCTTTCTCAAGAATTAGAGTTTTTTTCAAAAGGCCAATTGCCGGTATTGAACTTCCCTGACTGGGAAACCCTACCCTACGATACCTTTTCGCCTCATCAAGACATTATTTCTGAGCGATTAAAAACCTTAAACGCCTTAAGGCAGGCAAATAACGGCGTCCTAATTATTTCCGCCCAAACACTGATGCAAAAAGTGCCACCTGCATCCTTTATTGGCAAATATGTTTTTTCCATCAAACTCGAAGACACATTAAAGCTCGATAAACTTCGTGAACGCCTAGCTCACGCAGGCTACCAACATGTTGACACTGTCTATGAGCACGGTGAATTCTCAATCCGTGGCTCAATCATTGACCTCTACCCAATGGGTCACGATCTACCTTACCGTATAGAACTGTTTGACGATGAAGTAGAAAGTTTACGAAGCTTTGACCCCGAAAACCAAAGATCACTTGAAAAATTCGAAGCTATTAATCTACTGCCAGCGCGCGAATTTCCATGTAACGACGAAAGCTTCACCGCCTTTAGAAAGTTGTTCAGAGAAACCTTCGAGCAATCTCATAAAGCACCACTCTTAAAAGATCTACAAAATAACCTTATCCCTTCAGGCATTGAGTACTACCAACCGTTATTCTTCAACGCCCTATTTGAAGAAGGCATGAGCTGTTTACTGGACTACATTCCTGAACAAGCCTGTATTTTTAGTTTTGAGCAGATCAGCGATCACCTAGAAAAATTTTGGAATGACATTGAGCAACGCTACGAAAGCTTACGTTATGATATTGAACGTCCTCTTTTACCTCCGGCAGAACTCTACTCTCGACCGAATGACTTACTGGCTCAACTGAAATCATTCCAGCGAATCAGCTTTTCGGACAAACCTCTCGAAGAGCAGGCTGGCAAGCTCAACCTTCCCGTAAGTACAGCGCCTGATCTAAGCGTTGATCACAGACTGGCCGAGCCATACAGCCGACTGATACAATTCACCAAAGACTTTGACGGTACCATTGTTTTAATTCCTGATTCAGCAGGTCGTAGAGAAACGCTCGCCGAATCCCTAAAGGGTGCGCACGTAAAAACTACCAACATAGGAAACTGGCAAGACCTGTCCATTTCCCAAAAAGACACAGTTCAACTGTTGGTTGCTCCGCTGGCGAAAGGCGTTATTTTCGAAAACCAAAACCTCGCAATCATCACCGAACAAGAACTCTTTGGTTTTACCGTCAGCCAACGTCGCCGCGCTACCAAAACCGAAGATCATAGCGATCAGGTTATTAAGAACCTTACCGAACTTAAAATGGATTCGCCTGTTGTTCACTTGGATCATGGCGTTGGTCGCTATCGCGGATTAGAAACCATCGAACTTGACGGCCAAGCCAATGAATTCCTAATCCTGGAATACGCCGACAACGCTAAGCTCTACGTGCCCGTCAACAACTTGCACATGATTGCTCGCTACACTGGTGCAGATGACGAACACGCGCCAATCAACAAACTTGGATCTGAACGCTGGAGCCAGGCAAAACGAAAAGCCGCAGAGAAAGCCAGAGACACTGCCGCCCAATTACTGGATATTTATGCGCGCCGCGCCGCCAAAAAAGGCTTCCAGTTTGATCTCCCAGACGAAAGTTACCGTCAATTTTCGGCAGGCTTCCCGTTTGAAGAAACCCCCGATCAAGCACAAGCCATTAATGCCGTCATTCAAGATATGCACAAACCAACCCCGATGGATCGGTTGGTGTGTGGTGACGTAGGCTTCGGCAAAACCGAAGTAGCCATGCGAGCCGCGTTTGTTGCCGTACAATCCGGCAAGCAAGTAGCGGTTCTAGTACCGACAACGCTTCTCGCTCAACAGCATTATGAGAGCTTTCGGGATCGCTTTGCAGATTGGCCCGTAAAAGTGGAAGTGCTTTCACGATTCAAAACCGCCAAAGAACAAACAGCAGCACTACAACAGCTCGAAGAAGGCAAAGTCGATATTCTGGTTGGCACACACAAAATCATTCAGGGCGATGTTAAGTTCAAAGACCTTGGCTTACTCATTATTGATGAAGAACACCGTTTTGGTGTTCAGCAAAAAGATAAACTGAAATCCCTGCGTTCAGACGTAGACATTCTGACACTCACCGCCACACCAATCCCTAGAACACTTAACATGTCGATGTCCGGCATTCGCGACTTATCTATCATCGCAACACCGCCAGCAAAACGACTTTCAGTTAAAACCTTTGTTCGACAAAAAGACGACGTCACCTTACGAGAAGCCCTTCTACGTGAGCTATTACGTGGTGGCCAAGCCTATATTCTTCATAACGAAGTCAAAAGCATTGAGAAAACTGCGCAGAACATTCGTGAACTCATGCCGGAAGCTCGAGTCGAGTTTGCACACGGTCAAATGCGAGAATCTGAACTTGAACGCATCATGTCAGACTTCTACCACCGTCGTTTCAATATTCTGGTTTGCACCACCATTATCGAAACCGGGATTGACGTTCCAAACGCCAACACCATCATTATTGAACGCGCCGACAAATTCGGGCTTGCACAATTACACCAATTACGAGGCCGCGTAGGACGCTCCCACCACCAAGCGTATGCGTATTTAATGACACCGCCGCCTCGTAGCATTACCAAAGATGCCGTTAAACGACTTGAAGCAATCAGCGCCGCCGATACCCTTGGCGCCGGTTTTACGCTCGCCACCCATGACTTAGAAATTCGTGGTGCGGGGGAATTGCTTGGTGAAGACCAAAGCGGTCAAATTGAAGGGGTTGGCTTCACGCTCTTTATGGAATTACTGGAAGATGCCGTTAAATCCATTAAAGAAGGCAAAGAACCAAACCTGGATAAGCCATTACAGCAATCCACAGAAGTAAACCTGAAAATACCAGCACTCATTCCTAACGAGTACCTACCTGACATTCATGAACGTTTGATTATCTACAAGCGCATATCCAATGCCGATAACAAACAAGCACTGCATGACTTGAAAGTTGAAATGGTCGATCGCTTTGGATTACTACCAGACGCCACTAAAAACTTGTTCCGCTTAACCGAACTCAGATTTAAAGCCGAAACTCTGGGCATCACTAAAATTGAAGCCGGGCCAAAGAGCGGCAAAATGGTATTTTCGTCAGACACGCGCGTAGACACCTTTAAAATCGTAACTATGATGCAATCTCAGCCACAAAAGTATCGTTTACAAGGTGGCAATCAATTGCAATTTACGTTAGATATGAACAAAACTGAACGCCGCTTCCAAGCAGTGGATGCTTTACTAGCCGAATTAGCACCGAAGGAATAACTCTTGAAATCTACAATCTTATCAGCCATCTGTATTGCTATTTGCATCGCATCTGGAAGCCACGTTTATGCCGAAACAACAGAAAACGACATTAACGCCGAAGATCTTTCCCGCGACTTAGAACAACAACGCCAAAATATTAAAGCTGCGACCAGCATCCCTTCTGCCGAAAATTCTGGTCAAGCAAACAGCGCTACGACATCGGAAGAACTTCCTCCATGGTTCAAAGTAGAAGTTATTGTCTTCAAACAAGACATCGACAAGGTTACTGAAGAGTTCCCCAGGGCAATAGACTATAAAAACCCAACTCCTCTTATCATGCTTGGCGGGTTTGATTATTCTGATCGCCACCCTCTTCAGATGGAAAATCATGGACTGGAATACACGCCTCTAAATAACATTCCAGGCATCTACAATGGAACAACAACCTACCAGCAACAAACTCAAGATCTGCCAGAAAGCGCATTAAGACAAGAGAACACGACCGAACCATCATTAATCCCTTACCAGAAGGAAGAACTGGAACTACTGAAAGACGCACATAAGCGCCTTGAAAAGAGCCAGAAATACCAAGTTTTGCTGGCAACCGCCTGGAAGCAACCAACCTTGCCAAAAAGTGAATCGCCAACACTGCACTTAATTGCTGGTAACTGGTTCGATGACCAACCGGAATTTGAAGCCTTCTTAAAAGTAAGTAAACAACGCTATCTTCACGCCTACGCAGACCTATTTTTAAAAACTTTTAGTCTCAAAAGCGATCAAGCCATTAATTTGGACTTAACCGATGAACTGTTTAAGGACTCGATCAATGCAGAACCAACAAGCAACACCACAGAGGTCAACAGTTTCGACAACCAAGGCATCCAACCCCACCATCTAAAACTATTCTCACTGAATGTAGACGAAGACGTGCTTGGCAAAAAAGACGAACACACTTCCTCTTATGTAACCAATGAAGTCTTCCATATCAAAGAAGACCGCATCATGAAGCACTCGAAAGACTTGTATTACTTAGATCACCCAAAATTTGGCATGATCATCAAGGTAACACCGCTGGATAAGCTGAAAAGCTCCAGCTAAACAACCTCTCCGGTGGGTATTTTCACATACCCACCTAATCACAACTCGAAACACTGCCATATTCCGAAGAAAAGATCGCACAGTTGCCATCACTGACATACGACGCACCATCGGAATAATAGGAGCTTCCTCCGCTCGATCCTCCTGAAGAACCGCCTCCAGAGTTATAACCCAAAGCTTGTGCAGCTTCTCGTTCGCCATAGGCAATAGACAGCACTACGTACGCGAAATCCTTCTGCTCCTGCAATCCTATGTAGTCCCATGAGGCTTGATACTGATTCAATAGCTGCCGTGCTTGCGATAGATCCTGTTGTGTATCAAATGGAAAGACTGAAAAGCTGTTTGCGAGGTTATTGATGATGGTTTGACGCTCTGACGCAGTAAAGTTACGAGGTTGCCCCATTTGAGCATGAACAAACACCAGCGCATCCACGTAGGCATTTGCGGCATCCGAAGTTAACTGTCCACCAGTTCCTTGAGCCAAAACACCGCCCCGGCTTTGACTAGCTTGCGGATAATTATCGGTTCCGGCTGGTTCGCTCGCCGATGCACTAGCAGTATCTGATTGAGGAATCACATTAAATACAACCTGATCTATGACCACATCATTATCGCGCACAACCAGTTTATAGAAACCGACTGGCCAACCGCTATCAGGCTTATAGAAGGTAAAGGTTGAAGGCAGCCCTTTCTGAGAGATGAGCTCAGCACTCGCCACCTCAAAGCCGGGAGGCGCAACATCCCCGACATCCAGCACTTCCAGAGTCGCAGACACTATGCTCTTTTTGTTGATAGTTACCTGATAGTGAATTTCTGGCGTACTAGTGAGATAAGAAAAACTCGACTGCACTAAGCCGCTGGCCGAGACAACTGATACTTCAGTTAAAAACAGAAAAACAGTGAATAACGAAGTCTTCCAGTATTTCATGGCAAACCTCCGATAAATATAAGTTTCGTTTCTAACTATAGATAGGATTAGAAGGAACCAATCAGATTCCAAAGAGGATTAAGGGGATTCGGACAGATGGTAAAACCATCAAAATACATCGACAAAAAATTCTGCTTAGAACACTCTGTTTAGAATGCTCTTTTTAAAAAGCTCTTTAGAACGTAAGTGAACGATAATAAGCTTCAAACTCAGCTTTCGTCACTTCACCAACGATCCGCCCAATTTGATTTCCCTGGGCATCATAAAACAAGAACGCCGGAGGTCCAAACAAGCTCTGCTCCTGCAAGAATTGAGCATTGGCCTCCGCCACTTCAGTAATATCAACCTTAACGATATCAACACCAGACATCATGGCTTTAACGTCATCCTTAACCAGAATGTCTTTTTCCATCACAAAACAGGATACACACCAGTCCGCTAATACATCTAACATGATAGGTTTCTCTTGGCGTTTTGATTGAGCTAACACTTGCTCCAATTCAACGCCCGGAGTCACCTTAAGCACATCCAGCTTGGTTTCCTGAGCAACAGCTTTAGACCCAATAGTGACAAACGAAAGAGGCGTATCGAAACTGGCTTTGCCAGACAAACCGGAAGCCAACAAAGCCAACGAATATACAAAGACAACCAGCAAAATCCCGCGATATAGAGCATTAGTAACCGAATCCAAAACCCCCGCCCAAATGGTAAACACAATTAAAATCACGGAAACCATGATGGCCAACATTTCTGTAGTTAACAGATGCTTAACCAAATACAACGCCATCAATAACAACATGACGCCAAAGACCACCTTAACCTGTTCCATCCAGACACCGGCTTTTGGCAAAACATTCCGACCGCCCAGCACCACAGCCATCAACGGCAAGCCCATCCCTAATGCCATAGCAAACAAAGCAGAGCCCCCCAACAACATGTCCTGGGTCGTACTTATGTAAATTAAGACCCCTGCCAACGGCCCCGAAACACAAGGTGAAACCACCAGCGCAGAAATAGCACCAAGAACAATACAACCAAACAAACCATGATTTTTAGAGCCTTCACCCGCGCCACTCAATTTGCTTCGAATAAACTCAGGCAACTGCAGTTCGTACAAACCAAACATCGAAAGTGCCAAGGCAACAAATATCGCCGCGAACACCCCAACTACAATCGGCTGCTGCAACCAAGCCTGCATTTGCACTGCATCACCAAAGCCTGCCATCGCAACGCCTAACGCACTGTAGGTTACAGCCATACCCAAGACATAAGAGAATGATGCAAGAAACGCCGAATGCTTATGTTTACCCTGATGATTTACCACCACAGAGCTCAAAATTGGCAGCATAGGCAAAACACATGGCGTGAATGCCAACCCAAGACCAATCCCGAGAAACATCAGAAGTGTGATGAAAAAGCCTTCTTGTAATAAAGCACCAGCCTCAGAAGAAGTTGCTGTCGAATTTACAGAACTTTTAGCAGAAGAATTAGAACCATTATTAGAAGTAAGATCTGATAGAGAGCCATCAGATACGCCGCCTTCCCAGAAAGCAGTTTTACGCGTCGGTGGGTAACAAAGGCCTGCATCTGCACACCCCTGATATTGAACTTTGACCTCACCTTCCACATCAGGCGTTACCGCTACCGCCCAACCATGATAATAGACTTGAACCAATCCAAACGCAGGATCGTCCTTTTCTTTCGACTTACCCTCAATGGTTTCAAAATCCAGCTTATTACCGGCAGCATCCTTAACCGAAAAGCGATCCTCATAGAGATAATAGCCATCGGTAATATTCCAGCGAATAATCAGTCGGTTGTCATTACTAATCTCAGACTCAAACTGAAACGCCTCATCCACCGGGAGAAACTCAGGCTCCTCTTGCGTAAACAGCCCACCATTTGAAGCACTGTCCCAAAGACTACCATTTGCTGAATAGGAAGGGTTAGCACCAAACAAAAGCCCTAACATAAGCACACCCAAAAAAGCCTGCATTACTCTCACCTTTTGGATGCCATACCCTTCAGAAAAAACCATAGATACTTCTCTATTAAGCAAATCAAATAAATATTAGTGAACTCAACTATGGACTCAAAAGAACTAAGATAGTTCCTCAGATACCAACCGACGCTCTTCCGCTTGCAGACTGCCTTCCACATGCAAGGTTTGAGTTGGGAAGGCCATATCTGCACCATGTTTGTGAACGATATCCATGATAGCCAGCAGCACTTTTTCTTTGACCTTATGATACTCGATCCAGTCCGTCGTTTTAGTAAAGGTATAAACAAAGAAGTCCAAAGAATGCGCACCGAACGAATTAAAGTTAACAATCAACGTCTGGTTTGTATCAATATCAGGATGCCCTGCCAACATTTCGCGAACATCCTGCACAATTAAAGGAACCGACTTAGCATCGCCATAACGCAAACCAATGGTTTCATAAATGCGACGATTCAACATTCGAGATGGGTTTTCGACAGAGATGCTGGTAAATGTAGAATTTGGAACATACAACGGACGCTTATCAAACGTACGAATACGAGTTAGACGCCACCCAATATCCTCAACAGTGCCTTCAATATTTTTGTCAGGAGAACGAACCCAATCACCCACTTTAAACGGGCGATCCAGATAAATCATCAAACCGCCAAAGAAATTAGCCAGCAGATCTTTCGCCGCAAAACCGACAGCAATACCACCCACACCACCAAAAGCCAACAAGCCCGAAACACTAATACCCAAGGTTTGAAGAGCCACAATCATACCAATGACAATCACCACAGCCTTCATAGCTTTACCCAAGGCATGCACTGTCGTTAAATCCATTGGTTTTTTCAAACGTTCAGGATCAACTAAAATACGCTCGGCCTGTTTGATAAAACGCAAACCAAACCAACACATGAAAAAAACCACAAACAAGGTGTAACGCTCAGGCTGAACGTAGTCCAATACAGAACTGACCGCTTTGTTGCTGGAGCTTTTCTCAATGATATCCACACTCAAAATAACTGCCACAACCCAAACAGAAACACGAGCGGGTTTTCTTAGAGCATAAATTAAGGAATCATCCCAAAGATTCAATGTTTTCTTGGACTGACGATCAGCAACATCTAACAAGTGCGCAACAATCACATTAATGACAGCAGCCAGTATCAGAACAGAGAGAACCAACCAAACCCAAACATAGCCTTCAGACCAACTAAGCCAACCCTGAGCTAAGATCCACTCTTCCATGCTTAAATCATTCATTACTTTTCACCTTGATGTAGAAATATGTCCCAAACAGTCAAAAACGGGGAGATTCGAATGAGCACAAAATGTATAAGAGATTGGAAGCTACATCAAAGGATTTATGAGAAAAATACAGAGAAACTATGCGTTATCACAAGACAAAACGCACTATAAGGAAAATATACCGGTGAGAATTAATAAGGCCGCAGCGGCCGTTAAAAGAGAAGTGCTCGTATTGTCCAACTTCAACCAACCACCACATAGCTTTACTAACTGAATCATGAAGCGTCCCTGCCCTTAAAAAACAGGTGTAACCTTAACGTTCTGACAAAACTGTCACTAGAGACAGAGACACCTTCTTATGTAGGAAAAGCCACCTATCCTCTGCACTCATCCTCTTACCCTGTTATTTCAAGACTGAACTAGAATAAAAGTATCCCAGATGAAAAAGGAGGACACACCATGTCCATCGCTCGCAATCTGGCCACATACCTTAATGACCAGGCAATTCATTACCAAACCATCTTTCATCCAGAAAGTCACAGCGCTTCTGACAGCGCACGATCCGCCAACATACCATTGCACAACATGGTCAAAGCCATATTGCTTAACAATGGAGATAACTACTTAATCGCCCTGATACCTGCCGACCACAAACTCGACATAAGCAGAGTCAATAAAGAGCTCATGTCCCACTGGTCTTTCGCCAAGGAAACCGACCTAACGAAAATATTTCAGGATTGCACGCCAGGGTCTATTCCCGCCGTTCCATCCGCCTATCACCTAAGTGCTATTTGGAGCTCCTGCCTTTCTGACATCGACAAACTCTACATGGAGTCCGGTGACGACAAAGCCTTAATCAGCATGAGCAACCGACAATTTATGTCACTGATAGCCACTCAAGCACATGGCAATATAAGCCACTTCAGTACAGGCTACCCGCCCAGTAGCGCACAGTTCGACGCTGAAGATAATGGTGCCGAATACTAAACAAACGAAACACCCACCTCATTAAACGCCAGCCTTTTTCAAGGCTGGCACCAACTTCCTTTCCTCTGACCGCCAAACAAATCATTGCTCTTGTATTGAAACTTTAACAATTTAAGAGTACAACTGTACGCTGAAAAGAGGAGAAACACATGCTTACAAATAGCGATATAAATTTAAGCCATAAAAATCAACAATTTAAACTAAAGATCACCAACTTCCTCAAAGAATCTTTAGTAAACAACCAGTCGCTGACTTCTTACTACGAACCTCTTATCCAGGCATTTTTACCTCTTTGGAGCAATAAAAAGTACAGAACAAAAGTAATAAGCATTAAGCGCTTGGAAACAGACATCATCCAAATCGCATTGAAAACGCATCGTCACTGGCCAGGATTTCAAGCAGGCCAATACATTGAACTGACAGCAATGCAGGAAGGCGCGTTAGTCACTCGATGCTTTAGTATTTCGAGTTCAACCCAGGCTTGGAATAAAACAGGCATTATTGAATTAACGATCCGAGAACAGGAAAAAGGCCGCGTAACGCCTTGGCTAATTGAAGGTCTGTCTAAAAACAGTTATGTCCAAATTTCTCAGGCCAAAGGCGAGTTTGTATTTAAAGAGAGCAAAACCCCGAAGCTTCTTATTGCGGGGGGTTCTGGCGTTACACCGATTAAAAGTTTACTTTCAAGCCACCAAAATCATCAAACTAGCATAGATGTCCTCTATTTCTCTCGTAGCACGCACCTATTCCAAGAAGAACTAGAGACGCTGATTCAAAAACATCCCTCCTTCAAAGTGCACTTTATCAATACGCAAACACAAGGACACCTTGATGAAACCATGCTCGAAGCGCTTTGCCCTGACTTCAAAGAGCGCGCCATCTATCTTTGCGGCCCGAGCAAAATGTCAAAAGACATTACAGAACTGTTCGTTTCTCAAGGCATAGAAAAAGAGCGCATAGTACAAGAACACTTTCTCCCCATTCGTGCTCTGCCTTCATCTCAGCCAGAAATTGAAGCTCAAGTTGAGTTCATTAAAGCCGGTCAAACAACCCAAACTCTATCAAAGAGTTCCCAGACATTATTGGAACTGGCCGAAAATGCTCGTCTATCCCCCGACTACGGCTGCCGAATGGGCATTTGCCATCAATGCAAATGTACGAAAAACAAAGGCGTCGTACTGAATACACTCACCGGTGAAACCTCAGATACCGCCAAAGAAGACATTCAGTTGTGCGTTTCAATTCCTTTAAGCGATGTAGAAATCGAGCTTTAGAACATTCAAAACGCCTAAAACATTTAAATAACCCAACCAGCTAGCACGGAATTACAAAGATTATGATTACAGAAGAGCCGATAGCGAAGCACTCCACAGAAGGACGCGCTATGAAAAATCACGTCACTTCAAAGTATTCATCCGCTGATCCCGCCTCCTCTAAAGAGGCATCAAAAAACGTATCATTGATGACGTCACAAACTGTGCCACAGATCGAAACCGCCCCTAAGTTATCAGACGAAGACTATGCAGGACTGGAAAAAGACTTAGATGCGTTAAAAGAGGCAACCTGGGCCAAAGTAGGTCAAGAAGACGCCGACTACATCCGCCGTATGATCCGCATCGAACGCTGGAGCGGCATTGCAGGACGAATCACCATGGTCTTGGGATTCTTCCATCCCCTATTCTGGGTAGCAGGCGTAGCACTTCTGGCGTTATCAAAGATTCTTAACAACATGGAAGTAGGCCATAACGTTCTTCATGGTCAATACGATTGGATGAACGACCCCTACATCAATTCCAAAACCTTCGACTGGAACATCGTTGGCGATACCGACTCTTGGAAACAAGTACACAACTACGAGCACCACACCTACACCAACATCATTGGCAAGGATCGTGACTTTGGTTACGGACTGCTCAGACTTAGTAATGACTTACCTTGGCGACTGAAAAACACCTGGCAGATTTTCACCTATGCCATATTGAGTTTATTGTTTGAATGGGGCGTGGCCTATCACGAGCTTGCCGGCGACCGGGCGTTCAGTAAGAAAACACCAGGCAAAAACCGTCGACCACGTTTGACCAAAGCCGGTATAAGGAAAGCCTTTTTTAGCAAGGCAGGCAGACAAATATTTAAGGATTACATTTTCTTTCCGATCATCTCCGGCCCAATGTTCCTACCCGTACTATTAGGGAATTTATTGGCAAATCTGATCCGTAATCTTTGGACATCGACCGTCATCTTTTGCGGTCATTTCACTGAAGACATTCACACTTTTAAAGAAGAAGATTGTAAGAACGAAACCAAAGGCCAATGGTATTACCGACAAATGCTCGGTTCTTCAAACTTTGAAGGCAAGCGTTGGTTCCACATTCTATCAGGCCATTTAAGCTGTCAGATTGAACACCATTTGTTCCCTGATATTCCAGCACATCGCTATGTTGATATGGCCCCCAAAGTGCGAGAGATTGCCAGTAAATACGGTATTCCCTACAACACTGGCAGCTTTGGAGCCCAGTATTTAACTGTACTTAAACGCATTTTTAAATACTCATTTCCTGAAAAGCCCTCACCTGCAGTAACCGTCAGTTAGAGTACAACCGCCTTACGCTAGGGGAGTCATTCTGACTCCCTAAGCTTAATATCTCGACTTGGTCACAGTTTATCCGATCAACACCATTGGAATCCCTTACCGCCTCACATACACTTAATTGTTATACAGACGACAAGCTGGATAACAATTAATGAAAAAACACCTCTTGTTTTGGCCCTGCATTGGTTTACTGGCGCTGACTATTTTGTCCGGTTTCATCATGGAACGCGCTTTCCAGGCCTGGTTTTTAGATCACACCGACGAAGAATTGTCCTCTGTAGCCTCCTCTGTAAAAACGGCGCTCAACAAGACCTACCACGATAATCAGATCATCCGTCTCGACCGAATCACCGATGATACCAATCAACTTAAACCCAATGTGCGAATTACACTCTTACGTAAAGACGGCAGTGTCGTTGGTGATTCAGAACTGACTCCCTCTCAAATTACCAATCAGGAAAACCATCTGGAGCGCGAAGAAATCAGAGAAGCTCTCACTGATGGTATTGGTCACGCCAAGCGTTTCAGTGAAACCATTCAGGAGGATTTAATCTATCTGGCAGAATATTTTCACGACGACAACTTTGACGGAGTCATCCGGGTTTCCACATCAACAGAGCATATGACCGAAGCATTATGGGGCCTAAGAACCATCATGGCGTTCATTGTGTTAGGGATGTGTATTCTGGTGGCGCTGCTGATTGTCGCTTCTCAAAAGCTACTAAACCAACACATAGTATCTTCCCAAGAAGCCCTCGAAGCCAACGTAGCCGAACGTACCAAAGAAATTGAGCTACTGCACCGACTGGCAAACATGCTCGCCGCGTGTAACACCATGGACGAAGCACAACAGGTGGTAGAAGATATTGTCCCGCGCTTGATCGGCAACTTAAACGGCGCCATCGCCCTGATTCGATCTTCTCGCAATCAACTGGAAATCAAGCTCGACTGGGGTGGAAAATGGCCTGGCGAATCGACCTACGCACCTCACGAATGTTGGGCACTAAGAAAAGGTAAATATCACTTAGCCAACGACGAACACACGTCCCTTCCTTGCAAGCACATGGCAAAAGTGGGCAACAATCAAAGTATCTGCATTCCTTTGATTGCTCATGGCAACACCATCGGCATTCTTCATTTGTATTTAGCTGACCAAGAACTGTCTCATGAGAAAATGCAGCTCGCCTTCACCATCGGAGAGCACTTAGGCTTAGCGCTCGCAAACCTTAACCTGCAAGACAAACTCAGAGAGCAAGCGATTCGTGATCCACTTACCGGTCTCTATAACCGTCGCTACTTGGAAGAAAGTCTTGATCACGAAATCATGCGAGCACGCAGACGGAATCAATGTTTGTCTGTACTTATGCTCGATATGGATCACTTCAAACGCTTCAACGATACCTTCGGTCATGATGCCGGCGATTACGTGTTGAAATCACTCGGCAGCTTATTGACCGAAAGTGTGCGAGGTGAAGACATTGTCTGTCGCGTTGGTGGTGAAGAACTTGCCATCATCCTTCCTGAAACGGGCGGCGAAAATGCAGGTATTGTCGCCGCCAAACTCTGTGAAAACGTGCGCCAGATGCATCTGGAACTGAACGGCCAACCCCTTGGTCAACTGACCGTTTCAATCGGTATTTCATCTTATCCAATGCAAGGCGACAAAGGTGAAAGCCTTCTCAAAGCCGCAGACTTGGCACTCTATGAAGCCAAAGAATCCGGCCGAGATCGGTTCTGTTATTCGCAAGTTCAAACCGAAGCTATGATGTCGAACACCAAAAATCTGGTTGAGAAGATTATGGAAGGCTCCATTGCCTCCGAGAACGAGACAGATGACCAGACGGACAAAGTTGCGAAAGGCTAAGCCCTCTCCAAAAACTTATCGGTTAGAGAAATGCCAGTTGGGATAAATTAGTACCGCCAATCGAAGTACCAAAGACGTGGGCAGGCAAAATACAATAACAATCAGCCCGAGCATGGCTCGGAAGAAATCACTGCCCTGCTGATATAACTCGTCTTTATCTGCCCGATACGAATCCACGCAATGGTTTGGCCCATCTACCGGGTAAAACGCAAAGTCGATAATCTCAGCTAACGCCTTCCAATACCAAATATAGGGCTTCTTGGCATGAATGGAAAAGAACCCTACTCGAGCCGACACTGTGGCATCCGGATTGCCACCAGCAATGGCATTCCCTAACTGATCAATCGCCACTAACACAGCGTTCGGCCAGGACATTCCCTGTTTACCTGCGGTTACTTCACCCTTGCCTGGCTTGATCGCCTTCTTACTGGGTTTTATTTTATCCTTGTGCAGATTCATCCCGTCCCCTCCTTGAAGACAAGGTTTTATAAAGTCTATATGATAGAGCGTCTTCCACTCTCTTACATTCAAGTTCTGATTCGATTCCATGTCACTAACTACTGGTCAGGCATTTCTGCTCACTCGTCATCAAAAAGATCTGCGCCGATCAGGAAAACAGCCAACACCTGAAAGTATTACTGCTGCAGAAAACAATGATCAAGAAACACCGTCAAAGTCTATAAAACCGAAAGCACCTTTCAAACCCAAAGCAGATAGCGAGCTCGTTTATTGGGGTTGGACAGAACATGGCCCAGCACGCTTTGTCATCCATCACGAAACACCACTACTGTTTGTCGAGCAGAGTAAAGCACCTCAAGCCGAACGCATTCTGAATACATTGGCGATTCGCTTTAAATGTCAGCCATTAGATCATCAGACCTTTGACCATCAGCCAGTTACTATTTTTTATTTCTATACGTTGGATGAGCTTTACCGAGCACAACAAGCCATCAAACATCGCGATATCGAAACCTTCGAACACGACCTGAGACTGCAGGATAAGTATCTTATCGAACGCAGCATTCGTGGCGGCGTCGAGTTTATCGGGTCTGCCCATCCTCAACCCGGCTACATGGAATATCGGGATGTTCGCCTCAAACCCGCGAAGCTCCACCCTGAATTTCGTGTGCTTTCCTTAGACATTGAATGTTCGATGGAAGGCGACCTCTACTCCGTAGGCTTGTACGGCCATAATCTAAGTGCGTCAGAACCCGGAATGGTCGACAAAACCATCATCATGATTGGCGAGCCGACGACTGAAATAAGAAGCGAAGAAAGCACACTCGACCTAACCATGGTCTGGGTGAAAGACGAATATCAACTGTTACTAGCCCTTGAACACCACGTTCAATGTCATGATCCGGACGTAATTATCGGCTGGAACGTCATTAACTTCGATTTCAAACTCCTTATCGAACGGGCAAAAAAGCAAGACATCAGCTTGCGACTAGGGCGAGGCTTAACCTTGGCCCATTGGCGCGACTCACGTACCGAAGCCAACCAGGGCTTCATCACCCTTCCCGGCCGTGTAGTCATCGACGGCATCGACGCTCTCAGAACCGCCACCTACTTTTTTGAAAGTTTCAGTTTGGAAAACGTTGCCCAAGAGTTATTACAGCGCGGTAAAAAAACCGACCATGTGGATCAGCGAGCCGAGCAAATCACTTACGACTTCCACCATAACAAGCTAAAGCTGGCTCAATACAACCTGGAAGACTGTAAGCTCGTCTGGGACATTTTTGAACACACCCAAATCATGGATTTCATGATCCTAAGAAGTCAGCTCACTGGCCTGGAACTGGACAAAGTTGGGGGATCTGTTGCGGCCTTTACCAACCTCTACCTGCCTAAGCTTCACAGAGCCGGATACATTGCTCCGAACTTGCCACCCGACGGTGGCTTAGCCTCCCCTGGAGGCTACGTGATGAACTCCAAACCCGGCTTCTATAAAAACGTGCTGGTGCTAGATTTTAAGTCGCTTTACCCGTCCATCATTCGCACCTTCAAAATCGACCCGATGGGCTTGATTGAAGGGCTAAAAGACCCGGAGTCAGCCATCCCTGGCTTCAAAGGCGCGTGGTTCTCCCGAGACAAACACTTCCTGCCGGACATCATTACCGAGCTTTGGCAACAACGTGATCAAGCCAAGCGCGACAAAGACGCCCCGCGTTCACAGGCCATTAAGATCATCATGAACTCCTTTTATGGTGTCTTAGGTTCCGGCGGCTGCCGCTTTTACGATACCCGCTTGGCAAGCTCGATCACCATGCGCGGCCACCAAATCATGCAACAAACCGCCGCCTGGATTGAACAACAAAGCTTCTTTGGTAAACCTTGCCAGGTCATCTACGGCGATACAGATTCCACCTTCGTTTTGTTAGACGAACAGCTTTCAAGCGAACAATGTCAACAAGTGGGTCAACAACTGGCTAACGTCATTAATGCCGCCTGGAAAGAAAAGCTAATTCAAGATCACCAACTGGAATGTTTCTTAGAAATCGAATTTGAAACGCACTTTGAACGCTTCCTAATGCCGACCATTCGCGGTTCGGAAGCAGGCAGTAAAAAACGCTATGCGGGCCTTACCCGAGTCAACGATCAACCCAAAGTGGTCTTCAAAGGCTTAGAAGCCGTTCGTACAGACTGGACAGAACTCGCGCGAGAATTCCAGCACACCCTCTATCAAACCATCTTTAATGACACTGATCCAACCGCCTATATTCAGAGTATTGTAGCGTCAACGCTAAATGGAGAGCTGGACCACAAACTTGTTTATCGAAAACGATTGAGACGCCCCCTTCGGGAATACACCAAGAATGTGCCTCCGCACGCAAGAGCCGCCAAGATAGCCGACGAGAAGAACAAAGCACTGGGCAAGCCGTTACAGTACCAAAACAAAGGCTGGATCAACTATGTGATGACCTTAGTTGGCCCCGAGCCGGTCGATTATTTAACCTCGGAACCCGATTATCAGCTGTACATTGAAAAACAACTCAAACCCATTGCCGACGCCATTCTGCCGTTTATTGGAATGGACTTTGACAGCTTGGTCGATAACCAGATGAGTTTGTTTTAGAAAGTATCTTCAGGAAGGCTACTTATCATCCTCAGACTCATACGTCTCAATCTTAAGTGTCGCAGTGGCTACGCTCACTTCACAGAAAAACGACAACAAACCGCCGGTGATTCCAAACATCGTTAGCATAAACAAGATGATAATTTCGGATCTCAGGTCATAGTCAATCAAGCCGTTCAACAACAGCAAAACGACGTCCAGACAGATAATCACGGCTGCGCCCGTTAAGAAGGTAATAGCCCAGTTAGCGAAACTCATGCGGCGCTTTAATGAAGACAGTTCCCGCCTCACCAGTTTATTGGCGGTTAATTCTTTGGCCATTAATTTCTGATCAATAAAACGAGCACGGTCAATAATTCGAGCCAAGCGGCCTGTCACCGCATTCAGAATCTGACCAATACCAACAATCAAAAATACCGGCGCCAACGCCAATTGGATTAACTCAACCACGTTATCGGTTTGGACCAGCTCAACCGCCATGAAGAAATGCCTTTTGAAGTTAGGAAAAGAGACTCAGCATCATAGGCTTTCTTGAATCAAGAACCAATGATTGATCGATGCCTATCTAACAGTTCGTCTCAACTAATGATAATAACCGTCACCTTTTGTGCGCAGTACAAAAAGGTGATAGCAGCCTGAAATTTGATTACAAGTTCTTGTTAAGTGCTTACTGCACATTATTTGACTTTAGATTTTTAATGACTCGTATAGCTAAGTCTTTATTTATTGGATAATTGATGACTGGATTAGCTAACCAAAATATCATTTCATCCAACGTATCCTTGTACTCACTAAGAAGCCCAATATCCTCTCGATGCTCGATCGCATTTGCCCAATTTCTAACTTGGACATCACTTAGTTCATTAGAGATAAAACGTTCTAGTACATTTATTAGATGAAATGGCGTTAGAGTTACCAAGTTAATTTCTGAATCCCAGCCGTATGACTTGAGATCTTCCAAAATATCACCAATTGGAGCTTTATACTCAACTAGCTTTGTAACGAGAATTTTGCGCGATTCCATCATAAGTACTTAACAGCTTATTCTAAGGGGGTGTGCAAGAAAAAAAGACAAAGATTAGTTCAATGTCTGCCCCTGTTTTTGCCGTCTGGTTTGACGTAATTCGGAGTGGGCTTGCTCTTCCTTCAGCAAGCGAGAAGAATCGACTGATTCCAGAGGTTCGTTAAGATCTCGTTGCAACAGCCCATCGGACGTCATCGACAGATAACGCCCACAACAGACACGTAAAAAGGAAGAGAAATTGCTGATGTCATGTTCCGCATCCATCGATTCCAAATAGAGTTTCGAAATCATCTGAGTCACGGTCATGCCGTCTCGGCTCGCCAACTCTTCCAAGACGTCCCAGAAAAAGTTTTCAAGACGTACTGAGGTAACAACACCATCCACTCGCAGCGAACGGGTTTTACTCACCCATAATGACTCATCGGCATTAATGAACAACTGACACACATTCTCTTCCTCTTACATGAAAAACGAGCGATTAAAACAGCGCCGTGAATTGCTTCAAGAATTCAGGATGCGCAGGCCATGCCGGGGCTGTCACTAACTGACCGTCGGTGATGGCTTGATCCATTTCCAGTGAAACGTACTCACCACCGGCCAAAGTCACTTCAGGCGCACACGCAGGATACGCGGAGACTTTCTTACCTTCAATCACACCGGCTGCCGTTAATAACTGAGCGCCATGACAAATCGCCGCAATCGGCAGGTTGTTTGCTGAAAAGCTTTGAATGATTTCAATGACTTTGGAATTCAAACGAAGGTATTCCGGTGCCCGACCACCCGGCAAGTAAAGCGCATCGTAGTCAGAAAGGTCGATAGAAGAAAAGTCCGCGTTCAGTACAAAGTTGTGCCCGCGCTTTTCTGTGTAGGTTTGGTCGCCTTCAAAATCATGAATGGCGGTCGCGATGGATTCACCGGCTTTCTTGTCAGGACATACCGCATCCACCTGATGCCCCATCGCGATTAGTGCCTGGAACGGCACCATGTTTTCGTAATCTTCAACAAAATCGCCAGTGATCATTAATACCCGTGCCATTGTTTGCTCCTATGATTGACTGATTTAACTTGACTGATTCAATGTTCGCTCAGTCTAACAAGCCACCAATGACAACGGGTCACAGCATAGTACTACATGAGTAACAAATTAAGGTTCAACTATATTGAAAATCCCTTTTGGTTTATCGAAGAGCCGGAAGAAATTCACCAAATCCAGTTTACTGCCGTCCACTTCAAGATCGTCCGAGAACAAGGTGTCTTTGATGCCTGCTTCGCCAATGGCCATATTCAGGAACAGTTCATGGGTCACTTTCAAGGTTGCATTGGCATCGCCAGCCACATCCGCTTTTTGATGATGAAGCACAGCATTTTCAATCCACAATACATAATTTTCATTAAGATCAGTGAAGGTGATATTGATCTTATAATCTTCATCAAAGGCGTCCGGTCCAATCAATCGCGATGCCATGGAGATAAAGAAATTCTCAACCGGCGCTTCACGCAACACCCCTTTCATCATGGCAATATCCACACCGACCTCAGGTGCACCATGACGTAATTCATATGCTCCGGTCAGATAAACGTCGCGCCACGGGCCAGATTCTGCTTGGTAGCCTAACTGATCATAGGTATTGGCCAGCAAGGTTCTCGCTGCTTGGTTATCCGGTTCAGCAAACACCAGATGATTCAGTAACTCAGCCACCCAACGATATTCGCCCTGATCGAAGGATTTTTGAGCGTTGCTAAGCACCTGATCTGCACCGCCCATCAAGACAATGTATTTTTCCGCAGACACAGTGTGTGGTAATGGATCAAGGTACGCAGGGTTACCATTAAACCACCCCATATAACCTTGATAGATGGCTTTCGCATTATGTTTCACGGTGCCGTAATACCCACGATTGGAGAAGTTCTTGGCCAAACTCGGAGGTAACGTCAGCGTCTCTGCGATCTCTTCCGGAGTTAAACCCGCATTCAACATACGAACACTTTGATCATGAATGTATTTGTAAGTATCTCTTTGGGCTTTCAGGAAATTAATAATCTTGTCGGATTTCCAAATAGGCCAATGGTGGCTGCCAAAGTACAAGTCACTTTTTTCAGCATATTCAATGGCATCATTGATATAACCGCTCCACTTAAGCGCATCCCGAACCTTGGCACCTCGCAAGGTGTATAGGTTATGCATGGTTCGTGAAACCATTTCTGCGCCACACCACGCCTTATATTTCGGGATATAGAAAGTAAATTCCGAAGGCGCTTCAGAACCTGATACCACTTGAAACTCAAAATCAACGCCATCAATAACATGCGTTTCTGTGGGTTCTGAAATGGTCAGGTTCGGCTCAAAAATACCGAAGGAACCAAAGGCTGGCTCTTTCCCTAAACCAGAACCTATATGGCCTCGCTCCGACTTAGGCAAACGCTTACCGTACATAAACATCGAACGACGCCCCATGGCCATACCCGCCACCACGTTCTCACTGGTTGCTTCTTCCATAAACCCGGCAGGCGCCACAATCGGAATGGGCCGTTGCGCCAATTCATCGTTTGAAACAATACCTAAGGCACCACCAAAATGATCGATATGAGAATGGGTAAAGAGAATTGCTGACACCGGGCGTTCACCGAGCTTCTCATTCACAAAGTCTAACGCGACTTTGGCCGTTTCCGCCGTAGTTAACGGGTCAACAACAATCCAACCGGTTTGACCTTGGATGATGGTCATATTGGCCAAGTCAAACCCACGAACCTGATAGATGTTTTCAGAAATATGATAAAGGCCATGCAAGTTATTTAACTTAGCCTGACGCCATAAACTTGGATTGACCGATGCAGGCGCGTCTGTCTCATCCACAGAGCTACCGATAAACTCATAGGCCTGAGTATCCCAAATCACACGGCCTTGCTGATTCTTTACCTGAAGACCAGGAATCTTAGCGATAAAACCGCGATTCGACTGCTCAAAATCTTCGGTATCTTCAAAAGGTAACTCGTCGATAACCGAGGCTTGATGTTCTTTTGTAAAAGAAGACGCAGGCGAAAAACCATGTTCATCTGGCTGTTCCTTAGAAAGCGGCATTTGAGAGCTGCCGACGCCGCTTTGATCGCACCCGAAAAGAGACGCAACCAAGCCTAAACTTAATACCGTTTTACTGACTGAATTCAAAATCTACCTCACCTACTCAAGGAGCTATTATTCAAGGGCTATAACTCAAGAACTATTAGCCAAGATAAGCCTATAGTAAGTAAGATCGAATGTTTTGGCTGGTCATGACCTGCCAATGAACTGTCATTTCAGGCGTTTCGGTAGGCGGATGGCGAACAACCAAACCAGTTCTGACAGGCGCGATTGAAATTACTGACATCACTGAAACCTAATTTGAAGGCAACTTCAGTGACTGACAGATCGCTGTTACGAAGATAGAAGCCCGCCAGCTCTTTACGCTTTTCAGCCAATAGAGATCGGAAACTGGTGCTCTCTTCTTTCAGCCGTCGACTTAAGGAACGCTCACCAATATTCAACTGCGCTGCGATCTCCGAAAGGCTCGGTTCACCATGAGTAAACGCAGCATGAATGGCTTGGTAGACACGATCCCGCCAACTGCCCTGCTGCATGTTTTCCAGGTAATCCTGAATCACTGACTCTGAATAAAGTGCCATTCGGGAATCCCCAAACGCCGAATGGGCTTCCAGTATGTCTCGTTTCATCCAGAGACAATTTATGGCTGACCCAAATCGCACCTGAGACTCAAAGAATGCATTCCATGGCTCTTTGTTTTTCGGCTCTGATTTGATGAACTCGACAGAATCCACAAAAGCGCGACTGTGCAACACCTGCTCACACAAAACCACTACACTGGCAAAGAACGCATCAATGGCCAACGTACTGATTTCAACGCCCTCCAACGGCAAAATCTTAAAACCGATCAGTTCTGGCGTTCGCTCAAGCTCCACCAGCCCAGTGTTACTGATCAACGAGTAATACTTCACCACTTTCTCAAAGGTTTCGGCAATGCTGTTGCTGGTCATCATCAACATGCCAAGCGCCCTGAAGTGAAGAGGATTCACATTGTCGCTGACACTCAAACCAAAGGCAGGATTCTGAGTTGCCTCTTCAGCCAACGTCCAGAGGTGAGTCATCTTCTCAATGGGGATACGGGCTTCCGGATTCTCCTTAACACTTTGAATATCCATTTCGGCCTGTTTCATCAAGGCTTCACCATCCACGCCCGACTTTTCAAGCGTTTTTACAATTGCCAAAGACCAAGAAGCTAAGGTCGAATAACGAGTTTCCATAATATTCCAATGCAAAGATTCAAAAGAAAAATATCAGAGTTCAACTGAAAAAAGCCAATGTTCAAAAGAAAGACAAAGAATCCAAGAACTTAACGAGCACAAAGGATGTATCAATAGAGGATTTTTTTACACTAAAAGTTAATAAGTCATCTACACTTTGAAAAATATAATACCTTTCTGATAAAAGTATGTTGAAGGATCAAAGTACAAGGAGCCAGCAAGTTTGCAAAACTTAAAACGCTATATGCCTTCCAGACTAAGCATACGGCTTTTGCTTATTGTTTTGGTTATTAGTACAGGTATTACTCTTGTTACGTCCTGCATTCTGCTCTATTCCGACTACAAAAAAGATCTAGAAGCGATCAACGATCACCAAACTCGCATTCAAAACGTTGATTTAAAAGAACTTACACTGGATTTATGGGAGTTCGACTGGCCCAAGGTTGAACTCAAATTAAAAGGCCTGCTGAACTACCCCGAAATCAGCTATGCCTATGTGGTTCTGAATGGCGGCGAGCGGGTCTCCGAAGGCAACCCTAAACGAAATGAATTCTCCGAAGTCAAAGACTACCCGTTGCTCTACAAACAAAAGGAATTAGGCACACTGTTTGTGCAAGTGGATTACAACTACGTCTACGAACGCATCAAAGACAAAGCCTTCAACATTCTATTGATTCAGTTTTTCAATACCTTCATGGTTTCGATTTTGATCATGTCGCTGGTTCATCTGATGATTACCCGACATCTTATTACGTTGGCAAATTACACCCGTAACCTCTCTTTTGATTCATTGGATAGCGAGCCCTTCCAACTCAAAAGACCACACAGAGAAGATGAACTATCCGAAGTAACCACCGCACTGAACAAGATGAAATCTAATTTAAAAATGGAGTTTGAGAATCGAAAACAAATCGAAGTTGAACTCCTGTCTGAACGCTCACAATTGGCGGCGCTCAATAAAGAACTCGAAAACAAAGTCAATGAACGCACCGCTGAGCTGCAGCGCTCCAACAATGAACTGTCCATTGCTCTGAATAACGTAAACAACATGATCGAGCAATTACAAAACACCCAAAAAGAATTAATTGTAAAAGAAAAAATGCTCGCCACCGGGGGCATGGTGGTTGGTCTAGCGCACGAGCTCAATACACCACTAGGCGTCTGTAAAACCTCGGTCAGTGCGGTAGCCGACTTCGTTACCCAGATTCGAGAAGACATCAATAACCAAAGGCTGACTAAAGATACCCTCAACACCCACTTAGAGAGCATTCACTCATTAGCGACCATGAGTGAAGACAACATTGATCGAATCAGTGCCATGATCAATACCTTCAAAGAGCTGTCAGTGAAAGAAGAGGTTATTGAGAGTATCGCTGAAGTTCAACTGTATGAGTGCTTTATGAACATCAATAAATGGGCAGGAGGCAACCTCAGAGGTGGCCTGACCATTCATGTGGAGTGCCCTACAGGCTTTACCATTGAAACCTTTGAAAGTTCCTTGCACAAAGTTATCCAGGCATTAGTAGAAAATGCGGCTCTGCATGCGTTCCAACAAGACGAAGCAGGTAATATCTATCTCAAAGCACGTCTTTCAGAAAAACAAAGTGCCATCATTATTACCGTCAGTGACGATGGCATCGGGATTAAACATGACGAGCACGCTCGAATCTTTGAACCCTTCTACACCACCAAACGTAACCAGGGTGGTTTGGGTTTAGGCCTGAATATTGTTTACAACCTAGTTACGCAAGCGCTCTCCGGTAGTATTCGTTGCATTGACTCAAAATATGGCGGTTGCTGTTTTGAAGTCACGCTTCCAAAAGCCCTCTCCGAGTCCGACATCATAGCTTATCGAAACAGCCTCAATCAGCCTTCAGAAACCAACGATGCCGATATGGATATGTGGCCGTAGCTATTTTTCCACTCAGTTAGCCAAGAACTATTTATCACTCAACCTGTCCAATAAATAACCAATCAATATGGGACAGGCACCATGTCGTTCATCCAGTGTTTATTATCCCACCGCTTTCTATCTCGGTACTTTCTGTCTCGGTACTTTCTGTCTCGGTACTTTCTGTCTCGGTACTTTCTATCTCAGCACTTTCTATCTCAGCGCATTAAGCTACGATTTACCCAATGGGCTGCCGCTCCAAAAGCTCGAGCAAGCTTCAGAGTATTAACCAGCCGCTGGTTGATTTATCCCTTATTGCTCATCCTTTGCTTTCCTCTCATACAGAAAAGCATCTCAGCCATGATGGAGATGAACGGTTTTAAAATTGAATCACCGTTAATCCCAGCGGATGAAATCATGCATGGCGGCCCACCACGCGACGGTATTCCTGCCATTGATGATCCTGAATTCATCACTCGTTCAGAATCCAACTTAAACGCCACAGATAAAGTACTCGGTGTAACACTCAACAACCAAGCCAAAGCCTACCCAATCAATATTCTTAACTATCATGAGTTGGTAAACGATGAACTTGACGGTCACCCCATTACCGTGAGTTTCTGCCCACTCTGCGGCACAGGCATTGTGTTTAATGCCAGCTCTCCCCAAAAGCGCATGACCTTTGGCGTCTCCGGGCTGCTCTATAACAGTGACTTATTGATGTACGACAGGGAAACAGAATCTCTGTGGTCGCAAATTGAAGGCCGAGCCATCAGTGGTCCATTAAAAGGAACAATACTTGAACGTCTTCCTGTCGAACATACGTTCTGGCAAGACTGGCAACAACGGCACCCCAACACCTTGGTTTTATCAGAAGACACCGGGTATTGGCGCAATTACCAAAACACTCCCTATCCTAATTACGATAAAACCAAGCGTACCTATTTTCCGGTGAACCACACGGATCGACGTTATCATCCCAAGTCCCTTGTCATAGGCATTGAAATGAATGGCCACTACAAGGCCTACCCTTTCGCAGAACTGCAAAAAGCCACCAACCCACTGCACGATAATTTTCAAGGCAAAGCGCTAAGAGTTCATTACAACCCCGAGACACAAAGTGCTCGGATTGAAGACAGCAAAGGCCAAACCATTGTTACCTTAACCGCTTTTTGGTTCGCTTGGATAGCCTTCCATCCCGACTCAGAGGTTTATCAGAATTTATCAAAGAATAAGTCATCGAAGAGTGAGTCACCGAACAATAAGCCATCCGAGGAATAACTATCATGTGCAGCACACCGAAAAGTCATCGACGCCCATTTTCATCTTGGCATCCCAACAAAGAAGACGAACTGACGTTCAGTGTCGACGCTATGAAACGGTTCACTGAGACAGCCAATAGAGTTCAGGAACAAAAAGCTCAACGTCAGAAGAAACCAGAAGAGAACCAAGATTAGGGAACGCCTAAACAACTCCGCTCTAGTTCAACGAGCGCTAGAAGCCTTGTCAAAATGACATACCATCTCTGCCCCTATCCCTGTCATAACTGAACCTTTCTGAAACATCGGGTGGAAAGAGCTCACAAATGGCCACATTGGCCACTCTCGCGTCATCCATTTCATGCAAACATACTCAACTAAGCCATCAAAGGTCGTTAATCCGCCGAAGGCTCTTAGTAAATAACTATAAAAATAACAGGACAACATCATGTCAAAATTGACCCGTTCAAAGAAATCACTTGCGCTGATTTCATTGGGGACGCTTTGCAGCTCCCTAGCAATGGCCGATGCCACCATCGAAAGTTATTTAGACAGCTGGCAGTACAAAGCCCTAATGCTGCAATCGGAAATTGATAAACACACACCAATGTCTGAAGCGACCATGCTGATGACACATAACTCCTACAATGCCAGTCACTACGCAAACCTAGGCAGTTATTACGACCCAAACCACATCCATTCGATTACAGAACAGTTGGACATGGGTGTGCGTTTACTGGAACTGGATACCCACTGGTTCAGTAGTGAACTGATTGCCTGCCATGGTACCAATGACCACACTGGCTGCAGTGAATTTGACGGGCGCATTGAAGAGCGTATCGGTGAGATTAACACCTGGATTCGTAACCCGGCGCACAATGATCAAGTGGTGTTCCTATACATCGAAGATCACATGGACAATCACTACGGCGAAATGTCAGACATCTTCGATAAGTACTTCACAGACAAGATCTATCAGCCAAATCAATGTGGCGAGAGCTTCCCTATGGATGTCAGCAAGGCCGACATTCTGAATGCAGGCAAGCAAATTGTGATTTACGGCGTAAGCAGTTGCAGCGCCGCTTCAGGAACCTCCTATGCGAACTATGCGTTTGGCCATCTGTTTACCACCAACAACAGTGAGCTTTCACCAGCGCCAGATTGCCAGAATGATCGCTTTGACCCGGATCTCTTAACTTCGACTCTGACTCGCATCTATGAAGATTCCACGACATTAAGTGACTGGTTTGGTGATCCGCCAAAAGCCATCGATGCAGCGTACATGAAGACGCTTACTGATTGTGGTGTTGGTGTGGTTGGTCTTGATCAGCTGGATCACGACGATTCACGTCACGGGGCTGCAATCTGGAGTTGGAACACCAACGAGCCGAACAACGTTGGTAACGAAGACTGTGCGGAGCACAACGGCAATGGCCGCTTTAACGACCTGAGCTGTGATCAGACGCGTCCGTTCGTGTGTTTGGATGCCGCGGGTGAATGGCAAGTGTCTTCTGCTTCAGGCCCTTGGTCAGAAGGTTACAACGTCTGCGCATCTGAATTTAACGGCAGCTTCGGTCTACCTAAGAACGGTTATCAAAACTACCTGCTAACTCAAGCAAAAGGCAATCAATCCGCTTGGATCAACTACACAGACCAGTCTTCTGAAGGTGATTGGAAACAAGGCGACGCGCCAGCCATCAACTATCCAACAGAAAGCTCACAAGTGGTATACCGTCAACTAAGAAACGGCAAAGGCAAGTGTTTGGATCTTGAAGGCCGCAGCACCTCTGTAGGCACTCCTATCCATCAATGGAGCTGTCACTCCGATCCGGCCGATATCGACAGCCAGCTTTGGTATCAGGACGATACCGGTCGTCTTCACAGCAAGCTTTACCCAAGCCGTTGTGTTGAAGCAGAAAGCTCAGGCACAGGTGAAGGCACTGACATCATCCTTGCCAACTGCGATGACGGCGCAAACCAGCAATGGCTGCGTAGCACCAACAATTCATTGCGCCCGGCTCACGCCACCCATCGCGCCATGGACATCAGTGGCGGTGACAACAGCAACAATGGCAGCAACAGCCACCTTTGGACATACCACGGCGGTAAAACCCAAATGTGGTATTGGATGACACCATCCATCTACGATCGCTGGATTCCGGAAGACGAACCAGCCGCAGGCACATTAGTACAAGGCAGTTGGAGCAACTCAGGCGGTCAAAGCATCAGCAGCAAAAACAACCCTCTGATTGAGCTGATCATTGACCAATCTGGCCCAGTTACATTAGATCTACGTTCATCCCAAGACGCCTATCTTTACCTTCTGGACGTCAACGGCCAGCAAATCACCGCTAACGACGACGGTGGTGACGGCTCAAACGCTCGCATCACGATGAGCCTCAATGCGGGCATGTACATGCTGGTTGCAGCAACCAACAGCTCGGGCAAATCAGGTAACTTTGAAGTACAGACCTCTTCCGGCCAAGTAAAAGCGTTCAACTATCAGCGCCTTAAAAATGGCAAAGGCTATTGCCTGGATCTTGAAGACGAAGGCACTTCAAACGGCACCGACGTTCACCAGTGGAGTTGCCAAGGTGATGATTACCAGAAATGGTATCAGGACAGCCTAGGCCGAATTCACAGCAAAGCGGCTCGCTTTAAGTGTGTCGACGTATCAGGGTCAGGGACAGGTAACGGTTCAGACGTTCATTTATGGAGCTGCCACACAGGCAACAACCAACGTTGGGATCGAGGTAACAGCAACTCCTTCCGTCCTAAGCACGCATCAAGTAAAGCCTTGGACATCGATGGAGGAAATACCTGGAGCTACCGTGGCAGTGACTCCCACATCTGGGGTTATCACGGTGGAAAAACCCAGCAATGGGTTTGGATTCAGTA
This sequence comes from Litoribrevibacter euphylliae, assembly GCF_042646085.1. Classification (NCBI taxonomy): domain Bacteria; kingdom Pseudomonadati; phylum Pseudomonadota; class Gammaproteobacteria; order Oceanospirillales; family Oceanospirillaceae; genus Litoribrevibacter; species Litoribrevibacter euphylliae. The sequence goes on along the minus strand of NZ_JBHRSZ010000004.1, from coordinate 501,371 downwards.
GGATGCTCTTAGATTAGAGATAAAACTCTATTGAATGAAAAGCACCTATTTGAAGGGATTCAGGTAGGTGCTTTGACCTAACCACTAATCAACCACCGCCTGCCGTTCCCTCTCATACTCTTCATAGGATTGGTTGGTGCTATCCAAACACTCATCATATTGAGCCGGTGGTGAATAATTACAGTCTAGGCGATTGCTGTATTGAATATTTTCATAGACCTCTTTGGAACTGCATCCCGCAGCCAGACCTAATACAGCCAGAATCAATAACTTTTGCATATTCATCCTCCTTTTAACTCGCTCTACCAATAGCCAGAATAAGCCTTTGATTAGAATCCATCAAATTTACCGAAACCCTACTCAAAGGGTGTATAATGCCCCGCTTTCTAACCTGATGAAGAGAGAACATCATGACGTCTACTTTGCCTCCTTGCCCTAAATGTCAGTCCGAATATGTGTATCAGGATCAGGACATGCTGATTTGCCCGGAATGTGCAAACGAGTGGAATCCCAATGAAGCGGCAGTGGATGAGGACGCATTAGTGCTTAAAGACGCGAATGGCACGTTACTAAGTGAAGGCGACAAAGTAACGCTGATCAAAGACCTGAAAGTTAAAGGCAGCTCAAGCGTTTTGAAGATTGGTACCAAAGCAACCATCAAACGCTTTGTAGATGGCGACCATGACATTGACTGTAAAGTAGATGGCGCTGGCGACATGATGTTGAAGTCGCAGTTTGTTAAGAAAGCTTAAGTCGCATTAAGCACAAAAAAGGCGATCGGATGATCGCCTTTTTTATTTTACTAACCGGATTCTACGGTCGATTTGAGCGCTTTATCTTAGTTAACATCATTCACATGTTATAAATCAAAGCCATCCGCATCCCCTTTTGACGCTCGGCCCAAGCCTCGGAGCAAAAGAGAGATGGTTTTAAACGGAATATCAATAAAGAAATCAAGAATATCCCAAAGAAGCGATCCATCCTCTTCGTCACTTCTGTTAGGTTTGATGTAATGTGCTGCGATCAACAAGCCAACCCCGGCTATCAATACGGCAACATTGAAGCCTGACGCGAACAAGTCATAAATCAAATACACGCCAACCATAAAGCATGCCAAGGCAATTAATAACCTAATTTCATCCATAAAATTGATACTCGTAAAATCTATGTTTTGAGATTCAGCGCCTAGGGATAGAATCACACGATAAGGACACATTTTTAGTTTTATACACATCTTTATTTTTTAACATGTCATAAATCTGAGCCTCTCGAACTTTGTCAAAACCAACCTCCTGTACATATTCCTTTGGGTTGGAGAAAGTCCCAAACAATTGATCCCAAATAGCTAACCCATAGTTCTGAGCATGATGCATGTACTTATGGTGGACTCTATGCATTTCAGGTCTTTGTATGATGAAACCAAGCCAATGAGGTGTTTTTAGGTCAGCGTGAATATAGATATTGTACAAAGCCGCAATGATTAAACTGATTGCCGTACCATAAGCACTTAAACCCAAAACGACATAACAGCAAAGAGCATTTAGAAAAGTGGCCGCAATGCCATCAAATGGGTGGAGATAAAAGGACGTAAGGGCTTCGATCCGTCGCGGGCTATGATGAAGCTGGTGAAATAGCCGCCATAGTAAATCATATTTATGCATAGCTCGATGCCACCAATAAGCAACAAAGCTCGTCAATACAAAGCCAAGACATCCCTGTATAACAACGTTCAAATCGCTAAAACCAAACATTGATATGTTCTTAAAGGTTTCAACAAATACTAAACCGGCACCTATCGTTATGGCGGACTGAAACAAACTGATAGCAGAAGCAAGAATCATCCAGCGTCTGTCGCAGTGGTTTTTTGAGGCCGGAGCGATGACCTCTAATGTAAATACACAGAGGAATACTGTCAGCACTATGACTAAGGTAAGTAGTTCCATATTCGACTCATTAGATGGGAAAAGAATCACGTATCAAAACTCAATCTTTAACTGACTTAAAGGAACCGGATTTTGGTTGCTGTCGACTATTTCAACCTTAACCTCTTCCGAGGTTCTTTTATCAACGACTTTGGACCAACGTTTGCCATAGTCATCTTCTGCCCAATGTCGACTCCAATTCATTAATGACACCAGCACAGGCGCAAGCGCAATGCACTTTGGCGTTGGGTTATAGAGCATACGTTTTGCGCCCGGTCTGATTGGGCTTTTAACCAAAATGCCGGTCTCTTCCAGATGATTCAGGCGCTGCGTCAAAATATTACGTGATATGTTCAAACTGTCTTGCAACGAATCGAATCGGTTAACCCCGCGCATCACATCCCGAATCACTAACAGACTCCACCTGTCACCAACGACAGTCAGTGCTTCCTCTATGGCGCAGTGCGTTCTGGGTGTTTGTTCGGTGTCACTCATTTTCTATTTCCACAAAGTGTACTTCAAGGAAGCTAGCCTACTCGAAATACAGTGAATAATTAAGTTCAAAATCCGCACTTAAAGGAAAACAATAAGTTCCGTTTTGAAACTTTTCCTTGCCATTTAGATTCAAGTAGAGCTAAATTAGTTCCAAAACAGAACTAAAGGTAAAAATTATGCAAACCTCCTATAAAGCAATTTGCTATGTTCAAGCAGACTTACTTTCGTCGAAACAAATGAGTCAGATGGAAGACGCGTTTACCCGTCTTTATCAAAAACACATTCGAAGTAACGCCAAAGTAAAGGTCATTTGGTTAACCTTTGAAGCCGGACAAGCCTTTGTCGAATATAGAGAGTCTGCGGTTCCTACCGTCATGGCCCCTGTAAACGAACACTTATCCGAAGACATACGCGCGCCTTTCCTCTATGACTTGCTTGATACTTGGTGCGACCTCAGTGGATGTGAGCGAGACAAAGTGGTGTTGACCGCCCCAGACCAGTCTCTTGCAGATGCCTTTCTGACGATGAATCAAGAGCGAATCACCAAATCCGTTCGTTGGTGGGAAATGATGAAATTCTATGCCCGTTTGGTCACCGCCAAAATCAAGCATGGCCATCTAAAAACCAGCTCCAACTTTTAATCACTCACTACAATTTTCTCTATTCGTTCAATTCCAAACGGGAGACTCACAATGCCGCTTTATACCGTCAGCACCTTCAACCCCATTCCTCAGGATAAGAAACAGATCATCGCCAAGGGCATTACTGATACCCACTGCGAAATTACAGGCGCTCCGGCGCAATTCGTTCAGGTCTTATTTTTTCACGGCATTAAAATTAACAAAAAGCAGATTGCTTATGTGACCGGCTCGATTCGAAGCGGACGGGATGCCTCAACCAAAAACAAAATCATTACCGGGTTTAAAGAAGTGATCGTAAACGCAATAGTGACGAAACAAACCAATGATTCTATAGGCCCTGAACGCGTTAGTGTCGTTTTGCAGGATGTCCCGGCTAAATGGGCCATCGAAGGCGGCGCCATCATGCCCGAGCCAGGTCAGGAAGCAGAGTGGTTAGAAAAATACGCGAATTGAAGCAGGATTATTGGTCGGGCTTCTGCAAGAAACCCGACCCTGTAAATAATTAACCCGATATAACTCTGAGTATCCGAAGAACCTAATCAGCTAATCCTTTACTGCGCATGTAATCAGCAAACTCGTAAGACTCTTGTTGGGTAAAGCCGCGCGCTAACGCATAGCCAGCCACAACGGAAAACCAGCAATAGTTGTCCATCGGTTCAAAGCCACCTCGTTTCTTTTCCACTTCTTCGATATAGGTAGCTTCTAGCTCTTTAAATTTTTCACTGATTACCATACTAAATCCCTGTCCATTAACCCTTTTGCAAACGAGTACGCTTTACCCTGCTTATAGCCATGCCCCATTGCAAAGCCAGCAGCTAACGAATAGGTGTTGTAGTCTGCTTTTGGGTGCCAATCGTTCTGCTTATTCAGGATTTCTTTGATGAACTTTTCTTCCATTTCTTCAAAGCTAATTAAGGTCATTTTTTACTCTTTACACAGATCCAATACTTTTAAATTGCCATAGGCCGCATCAACCCAATTCTAAAAGGTTCTGCTCGACCATCAAAGACTTGACGGCCACGTTTTATTTCGTCGTGATCTGTGTCAGCCCATGACTCTACTTTGAATGACTGGCTCTTTATAGCGGTTACCAAAATGTGCCTATACCACATCAAAGTGCCTAATTGTAATTAGATTACTATTGTTTATCATAGTATACATAAGTAACCACAATTAACTTTAGAGGAACCTCTTATGAAAAAGATAACCACTTTCTTAGCAATGCTTTTGACGAGCATGACCTTATTTGCTCAAAGCAGTGACAAGTTGATCATCGATCTTGAATCGTTACAGAAGCCAAACTGGTCAGAGCAGGAAATAAAAAACGCCACACTCATTACTGACTTCGTACAAAACCTGATGAACAACCACAACTTTGACTATGTTCTCGAACACTATAACGACAGTGCTTATATACAGCACAATCGTAATCTTCCTGACAAAGTGACTGGCTTGGTTGGTTTTTTACAAGAGTTTGTAGAGGATTACCCAGAGTATACCTATGACGTAAAACACATTTATGCAGATGGTGAATACATCACTTTTCACTCTCATGCCACATTAAACAAAGAAGACCGAGGTAATGATCAACAAGGCATGAACATCATTGATACCTGGCGTATTAAAGACGGCAGAATTGTTGAACACTGGGATTCAATTCAGGCACTGGATGGCTTTATGCGCCTCTATTCCTTGATGAACGGCGGAGATATTCGCAACGACAATGGCGTGTTTTAAGAGTAACTAGATAGTTTGAGAGAGTGGCAACTGCTTAACGGTGGTTGCCCTGCTCATGAGATGAGCTAACTTTTGACAATTGGTTGAGGGTTAGAACTGATATCACTTTGACGAAAAACATTAACTAAGGGCTGTACAGAGACAACCCTCAGTCTGCTGGAATTATCTTATTTGCTGCGCAGTTTTACCGCTGCACCGCCGATAAGTAGTAACGCCATACCAAACACACCATAGTGGTTCCAAGGGTTTCTGGAGCGATCACTTAGAGAGAACTTCTCTTCCATCTCGGCCTTAAACTCTGGGTCAAGATTGCCTGCCGAAAACTCTTCGACATTTACCGCCATAATTTCACAATCCCAAGTCCAAATATCAGCACCAAACAATCCTACATGCTGACACGCATAACCTACGCTATAGCCTTCCTCAAGCTGTGGCGCACCTTCAATTTCGAACAGCTCATCGCCCGTTTGGAAAAACAGCGGTGCTCCTTTTGCGAAACTGACGTTTGGAACAATCGCAGCACACAAAATCAATAAACTCAAAATAGCTTTCTTCATCCTTTTTTCTCCATTTATTAGTTATAAATCTCAGACCAAAATGAGTAATCACACACCCTGTGACCATCTAGTATCTAAGAGGAGCGGATTCTTTCACACCAAAGAGCAAAACAACAGTGTATAAATGCCCTCGAAACAAAGCCGTATAGGGCAATTCAAAAAAGTATTGGGAATTAAGTTCTGATCTTAGAAGGAGACTTCAGGCTTATGCGCCTCGAAAGCCACCAGTGATATAGATGGTAGGCGAGTTATATGACCGTTTGAATTTTATCAAGCTCTAGATTTTCGCCCCTATTGTATTTATCTATCAGCGCAAACCACTGCTCAACACACGATTCCATTTCTTTAGTTACAATTTCGTAATATCGGCTTCCTACACCTTTATATTCCTTATTCAATTCAGTCCTATCAATAGCTTTAGCTTTTTGTAGCTCTCCTATAGATCTGTTGAAAGCATCACTCATTACAAATATAAGTTGCGTGTTTAATTTTTCCTGTTGAGTTGGGGCAAAGTGAATTGTATAGGTTAATTGGTCATCCACTGACACATATAAATCCGACTTTGCACTGAATATACCGATCTCAGTTTGTTTAGATTTAAAGCATCAACATTTTCTAAAGCTAGCAATGATTTATGTAATGCCTCTCTCAAAATAAACTTAAGAAGAAGCTGTTGATTTACTATATCCATACTCGATTACTTGAACTACCTAGACATAATGACACCCCACAAAAGAGTGCTGATATCTAATTTGTGGGCTAGCTAAGCCAGAGTCATTCTATTTTTGAACGTAAATAAAAGAAGATCAGCACCGTGAAAATCGATAGCATACTCTTTATTGGCTTAGATACTCCGACAGTTCTTACGAGCTAACAGCAGGAATGAAAGCATCGGGAGCGGAACAATCAAAGTAATTTGAACCGAGCTCTGAGCTTCAGGTTTATGTTCCTGACCGATGTTAACACTCCCACACACTTAGTGGCTGATCATCCATGGTCGCTGTGAAGGAAACACTTTACTGCCATCCGGCAAATAGACCACTTGCTGCTTTAAAGCGCTGTTTTCTGGCGCATGTTCATGAGAACAGCCACAGCCCTTCCCATGATGATGTTGTTTTTTTGCTGCAAATGCAGCGCGATCTGCCGCTTCAGCTCTTGAATCCACAGTTGAAATAATGGGTTGATGTTTAGCTTCTTCATTGCGCTCCATAGAGGTTTTTTTCGCAGGCGCCATGGCCAGTACAGAAGGCGGGATCATCACTACACGGGCACTTGCTTTACCACATTGAGGGCAAGCGCAGGGCTTTGAAGCATCTTCCATGGTCGCCAATTCATGAAACAAGCCGTGCTCAGCGCACTTATAATCGTAAACAGGCATAATTAACTCCTGATGGTAAATTCAATGTCAGCAGGTGTCGGCTGCCACAACATGTGGCAACCGGAGAGTGAAAGACTTATTCAAAGATTACCTCTATTTGTCTTTCGATAACGGCACATCAACACTGCCATCAAGCATAATGTCTGGCCCATCTGCATTAGGTTGAACATCAAACTCAAAGATATCGGTGGGTAGCCATAGCGTCGCACAGGCATTTGGAATATCCACCACCCCACTGATATGACCTTGAACGGGCGCACATCCCAAAATAGCGTAGGCTTGAGCTTTGGAGTAACCAAACTTTGTGAGGTACTCAATGGCATTCAAACAAGCTTGACGGTAAGCCACATGAACATCCAAGTAATGCTGTTTACCCCATTCATCCACTGAGATACCTTCAAAGATCAGATAATCATCGTATTTAGGCGTGATAGGACTTGGTTTAAAGATCGGATTTTTAATGCCGTACTTTTGCATACCGCCTTTTATCAAGTTAACGCGCATGTGAATCCAGCCGGCCATTTCAATGGCACCACAGAAGGTAATCTCACCATCCCCTTGACTGAAGTGTAAATCCCCAACACTTAATCCGGCGTCTTTCACATACACAGGGAAATAGACCTTTGAACCTCGGGATAAATCCTTAATATCACAGTTACCCCCATGCTCCCGAGGGGGGACTGTACGAGCACCTTCAGCCGCTGCTGCATCTCTTGAATCGCCGGTCATTTTCCCCATGTGAGCAGTGTCCCCGTATGGCAAGGTAGCAAGCGCGGGCACTCGATCGGGATCCGTATCCACCAATCCCTTTTCACGGGTATTCCACTCTTCAAGCATGTCTTTTGACGGCAAACAGCCAATCAACCCCGGATGAATCAGACCTGCAAATTCAACGCCCGGTATATGACGGGAACTGGTGAACATGCCTTTAAAATCCCAGATCGACTTTTGAGCTTCAGGGAAATGCTCTGTTAAGAAGCCGCCACCATTTTGTTTAGAAAAGAAGCCATTAAAGCCCCACTGGCTTTCTTCAAAGGTGCCGATATCCAGAATATCCACCACTAATAAATCGCCAGGTTCAGCCCCTTCTACCCCCACAGGGCCAGACAAGAAATGCACCTGACTTAAATCGACATCACGGACATCGTCTGCACTGTCGTTATTTTTAATCTGCCCACCCGTCCAATCGACACATTCAATGATAAAGTCATCACCGGGTTTCACCATCTCCGCCATAGGAATATCTGGGTGCCAGCGGTTATGGATCTTTTCATTGTCGTAAGGGGATTCGTTCAAGTTTACTTTAATAATGGTCTCAGTCATGTGAGGCTCCTTGGTCACTGAATAGTAAAATTACTGATCACTGGACGTGAGCGAATGAGCCGCCAAATGGGCGACTCTAAATCGCCCAAATCAAACAGAGAGATATCCTTTAATCTTGTCGGTATCGACGTCGTCTCGCAGGTCTTCATGAATAAAATTGCCTTTGTCGATCACGATAATGCGATCGGCCACAGCCATGGTAAAACTCAGAACCTGCTCAGACACAATGATGGTGATGTCACGCATCTTTTTAATTTCATTGAGTACATTCGCAATATCCTTGATGATCGAAGGCTGAATGCCTTCTGTGGGCTCATCCAATAACAACACCTTAGGGTTCGTTACCAACGCTCGTGCAATGGCTAACTGCTGTTGCTGACCGCCAGAAAGATTACCGCCCTTGCGATGGCGCATTTCATGTAATACAGGGAACAGAGCATAGATATCATCTGGAATGCGTTTTAACCCAGACACCTCCATACCCGTCTCAATGTTTTCTTGTACCGTTAAGTTAGGAAAAATCATTCGTCCCTGAGGCACATACGCGATGCCGTTCTCGACTCGCTGATAACTTTCCATTGAGGTAACGTCTTTGCCATCCACAGAAATACTGCCATCACTGGTTGGCAAGACACCGATCAGCGATTTAAACAAGGTCGTTTTGCCCATTCCATTGCGCCCCATAATGGCTAGGGTTTCATTCTTAGGGACACTAAAATCCAGGCCATGAATGACCTCACTTTGACCGTAACTCACTTTGAGATTTGCTACATTCAACATACATCCACCTGTCTATCGATTCGTTAATAGGTGCGCTTATAAGCGCAAAGATCTAGCGTCAATTCGGTTAATGCCCGAGGTAGACTTCCACTACTTTCGGGTCGCTTTGTACCGACGCCATATCGCCCATCGCCAGAATCTTGCCCTGATGGAGTACTGTCACCTTATGAGCAATCTGTTCGACAAACTCCATGTCATGTTCGATCACCAATACCGATCGACCGGAACTGATTTTGTTAAGCAATTCAGCGGTCTGTTCGCGCTCTTTCACACTCATACCGGCCACAGGTTCATCGAGCATCAACAACTGAGGGTTTTGAATCAGCAACATGCCAATCTCTAACCACTGCTTCTGACCATGACTCAATAACCCAGCTTCGGTATCCAACTCATCCTCAAGCATGATTTCTTTGGCAATTTCATTGATCTTGGCCATCACCTGCTCAGAGCGTTTGAACATTAACGCGCCCAACACACTGCGACCTTTTGGATAAGACACCTCTAGGTTTTCCATCACCGTCAGGTTTTCGTAGATAGAAGGGGTCTGGAACTTACGTCCCACCCCTGCTCTTACAATGTCGTGCTCACTGAGGTCAGTTAATTCCTTATTAAGAAACTTAATGCTGCCTGAGGTAGCTTTCGTCTTACCGCATATCAAATCCAGCACCGTGGTCTTACCTGCGCCATTTGGCCCAATAACCACATGCAGTTCATTTTTATCGATATAGAGGTTGAGACTGTCTACCGCCTTAAAACCATCGAATGAGACGGTCAGGTCTTCAATTGCCAGTGTAAAATCAGAATTTGCACTCATAGCTATACTCCCAATCCCGTCTCATTCGAACGCTGAACCATGCCAGCAGTACTTCCCTTTGAAGACATTTTGTCTTTCTCCGTCGCGCCAGAATCAGCCGCTTTAGCATGGTTTTGAGATGAACTTTCCATGTCGTTGTTATCTGATAAATCAGAAGCTGCACTTTGCGGGGAACCCAAGCTCTGGGCACTCGCAGTCTGAGCACCAAAGCGTTTGAATTTGAAGTAGCGAGTAAGGTAATGGCCATAGTCCTGCCATAAACCGGCCAAACCGTTCGGGAAGAACATCACCACGGCAATAAACAAGCCGCCCATCAGGAACAACCACAACTCTGGGAAACTTTCAGAAAAAGCAGTTTTACCAAAGTTAATCACCAAGGTGCCGTAGACCGCGCCAATTAATGACATGCGACCACCCACTGCAGCGAAAATCACCATCTCAATAGACGGCACGATGCCGACAAACGAAGGCGACATGAAACCCACTTGTAAGGTGAACATGGCACCCCCAATGGCAGAGATCACAGCGGCAAGACAAAAGATGAAGATTTTGAAGTTAGCTACGTCATAACCCGAGAATCGAACACGGTCTTCCTTATCTCGAATGGCCAATAACAAACGTCCAAACTTAGAGGTCAGTACCCAACGCGCTAACAAAATAACGGCTAACAACAGACCTGCATTGATGAAGTAAAAAACATACTTCGCAAAATCAGAGGTAATATCCCAACCATTCAGCGTACGTAAATCGGTAATGCCGTTAATGCCGCCGGTATAGCCTTGTTGACCCACAATCAATACCGTCAGTATCACCGCAATCACCTGAGTAATAATGGCAAAGTACACACCACCTACACGGCGTTTAAACATGGCAACACCGATTAAGAAAGCAAACGCTGCTGGGACAATTAGAATGGCCGCAATGGTAAAAGCTAAACTGTTGAAGGGTTCCCAGAACCATGGCAATGCAGTCAGCTGGTTCCAGTCCATAAAATCGGGAATACCAGGTGTCGATTGAATGGCAGTGTTTTCAGGAGTCGATGCCTCCAGTTTCAAAAACATCGCCATGGCATATCCGCCAAGACCGAAGAAAATACCCTGACCAAGACTCAAGGTACCGCCATATCCCCACAACAACACCAGACTCACTGCAGCAAAGGCATAGGTCAGGTATTTGCCCACCAGGTTTAATCGAAAGGCATCCAGAAATAATGGGAATACCACTAAGATAAGGGCAGCTAATATCAGCAGGCCCACCATGCCCTGCTTACCGCCCAATAATTTATCGTATACAAAACTCATACTTTTCTCCCAAACTCTTACAAGAGTCTGCGAGGTCGAGGCCTCGCAAACTCGCTCGGCTCATCGACGTACTTTGCTCGCGAACAGACCTTCAGGACGGAACATGAGGATCAACACCAGGGTTAGCAAGGTATACACCTTGGCCATGGAACCACTCATGAAAAACTCCATAATGGATTGCGCCTGAGCAATCGAGAACGCTGAGGCAATGGTGCCTAACAAACTCGCTGCACCGCCAAATACCACCACCATGAAGGTATCTACGATATACAAACTACCTGTGGTTGGGCCGGTCGAAGCAATTGTAGTGAACGCAGCACCAGCAATGCCCGCAATACCGCAACCTAAAGCAAAGGTGTATCGGTCCACTTTCTTGGTGTTGATGCCGACCGCGCCACTCATCAAGCGATTTTGTGTCGTGGCTCGAACTCGTAATCCCCAGCTAGAGCGATACATCAGTAAAAACACACCCAAAGTGACTATGATGGTAAGCACCAACACAAAAATTCCGTTCAACGGGATATCGATCATATCGGTAGCTGGATAAGCACCTAACAGCCAATCAGGCAACGTAGGACTCACTTCTCGAGCACCAAACATCGAGCGGAATGCCTGCTGCATGATCAGGCTCAACCCCCAGGTCGCCAGCAAAGTATCCAAAGGGCGAGCATACAAATGTCGTATCAGTATGAATTCGGCAAAATACCCCAACACGCCAGCGACAAAGAAGGCCACCACAATGGCAAATAAAAAGTAGTACGGCATAAATGCCGGGAAGTATGATTCGGTCAGCACTGACAAAAAGTATGTGACATAAGCACCTACCGCCATGAACTCACCGTGGGCCATATTAATCACGCCCATCTGTCCGAAGATGATGGCCAGGCCCAAAGCCATAAGCAGGAGCACGCTAAACAGACTGATGCCAGCAAAACCTTGCATGGCAAAAATCGCTCCTATTTCGCTAAGTGTGTAACCTTCCATTTTAAGTCCTCAAAGTTGTTCCAAAGAGGTGGATAAACCGTGTAAGTGAAACGCCTGAGCTATCCATGTTGTTTGCATTCAGGCCTTGGGGCTGGATAAATGCGGACAGTCCCTGCCCGCGTGTTTCATAACATAAGAACGATCAATGACTCGGCTTATTGATAACCTTTTGGGAATGGATCCGGCTCGATCAAACCTGATTCAAAGACCACATCCACCTGGCCGTCTTTTTTCCATTGGCCAACGCGCGCTTTACTCCACAAGTGATGATTCGGGTGTAATTTGACGTATCCTTCAGGGGCTGTGGTTAATTCAATATTGCCTGTTTCGGAGGCGGCTACGACTTTATCGACATCGAATGATCCGGCTTTTTCAACCGCCGCTTTCCATAACCAAGGGCCAAGATAAGCGGCTTGAGTTACGTCACCGATCACACTGTCATCGCCCCACATCTCTTTAAAGGCTTCCACAAAGGCTTGGTTATTAGGGTTATCCTGACTCTGGAAGTACTTCATGATGGAGTAGAAACCTTCGAGGTTTTCACCGCCGATGCCCAATACTTCATCCTCGGTCACTGAAATAGTCAGCAGCGTTTGTTTCTTAGAAGTGATACCTGCGGCTTTTAACTGCTTGAACCAGGCAACGTTAGAGCCACCTACCACCGCGGCATAAATAACGTCCGGCTTTTTCAAGCGAATCTTATTGATCACCGAACCAAACTGAGTATTCCCAAGTGGCTTGTACTCTTCACCAACCACCTTGCCACCTAACACGTTTTCAATGTGCTTGCGGGCAATCTTCATCGATGTACGAGGCCAGATATAGTCCGAACCAATCAGATAGAAAGTTTTAGCGTCTTTCTCTTTGGCTACCCAGTCGAGACCGGCGAGAATCTGCTGTGTCGCTTCCTGCCCGGTATAAATTACGTTATGGGATTGCTCCAACCCTTCGTAAAATGTTGGGTAATACAACAAGCCATTTTCTTTCTCAAAAACAGGCAGTACGGCTTTACGTGATGCAGATGTCCAAGCACCAAATACGGCAGCCACTTTATCCTTCACCAATAGCTTTTTGGATTTCTCAGCAAACGTTGGCCAGTCACTGGCGCCATCTTCCTGAATGATCTTGATCTGACGACCTAAAATACCGCCCATATCGTTGATCTGTTTAATTGCCAGTTTCTCTGCTTCTTGAGCTCCGGTTTCAGAGATCGCCATAGTGCCCGTTAAAGAATGCAAAATACCCACTGTCACTTCCGTATCCGTGACGGCAAGCCCTGTTGTATTAACGCCATCCGCTGCTGCAAAGTTCATGTGTGTTGCCAGTAAAAGACCGGCTGGAATGGCACACAATGACTTTAAAAGCGAGCGGCGTTTCATGCTGGGTGATTTAGCCCGAGGTTGAGAAGGGTTAGTTAGACGCATCGTCTTTGCTCCTGATGTTGTAAGACTTGCGATCAGTTTCCTCTCAATACCGAAAGCGCACCATTCGCTAAACGTACCCCTCGGGTACGTCATTTTGCGTATATCCCAACAACCGCTTCTTGGTTAAGGTCAGACGCGTACGTTGAACCGAATGCCTATAACTGAACAAAATGACTTGGCCACCTCAGCGATAACATGGCGTAGCTTTTGCTCCGTACTCAGTGTCCACTCACCCGCATTATCAAATTGGAATTGTGTAGATCGTGCATGTACATGCCTCGGGATATGAGCCATCTACCTGTGCCGATACATACACGAAGTATTCGAAGGACAACTATCTTATGAAGGCCCATCAAGAAGTGTTTCGCGTCCGCAGGAATTACAACCAGTGGGTAGCGAACCAAACGCTAGAAGACTACGCACTGCGATTTACGGCCAAAGCAGCCCGACGATGGTCTGCTGCACGTGTATCTCAAACCGCCTTAGGCGCGATTTCTTTTCTGGCGTTGGAAGCCATTGGCGGTGCCATCACTCTCAGCTACGGGTTTAATAATGCAATTGCCGCCATCATGGTGGTGGGTGCCATCATTTTCCTAACTGGGATTCCCATCAGCTATCATGCTGCGCGACAAGGTGTTGATATTGATCTACTCACCCGAGGTGCAGGCTTTGGCTATATTGGTTCAACGATTACATCGCTGATTTACGCCTCTTTTACCTTTATATTTTTTGCCCTTGAAGCGGCCATCCTTGCGTTGGCATTAGAACTAACGTTGGGCATCCCTCTTTCTATTGGCTACGTCATTGCGGCACTCATGGTGATACCATTGGTCACCCATGGCATCACCCTCATCAGCCGATTTCAGGTTTGGACACAACCCATCTGGATCATCTTTCAAATCGTGCCTCTTATTTGTATAGCCTGGCAGTCTGAAGGGGTCTTTGAGAAATGGCAGAACTACGAACCACTAGCAAGCACAGACTCACCCGATGGATTTAACTTGCTTGCTTTTGGTGCAGCCTCAGCGGTGATCTTTTCTCTAATTGCTCAGATTGGAGAACAAGTGGATTTTTTACGTTTCCTTCCAGAGCAGAAAAAAAACAGCAAACGTTGGTGGTTTGCCATGATAGCAGCGGGGCCGGGATGGATTATCACCGGGGTCGTGAAGATCATCATTGGCTCTTTTCTGGCCGTATTGGCATTACAGCATGGTATTCCGGTTGATGAAGCCAGTGACCCCAACCGTATGTACTTAACTGCATTTAGTTATATCACCAACTCAGAACAATTAACGTTGCTTCTGCTCGGCATCTTTGTGGTTATTTCTCAGCTTAAAATTAACGTCACCAATGCCTACGCAGGCTCCATTGCCTGGTCAAACTTCTTCTCTCGCATCACACACAATCATCCGGGCCGTGTGGTCTGGTTGGTATTTAATGTCATTATCGCGCTACTACTTATGGAGCTTGGTATTTACCGTATTCTGGAAGAAATTTTGGGTAGCTACGCGATCATCGCTCTGGCATGGGTTGGCACCATAGTCACCGATTTGGTGATCAATCGTCCATTAGGCCTGCGCCCTAAAGCCATGGAATTCAAGCGAGCACACTTGTATGACATTAATCCGGTAGGTGTCGGTTCGATGACTATTGCTTCGTTTATTGGTTTTGCGTCTCACTTCGGAGTCTTAGGCGTAGAAATGCAAGCGCTTTCCTCTTTCGTGGCCTTAGGTGCAACGTTTATTTGCGCACCGCTACTCGCATGGCTAACCAAAGGTAAATATTACATCGCCCGCGACCCAGTGATTTTTGATACCACCACACCGATCAAATGCTGTATTTGCTCTCACAGTTTTGAACCCGAAGACATGACACTTTGCCCCGCATACGCAGGAAACATTTGCTCACTTTGCTGCTCCCTCGACGGCCGATGTCAGGACATGTGTAAAACAAACGCCCGCTTTTCTGAGCAACTAATCAGTGGCTTAGGCGTTATTTTCCCTAGCCGATGGGTCAGTTTACTGAACACTAAAATAGGACACTTTATTGGTTTATTTCTACTCACAAGTATTGTTATTTCTAGTGTACTGAGCCTGGTGTATTTCCAGTTAGCAACCGATAGCAATATTGCTGACCAAGCCATTGCTCATGCTTTAGTTAATGTTTTCTTTATTCTGCTAATTGTCTTCGGCGTTGTTTCTTGGATGTTCACCCTTGCTCATGACTCAAGGTTGGTTGCTCAAAAAGAATCCGAAAATCAAACAAAGCTTCTACGAACGGAGATATCGGCGCATAAGCAAACTGACAAAGCCCTACAAAAAGCAATAGAAATGGCTGAAGCGGCGAATCAAGCCAAAAGCCGCTACCTGACAGGCATCAGCCATGAATTACGATCACCGTTAAATGCCATCATGGGTTACGCGCAACTATTAGAGAAAGACCCGAATATTCCCGCAGAACGTCGTGACGCACTCAGTATTATCCGTCGTAGCAGTGAACACCTTGCAGACCTAATAGAAGGACTTCTAGATATTTCACGGATTGAAGCGGGACGACTCGATCTTGAACGCACAGATGTGCATTTAAACAGTCTACTGGACCAACTGGTAAACATGTTCAGAGTACAAGCGCACGAAAAAGGCATTACCCTAAGTTATGAAAAACTCAGCCCGATTCCAGACATTGTTCGGGCCGATCAAAAACGTTTACGTCAGGTATTAATCAACCTGCTCTCAAACGCCATAAAATACACGCACCATGGCGAAGTTCGTTTTACCGTCAGTTATCGTAATCAAGTAGCGGAGTTCAATATAAGCGATACAGGAGTCGGTATTGCCGAAAAAGAGATTGAGCGTATTTTCAAGCCCTTTGAACGCATACACCAACCTGACCAGCCACATGTCTCTGGTACTGGACTAGGGCTTACCATAACTCGCCTTCTGGTTGATATAATGGGCGGAGATATTCGAGTTAACAGTACTCAAAACGAGGGCAGCCAGTTTACTCTTTCACTGATGCTTTCCTCTGTGACGCCAATGAAAGTTGAGACCACACAAGAACACATCTGTGGTTATCATGGCGCAACATTGAACCTATTCATTGTCGATGATGACCCCGATCATCGCAGCCTGTTAATGGAGATGTTAACGCCATTGGGCTTTAACATTGTCATGGCTCAAGGCCCACAGGAATGCCTGAGCATGCTCAAGCATTGCCAATTTACACCGCACATATTCCTTTTGGATGTATCCATGCCGGGCATGAGTGGCTGGGAGCTCGCAACACATATCCGAGCAGAACTGCCTCAAGCCTATATATTAATGACGTCCGCTAACGCAAATATCGAAACGCCTTACCGTAAAAACCCAAGTAATGGCTATATCGTGAAGCCTATCAGAATGCCTGAACTGTTTGAGCAATTAGGCCACTACCCTAAGCTGCAATGGCGATATCAAAGTGAAGAACCAACCTCATTGGCATCCAACGACGTACAAAAGGTGGAAAAGAAAGCCGTAATTTCCTTAGATCACGGCACTCGACAAGAGCTTATTCGACTGGCTCAAATTGGCTACCTCAACGCCATCCGACAGAAACTCAACTCGCTGCAGGAATTTAATGGCGCCAATGCCAGCTGCCTAAAAGAACTGGATGAACTCAAAAGCCTTGCCAACAGCTTTCAGTTTGCCCGCTTAATTGAACGCTTGGAAGAGAGCCTATGAAGCAGCCCATCAAGCCAAAAGACCTGGTACTCGTTGTAGATGACTCCGCAGATTCACTTGGCATGATCAATGATACGCTCGATGCCGAAGGTCTCACGGTACTCATTGCACTGGAAGGAAACCAAGCACTTGCCATAGCCAAGAGCATGCCCCCTGATATTATTCTAATGGACGCTATCATGCCCAATATGGACGGTTTCGAAACCTGTAAGCAGATTAAAGCCATTCCTCATCTCGCTCACATACCGGTAATTTTTATGACTGGCTTAAGTGACACAGAAAGTATCCTTAAAGGATTTCATGCTGGCGGTGTTGATTACATTCAAAAACCAGTTAATGGAGAAGAACTCATTGCCCGTATACGCGTCCATCTTAACAATGCGCGACTTACACAGAGTGCACGCATCGCACTCGACTCGGCAGGCCAATTTCTTATCGCTACTGACAGCCAAGGCCAACTACTCTGGGCCACACCGCAAGCTCGTGAATTATTTGAATCGGCCGAACTCGATAACCGTTGGCAGCATGAACATCTTCATGAAGTGCTGTCGCCCGTATTCAAACAAGCGCAATTGCAAAATAAAAGCATGGTTATTGAAGCTGGCAGCAAAGCGCTGGTGGCCTGCTACATTGGCGATGCCCACGCCAACGAGCACTTATGGCGATTGGTCGATCAGGAACGTCACAGTGAAGAAAACATTCTTAGGGAACGCTTTGGCTTAACAGAACGCGAGTCCGAAGTGCTACTGTGGCTGGCACGAGGTAAAGGCAATGCTGAAATCGCCATTATTTTAGGCGTCAGTCCAAGAACGGTAAACAAACATTTAGAACAGGTATTTCGGAAACTCAATGTTGAGAACCGCACATCAGCAGCGGTGATGGCGCTCAAACATTTAGATGCTCAAACGACCTATTGACCAGAGAGTTCAGATGTTAAGAACAGATTAGAGATCATAATGCGCATATGCTTTAATGACTTTCCCATTTTTTCACTTATGCAGCGGACGGTTATTACTGTCCTTCACCTTGGCGGGTTAGAACACTGAATTGTTTCATGCAGGCTATTACCAGAGGCAGTACGCCAACAAAAATCAATGTTGAAATTGCACTTGCGATGATAACGCTTATTAAATTGTCTCCAGACAACTGGTTTGTGATAGCGAAATCAACATATAAATAATAAATGGTAAGCGGTATGACAACTGCCGCACCCGCAGTTGCTAATGCGATACAATTTTTATGGTTTAGCCTGACGATGATCATTGCAGGAACGATAGCGGTGACAATTTCGACGGGAATGGAAGAAAACAGGTAAAATAACCAAGGATAGTCGCTAAAGACCCCTTCATTCGGTGTTGAAATCTCATTTCCAACATAACCGATGAGTCCCATGCCAATCAAACAATAGGCTAATCCGAGTATAAACGTTATAGAAGCTACCATTTTCCAATATTCCTTTAATGATTCTAATCCTTGCGTTTCGGGGTCAGGCCTTGCAGTTAAACCGGGGAAGTAACTCTCCCAAGTATGTGCGACTTTATAGTGAAGACGAAGCCGCAACGAAAAACATCGCCGTGACTGGCGTTGTTAGACACAGTCTTAACATTTGAAGAAAAAATTCACAAACGCCAGAACAAATCCGCCGCCCCATACAAATAGCATCCCCAAAGAACCAAGAACGATGACAACAGAACGAGATCGCAAGCGCATCAAGCGCGACTGTCGGATGATGTATGTGAAAAGTATGCTACCGATAATGATTCCTACCGCAACAACAATCCAGCCAAGCACATTAATGAGGGGATCTTTTTGTCCGAACTCAGTCGGGCACTGACTTGTTGCGTATGCTGATGGGGAGCACACCAGAAGTGCCGTAAGAATCCAAGGAATTGCCATGCGTCCTAACATGTGTTTAGGCTTCGACCTCTATGGTGAAATGCTATTGTAGTTTTACCTGCTCCGGTCATATAGATGTTAGTGCTCACGGCTTATGCTGCCTAATATTTACTATTTTGCCTTTGTCGAGTACCAGTTCGATACCAAAGAAATCTATTGCTGAAACCGATTCATCTTTAAATACATCGATGTAGCTAATTTTCCTTGCATCAACAACACATATGTCGTTTTCACATTGAGCAGAAGGATAAACTGATTGAAACTCAGTTATATCTCTCCCGATGAACTCCCCTAACTTATCCATAAATTGGAACTGGTGCATTTTACTTCTGTGGTAGTCGTTATGGTTACTCTCACGCCAGTACAAAACTGATACTGTAATAACCGCAACACTTAGAATTATGCATCCAGCTTTGTACATTAGAATTTTCTCGATAGGGCTCTAACGCCGCGCTCTGGGGCAAACCGAAGCGCAGCGTAGGTTTGTCCCTAGCAGCGCATTGTTATGGCAGACGATGAGTTTCATGGCTGTTTATAGCTTTTCCATTCTTAATTAAGTAAATCAAAAAATTTTGTATTTCGTGAGCTAACTCTTTTATCTCAATTGCAAATGCCTCAAGATCGCCTGAAGATACATCTTCGAACTGAGATCTTATTCCATGCTTTTCTTTAGCTGTGGTTTTTATCCTTGTGATCGAGTCGGCATCCTTGCCGGCGCCCCAAATGGAGTGTGTGATTTGATTTCGCTTTTCTTCTGCTTGGCCTGCGCGATTAATTAGAGTTTTTAATTTCTCAAAGTCAGCGTCGTCTTTTCCGTGCCTTTCAATATACAAGCTGACCAATAGAGCTTTTAGCCCTTTAAAAGAAAGTTCAGCAGTTATGATTTGGCCTATTCGTTGACGCTCATTCAATTGTGATCTGATAAGTGATTGCAACTGAAATTCCAGTAAAGCAAAGGAAACAGTTATATCTCCAATGCTCTTAAGATGGTTGTCAGGTACTGAGTGCTGAAGCATATCTCTCCTTAGCCATAACAGTTAATAGACGGAAAAATTCCGTAATCTAAAGACGGAACTAATCCGTAATATCTACCATCCTCGAAGGTTGGTTAGTTTCAAATCAATCAATTCCATCTGAAATCAATGAGGTAGTCAATCATCTTCAGTAAAGACAGATTTATTCCCTGTATAAATACGGAATAATTCCGCTTTTCCTGTGAAACACAGGCTTATCTCTGCCCCATGTCTTCCAGCACATCATAAATACGCCCTGGGTAGTCCCCAATAATGCCATCAACGCCTAGGCTAACTGCGCGTTCGATGTCGTCCACGTCATTTACTGTCCAAAGATCAACGGTGACGCCTTTGCCTTGGAAGAAGCGAACGTAAGGTTTGGTGGTAATGGAGAACGGTAGTTGAGCCACGTCGAATTTGGGTTTGAACGCCCAACCAAAGCCGGTGCTCCATGCGATACTGGCTTCGACTAACTCGGCGATGGTGGCACTGGTTTTAACGTCGCCGTAACTCACGTTTCGGAAATGTTTCATGGCTTTGCTGTGTTGGCTGGCAACCACGACACGGTCTTGAAGTTGGTAATCAGAGATTAGCTTCCAAACGCGTTCCGCCAGCGTTTCATCATTGACTTTGATTTCCACATTGAATCGTTCGTACGGGAATAACTCGAACAGTTCATTGAGAGCCAACAACTGTAAGCCTTGGTTTCTGAACGGGTAGCTGGCGCCATCGTCGATGGTGAACTCATGGCCTGCATCTAGTGTTTTAAGTTCCGCTAAGGTCAGGTCTTTGATCTTGTCAGAGATCCCGACGTTTTTCTTGAGGTCAGCATCGTGGTTAATAATCACGTGTTGGTCTTTGGAAAGATGAACATCCAATTCCAGAATGTCTGCCCCTTGTTCGAGCGCTTTTTGAAATGCCAACGCCGTGCCTTGAGGGTATTCACCGGAGGCACCACGATGCGCAAGAATTTCAATGGCAAGGGCTTGGTTGAAAGAAGCGATAAGAATCAAGAGGGTAAACAGTGTTTTAAACGCAGCATGTATCATTTTGATCATCCTTAATTTTTGTAGTTACTTGTCTGAATTCTTAAATTTTTATTCCGTATTTATTGCACTTGTATTAACAGTTTCAGCGCATCAAAAAAAGAAAAGGCGACCAACCGAGGTCACCTTTTCATTACTTTCTTATTTCATTAGATCCCGGCGCGCTTAGTTCAAACTTGGACGCCATTTTTGGTTATCGCCGCCGTGGTATTCCCACATCACGATGGCTGCACCATTATCCGTGCCCGCTGCATCCACTACTCGGTTGGTGTTGTGGCGAGAACGAAAGGCCTTGTTACTGCGGTCAAACTGTTGATTGAGGTTGCCTTCCTGACATTCCCAAATCTGCAGTTGGACACCTTCAGAAACATCACCGTTTGGTACATCCAGACACATGTTGCCGTCTAACTGGCTCTTCAATGTGCCTTTGATGGAATCGTAATACCATTGCTGAGCCGCCGTACCGTTACAGTCATGCAGTTGAACTTTCGTGCCGTTCGCAACTTGGCTGTTGGTGACGTCTAAACATTTGCCTGAACGCTTGTCGCGGAAGTCGACCCAACGGTGAACAGGCATGAAAGGTCTTAGCTCCCATTGCTGCCAATCCGCGCCGTGGTATTCCCACTGCCCTACATTACCGCCATTACCTGTGCTGTAAGCGTCCGCGACGATGTTGCTGTCGTGTTTGCTGGCCAACACATTGCCGTTGTAAGTCCAACGTAGGTTATCGCTATCGACACAATCCCAAATCACGATTTCACCGTTGTTGTAGGCTTGCCCGCGATTGTCCAAACATTTGGTTGGGTCAGCACGGTTTACGAACATTTGGCGTTCTTTGTCGTACAACCAATGTTGATCGTAAGAGTCATCGTCACAATCCCAAATCTGAACATTGGTGCCGTTGAACAAGTTATCATCGTGCCCTGGTACATCCATACAACGACCAGCTTTACGGTTGTAGATAGAGACATAAGGTCGCAATGGATTCACATAGTCTTCATTGGCATTGGCTTCGGCGCGCTCCCACATCTGCAAGTACGCTTCTGCTGAGTTCATGACCGATTCATAAATACGTGATGGCGCTTGCTCGCGTAGATCCTGAATGTGATCTGCTACCATGCCGTAATGCGCAATACCATCGACATTCAAATCAAAGGTGCGATTACCCGATACTTGCTTGTCGAACACAAATCCAAACTCAGAGGTAAACGGATAGTTCAGCGGATTGGTATCAACATCGCCACGCGGCCCTGGCTGAGAACCTAAACCACTCATGTCTGTACCGAAGCTCACCCCATTCAGATACGGTGTTTTTTCTACTTCATCCAGATAGTTGGAGATGCTGTTAGCAATAGAATTAGCGTGCCAGTTGTAAGGAGCAACAAAACCGCCTTGATGAATCAAGCGTTTCACGTTTTTATGAATCGCCCCGTTTCGTGATGGGCTCATCCAGCTGTGCGATGAAATCACCCCGCTGTAGTTACGCGCTTCCACAATATCCAGAATCGCTGAGGCACTGTCTTTACTGGTGTGATCCAGCTCGATCAACATGCCTTTGTCAATCATACGGTTGATCAGATACACACCCAGTTCGCTCAAACCATGCTTATTACAGTGCTGAATGGTTTCATCGTATTGCGGATTCAAACCAGCGACATCGAGAATTTCTTTAATGAATGGCACATCACCAATGATCGGGAAGCCAGAGGTAAAGTAGTTACCGCCGGTATCTTCATCACATTCTTTGGTTTCGAAGAACTTCTCGGTGGCGAGTAATTGGCCAACGTTGATAAAGCCATGCTCAACGCGCGAACCACTCAGTTGGTTATCAAACTTATGCGCAGGATAGAGCGTACGAACCCCTAGATCGTATAGCTCGTTCAACTGGGCTTCGATGTCGTTGCGATTACACTTATCTTTCTTACCGCAGTTGAAGGTTTCAGAGGCTTCAACGCCCATCAATACCGCCATTTGACCATTCGCAATCACTTCACGCGCTTGTTCTGGCGAGTGCACCAACTGGAAGAAGCCTTTACCAGGGCCACCGGATTGGGCATCGATGTAAGCTTGCATTTCATTCAAACGCTGAACCTGCAAACGTATACTGTCCATGGTGTTACAGCTGTTCGGGTTGATCCAGCTGCCCGGATTCACTGTGGACTGCACTTTACACAGCACTTCGTTTTCCACGAGATCCGTCACCATCAGACGCAAGCCGGACATGTACGCCCGCTCGATCCACTTGTAGTAATAACCGGAGTGGCTCATCTGCTCATGGTTCGGCCACCAAGGGAACTCAGGCCAGCCACGAGTATCGTAACGCATGTTCGGATCACCAAAGGTATAGAGGTTTCCGATTAAATCCAACGAACCGTTTGGCCCGTGAATTGAGCTACTGTCGCTCAATGCCGTTTCTACACCCCAGCGATGGAACGGCTTACCATGCATCATCTTGCCGCCCATAAACTCATAGGACGTAATGTGTGTATGCGGGTCAACAAAGCCTCGTACCGGCGCACTGGCATCGCCTTTCAGCGCATCTTTATCACCGGAAACATTAACCGTAATTTCAGGGAACGGCGTACAATCCGCCTGTGCTACGAGGTTAAATTCCGCCTCGCTTGTTCTGTTGGTTGGGTTGAGTAAATCAAAGAAATACAAGCCCCCGTCACTGTAGTTATGGCGCAACCACATGTTCAGCGCATTGCCACGGAAACTGAATTTAAAGCCATTCACCGAGTCGCCATTCGCTTCCATTTCCCATTCAGCAAAGGTACCGGCATACCGCCCGGCACTGATTTGTGCAGGCAGATGACTGGCAAAATAACGGCCGTCTTTGTCTGTTAACATATAGTTAGAGAAGGAGGTCGGCTTAAAGAAGAAGTGGGTCGCATCTTCAGCCGCTATGGATTCAAATCGATAACTCAAGCCATTATCGACCGGCCCGCCTTTGTAAAACTTTTTCAGATAATACCCTGTTGTTGGAGATTGAATGGCGTAACAGCCTTGAGCCAATTCATGAACCGCATTTTCTTGTTCTCCGGCAAGCAGTACATTTGCCTGTAACACGTCAGCATCCAACTGTGCACCTACCACTACGGCGCATGCCAGAAAGCCTTTCGCAGCATTTTGGATTTTCATGTGATTCCCGTCTTTATTATTGTTATGGAAAGGAATAAGCCACCCGATGCGAATAACGCATGAGTTTGCTCATTGTTTAGACAGACTAGATAAAAGAATCACTGGATCAATAAATACCCATTTGCAAATACTTAAATGCACTGCTCAAAACGTGAAAGGACAAAATATGGGTAAATTTTGTCCCTATAAAAACAATTTGATTGCGCCTAAAAGCAATAAAAAATGGGCTATTTAAGAAATAAAGAGAGTTTGACTCAAAGCGGTAACGACTACTCAAAAGTTAAAAATTGAATTGCTCAACTTTTAAAATCCAAAAGAAAATCAAAGACTTGAAAAACCACCGAATCGGCGTAGTTCAATTTCTCTTTGAATGCTTTCAATATCGTGTAATCCAAAGACATGAGGTGGGATGAGAAACTTCTCGTCACCGAGGGTATAGACGTAAACCTCTTCGATTAATGGCGCCAATTTAGTCCCCGTACCCGTCGGCTTTTCAGTGCCAATGTGAGATAACTCCTGATACGGAAGCGTCCAAAGTACTGCCTCTCCCTGTTGAAACATCAGGAAGTCTTGTTTGAAGATCAGTTGATATTCTGACCGCAGCAAAGGCACAAGAAACTTAAACCCATACATCAAAGTCGAGGCAAAGGCCCAGCCAAAAAACACGGTTTCTGCTTGCGGGAAGAAGGCTCTCGAAACACCCCACACCGACCACATCGCCAAAATCAAATAGCCGTTGATAAACTCAAAGCCATCCGCAATGCCAGCGCGTGCTTTAAAAACCGAATCATCCATAACTGCAATCATACCTTTCAAGAAACTCCCAGGTTATTTAAGACACTCTCAGGTTATTTACGAACCCCCGAGCCTCTCAACCTGCGCGCAGTATAAAGAAGTCGCTTCCTTGAAAGTCCTAACTCGTTCACAAGATTACGTTTTGTTGCAAAGTATCCCGTACTCGTGGGTTGCTCCATGGCTATGGTGTACTGGACAGCGCTCACCCATCAATTCAATCGACCAACGGATCTTGGGGTCGCATTAAAATGACGTTTAAATTCCCGGCTGAACTGTGACGGACTGGTATACCCCACCATCATCGCCGCATCGTTGGCGCGCTTGCCTTCGGTCTGAATCAATTCTCTCGCTTTGTTCAGACGTACCTTTTTCAAATATTGCAGAGGCGATTCCATCGTGACTTGACGAAACGCGCGATGAAAACCGGACAAACTCATATTGGCCTGATCAGCCAAGCCTTCAACCGTTAGAGGCTCTGCATATTCTTTGTGAATTCGACTTAATACCTTTGCAATACGGGCGTAATGACCATCGTGACGCGCCAAATCAAACAAGATGTGTCCGTTTGATCCGGTTAGGATACGAAACACGATTTCTTCAACAATGCTTGGCCCAAGCACTTTCGCTTCAACATCACTATGCAACACTTTAAGCAAACGCTTGCAGGCTTCACCTAAATCATCACACATACAGGATGATTTCAGCCCCAACTCTAATGCGCCATTCGTTGCTGCTGGATTCCGAGCATGGGAAGCCGTGCTTTCCAACGAATGCGACAAGGTATTCACCAAGTTATGTAATAACTGAGGATCAACATCAATGGACATCCCCAGAATGGCCTTACCTTCGTCAGCAAAAGCTTCGCACTCTAGAGGCAAAGGTACGCCAATCACCAAATAATCCCCCGGCCCATAACTGACACATTGATCCCCCAAATGGATCTGCTTATGCCCTTGCCCCATGACAATGATGCCGGATTGATACAAGAGCGGCACCCGTCCGTTCCCTTCACTGGCACGATAAAAATGCACACCAGGAATAGAGGTGGTCTGTGCACCTTCCAACGTATTTAGGCCTTTTAACTCGGCATAAGACTGCATTAATTCGCCTAACTTGTTCACGATAAGCCCTCACAACTATTTATGCACAAAATACATAAAAAAATAGAAATAGGCAATTTTTATCCATTTTTTACTGTTTTTAAAACAATTCATCACAACTATTATGCAATCCATAATTTAAATCCAACTTATGAGGGGATGTTGCATGAAGTTTTCATATCTTAATCCAACCCAAATTCACTTTGGCCAAGGCCAGATCGCAGCCATTGCAAACAGCATCGCAAAAGATCAAAAGGTATTGGTTATTTATGGTGGTGGCTCCATCAAACACAACGGAGTTTACGATCAAGTTAAAGAAGCTCTAAAAGAGCACCAGTGGTTGGAGTTTTCAGGCGTAGAACCCAACCCAACCAAAGAAACCTTGGACAAAGCGGTACAAATCGCCAAAGAACAACAAGTAGACTATGTGTTGGCCGTGGGCGGCGGGTCTGTGATTGACGGTTCCAAATACGTCGTGGCAGCTGCTTTGTATAACGGCGACGGTTGGGACATCCTCACTGGTCAGTATCAAGTGAATAAAGCCCTACCATTAGGCGCAGTGTTGACCCTACCAGCGACAGGCTCGGAGTCCAATGCAGGCGCGGTAATTACTAAAGCGGAAACTCATGACAAGCTGCCCTTCTTTGCCGCAGCGGTACAACCACAGTTCGCAGTGATGGACCCGGATGTTATGAAAACCCTGCCAGAACGCCAACTAGTCAACGGATTGGTAGACGCCTTTGTTCATATCTGCGAGCAATACCTGACCAACCCAGCGGGTGCCATGGTGCAAGACGGTTATGCCGAAGCGCTTTTGAAAAATTTGGTGACATTGGCTAATGACTTTGACCAGAGAGACAATGATCAGTGGCGCGCCAACTTGATGTGGACAGCCAACCAAGCGTTGAACGGTCTTATTGGTGCGGGCGTCACTCACGATTGGGCAACCCACATGATTGGTCATGAGCTAACGGCTCTGTATGGTGTGGATCACGGTCGTTCTTTGGCCATCATTCAGCCGTCGTTATTGCGTAACCAGCTTGACGTGAAACAAGCCAAGTTGGAGCAAATGGGCAAAAATGTCTTTGGTCTAACAGAAAGCGAAGACAACTCAGAAGCGAATGATCTGGCAGAGCGCACTATTCAAGAGATTGAAGCCTTCTACCACAACTTAGAGGTCGCCACCCAATTAACCGAGCATGACAGCGATAAGGCCACGGCGATTGATACCATCATCCAACAGTTGGAAAGCCACCAAATGATTGCTTTAGGCGAGCATCAGGCCATTACCTTGAAAGAAAGCCGTGAGATTCTGGAACTGGCAGTAGCGTAAGGATGGCTATCGGGACCTATAGCCAGCTATTGAAACAAGCGCGCCCTAAATAAAGAATCTCCCATATAAAGAGTTCCTTAAGTACTTATGTACGTTTCCGACCATAGCTTCTATGGTCGGCTTTTTTGCCTATATCAGAGCCAATTCCATCGAAAAATTCGTCAGGCTAACGCCTTTCCGAATCACCTCATTTTGTTTGGTGACCTGAAAACCCTGTCGTTCAAACACAGGTCTGGCGACTAACGATGCATCCACAAACAAGGTAGTCAGTTGGTGTTGCAGAGCCCGTGACAGCGTTGCACCATACAAGGCTTTACCTACTCCTTGCCCTTGAAACTCAGGGTGCACATAGAAACAGTCGATATAACCGGTTCGATCCAACGCATTAATCTCAAGCTCCATGAAACCAACGAGTCTGTCTTCGTTAAAGGCCAGTAAGGTTTTAGACGGCTTCACATGTGTGGCCCAATAATCGTACTTCGGTGGTTTAGGTGCCCAAGCCGCCTTTTGTTCTGGCGAGTAAATCGCATCATCAATGGCATGAATGCTCTCAAAAAACAAATCCGCAATGGCGACAATATCATCACCGTCTTGATACGCACGAAGTTCAATCTCTTTACTCACACACCATCCTTATTCATCTTTTGAATTCAACCACAATATACAGCGGACTAAATACCACAAAGGGCTTTTAATCCCAAGCCCAGACATTAATATACCCCCTACTATTGTCCTCAAACTGTTTATCACTCCATGTCCATATCATCTATTGATTTATCTGCCATTGATCTACCTATCAGCACCCTGCTGCCAGCCATCAAAGATGCACTGACGTCACACGATCAACTCATCATCGAAGCAGCACCGGGCGCCGGTAAAACTACGGTAGTGCCTTTGTCACTGCTCGACTTAGAAGGTGTAGGACACACTTGGATTGAAACAGGCAAAATCTTGATGCTGGAACCTCGACGGATTGCCGCTCGCCAAGCCGCAGAACGCATGGCTCAACTGTTAAATGAAGAGGTAGGCGAAACGGTTGGCTACCGAGTTCGGATGGATAAAAAAGTCTCAGACAAAACCCGAATTGAAGTCATCACCGAAGGCGTGCTCAATCGAATGCTGTTGGAAGACCCATCGTTGGATGGCATTGCCGCAGTCATCTTCGATGAGTTTCACGAACGCAGTCTCGACGGTGACTTGGGCTTAGCGCTAACGCTGCAAGGCAGACAACTTTTCGGTGAACTAAGAGAACATCCGCTGAAAGTTCTTGTGATGTCCGCAACGCTGGATGGCACACAGATACAAAGCTATATCGAACGCGCCAGTGAAGACACCTGCCCTATTTTATCAAGTGAAGGCCGAGCGTATCCGGTGGAGGTTATCTGGCAAACCTCTTCTTCAAAAACGAGTACTCAATCAAACTCAAGCCGTTTTAAACAAAGTCACTTTCAACATAGTAATCATGCCAAACATCAAGCCTTAGTGGATCAGGTAAGCCAATGCGTCGAGCAAGCGTTGGCGGACCAAACCGGCAGCATTCTTGTGTTTCTACCCGGTCAACGAGAGATTCAAAGTGTACGCGAGCAACTGGTTACTCATCTCGGCCAAAGTAATTCGCTGATGATTACGCCACTCTATGGCGCCTTATCACTCGCAGAACAACGAAAGGCCATCGAACCGGCACCACAAAGCACACGAAAAATCGTACTGACCACCAGCATTGCCGAAACCAGTTTGACCATCGAAGGCGTGCGGGTGGTGATTGATTCAGGCCTTGCCCGAGTACCGGAATACGACCCGAAGACCGCCATGACTCGACTCAAAACCGAGCGAGTATCCAAAGCCTCCGCCAAGCAACGCGCCGGTCGTGCGGGCCGCTTGGAAGCTGGCGTTTGTTATCGTTTATGGTCGGAAGAGCAACATCAAAGCCTGGCCAACTTTGCTGCGCCGGAAATTGATCAGGCTGATCTCGCCCCGGTGGCTTTGCAGTTGATTCAGTGGGGGCTGAGTGAACCGACGGAACTGGATTGGCTCACGCCCCCTAAAACCTCAGCCTACAATCAAGCGGTGGACTTACTTCGCCAACTGGAAGCGATTAGTGAAGACGGGGCGACTCTAACAACACACGGTGAAGCTATGGTTCAGCTTGCCATGCACCCGAGATTGGCGCACATGTTAATCAAGAGTCGATCTCTTACCAGTGACTCATCACAAGCGCCTTCTGAAATAGCCTGCCAATTAGCGGCACTGCTGTCAGAACGAGATCCCATCAACGGCAATTGTGAATTAGCCCAACGTTTAACGCTGTTCAACAACGAATCCAAACAACCAAATTCGCCATTGATTAAGCGAATAAAGCAGCTTGCTAAGCAATTTGAACAACAACTGAAGCGCGTGCCGTCATCCGGCGGCTCTAAGATTCACGTCAATTCAAACGACTTAGCAGGCATATTAACGTCGCTGGCCTACCCCGATCGCATTGCCCAAAGAGCCAAAGAACACCTAGCCGACAAAATCACTTCTGACAAATCAACCTCTTATAAGCTAAGCAATGGCCGACAAGCTCAAATTCCTGCGTCCGACCCATTAACCAAGGAAGCGTATCTTGCAGTGGCTCAGTTGGGAGGTCAATCCGGCCAAACCTCTGACCGAGTCTTCTTGGCAGCGCCCTTGAATTTAGACGCTCTGAAACAGGTTGAGCCTTCACTTTTCCAAGAAACAGTGGCTGTTGAATGGTCTAACAAAGATGAACGCTTATTAGCCGAACAAAGAACGAACGTAGGCAAACTGATCTGCGAGAGCAAAGCGCTATCTAAGGTTCCCAGTGATCAAAAAGAAACAGCGTTACTTAACTTTGTAAAGAGCAAAGGATTGGATCTACTGACTTGGACACCCGAACTTAAAAGCTGGTGCCAGCGCATTGAACTGCTTCGCTCTATTTCTATTGATCAAGAAGTCAATCAACAAACCGGCTGGCCGGATATGTCGGAACAAGGGTTGTTAGACTCTCTACAAGACTGGCTAGCCCCTTACCTCACCGACATCAGCCATATCAATCACTTTAAAAAGTTAGACCTCAAAAACATCCTAGCTGCTCGACTGCCGTGGCCTTTACCCAAAGAACTGGACGAACAAGCCCCAGAGCGAATTCGTGTACCATCTGGCTCAAACATCAAGATTGATTACTCACAGAACCCGCCGATATTGGCGGTAAAACTTCAAGAAATGTTCGGCCAAACCGACACGCCCAGCATCGCCAACGGCAAGGTCAAGCTGTTGGTGCATTTGCTCTCACCGGCACAACGACCACTGCAAGTCACTCAGGATTTAGCGGGCTTTTGGAACTCAAGCTATGAATTGGTGAAGAAGGATATGAAAGGTCGTTATCCGAAACATCACTGGCCAGATAACCCACTGGAAGCGGAAGCGACAGCCAGAGCGAAGCCGAGAAAGGGTTAATGATTTCCGGGTTAAGCTGGTCCGCATAAACAACACTAGCGCCAATAGCCACCCCAGAAAGTGTTTGCGACCATTCACATCTAAACTATCAAGTACTGCTTTCTATGAGATTCCTTTCTCTTTCTTAGTTATCGACTAGGCTGAAGTGAAGAAAGGTGGAAAACAAGGATTGATGAAGTGGAAATTCTGCTCGTAGATGACGACCAGGTCGATCGCGATCTGGTTAAGCGCACTCTGAAAAAAAGTAGCTTAGAGGTCAATATTGTTGAAGCTGTGACCGTTGATGAAGGCTTATCTCATTTCAGAGAAAACGTCTTTGATCTTATCCTGTTGGATTATCGAATGCCTCGACGAGACGGCATTGAAATGATCGTCGAACTCAGAAATGAGCCAAAGGATGAAAGTACCGCTATTGTGATGATGAGTGCCTCAGAAAATGAGGAACTGGCTCTGGAATGTATTAAAGCCGGGGCGCAAGACTTTTTAGTAAAATCAGAAATCTCGGAACCTCGGTTAAGGCGTGCGATTCTTCATGCAACCACCCGCTTCGAGCTGGAAAAACAGCTGTATCTCACCTACCAAAAAGTCAAACAACTCGCAGAAACCGACACACTAACCGGTTTACCCAATCGATATTTATTTGATGAATCACTGAAACAGGCAATAACCAGTAATCGTCGAAGCAGCCACAAGCTGGCACTCATATTATTTGATTTAGACAACTTTAAATACGTAAACGATACCTTTGGCCATGATGTCGGTGATCTCTTACTTCAACGTACTGTCAGTCGAGTTCAAAGTTGCTTACGAGGAAATGAACTATTCGCTCGATTAGGTGGGGATGAGTTTGCTATCACCTTAAGTAACCTCACCTCCATAGAAACGGCAAGCCAAGTCGCTAAGCGAATTATAGATGTATTAGTAGCACCTATCCAAATAGGCACTACCGACATTCATGTTACTGTCAGTATGGGGATTGCTATTCATCCAGATAATGGAAATTCCAGCGAAGAGCTCTTCAAACATGCAGACATTGCAATGTACCGAGCCAAGAAGCAAGGCAAAAACCAAATGAGCTTCTTCGAATACGAAATGCAGCAGCAGTTTATGTCTCGTGTAGTCATAGAACAAGAGCTGCGCGAAGCAATTCACACCAATCAGCTGGAACTCTTTTATCAACCCGTTATTACCCTCGACACAGGTGACGTCAAAGGGTTTGAAGCCTTGATCCGTTGGAATAATAACGGTATTACTCGCTCGCCGGATGACTTTATTCCAATCGCAGAAGAGTCTGGGCTGATCAATGCCCTAGGTCTAAGGATCATAGAAGACGCACTCTCAACAGTCAGTCAGTGGAATCAAAAATATGGTAAGGAATTTACCATTGCCATCAATATTTCCTCTAAACAACTACGGGATGAAGTTTTGGTCGAAAAGCTTCGTGATGGCTTAGAAAAATATGGATTAAAACCGGAACTGGTTGAGTTAGAAATTACTGAAACAGCGCTGCTGCATGATACAGAAACCGTGAGCGCAACCATCAACCAATTACACAACTTGGGCTGCAAGTTAGCACTGGATGATTTCGGAACCGGTTACTCATCCATTTCTCACCTAAGAGAATTCCCTATTTCTATCGTAAAAATAGACAAAAGCCTGATGCCTTTGTCTGAGCAAGACGCAAAACATATTGCGCTGGTGAGAGGCTTAACGTCTATGGTCTCTATCTTAAACCTGAGCATCGTTGCCGAGGGAATCGAGCATCCGCATCATGCAGAGCTCTGCAAGGAGTTGAAGATCAGTCGAGTCCAAGGCTATTACTATTCTAAACCGCTACCCAAATCAGACATTGAACAACGCTATGTAATAACTCAGTAGACACCTATGACTTCTAATCTCAAGTATCTCCATTGGTATCATTGGGCTGTATTGGTAGGCTCTATAATTTTAACTGCAACAGCCTGGTATGTGTCCAAAACTCAATCGGAATTGAAAGTAAAACTTCAATTTGAGTTCCAAGCGAATCAGCTCGTTGATCTAGTAAAAGAGCGAATGTCGCATTACGAAGATGCATTGCACGCCGGGGTTGCAGCAATTCATTCCCAAAGTCACGGAATAGATTCGCTTGAGTGGAAGCGCTTTGCGACCACATTTAATATCGAGCAAAAGTACAAAGGCATCAATGGCATTGGCGTCATTTATTATGTTGAGCCATCACGCTTAAAACCCTTTTTGGAAGAAGAACGCCAGATACGGCCGGACTTTACTATCCATCCTAAACACAATAAGAACGAATACTGGCCAATCACCTATATTGAACCCGTCGCGGATAACTTAAAAGCGGTAGGATTAGACATGGCATTCGAGTCCAATCGTTATACTGCTGCCAAAAAAGCCAGGGATACGGGAATGACGCAAATCACTGCGCCTATCACTTTGGTACAAGACGCCAAGAAAACACCGGGTTTTCTTCAATATGTTCCCATTTATAAAGACAATCAAAGAGACACGCTGAAAGATCGGCAAGATAACTTTATCGGGCATGTTTACGCCCCTTTTATCATGCATAAACTGATCGAGGGCACTCTCAAGCAAACCAACCGGCAACTGATGTTCAGCCTGTATGACCAAGAGTTTGAACTGTTTAATGAACTGCTGCCATCCAATACCGACTATGACCCTAATCCTCTTTACGTAAAAGAATTGGAAATCGATATGTATGGCCGTCCTTGGCGATTTACCATTCAAAGTTCTCAATCCTTTAGAAAAGCATCTACCGACTATCAGTCGACCATGATTCTGGCGGGCGGCATCATTATTGATACCACCTTACTTCTGCTCTTTCTGGCACTTGCAAAATCTAACAGCCGGGCCATCTCGTTAGCAGAAGACATGACACAACAATTAAGAGACAGCGAAGAGTACTTTCGACACATCATTCAATATTCGCCATGTGCTCTGCTGTTAATGGACGCCAACGGAATCATTGAGCTAACCAACCCTGAAGCAGAGCGACTCTTTGGCTATAGCAAATCAGAGCTGGTCGGTAAAAACATCAATGAGTTAATCCCGAATTGTTATTCTGGAGACACAACCTCTTCCGATACATCACAGTACGAGGAAGACATCAAACTGTCTTGCTCCTATCGAGAAATCACAGGCATCACTCAATCAAACGTTGAACTGCCATTGCAAGTCAGCTTATCGAGTTTCACCAGCAACGATGGAGAAAAAGTGCTTACAACGATCGTTGATATTTCTGAAACGCAGAACATCATGGAAGAGCTGAAACGAAGCAACAAGGAACTGGACGACTTTGCATACGTAGCCTCCCATGACCTTAAAGCGCCTTTACGAGGCATCATTCAGCTATCATCCTGGATTGAGGAAGACGCCTGGAATGAAATCGGTGACGAAAGTAAACAGCACATCACATTACTGAAAGGCAGAACCAAACGACTGGAACGGTTATTAGACGATCTACTCGCCTATTCTCGAATCGGAAGAAGTGAAGGTAACACCGTCGAAGTTCATGTTTCCGATATGGTGAAAGAGATTTTCTCATTACTTAGCCCACCGGATGGATTCCAACTCTTTTGCGAAGAGCCCCTTCCTGTTTTCCAAACACTGCAACCGCCGTTTGAACAGATTTTCAGAAATCTCATCAGTAATGCCATTAAGCATCATGACCAAGACACTGGCTGCATTCGGATTTCATGCTCGGAAACCGCAACGGATTATGTTTTCACCGTTTCCGATGACGGTCCTGGGATTGACCAACAACATCATGAAAAAGTATTCGAAATATTCCAAACGCTCAAACCTAGAGATGAAGTTGAAGGCAGCGGCATGGGACTGGCTATCATTAAAAAAATTCTCGATTTTTATAAAGCAAACATCACCATTATCCCTCTAGAGGGTCGAGGAACTGCTTTTGTTTTCACATGGCCAAAGCAGATTGAAAAATCAGGATCATGAACAATACAACCTCTTTCCCCACCATCTTGCTGATTGATGACGATGATATTGAGGCAGAAGGCATACAACGGGCCTTTCGAAAATCATCCATTAAGAGTTCCATCTTTCGGGCCCGACATGGTATTGAAGCTCTGGAGTTACTTCGCAGTAGTAAGATCGAGCAGCCTTATATCATTCTGCTAGACATAAACATGCCAATGATGAATGGAATAGAGTTTTTAAAGGAAATACGTATGGACAAGCATCTAAGCACTAGCATTGTCTTCATACTAACAACCTCAAACAATCAAAATGATATTGCTTCAGCCTATCAAGAACAGGTTGCTGGTTATTTGGTTAAAAGCAAATTAGATAGTCAATTCACAAGCCTTATTGAGCTGCTGACGCATTACTCGAAAGTCATTGAATTTCCACCATCCAACACCAGTGGTACAAATAACGTATTTAAAGATAAGAAATAGAATAAACCACTAACTTTTAGGAGGCGTGGTTTTCGCGGAAGGTGGTATATCTTTCGCCAGCTCACGTGTGTTCAGTTCAGAAACATCATCAGAATGCGCCTGTTGGGGCTGAACTTGGGTTTGCTGAACTTCTTCCTGGTTTAAAAAGAGTTTGCAAAACACAGTCAAAGCTAATGCAAAAATAACGACACGAATCAAAGAAATAGCACCTTAAAATGCGAAATTGTATGGAAGCGCATTATACGTTGTATTGCAACGCTGTCTATTGATCTCTGTGGCCTTTACAAACTCTTTACAAGTTTTGAGAAATAGCTAACACCTGTTCACTAAAAAGGCCTCATAAAGAGACCTTATTGAAGAAACCTTGCTAGAGAGACAACTGACCGATTTACCAGATATCGTAATTTAGCTGTGCGGACAACTGATAAACCTTGTCATCGTCCAACTGATATCGCTGAACTTCTAGGCTACCTTTGAAGTTATCTGAAAAGTTATGGCCAATGCCTGCTCCTAATAACAAATCAGTACCTGAGCGACTTCTGGAAGCAATTTGGGCACCGTCCAAAACAGAGCTCTCATAGTCAC
This sequence comes from Litoribrevibacter euphylliae, assembly GCF_042646085.1. Lineage (NCBI taxonomy): Bacteria > Pseudomonadati > Pseudomonadota > Gammaproteobacteria > Oceanospirillales > Oceanospirillaceae > Litoribrevibacter > Litoribrevibacter euphylliae. The sequence goes on along the minus strand of NZ_JBHRSZ010000004.1, from coordinate 465,489 downwards.
TCTCCCAAAAGAACACACCTGCTCGCCCGTAAACAAAACCACGTTCAACAAACTGCCAGTTGTATCTAAGAGACGTTGCTATGCCATCCCCCGATTCAGGATAAACGTCAGCAACCGCTTCAGAGAAAGCCGATTCTTGTCCTGCCGCACTGCCTGAAAACTCTACATCCACTTCACCTAAATTCAGGTAAACCGCTTCAAAAGCAATATGCTCAGTAAGATTAAGGCCAAGACCTAGGCTCCACACATTACGGTCATTCTCTACTTCACTGGCTTCAGCGTTAAACCCTCTGTCTTCAAAGACGGCGTTAAGGTCTTCTCGGTTACCGTCTTCATTCCAGGCCCAACCAAAGGAACCCACGACATAAAAGTCTTCAACACCGAATAGTGGCGGCGCTTGATCGGCTTTCACCACGCTGACTTGAACCAGCCCTGCAAAAGCCAGAATCGCAACAGCGTATTTGATCGCGACCGATCGAGCTTTAGTGAGTACTCCCACTAAGCCCGTCAACAGTAACATCCAGATATTGAATGCCCCGCCACCACCTTTGGTTTCAAAATTATCAACTTGTCGAGACGTAGAAATCGCTCCCGGATCCACAATCACGCCATTCACCTCTCCATCGAAGTCATTCGGTCCACCATCTTCAATTGTTAACTGCAAACAGAAGTGTCCTTCAGTTAAACCAGCATTCCAGGCATCGCTTCCCGGTGGAGGACACACACCATTACCACCAGCCGCTGAAGAAAGCTGGTTATTGGCGGTCTCCACAAAGCTATGCCATTGTCCATCCGAACCAAACTTACGATAAATAGCATTCACAGGAATTGCTGTCTGCAAAGGAATAGCAATTGAAATCGATTCACCAGGGGTAAGACCTGACAGTTCGAAATCGTAAATACCACCTTCAATCTCAAACTCAGAATCACTTCCAAGGCCGTTGCCGCTGACATCATCCAACAAAATACCACCGGTTAAACCACCCGCTGACGTAACACCAAGCATACAGGTGATGCCCGTTTCACACTCTGCAAGGAAGCTGCTCTGATTAGATAACATCAACGGAATCACATTACTCTCCGGAATGCTGTCCAGATAATTCGGAATGCCATCAAACTCGTCATCACCAAATCCTTCCACATCATCCGCAGTACCATCAGCATCGGTATCAGCCGAAGTCAGCACAGGTAAGGTATCCACGACTTTTAATAATAAGGCCGCAGAGGCCATAGCCTGCGGAGCACCGGAATCAGTCACATCAACTCGTATGCGATGCACTCCATTGCTAATGGATTGAGGACTAAAGGTAAACGTTGAAGATTCAGCATCAAGATCGATGAGCCCTTGGGCAAACCATTGATATGAGTGGGTATCGTCTGCATTCACATCCACCACTGTGGCAGTTAGAACAACATTCCCATTATTCTTACCAATGAGCAACGCAGAACTGCCATTTTGCTCGATAGCTAAGGTCACTTGCGGCGCAACATTACGGTTGACGATAGTCACCGTTTGCTGATCAAAGACTCCAGTATTTACAGTAGATGCAGCCCATTCGATCACTATTGTTTCGTCGCTTTCTTCCAGACCATCGTCCACCACATCAAAGGTCACTGAGGCTTGGGTTTCGTCCTCTTCGAATGTCACGCGACCATCAACCAAGGTATGATCGGATGAATCAGCCGTACCACCCACCACAAAATCCAAGGTGTATGGATAACTCACTGCAGAACCATTGAGATAGACATTAAAGCCTGCCTGATTTCCTTCCGCAGCAAACTTATCACGCTCGAAATTCACTAGCGGATGAACACGAACCTCTTGGGTAAAACTCGTACTGTTGCCCTGTCCATCATCCGCCGTCCATTCAATTACATGAAGCCCTGGTTCGAAGTAATCGGACAGCCCTTCAGCCACTGCATCAATTGCATTCCCAAATTGATCCACCGCACTTGGAGGAACGACTTCGACTAAAGTCTGCAAACCAGTCGCATTCACTTCGATATCTTCAGGTGCGACGAATACAGGGAGACTCGAAACGGTACCAGCATCTACCGTAATAGTCGTGGAAGCACTGCCATCATTCGCTGTGATCTCAACTGAAATGTCGGTCATCGCTTCTGCTGCCGTCAAGGTGTAAGCCGCACTGGTTGCCCCGGAAATATCCACATCATTCGCTAACCACTGGTAACTAACCGTCACCTCACTGCCTTCATGGTCGTCTGTGTTCACATTAGAAACAGACAAGGTAGCGCCAAACTGTGGGGTTCCCGAAACAATCGGAGTACCAATAAACTCTGGCGCATCATTGACCTTGGAGGAAGTGGCTGTTGCCGCGGCACCTTCATTACCCACACTGTCGGTCAACACAAGAGAAGCGGTTAACGTGCCGTCGCTCAGGCCAGATAAATCAATATTCGACACTTGCATTGAGGCCGTACTGATTGTTCCTGAACTACTCACCTGAGCATCACCGACACTGCTTGAAATGATGACCTCATAGTCAGCCCCCACTTCAGCACCTGTAATCGAAATACTTGCAGACGCTTCATTGTCTTTAGTCCATTCTGTCTCATCAAACGCCACCTGATAGTTAGACGGCACCACACCATCGACCAGAACACCTGCGAGACTTTCAACACCGTTAAGCGTCGTCGAAGCCGAATTACCATTCACATCCAACATCGAGGCTGTACCCAAAGACAAGGCATTGAGTTCGATGCCGTCTGTATCCAAGTCAGTAGAAGCCACTGTGTAACTGAACACTATATCGGTAGTGCCACTGCCTGATTGGTAATCTGCGGACACCGAATTGGCCCCTATCGTGAGACTCAAACTTGGCGTGCCCGATACGATCACGACGTCATCAAAACTGACCGTTAATTCAAAGCTTTCACCCAACGCATAAGTCGCACTGCCAGGCGCTGCGACGGAACTAATCACCGGCGCAACGCCATCAATGTTAATGGATGCTGTGGAACCGATATTATTCAGTGTTAACGTCGCGGCATTACCGGCACTATCAAGAATGGAACCACCACCCGCAGACAACCCATTCACGGCAATACCGTTTTCATCGAGATCATCCGATACCACCGTATATTGGAACACCAAATTACTGCTGCCAGTCCCGCTCACATACTCAGCGATCTTGGCATCACTGCCGAGAGTCAGGCTTAACTCAGGCACACCCGATACAGAAACACTGTCATTAAAGTTCACAATGAAACTCAACACATCGCCCACTTTGTAAGTATCAGAAGTGGGGACTGAAACCGACAGCACCACGGGTATCTCGGCATCGACAAGCACCGCACTGGTATCAGCGACATTGTTTAAAGTCAGAGTGGCATCATTGCCTGCGGCATCCTGAATCGTGTCACTGTTCACGGTCAAACTACCTACCGCGATGCCGTTTTCATCAAGATCACCAGAGACAAGCGTGTATTCGAAGACTAAGGCAGAGGTGCCTGTACCACTGACATAGTTAGCGGTTTCTGCCGAAGTTCCCAAGGTAATCCCTAATTCAGGCGTTCCGGTAACATCAACGTTCTCATCAAAGTTCACCGTGAACGATAATGTATCTCCTAAAGCATAAGTAGCATTGGATGGAACCGAGACAGACGTAACGGAAGGCACCTGACCGTCCACCAAAACGGCAGCCGTGCTTGCTACGCTGTTTAATGTCAGACTCGCATCGTTTGAATTAGCGTCTTTCAAGGTGCCGGAATTTAACACCAGAGAATCCACACTGATGCCATCACTGTCCTGATCACCGGACGCTACGGTATAAGTGAATACCAATGCAGAAGAGCCAGAGCCACTGATATAAGACGCCGTTTCAGAGTTGGCCCCCAAGGTGAGATTGAGTAACGGCGTTCCTGTCACATCCACTGAGTCATCGAAGTTGACGGTGAAGCTTAAGGTTTCCCCCAGAATGTAAGTATCATTGGCCGGAACATTTACAGAGGTAATTTCAGGGACTACACCATCCACCAATACCGCTGAAGTATCAGCAACGTTATTCAATGTCAGCGTCGCATCATTTCCACTGACGTCTTCAATCAAACCGCCATTTTCATTAATGGAATCAATGCTAATGCCATCTGTATCCAATAAACCGGAAGTAATGGTGGTTTGGAAGATTAGAGTATTAGTGTTTGAACCTGACAGATAATCTGCATATACCGTTTGAGCGCCTATAGTCAGGGCCAGCTGTGGTGTATCGGTCACATACACCACATCATCAAACTGAACTTGTGCTTGCAGGGTATTATTGAGGATATAGGTACCGTTGGTGGGTGCCGAAACCGAAGACACTACCGGAGTCACGGTATCTTTAGTGACCGTATCCGTCACCGTCGAGCCCGCGTTTCCGGCAGAATCCGTCAAGGTTAACGAGAATAATAGTTCGCCATCGTCTATGCCAGAAACATCAATCCCCGAGATCACTTGTTCACTGTCTGATACAGTACCAGAAACAGCGGTAGAACCTGCGCCACCGCCATTGTGAGTCACCGAGAGATTATAGGTTGTTCCCACTTCAGCCCCGGAGAAACTGAATCGCGCATTCAATTCATTCTCCGTATTGATATAAGCCTGATCTATTCCAAAGCCATACCCGCTGGGCGACGTGGCATCAATCACAGCCCCGCGTGTATCGTTATTGTTGAGCGTTAAATCAGCGTCATTCGCATTGGAATCTCGTACTGTTCCACCATTGACGTCGAAAGAAGTAACTTCAATACCGTCCAGGTCTTCGTCTCCGCCCGCAACAGTGTAATCAAACACTAAGGTATCTGCAGAGCTACTTCCGACATCATAGGTCGCTGTTTTGGCTGTACCGCCGACATCAATATCCAGGAACGGGCTACCAACTACGGTTACGTCCTTGGTGAAAGCAACACTTATGGAGATGGTATCCCCTGAAGAGTAATTGCCACCCGTTGTGGTAATAGACTCAATTTCAGGACTAATGGCAACAATATCAATCCCCGATAAAGGATCTAAACCGTCTAATGAAAATACATAAGAGAAAGTAACAAAGTTATATGTAACGTCAGCACCATTATCCTGATAATTTGTAAGCTCAATCAGATTTGAAGCACTGTGATAATTACCTGCCTGAATGGTGTATTCATATCGCAGTGCTGAACCATTTTTGCCCGTATAAGAAGCTGTCACCGTGCCTGAATCTAAAATGACATCAACCGTTGGGATGGCGGTATTAACTGTGTTTATCCAATTACCGTTCTGAGACGTAATATCAACGATTAACTGATCTCCAACATCCAGTGGCCCATTACTGGAAAGAACGCTTAATAAGACATTATCAGCAGAATCAGTAGAGACAAGCACCTGAGTTGTGACCCCGACATTATTGAGCGTAAGATCAAAGGCAACGCCTAAGGTGTTTTCAATCGAACCACCATTTAACGCCAATGAGTTTATTTCAATGCCGTCATTATCCGATTCTGCTCCCGTTAAAAGGTAGGAGAACACTAACGAGGTAGTGGTTGAATCATCGCTTTGATACTCGGCGTCATAGCTGGTGCCACCAATATCAATAGACAGGGTTGGCTCACCCGAAATCACGGCTGCTTGATTAAGGTTGACTGTGAACCACAAGGTACTCGCACTCCCATAGGTTGCGTTACTTGGCACATCGACACTGGCCACCGCAGGAGAGAGCGTTGATTTGGTGACAACATCAGAAACCACCTTGCCCTGGTTACTATTGATATCGGTTAAGCTCAAAGCAAACAGTAAATCACCGTCATTTAAACCTGACACATTAATACCGGTGAGCTGTTGGTTAGCCGAGGTTACAGTTCCCGTTGCGGTAACTTCACCAGATTTACTGTCTTCTGATGAAACAGTTAAATCATAAGTGGCACCCACTTCCGCACCACTCATCGTAAGACTCACAGCGGCTTCATTTGAAGTATCAATAAGCGCCTGATCTACGGTAAAGCTATAACCAGAAGGCGCCCCACCATCAACCAGCACAGAGGAAGTATCAGCAACACCCACCAAATCCAGGTCTGCATCCAGGCTGTTTGCATTTCGAATCGTGGCACTTTGAGCCCTTAAACTTAGGACTTCAATCCCGTCAGTATCGTTATCAGCCACTTCAACCGTATATTGGAACACCAGATCTGAGGAACCAGAACCGCTGGTATATGACGCGAGAGTAGATGCACCACCGATATCGAATACCAGTGAAGGCACACCACTGACAGTGACTGTTTCATCAAAACTCACGGTGAACACTAAGGTTTCGCCAAAACCATAAGTCGCCGCACTCGGAACAGACACAGAAGTGACTTTGGTACCGCCATCAATATAAATTTCAGAGGTATCGCCCACAGACATCAACTCTGCATCTAATGAATTACCATCAGCATCCTTGATAGTGCCATTATTGAGGCTCAGCCCTTCAATGGTAATACCGTCAGTATCATCAACACCGGTCACAACTTGATAAGTAAATACCAGTTGTGTTGATCCCGTTCCACTAACATAGGACGCAGCAACGGTTTCACCACCGATATTAAGTAGCAATTGGGGTTTGCCATTTACATTAACCAACTCATCGAAATTGACCTTAAAGGTTAAGGTATCACCCGTCACATAGGTGGTCGCGGTCGGAACAGTGATCGACGTAATGGCCGGAACGCTGCCATCCAAAATAACACCCGATAGATCCGCAATATTATTCAGTACTAAATCAGAAAATTTAACATCAGCATCGATTATAAATGAGCTTGGTACTAATCTGGTGACATCCAAACCACTAGAGAAATCACCTTGTTGCACTGTGTATTGAAAGACCAACGCAGTAGTGCCAGTGCCTGACTGATAGGTCGCTACCAGCTCTTCACCGTTCGAAGTTTCGAAATACAACTTGCTGTTGGCATTTGCATTTGAAATGGTCACATTCTCGTTATAGTTCACCGTAAAGGTTAATACGTCATTAACGGTATAAGTGCCCGCAGAAGGCCCAGAGACACTATCAATAATTGGCGCACCAATGGGCCCGACTTTAATCGCGGGATACGTCGTAAAAGTGTTGTCAGAAATCATCAAAGAATGATCTGTATAAGACAGATCGTGATCACTGGTAAAGTTGCTGGCTGAAAGAGAGCCGCCATTGAAGGTGAACGAATCCAACGAGATTCCATCGTTATCCAAATCGCCGGATTGAACGGTGTAAATAAACTTCAGAGCATCATCAAACACTTCACCAGACAAGGTGTAAGGTGTTGCGCCTACCGTAATGTTTAATTCTGGCGTTCCCTGTAACGCTAAGCCATCGGTTCTGCGCCAGCGTAAATAGATCTCGACCTCATCGCCTTCATCATAAGAGGAATTTACTGGTGGAGACTCAATGGACACATCATTACCGTGATCCACCAGCACCATAGATAAGTCTGGAACGCCGTTTAGCGTTAAATCGGCATCCTGAGCTGAGGCATTTTTAATAGTCGATGGACTACTGTTTGTACCAAAATCGGATAGTTCAATATGGCTTAATTCAATGCCATCAAAGTCAAAATCGGCAGAGGTGAGCGTTCCCGTAAACGTTAATACCGTCGTTCCTGTGCCACCCGTATATAAGGCTTCAAAAGAGCCTGAATCTAAGCTCAATTCAAGCCAAATATTATCCAAACCGGCATTTGACGTAGCACGGGTTACCGTAACATTTTCATCAAAGGTGACGTCAAAGGTTAAAGTATCCCCTGCCTCATAGGTACCATCGGCAGGCACGGTACTGACACTGACCACAGAAGCTGCGTTTACAGTAAGGGATAACAAAAAGTACAAGGGAAATAGAATGAGCTGAAAGGCCGAACATCTGACCTTATTCATCGATCCTATTGATGTTGGATCAGTCTTCACGAGATCGCTCCTTCCGCGCTTGCGGAGAAATACAGAATGCATGCTTTAGCTTTCATAGCTGTTTTCTCAAACATTACTTTTGAAGCAAAAGCTGTTTAATTTCTGCTAACTCCTCTCGAAGCTCTGCAATCTCTTTGTCTTTCTGTTTTACCTGTTTAGATAGTTCCTGAATCGACGCCAGCGCAACACCACCTAAATCAACCGTGGCAATTTTATCCGATACACCACCATTTAGCCCAAACGCAGCCTGAAACTCCTCGGCAATCGGACCTATGTGCTGAATACTTTCGCCATTGGCTTTATAAAACCACTTAGGCATGGATAACTGAGAAACCGTTTCCAACACCTCCGCCGTATCGACGTATTCCACAATTTGTTTGATATGAATGCTCGAAGGAATCGTACCAATACAATCTGCTACTCCTCCCGCGTTAGAACATATCTGACCTTCGGAACTTACATTGCCACTCGAATCGATGACTAATGAATCCGTCGCTGCCCCTGCTGCAACTTTGAAAGGCAATTTACTGCTGTTGGTGGCATCACGAAGGAAGAAGTTGGATTCATTCCCTCCAAGATCCCAAGATTGGGAACTAAAGCCTGAAGAGGTATCTTGCTCAAGTCGAAGTGCTGGGCTATCCCCAGCCACCAGATGCATATCCATCAAGGGGGACGATGTACCAAAACCAACTTTGTCAGAGCTATCAATATAGACAGAATAATCCCCCGCGCCGGCTTCAACCATAAACGGTATTGTGCTGGCATCTAGATCTTCAATGGCAAACATGCTCTGTCCGCCATTGCTTGTTTCGTTCGCGACTAACTGCCAATCGGTTGTAGGAAACGACGATGTAGTACTGGTGTCCCGAAAACGAATACGGATGTTGTTCTCTTTCAATCGAAGGGTATCAAACCCAAAGCTTTCACCGTTCACACAATCCGTTCCGACACACTGGCTACCATCCACAATATGGTCATCCAGAATAACGGTGTCCGCAGACAAATAAGGTGAAGCCAGGAAAAGTGCAGCAAGGCTTGTTGTTTTGATTACTTTGGCAGTCATTTCTTCGTCTCCAATATTTTTTTAACAGTTGCATCCGTGGCCATCAGGCGCATTACTGCCGTTTTATTATTCTTTCGCGTTCGTTATTTCTAAGACTTTTTGATTTCTTATATGAAAGTTGCCTGACTCCAATATACCCAAACCTTGTTTCTTAGGCTTTACACTGGCATTACGACCATTGTTTAAGGAGGACTTGTAACGATCCACTTTAGCCTCGACTTTCATTGGGCCGAACACGTCGTAACGATAAGCTCCATCAGGTAAAACAGAATCGGTCTTGTAGGTTAAAGAATTGTTGGTTAAAGATTGTATCTCAATCAGATAGCCATCTGGGCCATGAATCTTGATAAAAGAGTATTTCTGAGGCAATTGCTTAAATGACAGGTTTTTACTGGTACCTTCAACCGTTGCAGCAGACAAGGATAACGGGAGGAAGAGTGTGCTTAAAATCAGAACCAGCAAACGCTGAAACACAAGAGTCATAACTTAATGTCCTTAATAATATTTTCCATCCAACTAAGAATAGTTGGGAACGGGAGTATTATGGAAACTTTGTTATGACCGTATCAAGAATTAATCGAAGGTATACGTGAAAGTTTTACCGTTATTGCAACGGATGTACACTTTTTTACCCTTCTTGGTGTATTCATCCAAACCGTCGTGTTTACGGCAGGCAACAGAGAAGTTGGTTAGACCTGAACCGACTTCACCAAAGCTAGCACTACCTGTTGGGTCAGAACATCCACTTACAACCCAACCAAGAAACAACACTAAAAGACCACGAACCCACATATCAAATAACTCTCAAACCTTTTACTTAGTTAGCATAGCAACTAACTACTATAACAACTAAGCCCTTATGTTGATAAGTCAGAACATTCCATAGATATATTATCTATATATTAAACATATAAAATATTTTACTTATACAACTAACCACGACATTCTGAAATTTATCTTAACCAGTAAAAGGACATAATAATGAAGCACCTACTTGCCCTCGCCCTACTGACGATACATTTAACTTCTTGGGCACAAGAGATTAGCTTCAGCACTATCATTACCGGCCATAGCCGCGGTGCCTTAGAAAGTACCGTTGTGGAAAATGGAAGTTGGTTTAATATCCGCCAACCCGTTCATCAAGCAATCTACATCAAGCATCCCAAAGGTGACCTTCTATTTGATACTGGGCTGGGTAACGTCACTGAAGCCGCGTTAGAAGAACAAGGCTGGTTGGACAGACAACTCTTTTCGGTCGTTAACGTGAAAAGCGTTAAACAACAATTAGAAGAGCAAGACATGCCACTTAATAGGATCACAGGCATTATCCCTTCACATCTTCATTGGGATCACACAGGAGGCCTACCGGACTTACGCGGTATACCTGTATGGGCACAACGATCAGGCATTGATTATGCACTCAATGAAGGGGAAGAACCCGGCTTCCTGAAAGCGCATCTGGTGAATGGCATTCTGTGGCGCCCCATCGAATTAGACGACTCTCGTTATATGGGTTTCGAACGCTCACTGGATATCTACCAGGATGGCAGCTTGGTGCTCGTCGGCTTGGAAGGCCATACACCAGGCCAATTGGGTTTGTTTATCAATCTCAATGAGCAAGCACGTTATTTCTTTATTGGAGATACCACCTGGACGCTCACTGGCGTGGCTGAGAATTTGCCTCGTCCAGGCATCACCCAATGGTTGTTGAACATTGATTACGACCTTGAAAAGAACAATCGCCAAATCAAGAAAATTCATGATCTTAAACAACAGTACCCAGATTTGGTAATCGTGCCGGCCCATGACCAGTTTGTCGCTAAGCAGCTGCCTCATTTTCCAGAATTCACAGGAAACGAATGAATGGATTTACGCTCACTAAGATATTTCGTAAAAGCGGTGGAGTTGGGTTCCATTACAGCAGCAGCGGAAGCATGCCATGTTGCTCAGCCCTCGATCACTCATGCCATCGCACAGCTCGAACAAGAGTTCGAAACCACCTTTCTGATTCGCAGCCGTAAAGGGGTTACCCCCACCGAAAAAGGCACTGACTTCTATACAAAAGCCAAGGCGCTGTTGGAACACGCCCAGTTTATTAAGCGGGAACTCACCAAAGAACAAAGTGAATCGGAGCCACTGTTTGTCAGCCCGTCCATCAACGCTCAAGCATTGACCGAAAGCATGCGAAACCTCAAAGAAGGCTACGCAGATATACAGTGGAAGCTCACACCAGAGCAAGATAAAGCTCGATACTGGCTCAGCAATGAACAAGAACTCAATAATGAACAGATCACCAGTGGATCATGGAGTCCTCTGCTGACAGAAGAATACGCACTGCTGGTCCCAGAAGGACATGAAATTTTATGGTTAAAGGAACATCAGCAAGACATAACCATAGAGCGCTTGCTAGCTTACAACTGGATCGAACGCGCACACTGCCCCTTCAAAAAGGAATTCGATAAGTTACTGCATCAAATGAATCTATATGATCAGATCAATATTCAAGCCACGGTGAACAACGACGACTGGGCGCTAAGCTTGGTAGCCTCAGGCTACGGCATCACTATAGCCCCGGTTAGTCCGAATTCCCTGAACACATCCATTCACATCATTCCATTATCTGAAATCCAAGGCGCTCCGGTCTTAACACGTACCATTGGGCTATTCAAAATGAATTAATCCATGATTAATGGCATTAATATCAAATAGCATTAATACCGAATGCCATTAAGCGTCTCAAAATGAACGGTACACAGACTATGAGTGTCCTAATTCATCCTTCAATTATCCCCCTCTTGAAAAGATGACCTATCATGAGGTGTTTAGCCGCCTTTATTTAACTAAGCTATTGTTTTATTTAAGAATTCATGGCAAGTTGTGCAAGCCTAACACAAAAGTACTATTACAACTCTGCCCGAATGGCCTAACAATGTACGGAAACTTTCCGAAAGCGACAGATCGAAAGATCTATCGCCCCCTGCTGCCCGAAAATCATGGCTACCGCATCAGTCTTTTATTTGCTGATCAAAAAATTCAAGCAAAACTCAATAACTTTACGAGTTTTGGTTTTAGCCTAAACGTACCCAGAGAATATGATGAGCTCTGTTTCCCTGGCCAAATAACCATCCTCAGCTTCAGCCCTTCTGTTTCACAAAACTACAGCATCAAAGCCCAAATTGTCGAAATGGATCGAGAGGAAGAAGCGCTCCGCCTGTCAGTACGAGTCATCAGTGATGGCTTCGTTCAAGAACCCGTTTACGAAGCGATACAACTGAGTGAAAACCATTTGCTTTCCGGCTTGATTACTCATCCTTTCTTTTACAAAACCAGTAGTTTTTTTGAAGTCAGAGAAATCAGCCGAGAGAAACTGGTCGTTGAAGGCATTCAGCCGGATTTCACCTTATTCGAAGACATGGAAATTTCCTTTACCTTAGGAATGTTCCAACCTTCCCGCCCGATTAAGGGGTTAGTGTCCCAGGTTACACTTCAGCCAAATGGGAAAGTTCAGTGTGCTATCAAGCTCACTAAAAACTTACCTAAGGTTCTGATCGACCAACTCAATAAGTTCCTGATGCAATACACCTCGGCATCACCCGAACAAATTCGAAAAGCAGGTTTCAAAGTACTGACAGTGAAAGAATTTATTCACTATCGTTTTGCAGAAACACAAGCCGATTACGAAGCGGTGCTAAGAACACGCCGCTTTGCTTACTCTGGCGTACAAAAAGTGGATTCCGAAGCCGACTTAGAACGGGTTTCTTACTTCTTTGATGATTACAGCCACATCCTCATGGTGATGCATAACGAGGAAATCATTGGCAGCGCGACGATGATCGTCGGCGATGGTGATAAAGCGCCGTTTGAAATTCAAACTTTCTTCGATGAAGACAACCCGGTAGAACTGCCTCCGGCGGATAAGACCATTGAAGTTGCAGCGCTTTGTTTGCACCCAGAATATCGTGATACTGATATCCTTCACGGGATTTTTGAACAGATTTATATGCTGACTATGATGCTTAATAAAGACTACATCATTGCCAGTTCGGATAAGTTCCTCATCAAACTGTATAAATCCATTGGTTTCAAATTGACGCCCTTCTCTTTTGTGCAACCAAAATACAATAATCTGCACATGTCCGTTCTGGTCATTAACCGCAAAGCAGCACAATCGGCGATCGGTGTAAAAAAACTGATTTGGTGGCCACTGTGGGGAGTCATCAATAAATACCTTAGAGAACGTCGGATCATTAAATTTAACGGCTATCTGAAGTTAAAATCTGCGATATTAAGATTGGGCTTTAAAACCCTCTACTTCCTCAAATACCGTCGACGCTGGAATGACTAATTCTCTACCAATCTGACAAAGCAGTTAGGTTGTTAGAAAAGGCGAATTGATCACTTAAAACAGGGGCTTTTTAGACTAAGATTACTAGGAAACCTACTCGTCAAATACGAGAAGCGAAATGCGTTTAAGTTCCAATAATTTACAGTTCTTTAAGTCGTTTTTTCTCTCCTGTACGTTAATCTCATTTGTCAGCGTAAGTCAGGCAACAGAACCCTGTACGCTGACACTTGTTTACAAAGCTAAAGGTAAGCCAGGTTACATGGCGAAGGCTCCAAGTAATGAAGGTCTCTATCAAGCTTTGTATCAGGAAGTAGCAACCAACATTGGTTGTCGTCTTTCCATAGAACGCGCCCCCAAACAACGTACCTTATATTCACTTGAGCACGGAACTGCCGATCTATACCCCAGCACAGGGTTTGATGAACATCGTTCTAAATATCTCTTCTACATTCCCAACGGTCTTTATCGGCTTGAACCTTACCTAGGCCTTACGCCCAGTAATGTCCCTGAACTGAAGAAGATTTCTGACATCACTCAATATGGCTTGTCCTGGATTTTTGAAGCGGGTGACACAACTCAACAAGTCGCAGAAGCATTACAAGTTCCAAATGAGCCTATTGTCGACTTAACCACAGATCGAGCCGTCAAAATGCTCAGTAGAGGCAGACAAGTCTTCTATCGGATGATTCAGCAGGATTACTTTAAATACCTCAAAGCCAACAATTTGAGGGATCTCAGACACTTAAACATTGCTACGCACTTATCTTGCTGTGAACCAAAATCTCATATTCTTTACACAGGTTTTTCCCGCACTTCGTCTTATTACGCCGAAGAACCTAACCCTGAATTTAATCCTCACCAAGAAATAACGGCAGAAAACTACCCTTATCGTATCGCCAACCACAGCATTGCCTATAAAGTCGCAGCAGAGATTCAAAATCTAAAGGATTCAGGCCGAGTGAACACGCTTTATCAAAATTTCATTATCAAACAAGGCCACACACCTTGAACAACTGATGGAGAACGCTATGAGATCAACCCTGAAACTCATTGTCTTCTACGATGCACTGTGCCCATCCTGTGTAAAAGACCAAGAAAACTATCAGCGCTGGGCTGGCGACCATGCAAAGAACATTGTCTGGCAAGACGCAACCAGCCATGAGGCTCTGTTAAAACAATATGGGGTTTCTTTGGATGAAGCCCTGCTGGAGCTTCATGTCTTTGACGAAACAAAGCAGATAATGCACAAAGAAATTGATGCCTATATTCAGCTTCTCGCACCTATCCCAAAACTGAAAATATTCGCCATCCTCATAAATCTTCCCGTGATTCGCCCAACCCTCTCCTTTCTCTATCGTCGTTGGGTAAAGCGTCGCTTATTAAAGCAAGGACGAGTCTGCAAAATCCCCAAATAACCATGACCTCCTTCGCCCCCGACACTTTGAATATTTGATACAGAATCAAATGCTTGGAGCGCCCAAATACCAAGTACTTCCTAGCATTGTTTCATAAAACAAAACAAACCAAATGGTCAAAGTTCTACATATCACTCATCTTTCTCCCACACACCATACTCACTTACTCTTATCTCACTATCAATTATCTCCTTCTATATTTTTAACCAATTAAATACGTTTCTTGGATCCTCAGTAGGCCAACATGACTCTTTCACTTCCCTCATCGCTAAACAATCTACCTGTTGCAGTTAAACTTTCGATGTTTACTGTCATGCTGGGTATCCCGATCACCATTCTGTTGATATTTCTGATTAATTCAGAAAATTACCGAATTAAGTTTTCTGAAAAAGAAATGGTCGGCAATGCTTACATTGTATATACCTACCCTTTGCAAGAAAGTTTTGCGAAACACAGAGGCATGATGGCCGCCTATTTAAATGGGGATAAGAGCTTTGATAGTAAAATCACTCAAATCGAAAAACAGGCGAACCAACAGCTATTGGAACTGACGGCGATCGCAGAAGAGACAGAACAAACCATTCCAACCAAACAGAAGCTGGACGAAATCAAAAGTCACTGGTCCAAGCTTGATGGTCAAAGAAGCCTACCACCTGTCACATCGTTCAAAGAGCACACCGCTTTGATCGCCAAAGTCCTGGAGCTGATTACCTATGTAGCAGATCATTCTAACCTGACGCTGGACCCTGATTTAGATACCTTCTATTTGATGGATCTAACGACGAATACCCTGCCCAACCTGATGGAAATTTTGGGAAGAACACGCGGATTGGCCTCAGGAATCGCTACGTCTCAAACACTCTCCATGGATGAAATGCTGATCTTAAGTGTTAACTTGGACAAAATAGAAACCCTAGTGAAAAAAGCGGAAAGCTCTCTAAAAACCAGTATCGATAATTCCGTCCACCCAACCATCAGCAATGAGTTAACACCTAAATATCAATCCCTCATAAGCCAAATAGATCACTTCATTGCGTTGGTTCAAACCGAACTCTTGAGCAATCCAAAAGCTATTTCAGTCGCTGGTAGAGACATATTTCAATCGGGCACCACAGCGATTGTTGCAACCAAGCAGTTACTGGATTCGAGCACACCCATGCTCAGTGAATTGATTCAAACCAGAATTGATAACGTTACCAGCAGCCTCTACAGAGACCTAGGCATCGTGGCTTCTATCTGTGTCATTTCATTGCTGTTTGTTCACATGATCACTAAGAACATCAAACTTCAAACTCAACATATTCTTAAATCAATTTCAGCGGTGACCCAGGAACGCAAGCTCACAGAGACCTCTAAAGTCTTAAGCAAAGATGAGCTAGGCATCATCGCTGAAAACTTCAATCAAATGCTGGTGACATTCAAAGGCATCGTCGATCAAATCAACTCATCCAGTATGGAGCTTGCCGCCGTTGCCGAGCAAACAGCAACTACATCCGAGCAAAGCACCGTCAGCTTGACCGAACAACAGCATGAGACTTCTCAACTGGCGACGGCCATTCACGAAATGGCAACCACCGCCGAGGAAGTAGCTAACAGCACGGTGAGAGCCTCCGAAGCCGCGGGCAATGTTGACTCTCAAGCCAACGAAGGCAATTCGTTGGTGAATGAAGCCGTGTATTCCATTGAAACACTCAATCAAGAAGTGCTAAGAGTCGAAGACGTTCTTACCAAGCTAAAAGCCAGCAGTGAAAACATTACCGGTGTCCTTGATGTGATCAAGAGTGTTGCGGAACAAACGAACTTGCTGGCACTCAATGCCGCGATTGAAGCCGCACGAGCAGGCGAACAAGGCCGAGGCTTTTCAGTGGTTGCAGACGAAGTTCGGGCTCTGGCACAACGCACTTATGAATCGGTGGGAGAAATTGAAAGCATTCTGATGACCTTCCAAAATCATTCAGAAGAAGCGTATTCCGCAATTGGGGCTTCTAAAGTACAGGTCCAAGAATCCAATGATAAAGTGAAAGCCGTTGAAAAAGCATTGGTTCAAATCGGCATTGCAATCAGTACCATTCGAGATATGAACCACCAGATTGCCTGCGCCTCGGAAGAATACACCTCAGTTAACCAAGAGATTAATCGAAACGTCATTCGTATCGACGAGATGTCTCAAGAAACAGTAACCGGCGCCAGTGAAATTTCCGACGCCAGTAAGAAACAAGCCACCTTGGTACACGAGCTGAAAACCCTGGCCTGTTCGTTTTCTGTGTAGAAGCTCTGTCTGTAAAGGAACACTGTCTGTATAAAAACACCAAAGCCATGAGTCTCCCCGTTTGGGGAGGCTTTTGCGCATTACTCATGTAGCGCATTAGTCATCCATCACTTCGATGATGAATTCGTTATCTGCATCGTAACCACGATCCCATAAGAACATCGCGTTTTTCCAACTGCCACTTGGCCATACAGTCACGTAGTACCAAAACGAACCACCAAAATCACCTAGCACTACACGATCACCATGTTGGATACAACCGTCTGTGGTTGGCGCAACTTTCCTCACATACAGTTTCTCTGAAGGTGAGGTTGCCGCATAGTAGCCATAATCACCATCACCACCGCGCCAGTAGTTCATATATCGACCGTTATGCTTTGACTTGAGTTTGATATAAGTGCCAGGCCAGCCGTTTATCGCCCCGTAGTTATTCGTGGTCAGGCAGTAGGTATCGGTGTAATTCAGCCCCCAGCCTTCAATTTCAAAGTCAGTTTTCCAACTAGACTCCGTCTGATCAGCCAACAACCAACCATCCGACTCGTTAGTCAATGCCACATAATTACCACTGCTTACCGACTTCAAGCGTACGCGTTTGTAACGTTCTGTTCTTGGCGATAAATCAGGGGCATCAGATACACCTGCCGCATAACCTGCGACTGGAAAGTGATCTGAAAACTCATCGCTTTCATAGTGATAGAAATCCGGGATATTAGCCGTATCTTGCCACGTGTTATTTGCGCCACTGGAAGGCACTAACGTTGCATTTCCCCACCCTGGAATCTGTAAGTGATTTTGCTCTAATAATACATAATCCAAATGCTCCGGCTGATCCCCAGGATATTGCTTAGCAGCCAAGTCATTCATTGCCGGGTTCCAGCTTTCAGTTTCATTGTGATAAGCAGGCTCTGTAGTGTTAAGCGTCGCTAACATGGATTGATATTCTGGCCCACCGCGCTTGATATTTAAGTCGCCAGCAATAATCACAGGCTCGTTTGAAGGAATAGCTTTTGATTCGATAAAAGTGCTGATCTTTTTCAATTGAGCAGCACGCACCTCCGCACCTTTTGGCTCACCACCGCAGTTACTGGACTCGGATTGTGTATGCGTACCAATCACATGCACTCGTTCGTTATTGCGATTGATTTTGGCATAAACAAACCCTTTATTGTCGAGCGAATCGTCACCACAAGAGAGCTCATACATCACCTGTATTTGCTCTTCGATCGGCCACTGGCTGACAATAGCAACGCCACCATTCTTCTTCACCGGGTTGATATCGCCAATACTTTGATCCCACTGATGATTGTTTAAACCACTGCCAATAATCGGCGTCTGATAAGGATAATCAGCATAAAGCCCATCCAGTACGATGTTGGCAGGGCCACTGCCATCAAAGGCTACTTCAAACAGCTCGTTAAGTACCACTACATCATAGCCACGGATATACGCCGCTTGTTTAATGAGTGCCGCACGCTGGGCATTGCCTGGCCCTTCCCCTAATCCCCAACCAAATACCGGGAAAAACACATTATGCGTTAGCACTTTGAGATCGGCGTAATCCGCCTTCACAAGAGTGGGAAGAAGTAAGAGAAACAAAAGACAGCTTCTTATTATTATCATTATTTTTACCTGCTTAGTTTTTATCTGCTTAGTTTTTATCTGCTTAGTTTTTATCTGCTTGCGTTATAAAGTTTGAATCATGAAAATCATGAAAATCATGAAAATCATGAAGAGTATGCTTATAAACCAAAGTATTTTGACCATTCAATGACGCACAGATGAAGGCTTCACCTTCCGTCGCCAGAGGCTACGTTGGAAAGACAAATCAGACCGTATCTGCAAAGGCTGATCTTAAAGTCATATATTTTGAGTTACACCTCCCAATCTCAGGAAATTTCACGACCATCTAAAAACCCTCTTTTAGTTTTGGTCTAGACTATTTATGAAGTGCTTTTTAAGAAGTGCTTCTTAACTTCCGACTCAGACCAACCAGGGCTACCCAATGCTTACAGGGCTTTGTAAACCATGGGAAATTGCCGTACTCACACTTGCCATCTTAGGAATCGTGGATCGAGCCCTAGGAGATGATCTTTACTCGTCTGATGAAGACTATTTTGCCAACGACTTCTCTACAAATGACTTCTTAGCCAGTGACGAGACCGATGATTTTGAGGCTCTGCTAGAGTTACCCATCGAGGAATTGATGGAGGTTGAAGTCACAGGCTCTACCATGACCTCCAAGTCCATTGTCACCGCCCCCTCTTCGGTTACCGTCTTTAATCAGCAACGCATTAAAGAATTAGGCGTTGATAAGCTTCATGAATTGGCCAATTACGTGCCTGGTTTTCAGTCTTATTTAAGTTCGGGGTGGAGCCATAATCATTCGATATCCGTGCGGGGTCGACGCATCTCGTCAGCACTCACCGATGTTCTGCTGTTGATTGATGGTCATCGTATCAATAACGCCAGAACTGGCGGCGCATCCTCCGCTGTGCCAACCTTCCCTTTGTCACAAGTTGAACGGGTGGAATTCATCCGGGGTCCTGGAGCCTCCATTTATGGTTCGAATGCGATGATAGGCGTTATCAACATCATCACTCGTAAGAACGCTAACCAAGCGACTCTTGCCTATGGTACTCATAATCGAAAAACAGCGGATCTCCTAGTCAATGATGACTTAGGCTCAATTGAGGTTAGTCTGGTGGCGCACCATGATTCAGATAACGGCGAAACCTATGATGTGATTTCAAATAACACCCAAAGCATTGTTGAGTTGAGAGACAAACGAGAGTTCAGCGACATTATTTTTAACCTCGCATGGCAACAAACCGAAGTTAACCTGCAGTACTACGAGAACGCGTCGAAAGGGTATTTTCTAGAAGGATCGACACCGGACAAAGACAATCGACGGGAGAGCAATCTTTTCTCCGCAAGGCTAAACCAAGGCTTTGACTGGTTATCCGTTGATTCAAATGTCAGCCTTGAATATCAACTCAGCCATCTTACGCTACATGGTCAAGTGCAGGAGCAAGGGACGTTCAATTTATTAAGCGATCCACCCAGTGATGCGCCTTTAATGACGGATGTAAACTTTGACGACATTGAAGGGTATCGCGTCTTCTGGCTCAATAACTGGCCACTTTCCGACCGTCAAAGCTTTCAGTTTGGCACCGAATATCGTTTTCAAAAGGTAAGAAAGACCTACGCTAAAAGTAACTTTGACATCGCCGCGTTAGCCGAACAAAGCTTTCCAATAGCGTCCTCCGATACCATGTCGATTCCAACCCTTGTGCAAGAAGCAACAACGAGGGACATCTGGGGCCTGTTTGGGCAATATCAGCACGACATCACTCACGCCACCCAACTCACGCTTGGCTTGCGATATGACCGATACGCCAGCATTGGTTCAGAAGTCAGTCCTCGTGCCAGTTTGGTCCACAGCTTCAACAACCACCATTCGATCAAATTGACTTACGGTCGCGCCTTCAGAGCACCAGCTGAAAATGAACTCTTCCTGGTGAATAACCCGGTGATTGTGGGCAACCCCGATTTAAAACCAGAAACCGTCTCAACCTGGGAAGCAGTATGGCTTGCACAATGGCAACAGACCTTTATCAGCCTGGGCTACTTTGAGAATCACTTTACAGATTCCATTCTTCTGGCACCGTCAGACACAGGAAAGCTGGTGTTTGATAATGTCCGTTTAAAAGACAGCCGGGGTATGGAATTGGAACTGCACCACCACTTCAACGCTCGCTGGTCTTCTCGACTGACTGCTATGCACTTATTCAATAATGCTCAAGAATCCTTTAAAGAAGCGGATACCGTCGGTTCAATCAGCATTAACTACCACCAACCGAATTGGCAGGCTAATCTATCGTCGGTTTATCAGGGAGCACGAGAAACCGTAATAAGCAATTCAGATCGAATTAAGCTGAACGATTACTGGCTATTGAATGGAAAACTGGCTTATCAATGGACAAGCGAATGGTCGACAAATCTACAAATTAAAAATCTGCTCGATAAATCCTATGACACCCCAAACAACAATGCGCCTATGAACAATCCCGTCCCCAATCGAGGACGAGAGTTCCTAGCCAGTGTCAGTTATCAGTTTTAAGCGCTTTTCAGAGGTTTATGGACCACCTAAGCAAGCTCGTTATTAAAGTCTTCAATGGCCTTTTTCGCCTGTGCCAGTTCATCAAGACTGATGGAAGAGCTCGGCAGGGTAGGAATCAAAACGCTTGCCCCAGCAAAAGGCTGCACAGATTGCTCAGTTAAGGTTTCAAGCACAGCACGCGCGGCATCGGGGTCATTACACACCAAGAGCAAATTACAGCCGGCGTCGATGGCCGCCAAGGCACGACCACCAGCAGTAGGTTCTGCTTTCACCGCACCTTGCATGCTCAGGTCATCACTAAAAATGATGCCCTTGAAACCAAGCCCCGCTCTTAGTTCTTGTTGTAACCAACGAGCTGAAAATCCTGCGGGACGTTCCGAGTCCACCTGATCGTAAATCACATGCGCAGGCATGATGCCGTGCAAACCAGACTCAATCAGCAAACGGAATGGAAACACATCTTTATTCAGGATCTCATCATAACTGCGAGCATCATGGGGCAGCTCATGATGAGAATCGCAATCCACATGCCCATGACCTGGAAAGTGCTTACCCACCCCCGCCATACCAGCATGCTCAATACCATTCAATAAACACACGGAAAGATCAGCCACCACGTCCGGACGATCTGAAAACGAGCGATCACCAATCACTTCATTTAAGCCAAGATCCAGATCCAACACCGGCGCATAGCTTAAATCAACTCCACACAATCTCAGCTCTGCTGCCATCACAAACCCTGCAAGTTCGGCAATACGCATGGCAAATCGTTGATGGTCATGATACAAACGGCCAATCGCTCCCATGGCAGGAATCTTGGTAAACCCATCACGAAAACGCTGCACTCGACCGCCTTCATGATCCACAGAAATAAATAACTTAGGATTGATGGATTTAATTTCAGAACACAACGATTGCAGCTGTTCTTTTGATTGATAATTACGAGTAAAGAGAATAACTCCCGCCGTGAGAGGATGCGTTAACAGCTCAACTTCATCCTCTGCTACGGTAACCCCTTTAAG
Source organism: Litoribrevibacter euphylliae (assembly GCF_042646085.1). NCBI lineage: Bacteria > Pseudomonadati > Pseudomonadota > Gammaproteobacteria > Oceanospirillales > Oceanospirillaceae > Litoribrevibacter > Litoribrevibacter euphylliae. The sequence continues at coordinate 443,352 of NZ_JBHRSZ010000004.1, read as the reverse complement.
ATCTAAAACAACTGACGCTTCCATAACTTCTTCTCTTTTGCCTTGCGCTTAACTCACTACTCTTAACTCACTAATATTGTCGCTATCAGCTTATTCCACAATCTCGACCGGAATCCCCACGGGCACCAGATCAAATAAATCAATAACGTCTTTATTTCGCATACGAACACAACCATGAGACAACGCCACACCCATAGGTTCAGAGTCCGGCGTGCCGTGGATATAAATATAACGTCTCATGGAGTCTTTCGAACCGAGCCGGTTCTTCCCTGGCTCACACCCGGACAACCATAAGATTCGGGATAAGATCCAATCTCTCTCAGGGAAGGCTTCCGCTAAATCGGAGGTATAGACTTCGCCCGTAGCTCTGCGACCAACAAACACCGCATTGATCGGCTGGCCATCCCCTATTTTCGCGCGAATTATGTGCTTGCCGCGCGGAGTTTGGCCCGACCCATTGTTTTCACCGGCACCATTCTTGGCGGTTGATATGCTATAGGATCGCAATACCTGCCCTTCTTCGATCAAGTCTAGGCGTTGATCCTTAATAGAAATGTGAATCATGTTTCCTATCACAAACGTGCTTCCTTTTCTGACTCGCTTCCATCCTACGTGAAAGCGCCCCTATATTATAGGTAGCTTAATTTGAAGAAAGGGCTTTAATGTATCTTTAAAAAGAAACTCATCAGTAAATAGGGAAAAATGTGTCAAAACGTCATGAAATAAGTAGAATGTCGGCGAATTCTATTCGCCTGTTAAATAGCCGCTGATGTATAGCCTCTGATATGCCACAAACTCTTCAAATCTATAAGCTTGATTACCTTCGAAATTCATTCGATGCATTTCGTGCGATTCGAGCATTGGATTTCCCGGTAATACTGGAAAGTGGCCGTGGTCGATACACAGAGCATATGGGGCGTTTTGATGTTCTCACTGCAGAGCCGTTTGAGATAATTCAAGCCTCTGACGAGTTACAAGGCACAGCATTACTGGACGCCCTGAATCAGACGATCCAACAGCTTTCCGTCGATGAGCAAGGCATTGCACAAGCCTATCAGCACTTACCCTTTCTTGGCGGCGCCATTGGCTTTCTGAATTACGACTTCGGGCAGCAACTTGAAACCTTGCCGAATACCGCTGAACAAGACATTACCTTACCAACGGCTTGGTTTGGTATCTTTGGCTGGGCCTTGGTCACCGATCATCTAAAAGAAGAAACCTGGCTAGTACATGACTCAGCGCTGACACAACGTTCTACGTCGGATTTGATGGACATCTTTGAGTGTGCGAATGACAACACAAAAAACGCTACCGATTTTACGTTAACTCAGCCCTTTAACAGCAATCTCAGCCATCAGGAATACCTGGACAAGTTTGATCGCCTACAAGAGTACATTCACTCCGGCGATTGTTATCAGGTGAACTTCGCCCAGCGCTTTACCGCTAGCTGCGAAGGCGATTCCTTTACCGCTTTTGAAACCATTTCCAAGAAAATCCCAACGCCCTTCTCTGCATTCTTCCAACTTGGACAATGGGATGTATTAAGCCACTCACCAGAGCGCTTTATTGAATTAGAACAAGGGGTGGTTACCACCAAACCAATCAAAGGTACTCGCCCGAGAGGCGCGACGTCTCAGGAAGACGAAAATCTCAAACACGAGCTCGCTGAAAGTACGAAAGATAAAGCAGAGAATCTAATGATCGTAGACCTACTGAGAAATGACCTCAGTCGGGTTTGCAAACCCTTCTCAGTGAAAGTGCCTAAGCTCTTCGATATTGAGACCTACCCCAATGTACACCATTTGGTGAGCACAGTGACGGGTGATCTCGAAGCCACTGAAACGGCCACCAGCTTACTTGGTCATAGCTTTCCTGGCGGCTCCATTACCGGCGCACCAAAGATTCGAGCAATGGAGATCATCGATGAATTAGAACCTCATCACAGATCCCTTTATTGCGGTTCCATCATCTACATCAGCCGTCATGGCAAAATGGACAGCAGCATCACCATCCGGACGCTGATTCGAGATGGTAATCAATTACATGCTTGGGGTGGCGGCGGCATTGTTGCCGATTCAGATGGTGAGGCGGAGTATCAGGAAACGCTGACAAAAATCAGCCCGTTGTTACGAGCGCTTCAGAGCTAGCATAAGCTCCCAATCAGCTCACTATTAATAACCTAAAATCAGTAATAACCTGAAATCAGTAATAACCTAAAACCAGTAACTCAGACCTTTGATCAGAAGGTGGCTGCAACCAGCTTTCTTCTTGCTCTAATGCTTGTGAGCTTATGTAGTCTCTGCCGTAGAAGATTTGATCCAACACACCGTTTCGTTTCAGATCACTGACGATTGCTTTCAAAGGCTCAATTTTATGAACATAAGCGGACTTTTTAGAGAGGTACAAGTCCGCCTTCGCGGTGGAAATCACCCAGAGTTTCTTTAGCCACTTAGTTTCAATAGCCAGGTTTTCGATGCCGTAATAGATAGACTGGTCGGTGCTTACCACAACATCGACATGATTCTTCATCAGCATTCTCAAGCCCTGATTCATGTTCTTCACTGGAACTTTGTGAAATCCAGTGTGGTTATCAAATGTCGGACCATACTTTGAGCCTCGAACGTGGGCAACACGCTCGCCATTAAGATCAGAAAGGCTTGAAATCTGTTTGTGAGAACGCTTACTGACAGCAATAATTTCAACGCTGGCAACCTCACCAAGTGAGTAACCGATGCTTTCTGACTCCGGGCTATGGAATAACACTGCAACGTCCGCTTGGCCGGTTCTTATGTCATTAATTACACGAGGATACGGTTTCAACCGGTTTCGAGTTTGCATTCCTGTCTGATTACAAAAGGCATCAGCCAGTTCAACAAGTAAACCTTCGTGAGAACCATCGGGTTTCTCAATGCCCCAAGGCATTACATTACTGGTCGAGAGCAGTAAGGTCTCATCTGCCAGCACAGAAGTAGTAAAACAAAGACAAAAACAAAGCAAAAAAGAATGGATACAACGAATCACGAAACGACAACTCAAAAACCAGATATTAAACGGAAGCGCCATAATACCCCGTAAGTTTATTCCATACAAAACCAGAGGGTATTGATATTCATCATGATTGCTCAGTATAACGCTCGATTAATTCTTCTATCGGAATTGGACGGCAATAGTAATAGCCCTGAGCGTAATCACAGCCGAACTCCTTCAACATGTCATTATGATCGACAGTCTCCACCCCTTCAGCCAATACGTGCAAATCCAGCTCTTTCGCCATAGCAATAATCGCCGTCACAATGGCCTTATCGCTCTTGTCTTCCAGAATATCCCGAATGAATGATTGATCGATCTTCAGCACATCAATAGGAAAGGTTTTCAAGTAACTTAACGAGGAGTAGCCGGTTCCAAAGTCATCCACTGCCAACGTGATATTCAGGCCTTTCAGATCATTCAACGAGCGGATAGTCTCGTTAATGTCATCAATCAGAATACTTTCTGTCAGTTCCAGCGATAAGAACTTGGATTGCAACTGATGCCCCTGAAGGGCCGATTGGATGACATTACACAGATGTTCTCCGTTCTTGAACTGATGCGCAGAGACATTCACCGCCACTTTGATCTGATCAAGCCCTTTAGCATGCAACAGCTTCAACTCTTTACAAGCGGTGTCTATTACCCAATCCCCAATGCGACCAATCATGCCGGTGTCTTCAGCCAAAGGAATAAAGTCCGCAGGCGAAATGACGCCATGATCAGGATCAATCCAGCGAATCAAAGCTTCAAGTCCAATGAGTTCACCCGAGGCAAGATGAATCTGCGGCTGGTAATAAAGCTGGAAATGTTGCTTGTCGATGGCCGTGCGAATTCGGTTTTCCAATACCAAGCGATCGTGTGCTCGGGTATTCAGCTCATCACGATAAAACTGGAAGTGGTTCTTACCTTCAGACTTGGCGTGATACATCGCCAAATCGGCATTTTTAAGTAATTCATCAGAGTTATTGGCGTCCTGTGGATACAAAGAAATACCAATACTGGCTCCCACTTGAACTAACTTGCCACCCAGCTCAACGGGTTCACTCAACGCATGAATAATGGCATCCGCAATGTCGGTAATACGCTCAACCGTAGCGCCACCAATTAAAATCGCGAACTCATCCCCGCCTAACCGGGAAACGGTATCTTCTGCCCTGACGCATTGATTAAGTATCGACGCGACATGCACTAATAAACTGTCACCAACATTATGGCCCAGAGAATCGTTGACCGTCTTGAAGTTGTCCAAGTCGAGTAGCATCACCGCCAAGGACGCACCTTCCATTCGCTCCAGACGACGGAATTCCTGCTTAAAACGATCTCCAAGCAGTCGTCGATTGGGTAATTGAGTTAATGGATCAAAGAAGGCCAACTGTTTGATGGTTTCTTGTGCTTCATGCAGCTCGGTATGATCTTCTGAAGTGGATGCATACTGGATGATGTTGCCCATCTCATCACGAATACAAAAAATCGACTGCTGTGCCCAATAGAGCGTCCCGTCTTTGCGTTTGTTCTGAATCTTGCCATTCCATTCACGGCCAGACTGTAATGCCTGTTTTATCTCTTTTAATGTCTCTTCTTCGGTACTCTGACAACGCAATATACGCGGTGTCTTACCAATCACTTCATGGGCTGAATAACCGGTGAGTTTGGTAAAGGACCTGTTGATGTATTCAATACGAGAGTCCGTATCGGTAATAATAATGGCGTTCGCACTTTGCTCCACCGCCTGAGACAAGTTATGAAGTTTTTTCTCGGCCTCTAAACGACGGCGCTCTTTTGAAATCATCACCATCGCAGCACTCAGATCATCACTCAAGCTACTCAACAATGAAATCATTTGGGAGCCAAAGACTTCAGGCAGTTGCGAATAGATAGTAAAAATCGCGATGGCTTGACCGTCGACTTTAATGGGTACCGCTGCAACGGCTTGATAGCCCCGTTTTAACGCCGCTTCACGCCACGGCAGGAAACTTGGGTCATTGGAAGTGTCATTAACAAAGTGAACCAGCCCAGTCTTGGCTGCTCGCCCAACGGGCCCTTTGGAAAGATCGGAATCATCCACCTTCATTCTCATTTCTTTAAGGTAGTCCTGCCCTTCTCCTGCGGAGCAAATCGGTTCAACTCTGTCATGTCGAATCATGCCCACCCAAGCCAACAGGAACTCTCCTTCCTGAACGGCAATGTCACATATGCTCTGGAATAAATCTTCTTTCGAAACCGCACCAATGATGGCTTTATTCGAATGGGTCTGTACGTTATAGAGGCGGTTCAGGGTATTCAGCCTGTCCTGAGCGACCTTCGCTTCCGTCACATTACGACGAACATGGACCATACCAGCCTGATGAGAACCAAACGCAATCGGGCTGAGAGAAATCTCATACCACTGCTCATCGTTTGAATTATAAAAACGGTGTTGTTCAAGCGGCTCACGCTCTTTAAGTGCAGCGCAAATAACACAATCTTCTGCGGGCAAAGACGTATCATGCTGAAGCTCATGGCAGGACTGATCTAAACAGTCTTGCTGAGTCTTATTCAACTGAAGGCAGATGGCTTTATTGACCTGACGCACCCGACCATTACGATCAACCAGAGAAATTTCTTCAGGTATCGCGTCGTAGGTATTGGCACCACGAGAGAGGTTCTTGAACGGCTCTCTGAGACTCGACTCAATCAACGCTACATAGATAGCCCAGAAAGAAAACAGCTTAAAGAAATGCCCGACAATGATGGTGAAACCGTAGAGGTTGGAATACAGCGTAAACATCACTTCGGCAGCAATGGTAAACCCAATGGATGCCAAAATCAGATGCAGCGTTTTGTCTTCCAAAGAGTGCCTTGCATAGTAATTCGTCACCCCGGCAATGACTAAAAGAGCAATGATGATCCATTCATTCACTACCTTTGTGAAGGTGAGTCCAGTTTCCATGTTGAACATCTCGGGGTAAACACCTAACGGCACCATCGCCATCAAGATGCACACCAAACCAATAATGACAGTAAAGACACTGTAACGATTCACTAAAGGCCTTATATAGAAAGGCGCAACAAGCAGAACAACGGCTTCGAAATAACGCGCAATAATCCAATATTGTAAGGTGGTATTGTTGTCCATGATGGACACGAACGGCATGCCCTTGAAGGTCAGCGTATGCGCACCATCCAGAATGGCGACCCCGAGATAACCGATCCCCAGCCACATCAAATAATGGTTGTGCGATAACACAAAGGTATTCCATGCCACCACCAAGGTGATCACCGCCACCGAAATAGAAACGAACTCAGCCAGCGTATGGAACAATAACGGCGAATAAGCCCAAACAGGAATCAACCCCAAGCAAAGAAGCGTTGGGAACCACCAGGTTTTGAGGCTAAATAAACGAAACAATGGGACGTGCGCAGAAGACAACTTAATTCCTAATTCTTTTTGTAAGTTACATCAAATATAGCCAAAAGAAAGAATACATACAGGCCAATCTTTTACAACAAAAACAAAGAGCTGATGGCCAAATGGCCGCCTATCCTCTACTGATAGTCGTAAATCACCAACTTCTCCGTTTTTCCGATAATATATCGTTTTAAAAATGCTTTGTGTTCAGGATGACTCACATACGACTGCATCGATGCTACTGAATCAAAGGTCATGGTGACGCCTAAATCAAACGAGTCATCCACCATGGGCCGATCACTGGTGATAGCTCGTCCTGTATGCAACGTCTGAATTCCAGGAATATTCAAAAGAGATTGGGTGTTTTCAGAAACCTCATGAATGTAATTCTCACTAATCTCCGGTTTAAACCACAACAAAACAACATGTTGCACCTTACCCGGTTGATTTTGAGACCAACTGGCGCAACCACTCAGCACAGAAATCAACACCACCCAACCGAAAACCACTGCCTTTTTCATATTCTTCTTCTCATTCATCACAAAAGACACCTTAACTTTTACATAGAAAACAAGAAGTTAAAAGTCTTGGCCAGATCAAACATTGTGAATTTTTATCACGAGATCTATCACTAAAGTGACTCGATCACTGAATCTCTGATTCAACATAAATAACAATAACAACCCGTTGAGGGCAGTCAAACAAGACACGCAGATAAGTGCCGTATCTTTTTACTGTCGCAGTCCCAAATGGGTCAGAGCTTATCCTTTTAGGGTAAGTAAGGAGTGTTTATGCGTTCTACGACTCAGCTCTATGCAACTCAGCTCTATACAAACCAATCATCTCAACAATCGAAGCGAAACTTTTCCATCAGGAAGCTCATTACAGCCCAGTTCATGGTTGCTCAAGGGCTGTTATTGATGGTTTGTTTACTTTCCTGGAATATGGCTCACGCCTATGACAACAATTACCTGGTCGGCCAAGGCATTCACGATGTCACCGGCCCTGCCGCTGAAGTTGGCTTGATGGGTTATGCCAACCCGGATCAAAAGAGCGCAGGAATTCATTTCAGGCAATGGTCGCGAGCCTTCATCATCGTTGATCCACAAACCGGTAAACGCATTGTCTTTAGCAGCGTCGATGCCGGCATATTGCCGCAATCTGTTTTCCAAGGCGTGATGAAAAAACTGCAAGGCAAGTTTGGTGATCTCTACACCGAACGCAACGTCGTACTCAGCGCGACGCATACCCATGCAGCCGTGGGTGGCCAATCGCATTACGCGCTTTATGACATCACTATTCTTGGCTTTATCGAAGAAGCCTACGAGGCATTGGTAAACGGTATCGTTACGTCCATTGAAGAAGCCCATTACAACCTTAAGCCCGGTTACATCTTAGTGAATCGCGGAGATCTAACCAACGCCAGCTACAACCGTTCTCTGGAAGCCTATGAAAACAACCCACCAGTTGAACGTAATCACTACAATTCCAACATTGAAAAACCAATGACGGTGTTGAAATTCGTTCAACAGGGCAATAAAGAAATTGGCATGATCAGTTGGTTTGCAACCCACCCAAATGCCATGGGCAAAGATGAGAAACTACTGAGCGGAGACAACAAAGGTCACGCCTCTTATCTCTTTGAGAAGAAATTAAAAGGTTCCGATTACCAAAGTTCTGACAGTTTTGTTGCCGCCTTCGCCATCAGCAATGCCGGTGATATGTCACCGAATGTGAATCCCGATGATGAAGGCCGAGGCCCGACTTCGGATCGCTATGAAAACGTCAGAATCATTGGTGAGCGCCAATATCAAAAAGCGTTAGAGCTCTACAATTCAGCCAATGAGCAACTGGTCGGAAGCATAGATTTTAGACACCGTTACGTGGATTTCTCTGAGACTCAAATTTCTGGAGACTTTACGAATGGTACAGCTCAAACCACCTGTGTCGCCGCATTGGGTGAAGCCTTCGCAGCCGGTACTGAAGACGGACGAGGACCAGATCTCTTTAAAGAAGGATCTACAGAGGCCAACCCATTTTTCCAATTTATTGGCAGCATGATTGTTGCGCCAAGTCAGGAGGATTTGGATTGTCATGCCCCAAAGGCCGTACTCATAGCACAAGGTAAAACGTCGCCCTACCCTTGGTCACCTGAAGTATTGCCATTAACCTTGCAAAAGATTGGTCAGCTGGGCGTACTTGCGGTTCCTGCTGAATTTACCATCATGTCCGGTCGCCGTTTGATGGAAACCGTGAACAATGTTCTAGCAAGCGAATTGGATTATTCCGTGGTCGCCGCACTATCCAACTCGTACAGCGGCTACGTAACCACTAAAGAGGAATACGATCTTCAACACTACGAAGGCGGCTCAACGCACTTCGGCCCATGGACATTGGCGGCCTACCAGCAATCCTTCTATCAGCTTGCGGAAGATATGCTGCCAGCCAACCAAACACCGGATGATGACATCACACCGATCCCATTCCCATCTCAAGAACCAACACCCCGAGACCTGACGGGTGAAACCGTGAACTTCCAGACTGGCGTCGTACATGACCAAGCCCCAGTGTTCAAATCCATTGGTGATGTGGTTCAGAACGCCAACAGCAGCTATCAGAAAGGCCAAACAGTGACAGTTAAGTTCTGGTCGGGCCATCCGAAGAACAACCTAAGAACGCAAGGCACCTTCATGAAAGTTCAACGTCTGGTCAATGGTCAATGGCAAACCGTTGCCAACGACAATGACTGGGAAACCAAATTCCAATGGCAGCGTATTGATGGCTTCTGGGGAACCTCTCATGCCATCCTCCATTGGACCATTCCTGAAGATGCTCCATCTGGAACTTACCGCCTGAAACACTATGGCGATCAGAAAAAACCATGGACAGGCAAGATCGTCGGCTACACAGGCACCAGCCGAAGCTTTATCGTAAATTAACCGATCTTCGAACCAAAAAACGAAAGCCCGCAGTTTAAAATGCGGGCTTTTTCATTACTTCACTAACGATAAACTGGTAAAGGGTACTGTTCCTATACTAGGGTTAATATCGGCTAATGATTTCAAGGAAATGTTCGGTGACTGCGTTCAAGAGGCTCCTATGCTAAAGCGATGTATAACGCTTACTCTTGTGAGCTTAGCAGCCCTGTTTAATACAAAAGTGAATGCCATAGAGAATGCAAAAGGAACACTACCGGATGCCACTTCCTCAAACCTAGTCCCCTTCACCGTCTGTACCAATTCCTGGACACCATTTATTGATGACAAACTCCCCAGTAAAGGAAAATCCTGGCGGATCATCAAAGAAATAATGGAGGTACAGAACTACAAAGCAGAGCTAGAACTGATGCCTTGGGCTCGTGCAGTTAAAAGCGTCCGAGATGGTGACTGCGATGCACTACCTGATGCCTTTTATACCGACGAACGCAGCCAATGGGCATTGTTTTCAGAACCTTACGATCAAGTAAACACCGTGTTCTTTAAACGCGTTGATCGAGAGCTCAAACCTTATGAAAGCTATGACGACCTCAAAGGCCTGCGCATTGGGATTATCAGGGGTGCAGCCGTCACGCCCGAGTTTGACCAAACAGTAGGATTACAAAAAGTAGAAGTGCGAGACATTCGACAAGGGTTTTCAATGCTCTACGCTGGCCGTCTAGATCTTCAAGTCACCGAAGACCTACCCGGCCTTCATGAACTCGAATTAATGAGCAAAAAATACCCCAGCATTGGCTCAAAATTGGTCATTATCAATCCCTACCTTGCCGCCAATTCCTTACATCTTGCGATATCAAAGAACTCCGAGAACGCCTCCAAAATTCTTAACGACTTCAACCAAGGTCTGGCGAAGCTAAAAAGCAATGGTAGGTATCAACAAATAATGAATGATTACAAATAACGACGTAAGTGAGCTCAAGAACTCCCCTTCTCAATAACATCCTTTACTTCATATAGGATTAAAAACTGCATATTCCACGTAAGAAATTTCTTACATAATTTTAATACAACATACTAGATACTCAGAAGTACTTACCTATCAAGATAAACAGCTTCAATGCCGATAAGACCTAAGGAACCCCTGAATATTGATAAGAATGCAGCTGTTATTTACATAGTCAGTCATATAAGGAAGATGTCCATGGCAGAGATTGCCAGCTCAATGCTAAGAGTATCGTCAGGTAAAGTCACCTCAGGCACTCACTCACATCAAAGCAAGTAAGAATACACCGCTTCGGAACTAGCCATCACCTCTGACGCCAAGATTCGAACTGCGACTAATGAGCATAACGATACTAATACCAAGCTAGTAACTGCTGACAATTCAAATGCACACGTTTTTACAGGCAAAGGCAGTTTCTCATATGAGTCTTATAGATTAGTCAGTGCCCATTCTGATTGCGAAGCAGGGAGAATAGATGATTTTGGTACGGATGAAGTGGTCTATGGCAAACCTTTTGAGCTGAACTACAACAATACGCTCCATAACCCAGTGGGTAATATGACGGCAGACTTGTATGAGGCGTTTTCTGACTTTCAAAAAACACTTAGTCAACGATATCCGGAGCTACCACAAACTGGCTGGGGGTTTTCGGTCAATGCAAATAATGAATTAGTGGTTAAGTCCGACTCTCTTGATGAAAAAACCAGTAACAAGCTTCAAACACTCTTAAATCACGACGACTATATCAAGAGCCTATCTAGCAGCATCGCGGACACGTTAGTCCAAGGTTTGGAAGCTATAAGAGGTAAAGATCAATGGTCCATGAAAATAGGACGGTATGATCTTACAAGAGAAAATTTTTCGGACATCATCGACTTCCGAAAGGTCATTGAATCTCCGATAAAAGAAGCCAAAGACTTTCTTCAAAACGGCCCGACATTAAACAAAGAATATTCTTCAGTTTGGTTCGAAAGTAAATCTGAAGACCGACTGATAAAGTCTGCACTAGAGCAATATGCTTTTAACCTATTTTCAGAACAGATAAAGGGAAAAGCAGATGATAAATACAGCGATTATCGAATCGAGTATTACGACAAAACAACAAATGAGCACCACGTAACAGAGCCCATAAAATTTACGACTTACCAGGAGATGATGTCAGGTGACAAAATCATCGAACTCATCAATAAAGATAAAGAACGACGGGCTTCTATCGAACAACTCATTACTACTAAAGACAAGAAAGAAACAGATTAGGCGGCATCCTAAGGCACCTCTGAATAAGCTTCAGCCCTCAATTAAACTCGCTAACGCCTCTGAGGACTTTGTTGGAATGATTTCAGTCACTTCATACTCAGCCAGATTTTCACGATAAAACGGATCTTGAGCCAAGATGTCATCAAGAGCAGAACGGCTCTCAACGGTTGCTATAATGACACCGCCAGTCCGAGGTTCTTTGCGGCCTGACAACTGAAAGTGCCCCTGACGATATTGTTCGTCAAGGTATGCAACATGCTCAGGAATAAACTGATCGACAGCCCCTAAAGGAGCAATGTAGGTAAGAGAGACAATAAACATAGGTTTCACTTAGTAGAATAGAAAAACAGGCTTGTGTGAACATTAGCGCTTGTTGGTTTGTCTCTCATCATTCGGTTTGGTTCGAAATGAAATGTACTCAATAACCCATAAGAGCAGCCGCAAATCCAACAACTATTAGAGCAACACCCACTTGCATCAAATATTTTGAAATCATTGCTCTCTTATGCGCTTTGGCTCCAAGCGTCTGGATCTCATCACAATGACTCGCCTGATAACCAGAACTTAATACCCAGCTATACAAGCTGATAGTTTTTCCAAGATCAGAAAACGCATAACCATCAGGAGAGCCTAAGCGTTCCCACTGTGCCATATCATAGCGATACAAGGCCTTACTTAGATCCGGGAAGCGAATCGATAAGACACCCGTAATAATCAAAAAACTGCCTATTACAAGAACCAACATGTGCAATCCCTCATGCAATCAAGAATGAATCCATCCAACGTAAAAAGTTCCAAGCGCTATCTTCAAGCAGACCATAGTTATAACCAAAACATACTTATAAACATAGTAATAAAAAACTAAAAAATGCGTGAGAAAAGACTCTATGTACAAGCCTTTAACGAAAAGATGAAAAAGCCAAACCAAACATTGGACATCAAAATCAATAACTTGATCGCATCCCGGGCAAATGTTGGGATATTGTCGTACCAAAAGAGATAACCAATAACGAGCCACTGAACAAATAACCACAAACCGGAGAGGTATACCACGCCCTTATGACAACCAGTATCAGGTGTTGTGTAGGCAATCCACCACCAAGAAAATACCATCCCCGTAGAAAGTAGAAAAAGCACACCACTCGACAAAATATTTCGCCAACGAGGATAGCTAGTACTGAGTAACTTTGCTTTTACCTGAGCCAACTTATTGGTCATGTTTCATCCTTGAATTAGGCCTCTATAGGATCTGATTCATGCACTTCACTATGCGCATAGACATACGCATAATCAAATTTTACTGTTTCGGAAATAGCGGCCATGAAATCATTATATAATTTGGATGGCCCTAAAACGGCAACAAATCTCAGCTTAAACCGTGACCTATTGAAGAAGTCCAGAATGTTGAATATCAAACGCTCAGCAAGGCTTGAAAAAGCGCTAAAAGAAAAGCTAGCAGAGAGCCAAACTGAAAAGTGGCATGAGGAAAATAAGAGTGCAATCCGAGACTTAACGACTCGTATTGTTATTCCATTGGGGAAACTCAGCCATTTTAAGAACGAAAGCATTCTAGGGCTGACACCTCAAATTGCATCTATGCCCGAAACAAAAAATCCTACCCTCGATAAAACGACGGCGTCTTTCCCGTCCACTTTTTAAAGGCATGTTGGAAATTCGCGGCATCTGAAAACCCGAGATAAGACGCAATCTGTTCATTGGTCATTTGATTCTGATGAATAAGTTTGATGGCGGATTGGCAGCGTACTTTGTTCATCAAAGCACTGTAACTTGTACCGAGTTGTTTAAGGCGTCGACGCAGTGTTCGGCTACTTAGCCCCAAGGCATGAGCAATCATGTCCGGATCTGGATAATCACCCGGTGAGCAAGACAGAATTTCATCAATGTCATCCACTAACCCTTTATGATTTTGGAGATCAGACTCCAACAACGCTAAGTGTTGAGGCAATAACTCAGAATCGTTGTGTAAAACCGGAATTTCGCTGAAGCTTAAATCCAAGTCCCACTCATCAAAGGTTTGATTACCTTCAATCGAACAACCAAATTTTTGTTGGTACATGATGAGTTCTTGATCCGACAACTCGGTTTGAAAACGCACTTCGTTTATGGGCACGGTTTTTCCTGACAGTTCATACCCAATCGTGATTAAGCCCTTAACTGTAAGTTCAAACAGGAACTGTTGAATACGAGCGGGCAAATTCACAACATTTACAAGCCGATTAGTCAGTAAGTTGTGGGATAACAGATTTGTAATGTCGGTGAAACTGCCTAACAACTGGTAGTAATCGACAGTAATTTCCAGCGCTTGACCAAGAGTTGCACAGTGACCTAAACATTGCCCGATTGAGCCTATATCCGCCAACCGATAGTTAGCCGCAATATCACAGCCCATACCCGGTTGGTATTTCTCTTCGACGAAATACTCAAGAGCTAACAACGCCTGATACGCACTGATAAAAGGCATTTCAAGATCGGATGCTTTTAACCCGATTCGTTCTAATAATTGTGCACACCAACGGTGTTCCCCCTGGCTTTCTAAATAATTCAGAATAAGCCTGAGCTCAAAACTTGGATAGATTTGATCACCTGCTACGGTTACATGCTTAAAAGCTGCAAGCGTATTGGTCGAGGTAGAGAGCTCCATCCTCGCCCCTCCTATTGTTTTTTATAGTTATTACCTTAAGAGGAAAACACCTCAAACAAAATCTCAAGGTGCAATCTGGCCAGCCTATAATTTTTTACCGACTAGAGGCTCAGCGCACCTCATTAGCGAACTCAGGAACCCCGCAATACCAGCTCATAACCCCCACTCTACGCCAAACACCCAACGATCATTGTGATCAAACTGACCAAACACTCCCTCGTTATTTCCGTAGAACACATCCAACCCCAACCAGAGTTCCAGATTGCTTTCCAACATGTGACTGAGCTTGGCTTGAACCACACCATCATCACTTTCAATGGCATGAATATCCAGAACTTCGAGCTCCCAGGTTTCATTCAGGAAGTTATGCCGATACAAAAACGTCACAGAGTTTTTAGTTTGTCTACGCTCCATGCTTCGATCGTAATCCAGTAAGTGGCTCTGGAACCACTGCGCACTCAACATCACATCACTTAGCCCTTGGTAATCCAGGCCAAACACAAAGGCAAGTTCGTCGCTCTGCTGAATACCATGAGTATTGAGATCAGAGGCCACATGATACGTATCCGAGTTGTAGCCAATCTCAGAACGCACCGTGAAATCGCCTATCGCATTAGACGCAGTACCGCCCACAAGATGATTTCGTTCATAAGTTGGCGTAACCTCCACCGACAAGTCGGCCGGAGTTACCCCCACCAAGGTTTGATAGAGTACGGGATTGTCCTGATAGTGATACAAGTAATTGAGGGTCAAATCCCAACCGCCGGCAAACAGGCTGTACTTCACGCCCCACTCACCGTCACTCAAGCCATTATCCGGTTTATCGGTCGACAGAACCCGAACACCCAAACCAGTGGATGCACGAGGAATAATCTCCGGCGCGGTAAAGGCGAAGGTTTTATCCGGCTCCGCCAACTCATTAAAAGTCAGATCAGGAATCCACAATAACTGAAGGCTGGCGTCGTCCGAGATTTCCACCTCATAGTTGACCGACCATAACGGGATACGTGAATCCTCATACTCTTCAAGAATAAACTCCCGATAGCTTTGCGGATTCACCACATCCAACAGCTTAATGCCATCGGCTTGCCCCCACACTATTTGTTGTTTGCCCACACGCCAGAAACCATTGAGGAATTCCGCATCGATGAAGAACTCTCGCAATTGAAATTCAGCATGCGCACTGTTGTACCAAGGCATCGAAATTTCACTGTTGTTTTCCGGGGTATGAGCGGAGGGTGAGATTCGATCGTACGCATCCAGACGAAGTCGACCTATGGCCGTCAATTCCATAGAATCTGAGACCGAGCCCACCCACTTAGGCTGAATACGTGTCTCTAGCTTTTGACGATGACCGTGCGTGTCGACCGCCCATTGTTGCTCCAAAAGCGCCGTCCATTCTCCGGTTATATTACTCACCGTATCGCCCTCCCCGTCAGCCAAGGCAGCTGACGGGGAAAGCACACACGAACATAAAAGAGACAGCGACAATAACCACGACAACGAAACACCAACAGAATAGCGCCCCATGCTATTTACCTCGCTTCATCGCGCGTTTGGAAAACAAGTTGTCTTTAACCGGGCTCTGGTAATCCACCTGGCTGAAGGTGAACTCGGTACGATGGCCTGTCTTATGATTGTCCACATTCATCTGATGACGTGTTACATAGCCATCAATGGTTCGGATGTCCGTGACTTCCAGGCTCTTCAGATGATTGCCTTTCACATCCCAATATTCAGCTTTCAACACTACCCAGTAGTCAGCGTCTACCCAGAACTCCGTTCGGCTGTACCCCAGTTCTTTCTTGATGATGTCAGACTTTGGAATACCCTCCATGCGATAGGTTTTGCGTTCACCTAAATGCCGATCGAGCAAGATCTCCTCACCAACAAAGCGATAGTTATAATCCGCTTCTTCAAGCTTGCCTTCTTGTTTGATGTCTTCGTAGGTGAAGTCCGTGCCCAAGAAATAATCCCCACGATCCGAGGCGGAAATACGACGTACCTTCCTAAGTGCTGGCAGATACAACCATTGATCATCATCCACCTCGGCCTCAGGGTAATCGTACGTCAGAAAAGCCGTACCCTGAACGTTGGTCGGCGTGCGATAGAACAGGATGGTGCGCTTCTCTTCACCAAAGTATTTTCTGAACGACTCGGTTGAGCGCTCACGCACTTTCCCCCGGCGATCAATCAGTTTCATATCCATGGTGCGAACCTGATGCTCACCTTCATCGACCGCATTCACGCGATCGACAATGGCTTTCGTGTCAATGGTTTGCGTATCAATCGTATTCACTGGAGTTATTTTTGAGTCCATTGCCCAGCTCTTTTCAACACTGAACAAGCTCAACGCTCCCACCGCGAACACAGCAAAGCCTAGGCTTCTGACCGCACCAGAGGCCAACTGTGAGTCAGATGATTGCGCTTTCCCAACAATAAAGGCCGGACGGGTTAACTTAATCAACGCAGGAAGGAAGGTAACGCTGGCCAAGAAACTGGTGGAAACGGCAATCACCACTATGGTTCCGAAGTTATTCAGCGGCACTACTTTACTGGAGATCAGCACCCCAAAGCCGCACGCAATGGCAAGGAAGTTGAAGAACAAAGCCCGCCCGGTGGAGGGAAACAAAGCAACCAAGGCCGCATCCAAATCCTGATTATGAGTTTGGTAAAGGCTGCGCAAACGATCAATGGTGTGAATCGCAAAGTCGACGCCTAACCCAATAGCAACAGACGCAAACATCGACGTACCTATGCCTAAATCGACTTCCATCAACACCATGGTCGAATACACCAGCAAGATCGAGCTTCCCACCGGAATCAGCGTATAAAAACCGGCAAGACCAGATTTGAACAGCAACGAAGACACCAACCACACCAACAACAGCGAGATAAACAAACCGGTAAAGTGGCTTTGCCCTAAATCTTTAATCCAGAAATAATTCAAAGTCACCCGGCCGCTCAGGGTCGCTTTCAATTCCTCTGTTGCCAGGTTTTGATCAATGTAGACTTGCAATGCTTCCACCACAGGCTTGGTTTCTACAAACGATCCCTGGTTGAGGGTAATGCGCACATTGGCCATGCGATAGTCATAATCCACCTCCTCTTCAAAGTCGGTGGGTTCTCCTGAAGCTGAATAGATCAGGAAATACTGAGCAGCTAACTCCTTGGAATCCGGTAAGCGATATTCGCTGGCACGCCCTTCGTTCAACGAACGATTCATCTGTTTAAGGTAATCGACAATCGAGGTGGCCCCTTCCACGTTGGCCAGTGACAAGGCATATTCCTGAAAAGCCGCCATCGCGTTTAGGTTTTCCGGTTTAAACAAGCCTTCGTTGTCTTTGGCTTCAAACACCACATCAATATTATTGGTACCGTCGAAGAAACGATTGATCACCTGATCAGCCTGATAGATGGATTCCGAGTGATCAAAGGTTTCAATCCGGTTTTCATTGACCCGCAATTCAGTGGCCGCTTTCACACCCGACAGAATAATCACCACGCCCAAGCCCACAGTGATGGCCGGTTTCGCCAAACTGATTCCCCCAATCCACACCATAAAGCGTGAAAAGAAGTCGTGTTTTCCGGTTTTATGCAAAGTCACGAACTGTTGACTTGCGGAAGGCTTTAAAAGCGCTATGGCTGCAGGTAGAAAGACCAATGAATAGATCCAGGCGATAGCCACACCAACCGCTGTGAACAAGCCAAAGTATTTAAACGGCGGCATATATGCCGCAAAGTACAACCCCAGGAAGCCCGCGATAGTAGTTAATGAAGTGAGCGTGATCGGACGCCAAATTTCCTGCATGGTTTCGACCACCAAAGAGCGACGATCCTGATCCGGTTTAGCCGCTTGCAGTTCAAAGTAGTGACTGTAAACGTGTATCGCATCGGCCACTGAAATACCGATTAGAATCACCGGTAAGGCATTGGTAATCACAAAGAAAGCTACATCACTAGCGGCCATGATGGATAAGGTCATCAGCACCGAAGCCGCAATAATCACATTGCCCAGGATGGCAGGGCTGAATCTACGAAAGGCCAAACCAATCATGATGGTAATCACCAAACCAGCCATCGGATTCAACCGGGACGCATCCGCATCAATGTAGCCCCCCAGAAAACCAGCAATGGCCCCCTCACCTGCCACATGAACAGATACACCGTCCGGCAAGGCTACACTGTTCACAGTCGCCACCACTTGCTGATAGGTTTCCTCAACCTGTTTTTCATCCAACACCTCAGCCACGATCATGGTCGCCTGCCCCGACTCGGACACTAATGATCCGAGGTACAGCGGAAAATCATTCACCGCAGATCGCATTCGGTCAGCATCAGCCTGGGTAGATGGGAAGGGATCAAAGAACGGGGTAACGTCCATCCCTTCGTCTGTGCCAGTGATATTGTTCTCTGTGGCAAGGCTCATCACCCGATCGGAGTCGATGTTATCCAATGCGGTGATGGCTTCGGTAATCGACTCAATCGTGACCAGGGTTTCTGGGTTAAACACCCCGGTTTCCCCTTCGTTCACCACCGCAATCACTATCGGATCTGCCAGGCCGAACTGAGCCTTCACCTTATTGCGATAGAGTAATGCCGGGTTATCGGCCTCCAAAAAGGCATCCGAGCGAGTGTCTTTATAAAGCTTGGGAATTTGACTGAGGGTAGCAATCATCAATACCAGGCTTAAAATGACCATGGTTTTGGGATAACGAACTATCAGCTCGAAGAACTGATCAACAAGTTTGGGATTTTTGGGGTTCATTAGTTCACCTCTTGTTTTAATTTTTAAATGTATATACATGCTTTATTTTGAAACAGCAGACAAGATGATATCGATCCTTGAACTTATCCATACATGTCCGCGAAATCAGTCTAAGAGAGTACGATTTCATGTATATGCATATTTATATCAAATAAATATCACCGGATATCTACAATCGCACTGCTTACCGCCAACAAATTCTCCACGCACGACTCCCCCAGCTGGTCTTTGATTTTGCTCTGAGCTTCTTGCCATAACGGCAGTGCCTTTTGGTACAACGCCTCTCCGGTTTCAGACAAAGACAACTCCTTTACTCGCTTGTCTTCATCGCTCGGCCGAACCTGGATATAGCCATCCCGAATCAATGGCTTTAAGTTTCGGGTTAGCGTGGTCTGATCCAGGACGAGAACTTCCTGCAATGCACTGTTCGTAGTTGGCTGCGTAAAATGGGTAGCACGCAAGATTGAGAACTGCCCTACCCTGAGACCGACAACAGACAAGTAATCGTCGTATATCTGAGTCATCACACGACTGGCTTTTCTGAGTGATAAATTCAAACACAGGTCCATTACTTTTCCTTCATAGAAACGGTTTACAGAGTATGTAAACAATTAAACATGCATATACATGGTAAAGTCAACAAAGATATCAAATGAAAACCCAACTACTCATTCAGTACATCGCGACTGATGATCACTTTTTGGATTTCGCTGGTCCCTTCGTAAATGCTGGTAACACGAACATCTCGAACCAAACGTTCGATGGGTGAATCTTTCAGATACCCTTGCCCACCGAACAACTGCTGAGCGGTATAGCAGGCTTGATTGGCTTTCTCCGTAGCGAACCATTTCGCCATCGACGCTTGAGGTCCGAACGGCCGACCTTGTTCCTTCTCAAACGCCGCCTTCAGCAGCAGTAAACGAGCTGCTTCCATATCGGTTTTGGCTTCCGCCAACATCCACTGCACGCCTTGAAAATCAGCAATACTCTGTCCGAACTGCTGACGTTCTTTGACATGATCAATCGCCAACTCGATGGCTTTCTCACCTAATCCAAGTGCTAACGAACCTATACCAATCCGACCACCCGCCAATTCAGACACCGCGATTTTAAAGCCTTGATTAAGCGCCCCCAACATCGCAGTGGCCGGGACTTTACAGTCGGTAAACACCACCTCGTTAGTCGCAGAGGCAAGCTGCCCCATTTTTTGTTCTTCCTTACTGATACTCACCCCGGGATTATCTGCATCCACCAAAAAACAGGTAATGCCCTTGCCTTTTGGCGCTGACGAGTCAGTCACTGCCCACACCACAAATACACCGGCATAGGCAGCACTGGTAATGTACAGTTTGGTTCCATTGATAATCCAATGATCACCATACTTGACCGCTTTAGTAGACATTGCAGCAGGGTCTGACCCAGCCCCCGCTTCGGTTAAACAAAACGCACCAGCAGAAAACTCCCCACTGCAGATCTTAGAAAGATAACGCTGCTTTTGTTCTTCCGACCCAATGGACTGAATCACCTCCGCCACCATATTATTGACGGACATGGTCACTGCCGTTGACGCACAACCCTTGGCAATCTCGGTCATCGCTAAACTGAATGCAATAGTACCTGCTTCGGTTCCGCCGTATTGACTGTCTATGTTCAAGCCCATAAAGCCCAGTTCAGCCAATTTCTTTAAATTCGCCAAAAACAAAGGGCGTTGAGCTTTATCTTCGACAGTAGAAGCGACAGGAAAGAGTTCCGATTCCGCAAACTTCTTGGCTGTTTGTTGAATCATCAATTGGGTGTCGGAAAGGTCAAAGTTCATGAAAGGCGAACACTCTGTTAAGAAGTCTCTGTTAAGTCTTATTATTTAACTAATAACCTAACAAAGTGCTCTGCGCCAGATAATGGCAGGAACGCGCTTAAAAGATGGGATTTAAGCGCTCAGAATAGACTGATTAATTGGCGATAGCATTAATCACGGGAATGGTTATTTCTAAATCTTGCTCTGGTTTGAAAAAGCCATTTTCAGCATTCTTAGGTGCCAAACTCGTCAAATGATTGAGGTCTAAATTAGGATACTTTT
Organism: Litoribrevibacter euphylliae; assembly: GCF_042646085.1. Taxonomy (NCBI): domain Bacteria; kingdom Pseudomonadati; phylum Pseudomonadota; class Gammaproteobacteria; order Oceanospirillales; family Oceanospirillaceae; genus Litoribrevibacter; species Litoribrevibacter euphylliae. The sequence continues at coordinate 422,231 of NZ_JBHRSZ010000004.1, read as the reverse complement.
CTGAAAGTGCTTTGATATCACGCTCGGATTTATCCGTATGCACGGTAATCGCCAACGGGTTGTTCGCTTCCGATCTTGAAAAGATATTTTTCTGTTTGAAAAACGCATTACCTAAATAAGTGATTTTTCCGCCTTCAACATGAAATCGATAATCCTGAACGTCATTTGGCTCAACAGTACCCACTGTCCATGAAACGAGCTTATATATTCCAGGCTCAAACGCGACAACCTTTAACTCGCCATAACTATCATCTGCTTTAAAATCGTATTTCTTTAACGCCATTTCCCAAGTAGTAGAAGCCCCGGCCTTAATGACCTCCGTTGCCCCAAACGCCCCGCTCTCTATATTTTTAAATCTCAAAATAAAAGGGCCCGTTTGGCCCCGAGGATAATCAATGGACAACACAACCACGCCATTTTGAGATGGCCCGCCCAGGATCGCATCTGGCGCAATATTCGATTTACCGCATGCCACCAGGGTTAAACCAAGCAAAGTTAGCATGACTGCTTTCAAAAGGGTTTTGACATATATTTTCATCAAGAACGACCATGTTCTATTTAGACTTTACTTTTAATCGCCAAACTCAACGCATGTCGCGCCAGCTGATCTAGATTCATTTCGCCGCTTTCGTCATACCAATTCACCGTCCAACTTAGGGCACCGGTCAGTAGACGACGCAGAATAAAGGGATCAATCACCACCAAACCTTCGTCTTTAGCTTCGGTTAATGCATCCAACCAAAGTTGTTCATAAATATCGCGAAGCTCAAGAATCACCTTCTGGCTATCTTCATTGAGGCTGCGCCACTCAAAGACCAGCACGGTCATCGCTGCGCCGGTGTCTCCCAGAATGGATTTCAATTCACATTTGATCAGAGCCAGCACACGTTCTTCAGCCGTGTTGGCTTCGGCCAGAGCAGCTTTCATGGATTCGGTATTAAGCAGAATGGCTTCTTCCATCACCGCTCGAAGAATACTTTCTTTGTTTTTGAAGTGGTGAAACAGACTTCCAGAGAGAATACCCACTTCTGCGGCTAAGTCCCGAACGGTCGTTCGTTCATAGCCTTTATCGCGAAATAAACGCGCAGCCGCCTGAATCAATCGGCCCTTAGGGCTTTTTGGGTCAGTAATGGTTCCTTCAGCAACTAACTTCTCTAACACGTACTTCATCTCCTGTTCCAGCGAAGGAATTATGCACCATCCCCTACGTTGGGTCATCTTTCTGTTTTCACTTGTATCTTAATAGACATAAATCACCCTATTTACAAACCAAGCGCTTGCTTGGTATTGTAATCACATATTACCTAAAGAAACAAAGAAAAGACGTCGCCAAAGACGTTAAATTAAAGGACACAATCAACCCATGACTGCTTCAAACACCGTACGAATTGGATGCGCCTCCGCATTCTGGGGCGATACCGCAGCAGCCGCACAACAACTGGTACGCGGCGGGAATCTCGACTATCTGGTCTTTGACTATCTGGCTGAAGTAACCATGTCCATTCTGGCTGGTGCTCAGATGAAAAATCCGGAGTTGGGCTACGCAACAGACTTCGTCGACACCTTAACCCGTATCCTCCCGCAACTGGCAGAGCAAAATATCAAAGTCATTAGCAACGCCGGAGGCGTAAACCCCAAAGCTTGTGCAGAAGCGATTGAGGCGGCCATTGAAAAATCAGGCTTATCACTGAAAGTAGCCTTGATTGAAGGCGATAACCTCACGACTATTCAATCCAAATTTCAGGATCAAAACATCACAGAGATGTTTTCCGGAGAGCCATTACCCGAGCGTTGCCTGAGCGTAAACGCCTACCTGGGCGCAACTCCGGTTAAGGCGGCGTTAGCACAAGGCGCAGACATCGTAATTACCGGCCGAGTGGTTGATAGCGCAGTGGTACTTGCCCCGTTAATGCACGAGTTTGACTGGCAAGAAACCGATTACGATCTGTTGGCGCAAGGTTCCTTGGCCGGCCACATCATCGAATGTGGCACCCAATGCACGGGCGGAAACTTTACCGATTGGGAAAGCGTCCCCGGCTTCGAGAACATGGGCTTCCCTATTATCGAGTGCCGGGCCGACGGTGCCTTCGAGGTATCCAAACCGGAGCAAACCGGCGGCTTGATTAACCGCTTCACCGTTGGGGAACAGCTACTGTATGAAATTGGTGATCCGCAAGATTACCAATTACCAGACGTGCGATGTGATTTCTCCAACGTGCAACTGAATGATTTAAGCAATAATCGAGTTAAGGTGACGGGTGCCAAAGGCCACGCACCTACCGACAAATATAAAGTTGCGGCCACCTATATGGACGGTAACCGCTGCACAGTGAGCTTCTTAATGGCAGGCATCGACGCCGATAAAAAGGCCAAACGTGTTTCTCAAGCCATCATGAACCGGGTATCCGGTCTTTATAAAATGTTGGGCTGGGAAGACTTCACCGATTACGACATCGAAATCCTCGGCACAGAAACCACATACGGTGCGCATGCACGAATCCAAAGCCCGCGCGAAGTCGTCGTTAAGATTGCAGCACGACATCAAGACAAACGCGCGCTTGGACTATTCGCCAAAGAAATCGCACCCGCAGCAACCTCTATGGCACCAGGGATTACCGGTTTGGTTGGAGGTCGCCCGAAAGTCAGCCCAGTGATTAAGCTGTTTTCCTTTTTGATTGATAAAACCGACATCACACCAATTTGGCAGTCAGGCGCTGAATCCTCTGACGTTCACATAGCTATTCCGGAACAATCCGAGTTACATCTGGAGAAAAATCGTTTCACCTCACCGCTTGAAATTGATCCCGACGAAGAGTTCATTGAAGTGCCTCTGATTGACTTAGCCGTTGCCCGCAGCGGCGACAAAGGCGACAGCTGTAATATTGGTGTGATGGCACGTAAACCGAAGTTCTTGCCCTTCATACAAGCGAGCCTGACCGAAGCGAATGTAACGGAGTACATGCAACACGTACTGTCAGACCGCAGTGAAGTGAAACGCTACGCACTGCCGGGCATTGATGCCATGAACTTCTTGCTGACCTTCGCACTGGGTGGTGGCGGTATTGCCAGTTTACGCACTGATCCTCAAGGTAAAGCCCAGGCTCAACAGTTGTTGGACATGCCCGTTCGCATTCCCAAACGTCTCATAAACGAAACAAATCAACATAACGAAGGTTAGGAAGAACCATGGCTATTTTAGAAACCCAAATAGACAACCAAACTTCCGGCTTTCAGGAAAACTACCAAGCCTTTAAGGAAGTCATTACCGAGCTGCGAGACATCGAAAAAGCCATTCGAGACAACGAAGAAAGCGTCCGAGCCAAGTTTGAAAAACGCGGAAAGCTACTTCCCCGTGAACGCCTGAATCTACTGCTCGATCAAGACAGCCCGTTCGTTGAACTCTGTGGTCTTGCAGGCTACAAGATGTACGACGATAAAAAAGGCAACACCGCTGGCGGTGGCTTTATTGCAGGCATCGGTTATGTCGCTGGCGTTCGCTGCATCGTTCAGTTGAACAACAGCGCTATCAAGGGTGGCACTATCTCCCCTTCCGGTTTGGAAAAGACCCTTCGCGTTCAACAGATTGCCTTGGAGAATCGCCTGCCTTTGGTCACACTGGCCGAATCCGGCGGCGCTAACCTCAACTACGCTACCGATGTGTTTGTACCAGGCGCAAGAGCCTTTGCTAATCAGGCCCGTTTATCAGCAGCAGGCATTCCGCAAATCACGGTGGTACACGGTAATGCCACGGCTGGCGGTGCTTATCAGCCGGGACTTTCTGATTATGTGATTGTGGTTCGCAATCAAGCCAAGATGTTCCTCGCAGGTCCGCCGTTATTGAAGGCGGCAACAGGCGAAATCGCCACCGACGAAGAACTGGGTGGTGCGGAGTTACATGCTTTTGAAGCAGGAACCGCAGAGTATTTAGCTGAAAACGACGCCGATGGCATTCGTATCGCCCGTGAGGTTATGTCGTCCCTTCCTTGGAAGGACAATCAATCAGAATCCGTAGATACAGATTACGATGACCCCATCTACCCGATCGATGAGCTACTAGGCGTTGTCCCCTGCGACCTCAAAAAGCCCTACGACGTTCGCGAAATTTTAGCTCGTACTGCCGACGGCTCTGAATTTCAGGAGTTCAAGTCTCAGTTCGATCAACAGACTATTTGTGGTTTCGTCCGCTTTGGTGGCTTCGCCTGCGGCATTATTGGTAACAACGGTCCGATTACTCCGAAAGGTGCGAACAAAGCCGCGCAATTTATTCAGTTGTGTGATCAGAGCAATACCCCGCTTCTGTTCATCCACAACACCACCGGCTTTATGGTCGGCACTGACGCTGAAACCAACGGCATCATCAAACACGGTTCAAAAATGCTGCAAGCGGTTGCTAATGCGCGCGTACCTAAGTTGTCGATTGTGGTAGGCGGTTCTTACGGTGCAGGCAATTACGCCATGTGCGGCCGTGGCCTTGACCCAAGATTCATTTTCGCCTGGCCGAACAGCAAAACCGCCGTCATGGGCGGTGCTCAAGCCGGTAAAGTGCTTCGCATCGTTACTGAAGAAAAACACAAGAAGATGGGCATGGAGCCGGACGAGAAAATGCTTGATGCCATTGAACAGGCCACCGCGGAGAAGTTGGAAGCCGGTTCAACCGCCCTCTTTGGCACCGCCCGTCTGTGGGACGATGGCCTGATTGACCCTAGAGACACACGTCGATTACTGATAGAACTTTTGGATGTCTGCAAGCAAGCCGAGTCCACCACTTTAAACGCAAACCAGTTTGGCATTGCCCGTTTCTAACGACAAAGATAATAAGGAGCACAAAATGCGATTTACTCAAGAACACAAAGAACTATCAAGAACCATCCGAAACTTTGTCGAAAACGAGATCAATCCGCACGTCAATGACTGGGAAAAAGAAGGCATCTTCCCGGCAAAAGAACTGTTCAAGAAAATGGGCGACCTTGGCCTGCTGGGCATCAGCAAGCCGGAAAACTGCGGTGGCATGGGCTTAGACTATAGCTATGAAATGGTCGCTGCTGAAGAGTTTGGCGGCATCGACTGTGGCGGTGTGCCTATGGCCATCGGCGTTCAAACCAATATGGCGACCCCTGCGCTGGCGCGTTTTGGCAGTGATGAGCTGAAAGACGAATTCCTAAAGCCAGCTATTGCTGGTGAAAAAGTGGCTTGTATCGCAGTGAGTGAAACAGGTGCAGGGTCAGACGTGGCTGGCTTGAAAACCACCGCCAAGAAAGACGGCGATGATTACGTGATCTCCGGCAGCAAAATGTGGATCACCAACTCCACACAAGCCGACTTCGCTTGCCTTCTTGCCAATACCAGCGATGGCAAAGTTCACCAAAATAAGTCCATGATCGTAGTACCTCTGGATCTTCCAGGTGTGAGCTTCTCTGAAAAGCTCGACAAGCTGGGTATGCGCTCTTCCGATACAGCACAGATTTTCCTGGATGAAGTTCGCGTACCACAACGCTATCGCATTGGCGGCGAAGGCATGGGTTTCATGATGCAAATGCTGCAGTTCCAGGAAGAACGTTTGTACGTAGCCGCCATGAGCTTACGTCATATGGATAAGTGCATCGAGAAAACCATCGAATACTGCCGTGAGCGCGAAACCTTCGGCCAGCCATTGATCGACAACCAAGTGATTCACTTCCGTCTCGCTGAGCTCCAATCGGAAGTCGAAGCATTACGTGCCTTGGTCTATCAAGCGGTGGAAGGCTACATCAACGGTGAAGACGTCACCAAACTGGCCTCGATGGCGAAACTGAAGTCCGGTCGTTTGGTCCGTGAAGTCTCTGATTCTTGTCTGCAATACTGGGGCGGTATGGGCTTCATGTGGGACAACTTCCTTGCCCGTTCTTACCGAGATAACCGCCTTGGTTCTATTGGCGGCGGTGCCGATGAAATCATGCTCGGCATCATCTGTAAGTTCATGGGTACGCTTCCTTCTAAGAAGAAGTAGTAGAAAAGAAAGGAGTCGAACAATGTCATTCTCAAATTATGAAACCCTGATCGTCCTTGATCGCGGCCCAGTGCTCGAAGTCCAGCTGAATCGTCCAAAATTGGCGAACGCCATGAACCTGAAAATGGTTCACGAGCTGATGGACGTAATGAACACCTGTGCTGCGAACGCTCATGATGCACAAGTAAAAGAAGATCAAAAAAGCCATCGTATTCTGTTGATCAAAGGCAATGGCGGTAATTTCTGCGCTGGCGGCGATATCAAAGACATGCAAGCCGCTCACAGTGCCGACACTCAAGAACAAAAAGTAACGGCATTGGCTGAACTTAACCGCGCCTTTGGTCACATGATTCAATTGGCCGACAAACTTCCGCTAGTCACCATCTGCGCGTTACAGGGTGCCGTTTTAGGCGGTGGCTTTGGCTTGGCATGCGTATCCGATTACGCCTTGTGTGATGAAACCGCTATATTTGGTTTACCAGAAACCACACTTGGGATTTTGCCTGCTCAGATCGCACCGTTCGTAGTAAAACGCATTGGCCTGACCCAAACCCGCCGTTTGGCGTTAATGGGTCAACGTTTCAAAGCCGACGAAGCTATTTCACTGGGGATCGCTCACACAAAAGTCGCCTCAGACGCTTGGAATGAAGAATTGAATAAAGCGCTCAAACAAGTATTGAAGTGCGGCCCGCAAGCCAATCAGGCAACAAAAGCCTTGCTGCACTCAGTGAACGAATGCGGTTCCGAAAAAGAGCTGAACTCTATTCTCGATCAAGCAGCGACGGACTTTGCCAATGCCGTTCTGAATGGTGAAGGTCGCGAAGGCGCCATGGCCTTTATGCAGAAACGACCGGCGGCTTGGAGTGATGTCCAACTCAAGGATTCAGAAAATGTAACCACTGCCGAAACGGCAGCAGCCAACACGGCTCAGGAGTGATTGAGATGAAAACCACATCAAGCACTTCAATCAATAAATTGCTGATCGCTAACCGTGGCGAAATTGCCTGTCGTGTCATTAGAACAGCCCAGGCAATGGGCATCAAAACCGTCGCTGTATATTCAGAAGCCGATCAGGATGCACCGCATGTCAGCCTGGCCGATCAAGCCATTCATATTGGCCCTTCGCCGGTTTCAGAAAGCTATCTGGTGATCGACAACATCATTAATGCTGCAAAAACGTCCGGTGCCGATGCGATTCACCCGGGTTACGGTTTTCTGTCCGAAAACGCTGACTTTGCCAGAGCCTGTGAAGAGGCAAACCTTATTTTCGTTGGGCCACCGGCTTCTGCCATCGAACTCATGGGCTCAAAGCGTCAATCCAAGTTAGCCATGCTGGATTCCGGCGTGCCTTGCATTCCTGGCTACCAAGGTGAAGATCAGAGCGTTCAAGCCTTAAAAAGTGCCGCCTTGGACATTGGTTTACCCGTAATGCTGAAAGCCTCCGCCGGCGGTGGCGGGCGCGGTATGCGTTTAGTGGCTGACGCCAATGCCTTGGAAGAAGCCATTCGCGGTGCTCGTTCGGAAGCCATGAACGCCTTTGGCAGCGATGAACTGATCATCGAAAAAGCGGTGATCGCACCGCGCCATATCGAAATCCAAGTCTTTGCTGATCAGCAAGGCAACACTGTTTACCTGGGCGAACGTGATTGCTCCATTCAACGTCGCCATCAAAAGGTGGTTGAAGAAGCGCCATCACCTGCAGTATCGCCAGAGCTGCGTCAACGCATGGGTGAGGCCGCTGTAAACGCGGCTAAATCCTGTAACTATGTGGGTGCAGGCACGGTTGAGTTTCTTCTGGATAAAGACCAGAACTTCTACTTCCTCGAAATGAATACCCGTCTGCAAGTCGAACACCCGGTCACCGAATTAATTACTGGTGAAGACTTGGTGGAATGGCAGTTGCGAGTGGCGTCCGGTGAACCACTGTCAAAAGCTCAAGACGAAATTCAGTTACATGGCCACGCCATTGAAGTGCGCTTGTACGCGGAAGACCCGGCGCAGGACTTCTGCCCTCAGACCGGCGACATAGTATTGTGGCAACCGGCGGAGTTTGACGGTTTCCGTGTGGACGATGGTATTCAAACCGGCCAAACCATCAGCCCATTTTACGATTCCATGCTGGCCAAGTTGATTGCCTATGGCGACAACCGGGAACAGGCTCGTCATCGTTTGATTGAAGGTCTGCAGCACAGCCATTTGGTCGGGCCGAAAGACAACCGATATTTTCTATCAGAGATTCTTTCGACCGACTGCTTCCGTTTGGGTGAAGCTACGACCGCCTTCATTGAGCAAGACTTTAATGATAATCCGTCGATGATTCAGGCCAGTCAGGAGCCAAGCGCTGAAGTAACCGTCATTGCCGCGTACTTGCTATCAGGGCAAAGCGAATGGAGTACCACCTCGCTTGGAGCCAAGCCTTGCCTGTTACACGCAGCGGTTGGGCCAGACATTAGCTGGCAACAAAAGGTACTGATCCAACACGAGATCAACGCCGATCATCACATCCAAACCAGCGTACAAATTAATGATCAAGTCGCCACCGTAGAGATGATTTCTCAACGCTCTGAAGGCGATCTCGAGTACAGTGAAATTGTGGTGGGCGATAAAACCTATGCCGTAACCTACCAACTTTATCAACGCGGTCGTTTGAACCCGGAAAAGCATTTGTACTTGGCAATTGATGGTCAATCCTGGATGTTCGAAGACATCATGCTTAAACCAGTGTCTTCCGCCGACCAAGCCTCGGGCGATGAACTCAAAGCCTCAATGGACGGTTTGATTATCGAAACCTTCGTCCAACCGGGCGATCAAGTCACCAAAGGCCAACCGTTGGTGATTCTCGAAGCGATGAAAATGGAGCACAGCCTGACGGCACCACGCGATGGCACGATTGCAGAACTCTTGGTTGAATCAGGTCAGCAAGTGAAAGCAAGGCAACTGCTGCTGTCTTTAGAAAAACAAGCTTTAAACGAGCAAACCTCGCTAACAGAACAAACAGCTTAGAAAAACAGCACCGATATTAGAAAAATAAGAGATAACACAATGTCAGAACTCGCAAATAAAACCATCATCATTACCGGTGCCAGTCGCGGAATTGGTCGCGAAATGGCGATTAAATTCGCCGAACAAGGCGCTAACGTAGTCATAGCCGCAAAAACAGCTGAGCCACACCCAAAGTTACCTGGAACGATTTTTTCGGTCGCCGAAGAAGTTGAAACCGCAGGCGGGCAAGCGCTAGCAATTCAAGTGGATGTGCGTGATGAAGCCTCAGTAGAGAGCATGATTGACGCAACGGTCGATCGTTTCGGCGGCATCGATATCTTAATCAACAATGCCGGTGCTATTGCATTGGCTGGGGTTGAATCCACACCGCTGAAAAAATTTGATTTGATGATGCAAGTGAACTTCCGCGCCACCTTCTTATGCGCTCAGAAGGCCTTACCTCACTTGAAGAAGTCGGCAAAAGAAGGAAGAAACCCGCAGATTCTTAGCCTCTGCCCGCCTCTGGATTTCGACCCGCGCTGGATGAAAAACCACTCCCCTTACACACTCACCAAATACGGTATGTCGATACTAACGCTGGGGATGTCTGAAGAGTTTAAACGCTATGGCATCCGCGCCAATGCACTCTGGCCGCGCACTGTCATTGCAACTTCAGCTGTTGCCTTTGGTGGTCAACACGCGGTCAATGGTGCTCGTACGCCTGCAATCATGGCCGACGCGGCGCTGACGTTACTGTCATCCACTGATACAGAACTGACGGGCAAACTCATTATTGATGAAGAGTTCTTACGCGAAAACGGCGTCACTGAATTTGATCAATATCGATCAAACCCGGAAAAAGTAGATTCCCCGTTGATGCCGGACTTATTTGTGCAAGAACCCGAAGCCTATGTGGTTGGTAAACAATCGCCATTGAAGGGGTATTAAACAGCTAACAAGAGATCGACACAGTTCTTTCAGTACGAACCATTTAGATACCGCTAATTCACCATACATCGCAAAAATAGCACCGCATAAAAAGCATGCGGTTCAAACAACGAAATCGCTTTATCTAAACAGTTCGTACTTCAATCAGCGCTGAGCTTGAACTTCTTAGCTATCAGTTTTTTATCAAGCCTCAGAAATAAAATTCACAGTCGAATGCAGAGATAGACCAAAAGGATCAAACAAGCATGACAGCTCTTATTCATCTTACCCTTGACGGTAAAGTGGCCACTCTAACCATGAACGACGGCCAGGCCGTCAGTAAGAATGCACACAATCTTGCCTTCGCCACAGAGCTGTTAGCCAAGCTGGAAGAAGTCGAAGCGAATAAAAACATCAAGTCGCTGATCATCACCTCTGACGATGGCAAAAACTGGTCTCAAGGCATTGATGTTCCCTGGTTCTTAGGCCTAATTCAGAAACAGGATTTTGAGCCACTGCAAACCTTCCTACGTACCATGGATCAGGTGTACAGCAAGTTAATGAGCTTTCCTGTGCCAGTGATTGCAGCCATCAACGGCCACACCTTTGGTAACGGCTGTGTCTTAGCCGCCGCTTGTGACTTTCGAATCATGCGAAAAGATCGAGGATACGTGTGCTTTCCGGAAATCGATTTAGGCATTCCCTTCTTACCCGGCTTGGTGGATGTCATTCTGAAAGCCTTTCCTCATAAAACCTTTAATCAAATGATTTTGACAGGAAAAAAATACACCGCTGAAGAAATGCAGGCGCTGGGGGTTATTGAATTTTTAGCGGATGATCAAGAAAGCCTTCAGACTCAAGCATCCAGTTTTGCGAAGGAATTCAATAAGAAGCGCCCTATCTTTTCAGATCACAAGAAAAAACTGAACGAAAAGATCGTAAATACAATGTTAGAAAAGAATCTGCCTGCCATTGAGAACAAGGCCTTTTTTCTTCAGTAATCCGTTTGTTTCAGAAACAAATAAGCAAACGTCAATTATTTAGCACTACTGACAAAAATATCCATAATGGGTTGATTTAAAAGGGATTCACAAAACACACTTGCTTTATAGTACTTTCTCACTATTATGAAAGACTCATGTAAGAATTATAAAAAATAGCTGTAATGAGTATCTTTCCCCGTAAGCTTGTAGTTTCCCAATCATCAGCCACCCTTTTAAGTCTACTGACTTGTTTCAGCAGCTACGCGAATCAGACCCAGCCCTCTGAAGATGGATTTGAAGACTTTTTGGAACTAAGCCTTGAAGACCTGATGGACATCAAGGTGACGGTTGCCTCTCTATTTGAAGAAAGTGCGTTAGACGTTGCATCCTCGGTGTCCGTGATTACTCAGGAAGATTGGCAAGCCAGAGGCAGTCGTCGTTTAGGGGATGTACTGGAAACAGTTCCTTCCGTGCATACCACGACCACCTGGGGTGGCGGCGAAACCATTGCAATTCGGGGTTACGCGACTGAACTCTCAGTCCGTGGCGTGGCTTTTTCCTTGGACGGTGTACCGCTCAACTCCTACGTCTATGCCACCACAGCCTATGACAAAGCCATTATGGAGCTGGACTTCATGGATCGAATTGAGATGATTCGAGGCCCAGGCTCTGCACTTTATGGCACAGACGCATTCCATGGCGTCGTTTCTTACAGCTTGGAAAAAGACAAAGGCGATTACCTAAACACTCGCTTAGCAGCCGGTAATCCACTCTATCAGCAGGGGTCTTTAACGTCCGGTTGGCAACTGGGAAATACTCAGATTAATTATGGTCTGGCGTACCGAAAAGAAGACAATCACAACCTAAGGTTTGACTATACCGATCCGCTGGATGGTTCGAATGGAGAAGGCTCCCGAGATCAAGGTTATGAAAATACGTCTGGCTATCTAAGTGTCATCAACGGCGACCTTGAGCAAGGAATGTTTACGTTCAAGGCCTTCCTGAACCACTTCAACGCCAATGAATTTACGGGTATCGGCTCGCAATTCTTCCAAACCATTCCAGCTTTCTTTGATGTTGAAAGTAGCAGTCTAGCCCGACAAGGGGATCTAACCGACAACGATTCTGACTTTGCTTTAGTCTCAAGTTCTTACGAGCAAAGTCTTGAGCATCAGGTAACAATTAAAGCGCAACTTTACTATTGGGAAAGCCATCAAGACTGGGAGTACGATTCCAACTTTTATCCAACTGAATTGACCACACTGGGTGGAACTACGCTGCCTTGTAAATCCACCTTTGACAGCCCTACTCCAAATCCGGTCTATTGTCCCCACTATATTTATCAATCGGCCGATGAAGATCGACTTGGCGCAAATCTACATATCAAACAAAACAATCAAACTCTGAACACCCAGTGGCTTATCGGGTTGGGTTATGATCACCAATCCGTCAACGATTCGCGCGTTCACCGAGTCACCCCTGAGGGCTTTACCCGAAATCGATATGATAATCCGTACCAAGGGGATACTCGAAACACCCGACATCTTATCTTCCAAGCCAAAACAGGCTTTTTAAGTGAAGCATTGCATCTCGTCTACGGTGTTCGCTGGGATGATTATTCTGACGTCGGGTCACACACCTCGCCTCGCTTAGGCGCTATCTACACAATTTCCCCATCGTTAACGACCAAGCTCATGTACGGTCACGCCTTCAGAGCCCCAACGGCCATTGAGCGCAAAGGCTCACAAACAACGGTGCTTCAAAACACCGACCTTAAGCCGGAAACCATCGATACTTATGAATGGTCGTTAATTCACAACACCAAACACCATCAGACCGAACTGGTCGTCTTTACCAGTGAATGGGACGATGCCATTGCCTTAGTACCGAGCGGTCAAGGCACATCCAACATTTATCAGAACATGAATAACAACAAATCCTGGGGTGTGGAACTGTTACATACCTGGTTAATCAACCAATGGTCGACCACCTTCAATACGTCGTATGTTGAAAGTAAAAATGACACGGACAATGTGGATTACGAAGCGTTCCCAAGCATCATCACCAACCTAGGCGTTCAATACCAATTACGCTCTATGGATGCCCGCATCGGCTTTTGGCAACGCATGATGTGGAATTACACAGAGGCTGACCCTAGCCCTGGATTCGCTCCGGACGATACCAAAGACTATTACCGCACAGATCTGCATTACCAACACAGACTAAATGATCAGATCGAAGTATTCTCAGACGTATCCAATGTCTTTGATCGCGATAATACATTGCCATCATATTACGGTTCGGAAGGCGGACTGCCAGACTATGGACGCGTATTTAATGTAGGTGTTGAAATATCTTGGCTGTAGACCTTTCAGAAGGACACTGAAAGTAAAAAAGTGAACGTAAAAAAAAGAGAGTTCTAACGGAAAAGACGTAAGACGGAATCGAACAGTAAAGAGGAAAGCTCCGCAAGTTGCTTGCGGAGCAAGTGTTTAGATGATTTACGTTTTGCTTTGAATGATTTGTCGTGAGCCCCACCTTTCTTCATTAAAGGATCAAGAGCAAACGGGTTTCTTACTTTAACGACTCGCGGATCGGAAATAGTCGGCGACATCTTCGCCTGTGTTTTAGCAGCCTTTCTCTTAGCCGCCTTTGCTTTAGCCATCATGTAACCTCTTTTTAGTACACTATTTTTTTAGCAGAGAAAAAAATAGCCACACAACCGAAAGGTTATGCAGCTATTCGGATGAACAGCGATTTTAGTTGAAATTTAAATCACTCTCCATAGGAACTTCATCTAACGAAATACTTCTCGGTTGATAGGTTTTCAGCTGCTCGCGTAAATTCTGAAAAGACGTAAACGGCACATCCAACGAAAACGCATTAATCACCCACTTCGGCCCTTCACCACCCGGTGAAACCAAACTTGTATAAACCACCTTGGTTTGTTGATCGTTTAATTGCGTAAATTCCCAAGCACCGTCGATGTAATCCATACGGATGTAGTCATCGGTCTGAGGCTTACCTTCGTCTTCCAACAAGAACTTTACGACCACCGAGCCATCATCTTTTTTATAAACGAGCGTACGGCTTAGTGAATCTCGATCTTGATATGGGAAAGGAAAATCATAGGTAACATAGAGAATGTAATCATACCAAGTGTTCTGGGTGACCACTTCCACCTGATCAAAGCTTTCCATCCACTGATTCAGGTTACCGGCATCCGTATTAATTGAAACTAACGACTCAACGGGTGCATCCACCACCATTTCGAGTTTAACTCGGTTATAGCCAAGTTCTTCAGAAAACTGAGTGTAAGCACTGATTCCGCTTTCTTCTTTCTCCAATGTCCAGGCACCTGCAAATGCAGAGCTGATACCCGTCATCAATCCTGAACCAGCCAGAACAACTGATGCTAAGATGTGTTTATACATAGTTCACCTTTTGTATTCACTCTCTTTCCGTGAGAGTATTTTTTATAATGTGTGCAATGCTAACATAGGCCTTATTGTGATTATCCGACAGAAACCACACTCTTTCGGCAAGCTTATACGTTCCGAAGCTCAACGCCCTATCATTCCTTTCGAATGTAAACAGCACGTTGTTCAAAGCGACCTAAATACAGAAGAATCACCCCAAAGCGAAACCGCCCCCAAACGAGACATCATTATCTGTTGCAAGTCCTGCCAGCAAATCATCACAAAGGATGAATTTTCTGTCGCTATAAACGGTAATCATGAACACATCCAATGTAACCCTTATGGCATTACCTTTATTTTTCGCTGCTTTAACCAAACCTGGCATTGCCTTTATGCCGGAGAACCACAGTCTGCACATTCATGGTTTCCCGGCTTCCATTGGACGCTGACTCTCTGTGATAGTTGCACCACCCATTTAGGGTGGAAATTCAGTAACCTGGATGGAGAGGTATTTTGGGGGCTGATCTCAGAGCGACTCATCAGTCAAACATTGTCAGACTGATGATGCGAGAATGGAATGTCCAACGCTGGATAACTTTTGATAATGACAGGAATGTCCTAATAAGCCACTGTAAAGCAACACAAAACGGGCTAGTATTCCGAACTGCTCAACAATCGAAGCCTAGAAAATTCAAAGCATTAAAAGAATAAAACTAAGAGAAGTCGAACTAACATGTCATTCCCAATTGCTAACATCAATTTACTTCGTAAGCCCCTTCACCTCAGTAACACAGATTTTGATCTTGTCCAAATCACCCAGATCATGCCGGATGAAGAATTTGGCGAACAAGTTGGAATGACAGAAGCCTCAAAAGAACGAATCTGGAAAGCCACAGAGCAGCTCTATAAAACAGGTACCCAACCAGCGATTACCTTGTGCTTAAGAAAGAACGGTAAGATCCTGCTTCACCGCTCCATAGGCCATGCCAGTGGTAACGGCCCGAATGATACTAACAACAGCGAAAAAGTGGTGGCAACGGCCGATATGCCAGTATGCCTGTACTCTGCTTCAAAAGCAGTGACCGCCTTAGTCATGCATAAGATGGCAGAGCAAGGCGCAGTGAACCTACTCGACCCCGTGAGTTTCTATCTGCCTGAATTTGCCAGACACGGCAAAGGCAACATTACATTGCATCAAATTTTATCTCATCGGGGCGGCATTCCAGGTCTTCCAAAAGGCATACCTCTGGACACCATTTACGATGAAGACAAAGTGTGGGAACTGCTTTGTGACTCCAAACCCATCACAGTGGACGGCAGCAAACTCGCTTACCATGCCATCACCGGAGGTTTCGTTTTCCAGCATGTGGTCAAAAAAGTCATGGGCGTGACCATTAACGAGTACTTGGATCAACATTTCCGTCAACCAATGGATATGAAATATTTCACCTTTGGTTTGGAAGAAGAGCATCGAAATCAAGTAGCTCAAAACTACGCAACAGGCCCTAATGCGCCCTTCCCTATGTCTTGGTTAGTGAAGCGAGCACTGGGGGCTTCTTTCCCAGAAGCGGCGATGATCTCTAACGATTATCGCTGGATGGACTGCACCATTCCGGCCGCAAACCTATACGCATCCGCCGAAGAGATTTCTCGTTTCTATCAGATGCTATTAAATCAAGGCGAATGGAACGGTAAACAGATACTTGAACCTGAAACCGTTATTCGTGCGACGCATCCATTTGGCGATTTTAGTTTTGACCGAACCATGATGATCCCGATGCGATACAGCGCAGGCCTGATGTTGGGCGGCAAGCCTTTCGGCATGTGGGGTAAAAATACCGAAAACGCGTATGGCCATATCGGTTTGATCAACAAGATGTGCTGGGCAGACCCGGATCGTGACATTTCAGTTGCCATTCTAACCACAGGTTTAGCTTTGGCCTCACATCATATTCCTTGTTTAGTAAAACTAATGCATGTGATCAACAAAGAGTGCTCTTAAGGATAGGAAGATGACCAAACAAAGAAGGATCTGGAAAACACCAAAAGCCGGCAACATTGAACGCCTGACGCTTCAAACCGAAGACATGCCGGTATTGGCTTCAAACCATATGCGGGTATCGGTCAAATCCGTCGGTTTGAACTTTGCTGATATCTTTGCAATCACAGGTCTCTACTCCGCAACCCCTAAAGGCGCGTTTATTCCTGGACTTGAATATGCAGGCATCGTTGAAGAAGTAGGTAAAGAAGTTACTGACTTTTCCGTCGGTGATCGTGTTATGGGAGTTACCCGTTTTGGCGGATACGTGGATACCATTGATGTGGATTCGGACCAACTTCAACCACTTCCACACGATTGGAGCTTCGACCAAGGTGCCGCCTATTTAGTCCAGACACTCACCGCTTGGTATGCCCTGAAGGAACTAGGGAATCTCAAACCGGATCAAGAGGTGCTCATTCAAAGTGCCGGCGGTGGCGTCGGCCTTCAAGCTATGAAACTGTGTGAAGCACTGAATGCGAAGCCGATTGGTTTTGTGTCTACTCAGAACAAGGTTGAGTTCTTAAACTCACTGGGCTTCGAACAATGCCATGTCCGAAGTGACAACTTCCACCGACAACTCAGTAAACTCAACCTTCATCCCGACTTGGTGTTGGACGCTATAGGCGGTGACATTCAAACCGCCAGCTATAAAGCCATGAAACCAATGGGTCGTCTGGTTGTGTTTGGTGCGGCTGAATTCACACCGGGCGAAAAACGCCCTAATTACCTGAAAGCAGCCAAACAGTATCTGTTACGTCCAAGATACGATGTCATGGATATGATCAGTGAAAATAAATCCGTCATGGCATTTAACCTGATCTGGCTATGGGATCAGATGCCGCTAATGCGAGCTTTAGTGAAAGACATGATGGCCGTGGAAATCTCACCACCGCATGTCGGTCATACCTTTGCGTTTGAAGACGCTCATGACGCCATTCAATGCCTAAGATCCGGAAAAACCCTAGGCAAAGTTGTTTTACAAATCGCTTAGATTTACTCAATCAGCCACAAATCACTGATCTGAAGTTATGTTTACCCTTGCGGCATTTGCTCCAAGGGTTTTACTAAACTTCGGCCACCGTCTTTACTCAAACCGTCATGTAAGGCATCCACCAATTGTTCAGATTGTTTAATCACCTTCTGCCAGTTATTAATGCGTGTCGAATTTTCATAAGAGGAAAAGTCTTTACGATCTGGAATGTGTGAATCCGGCAAAGCATCAATGAACGTTTTGGATGGGCACATCACCACCACATTATCATAATGCCCCGGCTTCGCACGGCGCCAAGGCAAGCCCTTATCCAACCAACCGGGAATCAAATTCGGGAAGAAATGCGGATACAAGACCAAATCTTGCTCCTGCATAAACGGCCCTTCGAAGTGATAGTCCACCAAGCCGCCATCCCAATGCCAACGGGCTTTTGAACCTGGCACTCTAATAGGCTCCAACACGAAAGGGATCGCTCCCGAAGCCATTAAAGCCGGTGCCAGGTTTTCAGAACTCAACTGCACTCGCTCATTAACCTGCACATCGCGATACGGGGACGATGCAAGGGATTGTGAGAAGACCACGCGAGGAAACAGTCGTTCCACAAATCGACTGGAAACCGGGTTCGCCATAGCCGCTAACCCAATGGAAACCCCTTGTACCAGATTTGAAGGATGATTGAACAATCGACGATTCCGAACCGTAACTACATTCAAAGGGCGCTGTTTATTCGACACAATGAAATCATGGTGACTTTGGTGTTCACCGTATATGCCTAAGGCATGATCAAGAATGGACTGAGCACTTTCGGAGACGTCTTTCGCTGTAGGCTTACCCGGATACTCAGTTGTAGAATATGCATCTCTTAATCGCTCAATGGCTTTTGAAGGCTCTTTCTGAGCATAACAAGCCATGCGCCAAGAACCTATTGATGAACCAATCAGTTCAATCGGGTGATCAGCTTCTTTCAAGAACGCATCATTGAGATACTGATCCAGCTTACTCAACACCAACCATTTAGGGCCACCAGAGGCACCGACAATGAGTCTGACTTGCTGAGCCGTCAGCCCTTCCTCCTTAATCCGTTGATAAGCCAACTTACCTGCGTATAACTCCAGACTCATGACAACCTCCCTATGCGAATAGCGTTTATTTAAGCGCTCAAATATGTCAAACGCACTATACATTTATCAGCACAAAGAGGCTAAACTAAATGAAAAACCTGAATGAACTATGAAACCGACTCAATTCGAATTATTTCCCGTCCCCAGCCCATGCATCGGCGTCTGTACGACCAACTCCAAGGGCTACTGTCTCGGCTGTTATCGCAGTCGCAATGAGCGATTCAATTGGAATGATATGACGCCCGTTCAGAAAATGCGGGTCATTGATTTATGCAAAAAACGGAAAGAAATCGTAGAACAAAAACGCCGGGAAAAAGCGCTCAAACAACAACAAAAAGAACAGGAAGATAAATCTTAATCTGAACTAATTCACTTAATCGGCCTTCTGAATTTATATTTTTTAAGAAACGTCTGGATAGAACGAATATTTAAACACCTATTCATCTACATCATCGTCAAACACCATAGGGACTTCCAACACAAACCTAGCGCCCTCTCGATATTCCTTGTCTAAATAGATACGCCCTTTTAAGTCCTTTTCTACAATGCTCTTGATCAAGTACAGCCCCATACCACTGCCAACGTCTTCTGCGCGCGTGGTAAAGAAGGGTTCGAAAATACGATCCACAATTTTTTCTGGGACACCCGCCCCGTTATCTTCAAAGTCGATCACTACAAAACTCTTATCACCCACGTCTTTTATACGTGCAGTAATGGTGATTTCACCTTGCTTCATATTCCTAAAACCATGAATTACAGAGTTATTAATCAGATTCGTTATCACCTGATCAAATGGCCCGGGGTAGTTATCAATATGGAGCGTTTGAGGAATATGGACCCGAATAGAATGGTTATGCTTTTTAAGCACGTTGTGTAAGGTAGTTATCACCTCATGGACGGATTTCTCAACTGAGAAATTCCTTCGCCGCATGCTAGTCTGATCTACCGCTACTTGTTTAAAGCTACCCATTAGTTCACTGGCACGGGCACAGTTTTTTTGAAGGATATCCGTAGCAAACTCACAACTGTTTAGGAACTCCGATAAGTCTGATTTCTTAACGCAGCCGGTTTCCACCAAACTTTTGAACTGCTCAAGATGCTCTTGGAGGGTCGATGCAACGGTCACATTATTGCCTAAAGGCGTATTCACTTCATGAGTCACACCGGCAACCAAAGTTCCTAACTCTGCCATTTTCTGAGAGTTAACCAGCTGCTCCATGGCTTCGCCTTTCTCTTTGTTGGCGGCAAGCAGCTCTTGCGTGCGTTCTTCTACTCGTCGTTCCAATTGCTCATTCAACTCCAACAAAGCCAATTCGGCTTTTTCTTTGTCCTTATTCTTTTGCTCCATCTCGACAACGCTTGCCAAAATGGTGTCTTTCATCCGTTTAATGGATTCCGCCATACGCCGAAGTTCGAGGCCTCCCACCAAAGGGACATCTTGATCTGTTCGACCTGAGGCAATCTGTTTCGCAGCGTCTTCTACTTTAAGAATAGGGATCACTAAATACGTCGCCAAACCAATCGATCCGGCAAGAGTAATGAGAAAAATGATGCCAATATCAATCAGCCATTGAAAAAAACTTTGATCGATATATGCGGTGTAATCGGCCGATGGCAAAGTAATTTCTATCATCCAGGGAATGCTGGATAACGACGTTCGAATGACCCTGACTTTTTGATTCTCTTCATTCAACACCCAGGTGGGTGCAGGAACAGGCTCCAACTCTGCTACGGATTGAGCAGAACCGATTAAGTGAGGATTGTTCAGGTTCGCCAATACGTTGTGTTTTGAGTCAAACACCTTGGCCTGAAAGGTGGTTTTCTTCAATGCCTTGCTCAGCATCAACTGTACTCGGCTCGGATCAATCCTTAAACGTAACAGACCGATCGCCTCACCTTGCCCGTTCTTAATGGGTACCGATGCATAAAGCGCATAGCCTTGGACATCTTGAACCAGGTGCTTACTGAAATAGCCATGATAGGTTTTAACGCCTTCTCGATAATATGGGTAATAGGACTCTATGTCGTGATAGAGAGTGGCAGAGGTATCGATCAAATTCATGCCGTCTATATTCAGCAAGGCGGCAGAGTTAACGAAAATCGAATCCTTAATAATGACGTTTCGTAGCATCTCATGGACATTATTCAGGTATTCACTTCGATAATCATCGTCCCCTTCCAGAAAACGCCGGAAACTTGGAATATGACTGTCGGCCCATAGCACTTCCAGTGTGTTCTGGATGTAGCCATCGAACAGATTACTTAGGTTGTTATTAGCAAGAATCAATGAGTTATCTTTGGAGGCAATAAACTCCTCCGCTGCCTGCTGTTGCATTTGATATGTCATAAATGCAATCGGGGTGAAGGTAACTAAAACCAGTAAGAGCGTTAACTGGAGTTTCAGCGTCATTGCAAAAACTCCGAGGCCAAAATAGATGGAGCAGCAGGTGTTCTGATCACACCGGCACGCGCATAAAATTCATTATAAGTTTTTAAGACGTTAGGGAGGCCCTGCTCTGACGTTGCATCATTGAAAGTAGCAACATTCGCCTCTCGATCAAGTAAACGAATTCCCTCCAAGGTGATACTCGTTACCCTTTGTCCAGTCGCTTCAGCAATAAGTTGATTCCCTTCCTGATAATGAGTTAACCACCAGTTTTGAGCTTTAAACCAAACATCAAGAAAGATCTTCACCGCTTCAGGTTTCGAACGACGAAACTCACCGGATACAGCCACTGTATCCGGTATTAAACCTGGGGTGTCCGCACTGGAAAAAATGATATTGGCACCTTTTTCTATGGCTTGCCCCACATACGGGCTCCAAGTATGCCCGACATCAAGTCCCCCTGAATCAAGCAGGTCAGGCACTTTGGAGGCATCGACATTAACGAGATTCACCTCATTAACCTTTACCCCTTGAAGATCCAACATACGTCGAATAAGAAGCTCTCCAAATCCACCCAAGTTAGTTCCAATGCGCTTGCCTTTTAAATCTGACAGTACCTCCTTGTTCATGGACAACACCGCATCACCACCCGCCGATTCATCGGTGACCAGAATCACAGCAATGTCCGGCATCTGTCGGGTAACCAAGATAGCATCACCAAATGCGACTGCGACCGCATCAATACTGCCAGCCGAGAAAAGAGCCAACATCTTGTCGGTATTTCCAGGAAGATCGAGTTTCAAGTTCAGGCCTGCGTCTTTAAACCAACCCTTCTCTTTAGCGATAATGGCCGGGTAATAACCGGGCCAGAGGTCGATAGACAAGCGCATGGAGTAAGAAGCGTCTTGTGGAGCCGAGTCAGATGAAACGGGTTCCTCTTTTGAACATCCGATAAGGAGCATGAAAACTAGAACTAAAGCTAAGTGCATCAGCGCATAACAATAATCAGAAAAAAACGCCCTAGTTTTAATTCCAACCATAGTTTCCTCGCACAAAGGATCTAAACCTTGTATTTAGACTAGTACAAAGAACTCACTCTGAGCACGGAAAATATGATCAATTGTTGGAGTAAAACGAAAAAGCCCGGCACAAGATAGGCTCTTGTGCCGGGCTTTGATTTGAAGAAGAGAGGTAAAGTTAAAGCGTCAGTTCACGTTCACTTGCTTTAATGAACTCTTTTTTCAAGTCTTCATAAGTATGAACTGCCGGGAATTGCGGGAATTCATCAATCACGTTCTGTGGTGCATGGAACAGAATACCTGCATCCGCTTGAGCAAGCATAGTGGTGTCGTTGTATGAATCACCCGCAGCAATCGTACGATAATAAATGGTCTTAAGCGCAAAGATAGATTGACGCTTAGGATCTTTTTGACGCAGGTGGTAGTTTACAACACGCCCTTTTTCATCTGTTTCAAGCTTATGACAGAACAAGGTTGGGAAACCAAGCTGACGCATCAAAGGCTGAGCGAACTCATAGAAAGTATCAGAAAGAATGATCACCTGAAAACGTTCACGTAACCAATCCACAAACTCAACAGCACCTGGCAGTGGCTCAAGTGTTGCAATCACTTCTTGAATGTCAGGAAGACCATAACCATGCTCATCCAAAATACGTAAACGTTGCTTCATTAATACATCGTAATCAGGAATATCACGAGTTGTCGCCTTTAACTCTTCGATCCCAGTTTTTTCAGCAAATGCGATCCAAATTTCAGGGATCAGTACCCCTTCCAGGTCAAGACATGCGATTTCCACGTAATACTCCTATAAAAGACAAAGATTAAACTTCTTGATCGTCGTTGAGGCTAAATTACTTAAGTCTAAATCACTTAATAAAGGTCTTAGCAATTTGCCCAATAAAATGATGGCGAAACTGTAACGAGTTATTCCATAAAGAGCAATGCTAATTCATAACCGTTATTTCGACTTGTTATAACGTTCTGGTATTCTACGCAAAATTAGTGATAACAAAGAGAAATTGGCCATGTATCGGGCTAATTTTTATAAAAAAGACCGGATTAGAAAATGAGTGAATTAAACGTTCAGCAATTAGCGCTTGAGTACGATAATGCCTCGCCTCGTAAGATTTTGGAGTTGGCATTGGAAAACATCGACAACATTGCCGTCTCATTCAGTGGCGCAGAAGATGTTGTGTTAATCGATATCGCCCGTAAAGTGCGTAAAGACATCCGAGTATTTTCTCTCGACACCGGACGTCTTCACCCTGAAACCTATGAATTTATCGATCGCGTTCGTAAACATTACGGCATCGACATCGAAATCATGACGCCGGATTCAGAGCTGCTTCAGCCATTTGTTCAAGAAAAAGGCCTGTTCAGCTTCTTTGAGGACGGTCATAACGAATGCTGTGGCATCCGTAAAATTGAACCACTGAAACGCAAATTAGCGACGTTGGACGGTTGGATTACAGGTCAACGTAAAGACCAAAGCCCTACCCGATCGGATGTACCTGTGATTCAACACGATCATACGTTCTCAGGCCCTGGAAAGAACCTAATCAAGTTCAACCCACTATCCAACTGGACTTCAGAACAAGTGTGGGATTACATCCACATGTTTGATGTACCGTACAACAAGCTTCACGAGCAAGGCTTTACCAGCATCGGTTGTCAGCCATGTACACGTCCTGTTTTGCCAAACCAACACGAGCGTGAAGGTCGTTGGTGGTGGGAAGAAGCGACTCATAAAGAATGCGGCCTGCACGCCGCGAACATTGAGTCTAAGTCATAGTCTGACGTAGAGCTTCAAGACGGAAGGCGGGGTCACCGCCTTCTACTTCTATATTTCCCATTAATATTTCCCTTCACTCCCTACCTTTAGCTCGGCCGACTTGTTAAAATGGCGCTTTCAGTAAACGCCCAATTAATACGTATAAGCCTGCTGACCTCATGAAGATCACCCTAGTTCGAAAAATCAAAGAAGATGGTACTGACTGCCAAAAGTGTCAGGATGTCATTGACCAAATGGCGAAACATGACCAATTAAAGTTTCTCGATCGCATCGTAGATGCCGATGAACGAGACGAAACCAGCGAAGGTTTCATGTTGGCAACCAAATACAACGTATCCCGTGCTCCGTTCTTTCTTGTGGAATACCCTGATGGCAGCCATCAAATCTTCACGGTATACCTAAAGTTTGTTAAAGAAGTACTGGAGCAAGACACAGATAAGAAAGCCGAACTGCAAGATACGCTGACCTCCATGACGGATGATCTCGACTTTTTATAAAAAAAGAATCAACCGCTCTCAGGAACGCTCTCTCTAACGAAAAAAGCCAGAGCTATTTAGCTCTGGCTTTTTTCGTAAACGACGATTTTTTTCCATTCACTTAATAAACAGGCAACTCAACACCCTCAAATAACGCATCCACCTCACCTTTGGTCGTACAGCTGATAGCGGCATCAATTCGCTCACGAGTTAAATGCGGCGCAAATGACTCAATGAAATCATACATATAACCACGAATATACGTCCCTTTACGGAACCCTATTTTAGTCACGCTCGATTTAAATAGATGACTAGCATCCAACGCCAC
This sequence comes from Litoribrevibacter euphylliae, assembly GCF_042646085.1. NCBI lineage: Bacteria > Pseudomonadati > Pseudomonadota > Gammaproteobacteria > Oceanospirillales > Oceanospirillaceae > Litoribrevibacter > Litoribrevibacter euphylliae. Next base: position 397,780 of record NZ_JBHRSZ010000004.1, on the reverse strand, counting down.
CAAATCGGGATCGACTTGAGGATCAATCGCCATGTGCGCAACAATCCCAACGCCTAAGCCCAAACGTACATAGGTTTTAATGACATCAGCATCCGCTGCAGTAAAGACAACCTTTGGCTGAAGGTTTTCACTTTCAAAGGCTTCATCAAGCTTAGAACGTCCGGTAAAGCCAAATACATAGGTAACAATCGGGAAATCCGCCACATCCTTCAAGGTGAGTTGCTCTTTCTTCGCTAACGGATGGTCTTTCGGCACCACGATAGAACGATTCCAGCGATAACAAGGCATCATCACCAGATCGTTAAAGAGAGAAAGTGCTTCAGTAGCAATGGCAAAGTCGACGGTACCATCCGCCGCCATTTCCGAAATTTGCATTGGCGTTCCCTGATGCATATGTAAAGACACATCAGGAAATCGTTTAATAAAGTCACTAATAACCGGAGGAAGCGCATAACGCGCTTGAGTATGAGTGGTTCCTATGGCCAAACTGCCTTTTCGCTCATCGCTGAATTCGAGAGCGACTTGTTTGATGCTTTCGACTTTTCTAAGGACTTCACCGGCAACTTTGATAATTTCTTCACCAGCGGGGGTGATATGAGTTAGGTGCTTTCCGCTTCGGGAAAAAATTTCGACCCCTAATTCATCTTCTAATAACCGAATTTGTTTACTGATACCTGGCTGAGATGTATACAAGCTTTGAGCAGTAGCCGAGACATTAAGATCATGGTGCGCAACTTCCCAGATATAGCGCAACTGCTGTAGCTTCATAAACCCTCCAGGTTAATCTTTATTGAAAAATTGAATAATTGTTCAATGATGACTGTACGGCTTGTGACCGCTACAATAGTTCAAAGTTCAATTTGATTATAAAAATATAAGTAAATATTCTTTTTCAGAATAGATAGAAAGCTATAAATTTACCAGCTAGTTTCGAATTATTATTGGCTATTCATATTAGACCATTTAAATGGACATACTTCTTTATATTTTAGCGGGCGCAGCTGTCGGCCTAGCCGTGGGTATTACCGGCGTAGGTGGTGGCTCTTTAATGACCCCATTACTCCTTCTTTTTGGATTCCCACCCCATGTGGCAGTTGGAACAGATCTTATGTACGCCTCCATCACAAAAGCTGGTGGAGCATTAGCACACCACAAACAACGCACTATTCGCTGGCGACTGATGGGGTTAATGGCGGCAGGCAGTCTTCCAGCAGCAGGCGTCACAATTTTCTTATTGCACAATTATTTTGGTGACCCAGAAAGTTACAATCACCTGTTAACAACCAGCCTTGGCTTCATGTTGATTCTGACGTCAGGTGTAATTCTTCTTAAAAGTCGCTTGCGTAAGAACATCGCTCAAGAAATTGTTGCCCAACAAGATCTCGTCACTACGCGTAAACAAGATGTTTTGACTTTTGCGATGGGCGTATCACTGGGCGTACTCGTAACCCTGTCTTCCGTAGGTGCTGGCGCAATTGCGGCGGCAGTACTGATGATTCTTTACCCCAAATTAGCATCTATTAAAATTGTAGGGACCGACTTAGCGCATGCTGTTCCACTGACGTTGATTGCAGGGCTCGGCCACATGTTCCTAGGGAATGTCGACTTCCTACTATTAGGCAGTCTTTTGATTGGTTCTTTACCTGCGATTATGCTGGGCACCAAGCTCGGTGCGAACATACCGGATAAAGTATTGCACCCTATCTTGGCGTCTGTACTGATGCTTATCGGCGCTAAATACGCTTTTTTCTAAACTCAGTTTGAGCCACTCGATCTTCATTCCTATGTTGTGAATGTCAGGTGTGGCTCAAATCGTGTGTACAAGCTTCTGAGATTAATCAATAAAACCGTAATCCTTAAGGTTTAGTATTCACACTCACAAAAATTGAGTCCATAATGTTTGGCCTACAGGATTTACGCCACGTAGCGCACACTCATAAACCTGACATTAACACAGTGCGCTCGAAGGATATCAGGAAATAAAAATGACAGAGCAGTTAGAAAACGTAAATGTGGAATCTTCAGAGTTATTAATTACACCGCACGGTTTGAAAAAAGACGTGCCTATTTCAGAAGCCGCTGCAAAGGCTGTTGCTGAAGGTCGCCACACTATTCAAAACATTCTTGATCGTAAGGACCATCGTTTATTTTTGGTATTAGGCCCTTGCTCGATTCACGATATTGATGCAGCAAAAGAATACGCAGAGCGTTTAAAAGTTCTTGCTGAAGAAGTAAAAGATACACTGTATTTGGTGATGCGAGTTTACTTCGAAAAACCACGTACAACAGTAGGCTGGAAAGGTCTGATCAATGACCCACATCTGGATGACACCTTCAAAATTGACGAGGGTCTTCACATTGGTCGTCAGCTTTTGTGTGACTTAGCGGATATGGGCTTGCCTTTGGCAACTGAAGCACTTGATCCGATTTCTCCTCAGTACCTACAAGACCTTATTTCTTGGTCTGCAATTGGTGCTCGTACAACGGAATCACAAACTCACCGTGAAATGTCCAGTGGCCTTTCAATGCCAGTTGGCTTCAAGAATGGTACTGATGGTGGTTTGGAAGTAGCAATCAACGCCCTTCAGTCGGTTGCGCACCCTCATTCATTCCTGGGTATTAACCAGACAGGTCAGGTTTCTATCGTAAGAACAAAAGGCAACAAATACGGCCACGTTGTACTTCGTGGTGGTAACGGTAAGCCAAATTACGATTCAGTAAGCGTTGCTCAATCTGAACAAGCACTTGAGAAAGCGGGTGTTACTCAAAACATCATGGTTGATTGCAGCCACGCTAACTCGAATAAACAACCAGAGCTTCAACCTTTGGTTATGGAAAACGTTGCTAATCAGATTCTTGAAGGCAACAAATCCATCGTTGGTCTAATGATTGAAAGCCACCTGAATTGGGGCGCTCAAAAGATCTCCGACAACATGGAATACGGTGTATCCATCACCGACGCATGTATTGACTGGGCAACCACTGAAAAGTCAGTACGTGATATGGCAGAAAAACTGAAAGACGTACTTCCAGCACGTAACAACTAATCGCTGGCTTGTATGATCTTTCAAAAAACGGATGCTTCGGCATCCGTTTTTGTTTCCGTCTAATTTAAGCTAACCCCATCCCCTGAAACACTTTGATGAACTCCTCTGGTTCAGGTCTCACACGATAGTTATCGGTCAAATCACTGTAAACCAACGTCCCTTCTCTATCCGTAATCAGCACAGTAGGTCGTACAGTATCAGAATCATACCCCAACGCTTCAAGCCCCGATGGCGCTCCAGCGTCTGCTTTTATTCCGAAAGCTTCAGCGGTTTTAAGTTCTTTATCTACCAAAAACCTAAATGGAACATTAAACCGATTTGCGAGGGATTGAGTATTCCTCTCAGGTTGCGGACTCACTAAGCAGACATCCACACCCATGGCATTCAATTGGGAATACATCGCTGAAATCTCTTTCACTTGCGCCACACATAAAGGACACCAGTTGCCACGATAGAAGATCATCAAGGTTGGCTTGCGTGATAGCTCTGATCGAGTAACGGTTTCACCAGCAGGCGAATACAAAGAGAACTCTGGTAACGGCTTCCCAATGACTAAGGCTTGGCTTGTTGCACCACCAAAACTGGAATACCAGAAAAGATACAAGCTCCATCCTAGCCAACCGATTGCCGCGAGAACAATCGCCAAGGTGTTTGCCTCCAGAACGCTCTGATACGCAACCGACACACCTAAAATGACCGTTGGAATGGTCCATTTAGGGAGTAACGCAGAAGTTCGAGCGGGTTTCCCAAGAAATAAGAGTCCAAAAAACGATAAACCTATGATGTGCAAAATCGCGGTTAACAGCATTGCTTTGGAGTCAGAACCCAAATAGCTGTAGAGCGAGAACGCACTGATCAATGTTAAGTAGGTACAGTAACCAGAAATAAAGAGCGATTTGAGTTTTTGCATGATTCCTTTTTCCTATTATTCTTGTTCGAAAGTTCAGTAGTTAATGGGCCTTTAGAAGAGTTTCTAAAAGACATAACAAATCATTTACCAGCATTTTGTTGTCACCCCCTTCCCTTTGTCGAATCCTAGAGCCTCTAACCTGAGTAGCCATTAATGCGGCGTAAGTACGAGCCAGGGTTTGATCCTGGAAATGAGCATCAAACAACGACCGAAATCCATCCTCCATTCTTTGGAGTGCATGATTTACGATCTCTTTCACGTCCCCCAGTACGCGATCGTCCTCGCATAAGGTATTCACCAGATAACACCCCGTTGGTAACGAGCCGTGCTCTGAAAACGATAACCGAATGAACTTCTCTGCCCGTTCGCCTGGCGATAAAGCATCGTTGAATAACGTCAGTTCAAGCAGTTGTTCTTCTTTACTATGGAACAACTCCAGTGTGCGCTTAAACAATGCATCTTTATCGCCGATGGCATTGTAGAGCGTCCCTCGGCTGATCCCCATTTCATCCAGCAATTCCTGAATTGAGCTGGCACTATAACCGTGCCGCCAGAAATAGATCATCGCCTTAGAAAGCACTTGTTGCTCATTAAATTTTTGAGGTCTAGCCATGGTGTACATTGATCTACAGTTTTGGAACATTTGTTCCATAATAATAAATCGTGCGGATAACACAACGAAAAAAGCGACAACCAGTCACCCAATTGTCGCTTTTAAAAAATCTTTAAGATTTAGTGGCTAAAGAAACAAACCACCAGCCAGAGCAGTAACAATGACCACGCCCCAAATAGGTAATCGAGCCACACTTAATGCAGTCCAAACTAAAATCACAACAGCCATATCAGCCGCATTCAACACCGCGCTGGAAAACACGGGCTGATACAAAGCTGCAACGAGCAAGCCGACTGTAGCAGCAACAATCCCCTGAACACTTCCGGCCAAATAACCATTAGACTTCAATTTTGGCCATACCGACAAGGTGGCGATGATCAGTAACCAACCCGGTAAAAAGATTGCCGCAGTGGCAATCAAAGCATTCACCCAGCTATCATCCACAACAAATCCAAGATAGCTGGCAATGGTAAACATCGGGCCAGGCACCGCTTGCGCTAAGCTATAGGCTGTCAAAAATTGATCCTGACTAATTTGGCTGGAAATCAGTGGTTCCGCTTGCAACATAGGTAATACCACATGCCCGCCACCAAAGACCAAACCGCCAGCACGATAGAAGGTATCAAAGACGGCAAGAGAAGCACTGTCGATACTCGTTACTAAGAATGGAAGACCGAATAACAGACCACCAAAGAGTAAAAACAGCGGCAAGGTCAGGAATCCAGACCGTTTTGTTAATGCCTCGACATTCGCGGTTCCTTGCCTTAACGCCATGGCACCGACAATGCCGGCCAGAGCAATCGCCGATAGTTGGCTTACTAAGCCAGGCATCAGTAACATAGCTACCGCCGTCAAAATCGTTATCGAGAATTTCAGTCGAGTTATGCAGATCTTCTTTGCCATTCCCCAAACGGCATCAGCCACCACCGCTACGGCTAAAAGCTTCATCGCATGAAGCACTCCATCAACCCAGCTTAAATTAGCGGTGTGTTGAAGTAAGAACGCAGCTGCGATCATTAACATCACAGAAGGCAAGGTAAAGCCAATGAAGGCAATCAAACTTCCTATAATCCCGGCTTGTCGATAGCCAATGGCCATTCCCACTTGCGAGCTCGCTGGGCCGGGAAGGAAATGACATAACGCGAGAAGTTCTGTGTATTCAGCTTCAGAAAACCATTTGCGTTCAGTCACAAATTCACGATGAAAATACCCTAAATGGGCAACGGGGCCACCGAAGGAAGTGCATCCAAGGCGAAGAAAAATTAGAAAAAGGGAAAACATGTACTGCCTTCTATTATCTGTCGAGTCCATGAATAAAAGGCAGAGGGTACAAGAATGAGATGACAAAACAAATCATTTCATCACCTCGGAACAGACTGGCAACGTCAGTCTGAACAACTACAAATGACTAAGACAGCTTTTGAAGCATTTCCGCTTTTCTCTGTTCATTCGCAAAACTGGCTTCGATACTGTTTTTAACTAAACTCACCGCTTGAGTTTCGGTTAGATTCAAAGCATCTGCCAACGCCACAAAATTCTCGGTCATATAGCCACCGAAATAGGCAGGATCATCCGAGTTCACTGTCACGCAAACGCCGTCTTCCAACATAGTCAGAATATTGTGCTCAGACATATCATCAAACACGCAAAGTTTAGTGTTAGATAACGGGCACACCGTCAACGGCATACGGGTTTCAGCAAGGTGTGACATCAGTTTCGCATCATCGATGGAACGCACCCCGTGATCAACACGTGATACTTTGAGATCATTAATCGCAGTCCACACATATTCAGCAGGCCCCTCTTCTCCCGCATGCGCAACGGTCTTTAATCCAAGTTCACGCGCTTTAGCAAATACGCGACTGAACTTTTCAGGAGGATGTCCTTGTTCAGAGCTGTCCAGACCCACGCCGATAATCACGTCCAAATACGCTTCAGCCATTTCCAGGGTTTCGAATGCCTCCTCTTCTGAGAGGTGACGCAAGAAGCACATGATTAACTCACTGGAAATCCCAAGCTTCTCCTGACCATCTTTCAAGGCTCGAATGATGCCGTTAAGAACGGTTCTAAAGGCCACGCCTCGATCAGTGTGAGTTTGTGGATCAAAGAAAGGCTCCACATGCATTACATTCTGTTCTTTGCATTTGGTGAGATAAGCCCACGTCAAATCGTAGAAATCTTGCTCATGAATTAGGACATTTGCACCTTGGTAATAGATGTCCAAGAAATCTTGTAGGTTACTGAATTCATAAGCAGCTCTGACTTCTTCTACGCTCTTAAACGGTAATTCGACGTTGTTTCGTTGCGCAAGAGCAAACATCAACTCAGGTTCTAAGCTGCCCTCTAAGTGCAGATGTAACTCTACTTTTGGTAATTGATTTAGCCACTCATGGGACGCCTTTGACATGCTCTTCTCCTCCAACCGATTATATTTCTGACTTATTAGTCAGATTTTAACGTAATTCGAGTAAGAACTCCTGAGAAAACTTGTTTCAATATTTGCTCATCTCCTCTATTGACTTACCTTAGCCTACATAGAAGTATTTGTGTTCTATTAACGCTTCTTGATGAAGGATAATCACTCAAGAGAATCATAGACGGGCCCCAGGGACATTTATGAAACCTATTAAACAACTATTCACTCTCAGCCTAGCGATCCTTCTAACCACCCCAACGTTCGGAAATGTTAAAGGCGTGTTCTACACCACGGACAAATCCTTGCCAGAATTATTGGAGATGTTGAATGATCCTGCTGAAGTCCAAGCAGCCAAAGACTACGAGCCCGACTTTCTAACCTTGTGCGAGCTTTACTTAAACAGCAATCGCTTCAGTGATTTTTTCCAATGCATTGAAGAACTAGAAGGCTCCCAATTCCGATATACCTTAATGAAGCCCTATGGACTTCAAGCGGTTTATAATGGGTCAGTAAGCTATGGAACCGGCAACCTCGCATTTTGGCAATTTTCAAAACCCAAATCCAAACGGTTAAAAGCTGAAGCGTTTTATCGCTTGAACGACTTTGATCAAGCTTTCAAATTTGGCAAGCAAGCACTGGATCAATACATTGCATTAGCAGGCGGTCTCGAAACGCTTAAAAGCACCTCGGTAAATTTCACCACAGGTTCTTCCTGGGCTGGCGATATTGTCATTACCGCAGGAATCACGGCACTTTCCGCGTTACAACTGGGAAAAGAAAACGAAGCAACAAACGCAATTCATATTCTAAAGCAACTTCACTCTGATCTTCCTCTGGGCAGTCAAATGCTCGGCCAGGATGAATTAAAAGATTCTTACCTTCGAATGATTAGTCTCTACAAAGGTAACATTCAAAATCTTGAGTACATTGATTTAGAAGGCAGAGAACTCAACTCTTACTTAATGGCCGGTGGCATTATCACTGCCAATATTGCTTACCTCGCCACAGCCATTATTACCAAGTCAGGAGGCAGTGGCTTTGACTCTCTCGGACAAACACTGGACTATGCCGTTAGACTCATTGATGAAGCCGAAGTAACTGATGCCAATCGGCTAAGAATTCATCTACAGAACGCTCGACTGGCCGTGCTCAAGCAAGACCACCAAACAGCGTTTGAACAGTTCTCAGAGATTCTTGATCACCCTGAAATATCTAAATTGCCCGAGCTAAGATGGGTCACACTATTTGAACGAGGAAGATTTCAGGTAGCCTTGAATAACCTAGAGTCCGCAGAAAGTGACCTTAATCAAGCGCTCTCAATCATTGAAAGTACGCGCGGCAACCTGTCGTCAGAATCGATGAAAATCGGCTTTACCGGAAGTAAAACCCAAGTCTATCAAACACTGATTCAGCTCCTTATTAAGCAAAAACGCCATAACGAAGCCTTTCATATTGCCGAGCGCTCACGAGCCCGAACCATGATTGACATGCTGGCCGATGAAGAACTTCAAAACCGCCCGATCCATCTAACGTCGATTGCACATGATGCCCCCATCCCAACGATAACTAAAGACAATCGACAGCGTGGTCTAAAACGTAAGGTCAGCACTATCAAATCATCAAACCCTAACGCAGCATCATTATTAGCGGTTGATCTTTCAACGTTTGATAACCTGACATCCCTTCTGCACAGAAACGAAAGCTTGGTTGAATACGTCAAGCTAGGCCAAGAGTGGTATGCCTTCATCGTCACCAACAGCAAAGTAAAAGCCGTTTCACTGGGTTCTGTTGAAGTTAAGTCAAATGTACAAGCACTACGTGAAAGCATTCAAGATTTTAACAACTCTCATTATCAAGACAGAGCAAATGTTCTTTATCAAACAATCTGGGCACCAATAGAAAAGTACATTCAAACTCAGGACGTTGTCTTAGTCTTGGACGATGCACTGCACTATCTTCCTTTTACTGCGTTGTTTGATGGTGAAAACTATCTGGTGGAAAATTATCGCAGCATTCGTCAGTTACCAAGTCTTGCCGTTAGTCGATTTATCCGTTCAAAATCCTCCAGAAATGAATCGCTGCTCGTGCTCGGCAATCCAACTCAAGATTTACCTGGCGCGGAATCCGAAGCAATGAGTGTTGCTCAACTGTATAGAAATAAGAAACTGTTACTTCAGGGTTCGGCCAAAAAATCAGCGCTCCTTAAAGATGCTGATCAATACAAATATTTGCACGTTGCTTCACATGGTGTTTATACCCCGGAAGCACCGCTTGCTTCTTACCTTCTACTTGCCGGAGATAATGGGCAGGCATCGAAGCTCACCGTTGCGGATCTATATCAGACCAAACTCAACAATGATCTTGTGGTATTAAGTGGCTGTGAAACCGGACTCAATGAAATTGCCAATGGCAATGATTTACTCGGCTTCACTCGCGGCTTTTTGTTTGCAGGCAGTCGGTCAATTATCTCATCACTTTGGCTAGTGGATGACCGTGCCACCGAAGAACTCATGACTCAGTTTCACAAAAACCTGAAACGTATGAAAACGGGTGAAGCACTCAATCAGGCTCAACGTGCATTGCTAAAAGAAAATCCACACCCTTATTACTGGGCCGCTTTCCAACAAACAGGAGCAAACTAATGCGTTTCACATCGACTACCGTGATTATAGCCTTAGTGCTTCTACTTAACGGGTGTGGCATTAATTTCAAACATTACGAAACTGGATTCGAAATCAATCCCCAAGAAACATGGAAAAAACGATTAATCTGGGTGGATGAGCCGAAGTTCAGTAACTTCCTACAGAATGAGATATCTCAGGATTATCGTTTCCTGCTAAATCAACAAATCCATTTAAACCTTATTGAAGAAATTAATCAGAAAACCAGCTTTACCGCCGTATCTAATCCGCATCAAAAATCCATGGCCGACTACCAGCTGTATCTGACATTAAGCGATTTTTCGATGAGTGCAAACTCCTCACTGGGTGCCAGTAGCGCCGCAATTAGTTGCAGTTATGGCGCCGTGTTGCAGGTAAAAAACCAAAAACAAGAAACCATCTTTAACGATGCAGTGAGTCAATCTGCCGAGTACATCAATCCAGACGCTTACGAACACCTATATCTGCCGAAATCCCAAGACAAGTGTTTTCTAGCTAGAAGCCAAGTGATGGAATCACTACTCAATAATTTTCTAAAGACGATCCATTAAGAGATAGCCATGAATTATCTGCCCGCAATAGAAATAAACCCAACCACACCGGCCACGGCATCCGTGATCTGGCTACACGGCCTAGGCGCCGATGGTAATGATTTTGCGCCCATCGTGCCTGAACTGAAGTTGCCGGAAGAACTGGCTGTTCGCTTTATCTTTCCTCATGCCCCCAGCATTCCCGTTACCATCAATGGTGGTTTCGTGATGCCTGCGTGGTATGACATTCTGGAAATGAACATCGAACGCAAAGTGGATGAAAAACAGTTATTAGCTTCGTCCGATGAGATTGAAAAACTCATCGAACGGGAAATTGAGCGCGGAGTCCCTTCAGAACGCATTATCTTGATTGGCTTCTCTCAAGGCGGTGCGGTGGCCTATCAAACCGCCCTCAGTTATCAGAAGCCACTAGCTGGGTTACTTGCTTTGTCGACCTATTTTGCGACAGAAGATTCGATTCAATTGAGTAACGTTAACAAACACCTTCCGATCTTTATTCAGCATGGCTTACAAGATCCCGTAGTGCTTGATCAGTTAGGTCGAAAAGCCCATAAGACACTTAACGAACTGGGCTATCCGTGCCAGTACCAAGGCTATGCAATGGAACACAACGTATGTATGGAGCAAATCCAAGACATTCGGGAAATTCTGATTCAGCTTCTTTCACAGTGAACGTGTTCGCTTAATCTGCCCATCTCTCTCTGATTTCCAGAATGGCAGGCAACTGCTCTTCGAGTAACTCAATGAGCTTTGGTTCGAAGTGCTTACCACTTTGAGATTTCATAAAGCTCATGGTTTCGTCAATGGACCAAGGCTCTTTATAAGGACGTTTACTGGTTAAAGCATCGAAGACATCCGCTACGGCGACAATACGTCCTTCCAGCGGAATGTCTTCACCAGAGAGTTTATTGGGGTAACCGCTGCCATCCCACTTTTCATGATGTGTCAGCGCTACCGACTTAGCGAGTTTTAGCAAATCTGAATCTACTTCACCTAAGATATCTGCACCAATTTGCGGATGGGTTTTCATCACATCAAACTCTTCATCGGTGAGCTTACCGGGTTTAAGCATGATGCTGTCGGGAATACCAATTTTACCAATGTCATGCATAGGGGCGGCCTGTAATAAGCTTTCAGCCTGTTCTTCCGTCAGACCATACGCTTTCCCCAATACCTTAGAGAAATGACTCATTCGCATGACATGCATGCCGGTTTCGTTGTCTTTAAACTCTGCGGCCTTCCCTAAACGTTGAATAATCTGAAGACGCGTCCGCATTAACTCGTCCGACTGCACTAACGACAGATGAGTCTTCACTCGCGCTTTAACAATGGCTGCAGAAATAGGTTTGGTAATGTAGTCAACACAGCCACTTTCAAACCCAGTCGCTTCGTCGTGCTCGGCATCCAAGGCCGTAACAAAAATAACGGGAATGCTTTGCGTTATCGCCTTCGCTTTAAGCTGCTTACACACCTCGTAGCCCGTCATGTCTGGCATCATGATATCCAGTAGAATCAAAGAAGGTTGCTCTTCTTCGGCCAAACGAAGAGCTTCCTGCCCATTTTTGGCAAAGACCAATTGATAATCCGAACTGAGAATTTGCCGCAGCAAACGAAGATTGGCCGGTTCATCATCTACGATCAAAAGGGTGGCTTTATTCTTGATGAAGGTTTCCATAGCTACTTATCCTCTGAATCTCGTAGTGTGCCTTTTAATTTAAGCAGTAATTCATGTGCGGTATGGAATTCAAAATCATCTAACGCCTGAATAATGCTTTTTATCTGTTCATGATATGCGCCATACGTTACCTGGTTTAGTACCGCCATATGTTCTTCTTCATAACTGTTGTGCTCCACTGACGCCAACAATCCATCAACCACAAATAAAAGTTCTTGTTGTGATGGTCCATCAGTCAATTCAATTTCTTCGGAGTCATCACTACGCATATCTGAAATAAAGCGTTGTATGTGGGTCAAAGTAAGATTCAACTCATTAATCAGTACCGATGCCCCATTTAATTCAGCCTGTTCTAGCGCTTCGAATAATCGCATCCACTGCATCAAACCTAGGTTACCACTGACACCTTTAAGACTGTGCGCCAACAAAGCAATTTGTTTGCGTTGCTGTTGGTCAACAAAGCTCCGAAACTTAGCCTCATGAACCTCCCACTGATCAATGAATTTAGCCAACTCCTGAAGATAGCGATCTTTATCTCCCCAAAGCTCAATGGCACCTAGCTCATCGATTTGTGCATAGTGTTGGGGTTGAATCGCCGGTTCGAAATCTTCTGATGTGAACCTCAGTACTCGTGCAATCTCGTGACTCAATAACTCAAAGTTCACCGGTTTACTGGTAAAGCCGTCCATTCCTGCATCTTTTGCGGCGATTCTGTCGTGTTCCTGAACACTGGCCGTCAGGGCAATAATTGGCATGTAAGGGAGTTTTTCATTTTTCTCCTGATGCCTGCGTGTTCTTGCTGCAGAAATACCATCCATTGTCGGCATTTGAAGATCCATTAATGTAATATCGATACCCGGTTTTTTCATGCGCAACAACGCTTGTTTACCATCTCGAGCTGTCATCACTTTATGGCCAGCTCGCGTCAGTAAAATCTCCAACATTTCAAGATTCTGCTCAATATCATCCACCACCAAGATAGTTAATGCCGGAATTTCAGTTGGCGAATAGATGATTTCAGAAATTGTTTCAGCCTCCGTACATTTCAGCGGCAAGGTAAAGGTGAAAGTAGTACCAATGTTCAAGGTACTCTCAACATGAATTTCTCCTCCCATTAACTCTACTAACTGCTTGCTGATGGTAGTACCCAAACCAGTACCACCAAAACGTCGACTCATGGATTCATCCGCCTGAGCAAAAGGATCAAACACTGTCTCAACTTGCTCTTCCGACATACCGATTCCCGTGTCAGAAATTTCAAAACGGATAAAGTCTTCAGTGGTTGGTGCAACCTTTACGGTCACAAACCCTTTCTCGGTAAATTTAACGGCATTGCCAACCAAGTTTGTCAGTACCTGTCGAATGCGTTCAGGGGCACCTAAGTAATAACGAACAAGATCCGTTGAAATCTCAGTTTCAATAGCAATACCCTTTTCCTGAGCCTGTAGCCACAATGTAGAGATCACAGTGTCAACTTCATCGGTCAGCGAGAATGCACGGTTTTCAAGCTCAAGTTTACCTTTATCTAATTTGGCACTGTCGAGAATATCGTTTAAAAGGTGCAGTAATGATTTAGCCGAACGGTTAATGGTTGCGAGCTGGCTGGTTTGAGTAGAGTCTAAGTTCGACTCCAGTAAGATATCACTGAAACCAATAATCGAATTCATCGGCGTGCGAATTTCGTGACTCATATTTGCCAAAAACGATGCTCTGGCTGCGGCCGCCTGCTCAGCTGCAACTTTGGCCTTCACTAAGTCCTGTTCCATGTTCTTGCGTTCGGTGATGTCCATGATGAAGCCATCAATCCATATTTCACCCGTAAATTCATCCGTAACGTAGTTGCCATGCTCAAATAACCAACGAACCTCATTGTTATGATTAAGAATACGGTATTCCATAGCAAATGTAGGGGGTGTAGCATTTCCGTTTACCATATCAGCATCGTCTGGATGATAGAGTTCGGAAAAATAACGCTTGGGGTTTGGCAAAATAAAGTCGGATGCAGGATAGCCCGTGATGTGTTCGACCCCATCACTGATAAATACCATAGGCCACCCTTCAGTCTCCTTACATCGATAAGCAATGCCAGGAATGTTGCCAATCAAAGACCGAAATTTTGCCTCTTTCTCTTTGATCTGATGCTCCATCTCAACACGTTGAGTTAGATCAGAAATAAAGCCAACGAAGAAGTGATCCGCACCTTGTTTAACGTGTCCAATCCCCAGCCTAACAGGAACTGAATGCCCATCTTTATGAATAGCAGTTACTTCCCGCCCAATCCCGATGATCTTCGCTTCTCTCGTTTTCAGGTACGTATCAATGTAACCGTCGTGATGAGATTTCAAAGAATCAGGGATAATCTTAATGACATTCTGACCGATGAGATCCTCTGGTGACCAGCCCAATATCTTCTCAACCGCTTGATTCACACCTTCCACTATGCCTTGATGATTAATGGTGATGATTGCGTCTACCGCTGTCTCCATCATGGCTCGCAAGCGTTCTTCACTTTCCTTGGCCTGTCGAGAGATGTCCCGATACTTAAGTAACACGGTAACGCCTAATACCGAACTGATAATAAAGAAGATCGTCAGGAAAACGCCGTAGGCTAAATACGTAGATACTTCACCATTAGCATGATTCATCTCCATACCTGGAGTTTCGATGAATCTTGCTGCGGCCATTCCTGTATAGTGCATGCTCGAAATAGCTGCCCCCATCACGATACTGGCTAAGAAGTTGATACTGAGAAACTTAGGAAGTTTTGATTCAAGTTTGGTAAGACCAAAGCGAATACCCAGGGCAATCATCGCTAAAACAACTGCAACGATAATTGATACGATGAACATAGGCAGGTCATATCTCAGCAAGGGCATCATTTCCATCGCTTCCATGCCCAGGTAATGCATGGAACCAATACCTGCACCTACCAGTACGCCGCCAAGAAAAATATCTTTAAATGAAATGGATGGCCGAATAATCAAATTCAACGCGATCCAGGAAGCCAATACCCCAGGCACCATAGAAATTGCAGTGATCGCCCAATCGTATTCCACCGAAGTACATAAATCGAAAGCCAACATGCCCACAAAGTGCATGGACCAAATGCCTCCACCCAATGCTAAACTGCCCGCCAGTAACACCAATTGTCTGGTGTGCCTCGCCGTTTCGTGAGCTACTTGCGTCGCTACCTGAAAGCCCATAAAAGATGCAAAAATAGCAATAGCAACGGATAAGAAAACCAGTACCGGATCATAGGTTCCAGCTTCAATAAGCTTGTCTTCCGGGTAAGTAAACATGGTGATAAACCAGTCGTTAAACACTGAAAAAATCCTTATTCATAACATTTCTCGTAACGCTTTTTTAACGTTTTCATCAGAGCTTTAGGATAAATGCCTCCGTCATTTGGCTGAAGCTTGCACTAATTCAAATCAGCACAAGGACAAAGACATTGATCTCAGTCTAATCAAGGTTACGTTTATCGGCCATAATCAGGTAGGCTAAAGATATTCGGCTTAACAAATGAGTCCTGCGGTCGATAACCTTTTATTCAGGGTCTCGATGGCATACATATAAAAAGAAAAATAAAAGGATTGATCATTGAAGTGGTTGCATAATTCGAGCATTTTTTTGGTATTACTTTTAGTCTTCGTAAGTCCATTTTTAAGCAGTAATACACAAGAAGACGGTGATAAAGAAAGTTATAAGAGTCCTAAAGCCTCCATTGCTGGCGATTCGTCGGTCTACCTTTCGCCTTACGCCACCTTTTATGAAGACGCAGAACACCAACTCTCTCCAGACATCATTATTAATAACCCTGAACTCAGCGGTATTACCACTGAAGAAAAAGCCCCCAACTTTGGCCACAGCGCTTCTGTCTATTGGTTCAAAGTCAAAGTCCAAAACGCCACCAATGTGGACAAAACACAAGTGGTCAGGCTCGCCTCGCCACTGGCCGACATTGTCAGCTTTTATGTAATTAAAGATGAGTTGATTCTCGACTCTTACACCACCGGCGACAGGGCGCCCTTTAGCATTCGGCGCATTCCAGATCCAAATCCGTCGCTCTCAGTGAATTTTGAGGCCAACAGCACAACGACGTTATTAATCCGACAAGAAACCACATCCCCTATTATTTTTAATGTCACACTGTCCACGACTGAGGATTTTCACGACAGTCACGTGCGAGATATGGCCTCTCAGATGTTTTATTACGGCATACTGACGCTGATTATGTTTTTCAGTGGTTACGCTTTCTGGGTAACCAAAGAAGCGGTTTTCGCCAGCTACTCAGCCTTTATCTTGTTTCGGCTGCTGCTTCAGGCATCCATTACCGGCTACGCTTTTCAGTATCTGTTCCCCAATATGCCCTCGATTCAGAATCTCAACCTGGTGTTATTCTCCTGCGCGACTCTGGCTTGCTTTGCCTTATTCACTAAGCAGCTATTTTCAGATCCCGGTCGACATCACACCCCGCTTAATGCACTGCTGATACTGAGTACAGCGCCAATCATTATGATGTTTTCCGATTACCGACTGGCCTTAATAGTCACCAAGCTATTGGGTTTAATTTCTGCCTTCGGTTTCTTTGTCCTTGCCTATCACTTCAGCCGACAAGGGTTACGCATAGCCAAGTACTACCTACTCGCCATGAGTTTGCTTCTGATGACCAGCGCCTACTATTTGTTGAATCGCTTTGGCTTGTTACCAGACAACCAGGCACTGGAAAGTCTCTTTTACATTGGTGCCCTAATTGAAGTTATCTTACTGGTAATTTTGATCACCATTCGCTTTGAGCAAGACGCCAAACAAAAAGTGATGACTAAAATTCAAGAACAAAAGTTTTCAGAAGACACCCATTTATTAGAGCAACAACTAAAGCACAGAGCCTTGCACCACTCTCAGAATAACTTACCGAATGATGTTTTTTTTCATCAAACCTATCGGGAGTTAATCACAACCAACGGCTTTGGCAGCCACGCAGTGGTGTTCATTAAGATTCATAAGTTGAAAGAATTTGATAAAACTCTGGGAGCACATAACGCCACCCGATTAAGGCAGCAATTAGCGGAACACATTAATACAACGCTGCGGCCTTATCCTTCTATCGTGACGCTTGAACACGCGCATCAAGGCCCTATAAAACTTGCAGCGATGGATCAAACCAGCTTCTTATTTCTGGCCAGTATCGATAATGAACGGAAAGTTATTACTCTGGTTCGAAACATTTCAGAACGTCTGACACAACCTTTTACCTTTGAAGCCATTGATCTCAATCTAGAGATTCACATGGGAATTTCCTTCTCGCCCGACATGGCATCCACTGAAAAGAACAGTGACCCTGCATTGTTGCTTGATGAACTGATTCGAAAAGCCAAGTTAGCAGGCAGCTTTGCCTTTCAGAAGAAAACGCTATTCCAGAGCTACAACGAAAAAGAAGACTTATTTAACGAAGCGAGATTGTCTTTGGCGGAAAAGCTGAAATCGGCATTAGAGCAAAACCAACTCACCTTAGCCTATCAGCCGCAATTGAATCTCATCGATAAGCACTGTGTCGGATTAGAGGCACTATTACGCTGGGAAAACCCACAATTAGGGTCTGTCAGCCCAGAAGAATTTGTCTCTGTTGCAGAGCATAACGGCTTGATCAAACCGCTCACACTTTGGGTGATCAATAAAGCGCTGAAAGAATTTTCTGACATCAATCAGGTACATAAAGGGCTGCGCTTCTCCATTAACATTTCTGTTCTGAACCTGCATGAACCTGAGTTTGTTGAAGCCGTGTCAGAAGCGCTCAACAAAAATCAAATTCCACCGTGCCAACTGACGTTGGAAATCACTGAGTCCAGTATCATCAGCGACGATCAACGAGAACTTCAGACCCTTAATGATCTCAAAGCCATGGGCATTCGTCTGTCAATTGATGACTTTGGGACCGGTTTTTCAGGGCTTGCTCAAATTCATAAATTATCGGTTCATGAACTGAAAGTAGATAAATCTTTTATCCTCGACATTGCTCAAAAGCACAGCGCTGAGACCATAGTAAAAGCGTCCATCAATATCGCTCATGACCTCGATATGATCGCCGTTGCAGAAGGCATTGAAGATAAAGAAACGGAACAGCTGGTGAGACAGTTAGGCTGTGATATTGGGCAAGGGTTCTATTACGCACGGCCGATGAATAAAGAGCGCATCATGCAGTGGCTGGCAATGGACTCTAGGATGACCAAAATCAATTAACCTGAACTACCACAACTCACCTGAACGACTACAGCTAATCAGCTCAAAGGATTAGCCACACTGTTGGTTGTATCGCTGAATCAAGCGTTGCTTGGCTTGCTGAACCTGATCTTCCGGTATGAACTTTCGGTTGCCTTTCTCATCCAAATCATACCAATTGACGCGCTCACCTAATCTGCGAATGCTGTCTTTCATACGATTACATTCATGCTGATGATTTGCCTGTTCCTGCTTAACTTTTAATTCTTCTTCCTTGAGCTTTTGCTTTTCAGCACGGCGATCACCATAAATGGCCAACGCGCGCGTAACACTGTCTTGCCCTGACCTAGGTTCGGGTTTCTTATAGCGACTGGGCTTTTCTGTTCTGGTTTGAGTTATCCCTTCGTTAGCCGGGGTATTACCTTCAGGGCTGGTTTGTCGACCCCCTCTAGAGGCTTCATCTTTCTTTAAACGATTCAGCATAAACTGGGCCTTAGGTAACCAAGCACTGTTCGGATACAAACGCATAAACTCCTGAACAGCGGCAGACGATCCTTTTTGAGCCGCTTTCATATACGCCAAGCGATCACGATCATACTCAGCTTTTTCCCGCCAGCGAGAATATGGATACTTCTGAAGGAATTGATTCAGCGCACTAATCGTCCCTTCCGATTTCGCCATTTGATATTCCGCTTGTTCAAGGTAATTCTGTTCACGAGCATCCTGAGCGTAGACAACAGAGTTTATAAAGAACAAAGACAACCAAACGAATAACCCAACGATTGAGATCTGTGTACTAAATGATTGCGTTTTCATAAAGCCCCCTTTTCTTTAAACACTCACTTTTTACAGTTTCAGTCCTTGAAACTCATTGCTTTGGCCGAATCACAGGGATTATTTCATTGATGTATTTATGAGTATACGAATCTTCAAAGAGCATACAGGAAGAACCAGACAATGCTTTAGTTTTCTACGACCAATGGATGAGTACTACTCGCCAAACTTGAAAACATAAACTTTCAAGCCTTTGCCTGCCTGTGCATCTTTAAAGATATCCGGATTTTCAATTTTTTGAAGTAATGAACATTCAGGACAATGCTCTGCAACCTGCGACAGTAAGAACTCATCGTCCAGATCCGGGGAATTTAAGCACAACATGACCAAGCCACCAGCGACCACCAGCTCAGGAATACGGCGAATGATCTTGTGATAATCCCGTTGAATATTAACACTGCCTTTCTGAAAGCTTGGTGGGTCAGACACCAGAATATCGTATGGCCCCGGCTTCTTGATACGGCCCCATGATTTGAAAATATCAACCCCTTGGAACACCACCCTATCTAACGCATGGTTATTCAAGCGATGATTATCTCGGCCGGTAGCCAGCGAGGCCTTGGACATATCCACGTTCACTACCAAATCAGCACCACCTTCAATGGCGGCTACTGAGAAGCCACAGGTATACGAGAACAAGTTCAATACTTTCTTACCGGCACTCTGCTCTCTTAACCAGCGACGACCATTGAGCATATCGAGAAACAACCCGGTGTTCTGGGCTTTTCCTAATGCAATGTGGTACTTCAAGCCATCTTCAACAGCCACTAATTCTGTTAATTCACGGCCCGACTTCACTTCGAAAGGCGCACCTTTTCGACAACGATATTGCACCTGAATGGACTCTTGCTCAGGAAACATCTCATTCAGCCCTGAAACCAATTGATCCAGCCACTCAATCTCAGGTTCTTTAAACAGAGTGATAAGAATGGCTGGCGCAATCCAATCAACACAAACATGTTCTAATCCCTCAAACGCATGGCCTCGACCATGAAACAGTCGTTGGCTCTGACTCATGTCCTGTGGTCGTGTGATGTGCTCTATTACTGAAGGCGTGGTCATAGAAAGAAACGTCCATAAATGAATCGGTAGAAAAACCGCGCAACCATAGCAGATATCAACACGAAGGTCAGCTAAGCTTAAATAGCTCAAAATTTAGCTTTGATTCAACTTAGAAAAGGACGCACACCATGATTCAACTTGAAGAAAATTTACCAAACTGCACCTTCCAACTACTCACGGATGAAGGCATGCAAAGTCCAACCACCGAAGACTTATTTGCAGGTAAGAAAGTAGTGCTGTTTGCTGTACCAGGCGCGTTTACACCAACCTGCTCAGAAGAACACCTACCCGGCTATGTGACTCTCGCGGACAAGATCAAAGCCAAAGGTGTGGACAACATTATCTGTCTGGCAGTAAACGACGCATTTGTGATGAACGCATGGGGCAAAGTGCATAACGCCGACGAAATCACCATGCTGGCCGACGGCGCTGGCGATTTTACCAAAGCCATTGGTTTGGACATGGACACTGGCGCATTCGGAGGACTACGATCTCAACGCTATTCCATGTTGGTGGAAGATGGATGTGTCACTCAGTTGAATATTGAGCCTCCTAAAACCTTTGAAGTCAGTAAGGCTGAAACCATGCTGGCTCTGCTTTAAAACAAACACATGGGTAAAATACATACTCATTCGGCACATCCCGATATACACTGAACTCTTTCACGCTAATAAGAGCCTTGTTAAACGCATCCAAGAACTCTTTCCCTCTTGGATGCTTCTTTGAAGCTAATGGATGCATAGTTTGTGTCAGTAGAATCCGTTCATGCATCTTAACGTCCATTAGTTTCAGCCGGTCACTTTTCGTTTAATCGCTCGGCTGCCTATCCTTATTTTGGTTTTAAGATCGAAGCGCCTAAAGTTGGTTTTAACCGCGCCCTGAGTGAACGCCGTTTTCTTCGAATAATCCACTCGAACATCAACAATCACAGGTTGCCCTGTTCGAGCTGTAGTCAATGCTTGAGATATCGCCGCATCTACTACACTGTGCTGTTCCAGATGGATATATTTCGCCCCCACCGCCATGGCTACACCTTCAAAGTTCACTCGATTCAGCCCAGTACAGGGTTTACGGTTATAAGGAATCTCTTGCGCTTGGGCGATCTGAGACAACTCACCATCGTTAAATACGAAATACACAATGCCTAGCCCCAACGCCGTTGCGGTAGAGATTTCCATACACGTCATGGTAAAACACCCATCTCCCACAATGGTCACCACCTCTTTGTCAGGCTGACTTAACTTTGCTCCAATGGCCGCAGGCACACTGTAGCCCATGCAGTTAAAGTCGGTGGGTGAAATAAAACGCTTCGGCCCATAAATGGGCATTAACTCCGCCGTGAGATAGGTATGATTACCATCGTCCACGACTGTGATTGCATCCCTTGGTAATTGCTGTCGTAAACTCTGAAAGAAAATCGCCGGATTCACCTTGTCGTGTGAATCATGCGCGAGCCATTCTTTTAAATAACCTTGCTTCTGGTCATGAATCAAAGAAGCCACCTTGGAAATGGGCTTCCTGCGAACCAGTTTATTAAGTTTATTCAAAGCGTCTTTTGCATCCGCCACTACCCCCACTTGCGGTTTGAAATTACGTCCAATGGATTCGGGGTTAATGTCGATATGAATGAGTTTTTCCGGCGGATTAATACCAAAACTTCCGGTCGCAATTTCAGAAAATTTGGTACCAACCGAAATCAAGCAATCACAATATTCAAAAGCACGTTGAGCCGCTGGTACAGCTGCTGGGCCAAAGCCAAACCCGGCATGCAGCGGATGATCATGCGGCACCACGCTTAACCCTTGTAAGGTGGTTGCGATCGGAGCATTGAGCGATTCCGCCAATTCGATGAGCTCTTCACTGGCATTAATCGCCCCCCAGCCGGCAAAAATACAGGGGTGATCCGACGATTCGATGAGTGCTACAGCTCGATCCAACTCTTTTTGATCTAACGAGTCTCGACCTAAAGTATGATGATCTAACGAATGTTGATCCAAGGACGACAAGGACGCTTTAGGTTGATAGGGAGCCACCGAGTCCACATATCCAGTAAACAATTGAAGATTCACCGGAAGTTCAATAAAGACTGGCCCTGGCTCACCCTGAGTCGCCACCTCATAAGCCTCATAAAAGGTAGGAATGATGTCCTGATGTTTCTCAATCAAATAGGTTTTCTTACAAAACGCACCAATAAAGCTGTGCTGATCCATCTCATGTAATTGGTTCGTGTATTCCAAGTCGGTTCTGACGCCGCCACAGATGACCAACATGGGAATACCATCAAGAAAGGCCTCGCCAATACCCGCCGCCGCATACGCCACACCGGCCGCCGGTACGATTACCAGAGTTCCAATAGAATCCGACACGCGACTAACCGCATCCGCCATAAAAGCACCACCGCCTTCGTGACTGACCAAAATCGGTTCAATCAGTTCTGAGCTATTGAGTTCATCGTAGAGCTCTGTGTTATGCACACCGGGGATACCAAAAGTATGCTTCACTCCAATCTGTTCCATGGCATAACGCGCCAACCACGCACCTGTTCTTTTCATCGTTTCGATCCTCTTGCTTATGTCTTAACGCTTGTCTCAAAGCCTTTTGATGAATTCTTAATCTTATGAATGACCGTTCTTTTATGAATAAATCATCGCTTGCGCTGATTTCCTGGCCGTTAAAATACATCCACCAAGAAAGGTGCCTTCCAGTGTTCGCTTGCCATGAATACCGCCACCACCGAAACCAGAGGCTTCACCCGCAGCGTATAATCCTGGAATCACATCACCTTGGGTGTTGAGCACTTGGCTTTTCAAGTTGGTCTGTAAGCCGCCGAGACTTTTTCGACTGAGAATAAATTCACGAATGGCAATCAAAGGCCCTGCCTCAGGATCGAGAATCTTTTGATATTTACAGGTGCGAAG
Source organism: Litoribrevibacter euphylliae (assembly GCF_042646085.1). Classification (NCBI taxonomy): domain Bacteria; kingdom Pseudomonadati; phylum Pseudomonadota; class Gammaproteobacteria; order Oceanospirillales; family Oceanospirillaceae; genus Litoribrevibacter; species Litoribrevibacter euphylliae. The sequence continues at coordinate 374,875 of NZ_JBHRSZ010000004.1, read as the reverse complement.
ACGATTGCCCCGGTAGTGCCTTAACTGCTCTATGCGTCTCAATTGGTCGTCATTGCGATAGGTTTTTCCACGACTAATCATTGAATCATACGAAATAATTTCATCTTGAAGGGTGCTCCGATTCATCTTGAAGCCCTGATTTTGATCATTGATCTTCTCAACCAATTCGTTCAAAGAGTCGGCCACAATAAAATCAGAGCAACTCTGGGTCAGGTCTTCCACCAAACTCTTATTACCAACCAAGGCCATTTTCAGGAACGCCATCAAATCTTTGTTTTTAATGGATTCGTTAAATTCCGAACCAGAAACCGCCAGCTCTTTGATCGCTATTTTCCAGTTGAGGATTTGCCAACTGAATTGGCCAGGCTGCTGACACACTTGGGTGACTAAACGCCGGGTATCAAAGCCCGTCACCATAGGCTCCGGGCCGATTCGCTTACCTAACGCATTCACCCATAAGGCCGACGGACAAGGCACAAGACTTAAACCGTGGTTTTCACGTTTCGGTCTGGGGTGATGAACGCCCGCTGCGTAATTCCACTGCCGATCCAGATGAGTAATGTGAGCACCATGAGAAGATACGGCATCATGTACCAATCCATCGGAAAAATGATGAGAGCCATTAAGAATAGTATCCGGCGCTGATTGCCACTCTGGATCCCAGTGTTCCCGTACCTTTTGCAGACTGCCATTGATGCCACCGGTTGCGACCAGCGTGTTACCCGCAGTGATCGTAAAGGCGTCTTGAGAGTTCTCATCTACGCCACAGCACCCAACCACACGATCGCCCTTCATCAACACATCATCCACTCGATGATTGAACAAACAGCGCAAATTATGACGCTTGGGATGAGCATTGAGGTGATCAATCAAGGCAGTAATTAATCCATAGCCGGTGCCCCAAACCATATGAAAACGCGGTACCGAATTGCCCGGTGAATACAAACCACGTTCCACCCAATGGACGACCGGGAAGAAGGATACTCCTCTAGCTTTCAGCCAATGGTAAATCATCTCCAGCGACTCGTTGACATAGCACTCCGCCCACGCGCGCGGCCAGTAATCATCGTCATCAAACTCAGCGAAATGCAACCAATCTTGTAGTGCCAACTCGGGTGAATCTTTAATGCCAGTCCATCGTTGCTCCGGTGTATTCACCATGAACATGCCGCCAAAAGATTCCTTAGCCAAACCACCGAAATTAGCTTCCGTATCCCGATCTAACAACATCACCTGTTTATTGGCATCCAGCAATTCAATCGCGGCCGTAATTCCCGCCACGCCACCGCCAATAATCACCGAATCACAGCAATAGTTACTGGTCATTTTTTCACCTCGTATAGACGTGTTTTATTGATTCAGTTCAGTAGATTAGTTCGGCAGCTTGGTATGCTCATTGATCAACGAGGTCGGACATATTGTCCTAAGAAGACACCTACTACACACATGGGACACAGCAGGATAAAAATAAAGAGGCTACACTCATGACACCTGGCGACATCACAGTATCTTTGAACTGGGCAAAAAGTATTTTGGAGTTCACCAGTGAATCTCAGGAAAAACAGGTTCAGATTCTAAAAAACGCCGAACTGAATCCCGATGAATTCTCTGGTAACAGACGACTTTCGATGGATCAAACCGTTCGACTTTGGGGCGCATGTATCAAGAACGCCAACGACCCTTTCTTTGGGCTGCACTTCGGAGAACAAGTACGCCCAGGAACCTTTCACATCGTGGGCTATACGCTAATGAACTCCGCTACGCTCAACGATGCCTTAGACCGATTGAATCAGTATCAACGGCTGATAAGTGATGGCGGTATTTTTCAGAAATTACCCAGCAAAAAAGGCGTCTGGCTGGTCTATCACCAAAAACCGGATACCTTGCCTTTTTATTACCATCAAATTGATGCGGTCTTCGCTGCATTGCTGGCATTTGCCCGTTGGACGACAGGTAAAGAAATCAGCCCCTGTGAGGTCTCTTTGAATCGCCCTGCACCGCAAAGTGACGAAGAGTATCAAAGGGTGTTTAAGGTTACACCGAATTACAATCAGAGCTTCGATGGTATCTTGATGCATCAAGAAATCCTGACATTACCCTTGTTAGAAGCCGATGAAGAACTTTGTCAGATGCATGAGATTCACGCTCAACAACGCTTGAACGCCCTCAAACAGCAAAACAGCACTCGCCAGCAAGTTGCGCTGCTGATCGAACAGCGACTCAACAGCCAGTCGTTCCATCGACCTTTAATTGCTAAAACGCTAAACATGAGCGAAAAAAGCCTGCAACGTCGGCTCTCTGATGAGGGCACTAATTTCCAGAAAATTCTAGATGATGTTCGGGAGCGTTTAGCACGTCACTATCTTTCAGAAACCACCGTGCCTTTGTATGAAATCACCGACTTGCTTGGTTTTACAGATAACAGTGCCTTTTACAAAGCATTTAAGCGATGGACGGATGTGAACCCGGGAACCTTTAGAAAGCAACATTAAGTAGGAAACAACATTAAGGGGCCTAATTCATCGTTTCGCGAAACCGGGCCTGTATTTCCGCTAGACGATTGCTGCTTTTCAATTTTTTCAGACTTCGATTAAAAGCAGCCAGAAACTCTGGATCACGACCCTTTTGAGTCGCCAAATAAATGTTGGCCAACAGCAAAGGCTCCGACAAGCTTTCTAATTCGTGTGATAAGTTCAGCTTAGGGATTAAACGTTGTGCAGCTAAGTCATTATCCACCACGGCATCCAAACGTTTGGCATCCAAAAGCGCATACAGTTGTTTGGTATCGCCATCTATTATAGAAAATAATTCTGCTTCTTTCGCATGATCAAACTCGTCGCCATAACTCCAACCGAGCTTGATACCAAGAGAATAACCTTTTAGATCTTCAACATTGGTAAACTTGAATGCATGCCCTTTGCGCATCCAAAGAAGATTTTTTTCAACATAAAAAGGCTCAGAGTAATCCAGAAAAGTGGTGCGTTGCTCATTTTTAACAACACCAACAACCACACCATCGCCGTTTTTTGCAGAATGTAAGGCCCGCTTAAAGGGATAAATTTGAAGCTCATACGGCACTTGCATATCAGTCAATATCGCTTCGATCAAATCAACCCATAATCCTTGCGCCTCACCGTTTTTTTGGAATGAAAACGGCGGGTACTCATCGTAAAAGATGATTTGTTTCGGTTCGGCATACAGACGAGAAGCACCGAAGAAACAAAAACAAACAACCCCTAGTAGCAAAATAATACGTCGAGAACTCTGCATAGATCCTCTCATTGGAATGCTTTTCATAACTCTTTATGACTCTGTTTACCCAAAAGGTCAGATCGCCATTAACTATAGCAAGCTCTCTTAAAGGCTAATCAAGCTTGGCAAACGGGCAATATCCATAGAAGTTCCCGTGTTCAGTTACAAGATGCAACTGACAACAAACTCAACTTTAAGGTATTGTTATAATCATAAAAAATCAATTATTGATCAAGATGTCATGTTTTGAAGATCAAAGCCTATTCGGAGATGTCCCCGGATCCTAAGATTCTTGATTTCAAACAAGTTGTCTTGAGCGAAGCTATTTATACTTTTCGGGATATGAAAAGCGCCGGAGGAAGATGTGAGCGATAGAATAACGAATACCTTTAAGCACAGCTTACCCAATGCGGAAGGTTACTTTGGTGAATATGGCGGAAGTTTTATTCCCGAACAACTGCAAGCCGTTATGGATGAGATCACTCAGGCCTATCTTGAGATCCGTGAAGACCCGGCGTTCAGAGAGGAACTGACGGAGCTCTATCAACACTATGTTGGCCGCCCTAGCCCAGTCTTTCATGCTAAAAACCTCAGCCGAGAATTTGGTGCTGATATATATCTGAAGCGCGAAGATCTCAACCATACCGGAGCCCATAAAATTAATCACTGTTTGGGCGAAGCTTTACTTGCCAAGAAAATGGGCAAGAAGAAAATCATTGCCGAAACCGGCGCCGGTCAACATGGAGTTGCCCTAGCAACGGCAGCCGCATTGGTTGGCCTGGAATGTGACATTTATATGGGTGAAGTGGACATTCAAAAAGAACACCCGAACGTGGTGCGTATGGCAATCCTAGGTGCCAATGTTATTCCGGCTACACACGGCCGTAAAACCTTGAAGGAAGCCGTTGATGCAGCCTTCGAAGCCTACCTGGAGGACCCGGTAACTCAGCTTTATGCCATCGGTTCGGTGGTGGGGCCTCACCCCTTCCCGATGATGGTTCGGGATTTCCAATCCATCATCGGCAATGAAGCACGTAAGCAATTCCAGGATCAAACCGGCAACCTACCACAAAACGTTGTGGCCTGCGTCGGCGGTGGTTCCAATGCGATGGGGATGTTTTCCGCCTTTCTGGAAGATTTGGACGTTGAATTATGGGGCGTCGAGCCAGCCGGTCGAGACTTAAATGTGGATGGCGAACACGCTGCCACCATGTCAAAAGGCGAACCTGGCATCATGCACGGTTTCAAGTCTTACATGCTGAAAGACCAGGCAGGCGAGCCGCAGGAAGTCTACTCAGTAGCCAGCGGTCTTGATTACCCATCGGTTGGGCCTCAGCACAGCTATTTGAAAGACACCGGACGCGTTCATTACGACGTGATTGATGATCAAGAAGCCATTGATGCGTTTTTTGCGTTATCTCGTCACTAAGGCATTATTCCGGCCATTGAATCAGCCCATGCCGTTGCTTACGCACTGAAACTGGCTAAAGATCACCAAGGCCAAACCATCCTGGTGAATCTTTCTGGACGAGGCGATAAGGACATCGATTTTGTGGTTGAAAACTATGGAAAAGACTATGGCGTCAGCATCACCAAGGCATGAGCTTTATAGACAGTAAAAACTACAAAAGAAAAAGGCCTGAAGTTTCAGGCCTTTATTACTATATATAGTTATTACTTCATTATTCAGACTAAAACACTTACTGAACGCTCTGCCCTAATCGACTCATCTGCGAAGACATAACAATATCCGTGACGCGGCCAGCCAGATTACTCATAGGTACCGAGCCAAAGAAGCGGCTGTCCTGGCTTTGATCACGAAAATCCCCGAGCACAAAGAATTGACCTTGTGGAACAATACGTTCCTCCATACTCAAGGAATATGGCATTTGTCGAAGAGCTTCCGGCACTGAAAGCGCATCGGCAAGCTGACCATTTAAATAGACCTTACCATAGATGATCGAGATCCGATCTCCACCTACTGCTGCAACTCGGCTAACCAAAGGAAAAAGAGCCTCTGCCGATTCATAAAAAGCAATCACATCTCCACTCTCCAGCTGCTTGTCTCTGGTATCAATCAAAAGGAATTCGCCTCGCCTCACCGAGGGCGTCATAGACTCAGTCTTTGCTACCGTCGCACCCACCCCCAAAAGATTGTTGTTGGTATAGGCCAAATAATTAAAACCAAGCTGCCATACTAATACAAAGCCAATATATCCCCACCATGCGTTATACACTTTCGGAGCGTAGGATTGGTCGCATTGTTTGGCCAAACGAACCGAATGCCATGCAACCCCAATATACAATAGAGCAGACCATGCCATAAGGGCATAAGCACCAAACGCGGTTGATAGTAGACCAAGCTTTCCAAGTAATATGATAAGGCCATAGATAATGGCTTGAATGATGACGGCTTGCTCAAAACGGCCAACATAAAGATGTCCTAAACCGGGATAGATAAGACTTAAAATGCCTGCAGTAACAGGGCTTCGTTGATACAGCATGGTGTACATCCTTTTACTAAAGCCGAATCTGAAGCGGCAGAAGGCACTAATATAGCCAATACTGACCGTAATCAAAATGGTTATGACGCCTTATTTATTCCATAAACAAGGAACTGTTCATTGTAGGCTTTTTCAAAAGAGCCTTTACTCAAGTCATCCAGCCACTTGGTAAAGTAAGATTTGTATTGTGGTGTCGGTCGTATTTTAATCAAGACTGCATTGATTTCTTCAATAATGCGTTTGCCCCATGGAGTTTTGGAGCATGCTACAAAACCAAAGTCATAGCTATTTCGTTCTTTCAGCATAATGTTGAAAACTTTATTTTCCGCAGCCAGATTACGTTGAGCGAAACCCGATTCCAACGGCGACCCCAAAATATAATCCACCCGACCATAAAGCAACATATTGAAGAGCCCTTGATAAATGTCGTCACCAGAACGACGTTCCAAACGTGCCGTTCGCTCATACTGCTTTAAGATCTTATCCAACGACTTACCATAAGAGCGACCTTTCGATATTCCTCCCATTAAATCCTGCCGAATCAAAACCTCTGAAAATGACACCATCGGGTTTTCATCAAATAGCTCAAAACTCTCCTCTTTAATGGTCAAGCCAACAGGTGGGAACATCGTGGACGGGACTTGTGAAAAATACGCAACAGCTTCACGTTTAGGAGTTTTGTACAAAGAGGCGTGACAAACTTCCTGACCTATTCGCATCACCTCTTTTACACGTGGTAAGTTCATAACTCTTTCACTGTGCAAATAGTTCGGCATGTGTTGCTGAATGAGCTGAGAAACCTGATCGACAATCCCTTGGTTGTGTAATTTTCCCGCTTGGATATGGTAAGGAGGAGCATCCATCTCTAGCCATTTCAATGTATCTTTGGCACAGACAAGACTACTGCACATCAGCAAACCAAAGCCACATAAGAAACGCAAGAAACAAATAAATCGGGTAAAGGACATCACTACAACTTCAGAGACTCATTAGTCTACTATAGCCGATAGTTGTAATTGGGGGGATAGAGGAACAAGTAATAGACAAGAGCAAAGGATTGATCTCTTATCCCTGCTCTTGCAAAAACTAACTGAACATTTAATTCCAGAGATGCTCCATCATTTTTGGATATTGAACAGGTCTGAAGTCAGTCAGAGAAATATCCCGAACTTGGGTAAAGTCGGACCATAACAGCTTACTGCCTTTCGTCCAACTCAACGGTTTAATACGTTGATGGACGGCAGATTTCTCTTCTTCCGTAGCCTCACGCAATTCTCCAACCGTACCGTACAGGCGAACACCTGGCGCAGAGGAGAATTTACCTTTTAAGAACGAAGAGAACCAAAAGGACCGCTTTGTATTCACAGCCATTAGGCAAACATTTGGGTTGGACTTTACGTTCTTCGCAAATTGAGAGGTATAAGAATCGAAAAAGTAAGCGGTGTGATCATCTCTAAGAAATACGGTGCCTACTGGTGTGATGTTCGGAACACCATCATCACCTACAGAAGCGATAGCGCAATGCATGCTTGAACGCTGGCCTTGGGTTACTAGATTTACAATTTCTTTCCAATGTTGAGTCAGTGTCATACTACTCCTCCAATGAAAGTAAACGGACACCAAAGACTCTGCACGATAATATTGAGTAAATCAATCAAATGATCAATTTACTTAACATTAGGATAAAGACAAGATTCTCATCAGTGGTACTCTTTAAATTACGTTGGCTATCCCTTTACCCAGCCGTCTCAGAAAGGTTGGCATTTATTACTACCTTCCCTCATTCAATAGATGAGTCTGCTAAGCTCAAATACATTACAACCGTCTGATAGTCGTGAAATGCAACGAATTTCTCTCTTTCTAATCTTCATAATCTCTCCTGCTCTGGTAATCACAGATGAAGTGCCAACACGTCTTGAGATTGTCTGTGAAGAATGGCAAAACTACACCAATAAGGATGGTAGCGGCCTCTACTGGGATATTCTGCGAGCCGTCTATAAGGGACAAGACTTTGAGTTGAGCCTAAAAACCGTTCCCTGGAAACGAGCCACAGCTCTAGTACTTCAAAATAAAAGAGATGCAATTGTAGGAGAGTATTACCTCGAGAAAAGTCACTATTTATACCCAGAGCTTCACTTTGCAGTTGAAGATCCTGTAGTTGCGCTGTTTAAACCGGTTCTTAAAGATGGAGATTCTTTGTTTATTGATGATAAACAAGTCGGGTGGATTCGAGGGTATGATTTTGCGAAACGACTGAACACCTCGGTTAATTACATAGAGCTAAATAATATTCTACAGGGAATTAAGTTACTCAAAGCTGAACGAATTGATCTCTTGCTTGATTATGAACAGAGCTTAAAGCTTACTGCGACTCGAGAAGAGATCGACATCAGCAATTACGAATTCACACCCGTTTTACCAGGAAAAAAGCTGTATTTGGCCTTCGCAAAGAATCATCGTTCAATCAAATTCATTCGTATCTATGAACAACAAATGCTGGAGCTGTATAAATCAGGAAGACTTGCTGAGCTCTATGAAAAATGGGGCCTCACTCAAAAATACCAATGGTTTGAAGCATCTCTTAAGAGTTCAGAGATCGAATACCAAATTCATTGAATCGTGTTATAGCATCAAACCAGTGAATCAATCTAATGAATCAAAATCACGATTTCACAATAAGCGGCGCCATGGTGCATACAAATGGGATGGCTTAACTCTATCTCTGCATGGAAAAAATCCGCCGCTCCCTCAATTAACCCTTCAGCCAGATAACACAGCTTACGCTCTGAACGATAAAACATAGTGAGCTGATTCGCCTGTTGAATGAAGTCAATTTTTGGAACCTGTACTTCTGGATAGAGACGTTGTACATCTTTATGAATCACACGACCGACACTGATCATGAAACTTCTGAAGCTCATATCGTCTTGTCGCGCTTCTGGCATAAAGTCGAGCAATTGGGGAAATAAATAACAGCCAAACTCTTTAATAAGCTCAGTGGAAGGTTGTCCAACATAATCCGCCAGCAGGCTGAATATCGCCAATAACTCACCTGTCAGGCAGCCTTCTGGCTTAGCATATTGAAATCTACTATTTAGGTCTTCTGGAACGACCTCATCCCATACCCTCTGGCCGAAACACTCGACGATAAATCCCTGAAGACCTGAGAGATAAACGTTTAACACAAGAATCCTCCTTATTCCCTGGATGATTCAGTGAGTATAGATTCTTTAACGCATGGAGAAAGTATTTAACGTATCAAGAAAACCTTGAAACAGGTGTGTTTCACTCCCCCCCATAATAGGAAAGAAAAATATCTGCTGCTTGTTCAATAACTTGCTGACATGTTTCGTCATCAGGAAGTCCTTGGCCTTTGATGATCATTGGCCAGAACAGCTCCCCTTTTATCAGACTAAAGAACTGGTTGGCAGCGCGTGATGCGTTGGTGATTTTTAGCTGACCAGCATCATTGGCCTGCTCAAGAAACTCAAGAAATCCTGCTTCTGTTTTTTCGAGTTCAGACAATACCTTAAGCATTTTTTCCGGATCACGGATGGTTTCAGATAAGATTAAACGAGTCAGCGGTAACGTATCCTCATTAGTGAACAATTTCGTTTTAAGCTGTGCGATTTGAATGAGCTGCTCTCGAATAGATCGATGAGGATCAAAACGTTGCTGCATGATCTCTTGAGTGTAAGTTAGCAATTGAAGAATGATCGCAGAAAATAACTCTTCTTTGCTGGGAAAGTGGTTATAAACAGTACGCTTCGAGACCCCAGCTTTGGCAGCCACAGCATCCATACTTGTCGCAAGAAAGCCCTGCTCAACAAAGGTTTCTGTTGCGGCTTCTAAAATTGCGAACCGCTTTTTCTCTGAAACAGAGAGCTTTCTTTGGGGATCAACGCCTTGATCAAACATCAACTTTTGTGCCTTATCTATTTAACCATTAATCCATAATTTTACACTTATTAGTTTACTTTTCAAAAAACACAATTACACTACACAGTGTAGTTTATTCAATAAATGATCAAATTATGCCTAAAAGAAAACGACGATTTACACTGTTCATCAGCACAATTCTTCTTATGGGAGTATCCGTCATGTCCGTTAGTTCTCTAGATGCAAAAGCCCCGACAGCACTCGAAAGTGAATCTCAAAACAGTTTCTATCGAGACGGTAAATTTCATAATGAATCGAATACGACAGTTAAGTTTGAATGGAGCTCCATCCTTAACTACGCCAAAGAAGTGTTTAAACACAGAAACATCGAGACAGAACCCAAAGGAAACATCCCGGTACAGCCGCTCTTGACCGAAAACATATTGTCCACAGCCGATGACAGCATCTGGCGGATTGGTCACTCTACCTTGCTCATAAAGATGTCAGGAAAATTGATTCTCCTGGATCCGGTATTTTCTGAACGGGCATCCCCCTTCCAATTTATTGGGCCAAAACGTTTCCACCAACCACCTATCACCATCGAAGCCTTACCCTTGATAGACGCAGTTGTGATTTCTCACAACCATTACGATCATCTTGATAAACACAGCATTCAGAAGCTCAGTGACAAGGTAAAGCATTTCATCGTACCACTCGGCAATCGAAACGATCTGATTGCTTGGGGCGTTGATGACCATAAAGTCACAGAAATGGATTGGTGGCAGGAGTTCCATATCAATGAGATCACCCTCGTTAGTACGCCCTCTCAGCATTTTTCAGGTCGAGGTATAAATGACAAAGATAAGACGCTCTGGTCATCCTACGTCATTAAAAGCCCCGACAGCCGAGTGTTCTTCTCTGGTGACACGGGATATTTCAAAGGCTTCAAAGACATTGGTGAAAAATACGGCCCTTTTGATTTAACCTTAATTGAAACTGGCGCCTACAACCCGAACTGGGCTGCAATTCATATGCTGCCTGAACAAAGTCTGCAAGCGCATTTGGATCTCAAAGGACAACGAATGATGCCTATTCATAACGGCACTTTTAATCTGGCACTGCATTCCTGGAAGGATCCATTTGAACAAATTACGAAACTGGCAGAAAACCATCAGGTTGAGTTATTAACACCTGAGATGGGCGCACCTTTAACCATCAAAGGCAATGAAAAGACCACTCACTGGTGGGTCAACCTATAGGATGATACTACTGGTAGCGAGCAATGATGTTTCGTAATTGACCGGAAGCTTTTAGACGCAAAATCTCGGCATCCAGCAATGCAACAATGTCTTCATCAAGCCCTGGCGAATAGGCTAGATGAATTGAATAATCAGGTATCACGCTGGACATATCGATTCGATAAAACTGTGTTTTAGGCGTATTCAATTGCTTAAGGTTGTAATCGATTCTGCTTTCCATTTCGATAAAAATCGAATGTTGGTGATCCCGTCTGACTAACCTAAAAGCAGAATCGTAACTCTTAGCATATTGGGTGGTCATTTGGTGCTGATTAAGAAAACGATCTAAACCAGGGTAATCAAAGCCAAACAATAGAACAGCGTTTTTACTCTTAAATTGGGAGAGTTGGAAGATATCAAAGGAAGCGTCTTCAACACTTTTTGAAACTAAAGCGACATGATGAGCATAAGACACCGGAGTGGCAGAAAGACGCTCCGATTGAATACCCGACCATGCCGGAGAGCCTAAAGCAATCCATTGACCGTCACGAGTTTGTTCCATCTTTCGGATCATTCGACGAAATGGCAAAGCCTCAACTTTCCAAACAATGTCTGCTTTGGAAAGTACTTCAGCGACGAGGTCAGAGACCACACCCTGCCCGTCTGAGGGCTCACCATCCATCTGAAAAGGTCGAGCCTGCTGGGTAATAACAAAGTAAGTCAGCCTGGGCTTCTGCTCTTCCGCCGAAGCAGAAAAAGTCTGACTTAGGCAAAGTAAAGCGATCACACAAAGAAAGATTCGAACAGATACGAAACGGTAACTATGATGCTTACAATACATACGATGCATAAAAGACTCCCTGTCTTTCACTTTCTTCTATAAAACATCGTATGCAGCAGAAATGCAAAGCCTAAATAAACTAATTAGTATTGAGTAAGATTATTTACAGGCAACGGCCTCAAGCAAAACCACCATCATGTCCTTGGCAATTGCTGCGGCCTCTTTCTGACCAACGGTGTGCGCATAAACAATGGCTCCGTCCATCAGTAAGGCGATTTGGACAGAAAGTTCTTTGCTCTGCGGAATATTGGCTTCATTCAATAAATTTTCGATATAGCTTTGAGTCGACAACTTATGTTCAGTTGCCAATTTATGTATCGGATGATTACAACAGGTAAATTCAGCACAGGCATTGATGAAATTACAACCACAGAATGAATCTCTTTGAATCCATTCATTCAGGGCGTCGAACATGGCTCTTAACTTGCCACATGGCTTATCGGGATAGGACTTGGAAAACTCAGCGACTCGGTCATCCATCCATTCTGAAAATCGATCATGGCGCATGCGTAAAACTTCAAGAATCAACTCATCCTTAGACTTGAAATATTTATACATTGTTGTTTTGGAGACACCAGAAACGGACTGAACCATGTCTATTCCAGTGTTATGAAAGCCATGCTCATTGAAGAGATTTAAGGCTGTTTCAAGCAGCAATTCTTTTTTAGTTGAGGTCATTTGTTAGGTTCACTTACTCACACAAACGCGTAAAAAGCGTATGAGAAAAAACGAAGTTATTAATGCATAGGTTACCACAATCATCACAAAGTTCGTTTTATGTGATCGAATTTTTAAATTAAAAACGTCTTGACTGAACAGATCTGTACACTTAACCTAGTCACAAATGTACAGATCTGTACACCAACTATTTTACTCGGCTTTTTACCCTTATGCGTGACCAGACCGCTTAAAGGAATTTAAACCCCAAAACCGCCGTTTAGCAGATAACATTAGGAGAGAAAGATGATCAGCAGCACTGTCGAACAACCATGCTCAGGTAGCTTGAACAATCTTAACGACTGCCAAAAGAGTCAGCTCCCAGAGAACTTGTCGAGTGTTCAATATGCATTTCAGCTGGATCAGATGCTAAAAACGGCGAAAGCGGCCAACGAAGCCAGTCATGAAAAAACACTGACTCAAGATCAAATCTGGGTTCAGCAATTTCAATCGGGTAAGACCGAAGTGTTTAATCACTTAGTTCATAAATATGAACGTAAATTGAGAAACATGGTATCTCGGATCATCTTTCACCGAGACGATGTGGACGACATACTCCAGGAGACCTGGTTAAGCGTTTATAAAGCTCTGAAGAATTTCCGAGGTGATGCTCAGTTCTATAGCTGGCTCTATCGAATCGCTCAGAACACAGCAATCTCAGCGGTCAAACGTGAAATTATTAAGAAGAAGGCGTTTGAACCCTCTTCTTCTGACAAAGAGTTTCTACAGGATTCATATAATGAAGACTCGCCTCTGAACCTGACAAATCCAAGTTATTCGCCAGAAGAACACTTATTGGATCAACAACTCACAGAAAAGTTAGAGGAAGGCATCAGTCAGTTATCCAAAGACTTAAGAGAAACCTTTGTTTATAGAGAAATGCATGGCTTAAGTTATCAGCAAATTGCAGATATTCAAGCCATTCCAATCGGAACTGTTCGCTCTCGGATCAATCGAGCACGAGACATCATTACTCACCAGAAAGGGCTTGAAGATATTAATCTTGTTCCTGCCATTTAGTAAAAAGAAAAACGGAGAGTATTAAGCTCTCCGTTTTGTTTATCACGCCCTCTTCCAACAGTGGCTTTGAATACCTAAAGAAGCCCACACACAGCACCAGGATGTTATTAAAGAGATAAGCCAGCTTTCTGTCCTACGTTTACAAACCACTTATGTCGAATTACATCATAGATCCAGTTAAATGATACGGCATAGATTAAGAAGAAAACCACGACCCCAATATCCATCAGCAATACATTCCAGAATCCCATGTCCATGACCCACATGATAACGGGGAACGAAAATATCAGCATTCCTAATTCAAACAAGACAGCGTGCCCTATTCTGATTCTTAATCCCCTGCTCGCTCGATCTTGACCAAATGCTCTATCAAACAAAATGTTAAAAACGTAGTTCCACGCCATTGCAATCAATGAAAGGCTTAACGCCAATCCGGTTAAATGCATTGGATCTCGTCCGGTCACAAGAAACGCCAGTGCGGACAAGATAACTAAAGCAACCACCTCAAACAGAATACTGTGGAATACGCGTTCAGATTTCGACATTACTACTACCTCCTAAATAATAAGCGGCAGTATATTTCGATTGCAGATACTTAAAAGTGAGTTACTATCACTTTTACTTATAGATAAAACCGAGCAACTTTCGAATGCAAAATCTGGAATATTTACGAATGTTTGTAATCGCAGCTGAAACAGGCTCTTTTTCTGCTTGCGCCAGAAAGTTAAATAAAGCCCAGTCTGCTATCAGCCAAGGTATTGCCAATCTTGAAATCGATCTTGGTTCACAATTATTTGATCGAAGCAAACATCGACCCACACTTACACCGCAAGGGGAACGACTGCTCAATTACGCGAATGCCGTATTGATGCAGACGGATGAATTACTCACAGCAGCCAAGGCCATGACTTGTGATCAGGAAGCCAGTCTCGTATTGGCTATGGACGATGCGATTTTCTCCCCTTCACTACAATCGATTTTATCTCAGTTTACCGAACGTTTTCCTGCAACGGCGTTGGAAATTCTATCGATTGCAAGTCCGGACGTTGCTACGACGGTTCAATCAGGAAGAGCTGACATCGGGCTAATGTTTTGTGACTTTGTCTTCCCTAAAGAAGTTGATCTGTGCTTTTTAGGCAATTTGCCGTTTTATGCTGTTGTTAGCCCAGAGCATCCATTGGCACAGTTAAAGTCAGTAAAAGTGTCTGATCTGCTTCCTCATCGACAGATTCTTTTAAAAGGGGTCGATGGACGCGAACTCGCCCAGTTTGCGCCTCTTTCAGCTCAACGCTGGTGGAGTAACAACTTCTTTATGCAATCGGAGTTAGTGAAACAAGGAATGGGATGGGCTTATCTGCCACAACACATGGCAGAACAAGGTATAGAAAATAAGAGTCTGAAAGAATTAACCTTGAGCTTCGATCACAAACCTTGGAGTCCTCCGATCGACAGAGTTATGCAAAAAAACAGAACACCTGGTCCAGCACTTAACTGGATGGCAGAAAATCTAAAAAGCTTGATTGAAGATTAATGTGTTATTGCTAACAACATAAAAGAAAGGAAAATGGCGGAACAGACGGGACTCGAACCCGCGACCCCCGGCGTGACAGGCCGGTATTCTAACCAACTGAACTACTGCTCCGCAATGAGATATGGTGGGTGGTACAGGGCTCGAACCTGTGACCCTCGCCTTGTAAGGGCGATGCTCTCCCAACTGAGCTAACCACCCGAAATCAACAGTACTGATAACTGCCTCTCATTTCGTGGAGGAGTATTCTACATAGCTACTAATTCAATGCAAGCCCTTTTTTAAAGTTTTTAAGCAGCATGCACATTTACATCTATTTCTTACTTAAATCGGTAAAGCTAAGTGAACAAAGGTCGATATTGCTGTTGATAAGAGTAAGAAGTGCTTAAACAATCATTATCGAATAGCAAAGAAGATGAGCGAAAGATCATATAGTAATGACATTCAGTTACTTGTTTGGATATTTGCTTACTTAGTGATATATGTTTTAAAAATTTTTCTCACTTTTAAAACATATTAGAAATGTGAACCAGTTATAGTTTTTATATCAAAATTTAGGTTTCAAAATATGCTAGGTAACACATTTGAACAATGCATCAGTATTGCGTTCATGGCCGAAGAGGATCATGACTACGCTGCTGCGCTTAGCTATCTGATCAAAGCCATGAAACTAGCACACTCAGCTGAAGAAGCTTCACAGTGCAAAAGCGCTATTAATATTTGTCTTAATGAATTAGAAGTGCAAACTCCTCACACTGAAGAGCTTCTAATTTTGAGGAAATACTGTATGGATAATCCTCAATCAGCGAACATTCTGAGTTAGAAACGCAGGCGTTTTTGGATCAACAAACTGCAGTGTTTGCCTTAACTTTCCAGTACCTTTATCAAACCAGAAATAATTTGCTTCTTCCCAGTACAGTTTTTCACTTTTAAAGCGCTCTACATAACGATCGGTTTCGAACGTTTCCCCTAGAATTTCTAATGTTTCTGTTCCATCGAACTCAAAGGTTGCCCGAAAAGGCGTCGCAAAAAAGTTACCTGGCTGAAAATCAACTTCGTAATAAACTTCAGTATTGAACGGTAAACCTTGCTGAATTTGCCAGATTGGATCTTGATGACGAGATTCAAACCCCATCCGATTTATAGGAAGGTTGGCTGTTTTCACTATACGTCCGTGACGAGTCACATATAAGGAATAGTCAGCAGCAACCCAGTGAACGTCTTCATTTGAAGTTTTAGAATGAACGACTAAAGACTTTGGACCTTTGCCGATTTTTAAAATCATAGAGGCATAGGGAATACTATCTATGTATTCCCTATCAAATTGTGCATCAGGGTGGCCAATAAAAGCCATTTCGAGGGACTTACCAACAACCCCTAAAGATGAATTACTGGTACAGGCTGACACGCCTAATCCAATAACAAGAATCCCAACAAGCTTACTATTGAGAAGCCAGAATCGTCTTATTTTTTTCAACCCAAGCGGCAGAGATTCCTTTAACTTTCTGAAGCTCATCAACGGTTGAAAAACTTCCATGACTTTCACGATATTGCACAATCCTTTCAGCTATAACAGGACCGACTCCATTGAGTGTTTCCAACTCTTTTTGAGAGGCACTGTTAACATTAATGACTTCACTTGCCCAAAGAGCAAAAGAACTCAGAAGTGTAATGAACAAAAAAACTATTCTCATATTTATCTCCTTTAACGTGTTCCCAGAAGGTAACGGAGATAAATCTAAGTGCTGACACAGAATCTCATCAAATCGTAATTTTGTATGACTGATATGATAACAATGGCTTAATCATATCCATTCAAAGTTACTACTTACGAGCGCTGGTTTCAGCCTTCTCAGCATATATAAAACGAAAAATTACCAATTCATCATTAAAAGAATCTATAGCGACTTAGGCATTTTTAATGTCACTTAAAATATCCTCTAAGGTCTTAACCGGATTTTCAGACTGAGTGATTGGTCGCCCAATGACCAGATAATCACTACCATCTCGCACAGCGTCTTGTGGCGTGACAATACGTTTCTGGTCATCCGCAGAAGCTCCCATCGGACGAATTCCTGGAGTAACTAATTTAAACTCAGGAGAAACCACCTGCCTTAACATTGGCGCTTCTTGAGCAGAACAAACAACACCATCAAAGCCACTCTTCTCAGTTAAAAGCGCCAAGCGTTTCACATGATCGATCGGCTCTACGTCCAACCCAACACCTGTAAGGTCGTCTCTCTGCATACTGGTCAAGACAGTTACCGCAATCAGCAATGGTTTATCTACCCCTTTCTGATCCAGTAGTTCAACCGTCCTTTCCATCATTTTCTGACCGCCTGATGCATGAACATTTACCATCCACACACCCATTTCAGCAGCTGCCAATACAGCCTGAGCGACAGTATTTGGAATATCATGAAATTTCAGATCTAAAAAGACATCAAAACCAAGCCTATGAAGGCTTTCAATAATAGCAGGGCCAGACCGAGTGAAAAGCTCCTTCCCAACCTTAACGCGACATAATGATGGATCTAGCTTTTGCGCCATTGCTATCGCTTCATCGTGACTTGGATAATCCAGTGCAACTACTATTTGTTTGTTCATACAACCTCGTTAATATCGCGTTTATTCTGCTTCTAAACCAAAAACAGGTCGAATTGATTCCCACTTACGGCAATTAGGACATTGCCAGTACAACCGACTACTTTGATAGCCGCATTTTTGACACTGAAACTTACTACGTTCCTCAATAATTTGAGAACATAAGTTTCGAAACATCTTAATCGTAGCTTGATCATGTTCCTGTTCTGATTTGAGGTGCAAGTCTACCAATTGAACCAGTCCAGGAATAGAGGGACGAATTTTTAAATACTCAGTAAGAAAAATCAGTGCTGCATCTTTTCCATCCTGCTTTTGAATTAATGAAACTAACTCAGCAACAACGGAAATTGAAGGATTAACCTGATACCAATCCTCAAGCACCTCTTTATAAGAAGTCAACCAAAGCCCCTTTTCCTGAAAACATCGCTTTAACAAAGGTAACGCAACGGGTGTCATGCTTTGATCCAGCATAATCAATCGCTTTAAACGTTTAAGCGCTTTTCTTGGATGTCCTTCCCTCAAATGTGTTTGAGCAAAACTAAAATGTAACATGACGCTCTCAGCGTGATACTTTTCAGCCAAATTCAAATAAGAATAACTTTCACTTGGTTTCGCTTCAGACATCTCACAGCAAGCACCAACAACCCTGATGGCCAAACTTGAAGGTAATGACTTAAACCTCTTTGCCATCTCTATAATTTGCAACCATTCCTTTTGTTCTTCCCAAATCGTAAACAACAAGGCCTGCACTGCTTCGCCAGACTCATGCTGATTCGCCTCCAGAAGCAACTGTTCAGCCCGATCATGCAAACCACCACTGTAATAATCCTGGGCAAGTTCCACATGGACTTTTTGACGCATTTCTTCGGAAAGATCAGGACGGGCCAGTAACCTTTGATGGACAGTAATAGCACGATCCAGCTCTCCCTGCTTTCGAAAGAGCTTCGCAAGAACAAGCTGAAGTTCAACAGATTCAGAATCGTCTTCAAGAAGAGTAATAAAGTGATGAATCGCCTGATCAGGCTGTTCATTAATAAGGTAATTTAAACCCTTAAAATATTTGGAAGGGAGATTACTATCGGAATGATGACGAACTTGGAAAATGCCTTGATAACGGCCGATAAGCCAGCCTACTGTAAGCGACAGAAATATTGCTAGAAAAATAAGCAGATCGCTCATTAGAGAACCACATTATTCCTTTAAGCCCAGTAACCGTAACTTGTCTCTCTCTTTTTCCACCAGCTTTAGCTGACGCTTTACTAAGGCAAGCTTCGATTGCAATGTGAGCACACGAATTGCAGTTGCAAAAGCCCCCACCAACAAGCCAATAGAGAAAATAGCCAATAGCAGGAGAGGTAAACTGATTCCACTCAATTGCCAACGATAAAAGCGTACATCAACTATATCGGGATTATCACCAACGAAGACAGCACCTGTTATGAATACAAACGCCATCAATAGAATAAAAAAGACGGGTTTAAAAAATCTCATTAAAGTTTCTTTTCTTGCATCAACCCGTCATTCACCTGATCTCTTAAATCTTTGCCAGGTTTGAAATGAGGCACATACTTTCCAGCGAGCTCTACTGGATCGCCAGTTTTAGGGTTTCTGCCTTTGCGAGGCTCACGATAATGTAGAGAAAAACTTCCAAAGCCTCGGATTTCAATACGTTCACCGTTTGCCAGTGTCTGAGCCATGTGTTCAATGATCGTCTTAACTGCCAGCTCAACATCTTTCACCGACAAATGACTTTGGCGAGCAGCTATTCGTTCAATCAACTCTGATTTTGTCATTTCGGCCCAAGCCTCTTTATTGGTTATTTTAAATCAAGTTAGCACAAAAACTATGGATGAAAAAGTAAAGTTATAATCAAAATCAAAGATTTACATACCTAAGTGCATCAAAGGTCGAAGATTTATCTTCTAACCTATTCTGTAACCTCTAATCATGCCCCTATATCAATTTACAATAGGTACACACCTTAAAAAGGAACACTTAGTGACGTGACTGATTCGATTAGTGACTGATTCGATTTCGACCTTCGCTTTTCGATTTATACAGCAGCTCATCCGCACGATTCACCAGCTTTTCAACCGGTTCATCCTCATGACTCTCAGCAACACCGCCGCTGATAGTAACTCTAAGCCCCTTCTCATGCATATCAGTCTGTTCAATGCCTTCCCGAATACGTTCAGCAAGCATTTGAGCATTTTCTAACGATGTTTCAGGACACACGATCATGAACTCTTCACCGCCATATCGCCCAGCAATGTCCACTTGCCGAACCGTATCTTTGATTATGTCTGAAACCTTTTGAAGCACCGTATCACCCACTTGATGCCCCCAAGTGTCATTCACCTCTTTAAAATGATCTAAGTCGAACATAATCACGGAGAGAGATTTATGATAGCGACGGCTTACTTCTTGTGAATAACTCAGTTGCTCAAACATATAACCATGATTAAACAAGCCGGTTAGGTCATCATGAATGGCTTTCTCTTCAAGCTCTTTATTTTTCTGTTCAAGCTCTTTCATTAAGTTATTAATACGAACTTGAGTTTTAACGCGAGCCAACAACTCAACGTTAATAAAGGGCTTGCTAATAAAATCCACCGCTCCAGCATCAAAGCCAGTAACGACATCCTCTGTACTGTTGCGCGCAGTTAAAAAGATCACTGGAACATTAGCAAGGTCTTCCAATTCCTTGAACCTACGGCATGCTTCGAAACCATCCATTTCTGGCATCATAATATCTAGAAGGATCAGGTCAGGCTGTACCCTAGCCGCCACGTCTAATGCCTGAACACCATTGGTCGCTACCGCTACTCGGTACCCCTCTTGAGATAACACTTGTCCTAGAACCTGAAGATTCTGAGGAACGTCATCTACTATTAATATCGTTTCCTGCGACATAAAACCTTAAATACAATAGACTTTTTGTTAGCTTAGCTCAGAACTATTAGTTTAGACCATACAAAAAGAGCCATTATAAAAATGGCTCTCTTAGAGAATAAAACTTTACCTTTTGATTACTCAGGCATCGAAAGTTCTTTCTCAGATAAAATCACGCCATTGTTATCAGCATACACAAACATACCCGGCTTGATGGTAACTCCAGCGAAAGTAACATCCACATTCAGATCGCCCAGGCCGCGCTTATCCGTTTTACGAGGATGCGTATTCAACGCCTGAACACCTAGATCCAGCTCCATAATCGCATCAACATCACGAATGCAACCGAAAATTACTAGCCCTTCCCAGCCATTCGCTACTGCTTTTTCAGCCAGCATATCCCCCAGTAAGGCCGCGCGCATTGAACCGCCGCCATCAACAACCATTACTTTACCTTTACCAGGCTGAGCCACTTGTTCTTTCACAACAGAGTTATCTTCAAAACACTTAACAGTTACCACTTCACCACCAAAAGATGAACGACCGCCAAAGTTATTAAAAATAGGTTCCAATACTTGTACTTCAGGATACTCGTCACACAAGTCAGGAGTAATATATTCCATTCTCAGCTCCAATAATTAAGGGGTTAATAGGCGCGTAATCATATCAGAAGAAATCACATTGGTACGAGCGCTACTTAGCCCAACGCCTTCGACAGCGACTTTATACATCAACCTTGCAAGATCACGACTCTCGGTTGGTCGATACTTCTGCATAAACTTCAGATTGAACAGTGGGGTCATCAATCCACTCAACTTAATAGACACGCCCTCTAAGAAACGTCTCTCATGCCGATCCCCCTTCAACAACGACGGACGAAATATCGTTAATTGATTAATATCCAACACTCTTAAATCTTCTTCCAATTGCCCTTTAACGGAAAGATAAAAAGAACTGGATGCAGGGTCAGCGCCTAACGAGGAGATTAATAAAAAGTGATCACTTTTATTCTTGAAGAGATTCACCAATTTCATGGGTAGGAAATAATCGACTTTTCGAAAAGCATCTTTGCTTCCCGCCTTTGAAATCGTAGTACCTAGACAAAGAAACACATCCAAAGAGCCTGGAAGGTGCTGTATATCTTCAGCAGAAATCTTTTCTAACGGTAATTCCGTAACCGTCAGCTTTTCATGTTCTACTTCCAACGACCGACGAGTAAATGCATACACATTGGCATAATGCTCAGAATCCAACAACTCGCCTAATAATTGAGAGCCCGTAAGTCCTGTTGCACCAAAAATAACCGCAGCTTTCTGAGTCATATCCCTATATCTCTATGAGGCCAGCTCAATATTGGCTGACCTCTTTTGAATACATTTATTTGTCTTTATCAGCCAAGAAAAACCAGGTATCCAGTACGGAATCAGGGTTTAGAGAGACACTATCAATGCCCTGTGCAACCAACCACTGTGCCAGATCAGGATGATCAGAAGGACCCTGTCCACAAATACCGATGTATTTATTCTCTTTTTTACAAGCTTGAATCGCCATCGACAACAAAGCTTTTACCGCTTCATTCCGCTCATCAAAAAGGTGTGCAATAACGCCTGAATCGCGATCCAAACCAAGCGTTAACTGAGTTAAATCATTCGATCCTATCGAGAAACCATCGAAGTGTTCTAAGAATTGCTCAGCCAGTAACGCATTTGCGGGAAGTTCACACATCATAATCAATCGTAAACCGTTTTTGCCTCGCTCCAGGCCATTTTCAGCCAACAGTTCAACGACCTGCTCGGCTTCACCCACGGTACGAACAAAAGGCACCATGATTTCTACATTGGTTAGGCCCATTTCATCACGCACTTTCTTAAGCGCCTGACACTCCAGCTTGAAACAGTCCTGGAAGCTTTCAGAAATGTAACGAGACGTACCACGGAAGCCCAACATTGGGTTTTCTTCTTCCGGCTCGTACAAACGCCCACCGATTAAGTTTGCGTATTCATTGGATTTAAAATCAGACAAACGAACAATTACTTTCTTAGGTGCAAACGCGGCAGCTAACGTTGAAATCCCTTCAACCAGTTTTTCAACATAGAAATCTACAGGATTGGAATAACCCGCCATTCGACGTTCTACAATACGTTTGACATCGTCAGGCAGAGTATCGAAGTTCAACAGTGCCTTAGGGTGAACCCCAATCATTCGATTAATAATAAATTCAAGGCGCGCAAGACCAACACCTGCATTTGGTAAGGCTTGGAAATCAAACGCTCGATCCGGGTTACCTACATTCATCATAATTTTAAAAGGTAACTCAGGCATGCTTTCTACTTTGTCCGTTTTACGCTCAAAGTCCAACATACCATCATAGATAACGCCGGTATCACCCTCTGCACATGAAACAGTAACCGACGCTACTTTTTCCAAACGCTCTGTGGCATCACCACACCCAACAACAGCAGGAATACCTAGTTCACGCGCAATGATCGCCGCATGACAAGTACGACCGCCACGGTTCGTTACAATCGCTGCCGCACGCTTCATCACAGGTTCCCAATCCGGGTCTGTAATGTCGGTTACTAACACATCGCCGGTCTGAACTTTATCGATATCTGAAATATCATGAACAATACGAACCGGGCCGGAGCCAATTTTGTGTCCGATACTGCGCCCTTCGGCAATCACTTTTCCTGTTTCTTTCAACAGGAAACGCTCCATTTGTGTGTTAGAGGTTCGGCTCTTTACGGTCTCTGGGCGCGCCTGAACAATGTATAACTTGCCATCATCACCGTCTTTTGCCCATTCAATATCCATAGGCCGTTGGTAGTGTTTTTCGATGATCATGGCCTGTTTTGCTAATTCAACCACTTCCTCATCAGTAATAGATAACTGCTGACGGTGAAGTTTTTCAACAGGGATAGTTTCAACGGTCTTACCCACTTCCTGAGAATTGGCATAGACCATTTTGACCGCTTTTGAACCTAGGTTACGACGAAGAATGGCCGGACGACCAGCTTCTAGCGTCGGTTTATGTACGTAGAACTCATCAGGGTTAACTGCACCTTGAACAACCGTCTCCCCCAAACCGTAAGAGGAAGTAATAAACACGGCATCACGGAA
This sequence comes from Litoribrevibacter euphylliae, assembly GCF_042646085.1. NCBI lineage: Bacteria > Pseudomonadati > Pseudomonadota > Gammaproteobacteria > Oceanospirillales > Oceanospirillaceae > Litoribrevibacter > Litoribrevibacter euphylliae. The sequence goes on along the minus strand of NZ_JBHRSZ010000004.1, from coordinate 351,280 downwards.
ACCAGATTCCGTATCCAAGGTAAACATAACACCGCTACTGGCCGATTCACTGCGTACCATTCGTTGAATACCCGCAGAAAGTGCGACTTGCTCATGATCGAAACCATAATGCGCACGGTATGAGATAGCTCGATCATTAAACAAAGAAGCGAACACTTCTTTGATGGCCTGAAGAACGCCATCAATTCCCTTGATATTCAGGAAGGTTTCTTGCTGACCAGCAAAGGAAGCATCAGGTAAATCTTCAGCGGTCGCAGAAGAACGAACAGCAACAGCAATATCATTTCCTGCAGACAGTTGCTCAAACCCTTTTTGAACATCAGAAAGAAATTCTGCAGAGAAATCAGCCGTCATAATTAGCTGTCGAATTTTAGAACCAATGTCAGCTAGTTGAAGGACATCAGCTACATCAAGTTCTTTCAGGAGGGCATTAATTTGGTCAGCCAAACCATTAGAATGAATAAAGGTGCGATAAGCATGAGAGGTTGTAGCAAAGCCGTTGGGTACAGAAACACCAGCACCGCTCAAGTGACTGATCATTTCCCCAAGAGAAGCATTTTTACCCCCTACTTGTTCGATATCCGACATCCCCAGTTTATCGAACCAAATAATATTCTCGCTCAAGATCGCCTCCTGTCTGTAACTCTGTTCATGACTGTAACTGCCATTCCCGAATCGGGTACTCAAAGAATCAAGCAGCTTAAGTCATCTAATCCGCAGTATAGTACTGGAAAATGCCCTTCAAAAACTAGCGCAGATCAATAGAGTGAGCTCTTTATCCTAAAAACAGAGTATAGGTAGAATTTTGTCTTTCGATGAGATTCTCATATGCAAATAAAGACGCTGCCCCTATAAAGCCTTGGGAGTTCCTGACATCAAGCTAAATTAACCGTTATACTGACATCATTTCACAGACGAGATGCATCATAGTATGAAAAGGACTGTTTTCTTTATTTCGGACGGTACAGGTATTACCGCAGAAGCCTTAGGTAATGCACTTTTAACTCAATTCGAAGGCATCGAATTTGATCGAGTTCTCCTGCCGTACATTGATACTATTGATAAAGCACGAGCCACCCTAGAGCGCATTCATAAAGCCAACAACAATGACGGCGTTCGCCCCATCATCTTCGATACCATTGTGAATAAAGAAATCCGTGAATTTATCCGTACTGGTGACGGTTTTCCGATTGATATTTTTGAAACTTTTCTCTCTCCGCTCGAACAAGAGTTAGGTCACAGCTCGTCGTATTCTGTTGGCAAATCTCACTCTATTGATGAAGAAAACCGCTATAAGGGTCGAATAGATGCCGTACACTTTGCCATGGACAACGACGACGGTGCTCTGACAAAAAACTACGATAAAGCAGACATTATTTTGGTCGGTGTATCTCGATGCGGTAAAACTCCAACCTGTATTTATATGGCGCTGCAATATGGTCTTTGTGCGGCTAATTACCCATTAACGGAAGAAGATATGAAAGAGGGGATTATTCATCTTCCTAAGTTTCTAGAGAACAACAAACACAAACTGTTTGGCCTAACTATTGACGCTGAAAACCTATCAAACATTCGAAATGAACGTCGTGCTAACAGTCGTTATGCGTCCTTAGCACAATGTGAAATGGAAGTGGATTTGGTAGAAGAGTTATTTATTCGCTTTGATATCCCCTATATCAATAGTACTTACTTTTCTATTGAAGAGATATCCGCAAAAATTCTTGATATCACAGGTATCGAACGCAAGAATTAATCGTCTAAATCTAGTTACTTAGAGCCTGATTCAGCAGGCTCTAAGCACTGTATCGATGTGCAACATTCAGTGTCCCTTCAAGGCATGTCTCAAAGCGTTTCTTTAACCGATTAACGTCATCGCCACTCTTATCCTTAAAGGCATGTTCGAGATTTAAAGCCGCCTCTCTAAGTGGTTGAGCCGATAAATTAGACGCACTTCCTTTCATGCTATGAACGATAAAAATACACTGCTGGGTGTCTTTGGCATCCAGCGCTTCATTCAGACGACTCATTACCGAGATGGATTCCTGACAGAAAATACTCATCAAGAGTTTGAGGCGATTTTCGTTTCCTCCAACCCGCTTTAACGCGCCATCAATATCAATCCATTCTTCATTGATTTCTTTGTCACCACTGCCATTAACATGAACTCCATCCTCGAATTCATGTATTGCAGTAGTTACAACATCAAGCACATCACCACCCGCATCAATAGGCAACCAGGTAATCAACTTATCCTTGAGATCTGTCATATCAACCGGCTTGGATAAATAATCACTCATTCCAGCATCCAGACACGCCTCTCGATCCCCCTTCATTGCATTAGCAGTCATAGCCACAATAGGAAGATCTTGCCACTGAGATTGTTTTCGAATCATTCTGGTCGCCTGAAAACCATCCATGATTGGCATCTGAACATCCATCAAAACCAAATCAAAATCAATTCGCTGAAGCGCCATCAAGGCTTCTTTACCGTTATTGGCAACTTCCACATGCGCCACCAAATCAGACAGCATCATACGCGCCAGCTCTTGGTTCATCAGATTATCTTCAACCAATAGAACTTTCGCGTGCGGCCAAAAGAGCGTGTTATCTCTGCCTTCAGCCCCTACATCTTTGGATACAAATTTACCAAAAGAACGCTCAACTTCCTCCACCAAACCAGAGATGGTTAAGGGCTTCTCAATGAAGTTATGCACATTCAAATCCGAAGTGCACACCCTTGTATCTGTATCTAAATCACTCAGACTCATGATGATGGGCAGCTCGTCCAAATACGGCATACTGCGAATCTCAGAAACCAAAGACTCTCCAGTCATAACAGGCATATCAAAGTCGACTATCAGAAGATCCAAACTGGCACTAAAACGCAAATCCCTTAAGGTTGCCAATGCATCAAGAGAAGTAGAAACCGTCTTCACCTGACAGGATAGGTTTTCAAACGCATGTTCAAAGAACTGACGTGATTCATGATGATCATCCACCACCAGAACCTGCATTCCTTTAAGATCATCATGCAATGCTGGATAGGCTATATTCTTTTCTGATCGCTGTAGCCGAAGAATAAAACGGAAGGTACTTCCCACTCCGTCCTCACTCTCGACTTGAATTACGCCCCCCATCATTCCTACCAACTTTTTACAAATCGCCAAGCCCAGACCTGTTCCGCCAAACTGACGACTGGTGGAACCATCCGCTTGCTGGAATTCACTGAACAATAGATCTTGTTTCTCTTTTGGAATTCCAATTCCGGTATCTTCGACACAGAACTGAATAGCGATTGCATCCGGCTCTTCAGCTAACAAGCGCACTCGCAGCGCCACATGACCAGCATCAGTAAACTTCACCGCATTACTGACCAGATTAATTAAAATCTGCCGAACTCGAAGCGGATCGCCTTTCACCATGCGAGGGACGTCAAAGTCCTGAAGCTGAACAAGCTCAATATTTTTCTTACGAGCAGAATCACCAAACATGGTCACTACAGCTTCCATCTCCGCCAGCAAATCAAATTCAATGGCTTCAAGATCCATCTTGCCCGCTTCAATCTTTGAAAAATCCAGAATGTCATTAATAATGCCAAGCAAAGACTGCGATGACGCTCGGATTTTACGGATAAAATCTTGCTGCTTATTATTAAGCTCGGTATCTAAAATCAAATTGGAAAAACCAATAATGGCATTCATCGGCGTGCGAATTTCATGACTCATGTTTGCCAGGAATTCACTTTTATGTCGGCTGGCCTCTTGCGCTCGCTCCCTGGCCTGCTCTAGCTCAAGATTTTTCGTTGCCAAAGAGTCGTATTGGGATTCAATCTGAGCGCTCATGGTATTAAAAGCGGAAGCCAAATCACCGACCTCATCCCCTGTTTCAATTTCAACCCGAACAGAACGATTCCCTGACGACAACTCTTTAACGGACTTGGAAAGCTTAAAGATTGGTTTCACCAAACTTCTGGCAAAAAATAGAGAAACTACAGCACCTGCCGACAACACCATAATGCACATCCACACCATGTTGCTTCGCAGATCAAAGATGGGTTTCATCACAATGGATTCAGGCGTCACATCAACCAGAGACCAATCACCTTCATGATTAATGCCGTATTCACTTAAATTGGCAAAACCAGCCAACACCATTTCACCAGATGAATCTCGGTAGTTAATACTCCCCTCTTCCTCATCTTTTAATAGGTCTAACAAATTAGGGAAAGACTTAGTATCAGGCATCGGCTTAAACGACTGGCTGGTAGGATCGAGAGAAAACAACACATCACCACGCGCATTCACCAAATAAGCGTGTTTATTACCTATGGTACGGCGATCCATTTCAGATACTTTGTTCTTCACATAATCCAAATTCACAACAGAAGCCATCACTGCTGTGACATTTAAACTGTTATCAACAATTGGGGTGAAGATAAATGCAATAAGTTGATTACCACGAATATGGGCATCTCGAAAAAAGACGTCACCCTGCCGAGCAGAAAACGCCTGCATCAATAAACGCCTACTGTCGTCATCCCGGTTTTTTATCCAATCAATAAGCTGAGCACTTTCAGTGACACTGATGGTTTTACCGTCTTTTTTAAATAGGATTAATTGCTTGAGGTGGGGATTCTCGATTAAAACCGGAAGCATATAGGACTGAATTTGCTCATCCCCCTGCTCTTGAAACACTTGTGACTGCGCCAAAATTTTAAGTTCAACCACACGTTCCATCATAAACTCATCGATGGCGCCTGCGGTATTTACTGCCACATTAACAATGTTTCGTTCAATGGATTCTCGTAATGCTCTTTCGGATGCAGTAATAGCTAACCACGTCGTTAATGAAACAACGAATATAGTCAAAACAACACCAAACGAGATGAGTTTGGTAGATAAACGAATCTGAGAGAATGAGAAAGCCAAAAGGTAGTCCGTTATCAGTTATATTTTTCGAATAACTTTAGAACAGAAACCCCAATAAATAAACCGATTGTCGATTCAAACTACAAGCGAAGTAAGTCAAAGGTACTATATTTACATGAGCTGTCGGCTTCTATCACTGAGAAGCAGCAATAAATTAGGTACAAGGTAAGAGAGGGAGAACATTTCAGACATAAAAAAACCAGTCATATAGACTGGTTTTTAGAATTTGGAGCGGGAAACGAGACTCGAACTCGCGACCCCAACCTTGGCAAGGTTGTGCTCTACCAACTGAGCTATTCCCGCATTGGCGTCCCATAGGGGGTTCGAACCCCTGTTACCGCCGTGAAAGGGCGGTGTCCTAGGCCACTAGACGAATGGGACACACCACAAACTGACACTGTAAGAAGTACTACCATATAGGTAAAAATTGGAGCGGGAAACGAGACTCGAACTCGCGACCCCAACCTTGGCAAGGTTGTGCTCTACCAACTGAGCTATTCCCGCATTGGCGTCCCATAGGGGGTTCGAACCCCTGTTACCGCCGTGAAAGGGCGGTGTCCTAGGCCACTAGACGAATGGGACTCCGTACTTCCTACTGACCTCGTCAGAAAGTGCGCGTATCTTAATAACACATCGGTAGACTGTCAACTCTTAATATTACTTTTTTTAATTTTTTAGAAAACTTTTGCTAAGGCCTTGAGTTATAGTGATTTTAGTCGATAACAAGACTAATATTAGGGTAGGTATATCTGCTTTATATATAGCTAAGATTAGAAGGTAAGTAAGGTTTAATATATATGTCATCTGGACTAACAACCGCTTTAATCGTAATAGGCATCCTCGTTATCTTGATAGGTATCGCCTACATTAACCAACAAATGGAGAAGAACCGAATTGAGCGTTCGCGCATTTCGCAAAATCTTCATGATCAAATAAACATGTTAGAGTCCTTGTTACGAGACCTCCCTGCCCACTATCTACATAAAGGCTTAAAGCGCCTTTTAATAGAAAGTATGATGTACAAGTCAAACCACCTCTTCTCTATTGGTGACAAAACACAAAAGAATTTCGCCAAACAGATGTTGGGTGAAGCACAGACTCAACTCAGCCAACTGAACTCCCAAGGTGAACCTAAAGAGATTCCTTTGAAGACCTCTGAACAGGTACGACGTGTCCGCAATCTCTTGGAAGTTCTGAATCAGCACTTATTAAGCCTTGCAAGAGCAGGCAGAGTTAGCAAAGACAAAGCTAAAAGCTACCACACCCTAGTAAAATACCTATACACCCAAGCTGCTTTTGAATTCTACCGAGCCAAAGCAGAAGAGATGGAAGCCGGTAACAAAATTAGAAGCGCCATCCACCAGTACTACCAGGAAGTGACCGAGCTCGAAAAGTTCGCCAATAAAAACGGGGATCGTATTGAGTACGTTCGTAAGAAAATTGACGCACTTAAGAAGAAAGCAGATGAAGAAGCCATGGTGAAACGTAATCACGAGAAAGCAACGGACCAACCTTCACAATTAGAGAAAGGCATGGATGAAATTGCTGCCGAAGACGAACGAACCAAAATGAAACAGGTCTATGACTAGAGATATCATTTCTAGTCATCTCATTTAATGGTACGCTTCCATGTTCATGGATCTAGACTATTATAAAGCAAAATAAAGAAGGATTTGTTCAGTCAGACTTACGCATCTATTGTGAGTGGCTGACCTTAGCGTTCAGATGAGAATACCAACAAGACAACGCCTATCTTATCGTCAGGCCAGAAATACGCTTTGTGTCGCATTCTTATTAGGAATCATCTTTAGCCTTTTCGTCATAGCAGCAAATTACTACAGGGTACAGCATAAAGTAGAAGAGCAAATTCAATCGCTCGCCAGCATTACCATAGCTCCAGCCTCTCGTATAGCATACAACATTGATATTGAGCTAGCTAAAGAACTGGTTAAAGGCCTAGCTCAATTACCCTTAGTAAAACAAGCAGCCATTATTGAACCGTCAGGTGAAATACTTGCTTCGTCATATCGGGAAACCCCGGAAAGCCAATACAATCAACTGATCGGCTTCCTATTTGACAAATCCCCAGAGCACAGTTTTAAACTCAATGTAGCGCACGACCCTACCGAGCAATTAGGCCACCTACACCTGACCATTAATATGGAGCCTACTGGCGAAAGCTTTATCAATGAAAGCTTAACACTCCTCGGAACCGTGCTTTTACAGGCTTGTATTCTGGCATTCTCTCTCTTGGTTATGTTCTATTTCATGCTAACCAAACCGTTAAGCTCTATTACCTCTCAGCTTTCTAATATCCATGCCAGTGACGACCCAACCAAGCTACGCATTAACAAGCTATCGAATCATAAAGAAGATGAAATCGGGCTTCTTATCGAAACAACCAACAAACAACTAAGCGAAATTGAGCGCAGCTTCCACGAACTCAAACTCGCAGAAAGAGACAGACAGAGATACACAGAACGCCTAGAGCAAGCGGTCGAGTTAAGAACAAAAGAACTGACCGAAGCAAATAATGACTTAACTGACGCCATCGACAATCTTGAGATCGCTAGAGAAGAAGCGGAAAGAAGCAGTCAGGCACGAGCGATTTTCTTGGCCAACATGAGCCATGAAATCAGAACACCACTAAGCGGTGTTCTAGGTATGATCAATCTCGCACTAGAATCAAAAACCGGCATTGACGAAACCATTCGCGAACAACTGAAACTGGCCAGTGCCTCTGGCGATACCTTACAACAAATCCTCAACGACATTCTGGATATTGCAAAAGTTGAATCTGGAAAAATTAACCTTGAAACCGTATCGTTTGACTTCAGGGAGTTACTTGAACAGACCGTCACTTTATTCAAAAGCTCACCTCAAGCGGAAAAGCTTGATTTATACTTGTCCATCCAGCCTGATTTCCCAGGCAAAGTAAAAGGTGACCCTACCAGAATTCGCCAGATCATCAGCAACCTTGTCAGTAATGCTTTGAAATTCACCAAACAAGGCCATGTAGCCATTATTGCGGAATTCAACAATCAAGGCTTTGAAAACCAAATAGGCAATGCCGTTAATCCACATAATATACAAATTAAAATTATTGATACCGGCATAGGTATGACACCTGAAGAACAGGCCGTCATCTTCACCCCTTTCACCCAGGCATCCACACAAACCACTCGAAAATACGGCGGCACCGGCCTCGGATTAACCCTGGTTAAACAATTGACGGAGTGCATGCACGGTGACATTACAATTGAATCCGAAAAAGACATTGGCAGTTGCTTTACACTTACCTTCCATCTTCCATGCGAAGCCTGGATAGAATATCGCTTCTTAAGTAACCAACCGAAGCTCTGCATCGTTAATTCACAAAACAACCATCCAATTGAAAATCACGACCTTCAGACTCAGTTAAATTATTGGGGGGCCGACATCGAATTCATAGACAACGAAAACGATATTGAACCCAACGAAAATCAAACCTACCTTGCCTTCCAAGCAGCCAAAGAGACACATTCACTGCCTCTCAACCAGACCATTCTATTAACGAACAACATTGATCAGGAAAGTGAATACATACAACTTCAACGCCCGGTTTATCACAGTCTACTAAAAGACGCCCTAAAAAAGCTGCTTAATATAAAGACCAGCAAGCAAGAGCCTCAAAAACCAACCGAAGCCACCTCTCATCAATACAATTGCGAGCGGATACTGATTGTTGAAGACAACGAAGTAAATCAAAAAGTAGCAACAGGATTACTGAAAAAACTAGGTTTTACAGAAATATTCATTGCTGACAATGGACAACTGGCAGTCGAACAAATCAAAAAAGATAATTTTGATTTAATCTTAATGGATTGCCACATGCCAGTTATGGATGGGTATCAAGCGACCCAAGCAATACGCATGCTACCACAAGGAAAAGACATCCCTATTATTGCAGTCACTGCAAACATCATGAATGAAGACAAACAACGTTGTTTTGATTGCGGCATGAGCGATTTCCTTACAAAGCCATACCGCAAAGAAGATCTCATCAGAAAACTAGATCAATGGCTACTCGATCCTGAAAAGTCGGCAACGGTTTAGTAATAAATCGTTGCAACTATCACTATCGAAATCTATTCAGAGCCAGCCAACTTGGCATTCAATTGCTGAAGCAACTGCATCAATGTATCTCTCATTGCCAAGTCATCTTCATTAATTTCCAAATCACACATCATTTTTAATGGAACGACTTCCGCCCTACTGCGTAAATCCAACCCCTCTTTGGTCAAACACACATCCACTCGCCGCTCATCTTCAAGACTACGAACCCTGGAAATAAGCCCATTCTGCTCAAGGCGTTTAAGTAATGGAGTAAGAGTTCCAGTATCCAACATTAAGGATTCTCCGATTTCACCAATAGATAACCCTTGACCCTCAGCCTCCCAAAGCACCAACATAACCAGATATTGAGGATAGGTAAGCCCCAGCTCATCCAACAAAGGACGGTATCTCCGAGTCATTGAACGAGATGCGCTGTACAACAAAAAACACAACTGATTATCAAGCTTTAATTGATCCGGGTAACTCACCTAACTCTCTCTTTCTACAAGGTTATCGAAGACCAGTTCTAACATTACACTCAGCTAGAGTAACTTTTGGATATCTGCTTTTATTTTCTCAGGCGGAGTCGTCGGGGCATAACGAGCAACAACCTCACCTTCCTTATTGATTAGAAACTTTGTGAAGTTCCACTTGATCTTTTCACTTCCCAGAAGCCCTTTCGCATTACTTTTAAGGTACTGATATAGAGGGTGCGTCGTTGGGCCATTCACATCAATCTTTTCAAACATAGGAAATGACACGCCATAGTTCTTAAGACAGAAAGAGGCGATATCTTCGCTTGAGCCCGGTTCTTGCTTTCCAAACTGATTACATGGAAAACCGAGAATCTCAACACCCTCACCATTAAGTTCTTTATACAGAGTTTCCAAGCCCTCATACTGCGGCGTTAAACCGCACTTAGATGCAGTATTTACAATCAAAAGTACTTTGCCTTTGTACGCCTCTAAACTGACATCTTCACCCGTTAAGGTATTTGCATTGAACTGATAAACACTCATCATCCGACTCCCATTCCAATTAAATAGCTCAAAATAATATTGCGCACAATATAACTTAATAGAACAATATTCAACCAACTTACTGCAACTATAATCAGCAGAACTGACTAAGCGTCGTCTAAATCAGGATCAAAACGTAATGAAGCACTATTCACACAGTACCTTAACCCTGTAGGCTGAGGACCATCAGTAAACACATGACCTAAATGAGAACCGCAATCACTGCAGGTAATCTCCACACGTTCCATTCCTAATGAGCTATCCCGATGCTCAGACACAGCACCGCTATCAACCGCCTGAAAATAACTCGGCCAGCCCGACCCCGAATCATACTTCGCAGTAGAACTAAACAAAGGCTTATTACAACATGTGCAATAATAAAGACCGGATCGTTTTTCATTATTGTATGCTCCAGTGAAAGGCCGTTCTGTTCCTTTCTCCCTGCATATATGAAATTCATGATCCGTTAAAATCTCCCGCCATTCGGCTTCACTCTTTTCAATTTTCATACTGTCTCCCTTCATTTTTTAAAAAGTGTACATTTACAGCGTGAATAGCGCACAGGTATTATTGCACGTTCACATAAAGTTAAGGGCATTTCCGAGTCACTGTCTATGCACACGATCAACAAATCAAATAAGCTACTCAATGTATGTTACGACATCCGTGGACCCGTTCTGCGTGAAGCACGTCGTTTAGAAGATGAAGGCCACAAAGTATTAAAGCTTAATATCGGAAACCCTGCCCCATTCGGTTTTGATGCCCCAGACGAAATCATCCAAGATATGATTCGTAATCTCTCCAATGCTCAAGGCTACTGCGACTCCAAAGGTTTGTTTGCAGCCCGTAAAGCGATTATGCACGACTGTCAAAATCGACAAGTCAAAGGCGTTGAGATCGATGATATTTACATTGGCAATGGCGTCAGTGAACTTATCACAGTGTCTACACAAGCTTTACTTAATAATGGTGACGAACTACTAATTCCTGCTCCTGATTATCCGCTATGGACTGCTGCAACAAGTTTAGCCGGTGGCACCGCTGTTCATTACATCTGCGATGAACAAAGCAACTGGATGCCTGATATTGAAGACATCAAACGTAAAATCACTGATCGTACTCGCGGTATTGTTGTTATTAACCCAAACAACCCAACAGGCGCGGTATATCCTGACAGCGTATTACTTGAGATTCTTGAGCTGGCAAGACAGCACAACCTGATTGTGTTTGCCGATGAGATTTATGATCGAATCCTCTACGATGGTGCCACCCACACACCACTAGCATCTCTGTCGGAAGATGTTCTAACCATTACGTTTAACGGTCTATCAAAAGCCTATCGTGCCGCTGGTTTCCGCTCTGGCTGGATGGTCATCTCTGGACCAAAACACCAGGCGAAAGACTACATTGAAGGGTTGGAAATTCTGTCATCAATGCGTCTCTGCGCCAATGTACCAAGTATGTATGGCATTCAAACAGCGCTCGGCGGTTACCAAAGTGTAAACGAATTAATCCTCCCTGGCGGCCGTCTTTTGGAACAGAGAGACATCTGCTATGAAGCCTTGAATCAAATTCCAGGCATCAGCTGTACAAAGCCTGAAGGCGCTTTATACCTCTTCGCTAAGATGGATAAACGCTTCAACATTCAAGACGATGAGCAGTTTGCTCTGGATCTTCTGCGACAAGAAAAAATTCTGATCGTACAAGGTACGGCCTTTAACTGGCCTCACCCGGATCACTTCCGAATTGTGTTCTTACCGCATAAAGAAGATCTAATACAAGCTACCGATCGTCTTGAACGCTTTTTCAGCCGATATAGCCAGTAATTATTGATCAAGCAGGATTGAAAGCCATGGACGAATTACATATCGAGGATTTCTACAAAGACTGCGCTGTGATATTGCTTAGGCTATATCGCAGCTTCCCACGCAAAGTCTCTGTCTATGTGGGTGATTTATGCGGCTACGAAGAAACCGACGATATCGGACAGTACAGCAATCGCTTTCAAGCCTGCTTCTCTGCGATTGTTTGGCTCACCGAAGAAGGTTACATTCGTCATGCTGGCAATATTGGGCAAGAAGCGATAGAACTCGCAACACTCACCCAAGCTGCCTTCTCACATCTGTCCGGAAAGCCTCTACCAACGTCTGATGCACATACATCTTATGCAACACTGGCCGCCCAATTACACCACTGCGTTACCCAGGCAACCTCAGATGAACTCTGTGAAGTGACCCGTTGCTTGCTGAATAACCTTTCTGTTCACGGTCGTTCAAAAGATTAGCACCCAACTAATTTCTTCCCTCATAATTTCGATAGAAACCAAACTACAGTCTACAAAAAAGTAACCATCAAACTACAATAAAAGTAACCACCCAAAGCAAACTATTACGCAGACAAACTGTCATATTCAAAGCTCATAATTATTAGCCAGACCTTGAAAGACTCTAAATTGCCCACACTATGAAGCAATAAAGAGCGTGCAGCTTAAAGCACAAGTTCTGGAATTACATAGAAGCGTGTTGAGGAGAAACAATGCTTAGAATCGGTTTATTCCTATTAACCAACCTGGCTGTGATCATTGTAGCCAGTATTACCCTGAATCTGCTTGGGGTTGGCTCTTACCTCGATAGCCGAGGAGGCCTAAACCTACAAAGCCTATTAATCTTCTGTGCCGTTTTTGGTTTTACCGGAGCTTTCATTTCGTTGTTCATTTCCAAGTGGATGGCAAAAAGAACAACAGGTACCCAGATCATTAGCCAGCCAAGAAATGCTGAAGAACACTGGTTGCTTGAAACGGTTAAAGAACTCTCTGAAAAAGCGGGCATTGGTATGCCTGAAGTAGGGATCTTCCCTGCACAGCAAGCAAACGCATTTGCCACAGGCTGGAACAGAAACGATGCTTTGGTAGCTGTGAGCGCTGGTTTATTACAGCGTTACAGTAAAGAAGAAGTCAAAGCCATTCTTGGGCATGAAATCGGTCACGTTGCCAATGGCGACATGGTAACTCTCACGTTGATCCAAGGTGTGGTCAATACCTTTGTTATGTTCTTCGCAAGAATCATTGGTCATACCGTAGACCGAGTAGTCTTCAAGAACGAAGGTGGCCATGGAATCGCTTTCTACATTACAACCTTCATCGCTGAAGTGGTTCTGGCCATTCTGGCTCAGGTGATCGTCATGTGGTTCTCACGTCGTCGTGAATATCGAGCCGACGAAGCCGGTGCAGAACTGGCGAGCCCAGCCGGGATGGTTGCTGCACTTCAACACCTGAAAGCAGAGACAGAGGTTCCAAATCAAATGCCGGACAGCCTGGTGGCCTTTGGTATCAACCAAGGTATGAGAAGCGGTCTGCAGGCAATGTTTTCTAGCCACCCACCGCTTGATGAAAGAATTAAAGCCCTTCAAGGTAAATATTAATTCTCTCATGTATATATGATGTAAGAAAAAGTCCTGTCCTTCAGGGCTTTTTTTGTATAAAAATTATACAATATCTTCCTATTCGAAACGCTTCCAACTTACAGTAACTCGCCTATAGCTCGTTACCCCCACAACTCCCTAACCACTTATAGTGATGATACAGAGTGCCACTGGGGGGAATGCCATGTCTGTTGATTTTCAATTCATGCAAACACAGGAATCACAAGGCGAGGATCAGCGCAATCGCATCATTAATGCGCTGGAAGTAGAGATTAAGCACTTTACAAAAGCCATGAACGCCATTAAGAGTCTTCCTAGCAGCCATGACCAAACAATGGGAGATGCTTATGATGCCTATTGTAAGATGATCAGTGCTTACCAGGAAATGATTAATGTAAGAACAGGAATCATAGAACGCCTCAAATCACCAGTTCCCAATTAACCAGTAGTTTTTAACCCTGCTAAACCTGAACGTCAGTTATACCATCAGAGCCAGGATAAACCACTTCATCCTGGTATCCTGTGGTAATTCGATACCAACCACACAACGCCGAATCCAGCTCGGCGTCACCTGTATCAATCAACAGAGGACGCCCCTCCAGGGACTTCAATTTCGTTTTCGTTGCGATGATCTGAATATTCTCTTTACCCAAACGACGAATAACATCCGGACTCAACTGCTGATTACCACGACCAAAAATATGGCCTTGCCCACCAATCACAGAAATCACTAATTTAACCTGTGTTTCATGATCTAAATGAGAAAGCAATTCGACTTCGGAGACATCACTGGCAACCAGTTGATGGTTCTTAACGAGATCCACCCCAAGCAAGGTATTTTCCAACCCAAGCTCATCCATAATTGCTTTAGTCGTGGCCCCCGAACCTATAATGTACAAGACCTCATCGTCCATAGTTTCGACAACTTCCGCAGCAATATCATTAAGCACCCACTCTTCTTTCTCGATACCACCACACTTCATCATCTGAACGAAACGCCCTTCTTCGGGGACGAGCATTTCACCATAAAGCTTTGCTTTTACTTGTCCTTGGCGAAACGCATCTTCATCAATATCTCGTACATCAGCGCTTCTGACACCAGTCAGCTCTCCAGAAATCATTTGTTCAAGCAACGCCCCCGCCGACTGAGGGTTAACGGCATATACCGCCGAATGAATCTTCACGCCAGCCGGAATACCCAACACAGGGATTTGATCACCCACCACCGAACAAATGTCCCTAGCAGTACCATCGCCACCAGCAAACAAAATTAAATCAATACCCGCTTCAGTGAAGGCTTCTACCGCTCTACGAGTATCAGAAGGACTGGAACGCCCAATAAGAGAATAGTCTTTATCCTCAAGCGAAATCACTTGATCAACCTGGAACCCCATAGAAGAAAGCAGGTCTTCCCCCATTAATCCGGGAGCGGTCACAAAAGAAAGAAACTCAACATACGAGGTCAACGCTTGCAGAGCAGATTGTACTCGTTGTTGAGCTTTAGGCTCGGCTCCCAATGCCATGGCTTTTTCCGCCACGGAATCACTCCCTTTAAGAGCAACACTGCCACCAAGCCCAGCAAGTGGATTAATAACCAAGCCAACTTTTAAATGATTCATTAGCTTTTAACTTTAACCTTAAACCCTGCCGCTTCAAACTTACTGCAATTCACAGAATCGTTCTTACGCATCTTCACAGAGAGAGAAGAAAACTCTCGACGTGTTGGGTAGTTTTTTCTTAATAAGTCGAATGCTTCCGCAACGTTCGTTGAACGTAACACAGCGCGCCTCAAGGCTCGGTCATCCCGGCGAATGTCATAAGCCACCTGTACTAAACGAGGAAAGACCTCTTCAAATACCGATTCTTTAGAAAAACCTACTTGCACCAAATCGGGTTCAGGCAACATTTGAGGTAAGCGCTTCCTCATCGGCAAGCCTAGAAATTTACATGCCTCTGTGTAGATCTGAAAAGTACCTCGATATTTACCATCCAGGCTATAACCGGCAATATGAGCCGTTCCCAAATCCACCAAATCAAGCAGTTCACGCTCTACGACCGGCTCGGCTTCCCAAACATCCAGTACCGCCTTAAATTCCGAGCATAAAATCAAATGCTGTTTAAGCGCTGCGTTATCTACTACCGGCCCACGGGAGGTATTTATCAAAACAGCAGATCGCTTCATACAACGCAAAGCGTCTTCATTAATTAGATGGAAGGTTGGATGCTCTCCGTCTTTTGTGAGCGGCACATGCAATGACACGACATCACAATTCAAAACCTCGTCAAAACTCACCAAAGGTAAGCTGTCATCTTCAACGAAAGGATCATAGGCCTTAACCTCAACACCCAGCTTTTTCAATCGAGTAATAAGGCGACGGCCCACATTACCCGCACCAATCACACCAACACTTAAATCCGAAATCGACTTATATTCATCCTGACACAGACAAATCAGTGCACTAATCACGTAATCCACGACCGAATGAGCATTGCACCCCGGAGCATTGGCAAAGGCGATTCCTTGAGATTCCAACCACGACATATCAACATGATCAGTACCAATCGTTGCAGTACCAACGAATTTGACGCTGGAACCAGAAAGTAAGGACTCATTCACTTGGGTTACTGAACGCACCAACAGGATATCTGCATCTTTAACATCAGTAGCAGACATTGATCGACCAGGAAGGCGCACGACTTCCCCAAGCTCACCGAACAGGCTATCAACCAACGGCATGTTTTCATCAGCAACAATTTTCATAGTTATGAATCGCAAATTTCCCTAAAAGTTATATTGCTCACAACAAGCGCGAACAAGTATTCAGTCAAACAACCTACTTTTCAGCATCCTAAACGACGAGCAATTTAAAGCACAAGGTCATTTCTGCCATATTTCATTTGCTTCTATTTACCTCAAAAGCACGAAAGTCGCGCCAACAGTATTGCTCGGATATAATCATGCGACATAAAATGCTACAACATTAATAACGCCCAAGAACCCAACCGGACTCACCCGAACCATGCTAATACGATGGCACAAAGACAACTCGTATTTCATTGCACACATCCAGCAGGATTTGTTCGGTGGTTGGGTTCTTACTCAATCCTCAGGTGTGATTGGTAATCACAATGGAAAAGTTCAGAACATTCCCGTTGCCAACCATTCCGATGCCGTTAAAAAGCTCGATTTACTGATTAAGCGAAACCAAAAGAAGGGATTTATCATCGTAGAACGAAGTGATGAACCTACCCAGCTCGATTGGATTCTGGAATTCAGCTAATCCATCGATATCTAAATGCATCAAAACGTACAGTCACAGCAACCATAAAACAAAAAGAGGGCTAATCATCGCCCTCTTTATCCGTCTAAGTGCTAATTAATCTACATATTCCATTTTCAGCTTATCACCCACATAAGCTTCAATTTCCGGAATCACAAATGCATCATCTTCACTGGCAAAGCTGATCGCGTGGCCTGTCCGGCCTGCACGACCGGTACGACCGATGCGATGAACATAATCCTCCGGGTCTTCCGGTAAGGTGTAGTTCACGACGTGGGTGATGTCGTCCACATGAATACCACGACCAGCAACATCTGTAGCGACAAGAACCTTAATACTTCCTTTCTTAAAGTTCTCAAGCGTTTTCAAACGCTTATTCTGAGGAACGTCCCCAGATAAAATGGCCACTTTCACACCATCTTTTCGTAAGCTTTCATATAATCTACGTGTTTGATCTCGACGATTCAAAAACACAATGACCAGGCCTACATCATCACCACTGATAATTTTCTTAAGCTGATCGTAACGCTGAGATGCCTCTAACAGCAGTACTCTTTGATCCACTCGTTCAGATGTCACCTGCTCAGGTTCAATCTCAACGCGTACCGGATCGATCGTCCACTGCTCAGTGAGGCGGATAATGTCATCGTTATAAGTGGCACTGAACAATAAGGTCTGACGATCTTCTTTATGTGGTGTCTGACGAACAATCTTACGAACATCCGGAATAAAGCCCATGTCCAACATTCGATCCGCTTCATCCAAAATCAAGATTTCTACCTGATCCAGATAGACGTCTTCTTTAAACATGAAATCGATCAGGCGACCTGGCGTACCAATAAGAATATCGACTACAGAGTTACGCAGCAGATTACGTTGTTTATCGTAGTCCATACCACCAACAACACAGCCGACATTCAATTCCGTAAAACGCGTCAGTTCAATGGCATCTTTTTCAATCTGTAATGCCAATTCCCGCGTTGGCGCTAGTACCAAGACTCGCGGTTCACTAGCAAAACGCTCACCTTGATAAGGATTATTTAGAAGATTCTGGATAACAGAAATCAAAAACGCAGCAGTTTTACCCGTTCCTGTTTGAGCCTTACCCGTAATGTCTTTGTGTTGAAGAGCAATCGGAATTGCTGACGCCTGAATCGGTGTACAGTAACTGAAACCTGAATCACAAATGCCTCGCATCAGTTGAGGATGCAACTCGAAATCATGGAATCGAGTCTTCCCTTCTTCTTCAGGAACAACAAACTGCTCTACAGACCATGTGGACTCCATCTGAGCCTTATGATGCTTCTGTTCGTGCTGATCGCGGGATTTAGGTTTGGTATGACTGCGTTTATTCGACTTGGACTTAGGCTGACCGTGAGGCTTCCCACCTGCCTGCGACTTGCCGCCGTTCCGGCCTTTTTGACCACCAGAGTTACTCTTAGTGTTCGTTCTTTGATTACCGTTCTTACCAACATTACTGTTGGATTTGCTCTTATCTTGGGACGATCTCTTCTGAGACTTATCGGAACCTGACGCATTATCGTCAGAACGTTTCGTCCACGCTTTGAGTGCTTTAAGCACAACTTCACCTACTTATGTCTTTGCTGTCCGAGCGTGAGCTGTTTTCACAAACAAACACTGTTTCATGCTCACGCTATCCAGCGAACTTACTCCAAATAACCTAACTTGGAGCGCTTAAACCAATGAGAATCCAAAGAAGTCGTTCCTCTGTAATAAACTAACAAAGACTGAATTAACTTCTTAGGCCGTTCACCGATACCATTTGTTAAATACTCATGCACTTGCTGATGTACTCGATCCGCAAAGCCTTTGGCATCCACAGGGCTGCCGTTGAGATTATCAAAGCTCAACCGAAATGGGAATGCTGCAGCTTCAGCAAAAAGCCACTCTAAGGCCTGCGGTTTAACCTCCACGTGTTCAAACAGTGCCTGCTGCTCAGGTGTTCGACCATCTGGACAATACCAATAGCCATAATCCAACTGCTTACGTCTTTCTACCCCAGCAATACACCAATGACTGATCTCATGAAGCGCACTCGCAAAATAATCCTTAGTAAATAAGATAGCATCCAGAGAAGCATCTCTCAGATGTCGAGGAATATATTCCGGCTCAGGATTAAATCCCACCAGCTCAGTCCCTTCACTTTCTTTAAAACATTGATTAAAGAGGGAAATTATATCTTCAGCCGTATGCTGAAGGCGCATCTTTTGCTCCGCTCTTTGCTCGACTGATGCCTCAATCACGTCAGAATACAACATTAAAAAACCTTACGTTCTGAAACTATCCTTTCATTTAAGGAGGGCGTATTATATCCGCCCTCGCTTACGAAGTCTTATTTGTTTCTTTCCCTCATGTTTCACACCACTTTTTGTACAACTGAATGAACACACTTGACCATATAATCAATGAATCCAAAAGCCTGATCAAACTAGCCACACCTATGATTCTGGCTCTGACATTAACCTGCTCGATGTCAGTGATAGACACCGTTATGGCCGGTCAAGTTTCAGCAACAGACCTTGCAGCGCTCTCCCTTGGATCATCGGTTTGGAACTTACTCTTTTTAACGATGACTGCCACTCTCATGGCACTGACACCTCAAATCGCCAAGTTTTACGGAGAGAGAAGTTACCAAAACATCAAACCTTGGCTGGCAGGTGCTCGCTACTTCTCTTTGATGGTAACGTGCATCTTTCTGATTGCAGGGTATGTAGGCCTACAAGTCATAGGCTCACTGAATAGTGACGCCAGCACTATTGAACTGGCCTCTGACTATCTTCTCTACATATTGATTGGCTTACCTGCAGCCGGGTTATTTCAAGTCCATAAAAGTTTATCCGAAGGCAGCGGAAAGACTCGTCATATTCTATTGATAACCACTGCCGCCGTTTTGCTAAACATCCCTCTGAACTATCTCTTTATTTATGGCCTAACTATCAATGACCATACTGAAATCATTCCAGCACTAGGCGGCGCAGGCTGCGGACTGGCCAGTGGCATTATTTTTTGGATCTCCTACTGGGGATTAAGCTACATCCAACGACACGATCGTCAACTTATCAAAAAACTTCATAGCGACGGCAAGTCAACGGTCTCAACACTCATCTTTGAATGGCACTGCCCTGACAACTTTAAAACGATGGTGAAACATTTATCTAAAGTTGGCATCCCTATCGGCTTAGCCATTTTGGCCGAGGTATCTGTGTTTACTTATATTCCCTTAGTAATTGCACATCTTGGCAAAATTCAAATGGCCTCTCACCAAATCGCTTTAAATGTCTCCTCGCTAATGTTCATGATTCCTTTGGGATTAAGCCAAGCTATTACGGTCAGAACGGGTTACCAACTAGGCAGACAAGATTTGAGACTGGCTCAGTTGGTTTCTCGAACCGGGGTCGGAATCGCCTTTCTGTTTGGCATTGTGTCGATGATCTTGATCATGCTGAATCAACACACAATTCCCGCATTGTATACAGAAAACGAAGAGGTCTTACTGCTTGCCAGCTCATTGCTGATCTTGGCAGCCATTTTTCAGTTATCAGACACGGTACAAGTAACCGCGGCAGGTGCCCTTCGAGGCTATCAGCAAACCACCGTTCCGATGATATTAACCATCATCGCGTTTTGGGTGGTTGCCATACCGGTTGGTTATTTACTTGGATTGGAGTCAGACCTTCGAGATCAGTTATCTCAGTGGATTAGCTTACCCGCCCCGATCGGAGCAAAAGGATTTTGGATTGCATTAATTGCGGGTCTCAGTGCCAATGGCGTACTGCAAATGATGTATCTATTCTATGTACAGAAATATAAATTCAACCAAAGCCATTCACTCCAACCTGATAATCAGAAGGCTTAACCGTTGGTTTCTACCAAGGTAAGCTTCTGATAATAGGATTCAGACAAGTGTTCTCGACCCGCCAATAAATGCTCTAAATACCACTGATCCGGTTTCAAACCGTCTGAAATAGTGGCTTTATTCGCAATATAAACCCATGAAGGGATAAGCCCTTGCTGAGTTTCAACATGAAAAATTTCTCGACTATAGAGCCTTGGGGCACCTTCAAACGGGTCCATTTTTTGAATTTGATGCTCGTCATCTAAACGATATAAAACGCCTTCCACATGCGAGGCAGGATCAAACACAATGTTTGCGTAGGATCTCGCAGGATGATCCCAAGCCTTCTTATTAAAGGCCAACCGATAACCTCGCATCACCCCTTTTACGGGATTAGAAAAAGACAGCCCTCGAACCGCCATCCTCTCTTTGTTCATATTAGATCCGTAGGCAAAATAGTAATGTTTGGTCAACATAGGCCGATACCTGTAGTAATGGCTTAACTAATCTACGTTAGTTAAGAAATTCACTGAATGTGCTTAAACACCTTCGATATATTTAAGAATACAAGACAATCCGTCATGACGTTTGATCCTAAAAACAACATCATTCAGCTAGATAATTACAGAGGCATTAACAAATCCCCCTCTAAAGCACCGCGTATTGTGCGTATTTCTTCTGAGCTCGACGGTATGGAAGCACTATACAACAGTGATTTGAGCCAGGAACACTTGTTTTCAGTAAAGATTTTATTCTGGGCTTTATTGGATAACGGCCAAGTGTGCGCAATTGTTCCTTGGCTGAAAGACATAGTGACCACTCATAGGTTTGAAAAGAGCACTGGTGCATCAGCACCTGATGGACAATGGCAAGGCTATTACGACACCCGTCAAGAACGAATTTTCTTTACTGCACCTGAGCATAAGAGCAAAGAGCTTGAACTGGCTCATCAATTCTATGCTCCGCAAGAACCATTGAAAGAGCTATACTTCCCGCCAAAAGTCCAAAGCCGAAGCAAAAGCGAGGAATTGGAAAGCAAACCCGAACACATCATACAAGAACTCCCTGATCACCTCGGAACACACGCAGCTTTCAAACATCAAGGTCGAAAGGGATTTCATCTCAAGCCCATCATCAGCTGGCAATTAACCAGTTCAGGAACACTTCAGGCGATGGTTCCAAAGACGGAAGAACTGGATATTATTCCCCTACCAGGTTCCCACGAACTTACTCCTGCTGAGCTAAATTCTGAATTTCGCTATTACTTTCAGCACAGCATAGCAACTCGCATCAAGCTCCAAGATCCAAACGCTATGACAGTGGTTTCCCTGCTGATTGACCTTGTTTGATTGCTTCAAACGCCAACCGATCTCTGGACAACGATGAATCTGTGATAAACTGCGCTCTTTTCATCGGATTCCTATCATTATGCTTGCCTCGGCAACCGTCCGCGCTTCGCTGCTATTATTAGTTGCAGAATTTCTATTGGCCTCCATGGGCGCAATCATTAAAGTATTGGCGCTCGATCTCCCAAACGAAATGATTGTGTTTTTCCGCAATCTCTTCGGCCTAATGGCGATCCTTCCCATGCTGTTAACCATGGGCAGCAGCCTCTTCAAAACCGAGTGCTTTCATTATCACTTATTGAGAGCAACCGTTGGCGTCACCGCCATGTACTGTTTCTTCTACAGTATTGGGCACATTGCATTTGCTGAAGCCATGTTGGTTAAGCTCTCAGCACCCTTGTTTATTCCAATTATTGCGTTCTTATGGCTTGGCGAACGCATTTCTAACTGGTCAAAGCTTGCTATTGTGATTGGCTTCATCGGCGTTGCTATTATTCTTGACCCTGACGCGTCTGAATTTACCTTAATCGCTTTGATAGGTTTAGCCGGCGCAGCGTTGGCAAGTCTTGCCAAAGTCACCATCCGAAGAATGGGCGCTACCGAACCAAGTGCCCGTATCGTTTTCTATTTTGCTCTTCTGAGTACCCTGATCTCTTCCGTGCCTTTACTCTGGGCGTGGAAAACACCCACATTAGAAGCTCTGAGTCTACTTTGTTTAATGGGAACTATAGGGACTATCGGTCAGCTAATGATGACCAAAGCTTATACCCTTGCACTACCAGGCAGAATTGCCCCCTTCACTTACGCATCATTAGTATACGCATCTATTTACGGATGGGTTTTCTGGGACGAATCACTGCGCTGGGCAACGATCATTGGAAGTTTACTGATCTTTGTCTCAGGCCTACTGACACTCAAGAAGTCGTCAAAAAAACCAAATACTCAAAATCAAAAATTAGAAATGAACCAAGGTTAGCCACACTAGGTCACCTCGGTCACTAAAAAGACGTTGAATTAACGACGCTGAATGAAATAAAGATAAATCTCACTGCCATCTTGCTTTAGCACTTCCTCTTTTAACAGGGTGTGATCCAGCATATTACAAAACTGTGGAATGTCACGAGTGGTTGACGGATCTGTCGCTTCAATACGCAACACTTCACCGGAAGCCATCGCTCGTACCTTTTTATGCAACAGCATAACCGGTTCAGGGCACATCAAACCTTTTGCATCCAGTTCGTGTTGAAATTCAGGATAATTGCTTTCAGTCATACAGGATTTCCCATCAAATTACTTACTATTTGGTATCGCCATCAGAGATAAAAAACATACATCAATGAAGCTGAGACTCACGAGACTCTTTAGACGCACACACTGGACAAATATGTTGTCCGTTATCTAATAACCAGCCGAGCGCCGTTAACCTGGTTTCAGCATGAAATATCTGAGCAGACGAATCATCGTCACTTCGACTGACAAACTCCAATGGATAAGGTTGCTGACAGGAATCACAGTTGACCTGCCAAGTATAAATATTCAGTGAGCCAAAGGATTCCCCCTCCAACTCGGCCTGCCAATGGTCGGCAGGCTCAATCAAATAAGTGATGCTCTTAATCATTAAAGGCAAACTCAAAGTCTTACTGCCTTTAAGCGAAACAAAGACCGTTTCTCCAACTTCAAGCCCTTTTCCTTTCCCTTCTGCACTAAAGCTTCCTGGATTAAGGCTTGTGAAACTAAGCAAGGAATTTGCATCCGCAGATCGCTTACCAGGAGACGTCTTCCGATAATTTTTCTGCAGCGGAATGTCATCACCAATCAAATTAATAGCTATAGAGCGAATATTCATAAGTACCTAACTGAAAAAATAAAGTTCGAAAGGTATCGAACCAACAGAAAAAACAGCCATCGAATAAAAAGGCGGTATGATACTGAAATCCTTGCAATACTGCTGAAATTTCTTTAGAAATCTCAATAGCAACCCAATCGGGAAACGCTAAACTATTAAATAGACCCACCTTTTTGGTCTATCTAATAAGTAATGACCCAAGAGTAACGACAAAAGGAACTCGCAGTGATAAGAGTATTGATTGAACGAAATATTATGGATGGCCTTGACGATATTTACGAAGAGTCGGTGCGTAACATACTTCAATCCGCAATTCAGGCACCAGGCTTTCTTGCAGGCGAATCGATGAAAGATGCCAGCAATCCACGTCGTCGTCTTACACTATCAAAATGGCGTTCACAACAAGATTGGATCAACTGGTTAAATTCAAATGAACGTACTGAAATCATGTATAAAATTGACCCTATGCTGTCAGAACCAGAGAAAATCACCATCCTAGAACACGCATAATCCCAAATAAGGAAGGCATTTTTATTGCCTTCCCTTTCCTACCTTTAAGTTTTCAAATGTTTAGCCGATAAGCGCTGCTCTCAGCTCTTCCTTCTAGGTTCGAGCTGTTTTCTAGAAGAACTATTATAACGATCTATTATTTATTGATAGTGGCATCCCTTTGGCCCAAGTTGTTATCGAGACCCGATTATGAGAAAGAATCTACCCGTAACCAACAAAAACATTCCTGTGGAAGACCGGCATGAAATTGTTTCGGTCACTACAGAAAAAGGAGTTATTACCGACGTCAATGAAGACTTCATCGAACTGGCTGGTTTTTCAAAAGACGAGCTATTAGGTCAGGCCCACAACCTCGTTCGACACCCCGATGTACCGCAAGCCGTTTTTGCTGACCTTTGGCAACACTTAAAAGCCGGAAAATCATGGATGGGCATTGTGAAAAACAGGGCAAAATCCGGTGATCATTATTGGGTCGATGCGTATGTCAGCCCAATCAAAGAGAAGGGGCAAATCACGGGATATGAATCGGTAAGACGAAAGGCCTCGACAGAACAAATACAACGCACGGAAGAAGTGTACCAGCGACTCAACTCCGAAAAGTCCCCGGTACCTTTCTATGCGCGTTTTTCAGAATTTCTAGAATACACAATCTGCTTTATTCTCTTCACTGCAGCATTATTAGGTCACGACTTTTTCGGCTGGCTTGCGAGTCTTCCGCTGGCTTTAGCGGGATGTATAGTTTCAGGAAAAGTGTTTAAACGACAACTTAAGCTTGCACTACCTGACGCGTCCAATAATGCCAACTCCGACTTCATCCAATACATGTACCTAGGTGCACCTCACAAAGCCAATGAACTGGCCCTTCATTTAAAAGCGGCCAATTTTCGCCTGGAAACCGTTGTTAAACGCATTGACCTTAGTTCAACGGAGTTAACCTCCGCAGTGAATGAGAGCTATGTCTCCACCCAAGAAACTCAGAAAAAGATTCATAAGCAACAAGCAGAACTGGCCGATGTTTTGGGTGAAACCACGGACATTCTGGAAGGCATCAACTCTATTTTCCAAAAGCTTGAGAATTCTCGAGAGTTGACCCAGAAAGCTCATGAATTGAGTGATAAAGGCAATTACATCATTAAAGAAACCATTGAAACGATTCGTGAATCGTCTCAATCTGTGGATAAAGCCGAAAAAACCGTCGACCAACTTGCCAAACGCTGTGAAGAAATCAGTAATTTTGTAAATGTTATTAAAGGCATTGCCGATCAAACCAACTTACTAGCCTTAAATGCCGCTATTGAAGCGGCACGTGCTGGCGAACAAGGTCGAGGCTTTGCCGTGGTAGCAGATGAAGTTCGTTCATTGGCGATGAAGACTCAAGAATCAACCGATCAAATTAACGACATCATCGAGCTGCTTACATCAGAAGCGAGAGACGCCGTCAGTACCATGCAAAGTAGCAAAGAGACCACTGAAACCGGCGTCGATCAAGTAACTGAGGCGGGCCAAGCACTTCAAGACATCCAAGCATCCGTCGATGAAATCAAATTAATGTCAGAAGAGATCTCTGCTTTTACAGAACAACAATCGCAACAAACGGGCGTCATTCAAAACAAAATCAATCAGGTTATGGAGCACAGTACGGATACACTTCGTGCGATGGATAAATCATCTAACATCAGTGAGTCCCTTAAGAAACTGGCGAATGACCAAAGGCAGTTGCTTAATCAATTCGATTAAAAAGCCCCTTACCCAAGAAACAGCGGACTTTATTTCTCATGCTTGAACCTTAAGACTCAAGCATGAGGTTCTCTTCAAACAATATTCATCATCAAGCTATCAAACCGCTACTGCATTTGCTTCATCCATTCTGCTGCAACTTTTACAGCTTCCTGCAAATTGGCTTCATGCGTTGTTCCTGAGACCTTTCTTGGTTTCAAATCATGATTTCCGTCGTTGAGCCAATGATGCGATACCTTTTCGAAAACTTGATAATTCGACACTTCCTCTTTAGCACCAAAGGCATCCCGATCACCTTGAAGAATCAAGATCGGTACAAACACATCATTAAAGTGCTCATTACGAACTTTCTCTGGTTTACCCGGTGCATGATAAGGGTAACCAAAGCACGCGCAGCCTTTTATAGGTAACTGTTGAGCATGAACCTCAGGGTCGGCAGCAAGCATCGTCGCCATACGCCCACCCATAGACTTCCCGCCAATAAAGATGGAGGAATATGTAGAAGTCAATTGCGCCAATGCTTCCTGCCAACAAGCCAACAGTTTAGGCGCACGATCTGGTGGTCGCTTCTTACCCGTTTCACGACGCTTTTGCATATAAGGAAATTCAAAACGGACAACAGTAATTCCCTGATCAGCAAATAACTCAGATACGTCATTCATGAAATCCGAATCCATCGGTGCACCAGCACCATGTGCAAACACAAAGGTTATTCCGGTGTCTTCATTTCTAGCTTTTGTTGTTAGAAATTCCATACTTCTCCTAGCTTGTTCTAAACTCTGTTTAGCCATTTTTACCATTAACACTCAAAATACTGACATAGATCATAGGGTTAATAGGCATACACAGATTCATTTCTAATTGAAGAATCCATATAATTCAAACCATCGTTTGCATTGTATGCGGGATTTACGCATACTTGCGCGCGATTTCATAAACCATAACTAACTAAGCCTGGAAACTGATATGAGTGCTACTGCGAATCAGTCTACCTTCGAACACCCAACCTACAATTATGGGGTTGTGCGCCAGTTCGCTATCATGACCGTGATATGGGGTATTGTCGGCATGGGAGTCGGTGTATTAATTGCATCGCAACTTCTATTTCCTGAACTAAACCTGAATCTGCCATGGACGCATTTTGGTCGTCTTCGCCCTCTTCATACTAACGCCGTAATCTTTGCATTCGGTGGTTGTGCCTTGTTTGCAACGTCATACTACGTTGTACAACGTACATGTCAGACACGCTTAGCGTTTGAACCTCTTGTGAAATTCACATTCTGGGGTTGGCAAGCAGTGATCGTAGCAGCCGCTATTACGCTACCGTTAGGTTTCACTTCTTCCCACGAATACGCTGAGCTTGAGTGGCCTATCGATATCCTAATTGCATTGGTATGGATTTCATACGCTGTTGTATTTATCGGCACTATTCGCAACCGTAAAACCAAGCACATTTATGTAGCTAACTGGTTCTATGTTGCCTTTATTCTGACAGTTGCAGTTCTTCACATCGGTAACAGCATGCAGCTTCCAGTTAGTCTTTGGAAGTCTTACTACGTATATGCTGGTGCGGTAGATGCAATGGTTCAATGGTGGTACGGCCACAACGCAGTAGGCTTCTTCCTAACTGCTGGTTTCCTTGGCATCATGTACTACTTCGTACCTAAACAAGCAGAGCGTCCAATCTACTCATATCGTCTATCAGTAGTTCACTTCTGGGCTCTAATTTCTATCTATATCTGGGCAGGTGCTCACCACCTTCACTACTCTGCACTTCCTGAGTGGGCTCAAAACGTAGGTATGGTAATGTCTGTGATCCTTCTTGCTCCTTCTTGGGGTGGTATGATCAACGGTATGATGACGCTGTCTGGTGCATGGCACAAACTACGTAACGACCCTATTCTTCGTTTCCTAGTTGTTTCTCTTTCTTTCTACGGTATGTCTACTTTCGAAGGTCCAATGATGTCAATCAAGTCTGTGAACGCGCTTTCACATAACACGGACTGGACTGTAGGTCACGTACACTCAGGTGCGCTTGGCTGGGTAGCAATGGTATCTATCGGTGCTCTTTATCACATGCTTCCTCGTCTATATGGCCGTAAGGAAATGTTCAGCACAGGTGCGATCAACCTTCACTTCTGGTTGGCAACCATCGGTACAGTACTTTACATCGTTGCGATGTGGATCAACGGTATCGGTCAAGGTCTAATGTGGAAAGCTGTTGACGTAGACGGCACCTTGAAGTTCAGCTTCGTAGACAGTGTGGTATACAGCAAGTTCGGTTACGGCATGCGTATATTAGGTGGTGCGGTGTTCTTGAGCGGTATGTTTGTCATGGCATACAACTTCTATCGCACAATCCGTCAAGCTAAGACTGAGCAAGCAACAGCTGCTCAAGCTCAAACGGCATAATCAGGAGCAAGGAGTAGAATATGCAACACGAAACAGTCGAGAAGAATATCGGCCTGATGATCGTTCTTTCTTTGATCGGTATCAGCTTCGGTGCTCTTGTTGAAATCGTTCCTTTGTTCTTCGCAAAGCAGACTACAGAACCTGTAGAAGGCCTTAAGCCGCTTACTGCCCTTCAACAAGAAGGTAAAGACATCTACATCCGTGAAGGTTGTAACGTATGTCACACTCAGATGGTTCGTCCTCTGCGTGCAGAAGTTGAGCGCTATGGTCACTACTCTGTCGCCGGCGAGTATGTTTACGATCACCCACATCTATGGGGTTCTAAGCGTACTGGTCCTGATCTTCACCGTGTTGGTGGTAAGTACAGTGACGAATGGCACCGTGCTCACCTTTACAACCCACGTGACGTAGTACCTGATTCAAACATGCCTGCTTTCCCATGGTTGTTTGAAAATAAACTAACAGGTGACGACACAGGTAAGAAATTAGCAGCACTTCGCACTCTAGGCGTTCCGTACACAGACGAGCAAATCGACAACGCTCGCGCTGAAGTACGCGGCAAACGCGAGATTGATGCAGTTGTTGCTTATCTTCAAAACCTGGGTACAGCACTTAAAGATAAGCGTTAATTTGCAACCGTTAATTTTTAATTCATACGGGGAATGAACTGATGGATGTTAATGATTTAAGAGGTCTAGCCACAATTACAATGGCTGTAGTATTCACCGGCATCATTATTTGGACCTTCAGTTCACGACGCAAAAAACCATTTGATGAGGCGGCTAATCTTCCTTTCGCAGATAAAGATGAAGAAGATCTAGCCTCTTCTGACAAGAAGAATCAGGAGTAAATCATGGCAGAAGAAAATGTGCTCACAGGATTCTGGAGCTTATGGACTTGGATCATCAGTGTTGGCTTGATCCTAAGCTTCCTTTATCTGCTGCACTTCGCAAAGCGTATTAAAGGTTCGGACTCTCCGGATCGTAAAATGCATCATACCTTTGATGGTATTGAAGAATACGACAATCCAATGCCGAAATGGTGGCTATGGTTGTTCTACGGTACGATTTTCTGGGGTCTAGGTTATCTTGCAATTTACCCAATGGGTAACTCTCAAGGTCTATCAGGTATCACAAACCTGTCACGCCTTGAAGCAGATCAACAAGCACACCAAGAAAAATACGGCCCTATCTTCGAAAAACACGCAGCTGTTCCTGTTGAGCAACTTTCGCAAAACGAAGAAGCAGTAAAAATCGGTCGTCGTCTGTTCTTGAACAACTGTGCAGTATGTCACGGTCAGGATGCTCGTGGTGGCTATGGCTTCCCTAACCTAACCGATAACGATTGGTTGTATGGTGGTGCAGGTGAGACGATCAAAACTACTATCATGAGTGGCCGTCAAGGTCTGATGCCTGCCTGGGGTGAAAGCCTAGGTGAAGACGGTGTGAACGATGTAGCGAATTACGTTCTTACCCTAAGTGGTCGTGAAGAAGCTGATCAAGAAGCGGCAGCGCGTGGTAAAGAACTATACGCTAACTGTGCTGCTTGTCACGGTCAGGACGGTAAAGGCAACGAACTACTAGGTGCACCTAACCTAACTGATAACACTTGGCTATACGGCGGTACGTTACAGCGTGTTAAACACACCATTCGTAACGGACGTACAGGTGTGATGCCTGCTCACCAAGACCTTCTTGGCGAGCAAAAAGTTCACATCCTTTCGGCGTACATCTACAGCCTATCCAACAAATGATTTGCATCATTTAGTTGGTAAAAAATGCGGCTTTTCAGCCGCATTTTTTGTTTTTGGCCTATACATTCAAAAGGCAGATAAAGATAATACCCACGCACAAAGTAATGATTAGCTAAGAGGCTGCTATGGGCGATAAGATCCCAACTAAAAATATAGCGTCACCTGAAGTCGAACCTAACTCAGCTGAGATGTTCACGGGCGACCAAGCCATCAAAAGCCGAGATAAAATCCAAGTTCGCGCCATTACCGGCCAATTCACCAAATTTAGAAAAATGGGTGGATGGCTTTTGTTCGTAGTATTTTTTGGCACATCGTGGCTCAACTGGAATGGTCACCAAGCCGTTCTATGGGACATCCCCAACCGTCAGTTTAATATTTTTAGCATCACGCTTTGGCCTCAAGATTTGATGCTTCTTTCTATGCTTCTTGTCATCTGCGCCTTCGGACTCTTCGCCATCACCATGTTTGCAGGTCGGATATGGTGTGGCTACACCTGCCCTCAAACCGTTTGGACATTCATTTTTATGTGGATAGAAAAACAAGTTGAAGGTGATCGGAATGCACGCATAAAACTCGACAAGCAACCATTCAGCCCTAAAAAGCTAGCATTACGTCTTACCAAACATGCCTTGTGGTTAGCCTTTGCTTTAGCCACAGCAATTACTTTCATTGGCTACTTCACTCCGATTCGCCAGTTAGTCATTGATATTTTCACCTTCAATGCAGGTAATACAGCCTATTTTTGGCTAGGTTTCTTTACTTTGATGACATATCTAAATGCGGGCTGGCTACGGGAACAAGTCTGTATTTATATGTGTCCCTACGCTCGCTTCCAAGCCGTCATGTTTGATAAAGACACGCTTATTGTTTCTTATGATGAAGAACGCGGTGAAAATCGTGGCCCTCGTAAGAAAAGTGCCGATCCAAAAGAGCTGGGATTAGGTGACTGTGTTGACTGCTCGCTGTGCGTTCAAGTTTGTCCAGTGGGCATTGATATTCGGGATGGCCTTCAATACGAATGTATTGCCTGTGCAAAATGCATCGAAGCCTGCGATAGCGTAATGGACAAAGTCGGATATGACAGAGGCCTCATCAGCTATACCAGTGAACACCAGCTCAAAGGCAACGAGTGGAAATTACTTCGACCAAGATTTATCGGATATATCGTTGCACTTATCGTGATGTTCAGCGCTCTGATGTACAATCTGTTCACCTTAATCCCTGTGGACTTAGAAGTAGACCGTGGACGAGGTGCGAACCTCTTCCGTGAGAACTTTAAAGGTGACATTGAAAACAGTTACAACATTCGCATAATGAACAAGTCTCAACACGCGGAAACCTATATATTGTCGGCGTCTGGTTTTGAAGACTTAATCATTATTGGAGACACTAAGATCCACCTTCAATCAGGTGAAATCAGCCAGGTTCCTGTTAGTGTTGTGGTTCCTGCCCAAAATTTAGCGTCTCGCAGTGAACCAATTTATTTCAATGTAGTCGCAGACAGTGACGAAACAATTACTGCCGAATCCGAGAGCCGCTTTATGGGCCCTCGACATCGCAGATAGTTTCTCACCAGAGGTATCATAACTACATGAGCAGCTGGCTAATCTAGGCCAGCTCCCCATAGAATTAGTCAAAGAGCAATTACTTACATGACAGAACAGAACGAAAACCAAGGAAACTGGAACCAGCCTTGGCTATGGATCACACTAACCCCTCTTATTCTATCCGTTGTCCTTGGCCTGACAATGTTGAATATTTCATTCCAAATCCAAGATGGATTGGTCACCGATGAATATTCTAAAGAAGGCCTTACGATTAACGAACGAATTGAAAAAGAAGAACATGCAAAAAACCTAAGCACTCAAGCGAATATTAGCGTTGATAAAGCTTCTGGAGAAATGACGGTTCTATTTGACAGTGAACTGGAACAATTGCCAAACAATCTCCTGCTTGAGCTTATTCATCCAATCATTAAAGACAAAGACCAAAAAGTAGTTCTGACTCATCAAGGTAACGGTCGCTATGCGGGTCAGGTAGCTGATGACATGGACGGCAAGCGTTATGTACGCCTTCAGGAGTTGCAAAACTCATCTTGGGTTCTAAAAGGTGAACTTCATTTCGACGTCACCAGCCAAGCGACTATTTCGGCTCAATAAATTCAACCCAATAAGCACCTCATTGGGGCTAAGACATCAACGACGTTTGTAGTCCCAATGGGTTATATCCAGAGCAGAGCTAACTCTGCATCTATCAGCAGATTTAAACTATGCAAAGCCAAAGTTGTTATCACTGCGGGGAGTCCATTCCTGAAAACCTGGATATCACATCTGACATTGATGATCAGTCAAGAGCCTTTTGTTGCATAGGCTGCCAAGCCGTGGCGCTTACCATCTCAGGGGCAGGCCTGGAAAATTATTATCAATTCCGAACGGAAAAAGCCGAACAGGCCAGTGACCTATCAGATCAACAAGAAAAATACGCGCTCTATGATGAGCCAAGTGTTCAGCAAAAATTCTGCTCCTATGAAGACAATCTCGCATCAGCCACTCTACTCATAAAAGGCATCACCTGTGCTGCCTGTGTGTGGTTGATTGAAAAACACTTGGAGCGCATCTCCGGTATTGAGGATGTTCGCGTCAATCTCAGTACCCACAGAGCAACCATCACCTGGGACACCAATACACTAAAGCTTAGCGATTTGTTCTTTGCGATTGATGCTATTGGCTATCATGCAGAACCCTGGAAAGCCAATCGTGCTGCACAGGAACAACAGAAAGAAAGTCATACCGCATTAATCCGCCTTGGTATTGCCGGTATCGGTATGATGCAGGTCATGATGATGGCCAACGCACTCTATTTTGGTCATTACACTGGTATCGACAGCTCCTATGAAGCCTTCATCCGTTGGGCCAGCCTCTTTCTAACGACCCCCGTTGTTATCTACTCCGCCTTCCCGTTCTTCAACGCAGCTGTTCGCGACTTAAAGACCAAACACCTTACCATGGATGTACCAGTGTCTATTGCCATTGCCCTGGCTTATTCTGCCAGTATTTGGGCCACATTTAATGGTGCTGGCGAAGTGTATTTTGACTCTGTCTGTATGTTTACCTTCTTCTTGTTGTTGGGCCGCTATTTTGAAATGAAGGTCCGGCACCAGAATTCGCAAGTCACCAACGACCTAATCGGTTTAATGCCCAACTCCACACTCGTGTATCGAGAGGGCGAATACCGAGTAACGCCAACCGAGCAGATTGCAGTAGGCGATAAGGTCTTGGTGAAAGCAGGCCATACCATTCCGTCTGATGCCAAAGTCATTGAGGGCACGGCAGACATTGATGAGTCAGCATTAACAGGTGAGTACCTACCGGTCAGAAAAAGTATGGGCGACTCAGTGATGGGTGGAACCGTTTGCCTTGACCACCCTATAGAAATTGAGATCACCACGATCGGACATCAGAACACCCTGAATCTAGTGGTGGAATTGATGAACAAGGCTGAATCGTCCAAACCTCGCATTGCCCGCATTGCTGATACGATTGCCAGCCGCTTCGTAGCAGCAGTACTGATTACAGCGGTAAGTGTTTGGGGAGCCTGGATGTTTATTGATCCAGAAAAAGCCTTTTGGATTGCCCTATCCGTACTGGTAGTCACCTGCCCATGTGCACTCTCATTAGCCACACCGACAGCCATCACGGCTGCAACCTCATCATTAAAGCGTTCTGGATTGGTTATCACCAGCACCCACGTGCTTGAAACACTTCCAACCACCACAGATGTGTTATTCGACAAAACTGGAACACTAACAGAAGGCAAGCTCTCCATTGCCGAAGTTCAGATTCCGGCCGATATTTCAGAACAAGAGGCTCTGAGCTTAGCCTCACGTCTGGAAGCTACATCAGAGCACCCAATTGCAAGAGCATTTCCAACTACATCTTCATCGACCTCTACGAATCCGGCTCAACATGTCGAAATCACTCCCGGCGGCGGTTTAAGCGGCGAACTGGACGGTACTACTTATTACATTGGTCACAGCGAATTTATTCAGAACCATACAAACCTTAACGAAGTGCTATTGCCTGATGAAGATAACTGGGTCGTACTCGCATCCAATACACAACTCATTGCACTGTTTAAAGTCCAAGACACACTTCGCTCTGATGCCAAAGAAACACTGGACCAATTAAAGCGTGAAAACCTTGGCGTGCACATGCTCACCGGTGATCGCTCTCAATCAGCTAAATTCATGGCAGAGAAATTAGGCATTGAGGACATTCATTCAGGCCTTACCCCTCAAGGAAAGTTAGATCAATTATCTAAACTGCACCAAGAGCAAAAGCACACACTCATGATCGGTGACGGAATCAACGACATTCCAGTACTTGCATCCGCAGGTATCTCCATTGCGATGAACGAAGCCACAGATTTGGCTAAAACCAAGTCCGACATGATTTTAATGAATGGCCAACTTAGTGCCATCAACAAGGCATTCAAGATCGCTAATCATTGCCGAAAAATAATTAAGCAGAATCTAACTTGGGCATTAGTGTATAATTTGGTCGCCCTGCCATTAGCGGCAACGGGTTACATCCCCCCTTGGGCTGCTGCAATCGGAATGTCAGCAAGCTCTTTAGTCGTTGTGCTGAATGCATTACGCCTTAGAAATATATGATTGAGGTTCTCCGTGGACAGTATTCTTTTTCTTATTCCGATATCCATCATCTTTTTAACTATTGCCGTGATCACACTGGTATGGAATATCAAAAGCGGTCAATTTGACGATATGGAGACACCGGCTCATAAGATACTTTTCGATGATGACGAAGATCTGATGCCGGATGACGCAAAACCAATCAAGAAGCAAGAATCAAATAACCAAGAAAATAACTAACGCATAAAGATAATGAGATGCTTTGAAATTTGCACGTAACACAATTTCAAGGCACTGCTTTTAAAACAAGCACCGACAAACAGCACTTATTTAGACGTACTTTATGACCGTAGAAACCTTATCATTCACTGCAGCCTTCTTAATTGGATTACTTGGCGGTGCACACTGCATCGGTATGTGCGGCGGAATTACCGGCACATTCGGCCTTAACTCTCAAGGCAGCTTAGTTGAACGATTCATTAAAAACCTAAGTTTTAATCTAGGCAGAATCAGCAGCTATACACTGATCGGACTGATCGTAGGTTTAGCGAGTTCATTACTTACCAACCTATCCCCCACCATTGGCATGATTCTCCGCCTAGTCGCGGGTATTTTTATTATTCTTATGGGTCTATATGTGGCCGACTGGTCTCGGGCCATCACAAAAATTGAAAAACCCGGACAATGGGTTTGGAAACACATCCAACCTCTGACTAAGCCTTTCTTGCCTGCAGATACTATTAAAAAGTCTCTGTTTCTAGGATTACTCTGGGGATGGCTTCCTTGCGGCCTTGTCTATAGCACGCTTGTTTTGGCCTCAGCGAACGCGTCCCCTACGAGTTCGGCGATGGTTATGGCTGCATTCGGTTTAGGTACTCTACCGACAATGCTGGCAACAGGGCTTCTGGCATCACAATTAAGCAACATCATACGAAATAAAAACGTACGTAATCTTGCTGCCATTATGATGATCCTGATGGGCGCTTGGATTATCTGGGGCAACAGTCAGCACTTACTTGGTCACGGTGATCATTCGAGCCATAACAACCATATGAACCATAGTAGCCATTCAAACCACGGTGACCATACAAACCATAGTGACCATGAAAATCATGATTCCAGCAACACCAGTAATCATGAAGGCCATTCGATGCATGACCACAGTGCCATGCAAACGGAATCACAGGTAGATCACTCTACGATGGATCACTCTCAAATGGATCACTCCGGTATGAACCGCTCACAGATGGATCATACTGATATGTCGTCAGACACTAGGAAACAGGATCACTCTCATATGGATCATTCAGAGATGGACCACTCTAAAATGAACCACTGAGTATTTAAAACTACATCACTTAGTAACACCTATACTGTAGATTATTAAGGTAGGGATTTATCACGTTAGAACGAAGCCATATCACATGCTGACCTTTTGGTTACTTTTCTGTAAACGCACCATAAACGTGCTTTAAAGAATGGAGAAGCTGTGATATAAATTGGCAAACTTAATCGGACACTGAACTATGCCTCAGAACAAATTTTCCAGCGTCAAAGGATGCGGTACCGCAGTTAGCTGCCAGGATTGCTCCCTAAGCTCACTTTGTCTACCACTGTCACTTCACGAACAAGACATTGACCGTTTAGACGCCATCATCAAACGAGGACGACCGTACCAAAAGGGTCAGACCCTATGGCGCCAAGGTGACGATTTTCACTCAGTTCTAGCCATCCGTTCAGGCAGCGTGAAGAGTTTTATTACCAGCCCGTCCGGTGAAGAACAAATTGTCGGTTTCCATTTTGCCGGTGAAATGATTGGCCTTAACGGACTATTCAATAAGAAATATCCAATTACTACCGTTGCACTAGAGACAACCACGGTATGTGATATTCCATACGACAGTTTGGATGCACTTGCTGATGATCTCCCCGAACTTAGAGATCAGGTTCTTCAGAGCATGAGCCAAGAAATTTCCGAAGACCAGCAAATGATGTTACTGCTTAGTAAGAAAACATCCGAACAACGCTTGGCTACCTTCTTGGTGTCTGTATCGGAACGTTTCCATCGTCGTGGTTATTCTGCATCTCGTTTCCGTTTGACCATGTCCAGAAACGATCTAGGTAACTTCCTTGGTCTTGCGGTAGAAACCGTTAGCCGTATTTTCAGTAAGTTCCAGCAAAAAGAACTTATTCGCTTCCTAGACAGCAGCCGTGATATTGAACTGATTGATATCGCAGGCCTATACGAACTGGCAGACCTTCAAGACGGTACCGCCAGCGCATGTGGCAAGCGAGTCGTCGGCTAATATATTTTCTTTCATTAACCAAAAGGCCCAGCAAATGCTGGGCCTTTTGGTTTCTGTGATTACATCATTAACTGGTAACAGGTTCCGTTACGACTTCATAACAAGGTACGTATTTACTACCCGGTAATTTCATACGTTTTTGATGAACAAACGAAGCCAGCAAAGTATCCAACTTCTTCATCAAATTAGATTCACCGTGCAATTTAAACGGACCGTACTTATGGATTTCAGAAATCCCCTGCTCCTTTACATTACCCGCCACAATTCCAGACATCGCTCGTCGTAATTGAGAGGCCAATATGTGCGGTGGCAAATCGGTATCCAAACTCAATTCCGACATGGTTTTGTGAGTTGGAGTAAAAGGCTCCTGAAAAATAGAATCGATTTCTAGCATCCAATTAAAATAGTATGCATCTTTACGATCCTTTCGGTTTGCCTTCACTTCAGACATGCGCGAACGCAACTCAATTGCGACTTTTTCCGGGTCATCAATGATGATCTCATAAAGCGCTTGCGCCTCAGGCCCTAAGGTATCGCCAATAAACGCGTCTATTTGCTGAAAATAATCCGCCGACTCTTTCGGAGCAGTGAAATAAACAGGAATCTCAGCACCGTGCTTATTCCCCATTAAGACACCAAGCAGATACAAAATTTCTTCTGCGGTGCCAGCACCACCAGGAAAGACCACAATACCGTGCCCTAACCTAACGAACGCCTCTAAACGTTTTTCGATATCAGGGAGAATAATTAATTCATTTACGATTGGATTAGGTGATTCCGCTGCTATGATGCCCGGCTCGGTTAGCCCAATGTAGCGAGGGTGTTTTATCCGCTGTTTTACATGCGCCACACTGGCGCCTTTCATTGGCCCCTTCATTGCGCCTGGCCCACAGCCAGTACAAATATCAAAGCCTCTCAAACCTAATTGATAACCCACTTCCTTAGTGTAATCGTATTCATGTTCACTGATGGAGTGTCCACCCCAACAAACAATGATATTGGGATCAACCCGAGCTTGTAGCGCATTAGCTTGGCGAAGCGTGTGAAAAACAGCTTCGGTGACCATAGGCCCACAGCCAATTTCATTCAACGCGTCTAAGTCCAGCTGGCTACTTAAATGAATAATGTCTCGCAGTACCGAGAACAAATTTTCCTTCACCCCTTGGATCATTTTTCCATCAACAAAGGCTCTTGCTGGGGCATTTTGTACCGCAATACATGCACCACGAGCTTGAGGAACAATGCTGATTTCAAAGTCTAAATACTGGTTTTCCAATTGCTCAATATCGTCGTTATCAATTCCGCTGTTCATTACAGCCAACGAACAACGCCGAAACATTTCGTAAAGCTTACCTTTGTTTAATCCACTGAGTTTATTAATTTCTTTGATAGACAGAACGTCCAAGCTGCCGACTGGCGACAATACTGAATAATCAATTACTTCTGATGGCATATCGCACTCCTTGCCAGTAATTCCATTTATAATTCTAGTTGAGGATCAAGAGATTTAATTCTTTACTCCCCGATATTTTCCACTCTCTCGTCTTTAAGACGTTTAAAATAAACCGTTAATAATTGACGAAGTTCTTTTACCCAAAGTTCAAAACCATCCAATTCTGAAATATCACCTTGTTCATTCCACCCAATCGTAATACTCCCAGTCATCACAGAAAGGGCTTGAACTTGCTCTGAATGTTTCCGCAAAAAAGATTCCACATGACTCATGATATCATCCGAAAGCGCTTGTTGATTTATGTACCAAGCCCAGCCTTCGGGAGCAGCGCTATCAGACTCTTGTTCGGCGGAAGACTGATAGCTCTTGATTAACATCCACCCGGCAGTGATTTCTTCTTCATCGATGCCTTTGAAAGCATAGGCTGCGGCATCAATAACCCCTTCTTCAACACGCCCAGATAAATTGATCATGGGATATTTCATCAACTTAACTTTAATGCCCCGTAATATGGCTGCTTGGCGTAGTTTCGCGATTCTACGATCCCGTTTCGAAGGCATAATCCATAAGATCGAGCCTACGATCATCAAAAATGCCAAACCAACCCCGACCATCCAGACTTGCATTCATTCACCCATTCAAATCATTCTTACCAAACTTTCTTCAACTACATTGACCTACACCAATTAAACAACATCGACGCCCTAGTTATTAAGGTTGAAAGATCAAGTACTTACTTCAATAATAAGATCATAGACAAAGGAAATGGTCTACGAAAATTATTTACCGATAGGTTAAGAAATTATCCATTAACCCAGTATAACCTGTTATGCAGTGAGCATAGTTTAAGCGCATAATCCGGTGAAACTGACACCAAGGTTTCAAATCAAAGGAGTTTAGTATGACCACCTATTCAACCATTTTACTTGCGGTAGATCTTTCTGAAGAATCAGAAAAAATCATCGAACCAGCAAAGACCTTTGTAAAAACCTTTGGTTCAAAAGTTCATGTTCTACATACCATCGAGCCTTTCGCTTTCGCTTTTGGCGGAGACATTCCCTTTGACGTCGTTGAAATTCAGGAACAGTTAATTGATCACGCGAAAACCAACCTTAAGCAATTGATCAATAAAA
This sequence comes from Litoribrevibacter euphylliae, assembly GCF_042646085.1. Classification (NCBI taxonomy): domain Bacteria; kingdom Pseudomonadati; phylum Pseudomonadota; class Gammaproteobacteria; order Oceanospirillales; family Oceanospirillaceae; genus Litoribrevibacter; species Litoribrevibacter euphylliae. The sequence goes on along the minus strand of NZ_JBHRSZ010000004.1, from coordinate 311,534 downwards.
CCGAATTAGAAGCCGTTGAAACCGATGTGGTGGTAGGTTCAGTGAATGCAGAAGTCCACAGAAAAGCAAAAGAGATTAATGCAGATCTGGTCATCGTAGGCAGCCATGGTCGTCACGGCTTGGCGTTACTGTTGGGCTCACATGCATCTGATGTCATTCATCATGCTGAATACGATGTATTAGCGGTTCGAATTTAAGTATTCGCGCCAACAAAACGACCATATATATAGCATCAAAAAATGCCCGTAACTTCACTCCAAGTTGACGGGCATTTTTATCACGTACCGCTGTTGAAGTTAATCAGTTACTCACCTTCAGCCATCGCTTCAAGCTCAACCCAGCGTTCCATTAAGACTTCAAGTTTGCTCTCTTCTTCTGCCAAATTCTGTAGTTTCTGAGTCACCAACTCATGATCTTGCTGGTAAAAATCCGAAGCCGAAGTTTCTTCCTGAAGTTGTTCCACAACTGCTTCTTGCTCTGCCATTTGATCCGGCAACAAATCCAGCTCACGTTGAAGCTTGTAACTAAGTTTCTTGGGCTTTGCTTTCTCAACCGGAGGTTGAGCATTCTGAAGGCTCGCTGCTTGGGTCTTTGGCGGATTATTTTCCTTTTTAGACGCACTCTTCGCATCAAGATGCTTGAACTTACCACCCGAGGTTTGCCAGTCGCTAAAGCCACCTACAATCTCTTCAACCACACCATTTCCATGGAAAATCAATGAATTACTAACAACATTATCCAGGAAGGATCTATCGTGACTCACTAAAATAATGGTGCCATCGAAATCCATCAGCAGCTCTTCGAGCAACTCCAAAGTCTCCATATCTAAGTCATTGGTAGGCTCATCCAGAACCAACAAATTCGCTGGCTGACTGAATAACCGAGCCAATAGCACTCGGTTTTTCTCGCCACCAGAGAGTGCCTTGACTGGCGTTCGTGCACGCTCAGGAGTAAATAAGAACTCGTTTAAGTAACCAATAATATGCTTATCTTGACCACCAATGGTGATACTTTCACGCCCCTCGGAGACGTTATCAATAACACTCTTCTCTAGCTCAAGTTGACTACGGAGCTGCTCGAAATAGGCCACTTCCATTTTGGTGCCTAGCCGAACCTGCCCCTCATCGGGCGTTAACTGACCAAGAATGACTTTTAATAAGGTACTCTTGCCCACTCCGTTCGGGCCGATCAATCCAACTCGATCTCCTCTCATCAGGAGAAAATTAAAATCAGCTAAGATTTTTTGATCACCAAAGGAATGAGAAACCGACTCTAGTTCTGCCACGAGTTTGCCAGAGCGGTCTGCCGAAGAAATAGAGAACGCGGCTTTACCGACACGAGTGCGACGCTCTTTTCGCTCTTGCCTCATTGCTTTTAGCGCTCTCACACGCCCTTCATTTCGTGTTCTTCGAGCCTTGATCCCTTGGCGAATCCAGGTTTCTTCCTGAGCCAGTTTCTTATCAAATTCCTGCCAATGTTTTTCTTCAGCAGCTAACCACTCTTCCTTGCGAACCAAAAATTTATCATAGGAACAATCCCAACTTGTCAGATTACCTCGATCCAATTCCCAGATTCGATTCGCAACGCTCTTAAGAAAACTACGGTCGTGCGTGATCAACAAAATGCTGCCTTCGAATTGAAGTAATTGCTGCTCTAACCATTCGATCGCTAGGATATCTAAGTGGTTGGTAGGTTCATCAAGTAACAATAAATCCGGTTCAGCAACCAATGCCCGCCCCAATACCACACGACGACGCCACCCACCGGAAAGCTCAGACATTTTTTTGTCTTCAGGAAGATTCAAGCGCTTAAGAATTTGATCTACTTTTTGCTCCAGCGACCAACCATCTTTGGCTTCAATATCACTTTGAACTTTTGCAAGTAAATCTAAATCTGCATTCGGATCCGTGGTTAAGGAGTGATATTTAGCAATTAGCTCCCCAACTTCAGCTAGCCCACCAGCTACAACCTGATAAACAGTTTCATCACCTGCTGCAGGTAAATCCTGCTGTAAAACCCCGATTTTAAGACCATCATATCGAATGATATCGCCGCTATCAGGTAACTGTTCACCTGAAACAAGCTTAAGCAAGGAAGACTTCCCCTGACCATTTCGGCCAATAACAGCGATGCGATCCCCTTTATTGATGGTATGAGATGCATTCTCCAATAAAGGCTTATCTCCATAGGCAAGACAAACCTGATCTAACTGCAATAAGTTCATAAATCCCACATTTATCTATGTCGTTTATTCGACAGACTGTTCCGTTATAAGGAACAGCTAATTACTCTAAGAACATGAGCGTATTTCTTACAGATCAACACCCAGAAATTTAAATTTTTTTCTCTTATTAATCATAAACTTAAAAAACAAAGTTAATATTTCTTCACATTTGCTCTTGCCAATCGAAAAATAAGTCTTACTCTTAGAACTGAGTTCATTCTTTAAACAAAAATTGCGACCCACCGATATTATCGTTAGCCTCTGTTTCGTACGGTGCCTGAACTCAGATAACAAGTGCAACCACTTACCAACGACATAAAAGATATAGCCATGTTACTAATTCGAAGCTTCATTGTTGCCATTATAATGATTCTTCCAACCCAAGTGTTGGCTAAGTTAAATCATAACCAACAAACATACATAGATGCGCTTGATGCTTTGAAAGAAGGCCAAGTAGAACGCTTTAACCGCCTATCACATGCTCTTTCCGACTACGTTCTTAGCCCTTACTTAGAATACGAACAAATCAAGCTTAACAATTACGAAGACATTGATGCCATCAAGGCATTCATTAATAAGTACCCTGACCAATCCATCAGCCATCGTTTAAAAGTTGAATGGCTGTCTACATTTCCTAAAAAACAAAAATGGCAAGCATTTCTAGATAACTATGATGAGAGCCTCTATTCAAGAGACCTTCGTTGTTACTATCTACGAGCCCTTTATAAAACCGGCAAGAAAAAAGAAGCTTTGCAACAGACCCATGACATGTGGGTTGTTGGTCGCTCTGCGCCAAAGGCTTGTGATCCTATTTTTAAAGCCTGGTTAAAGTCCAGCTATTTCAAACAAGACTATGCCTATGAGCGAGTCAAACTGGCTTTAAAGCGCAGAAAAACCTCTCTGGCAAGTTACGCATCCAATTTTCTCACAGGGGATAAAAAGAAAGCCGCTGGCATGATGATTTGGGCACACAAAGATCCTGCCATTCTATCCAGCACTAAACGCTTCCCTTCAGCAAACCCTTATATGAAGGATGCGGTCATTCATGGCCTTAAACGCAGAGTTAGAAGAAAACCAGATGCCGCGCTAGCCTATTGGAAAAAACATCGTACTCGTTTCAACTTTTCCCCGGAAGAAATACATCATGTAGAACAACGAATTTATCTTGGCTTAGCCAGACAATACGATAAAAATGCCTCAAAGCTTCTTCAGTCACTTAGGGATGAATACAGCTCGCCTGAAATCCTTGAGTGGCAGATTCGTGTTAGCTTAAGAAACCGGGACTGGCCATCAGTGATTCGATGGATTGAAGAGCTCTCACATTATGAGGACATGGACAACGATTGGTTCTATTGGCACTACAAAGCTTATCTGAAACAAAACCAAGAACCGCCTCAGATCGTTAAACAGAACTTCCAAAAGTTGTCTAAACAACGCTCGTACTATGGTTTTCTAGCTTCAGAAATGCTGGGTAAATCTCTAACCTTGACGAATATACCGGTGCCTATCTCTCAAGATATGCATCTCAAAATCCAGAATTTACCTGAAATTAGCCGCGCTAAAGAACTGGTTGCTATTGGCCACCGCCATCAAGCTCATAAAGAATGGCAATTTGCGGTGAACAAGCTAGATCAACAAGGACTCATGGCATTAGCACGTGTGGCTTCGGATTGGGGATGGCACAATCGAGCAATCCGAGCAGTTATTGATGCTAACCACTGGAACGACCTCGCTATTCGTTTCCCTATGCCGTACGAAACAACCTTTGGTAAGGCTGCTACAAAAGTGCAGCTTCCTTCGTCTTGGCTATTTGCCATCGCACGCCAGGAAAGCGCTTTTTCAGAGCAAGCCAGATCAAGTGCTGGTGCAAGAGGACTTATGCAGCTGATGCCTGCCACAGCCCGTCAGACAGCACGTAAGATTGGTATTTCTTCCAAGTCGTCCTTGTACGACCCTGATTACAACATTCGCCTGGGTTCTTCTTACCTATCAATGATGCACAAACGGTTTAATCAAAATCGCGCATTAGCGACAGCTGCATATAACGCAGGCCCGCATCGTGTTGATCGTTGGATCAAATCTGCTATTGCTCTTCCGATAGATGCTTGGATTGAAACCATTCCATACGATGAAACCAGACGCTATGTGAAGAATGTATTAGCGTTTGACGCAATCTATCAATACAAATTAGGCAAGAAAAACCCACAGCTCTTCTTCAACCACGAAAAGATCTACCTGGGAAAGGGAAAGCATTCGAGAAAAGCCAATAATGATGATGCAAAGCTTAAATCTGCGGAACTGGCCTCAAACTAGCTGGGAGCTCAGTGAGCAATCACTTTTTTACTCGGAAGTGATTAGAACGGTAAAGAAATGCACTAACGATTAACCAAGTGCATCTCGATGATAGAAAGCATACTCTTTGTAGCTTACAGGATGGGAAACCGTAATCTGTAATAACTCTGACAAATCGAGAGAGTCCAAAAGGTTATCAAGATATTCTTGATCTGCCACATCTGAGTCACTATACAGCGACAATAACTTTTGTAAGTGCCAAACCTGTTCAACCGATGTCGGTTGCTCCACTGAAACCGCATTCCAAATAAAACGATGCGTAGATACAAACCGCGGAACAGACTCGGACTTCACCCTATCGTTCGACGCCCATGCTTCCCAGGCATCTAAGTTTTCAGACCAGAACGGGAACGCATCATCCGCAATCAACTGAATCAATGGATAGAGCGTTTCTGGAATATGCCCTAGAGATTCCCAATCAGGTAAGTCAGCCTCTACAGCTCGCTCAGCAATTACCATTCGTTCAATCCAAGCCTTTAAATGAACTGATTTATCCAGCAACAGCTCTCTTGGCCGTATATCCTGATAAAAATGGGAAAACAGCGGCCCCATTAACGCCAAATCAGCCAGACTAAGACGATCCCCCAGAATAAATTTATGAGTCTCGAAGTGCTTATCTAGAATAAGTACCATTTGTTCTGCGTGGTACTCAAAGAACGGACCGTTATGGTTGTTCAAACCAAACAAGGACAGCTTCTGTCGTTCCTTATTGGCCTGTAATTGAGCCTGCGTCGGTGATTGGTATATCTTTCTTAAGCGTAAATACGCATTCACTGTGGCTTCATCGTAACCCCAGCGCATGTACAATGCAGGAAGGAACAAAAAAGTATCACAGTACAACTCAATGAGTTTTACAATAAATTTGAGCGGGGTGACATCTGGAATAACGGAAAGATAGTTCAAACTTTCAGTGCCTTCCAAGGAGTCAATCGTATCAATATTTGGCTGGAACAGGATATTTTCGGGCGTAATCAGAACCGGACACTCTTCCATTCCGGTTCTCGCTTTTATTATTTGATCAATTTCTTTCTGACTGGGAACAACTTCATCGAAAGGCAGAGACTGGTAATCTAAATACGCCCTGATTTTCGCACTGTAATAATCCGCTCGAGTCGCATATAAGAGATGATTACTCGCGTTTTCCATGCCCCGTCCTTTAGCTAACAAGTGTCATATATTGAATAAACTCAACTCTTCTATTTAACCCTAGCTCAACATTTCAGGAGCCTATTATTGGTCTATTCAGACTCAGTATTCTTAATATTTTTCATTAACTCTTCACTAGAGGTAGGCCAGTCAGAAAACGGAAATGGCTTTTCTTCAGAATTATAAGTTAGATACTGAAAGATCTGATAATAGTAGCAACTTAACCCATCGCCCAACTGTCGCAAAGTTTCATTGTCTTTATCGGTTAAGAGATGGAATAGGTATTGCGCAATTGCTACCAGCATTAGAACAATATCTAATAGTTTATAAACCACAGCAAATAACACCATAAAAACAAGCCTAAGCAGCTTGTTCTCTAATTTCGTCTGATCATCATAATTCATTCTATTCACCATCCTTAATAGCAAATTCCACATCCTGTTTATGTGCGCCTAACATTAGGTTTCTCGCAACATCTTTAATTTGCGCCCCTTCATACAGAACTTGATAAAGGCCAGAAACCAAAGGCATATAAACACCCAACTCTTCAGCTTTATCGTAGACGATTTTTAGCGTATTAATACCTTCTGCAACTTCGCCAAGCTCATCAACTGCTTGTTCAAGCGTCTTTCCTTTCCCTATCGCACAGCCAACCCGATAGTTACGGCTAAGCGGAGACATACAGGTCACGATTAAATCACCAACACCCGACAACCCTAAGAATGTCATAGGGTTAGCCCCTAACTGTACGGCAAATCGGCTCATTTCAGCCAGACTTCGAGTAATTAACATACTCTTAGTATTTTCACCCAACCCCATTGCAGCAGCTAAACCAGAGATAATGGCATAGATGTTCTTAAGCGCTCCGCCTAATTCCACACCATAATTATCATTGCTGGCATACACTCTAAAGTAATCATTACTTAACAGTTGCTGGACTAACTGACACTTATCCTCATCAGCAGAAGCAATTACAGAAGCCGTCAAATGACGTTTAGCTATTTCCTTAGCCAAATTTGGACCACTGAGAACCCCAACTTGTTCCGTATCCAATTCTTCCTGAATGATTTGACTCATCAACTTGAACGATTCGACCTCAATCCCTTTGGTGGTGCTGACAAAGAATTGGGAATCATTTATGAAAGGTTTAATCTGGCTTACAACAGAACGAAACGATTTACTTGGGATAGCAACAAAAACAACAACCGCATCTGTTACTGCCTGCTCAAGATCGGTTGTCGGTACCAAATTCTCATTTAGATGATAATCAGGCATATAGCGCTGATTCTGACGAGTGATCAAAATCTCTTCTACGGCCTCAGCATTACGCATCCACTGAAACACTTGATGTCCATTTTCAGCGGCGATATTAGCTATAGCAGTACCAAAACTACCGCCACCTAAGACAGCGATCTTGACTGATTCAGTCATGAAAAATTTCCCTTTTGATAGAAAAAAGAAACGATGTTAACCGTGCTTGCAATCACCTTCCAAGGTGTAAACCAAATCTTTGAATGTTTCTTTATTAGAGTCATTCATAGCCATAAGTATTTTATGAGCTTCAAGCACTTTCTGATGAACAACAGCTTCACTGCCTTCTATTACAGGCAGTTCACTAAGATTTATGGGGGTAGAAAGAGGGTTATTCAAGATAACAAAGACTTTATCGAACCCCATGCTTTCGAGAATCCGTGTAATGTCAGGATTGGTAGAGATGATGGTAGGAATGAGGTGATGCTTCTTTCGAGACAACACTGAAATTTTAGCCAAAAGCCCCAACGATGTACTGTCGATGCCTTCGGTTTCGGTCAAATCAATCAAGACAGCCTGTAGTTGTTCACTTCGGCACATAGACTCCAGAAAGTCATCCAACGTTGCACAAAGCGTTAGACGTACGTCACCCATAAACTTCAGAATGTAAGTACCATCCTTCGCTGAGACAAGAATTCTACCGTTTTCCATGTTACATCCGACGAGTCAAACTCAGAATAGCAATATCATCTGGAGCATCCTGAACACTCTTAAGTTTCAGGCTATCACAGATACCATCAATATTATCAGCTCCAGCAGCCACCAGATCTAAAAGGAACTGCTCTTTTTCAAGTAAGCTTTTCTCTTCCAGCAACTCTAAAACACCATCAGAAAAGGTGATCAATGCAAAATCATCCGGCGATATAGTTAGCTCTTGCTGACTATATTCTGCTTCTTCAAACAAGCCCACTGCAAAACCACCATTGTTTGATAAAAATTCACAATGATTACCAGTCTTAAGAATAGGTAACGGTAGATGCCCACCGATGCTATAAACCAAAGTATTCTCTTTAGTATCTAAAACACCGTAAAAAATAGTCAGGTGCTTACCCATCCCTGTTTCTAGAAGTTCTTTGTTGATGCGTTCAAGTACTAGAGCCGGTTGCAGAATATCATCTTTACCACTCTTCTTATACGCCTTTCTTAGGCGAATAGTAAGATTTTTAAGGAGGACAGTAACGAAAGCTGAAGAGGCACCATGACCTGAAACATCGGCCATATAGAGAAGGACTTTATCTTCCGTGATACGGAAATAATCGACAAAATCACCACTTAAATACAGAGAGGGAAAGAGACGATGCTGAATACGATAATCTTTGGCTTCATACTCCTGACGAGGAAGCATGCGCTGTTGAATATGACGACCTGCTTTTTGATCTTGCTTAAGTAGAGAAATCCGTTCTCTTAACTCTTGATTGGCCGCTTCCAACTCTTCGCGGTACAGCAGGTTTTGATCGATCAGTTTTTTCTTTTCCAGGCACTGTTCAATCGAGTGCACCAGAATTTCCATATCAACCACAGGCTTTACAATATAATCGGAAGCCCCTAATCGCAAAGCTTGAACCACATCAGTCATAACCCCTGCTCCAGATACAACAATCACCGGCGTTTCAGGGGAAGACTTCTTAATTTCGGAAAGGACAGTCAAGCCGTCCATTTTAGGCATTCGCAAATCACATAAAACAACATCAGGTTGAGATTGTTTGAAGGCCTCCAAACCACCGCTACCATCTTGAGCATCTTCGACTAAATACCCACTGTCTTCTAGGTATGCAACTAAACTACTGCGAACTGCATCATCGTCGTCAATAATCAGTATTTTGCCTGTTACCGTCATTAGGCATCCTTTCCTTCATCTTTGGAATCATCGAGCTAAGAATAGCACCCTAATCTATATAAATGATAATCCGTCCACAACTATAAAAAATGAATATACGTCTTGTCAGACAAATTTGGCCCTTTCTTTACACAGAGCTAAACTAGCAGTATAAAGTGGAGTATTCCTAAAAAAGAAAAATAAATACCGAACTAGAGGTATTGTGATGTTGGCTCGCGACTATCAAGAAAAAAGAAACTTCATTCGGATGCAGATGGATGTTCCTGCAACCATTACCTTGAAACATGGCAATCAGGTCATCCAGGCTCGTTGCCTAGACTTAAGTGGCAATGGCATGTTAATCATGTCACCAGAACCCATTGAAGATGATGCTATTTTTCATATCGTCATTTCTTCAACTCGTCCTAACTTACCGCCACTTGAGGCCGAAGTTAAATCAATGCGTTGCATTGAAAAAGACGGACAATATGAAATCGGTGTAATCATCGAAGGCATTAATTAAAAAAGGGCTCAATGAGCCCTTTTTTAATATCTTGATGAAATGGTGCTTTGTCTTTTTATTCAGGCAAGTCTTCAAAGTCATCCATTGAATCTGCGAAAGGATCAGAGACAACACCGTCATTCACTTCAAATTCTCGTGTCTGCAAATAGGCATCACGAATAAAGATGTACTTATCATCTCCGAACACTACTCGCTCTGCCGCCAACAGATCTGCACGCTTATCAACAATATTTACACCAGTCATTCCCATACGAGTATCTGGATGTAGTTCTTCAGCCATTGGATCGTAGTCTAAAGGACTAGGTGTATAGAAATCTCCTACTCGACCAGCAGTATCACGTAAAGTACTTGGGCCAAACACAGGCAACATCACATAAGGACCGCTCGACACCCCCCAGTAACCGAGAGTTTGCCCAAAATCTTCGTCCCTTTCATAAATCCCTGCATGAGTAGCCACATCGACCAAACCAAACCACCCTACCGTTGAATTTAAAGCAAAGCGACCGATACTAACGCCTGCACCTTCAAATTTAAGCTGAAGCAAATTATTTACCGTATTTTCCAGCTCACCTAAATTACTGAAAAAATTAGTTACGCCTTTGTCTGCAACCGAAGGCATAACATATCGATAACCTTGCGCCACCGGCTTAGCTATGTAGGTATCTAACCACTCATTAAAGGTAAACATACTTCGATTAAACGATTCCCAAGGATCAGGATCTGCTTTATCAGATGCAATACCTTTTAAAGGTAAAAGGAGCAACAAAATCAAAGGTAATAGAGGTTTCAACGTTATATCCTTTAAACAACCGCCTAGAAAAAACGACAAATTACAGAGACATCAAGCTATTTACAAGAGTCGATCTCTTAAAAGTATAGGAGAAGCAAAGAATAAGTTAGTTCCATATACGACCAGAAATGCTTAGACATTAAAAAAGGGAGCATATCCGCTCCCTTCTCATGATTTGAACAGCGTTACATAAGAAACAAATTCTTAGAACTTATGCTCAAGACCTAGGCCGTAAACAGTCAACTCTGCATCAGCGTCGTTTTCACCGTCACCATAGTAAACGTAAGTCTTAGTTTTCTTACCTAGCTTGTAATCAACACCAAGAGTGAACATTTCACCACCCTCACCATCAATTGGACCTTTTGAATCGACAGACTGATCAGAGCTTACATATTGGCCTTTGAAGGTAACTTTATCCATTTTGTAAGCAGCACTTAGTAGAAAGCCATCATCATCATAATCTTCGTTAGACTCTAGCTCACCTTCAGACTGCTGATACAAGGCACCAAGCGTGATGTCATTGATTTTATAGCCAGCTACTGCACGAATGATGCTGATGCCTTTGTTTTCAGTGATGTCATTTTCATACGCTAACGCCGCGTAGAAAGGCTGAGCTTTGTATTTCTTATCACCAGCGATAAGAGCAATAGAAGTACCTTCAGTTAGGCCGTCACGCTCGTTACCATCTTCATCAGTTGCACCATCACCCACTTCGATCATAGTATCGATTGTGAACATGTCAGCAAACTTAGGAGAAGTATAACGAAGTGCATTGTCTTGACGGTTTTCACCGTCTAGAAGGATATTCATATCAACAACATCACTGAAAAGATCAACTTTACCTTGTGCTTTTTTCAGTGGCGTGTCCATGTTACCCACTTTGAACGTACCAAAGCTGCCTTTCAAACCAACAAAGATATCACGCTGTTTGAAAACATCATCAGAAGAACCACCATCTTCTTGATCTGGAGAAATTTCATATTCTAGCTGATAAATTGCAGACAAACCGTAATCTAATTCTGCATCACCTTTAAAACCAAGACGGGATGCATGGCTTTCAAGTTCCCAAATGTCTTCACTAGTATCAACATTGCGAAGTGATACGTTTAATTTACCGTAGATAGTTGCTTCAGCCAGAGCAACACCAGGAACAGCTACTGCAGCAGCGATTGCGAATGGTAGTAGTTTACGCTTCATTATATGCTTCCCATTAATATATTTAAGTGCATTACTTTTTTAGAGAACTCAGAGCCAGTGCTCATCCGTTGAAGCGTATTCTTAGTGTTTAATGTTACAGATGAATAAAAAAAATATTACATATATGTTTCAGTTATAAACCGCAGATTCATCCAGTCATACTCAAGATTTTGACGGCATTTACTAGGAGACAAACTCATTACAAGATAGAATTCTCCCCTTTGTTTCAGAGCAGAGTAAATTCCATGGCAAGTAAGCATAAACATAAGTCAGTTTGGCACCCAGCCCTTATTCCATCATGGTTTGTTGTCTTTATTCTTTACTTGGTTTCCCTCCTTCCAATGCGCTGGAAACAAAGCTTGGGGGACAAACTAGGTCGCCTTGCATACAAAAAAATAAATGCTCGCCGTAAGGTCGGAAAGAAGAATATTGCAGGCTGTTTTCCAGAATTATCTGATTCTGAACAAGACAAACTGGTTGAGGATACCTTTGTCGCATGTGCTAAAGGCTTTCTGGAAACGACTCATTCCTGGTGGCAAAACGTCGATCCTTACGTCAACAATCTGATTATTACCGGCCAAGAACACTTAGAAGAAGCCAAAAGAAGAGGCAAAGGGGTTTTCCTTATTGGCGGACACTTCAGCATTTTTGACATTGCACTGCCATTTTTCGCGGCTCAACTTAAAAACCCTGGTTATATGTACCGCCCGAATGATAACCCAGTGATTGATCGAATGATTGAAAACGGCCGAAGACGTCACTACAACATCCAAGGGTTCGACAAATACCGCCTTAAAGATATGATTCAGTACATCAAAGACGGCGGTGCCGTTTGGTATGCACCGGATCAGGATTTCGGTCGGAAATGCGAAGTGTTTGTACCTTTCTTTGGAGTGAACGCAGGTTGTATTACAACCCCCAGCTGGATTGCCAGAGAATCAGGCGCCACGGTGATGCAAGTCAGCCAATTCCGTCATCCAAACGGTCAATATGAAATCTGCTTTTCACCTATCTTAGAAGACTTTGGACAAGACGAAGAGAAGGACGCTGCAACCTGGAACGCTCATCTTGAAGCCGCTATTCGCAAACACCCGAGTCAATATCTATGGCTGCATAAACGCTTTAAAACCCGTAAGCCAGGTGAAGACAAGTTCTATTGATGATCCAAAGGTTCACCCTGAACATTTCTTTTCATTCGTATCACTAAAAAAACATCTATGATTGGAGTAGCTTGAACGCTACTCCTTTTCTTAGATCTAGGTTCTTACAGCGCACTTTGTTACATCACACTTCTTACATCGCAACTATGGAAACTACTGTGTCAAACCAAGCCTTTAGCTCACTTGATCTTCCCCAAAAACTCCTTAGCAATCTCGATCAGCTTGGTTACAAAACCATGACCGATATTCAAGCATTGAGCTTACCCGTTACGCTTGAAGGAAAAGACTTAATCGGTAAAGCAAAGACTGGCAGTGGTAAAACCGCCTCTTTTGGTATTCCTATTTTAACCAAGCTCAACCCAAAGTTTTTTGGTGCACAAGGGCTCGTGCTTTGCCCTACCAGAGAGCTAGCAACCCAAGTCGCCACTGAGATCCGAAAGCTCGCTAGGTACTTATCCAACATTAAAGTGGTTACCTTGTGTGGCGGCCAGCCTATCGGCCCTCAAATTGGTTCGTTGGAACATGGAGCTCACATTGTGGTGGGCACACCAGGTCGAATCAAAGATCATTTAAGAAAAGGAACACTACAACTGGAAGGTGTTGAAACCTTTGTTCTAGATGAAGCTGACCGCATGTTAGATATGGGCTTCTTTGACGACATTAATTACATTGCTGACTTCACGCCTCGTAAAAAGCAAACACTGCTGTTCTCTGCAACCTTCCCTACTGACATAGAAACCTTCAGTAAAAATTTCCAGTACAAGCCGGTTGCAGTAGAAGTCGAAAGCAGCCATTCCCAACAGCACATTGAACAAGCCTTTTACAAGGTTGAAAAAGGTGTAGAACACAAAAATAAAGGACTTGTGCGCATCCTTAGAAATTTCCAGCCTAAACAAGCCATTGTTTTCTGTAACACCAAACAGACCTGTAATGATGTTGCAGATTATCTAAAACAGTGCGGCTACTTAGCTTTGTCTCTGCAAGGCGATATGGAACAAAGGGAGCGTGATCTTACACTGGTACGTTTCGCCAACCAAAGTGCGCATATCTTAGTAGCTACGGATGTTGCAGCTCGGGGCATTGATATTGCAGCGCTTGATGCGGTCGTGAACTATGACTTACCTAGAGACCCTGAAGTATATATCCACCGTATCGGACGAACCGGTCGAGCTGGCGAAGAAGGTCAAGCCTTCAGCTTATATCTGGGCTCGGAAAAGATGAAATACGACCTCATCAATAGTATGCAAGCTGAACCTATTGAGATCATCGCCATAGACACATTGAAAGAACATGGCCCACGGCCAGAAAAAACCAATATGGTGACACTTGGATTAGATGCGGGTAAGAAGCATAAGCTGCGTCCTGGCGACATCTTAGGAGCTTTAACCAAAGAAATCGGCATACCCGGCTCTGCCATTGGAAAGATCAACATCTTCGATTACATTAGCTACGTTGCGGTTTCCAGAGCTGAAGCCAGAAAGGCATTAGAAGGTCTTAAAACAGGAAAAATCAAAGGTAAGAATATTCGCGTTCGAAGAATATAACCCTTTCACTTTCTATGAATTAACCTTGATTTAAGCCAAGTAAAGACGAGATTCCTGCAGACTCATATATTTACTTGGCACTCGCTATGATAGATTCGTTGCTCTAAAAATTAGGACTTAATTATTCCATTAAAAGCAATAATCTCTAGGATCAATAGCGATGAAGTACCTTCCACTGATTGTCCTCTTTGGGTTAGCTCCAGGCTTGTTGTCAGCATCTGATGTTGACCATATTTTGGATTTAACCCAAAGCTGGACAGGCTATATAGCCATTGCCATTTTCACCTTTGCCTATGTGCTTGTTATTCTCGAAGAACAAATACACATGCGAAAGTCCAAACCTGTCATGGTCGCTGCAGGTTTAATTTGGGTAATCATCGCAATTACCTATAACTCTCACGGCAATACACATGCTGTCGAAAGCGCCATCCGACATAACTTTCTCGAATACACTGAGCTCTTTTTCTTTCTGTTAGTCGCTATGACTTACATTAACGCCATGTTGGAAAGAGGCGTCTTTGAAGAATTAAGGAATTGGCTGGTCAATAAAGGCTTCAGTTATCGAAGCTTATTCTGGACCACAGGTGTTCTCGCCTTCTTTATCTCACCTATTGCAGATAACTTAACTACAGCTCTTATTATGTGTGCGGTTATTATGACGGTAGGCCAGGGCCAGCCTAAGTTTGTCACGCTAAGCTGCATTAATATCGTAGTCTGTGCTAATGCCGGTGGCGCATTCAGCCCATTTGGGGATATCACGACCTTAATGGTCTGGCAAAAAGGTCTTCTTGCTTTTGAAGAATTCTTTGCGCTCTTCATTCCTTCCGTTACCAACGCAATAGTTCCAGCGCTTATCATCCAGTTTGCCATTCCGAAAGGAAAGCCAGAAATCCTTGGCATTCAAAAAGGTAAGTCCGCCATCAAATACGGTGGGCTTGTGATTGTTGGCCTATTTTTAGTGACTATTATTACCGCCGTTAGCTTTCACAACTTCCTTCATATCCCACCTGTATTTGGCATGATGCTGGGTCTTGGTTACCTCAAACTATTCGGTTTCTATCTCAAACAAAAATCACGTATGTATAATTTTGGCCCTGAGAACCCACCTGGTGCGAATGTTGATCCCTATAACTTCGATGTCTTTAATCGTATTGCTCAAGCGGAATGGGATACCTTATTTTTCTTCTACGGCGTCATTCTCGCAGTAGGCGGTTTAGGCTTCATTGGCTACTTAAACTTAACCTCAGCCTTTATCTATGGCGATTTAGGCCCAACAGTTGCCAATATCCTGGTGGGCATACTCTCTGCCATTGTGGACAACATCCCGGTTATGTTTGCGGTACTAACGATGGAACCTGACATGTCACAGAATCAGTGGCTTTTGGTGACTCTGACTGCAGGTGTCGGTGGTAGTTTATTATCAATTGGTTCGGCTGCCGGTGTGGCGCTAATGGGCCAAGCTCGAGGACAGTACACCTTCTTTAGCCATCTAAAATGGACACCGGTGATTGCCCTCGGCTACTTTGCAAGCATTGGAGTTCACTTCCTAATAAATGGAAGCTGATTAAGACATCTTGATTTAGCTTTTCATTTTCACGGCCTGCGCAAATAGCGCAGGCCTATTCCTTTTATTATTGAACAACTTCTTTCCAGCACTCTTCAAGACGCTTTGCAGATACTTTCTGAGTCGTTCCTAACGCTTGAGCAAAGAAAGACACCCTCAACTCTTCAATCAACCAGCGAAATTCAGTAAGCCTAGGATCGTAACGATGTCGGGTTTTATTCTTTTCCAACATCGCTGAATAGCGATCCCAAAACTCATTCAGCGTATTCATGAAGTCCTGTGCCTTGAGAATATTCCCTTGAAGCTTCTCAAGGCGATACTCAATGGCGTCCAAATACCGAGGGAAGTGCTGAAGTGCATCAGGAGGCGTTTCCGTTAAGAAATTACGATAAACCAACTGAGATAAATGTTTCTTTTCATCACTGAACACAAACGCGGTGGTGAGTGAGAACTTACCTTTCAACTTATTCGCCAAAGACTGATATTTAAGCATAATGGCATTCAACAACTCAGCCAACTCACATCCACGATCATATAGGCCAGCTCGAATCGTTTCATGTAACTGCGTGAACGCCTCTGGCGTCCTCACCTGCTCTGTTTCATCAATGTATCTAAGCAATAGCGCAGTAATAAAATCATCCGTCAGCTGATTTCGATTACCAATGGTGGCAAAGCACAACGCCGTTTTTTCAAACTTAGGCAATTCTTTGATTAGATGCAGAATCTGAGCTCTTAACGATATTTTCAGTAATCGACAGACACCAAATCTGTGTTGGTGATTGGCCCATAGTTCACTGTCCGTCAGCGCAATCGACGAGCTCGCACCATCGTCTTGTAAAAACGGAAAGCCCTTAACCACAACGCCAGACACCGTATACTCCCACTCACTCGGTAGCGAACCGAAGTCCCACTCAACAATGTCTTTACGATTAAATTCTTGAGGCGTATTGGAAGACACCTTCAATTCAGTGGACTTATTGCCCCACTTTTCAAGCAATTGATGAAGATCCCGTCCCTGATCAATAACTTTGTTTGCCTCATCAATTAACTGGATATTCATTGTCAGATGAGGCTCAACTTCTACTCGTTGCCAATGTTCTTCACTAACACGCACACCTGAAAGATAAAACAGTTGATCCGAGATTTGATCAATCAATCGTCCCTTTCCTTTTGTTAAACGAGGAAGAATTTTTTCCACGTAATCCGGCACGGGAACAAAATGGCGTCGGAACTGCTTAGGTAGCCCCTTAATCAAAGCCACACAACGTTCTTTCAGGAAGGCAGGCACTAACCAATCCAATTCTGCTTCAGGTACTTGTTTTAACGCAGACAATGGCACTTTGAGCGATACGCCGTCATCTTCTTTACCCGGAGAAAAGGCATAACTCAACGGCAACTTAAGCTGACCGAAGCTCATTACATCGGGGAATTCATCCTCTGACAAAGCAAATTCATCTTGCTTAAACAGATATTCTTTGGAGAGTACCAGCGCTTTTTCCCGCCCTTGACCTTTTTCTTTGCGCCACTTTTCAAAGCTGATATGACCGGTAACGCTTTCTGGAAGCAGTTCATCATAGAAACGAAACAGTGTTTCATCATCGACTAAAATATCGCGACGACGGGTTTTATCTTCCAACGCCATCACTTCTTCAATTAAGGCTTTGTTATCTCGAAAGAATCGAGCATTGGTATCGTAATCACCTTCAACCAACGCTGTTCGGATAAAAATCTCTCGACACAAAGCCGGATCATGCTTTTGATAAGAAATCTTACGCTTTGGCGTCGTCGTTAAGCCGTAAAGACTGACGCGCTCAAAAGCGACCACTTCCCCGCGTTTTCTTTCCCAATGTGGCTCAGAGTAATGACGCTTAACCAAGTCACCCGCCATTTCTTCAATCCAATAAGGCTCAACCTTCGCAACGGTTCGTGCAAAAAGCTTCTGAGTTTCCATCATCTCAGCGGCGACCACCCACTTCGGCGTCTTACGTGCCAAAGGAGTACCTTGCCCAATATAGAAGAGCTTTTGACGCGCTCCCTGATATTCGCGCTTTTCTTTTAACTGCCCAATTTGAGCAAGCAATCCGGTCAACAGCGCCTTGTGAATGGACTCATAAGAAGCCGAATTTTCATTTTCTTTAAGATCCAGACTCTTAGCCAAGATATGAAGCTGACGATGCATATCACGCCACTCGCGCATACGCATATAAGAAATGAAATTCTTCTGACACCACTTTCTGAGCTGGCTATTACTTACTTCCTGGCGTTGCTCTTCATAAGCATTCCACAGATTAATCAGTGCTACGAAGTCAGAAGCATCATCTTTAAAGGCACTGTGTTTTTCTGCCGCTTGCTGCTGTTTATCCTGAGGTCGTTCTCGTGGATCTTGTAATCCCAGAACACCAGCAATAATGATAATCTCGGATAAACACTTAAGTTCGTGCCCCGCAATCACCATACGAGCAATTCGAGCATCCAACGGTAAGCGAGCCATTTGACGCCCGACCTTTGTTAGATGCTGCTTATTAACAGCACCAAGCTCTTCCAATAGACGATAACCGTCTTTGACAAACCTAGAGTCTGGCGCTTCAACAAATGGGAAACGTTCAATCTCACCCAGTTTGAGATCGAGCATTTGTAAAATTACTGTCGCCAAATTGGTGCGATGAATTTCCGCGTCAGTAAACTCAGGGCGCTGAATAAAATCCTGCTCATCAAATAGCCGAATACAAATACCCGGTGCGGTTCGACCACAACGACCTTTACGCTGATTAGCACTGGCTTGAGAAATGGCTTCGATAGGAAGACGCTGAACTTTACTTCGGTAACTATAACGACTGATGCGGGCAACACCTGAGTCAATCACGTAACGAATACCCGGCACGGTCAAAGACGTTTCCGCGACGTTGGTTGCTAATACGACTCTTCGACCACTACCAGACGGATTGAAGATTTTGTTTTGCTCTGCGCTACTTAACCGAGAATACAAAGGTAAAATCTCGGTATCTCGATATTGACGAGCTCTTAACTCTTTAGCCGTTTCGCGAATTTCTCGTTCACCAGGAAGGAAAACAAGGACATCACCGTTTCTTGGCCATTTCTGACCATCCTCTCCACCGGTTCGTTCAACCTGCTCTAGTTCTTCAACAGCGTGAGCAATCCCTTGAAACAGATCAAGATCATCCTGTTCTTCACCTGCCGCTGATAGAGGTCGATACCAAGTTTCCACTGGATAAGTCCGACCTGAAACTTCAACCACAGGCGCATCATCAAAGTGTTTCGAGAATCGTTCTAGATCAATCGTCGCTGAAGTAATGATGACTTTTAAATCAGGGCGCTTCGGAAGAATTCGCTTCAAATACCCCAAAAGAAAATCAATATTGAGGCTACGTTCATGCGCCTCATCAATGATGATGCAATCGTATTGGTTAAAGTAGCGATCAAAGCGAGTTTCATTCAGCAGTACACCGTCAGTCATCAATTTAATGAGAGTCTGCTCATTCGAGTTATCTTTGAATCGAACTTGATAACCGACTTCCTTCCCAACCTCAACATTCAACTCTTCTGCCAAACGACTGGCAACCGAGGTGGCTGCTAAACGTCGCGGCTGCGTGTGCCCGATACGAGCTTTGCGACCATAACCAAGCTCTAAGCAGATTTTAGGAATCTGAGTGGTCTTACCAGACCCGGTTTCACCAGCAATGACGGTAACCTGATTTTCTGAGATTACCTTCTTAATCTCATCAACACGCTCGGATACTGGAAGAATCTCAGGGTATTGAATGGAAAGTGACACAGACTCTCGGCGAGTCCTGACTTCCGTAGAGCTTTCTATACGTTTAACAATCTGCTCAACCGTCAAAATCTTTCGTGGCTTGGATTTCTTTTTATAAGAATCGTGCTTTTGTTTATTATCAGACACGTCAGCGCTGGATAAATGCTCTTGTAAATCCCCAATAGCGCGCCGAATTGGATACTGATCCTTCAATAAACATTGATTAATTTGATCTTTAAGTTGCCTGACCAATTCGTTTTGGGACATAACTGCTGACCTAACCTATAACGACGCTAAAAATAGACGGATAAATAAACTAATAGATAGACGGATTATAAAACTGATACAAATAAAAAAGCCCCGCTACCTTAGCGGGGCTTTCGCCTTAACTCAACAACCATTCACAGAATTATAAATACTAAGATGCAGCAACCGCTTCTTGAAGGCTTTGAGAAGTGTTCTTACTTTTAAACCTCAACCAAACTCTGGTCAGCACATCCGTCAATATCAATACAACGAGCATAGACAGCAGCATACTTCCCACTTGCATCTTCTGGAAACCAACGAAGATTGACCCCCAACAAATCAACAGCCATTGAAGCACATAGATGACAGTGACATTTCTACTCCAAAAATAGAGCAAGTCAAACATCTTATTGGGCTTAACTTTATTAACAAGTAAGCTGCAAATACTTAACCAAATCACGATAAAACCCAAGATTCCAATACAAGAACCCGGCGCTAACAAAGCGTAATCCTCACTGACAAAATCGGGTATAAAATAGTTAAACAATAGGCCTGTTCCCACAAGTACTATCCCTGTAAATACCGACCTTATATAAAACTGAAGATTCCCTCCACAACGTCTAAACCACTGACCGTATGCCATCCCCAACAAAGGAAATACCAACCAAGGAAACAGAGGGAAGGCAGCACCTTGTTCATCTCCACCCCACAACAACGCCAATATCGCATTCAACCAAACACTCTCTGACTGAATCCCCCAGAGAAAAGGCGAAATAAAGGTCACAATGACTGCCAGGGCTAACCAACTTCCAACATGATTCAGGTAGCCCCTCAGCAAGACACAAATACCAAAAGCCAAGCCGGCAAATTGCAAAATATCCACAATTAGAAGCTCTGTTAAAGGCGTATAACTCCCCAGTTCCTCCTGAGTAACAATCCCGGTCTTAATACCAATCCACATAGGAAGGGAAGCACGCAAAAAGTTCAGGACATAGCCAAGTAGGATTAAAGCAAGTGCGCGCTTTAAACCGCTCGCAACTGACTTAATGGGAGAAAAAGCAATAAAAATCCCCATAATAAACATGAAAACCGGGGCTGCCGGAGCCTCTCCCAGCAACTTGAAAAAGTAGGACAAACCAGAGGATTGATACTCGGGATTACCATAAAAGTCTGACACATGAATCAGAATCATAAATAAGACAGCCAGTCCCCTGGCAAGATCAAAGCTTAGAATTCTTAAACTAGCTTTTGTATTTGAATCCGCGACTTCCTTTAACATTATTCACCTTTGCTTGAAAAATCCATGGCTTACGCCTATACCATCAAGCTAATCTTTCATTGACATTCTTTAACGGTCAATTTTTCAAGAAAGTTTGTAACCTTTTACAGCCATCGTCCATAACCTTTACAATTGTTAATCCATACTGAGACACATTTCTCCGACGTCAGAAATGAAAAAACCCGCTAACTTACGCTAGCGGGTTTCTTCAAGTACTCGAATATTGGTTTAGTATAACGAATTAAGCTGCACCAATTTTCTTCATTTCTTCATCGCGCAATTCACGACGAAGAATCTTACCTACGTTGGTCTTAGGCAGCTCATCACGGAACTCAACAAACCTAGGTACTTTATACGCGGTTAAACCGTTACGACAGAAATCACGAACTTCTTTGTCCGTTAGGTTTTTGTTCGTCGTTACAGCAAAAATCTTAACTGCTTCACCACTCTTATCATCCGGCACACCAATAGCAGCACACTCAACAATGTCAGGATGGCTCACAATGAAGTCTTCAAGTTCATTTGGATAAACATTAAAGCCAGAAACGATGATCATATCTTTCTTACGGTCTACGATCTTCATGTAGCCGTCGTCTTTAATCACCGCTACGTCACCCGTCTTCAACCAGCCATCTTCAGTAATGGTCTTGGCAGTCTCATCAGGACGCTGCCAGTAACCTTTCATTACCTGAGGCCCTTTAACACAAAGCTCACCTGGCTCACCTAACGGTAAATCATTACCATCATCATCAATGGTCTTACAAATAGTATTAGGTGCAGGAATACCGATGCTACCCAATTGGCCATAACCTGGAGGGTTGAAAGAAACAATCGGAGAGGTTTCAGTCATACCGTAACCTTCAGATACGATACAACCTGTCACTTGCTCCCAATGCTCAGCAGCATCTTTTGTTAATGCCATACCACCAGAAATGGTCAATTTCAGAGAGCTGAAATCAAGCTTACGGAAATCTTCGTTATTGCATAGAGCAACGAATAAGGTGTTGATACCCAACATGCCTGAGAAGTCCCAATTACCCAGCTCTTTAATGAAACCAGGAATGTCGCGTGGGTTAGGAATTAGAACACTGTGATTACCTGTGTACATCATGATCATGCAGTTCACAGTGAACGAGTAAATGTGATACAGAGGTAATGGAGCAATAACGGTCTCTTGACCATCATTCAATACAGCTTCAAAGAAAACATATGCCTGACACATGTTTGACACTAGATTGCCATGAGTCAGCATTGCGCCTTTAGCAACACCAGTCGTACCGCCAGTGTACTGAAGTACAGCGATATCATCACGCGTATAAGTTGCTTTCTCATAACGGCCAGAAGCACCTAGCTTCAATGCCTTATTTAACGTGATGTGTTCGAGATTGTCATAAGCAGGAACCATCTTTTTAACACGCTTAACAACAGTGTTGATGATTTGCTTTTTAGGGAACGGATGAAGATCAGCAATTTCAGTAACGATTACGTGTTTCACACCTGTACGAGGAACCACGTTTTGTGCCAAAGAAGCCATACCCGCATAACATACAAGCGCTTTTGCACCAGAATCATTGAACTGGTGTTCCATTTCACGCTCGGTATACAAAGGGTTCGTATTTACAACGATCATCCCTGCGCGCATGGCACCGAATACGACAACTGGGTATTGAACAATGTTAGGAAGCTGAACAGCGATTCGATCGCCTTTTTCGAGAGAGGTATGATTCTGGAGATAAGATGCAAATTGAGCAGAAAGTTTCTCTAACTCACCATAAGTCAAAGTTCTTCCCATATGAGTAAAGGCAGGTTTATTGGAGAACTTTGCGAAGGATTCTTCCATAACCTCGACAACGGAGTTGTACTTCTCTACATCTACTTCACTAGGAATACCTTCCGGGTATTTATCCTTCCAGAAATTCTCAATCATATAGCCTCCTACCGAGCTCCATCCAATTTTTTTAACGACCCAAAAATGAGTGAGGCAGAAGCGTAACAGCTTTCTGCCTCATATAGAAGGTAAAGAGTATTAAATCTTTTTCATAATAGAGAAAGGCAATACTTTTACTTCTTGACTAGTTTGACGCCAGTTCCGCATCACGTAATTCACGACGAAGAATCTTACCAACGTTAGTCATTGGTAGCTCTTCACGGAACTCATAATGCTTAGGAATCTTATAGCCTGCCAGATTTTCACGGCAATACGCTTTCACTTGATCAACCGTAAGATTCTTATCATCCGGCACGATGAAGAGTTTCACAGCTTCACCTGATTTTTCGTCAGGAATACCAATTGCAGCTGCGTGCTCAACACCAGGAAGTTTCGCCACAACGTCTTCAATTTCGTTAGGATAAACGTTGAAACCTGAAACCAGAATCATGTCTTTCTTACGGTCTACAATTGAGATGTAACCTTTCTCATCAATCTGAGCAACATCACCTGTCTTCAACCATTCACCATCCAAGAACGTTTCTGCAGTCGCTTCAGGGCGTTTCCAGTAACCTTTCATGACCTGAGGGCCGCGAACACAAAGCTCGCCACGCTCGCCTTCAGCAACATCCTTACCATCGTCATCAACCAGACGAATATCCGTTGAAGCAACAGGAAGACCAACCGTTCCATGCTTAATGTAATCACCCACAGGGCTCAAACATACCGCAGGAGAAGTCTCAGTCATACCGTAACCTTCACCGATATCACACCCAGTCGCTTCTTTCCACTTATCAGCAGTCGCACGAACCAAAGCAGTACCGCCAGACAAGGTCATCTTCAACTTACTGAAGTCCAGGTTCTTAAATTCCGGATGATGTAACAAGCTCACAAACAAGGTGTTCAAGCCTGCAAACGCAGTGAACTGGAATGGCTTGATAATCTTAATAAACATTTCAGGATCGCGAGGGTTAGCAACCAACACACTGTGATTACCCAGCGACATCATGCACATACAGTGACATGTGAATGCGTAGATGTGATACAGAGGAAGCGGCGCAATGATGGTTTCATCACCAACATCCATGAACGGACGGCCAGTTTCCGGGTTTTCCTGCTGAAGAGACGCTCGAACCTGAAGCATGTTGGCAACAAGGTTACGGTGAGTCAGCATTGCCCCTTTCGCCACACCTGTCGTACCACCGGTATATTGAAGTACAGCAACATCGTCAGAGTTAGGACTCGCCAACTTCATCTGTTGCTTCGCACCTTGCTTAAGCGCAGATCTGAATTTAACGGCTTGAGGTAGGTTAAAATCAGGCACCATCTTTTTGATGTGCTTAACCGCACCATTAATTAACCAACGCTTAGGAGCTTCACGCATATCCGCAAGGCTAGTTACAATTAGATGCTCGATACCTGTTTCTGGAAGTACTTCCTGGACTCTATCTCCGAAGGTATCCATAAAGATCAAAGCCTTCGCACCTGAGTCATTAAACTGGTGCTTCATTTCACGCACGGTATACAGAGGGTTAGTGTTTACCAACACCATGCCTGCGCGCAACGCGCCGTAAGCAGCAATTGGGAATTGCACAATATTTGGCATTTGAATCGCAACACGATCACCTGGCTGCAGGTTCGTATGATTCTGAAGGTATGCTGCAAAGTCGGCACTTAGGCGATCAATATCACCCCAAGTAAAGGTTTTGAATACACTGGTAAAAGCTGGGCGATCTGCATATTTCTTCACAGATGCTTCCAGTACTTCAACTACGTTTTTGAATTCATCAGGATTAATAGTGTCAACGACACCTGGTGGTCGTTTGCCACTCCAGAAATTGGCATCCATAGTAATAGGTCCCTGTTCGTATTATTGTTCTATTTAGAGATTTATTTTTAGAACATGGACAGTACCAATATTGTAAACTTTTGTGAATACTTCTCAGGGTTTTAATGCAACCCTTTTGTCGAAAAGCGCCGCCTGGTTCGCGTAACACTCTGGAACCTCTTCCTATCCAGCTAATTTTCGGGTTACTATTTCATCTTTTACATCAGAACAGATTCATCACCGTCAACGGAATTTGACTTCATGGAAAGCAGTACAGGCACTATTCACGGAACGGATAACTCTTCTATTTTTTACCGTTGTTGGTTACCTGATCAGTCAGATCATATCAAAGCCGTCATACACATTGCTCATGGCATGGCCGAACACAGTAAGCGCTATGAGCGTTTTGCCGAACAGTGTGTAAATCATAATATTGCCGTCTATGCCCATGATCACCGAGGACATGGCCATACCGGTGCCAAAGACATGCTTGGTCACTATGGCGACCATAAAGGCTGGCAGTTAATTCTTTCTGATATGAATGACATGCAAACTCATATCCGCAAGAATCACGTCGCAACACCAATATTTTCCATGGGGCACAGCATGGGTTCTTTTATTACCCAAGCGTACCTTTTCCACTATAAGCCCGACATTGCAGGTCTGATCTTGTCTGGCAGTAATTACAGTTCACCCCTCAAGTATCGAGCTGCCCGTCTCATTGCCAAGCTAGAGAAGCTTAGAAAAGGTCCGAGATACAGAAGTAAGCTCATCGACAAACTCACTTTTGGAAGTTTCAATCAGCGTTTCAAACCCAATCAGACCAACTATGATTGGTTATCCAGCGATCTCACTGAAGTTAGAAAGTACATTGAAGATCCACATTGTGGCTTTATCTGCACAACTCAGTTGTGGTGTGATTTATTAGCCGGCTTATCCGATATTTCCCAGTCATCGGCATTTAAGAAACTCAATCCAGAAACTCCGGTTTTGATTTTTGGAGGCCAAGAAGATCCAGTAGGACACTTTGGCAGCGGCTTGATTGCGCTATCTCGTCAATATACGGAGGCTGGCGTCAAAGATGTGGACTTACAAATATATTCTAATGGCCGTCATGAGATGCTGAATGAGATAAACCGCGAAGAAGTTGGATTACATATCATCAGCTGGTTGGAATCTAAACTAAAAGCGCTAAATTAAGAGAAGACAAGCCGATCAATAATCACCCTAGCGAAGATCGACACTGATCTATAGGGTTCACATCAAAAATAAAAATCGCTTTTTAATCACAAAGAAGATCAGACTCAATCTGAGTATTCAAAAAGCGAATTGAGTCTTTATCTCGCAAAGAAAGGATAATTTCTGGCAACGTTGATATCTCAATCATCAAAGACTGAAACGCTTCGAGCTGAGAAACATTTACAGAATTGATTGCGGTAACCTCATCTCCCTCTCGTAACCCAGCTTCAAACAGAAAGCTCTGCTTTGCTAAATTAGTTATTCGGAAAGAATCCAAGGTTAATTCTGGGTATTGGCCTACCATCACAGGTTCGAAAGACACTTCCCTCTCCCACAGCATTCGATCTTGAGACCAAGCACCAAGAATGCCTTGAGGAAGATAAGTGCACTGAGCATAACTTAGTCCTGAAGTAAGTAAAACCAACAACATTAGCAAGTGTCTAATCATAGTCATTCCTTACTTACTCCAGTACCCAGCATCAACCTTGTGTAAATTCATACCAAAGCTGATAAGTGCCTCGCTCAACATCACGCGCGCCAAAGTCAAAAAGACGGATTCGAGCAACCAAACGTCTTTCAAGTTTAGGGTCATTCAATTCACTTGATACAACCTTACAGGCCGATACAGAGCCATCAGGTTCAATAGTAAACTCAAATTTGACCTTACCTTCGAGCAATGGGTTCTTACGTAATGCACGATTGTAAATGGTAAACATTGGGCCTTTATTGGCATCAAAGACTCGACGAATTTCTTCATCTGTACGTTTGCCTTTCTTACCAGAACGAGCTTTCTGATCAGCTTCTGCGGCCATATCCGCCAAAGCAGTCTCATCATTCAGCTCAGCAACACCCTGACCTTGTAATCCGGAACCAGCCGTACCGCGAGAAACACCAGCCGCTGATACGCCGCCACTGCCCGTCGTTGCTTTAGAAGCAATAACCGCCCGCTCGACTTTAGTCGCTTCCTTACCACCTTGATTAACTGTAGATCCTTTTGCCAAGGTTCCCAAATCAAGAGATTGCCTTAGCTCTTTCAGGGCATCAGTATGCTTCAGTAGTCCAGAACTCTTCGCCTTTTCCCGAGCCTTTTCTAATTTCTTTTGATCAGGCTTTGGTTTTGGCTTTTCTTTTTTAGGCTCAGGTTTCTTCTCTTTTGGTTTTTCCTCTTTAGGCTCCGGTTTCTTCTCCTCTTTCTTTTCAGGCTTTGGAGGAGGTGGTGGAGGCGGAACAACCTTTTTCTTCAAGATCACCTTAGAGAGTTGAGGAGGTAATTTTTCTAACTCCTCTCGTTCAGGCTCTGTCAAAGGTATAAAAGGCATCACAAAACCAAGAATCAAAACAAGCGCTAAAATCGTTCGCAGAATCTTTTGATATCGACTTTGATCTTCCGGGATAATCGTCCAAGGAAGTTGGTATTGAGGTATTACTGTTGCCATTTACACCTCCTTACTTACCTTACGGTTTACCGCAAGGGAAATATTGGTGTAATTGGCTTCAGCACAGGTCGCCATAATTTTCTTCAGTAACGCATAAGGGATTTGTTTATCGCCCACAATGGTTACAGCACGCCCTTCTTCTAACTCCGCTTCAGATAAAACTCGTTGCTTTGAAGCTTGATATACGAGCTCTTCCTGTAACGAAGGAATCAACGCCTCAGGACCAGAAACATCGTTTACAGAAGCAACCGCTCTACCTTGCACCAAAATTTGCTCGTTATTGACAAACACGACCAAGGATTCAGCAGGAAGCTGTTCCGCTGAAGACTCTGGCATTTTAATGGATTCATTATTCTGAAGAACTTTAACGTCCGACTGATTCACCATCAAAAAGAAAACAAGGATAGTGAAAATATCCATTAAGGAGACAAGGTTCAGTGCTGGCTGCTTTTTATTACGAGCAAAGTGCCGGGACATTCGCTTAGCACGGCGTGACATCTTCATGATTCACCTCCGGCATTAGCGTTTGACTCCATTTCCGGTGCATCACCGATAGAAATATCCGGGAACAATTCAGCATCCACGACAGAGGCAGCAACTACAGCTTTATAGGAACGAACCGTATCCATAACCGCGACCAACGTTTGGTAATCTGTTGTTTCTTCCGCTAGCAACGTAATATCACGTTTCTCAGGCACCTGCTTTTTAAGCTGAGCAAGGAGTTTAGATAAACCATTAAAGTCATACTCTTCTTTGACTTTAGGAAACTCTTTAATTGGACCTTTAATCGTATCTGCCAAGATCAACTTGTCGTCTCGAATCACAACTTCTAGTTGCAGCTCTTTGAGGTCGATTTCCTCATCACTCTGCGTTTTAGGAAGCTTTAACTCCAGAACTGTAATATTGGCAAATACCATACTGAGCAACAGCACAGGAACCAGAATAATCATCAGGTTCATAAAGGCCGTAATATTGAGCTCCGCTTCATCGACATTATGCCGAATGCGCTTCTTCAACATACACTTATTCGCCTTTCGTTGCTGACTCTGTCGTCTGAGCTTGGTTTGCTGGTTTGCGGTCAAAAATGGTGTTTAAAACCTTAACACCCGCCATTTCAAAACTATCAATGATCTCATTGGTTTTTGTTTGTAGAAGCGCATGAAGAATTAATAACGGAATTGCGGTCATCAAACCAAATGCCGTGGTGTTCATCGCAACCGAGATGCTCTGAGAAAGCAATGTTGCCTTTTCAGCTGGATCAGCATTCGCCACTGCAGTAAACGCGGCAATCAGACCGATAATCGTACCTAATAGGCCAAGCAAGGTAGCAACGTTCGCCATAGTCGCCAAATAAGGCGTACGTTTTTCAAGACGAGGGAGTGATTCCATCAACCCTTCCTCCATCGCATATTCCACATCATCACGACGTGCACCACCTGCAAGGCGGGAAATACCAGCGGCAATCAGTTCACCCATCGGTGTACCAGAGTCGTTGCCAAGCTTCATAGCACTTTTAAAGTCTCGCTTGGAAATCAGAGGCATCAAGGACTCGAACGCTTTTCGATTTGAAGCTCGTGAAGCGGTCAAATATATCCAACGCTCAATCGCAATCGCTAAACCAATTGCAGCAACAATCGCAATTGGGTACATAAATGAACCACCTTCCTGAAAGAAGCGAACGATAGATTCCATGAATTTCCTCTCTGATTTCTCTATATCTAATGAATTAATAAAATTACATTCCGCTAACAGCGATGACTATTTTTGCGAAGATGTCTCTTTTTCTTGGTAAAACTCATCGACTTTTTGTTTAAAGTCGAAATAGTCCAAATATTCGTCGCGAGCCTGTAAATCGGGCTCTATTTCCTGTTTGAGACCACTGAGTTCGGCATCGGTCTGCCAAGGCATAATGAACAAAACCTTAGGCTGCTCCTGATTTCCTCGAACAAAAATACCTTCAAGTTCGATCACATCTTCAGCAACAGACAGAGAACTGCCTACGAGTAGCATCAAACAGCAAAGGGATCGAAAACAAGACCACAACACAACACTTGCTTTGGAAGTCATTAGTTATTTCCTCCCGAAGCTGAAGTAACCCTGCGCTGAAGATCTAACAGCCAGCCTTTAACCTGACGGTCACTACCGTCTGTGTTATCCATGTAGGTTTGATACTGTTTTAGCGCAAGAGCCGGTTTATGTAGATACAAATCGAGTAAGATTCCGTAGTTTTTATGTACGATTGGGGACTGGTCCTCAAAACTAAGGCAAACCGTGTACACTTTTTCTGCTTCATTGAACTTACCAGACAATCTCATCGATCGACCCAAGGCATTACAAACGTTTTCATTTGCTGGATCCACTTTATGTGCCTGTTGCAGCCATTCAATAGCAGCGACTTCGTTTCCTAAAGCTTGTTCAAGCAGTGCTTTGTTATAAATAGCGCTGACTAAATCTGGACGCTGCTCAATAAGTTGTCCCAATATCTGATTCGCTGTCTTGTGCTGCTTCTTTTTAAGCGCTTGTAACGCAGCCTGATATTGCTTGCGATAGTCAGTATCGACGGTAAGCAACCCTTTAGAGGCATAGTCACTGTAATCCGTCACAATATCAGCAACCACATCGTTCGGGGCTGTTTCCTGCTTAACTGGCTGCATCCCACAGGCGGTAAGCATTGTCACTATGACTAAAGTCAGGGCATTCTTGATTGAAGAGCTACTGAATAACATCCACATACCCTTCTACCTGTTCTTCTTTTGCATATCTTGCCGGCATTATTTTCGCCAATTTCTTATAACTTTCTTTTACCCAGTCATCGTAAACACCATCAACGGTGCGAGCGATGTTGGTTTCATAAACTTCGATGGAGGTTTCTTCAAATGGATACGCTTGTTCTTCTAGCAGAATATCGTACTGTTCAAGCTCTAGTTCATCCAAACCTTTCGGTCGTTCAGAGCCCATTAGATCCTTACTCATTCGATAATAAGCATCTGCTATTCGGTGCGTTGAAGCTGTAGAAAACTCAGAAACGCCATAATCAGCAACTTTGGTGTATTCCTTTATCACCTTTTGCATCGCTGCCTGTTTACGCTGGATGGACTTACCTAATGGTAAGGTTAACTTAGCACGAGTAAATGAACGCCAGTGATCATCGGCCAATTCAAAAGAAGCCGCCGCGGCAAGGTACTTGGAACGGTCTGTTCGTTCAGAACCTGCATTCTTATCATTGGCAATAATTTTCTTCAGCCAATACTTACGCTTGTTAGTTTCATTTCTCGCTTTATACAACTCAGCCAATTTATGTTGAGTTTCCAGATTCACAATAAAAGGCTTTGGATAACCATGAGCGTAGGAACGATAACGATCAATTGCTTGCGGAGTTTTTCCACCTTTTTCATAGTAGGTAGCTGCCTGGAACAAGGCTTTGCGGCGCTGTTCATCGTCTAAGCGCTCATCATTTGCCATCTGGGTCAGCTCATTCGCTGCATCCGGCCAACGCTCACTTTGCTCATAAGCAAAGATCAGTTTTTCTCGAATACCTTTGGTTAACTCATGTTTAGGATAAGAAGCTCGGAATGCTTTCAACTTTGTAATCGCAGGTGACCATTGCTTAAGGATTAGATGCTGTGCCGTAATATCGTATTGTGTTTGAACCTTAATATCCGCTTCAGGAACAACCACCAAAACACGTTCAAAATTATTCAAGGCTTCCTGATTCTTACCTTCTTTTGCCAAGCCTTCACCCTGACGATAAATACTGATGGCTAATCGCTGTCTTAATGAAGAATAAAGCTCATTGTTTTTCTTCATTAAACGCAGAGCCTGAAAATACCCATTCTCAGCCTGAGGATAGTCAGCTAATTCAAACGATGCATGCCCTACAACAACCCAAGACGCCCGTCGATGTTTTCGTGAAGAATACGGCTGCCACTTCAAAGTATTCCAGGACTGATCTACAACGTACTCTGACTTCCCAGATTCAATTAACTTCACAATCACTTTACGAGCAATTTCACGCGCTGGCTCATATTCGTTGAGATTCAACAGGCTTTCAGAAGCATCCACCAATACACCAATAGAGCGACTGTCGTTACCAAACACATCTGCGTACTTAAGCGATTGATCGATCTTTTGGCGAATATTTTGTTCAGCTTTGGAAGCTTCAGCTATCTTCTGAAATGCGACCACAGCGGCATAGCCTGCAGCAGAACGCTTTTCAATGTCATAGTCAGGATAATCATAGGCCGCTTTCAAATACGATGACGAAGCTGCTTTTGAGTTACCAAGTAATGTATGAACATCGCCTGAACGATGGTGCTTCTCAGCCACATCGTTTTCATTCGGGAAGTCAGTTATATAAACCGTGTACCAGGCAATTGCCTGATTGAAGTAGTCTTTTTGCTCCTTCGACTCTTTCTTAGCTTTTTGCCCTCGAGTATGGAAATAGCTCGCTAGCTGAGATATATAATCTTTCAGTCTTTGAGTATGCTTTGTTGAAATTGCTTCAGCCTGAGCAGCGTACCATCGGCTTGAGAGACCATAGTCAGTTGCATATTGGGCTTTAGCAGGAATAATAACCGACGGGAAGCGACCGAGTTCATAGACTTTGATAACCCTTGCAAACACTTCCGGGCTGTCTGCCGCCAAAGGATGGCGTTTTACATACGCAAGATACACATCTGCCGCATCTTGATAACGTTCTTTGGACTGATACAACAGACCTAAGCTCGAAAAGACCAGCGATTCATAATGACGATTACCGATTTTTTCAAAATATTGAACGACTGATTTACCGCCTTCCTGATAACCAAAGGCATAACTCATTGCCCGGAAGGCGTCTTCAATTAACGCTTTCTGGTTTCTTGTTAACGACTGATACACTTCTTTGGTTGGAGCGAGCTGATCCAACAATTGCGTAAATTCATCTAAAGACGCTTCATAATCCGACTGCTTAAACAACGACCAGGCCAACATATACCGAGCATTAGTCACTGTTTTAGGATTGTCATTACGCTTAATCACTCGTTCATAAGCTACACCCGCCTGTGGATATTTTTTATTACTGTATAAGAATTCCGCTCTACGATAGTAAGCTTCACTCGCCAATGAAGAATTTGGGTACCGTTCTAACAGTTTGCCTAGCAACTTATCACTGGCTTCCAAATGCCCTTTAAGACCATAAGCTTTGGCTAACTGATAGTAGACTTTATCGTTATCAGGGTGATTTGGATAATCTTGAAGTAACTTTTTATATGCCTTAATAGTGGAATCAAACTTACTCATCGCAAGCTTTTGCTCTTCAAAGGTTTCCCCTTGGACTTGCAATTCTTCACTTTCCACCATCGCTAAACCAGCCAAGCGACGCTCGATACGTGCTTTAACAGCAGGATCAGAAATCAGTTTCAAGGCACGTTGATAGCTCTTTACTACTGAAGAATGAGAGACCGACTGAACTTGAACAGGCTCAACATCAGGAATATTAGCTGGGTCGATTTGATCAACCGACTCAAGCTTAGGTTTTAAAGATTCCACTTCATTGAACTGAGCATCAGATTCCGCACTTTCAGGCGTGGAAGCACAGCCGGACAGCCATAACAAACAACTGAAAAACGCAATGATTCGAAGGTTCATTAGTAAGTACCTCCGTTCAACGCTAATTGCTCTGTTAGAGAGGTATTATTTGACACATCACCAAGCTCAAAGGCCAGTTCATCACGAAGACGGGCCGAAGCCAATATGGATTGCTCAAGATAGGTTTGGGCTACGCTTTGTCGTTCTGCCAATTTGTTATCTAACATTGCGATGACTTTTGTTCTAAGTTCAGAGCGTAACGTTTGAGTTTCTGTCACTGTCTTATGAATATGCTGATTTAACAAACGAATTTTCTCAGAATACCCTTCAAAACGAGAAGGCGCATAAGCTTTCGAACGTTTCATTTTAGCCAATGCTGTTTGCGACTCTTGAAGCTTTTCATTAAGGTCTTTTACTTCACGCTGATAGCGGCGGTAGTTTTCGGGGTAAGACTCCCGCATTTCCCATAGATATAACTTCCTAAGATGTTCGTATCGGGATTCATAAGAGGTCGTTTTATGCTTACGCGCATAACCACTCATAGCCTTTAATTGATCAAGATTTTCCTTCACTCGATCCAAAAGCACTTGATTGATTAACTGTGCCTTCGTGCCAACTGCATAAATATCTTGGTAATCAGCAACCTTATCCAATCTCTGATTATGGGCTTTCGTTTCCTGTCGATAAGTGTTCAACTTCAGGTCGGCTTCCATGCGTTGAATCTTATCCGTTGTCTTTTTAAAGCCCTGTTTACGGTTTTCCACCATTAAGCCAAAAGTTTCAATGTAATCCATTTTTGACGTCAATAGCGTTGAGATTTGAACTAAATCTCTATGATCCGATAGCAACTGTTGGAAGGCTTTGTCTTCCCACACGGCTTCAGTCCATAAATACAGGGATGTATCAGATTGGATATCCATTTGGACCGGCGACCAAAAGGTATCATTTGACGACTGAACTGAGCTAAACCACTCTCCCTTTTGATTTTCAGATCGCAACTTTATTAAAGTCTCGACCTGATCCGAATAATAATCTATCCCTTGTTCAAACCAAGCAAGTGCCCGTTCTTTATCGCCTAATTTTTCAGTAACACTGGCGGACATAGCATAAGCATCTAATGCCAAATAAGACGGAGAACGCGTGAGAGAGCGCCATACTTTACTGGCTGCATCTAGCTGACCATCGTTCATTAAGCTCCAAGCCAACCAACGACGAGCTTCGATGGTTCTCAGTGTTTCAGGCGGAACTTGCTTAAAGTAATGTACAGCAGAAGCCCAATGGCTTTTCTCTGTTGCATCCATACCCAACTGCAACAACTTCTGAGCTTCGAGTTCTTTAATGAGTGGAGAAAGTTGTTCATCGTCCCAACTAAACCAAGACCCGTTCTCTTTATTTGAATCTTTAGCTTCAGAAGATTTAGCCGATTGATTCTGTTTTTTAACTAAGCGATCTGAGTTATACGATAAAACCGGCAACCAGTTTTGTTCATCAAGCAATGAAATAAGCTCTAAAGCCTGTTTCTTCTTCCCTAATCGGACATAAGCATCCAACTGATAGAGGTACTTGAACCCTTTCTGTTCATCAGACAATTGGGAGTCATCAACTTTAAGCACCCACTTCAGTACATTTTGATAGTCTTGCTGCTGATAGTAGTAACGAGATAAAAGTAGGAAGGCAGTTGGCAAGTGTGTTGTGGATTGCTTAATGACTTTTTTGTAGCGTTTCTCCGCCTCATTCTGCATCCCAAAATAATGGTAAAGGCTCGCTTCAATTAATGTCAGGTTACTCTGAGACGGTTGAGTTATACCTTCTTGAAGGGCTCGATTAGTTTCTTCAAGAGAGACATCGCTAGGTAACTGCTTCCAGATCCCTTTGCTTTCAGCAACAAGCACATCGGTTATCGCATTCAAATAGTCGTCTTGGTAATGAGAGTAAGATACATGCTTTAAGGACAAACGTGCGAGTGCTTGCTCTGAGGTTAGAGAAGTATTCGGCTTTTCAGCGGCAAACAGAGAAGCTGAAAATAAACAAGAGATCAGCAATGTCGTCAAACGAGACACTGAAGGCATCAAGGATAAGAAGAGACTAGGCTTTGAGGACAACACGAAATCAGCTCCGATCTTATTGCCACTCACGAACTTTAAATTCAGGCTGTAAGTCTGCGGACTGACCTACAATGCTGATTTCTAAGAACTTCGCTTCCGTATCTTTAGAAAAACTATGCTCAGTTACACGTCGATAATCACGACCTTTTGGACCTAACCCTCTAAACGTGGCAACCAATTGATGATCACCCGTTTTTAAGTGCCCAACATACAAACGGTGGACACCACCTTTGTTTAGCGACTCGGATTGCTTTTCCGTGTAGAGATAATTGGCCACTTCTTTGCCATCGACTTCAAGAGACACTGAATCCAGTTGAAACAAGTTACTCGTCTCTGTAGATACAAACACGGTTAATTGGGTACTTGATGGAAACAGTAGTTCCTCTTCCAGCAGGTACAAGTCACGATTTAATTCCAATACGACTTTCTTTAAGTTCTGAACTTGCTCATGCAAAGGCACAATCGTTTCTTCATCAACCCCATTAGCGGCGTATGAAAACGCAGAAAAAATCAGCGTTATGAAAGCAAAGAAAGGAATGACCAAGCGTTTAAAAGTTGGTACTGAAGGAAACATAGGCTACTGTCGCGTCAAATTCGTAAAGCTGTTTATTATTGTTTTGATTAAAATCACCGTTGAGGTACTCATAGAAATCATTGTATTGATAACGAATCCATTCCGCACCAAAAGCGAGAGACGGTGTTTTTAACCAACTTACATCCTGGAAGAGGTACTCTACTCCCAGTCCAAGGCTATAAGAATCAAAATCACTGAGTTCTTTATCTCGACTTCGATAGGTGAATACCGAAGCAAATTGATCTTGATAAAAACTTGCCGAGGATTGGCCATAATAGCGAACCCATCCCTCTATGATCCAGTGGGTTTGTAAAGATTTCGTTGCAGACAACCTAAAATCGTCCGCTTTTATATCCCACGTATCAGAAAAATACCGATATTGGGCCTTAATCGCCGTCGACCAAGTCTCAATAAAGTAATCCGCACCTACCGAAAAGGCATTACTCCGACGAGTGCGAGGAAGATTTTCGTCAAACAGTACTCCATTTACAACCGACTTTCGATACGGACTGCCCAAAAAGCCTCTGTCAGAGATATGTTCATAGTTAACACGAACGACCATTTCAGGTAACACCACCTGAGCCAATCCCATACGATAAAAGTCATGATCGGCACTGTCTTTAAAGTCAGAAATATTGCTAAGCACATCATCCGACCCTGAAGAATATCCCAACGAAGCCGTTGTTAGGCCACCAAAGAACTCTTCAACATAATCAAAATGAAAGGTATTCGACTGGTAATCACTTTCATCGCTATTAACGTAAGTAATTGATATTTTAGCATCTTCTTCGACATAGTCGGCAGATAGAGAATATTCAGTACGCTCTTCTTCATAAGGGCTGGCATACGATTCAACATCAATAGAGGCAGAACTGATTTCATCGACATAGTAAGCACCAGCAACCGATACCGAATCGACAACCGATTTACGCACAAATAAGGCCGGTCCAGTTACCTCAACTCCACCACCATCGTAATAGTGATAGGTCGCCTCGGCCTTATCCTTAGGTAGAGTAATCGCCCAACTCAGGCCAGAGAAGGTCATCAAGATAAGACTACCAACAACATACAAAAGATTAGTTACAGCCACATCCGCCTCCCTGGCTTCCCGTAGCGCCTTGTGAAGCACCTCGAACTGAGTAAACATGCTCTCTAAACTGTGACGGATAAGTATGACGCTCACGCACCATTTCTTCACGACTCAAAAGTCCACGCTCATAGGGCGCGACCCATGGCTGGAATTCAGGCAACTCAATCATATCCTTGGTCATCTCTTGCCATTGGCTACAACCAACAAACAACGGAAAAACCATCAATAAGCTGAAACGTTTGATTAAATGTTTCAAGCCGTCTACTCCTTCAACAAGGCTTCAATGATCTGTTCATATTTGGACTGATCACCGTCCTGATATCCCAAATGAACATGACGAACTTCACCATCTCGACTCAAAAAGACACTGCCTGGCATCGCTCGGATATTGTATTCCTTTACCACAGAATGAGATTGATCCAATAAAACCGGGTAACTTAAATCAAATTCTTTAAGGTATCCAGGAACATCTACATCCTCAGAATCCACATTAACAGCAAGTACAGTAAACCCAGCCCGTTGGAATTTTTTCTGAAGTGATTCCAAAACAGGCAATTCTTGTTTACAAGGGCCACACCAAGTCGCCCAAAAGTTTAGCATGACGACATCCCCATAATACTCGCTGAGTCGAATATTACCGTCAGAGACAGATCGCAGTGCAAAATCTGAAGCTTGTTGGGCAGCAGAGGCTATGCTTACTCCCATCAAAAGAACAAATACACACAATCTTTTGAGTTTTAATACTTTCTGCCAGATCACCGATATCGTCATTTTCCTACCCTCACCAAGCATATATTCAATCCAAAGAGTGAATGCCCTCCAAAGCTCTAGAAGAACACTCCCGTTCCTATGGATACGGCTAAGTTATGTTTATTTTCTGCTTCTCCGAGCAAATCTGATTCAAAGTAATAGTCTCGAGCTTCGACGCGAAAGGCCCACCAATCAGTGGCCAGCACTCGCAAGCCAACACCTAAATTGTAGGTTTCCAAGTCTTCATCAAGAATTGAGGTACTACCGATGCCACCAATAAGATACAAAGACGAAGGAAATGCCCATTTACCGATAAACACCTCGCCCGGCATCAACTGTAAGCCAACGGACGCATCAAAGAACTCTACATCTTCGGATGCATTTTCAAACAAAGGCACACCAAATCGACGGTAGTTATCATCATTAATCTCTGACTCCGCCCAACTTGCTTCCACAAATAGAAAATCTAACGGGTGATAAGCAATACGAGCCCCCGTGAAAGACTCAGACCCAAAGTCTTCCATAGAAATCAATCCTGCAAACACGCTGATTTCAAAGTTCTCTGTATCAATAGCAGGCACATCAACGTCTTCTTCACTCATGTCCGGTTTGTAGAGCCAATCTGTGGAGTCAGAACTTTTATCAGAGGCCGCTTCATCATTCGCCTCCTCAGCAGATGCGTTCCCAACCCATAATGAAGTCGCTGAAAATGCCATAAAGCATGTTAAAAGTACTGCTTTAGTCAACGGCGCTAGACCTACACGTAACTCACTCAAAAGAAGGCTCCTATTCCTACACTCACTAAATCCAAATCATCCCGACGATCATCGTCCACATGCAATAACATACGACCGTATTCAGCTCGTAAAACAAAATTACGAGTGAAATAAAACCGCATTCCAATCTGCGCCATGGTGATGTCGTCCTGAGTCGTCTGACCACCAATCACCGTACTGTTAGGATCGTTTTCTAATTCGCCCGTCGACAGCCCAAAATATGGCTCCCAACGTCGTCCTCTCAATGGCTTCCCTTGAATTCCTATACCGTAAAATCGAGTATCAGAGAAGTCATTGAACGCCTGACCATAAAACGCTTCAACCTCCAAAAACTCAGTCAGCTTATAGCCCAAACGACCATTGTACTGAGTGTCTTCAGCTAAACCGCCGACAAAGACCGAGAACTCAAAGCGCGCATCATAAAAATCATCCAACACCGCTTCCTCAAAGTCTTTACCATCACCATGAACCAGTTTTAGCGATGAGAGTTGCTCTTCTTCCACCCAACCTTCCGTACCATTATCAGTGACAACGCGATACCAGCTGGTACGACGTCGAACAATTTCAAGCGTTTCGCCTCGCTTCGCACTGTAGTGGTTGGGGTAGCCATAGCCTGGCCCGGTATACAAATCAACGAAGGTTTTCTCTACCTTTAGGATGACTCGGTCTGAAGGGACTCGGTCTGAAAGGACTCGGTCTGAAGGGGTTTGAACTGATTCATCTACAGGCAACTTAGCCGTTTCAGCACGTACAAGAACTGCAGATATCGAACACAAAAATAAAATTAGAATTTGAACACGAGAGACCATTAAGGCGTTTCTCCAGAAGTGACTTCTTCAGGGTTTGAAATCCAAGCCAGAATGGTTAAGTAATTTGGGTCATTAACATTAGCGAAAATATCGCCTCCAGCATGGCTTCCCGTAATAGAAAAAGTGCCCGCCAGAGGCTCAAGCAACAACTTACTTTGATTTGGGTTGGTAAGATTAGATAAGGACTGCGCAACACGATAATTAAAGTCCATTTCAAATGAATCTAGCGCTGCGTTTGGGTAGAGTTTCAACCCGCCACCCGAGCCATTACCAATATCGTGACAGCCTGAAGAAGAACAAACTTTGCCATCAATATCCATATCAAAAATTGCATTCACTGACGTTTGATAATCAGCAAAAATCAACTGCTGATTAACGGCCTGCTCTTCATTTTTAACAGATTCACCACAACCTACCATGAACATGCTACTTAGAGGTACGAATAAAAGAAGCACTCGCATTATGGAGTGCCTCTTTCGGATGTTTCGTAGATTGGTTGTTAATAAAAAATTTCTGCGTTTTTGATCAATAACGTCCATGCGTTCCTCAAAAGCGAATATGAGAACCAAGCAACAAAGCTCGGCACCACTTGTTTAGTCTCTCATTACGGCCCAGCCAAAATCCAAGATCTAACCGTTTGATATTCAGTAGACGTCGTTTCCCATATCGGCACGAATATCGTAGGAGCAATATAGCCCGGATCGGCAGGATCAGTAGGCACATAATTTGGATCAGCCGGATCAGTCGAAGCATTATCAGGATAAGCAGGATTAGCTACTTCAACCTGAGGATGCAATGGATTCGGGGCAATCGCGTCCGATGACGGTCGCTCAAGCAACGCTGTATTGTCCGGGTCTGTAACATCATGAATCATAGACGCCGTGATGTTGAAATCACCTTCGACGCTACCGGTCAAAATGAATTTACTGAATTCAAAGTCACCGTTTAGAGGGCCAGTCAAACCGTCGCCACCAAATGGTTGATGACAACCCGCACACCAATCCACCAACAAAGGATGAACATTGGATTCATAGCTTTCAAAGTTTAAGCTAGATATGGAACTGCGAATTTCACTGATGGCGTAGAAGCCATCATCGCCGGCATCCAACTCATACGGTGTATTCAAATACTGAGCCCCCAAGTCGATCCATTCAGCAACCAACCTAAGCTCTGATGCATTAAGTAAAGTAGTATGATCCGTCACAATGTCCGCCACACTTTGGCTGGCTCGCAATTCTTCGTTGTATAACACTTCCATTAAGAAGCTTGCGCGACTGCCACCCCTTGAGTTGTTACCACCGACAATCGGATCTTCTCTCACAACTTCCAATTCCAAACTGTCTTCGTCCATTTGACGAATGATTGGCAAACCATCTTCATCCATCAACGGATCTCCAATCACCAGCTCATCATAGGACTGAAGTCTGCCACGTGCATTTGTGGTATTTCGTAAATCCAATCCAGCCGATACTGGATTGTTTGAATCCGGGTCGTTATGACAAGCCACACAATACTTATTCCAAAGTGGCTGAATGTGCTCAGGGTAATTAATCACACCACCAGCTGGAGCCGTCATAATTGTGGTATCCAAACCTGAATAATCAATCTCAAGATTAGCATCGACTGCTCGAACCGCAGGATCTGTCCAAAAATCCACAAAACTAAGATCGGTATTTAAAATTAGCTTAGCAGGATCTAGACGCGTCGCAGTTTCTGCCATCGACTCACCCGATTCAACGTCATTAGCTAACAAGGTATTAGGATGATTACCGGCAATACCCGCACCATTAAGCGCACTACCACGACGAGGAGAATGACAACCATTACAAGTTCTTGTTTCACCAGGGCGAACATGCACCCAGTTCGTGTGAACCTGAATAGCGCGACCATTTTCATCAACAACAGAAATGCCCAAAGGCGTATCGGCAGGCACTTCTAACTTAAATGAACCGTCCGGTTCAAGCGGGGCATAACCAACGATTTCCTGCATTTCAAACATGGACTCACCGATGGATTCACGATCGATACCACGGGGAGTGGGTACAGCTCGGGTAATTCGAATAAAACGACCAGGACGCTGTTCAGCAGTCGTTAATGCCGGGTCTTTCATGTTATTCAAATCAGGATCGCCAGCGAGTTGAGGAATGTCTTCACTTCCTACCAGCATTGCATTACCCATCAAGTTTTGACTGTCGGTGTCGTATACACTTTTCACATTCAAAATGGCCATGTTCCGACCCGCCAGATCCGCATCAACAGTCTTATCAGAGATAACGTTAGGCGCTTCACGAGGAATGATCGGAATGGCATCAGTAATGGCTAACCCGGTAGAGGGAAGAACCAAAGGACGGAGGGTCGTTTTTGACGGATCGTACATATACAAACCATACGCAGGCGTCCCTTCGACTTCCATCTCCTCACCAGTTAAAACGTTTGTTTCTTCTGCTTCAATATAAG
This sequence comes from Litoribrevibacter euphylliae, assembly GCF_042646085.1. Taxonomy (NCBI): domain Bacteria; kingdom Pseudomonadati; phylum Pseudomonadota; class Gammaproteobacteria; order Oceanospirillales; family Oceanospirillaceae; genus Litoribrevibacter; species Litoribrevibacter euphylliae. The sequence continues at coordinate 270,051 of NZ_JBHRSZ010000004.1, read as the reverse complement.
GCGTCCAGCTTACCAGCACACGATCCGAACCGTCCCAAAGTGGATACGGTGTAGTAAAGCGACCATTAGTAGAGATGGTTCTGCCAAGCGGAATTGGATTAGGTGAAATCTCTATCTGTCCTTGAGTGCGAGAGCCCGAATAATTAGGATCAACTTCATTGTTTTCAGAAAAGTTACGTACATCAACTTCGTACAAACCACCACCTTCATTCGTACCTGATAGCGGCATTAAATCACTGATCACCATGCCATCTTCAGTTTCACGAGGGTGAAGAAAGCTGTTACCAGGGCTAAACGCACCATAGAAAATAAAGGTATTGGTTCCATCCGGGTTCATGGTGAATATTGGGAAGTGATTGCGTCCCCCAACATGATCCCAACGCGAATACATGATTTCACCTGTAGACAACACGGTTGGGTTTCGATCATGGCTTTGATTAAAAGAAATCTGTTCGATATCCGTACCATCAGCGTTCATGCGATGAAGCACAATGACGCGTTCACGCTCATATTCATCGAGATACTGATAAGGCTCTTTATTTTCAGCCTGCATTAAGGCCAAGCTGGTTTGCTGTCGATTTGAAGAAAAAACAATACGTCCATCAGGCAGATAGGCTGGGTCCACATCATCACCTAAATTCGCAACGGCATCCTCTTCAATCACACGCCGTAACTGTTGTGAAGCAATGGTGTATTCCCAAACATTCCATGAAGAGTCATTCGGCCCTCGCATGGAGAAAATGATTTTGGTTCCATCAAAAGAAACTTCAGGATCTGACACATCCCCCTGGCCGTTGGTATAGCCACGGGTAATATTCAATTCGGAAGCACTGGCGGATGCAATAGCACGATAATAAAGATCGCCGCCTGCATTAAAACGAATCCCATCGGTAGGGTTACCTAAAGAAGCGGTAGAACGCTTCACATAAGTAATCGGGAACTGGCCATCCACTAAAAGTCCTTCTTCTGACACCCCTCCTGATCCTGACTCTGCGCCAGAACACCCTATAAGAAAGGTAACGAACAGAGCTACCAGTAAATTCTTCCCTAACACAACATGCTTCATGACTTTCATGGCAAAGTTCTCCGATGAGACAGGGCGCTTATTATCCTTTACTTTACGAAGCCACGAGTGACTCGTTTCACAGATCCTTGTTATTTTTTTAGTCAAAGCGTTACAGGCTGCAAATTATTTCTGATCAGAGGGTGAAACCAAGCCCTTACTGGCGAAAATACGACCAGACTTATCAACAACGATCACATCGTATCCATCCAGAGATTCAATTAACCGAACCCCCTTCTCCATCCCCATTACAAATACAGACGTAGATAAGGCATCTGTTTTCCATGCATCACTGCCGATAACTGTCACACTCATCACATCATCGGCCGGTAAACCTGAAGTTGGAGACAAAATATGATGCACACGCTCACCGTCATCCATAAAGAACCGTTCATAATCCCCCGAAGTCGAGACTGCCACATCTTCGAGGGGAATACGGGCAATCACCTGATTCTGTTCTCTTGGATGTTTTACCCCCAACATCCAGGGGTACGAACCTTTTTTACCTAAAATGTAAGAATCACCACCTAAGGATAGATAAGCAGAAGAAACACCCCACTTAGCTAGCAGCGTTTTAAGCTGATCAATGCTTTCTCCCTTAGCAATACCACCCAGATCAATGCGGATGCCATCGTCCCGAAGGAACAGACGACGATTCGACTCTAAAGAAAGGTTTCGATAATTGACCTTTGAAACGGCGGCTCTACGAGCTTCTTCGGAAGGTCGAACATTTTCTTTATAGCGATACAAGTAACCAACGGATGCAAAGGTGATATCAAAAGCACCATCTGTGAGCACAGATACATCAAGCGAACGCTGAATCAAGCTATACGTTTCAGGGCTTAAGGTAATGCTAGTCGTTCCCGCTTGATTGATGTTCCAGATTTCGCTTCCTTCAATCCACGGGCTCCACTGTTTTTCCCGTTGATCGAGATGCGCCTTACAAGCAGAAAACACTTGTTCAGCTTTGCTTTTATTGCTGGCTAACAACGTCAGACGAAAACGTGTTCCCATCGAGTCGTCTTCAAAGGAATAAAATTCATCAGCCAGCAGCAAAGAGGAAGAAATTAAAAAAAGAAAGAAGACAAAGAGAATAGAATGAAGAAACCCTAGACCCTTATTAAAAGGTCGGAACACTTTTCTAGGGCTGATGAATACCATACTTGGACCAAATTTCCTGTAACTTTCCTTGTTCAGACAAGGCTTTCAATAACTGATTAATATACGACACAGATAAAGAATGTGCCTTTCTCACTAAAATCGTGTGATTGTAAACCTGATCAAGCCGATCAGAAACGAGTATTTGATTCTTATATTCCGGATTCCGATCTAAGAATTGATGTAAATAAGCTTTGGTCACCACGGCAACATCCGCAATACCATTACCACTAAACAAAGCTCGAATACTGTTTCTATGGCTGGAAGTCAGATAAATGTTAAAATTCTCACGCAAGTAAATTTCATCACTGTTAAAGTTTGCAAAACCATAATGGTAACCAAGGATGGCCATAAGACGTTTGTCTTTTACTGAATCAAAGTAGCTTTGATCTCGACCTGTAACTTTGCGAGCAATATACACTTCACCGCCTTTTAGATAACTGTCAGACTCATCAACGGAATAACCACCCCATCCCCACTTCTTGCTTTCAAAAAAAATGGCATCAAAACGACCGTTATTAAAGTGACGATAACGCCCTTTCGGGGTGGTACTAACAAAGACAAACTTGAAATCAGATTGATGTTGATTGAAGACCTCAATCATATCTATCGTCATGCCAGAAACGTTATGTTGAGGATTGTCAGGAACTTCTAAAAAAGGAGGGAATGAGTAACCGCCCACTTTGACTATCTTAGGCTTATTGTCGGCGTCAAAATCCGCAACACCATAAGAAGACCATACACAGGCAATGAGTAATAAAACGACTCTACCAATATTTTTCAAAACTACATCCCATGATGATTCCGTACACGAGTAGAAACCGCCATATGGCCTTTTTATTCGTCCTAGTTTTCAGGGAACTGCTGAATGAGTCCCTCTCTGATCTGAGGCTTCTAACCCCTTGAAGTATAGAAGCTTATTAAAAAGCTGCCATAAAAAAACCCCAAGCGACTCACTTGAGGTTTTTAATATGTCCTAAGAAAACAAGAGACTAACAACTACTTATTAAGGTCTTTCATAGCTCGCTCTAAGCCTTCAATAGACATCGGATACATACGATTAGTAATCAGGTCTTGCATGATCTGAATCGAACCGCCCCAACCCCAACGATCTTCCGGGATAGGATTGAGCCAAGCCACCTTGTCATAGTGTTCAACAATTCGTTGAACCCAAGCTGCACCCGGTTCTTCATTCCAATGTTCAACACTACCACCCGCATGAGTAATCTCATAAGGTGCCATTGACGCATCGCCAACAAAAATCACTTTATAGTCCGAACCATACTTATGAATGATGTCATAAGTATCCATACGTTCAGCACCACGACGAAGGTTATTCTTCCATACAGACTCATACAAACAGTTATGGAAATAGAAATATTCCATGTGTTTGAATTCGTTCTTAGCAGCAGAAAACAACTCCTCACAGACACGAACGTGAGGGTCCATCGAACCACCCACATCGAAAAACAACAGTACTTTCACTTTGTTTTTCTTTTCTGGTACCAGCTTGAGATCCAAATACCCCGCATTTTTTGCGGTGGACTCAATGGTGTCGTCCATGTCGAGAATTTCTTCTGCACCGTCACGAGCAAACTTACGAAGACGACGCAGCGCTACCTGAATATTACGAATGCCCAGTTCTACAGAATCGTCCAAATCCTTAAAAGTTCGTTGTTCCCAGACCTTAGCCGCCTTCTGCTGGCGAGACTTTTTCTGACCAATACGAATGCCTTCCGGGTTATAACCATCCGCACCAAACGGAGAAGTCCCGCCCGTACCAATCCAACGATTACCGCCCTGATGACGTTCTTTTTGCTCTTCCAGTCGTTTCTTGAAGGTTTCCATCAACTCTTCAAAACCACCCAAAGACTCGATCATGGCTTTCTCTTCTTCAGAAAGCATTTTCTCAAGCTCTTTACGCAGCCATTCTTCAGGAATAACGGCCTTCTCAAACAAGTCATCCAGCATTTCGATCCCTTTAAAATAAGAACCAAAGGCCTTATCGAAACGATCAAAATACTTTTCGTCTTTCACCATGACGGTACGACTGAGCAAATAGAACTCGTCGATGTCCGCAAACGCCAGCTTATGATCCAGCGCTTCCAGTAAATCAAGGTACTCCCTGATCGAGACCGGGACTCTGGCTTTCCTTACTTCATAAAAGAAGTCGATTAACATAACCAGACCTCACTGTTCAGTAATAAGTAACAAGACATTAGTTACGAGAAGCACGGCGACTCATAAATGCCAGACGATCCAATAAATGAACATCTTGTTCGTTCTTCAATAGTGCGCCATACAAAGGCGGAATAGCCTTAGCACTGTCTTTTTCAAGCAAGGCTTCTGCAGACAAATCATCCGCCACAAGCAACTTCAACCAATCAATCAATTCAGAAGTAGAAGGTTTCTTCTTAAGACCAGGCACTTTACGCACGTCGAAGAACAGATCCATCGCTTCTTTTACAAGATTTTGTTTAATCTCTGGGTAGTGAACATTTACGATGTCTTCCATGGTTTCTTTATCCGGGAACTGGATGTAATGGAAGAAACAACGGCGAAGAAATGCGTCTGGCAGATCTTTTTCATTGTTTGAAGTAATAATGATGATTGGACGGGTTTTAGCCTTGATGTTTTCCTGTGTCTCGTACACATGGAATTCCATCTTATCCAGTTCTTGAAGCAGGTCATTCGGGAATTCGATGTCGGCCTTATCAATCTCATCGATCAGCAACACCACTTGCTTTTCAGACTCAAACGCCTCCCAAAGCTTACCTTTCTTAATGTAGTTCTTGATGTCATGAACACGATCTACACCTAACTGAGAATCACGCAAACGTGAAACCGCATCGTACTCATACAAACCTTGATGCGCCTTGGTTGTAGACTTAATGTGCCATTGGATCAGTTCTGTATCCAAAGACTTGGCCAACTCTTCAGCCAGCATGGTTTTACCGGTTCCTGGCTCACCTTTAATCAATAAAGGACGCTGCAAAGTAATCGCGGCATTCACGGCCGTTTTCAGTTCGTCCGTTGCAACGTAATCATTGGTACCTTCGAATTTCATCATACAACCTCTAAAGCGGAATGAATTTAGTTGATATATTAACTATTTCATTTGGATTGCTCAATGCAGCCGTGATAAACGGTCTGCGTTTTACAGGCTAAGTCCTGATTCACACTTGTAATTCGGTCAAAAGTGAATATCTTTAGACCATGTATTTTTTTAGACCTTTCTTTTCATCGGCTTCTCCAACCACCAGTCAAGAACACAAGGAACCCTAGCATGGCTAAAATCTATGAAGATAACTCATTGTCCATTGGACAAACTCCATTAGTTAGAATCAACCGTATCGGAAGCGGTAACATCTTGGCGAAAGTTGAAAGCCGTAATCCGGCTGGCAGCGTAAAATGCCGTATCGGTGCGTCTATGATCTGGGAAGCGGAAAAGAGTGGCAAGCTGAAACCAGGCATGGAACTGGTAGAGCCGACCAGTGGTAATACCGGAATTGCCCTTGCTTTTGTAGCAGCGTCCCGTGGTTACAAACTTACATTAACCATGCCGAACACCATGAGTTTAGAACGCCGTAAAGTCATGAAAGCGCTGGGGGCAAACATTGTGCTTACCGAAGGTGCTAAAGGCATGAAAGGCGCTCTAGCAAAAGCGGAAGAATTGGTTGCAGAAGCACCGGATCAACGCATTCTGCTTCAGCAATTTGAAAACCCGGCAAACCCGGCCATTCACGTAAAAACCACAGGCCCTGAGATTTGGGAAGACACCGACGGCAGTATTGATGTACTGGTTTCCGGTGTCGGTACTGGCGGAACCATTACAGGCGTGAGTCGTTACATCAAAGAAACGCAAGGCAAACCCATTCTATCCATTGCCGTAGAACCTGAATCGTCACCGCAAATCACTAACGCCTTGGCAGGTAAAGAGCCTGAACACGCGCCACATAAAATCCAGGGCATAGGTGCAGGCTTCATTCCTGGTAACCTGGATCTTAGCTTGGTAGATCGTGCAGAAACCGTTACCAACGAAGAAGCAATAGAAATGGCCCACCGTTTGATGAACGAAGAGGGGATTCTCGCGGGCATATCTTGTGGTGCAGCAATGGCCGTTGCAGAGCGTTTATCTTTGACCGACGAATTCAAAGATAAAACGATTGTAGTTATCCTGCCGGACTCAGGTGAACGTTATCTTTCCACAGTTTTGTTTGAGGGGAAATTTACTGACAACGAAACCGTACAGTAAGCACCACGAAATTAGCTGATTAGCAAACTAAAAAGCCACCACAAGAAATTCATCTGCGGTGGCTTTTTGGTTTTAATCAACAGATCTAAAGAGTTATTTTACCTGACAAATCAATTCACCCATTCGAAATACCAATAACTCCCCTTCTTCCATTTTCGTCCAAGCTTCATCATCCGTTAGAGGTTCGGTAGCAATCACCGTCACCACATCATTAGGCGTTGTTTCACTGCTGAAATCCACTTGCAACTCAACATCTTTAAGTCGCGCCTCACCAAAAGGCGCACGACGAGTAATCCATGACAACTTAGTGGAACAATAAGCATAAAGATAAACCGAGTCGGTCAGTAGCATATTAAATACACCAAAAGACCGAATGTGATCCAATTTCGGTTTCAGCTTATGCGCAAAGTCACAACTGGTTGCCTCTTCGGAACCAATCTTTCCGATCTCTGAAAGCAGCCAACAGAACGCATGCTCACTGTCTGTTTCCCCCACCGGCTGAAACTTCATACAACCATTAGCCTGCTCTGACGAACTTAACGCTAACTCTTCAAACCCTTTAAGCTGACCGTTATGGGCATAACACCAGTGGCGTCCCCAGAGTTCACGAGAAAAGGGATGCGTATTTTGCAAACTCACATTACCAGAATTCGCTTGTCGTATATGACTGATAACAATATGGCTTTTAATTGGGTAATTCTTTATGAGCCGTGCCAGTTCTGAATCACAACACGGTAAAGGGTCAATAAACGAACGAAAGCCTTTATCCTCATAAAAACCAATTCCCCAACCATCTTTGTGAGGCCCCGTTCGACCACCACGCTCTAACAGCCCAGAGAAACTAAAACAGATGTCGGTAGGAACGTTGGCACTCATTCCCAATAATTCACACACAATGCAACCTCACAAAACAGGTTCAGACAATACTCAATAAACACATGAAGTAATGTATATCACTATACGAAGAATAAAAGACAAAATGTTTAAGGGACTTTAACTATTCCCAAAAACACGAAAGGGAGCTCAGGCTCCCTTTCGCATCATGAGTGATAACCCTAGAGCATCATTTCCGGCTAGGAGTCTTTATTCTCTTGATTTTGTCGAATCGCTTCGGCATCAATCTCTGCCATAATGCGGTCAATATCCACTTCCCCATCGTCCGGCGCATCCAACTCATCAGGAGAAATGTCTTCTAATGCAGCAAGCGCATCATCCAACGGCATTCCATCATCGTCATCCAACTGCCCTAGCGCCTCTTCCAAGGCATTGTCAATACTGGCGTCCGAGCTTAACTCATCATCTGGCAGCTCTTCACTCTCTGCCGCTTTACTCTCAACAGATCCAGATTGAGAGGCTTCACTTTCAGCTAATAAATCTTCGAGTTCATCAGAAACCGTTTCGAGAGGAGCCTCCGCGTCAGAACCAGCCAATTCATCAAGAGAAGCATCGTCTACATCCATCGCTTGATCAGTCTGTGCCTGTTCTTCCTCTAAATCCAAGTCATCCATTGAAACAGAATCGTCATTTGAAACAGAATCGTCATTTGAAACAGAATCATCACTTGAAACAGAATCATCACTTGAAACAGAATCCTCAGTTGAAACAGAGCCTGCTGATTCTGAAGCTGCTCCAAATGCTTCTTCCTCAAGATCTTTAGTAAGTGCATCTAACTCCGAGTCCAAATCATCTAAGTCATCAATATCAAACTCTTCTGTCGTCTCAGGTTGATCGGCATCCGCCAATAGTTCATCCAATGCCTGATCAATGCTCTCACCAAACTCATCAATATCTGATTCGTCCGACTGATCACCGCCAATAAGCTCATCATCGGATGAGAGTTCGTCGAGTAAATCATCGTCATCCATTGAATCATCAACATCCAGATCATCGTCAGTTTCAACGGTTTCCGTAATCTCAGGAATATCCTCTAAGGAAACATCTTCCGGCAGATCCTCTTCTGTAAAATCAGAATCAGACGCTGTGTCTTCTATTAATGCTTCGTCTGTTAGCGGCTCTTCAGCGTCTTCTTGCGTTGAATTACTATCAAAGCCCACCTCAAGCTCTGGCTCAGAGTCTTCGTCCACCGCTTCATCCAAGGTAGGAATATCTTCCTCTTCTTGCGACTCGGTCATAGCATCCAATTCAGATTCGGTTTCCTCTAACAGGGCATCCAATTCTTTATCGATAGAATCCTCTATCGACTCGTCTTCATCAGGTACAGGTTCAAATGCGTCTTCGATGTCTTCCGCTGGTGCATCGTTGAAATCTTCATCGACCATATCGTCGGCATCCAACTCAGTTTCATTACCGGATAGCTCATCTAATGCCGAGATCAGTTCGTCTTGTTCTAAATCAGGAGGCGTATCATCTGAAATCCCATTGTTTTCCTCGTCATCGGGAACACCCCCCATCCGTTCCAGTTCTTCACGAACGGAATCTACTTGGTCACTCAGTTCGGGCGATTCATCAAATTCGCCACTTAACTCGCCAGAATCCAGCTCGCTTAACTCTCCCATTTCAGCGCTTAGCTCACCTTCACCAGCTTCTTCAGAACCTATCTCAGCCTGAATTCTCTTTTGAGATCGTAACTTATAGAACAAGAAACCAAGGATTGATGCCACAAGCCCCAACACCGCCAACATGATGAAGATGAATAAATTATCCTCTTTGGGCTCTTCCGGCTTAGGCTCGGTTTCCGGCATGGCATCTGCTACCGAGGTAGTCTCTTCCGGCATAGAAAGCTTTTTCTCATCCATCTTAGGCTTGATGGTTTCCATTGGTTCCGGCTCAGGTTCCGGCGCTATGTAACCTTCCGGGAAATACGGCAGCTGAAGATCAAACGGCTTCGGCTTGATTCGAAACTGCTTCCCTGTTTCCAACGCTAAATTAAGATCCAACGATACCCGATAAGTCCCTTGGCCTTTAGTTGGAACGACCTGAACCACCCATTTCTGACCATCCTGGCTTAGTTGAAGCTCCGCTGAAGCAATCAAGCTTGAATCATCAGGCGCTTTTACTTTGGCAATGACTTGAGTTTTCTCAAGATCCAAACCTTCCAGTAACGGTGTTGCAGATACAATACCGAGTGATTCGTCCCCTACACCATCGTATGAAACGTCATAGGCCATCGGTTCAAGTACTTCTACGCGATGAGATCGTTGACGCTTAAAGGTTTTACCATCCACCAGAATACTGATTTCGAATTCACCCGGGCGTCGTAGATTACGAATTTTTTCATAGAAACCGTGCTGATATTCGCCTTCCGTTTGAACAGCAATCTCTTTTTGAATGCTTTTACCGGCTTCGTTGGTTAACTGCAAAGTGCCATCCAGTAACGATAAAAACTCGGCTTCTTTGACTTGCCCATCAGCGGAATCAAACCAGGCATGGACATCAATTTCTTCACCGGAAAATATGGTTGGAGGAATATCTTCCAATTGCAGGGTTAAATCGGAAACAACCGTCACCCGGTTATCCGGGTCAGCTTCGGCCTGTAGAATCCACTCCCCTTCGTATGGGCGCTTCACTGTGATCAAGTCATATTGTGCATCGGTATGCCACGTCACATCAGGATCACCTGAATCGGCGTTAATCACGGATTCATCTGGCGCCACTAGCTGAGTTGCCTGACTACCTTCTTTTCGGAAAATCAGCGCCGTGAATTCTTCAATACTGGAATCAATCAGGAATTTATTATCTTCAAGCGGTACTTCTTCACTCGGTACAGACTGATCAAACAAACGAACGAACGCTTTCAACAGCTCATCCGAACTTTTTGCCACAGTGCTCATGCCACCGGTACTCAAGGAGAGCTGCTTTAGAAAATCCTGGTCAGCTTTATCAGACAGTGCAATGGTATGAAGTTTAACGCCCGCATCCGCAAACTTAGGCACTAACTCTTTAAGAATTCGATCTTGTTCTTGTTTATTGACGTCTGGATCTTTATTGATATCAACCATGCCATCGGTCAACAAAATAAAGAACGGCTCATATTCTGGTTTTAGACGGTCGAGATCATAGCCCGCCGTATTCATCGCATCGCCAATGTTGGTGAACAGCCCTACCGAAGAAATGTCGTTACTCTTTTCTTTCGCTTCTTTCTTCCAGCCATCATCAATCACACGATGTTTCACCAGCATGTTCACGTACTGACCGAACGTCCAAACGCCAGACTTGCTGTCTTTGGGCAGCAAATCCACCAATAAACGCATAGCTGGTGCTCTTAAATTATTCGGGTCTGTTTTCTTCATACTCCCGGAAATATCAATGATGGTTCGAATATCGGGAGGTAGCTTCTGGCTGGACGAAGGTTTATTTTCAGAAGGAGCGCTGGCAGACGCCATATCGGAAGTAATGGCGTCTATTTGATCAGAAGGAGTTCCCTGCTCTCCATCGGTATGGTTATCAGCGAAGGTCAATCCGCTAGCCAATACAAATAAAGAAATGGCAAGGTAACGATGTATCGAGTGCATGAATTCTCCCTGTGTTCCCTGTAAACAACACCCATAACTTAACGTTTAAACATTCATTAAAGGATAGTAATAGCTGTCTAAAAGTTAGGTTTATGTTTACAACTTTAAAAAATCTTTCGAAATGTTTTTTTATTTATCGGCAAAAAAAAACCTTTCCGTAGTTTTTCGGAAAGGTTTTTCAGAAAAAATGCTCAGTTAAAGAGCTTTCTTCCTATGTTACTTGATGACTGACCTATTAAAAGTCGAGAACTAAGCAATGGAATCTAAAACATTCCTACCGCGCTCAGTAATATGCCAACGAACACCTTTCTTTCCACTTACCGATCCGGCAAGATTTTTACTGACTAAGACACTGAGGGTTTTCTGCATTGAAGTTTCATCACTACTGGCTTCACGACATAGCCCCTGAATAGACCGGAAAATGAAACGACCGCTGCCCAAAATCTTAAGTGCCTTGGTAGAAGCCACATCCAACTCTTCTTCAATATCCAAATTCGCTTTCAAGTCTTCTGGCTCAATATCGTGCTCTGTTTCTGTATCAATCAAAGGCAACAGTTCTTTTTGAATAATACGCAGATCCTGCTGAATGTGCTCAGAGCGCTCTTTCGCATACTTAGCTTCACTCAAAATACGATCAGAAACGGTTTGAACAAAGAAGCGAGAGGCTAGACCTGCAATCAAGCAGAAGCCCGTAAAGATCAGAAGTTTTGATGGGTCACCCTGGCTTTCCAGAATAATTTCACTGTTTAACGCATCCAAAATGACAGGAACAAGAAACGAAGCACCGACCGCTACCACTAGGCAACGAGGTAAGGTCTGTTTGTCTGGGTCATTTTGGCTATAGAGGTAGTAGTTAATCAAACCACCGAAAACCCCAGCCAAAAGCATTACGAACACAAGAATAATGATATGGTTTGTCATGGTCCAACCTCGGAAATCTACTCCCTGACCTGTCAAAAGAAAATCACTTCAATTGCACAAGCCGTCAAAAAATTAACTCATTCAGTTAATTCATTCTGCGAACTTCGCTCGCCAACTCATTGAAATCTAATATTGATTTCAAACTATACAGTTATAGCATTTTTAGCGTGCCCAGCCATACCTCAGAGACAGAACGTTACAAAAATGCCGCTCAATCTGTTCAATAACAAGACCTTATCTCATGTTTTATAAGGCTTTTATTCTGAACCCTGAGCTTGCTCTTTCGGTGATTTGTTATCCTTGAAAGATAAAAGCCAACGACCTAGCGCACCTGTTACGACACAAAGCAACAGCGAAATAACGCCTGAAGCCACCAAATATGGCAATAACTGCTCAAAATACTTTTTACCTTGAAAAGCAAAGTCTACGCCAAAAAATGGAATTGCAGGAATCCATAAAACAACGCCTGACTCGAACTCAATTTTAGCCATAGCAAAACAGATAAAGACCACAAGAGCCATCAAGACAGATTTCACCGCGAAGTGCTTTAACTTTCGAACGAGAATCCACGAGGCGAGCACCATACCAATCGCACTAAACCAGTACAGCATCCAGGCGCCGGACGTAAAAGGGTCTGAATTTGCAATCTGAGTAAACAGGTTTTCCATAAAGCGCTAAACCAATTCCATTAATTGTTCGTTATCAGCATATCGAGAGACAGGCATTAATTTACCCACGTAATGATATGCTCCTCTAGTTCGTCATCATCAACCCAGTCTTCCGGAAGAATTTTCCCTTTCAGGGACATCCCGGCTGCGGCAAGCGTTGCCTTTTTACCACTTACCAAAGGATGCCATTCCGGTAAATCCTTGCCTTCTTCCAACAAGCGATAAGCACAGGTCGTAGGTAACCAGTCAACCGGAATAAAATCAGGAGATAGCTTCAGACAGCCTTCAACATTTTTGGTACGTTGCTGATAATCACTGCACTGACAGGCTTTCATGTCATACATCCGACACACCACATTGGTGTAGACAACTTCTCCCGTATCTTCGTCTTCAAGTTTATTAAGGCAGCAACGACCACAATTATCACAGAGGCTTTCCCACTGTTCAGAACTCATTTCCTTGAGCGACGTTGTTTTCCAGAAAGGTTGATCAGTCATTCGATATACCAATCACTCAAATTAATCAGCTTGATTCGGATCGTATAAATCCAAGAGATAATCTTCTTTTGGAGGCGGCATCTGCAGGTAATACCCCTTCTCTTCAATATCAGCAAGCACTTTCGGCGCTTCAACACGGGATAACTTTGAATCAGGCTTCAGTGGCATATCCATCACATGGATCGGCTTACCAAACACCTCAATTAAAGCATCTGGTAATGAAGCAACGCCCTTTAATTTCTCAATATAGAGGTACATTTCATCGCGTTTAGGGCTTTTATAAATCGAACAAACTTTCATAGTTTTTACTCAAAAATCAGAATTCTAATTCAATGCGCAGCTTACTCAACAACGCTATTAGTCAACAATACCTTCAGCCATAAGCTGCTTTAATGCATCCATCACCCGCGTTTCAACCAAATCGCGACGCCAACCACTAATATCGTCTGGCCATTCAGCAACTTCCTGATAACGAAACGCTTTATTCACCAAATACTGAAACTGTTTTTTACGACAAATCACCGCAGGATCAAGGTTCAGCGACGCCGCAATTTCCTTTACTGGCTTATAGATGGCTTCCAGCCAGCTCTTTGCATCCTTTGGCAACAGTTGATAACGCTCAGGTAATTGCGACTCATCCAACGCCATTGCACCTCTCACCAATTCACCGATGAGTACGCCATAGTTACGAATGATTCCTTTTGGCACCGCCAATTGATCCAACACCACGCGGTTAGTTGCTTTTCTAAGGGCAATCTCAACGATTTGTGCATCTGCCAGAATTCGACCTTTTGGAATGTCCTTTTCTGCGGCCAGCCGTTCACGCCAAATTGCCAAGGCACGCACGACAGCTAACGATCGGCTGTTTAATCGGCCAGTGCCTTTCACTCGTTGAAAAGGAAGATCTCCTTCCATTTCATATAAAGCACGCGAACGATCTACCAAATCCCGGGAATCGGCTTTTAACCACCCCAAACGATCTATCTCAATGAGTTGAGCTTCCAGTGCTTCCCATGCTTGAGCAAGGTAGATCACGTCTTCAGCGGCGTATTGTATCTGTTGCTCACTCAGAGGTCGAAGCAGCCAATCGGATTTTGTCTCATCCTTGCTTAATTCAATTTCCAACAAACTGGAAATCATCTTTTGATAACCGACGGTTTGGCCTTGATTCAAAAGCGCCAACGCCAATTGAGTATCACACAAGTTATTGATCCAGGCGCCTGAAGCACGAAACAGAACGCCTAAATCCTCTGCTGCACTGTGAAACACTTTAATGCATTCCGACACCATTAAATCCGCTAAGATCGTTAAATCTAATGACGACTCAGGATCAATCAGCCAAACGTCTTCACCATCAAACACCTGAATTAATGCAGGAATGGCGCGATAGGTATCACGACGTACGAACTCCGTATCCAAGGCTACCCATTTAAGATTCATCCAATGATTCACTAAACGATGTAGCTGCTCATTATCAGCAACAAACTGAACGGAATGATTCGCGATGTTGGTTGATTCCATATAAAGACTCTAAAGCCGAAGCGTTTTATTAAATGATATGTTGTTTCACATTAATCAGCAGGAAATGTCTGACGAAGACTGAATGCTTGTTTCAGGGTACTTCCCGCTACGGCTTCCAATTCACCACCGGCAGGAATGCCATTCATCAAGCGTGTCACTTTAATATCGTCATTCACCAGTTGATCCGAAATATAGTAAGCAGTCGCATCGCCTTCTACCGAAGTACTGGTTGCCAGAATGACTTCCTCAACACCTGAGCTGCGGATTAATTGAAAGAGCTGTTCAACACCTAACTCATCAGGACCAATCCCATCCAATGGGGATAGTCGTCCCATCAGCACAAAGTAACGACCTTGATAACCGGAAGCTAATTCAATGAGATCGACATCAGCTGGATTCTCAACCACACACAAGGCCGATGCATCTCTGGACGAATCAGAGCAGACGGTACATAAGGTTTGTTCGGTGAAGTTCTGACACTGTTGGCAGTTATTAATCTTCTCCATCGCCTCTGAAAGCGCTTGAGAAAGCTTTAACCCGCCGGCTCGATCCGACTGCAATAAATGCAATGCCATACGTCGTGCCGATCGTGGCCCAACCGTAGGAAGCACCCGTAAACGCTCAATTAAGGTATTAAGAAGAGAACTACTCATGCACTGCCAGATCTCAATGTGAAAGGTATGTGACCTTAAATCTTATAATTAAAAGCATTCGAAAATGCCTTTCCAAACACGAAAAAATAGACGGGATTACCTTTCTCTCAAAAGAATCAGTAATCACAGTCTATTCTCTGCTTAAGTTGACTACTCTTAAGCCAATTCGAAACCAATACGCGGTCTCTTAGAATGGCATTTTGAACCCAGGAGGCATGCCCATCCCTGACGTCAAGCCACCCATTTTATCCTGGCTGTTTTGCTCAATGCGACGCACTGCATCGTTAACCGCAGCAGCAACAAGATCTTCGATCATTTCACGATCGTCTTCGTCAGCAATCAAGCTTGGATCAATGGTTACTGATTTCACATCGTGGCGGCCGTTCATAACCATTTTCACCATGCCTGCACCCGCTTCACCTGTTACTTCAGCGTTGGCAATTTCTTCCTGGGCTTTTTGAAGCTGCTCTTGCATCTTTTGAGCCTGCTTCATGAGATTTCCCATACCACCTTTCATCATATCAATAACCTTTTCTTTCAATGTAATTCGTAATTCAGGGACTGTATAAATCGAAACAGAACCCTATGTTATAACGTTAATTATGGGTCTATATCCTTCATATACAACCCATGGACTTGCTGATTCCGATCAATCAATCGGAATGATTGTTTCTTCGAGTACCTGCCCGCCGAACTTATCCTTCCAGAAAACGACATGTTTATCCTCATGGAAGGTCTCAATCGCTTGCTGTAAACGCTCCGCCTTTTTACGGATGCGATACTCAGCAGGAGACTCTGCCGTTAATGCACCTGGTTCAATGGTAATTTTAAGCGACTTGCCCAGCACCTCGGAAAGCGCCTGAGCCATAGTGTCTCGACGTTCGTTGTTGAGGAAAGTTTCCATATCCTGCGTCAAAACAAAGTGCCAGGATTCTTCACCACGCTCAATCGGCACCATATTAGCGGCAAGATTGGCAGAAAAACTATCAAGCTTCAGCCGGGATTCAATCAGCAACCAATCTGAGTGCTCATCCACAGGCACACCCGGATCAATCTCTTTCGAAGCACTGGTCTCAACAGCACTTGTTTCAGAAGCACTTGTTTCAGAAACGCTGGTCTGAGGAACCCGACTCTCAGGTGCTTGCTCAATTGAAGAACTATTCGCCTCAGCTGAAACCAAGTTAGACTCAGAAGGACTTTCCCCCGACAAGGTTTTCTGAATGGCTGATAAATGACTCGAAATATCCGCAGGCTTTGACATTACCTGAGAATCATCAGCAGACACCGACCCAACTGAACTCACGGGTTCAGCCGTTATTTCCGATTCAGGCTTTTTTAGCTGATCGGCCTCCACTTCCGGCGCAGTTTGTGGTTGACCATAATCCGTCTCATCGTAATCAAACGGAGGTTCGTCCATTGGCGGCATACCAGACGAAGATTCTGCAAGCGGAACCGATTCGTAAGATGAAACGGGTTCTGATGGCATTGAATCAGATGCAGTTTCAGCCTGAATGGGTTCGACCTGAATGGGTTCGACCTGAATAGGTTCGGCTTGAACGGTTTCAGATTGAACAACAGCGGGCTCTGGCTGAGATTGCTCTATTTGACTCTGTTGAACGGGTTGACTCTGCTGAACTTGTTGATCGTGTTGATTTTGAGAATCTGGCGCGGCCGCTTGCGGAGCAGCCACTTGCGGTGCTGCTTGAGCATTAGGTAACGGAGAAGTAGGCACCTCAAGGTTTTGCCCCGGACGCTTCATCTGGAACGCCAACATGCGTAACAAGGTCATTTCCAGAGCAGCACGTTGATCAGCCGCCGCTGCCATGTCTTTTCGAGAAGCCAAAGCAATTTGATAGAACAAATGCACATCGTGCGGCTGAATCGCTTGCGCCATGCCCAAAATATATTCCTGATCACCTTGGCTGTTATCGATAGCCGCAGGCACCATTTGCGCCACAGCAATACGATGCAGGACAGCAATCAGTTCATCGAGAATACCGGCGAAGTCCGGCGCGTGATCGGAGGCTCGTGAAATTTCATCCAACACCATCCCCGCATCTTGTTTAGCCAGAGCTTCCAATACGTGAAGCACATAGGCCCGATCCACAGTGCCCAACATATTACGAACATCCGCTTCCATCACGGACTCATTACCAAACGCAATGGACTGATCGGTCAGACTCAAGGCATCACGCATACTGCCGTCAGCGGCTTTAGCTAACAACCATAGCGCGGGCTCTTCGAAAGGGACTTGCTCTTGCCCAAGCACATATTTCAAATGAGAAACAATGCGCTCAGGGGACATATTCTTTAGATTGAACTGCAGACAGCGAGACAATACAGTTACTGGCAGTTTTTGAGGATCGGTCGTTGCTAGTAGAAACTTCACATGCTCAGGCGGCTCTTCCAGTGTTTTCAGCAGTGCGTTAAAACTGCTGGTAGAGAGCATGTGCACCTCATCGATGATGTAGACTTTAAAGCGTCCACGACTTGGTGAGTATTGTACGTTTTCCAGAAGCTCGCGCGTATCTTCAACCTTAGTTCGAGACGCCGCATCCACTTCAATCAAGTCAACAAAACGTCCTTCGGCAATTTCGGTACAAGCAGAACATTGGTTACAAGGGCTTGGCCCTACGCCTTGTTCACAGTTAAGACTCTTCGCAAAAATACGCGCCACTGTCGTTTTACCGACACCTCGGGTTCCAGTGAAAAGATAGGCATGGTGCAATCGGTCATGGCTTAAGGCATTGGTTAACGCCTTTAAAACATGCTCTTGGCCAACCATTTCCGTAAAGGTTTGTGGACGCCATCTTCTCGCTAGAACGTGGTAACTCATGAAGGGTCTCTGGACAGATAAAATAAGTCGCTATGCTATCGAACAATGCCCTATAAACTCAAGTAAGTTCGTGAAAAGCTTGCTTAAATTTGAAGGAAAAAAACGTAAATCACGTTTATCTGAATTTTACGCTCAATGTCCATTAACAAGCCTTTTGATTTCTATACTCATCTAACCCAACAGAATGCTCTAGGAATTTTCCAAACGTAGTCGAATGAGTGTAATTAGATGGGCATCAGTTTAGCGAGAACCTCAACACCAATACTATGTACTCTGCTCTTGATAGGGACGGCTTTCCCCTGCCACGCCATTCGAGGCGGTCATACAATCAATGAATTATCCATGACGAACCAGCCAAACCTGACTCAACACCTGATCAACCAAATTCGCGATGTTTCCCCTCTCATACTTTCCATTCAAAAGCGCTCTTCAACATTCATCCGATCAGATGATAATGGTTTGGAATCAGATATCTTTGAACACAAATGCTCGGCCGTCATGATCCAAAGGAACCTTGTTCTCACGGCGGCCCATTGCTTTGATGATGGAAATAGAGACATTCGATTACAGAGTAGTTATGGGGAACTGACCGTATTATCCATCGGTATACACAACCAGTATCACCGAAAAGATTTAATCGACGATTATTGGAAGTACGTGTATGACATTCATATTGAAAATGATTACGCACTGATCAAAATAGCAGAACACACTCAATTGATCGCTGAACTTAATACGCTGAGCTTAGGAACGAATCCGACAACAACTTCATCCCCAACATCAGGCGCGCTTTATGTGATGGGATACGGCCAAGTCGCCAACATCTTTGGCATGGGTGAAGGCGAAGGCCAACTGAGAATTTCCGGCCCGCTGGCGGTCAGTCAACAGCAAGGTCTTCGACTTGAAATTCGTCACAATGTCAAAGGCGCTTGTCAGGGGGATTCTGGCGGTCCACTGCTCTCTTTTTCGGACCATTATATTTGGCTTCTAGGCACCGTTAGCCAAGGAGATTGTAATACCTTTTCTCGCTATCAAGTTCTAAGCCAAACCGTGTTTGATCTCAACAACTTTCGATGGTCTAAGTAACGCTCTCATCCGACCTAGAGAATCTCTGAATAAGTCCGCCTGCAATAACCTTTCGTTTATCTGAAAAAAGAATCTTACCGTTCATCCGTATCCATAACCTTCTGATTTTTAAGCTTTAACTCCACTGTTCTATTAGAAATTCTGTTAATAAAAAATCATGCTAAACAACCAAAATTTGATAGCTAGAATTAGGGCTGAAACAGTATTTTATGAGGCCTACACCATGTCCACCTTAAT
This sequence comes from Litoribrevibacter euphylliae, assembly GCF_042646085.1. NCBI lineage: Bacteria > Pseudomonadati > Pseudomonadota > Gammaproteobacteria > Oceanospirillales > Oceanospirillaceae > Litoribrevibacter > Litoribrevibacter euphylliae. The sequence continues at coordinate 250,684 of NZ_JBHRSZ010000004.1, read as the reverse complement.
CAGCAGGTTGATCGTTGCAGGACTTTTGGGAAGTCTGCCTATCACGCTTGCTCATGCAAAACCACCCGACTATCGTCGCGGAGAAATTCTCCTGAGCGGCCCACCTGATGCACATCCCAATGCTCAAGTCGTTCGATACTATCCCCGTTCAAATATCTCCGTTGCTAAAGTCGAAACAGGAACGGAAGGCACACAAGTTTCCCGACATTCTTCTCAGGGACGGAAAGCCGGTTTGAACCTCAAAGTTAAAAAATTCTATACCTCCGATGATCCTCTTTCTGCCTATCAGTGGCACTTTGACAATATTGAGCTAGAAGATGCTCAAACCTTATCTGAAGGTGCAGGCGTCGTTGTTGCTGTTTTGGATACAGGATTCAAACCCGGCGGAGAAGACAGTGTTGCGTGTACAGTCCCAGGTTGGGACATCATCAATGATGATGCAGACCCTATGGATGATGACGGCCATGGCACACATGTTACAGGGACCGTCGCACAAACCACGGACAATGGACTAGGCGTGGCAGGCGTCGCGCCCTCAAGCTGTATTATGCCGATCAAAGTATTGGATGCGTCCGGCAGTGGTACCTTTGCCGAACTGGCTGAAGGCATTTACCTTGCAGTAGATGAAGGAGCCAACGTCATTAATATGAGTTTGGGAATAGCCGCATATTACCGTGTTACCAATGACCCGTTTGTTGATGACGCCCTCGACTATGCTTACGACCATGATGTAACCGTAGTTGCTGCGGCAGGTAATGAAAGTTTTCCACTAAATGTTGGTTATCCTGCTATTTACCCATCGGTTATTGCCGTAGGCGCGACCAATATTTTGAATACCAGAGCCTATTATTCAAACTACGGAACCGGTCTCGACATTATGGCACCGGGTGGAGAAACACTGTTTGACAGGAACGGAGACGGGTTTGCCGATGGTGTCTTACAGGAAACGTTCGACGGATCAGGCAGCTTCGGCTATTGGTTCTTTCAGGGAACGTCAATGGCATCCCCTCATGTCGCTGGGGTGGCGGCTCTGTTAATTGCTCACGGCGTTGCATCAACACCCGATGACGTATTAAGCGTGATCCAAAGCACTGCCTTGGACTTAGGCCCATCAGGCCCAGACAGCCAATACAGCTACGGCTTAATTCAGCCATTTGCAGCTTTAAATTCTGGAGTCCCTCCTGAAGAGCCTCCTCCCGAAGAACCGCCACCAGAAGAGCCTCCTCCAGAGGAACCTCCTCCTGAAGAGCCGCCACCAGAAGAGCCCCCTCCTGAGGAACCACCTCCAGGACGGCCACCTGTAGATCCACCGGAAGAGCCTCCAGAAGAAGAACCTCCAGAGGAGCCACCGGAAGAATGTACCGATGCGGACAACGATGGAGTCTGTGTGGAAGACGGTGATTGCGATGACAGTGATCCGTTCATCCACCCAGGCTTCCCGGATTCCGGTCGTTACGCTAACGACAATAAAGATAATGACTGTAACGGAGTGGTTGATGGTTAACGAAGAAACTAACGACCCCCGAGGGAAGCCGATTTTCTAGCTTCCCGACCCTTAGGCCTGACACGTTTATCGTTCAGGCCTTTTCATTTCGATACTATTTCCTTTTAACTCATAAACTTGTCTATAGTTAGAGCACCTAATGCATAACGTTTTATTAGGGCACTAGGGAACCTCTGAATAAATTCAGAATTTTATAACTCTGTGCAATCAAAAGATCGGGTAGTTCGTTTAGACACATAGGATCAAATATCCGAAGGGAACATGAAACGGCGGGCACCTCACTGCGAGGCCAAAGAATCACTGTTATCCCAACTTTTTAAACTCAAAGGAGCTAACATGAAAGATACAAAAACTCTTATGAACACAGCAATCGCAGGTGCTTTGGCAGTTGGCATGGCAGCAGCTTCAGGCACGGCAATGGCAGGTAAGCCAGGTTTCGAAAAGTGCCAAGGCGTTGTTAAAGCAGGCATGAACGATTGCGGAACCAGCAGCCACAGCTGTGCAGGTCAAGCGACTAAAGATGGCCATCCAGAAGAGTGGATCTACGTTCCAGAAGGCACGTGCTCAAAAATTGTTGGTGGTAAAGTTAAGTAATTGGCTTTCCGTAGGAGAGCCTGCATGGCTCTCCTCCACAACCAGCCTGTGTATTAACACGTACTCATTACACTCTTACCGCGCGTCAACCCTCCATAGTCATTACAGATAACTAAGCCACTTCTTCCATGACCAATACGTTCTCTCAACCTACTAAGTACAGTTCAAACACCATCAAAGGTTCAGGTCTCGGCTTACGATCAAGCCATTATCAAGAGATTTTCGAAACCAAACCCGACGTCCCCTGGTTTGAACTCTTAACTGATAACTATATGGCCGATGGTGGATTACCCATTCTAAGAGCAGAACAAATTCGTCAGGATTATCCGGTGACGCTTCACGGCGTCGGCATGTCTTTGGGGTCAACCGATCCATTGAACACGGACTATTTATCGCGTTTAAAGCAACTGATCGAGCGCTTAGAACCGGCTTATGTTTCTGATCACATTGCCTGGGTCTCAGTGGATGGAAAATACACCCACGATCTTCTGCCCTTACCTTATACAGCGGAAGCCTTAGACGTGATTTCCACCAACATCAATAAGGCACAAGAATTCTTAGGAAGACGACTTTTGGTGGAAAACCCATCGTCATACCTAACCTTCACCAACGATGAGATGCCTGAGTGGGAGTTCATCCAGCATGTGGTCAACAATACCGATTGCGAGTTGTTATTAGACATCAACAATATTTACGTCAGCTCACAAAACCACAACTTTGACCCTTACCATTACCTTTCTCAAATACCGGCTGACAAAGTGAAAGAAATACATCTCGCGGGTTATGAGAAAAAAGATCACTTCCTGTTTGATACCCATGGCTATCAAGTTCGACCACCGGTTTGGGCGCTTTATCGAGCGGCATTAGAACGGTTTGGGTCGGTGCCTACACTGATCGAATGGGACACCGATGTGCCGGATTTCAAAACCCTAAGAGCGGAAGCGTCGAAAGCAGAAAGACTCATGCAAGCGGTTGCATCTCAGACTGCCATTGAGGAGCCAGTGTAATGAGCACAAAAAACACCGCTTCTAAGATGAGCCTCAAAGAAATGCAACTAGCCTTCTACGAAGGTATTTTTAATCCGCACAACGACACCAATTTAAGTCAGTTAAGTAACACTATCTGCCGCACTGACGCCCCGCTTTCAGCCGAAGACCGAATTGGTATTTACCGCGGCAGTATTCTTGGCGGAATAACCGAAGCATTAACGGCCATCTACCCAGTTTGCGTGAAGTTAGTTGGCGAAACCTACTTCACTCACATGGTGGCAGGTTATTTAACCCAATACGCATCCGGTTCACCGGATCTTGGAGATTATGGCGAGCATCTGCCCCAGTACATTGCGGACTTTACGCCAGCCAAAGAGCTCTTCTACATGCCGGATGTGGCCCAATTGGAATGGTATTGGCACAAAGCCTTCAATGCCGAAGAAGCCGGTAATGCCCCGAAGATAAGCTACACACTTGCAGACTTAGGAAATGTCACAGAAGAGCAACAGCCTTCTCTCCAATTCTGCTTAACACCGTCGGCATTTCTGATGACCTCAGATTATCCGGTTCATCAAATTTGGGAAGTAAACCAAGACGATCATCAAGGCGATCAAACCGTTAACCTGGACGATGGCGCGGTGCAATTGGTGATTTGGCGTAGTGCCGATTACGGCATGCGCATCGACCTACTCCGCGATGCTGAATACCAATTTCTTTTCGCGCTGGATCAACAAAAAACCTTTGGTGAAATCGCACAACTCACTTGTGGAGAACACCTTAATGAACTTCTACCCAAGTTTATCCAGCTTGGGTTAATCGCAGGCTTCAATCTAACCAATTAACCGCGACAAAAAACGAATACAACTAAAAAATCATTACGACTTAGAACAAATGAGGGAGCAATCTGAATGAACATTCAAAAACTCACCAATATCGGCAATACCCTGCTCGGCTGGATTGAAGCCTTACAAAGTGTATTTCTACTCATTCTTCGACTATGGCTGGCGAAGGTCTTCTTCATGTCAGGCTTAACCAAAATTAAGAGCTGGGACACAACCTTGATGTTATTTGAGTACGAATACAACGTACCAATTCTTCCCTTTGATATTGCAGCGTATTTAGCAACCGCCGCCGAGCTGGCAATCCCTGTGTTCTTGGTCGTAGGACTGCTAACACGCCTTAACCTCGTTGCGTTGTTCATTCTTAACTATGTAGCTATGATCTCTTACCCGGACATCAGTATTGCTGGCGAAAAGGATCACATCATGTGGGGCATCTCAATTCTTGCACTCTTCCTATTTGGGCCAGGAAAAGCCGCATTGGATCACTTTATTTGGAAACGAGTTAACCCTCAAAATGCCTAGCATGTTTTAGCTAAACAGAAGGTTGATTATGATTAAGCACATAGCCATTGTTATTATCTCAAGCCTACTATCAACAATGGCTATTGCTTCAGACAGTTTAATTTCTCTGAAAAGCGCCCACTCAGTAACAGAAACGGCAAATCGCTTTGAATCTCTTCTGAAAGAGAAAGGCTTAACGGTATTCACCCGTATTAACCATCAGGAAAATGCTGAAAACATCAATCAGAAACTTGCTCCTACCCAAGTAATTATTTTTGGGAATCCCAAAGTCGGAACTCCTCTAATGCAATGCTCTAAAACGGTTGCAATCGACCTTCCTCAAAAAGCCTTGATCTGGCAAGATCAGCAACAGCAAGTTTGGCTGTCATTCAATAATCCTGATTACTTGAAAGCACGCCATAACATTCAGGGATGTGAAAAGGTACTAACCAAAATTTTTGGTGTCTTAACCAAGTTAGGACAAGCTGCCACCAAATAATAACCTCAGCGCTCTTATGCTTAACTTAAGGAACCTCGAATCAGGACTCTATGTTTACAAACTACCTTTACATAAAGATCTTTAAAGATGCCTTTGAAATTCGTTTACTGGGTAAAGATCAAGCCAGCTCTCGTCACACGCCAAGTCATCCTTTTACAACATCACGGTTATTGGTGGGTACTTTTAGTGCCGCTGAAGCTTGTCTTAAACCAGTCATAAAAGAAACTCTCGGAAAAAGCTCTCTTTTTAGTTCAGCGAAAATAGTGATGCACCCAATGGAAATGTGTGAGGGCGGCTTAAGCGAAGTGGAAGAACGCATTTTTATGGAGCTTGCTTTTGGATCAGGTGCCCGACAAGTTAAGGTTCACGTTGGCGCTGAACTCGATGATACTCAAGTACTAGAGATGCTGAAGAAAGCATAAACAAAGCGAAAGCACCCTTGCAAAGAACTATTTCGAGAGCGAAACCTCTGTTAGTGGGCAGCGTTTATTGATCCAGTTATCAGGTAGCTAATTCAAATCAACCAGCCAGCATCTTCACCCGCTAACTGCCGAACGCCATCTAATGCCTGTTCTAAAGACGACGACATACTACCTTTTCGATAAACCAAATAAATAGGATAAGAAAACTCAGGCGCTTCTGGAACTCGTTCGAGTAAGCCTCGTTCCAAATACGGCTTAACGACCCTGGTTCTGAAATAACCATTGCCACCCTGTTGCAGCATCACTTGCAAAGCCAACGGCCCTAAACCAAAGGAATAGGCGCCTTTCGGTTCAGGCAAAGCCGCGTCGTATTGGCTTCGAAACTCAGCCCCCCAGTCCACAAATAGGTTCGGTTTAGGGTTATCCATCGATTGAACATGAATGAGTTTCTCTTCAAGCAATTGCTCGACAACGAAACCGGAATAGTAATTAGGGCGATGTACAATAATCGCATCCATGGCATTTTTTTCGAGCTGATCGATGAGTTTTTCAGAGTCCGCTACATCAGTATGCAAGGCAACATTAGGCAAGTGATTCTGAATCCAAAGCACCCAATTCACCATCACAGGTGTCCACAAACTATTCTCACCACCAATACAGAGTCGAGTCTCTAATCCTGAAGGAAGTTTGAGTTCAGCACGAGCTCGATCCCACGTCTGAACCAATGACGTAGCATAATTCACAAAGCGTTCGCCATCCGGCGTCAATTTTGCACCAGAACGATTACGAACAAAGAGTGCCACCCCAAGCTTCGATTCTAAGCTACTGATTCGAGCTGTGACCGTCGTTTGAGTGACATGCATTCGTTCAGAAGCTTCAAGAAAGCTTCCCGCATTCATGATCTCAAGGAAGGTTCTTGCTAACTCAACATCCATATCCGCCCTCTTCTTAGTAAAACAATACCAATCTTTTATATCAATATTTTTGAATTATAAGAGCAATAATATTCAATATACATAACTAAAATTCACTCTTAGACTGTGCCTCAACATCACCTAACACGTTTCATACTTCTTTCATTACGAACCCGATTGAGGACACAGTGAGCAATCCCATCAGACACTTAATCGACACTCTGGGCATAGCACGGGATAGCATTTCACTTAAAGAAAAACTAACGTCAGCTTTAGGCGCAACCACAGCCATAACGTTATTGTGTTTAACGTCCATAGAGGCTGAGACATCTTCGGCTGAAATACTGCTTCAAGCGTCCATTGGTGCATCTGCTATCTTAATTTTCGCCGTACCTCATGGCCCGTTATCACAACCCTGGCCGGTATTCGGCGGCCATATAATCTCTGCCATCATTGGCGTTATTTGTTATCAACATATTGAGGCGCCCATTCTGGCAGCCGCAACGGCGGTAGGAACCTCTATCTTAATGATGTATTTAGGTCGCTGCTTGCATCCACCTGGTGGGGCTACGGCGTTAACCGCAGTAATCGGAGGAACAGAAGTTCATAACTTGGGGTTCCAATACGTGTTGACCCCCGTGCTGACCAATATCCTGGTACTTCTAAGCTCTGCCTTGGTTATTCACTATCTATTCCAATCCAAAAGTTATCCTGCAGCCAAATATAGAAAAAGCAAAGAAGAACAAAAAACAAAGCAAACCCATGCCGAACGCCACTTGAAGTACTATCAGCCAACACCGCCCTCACGGTTAACGAGACAAAACTATTTGGCCGCACTTGAACAAATGGACACATACATTGATGTATCCGTTGATGACCTGACAACCATCGTAACGTTAGCAACAAAACATGCTGAACAAACAACTCATGGTTCCACGTTAGAAAATATGGAAAATCCAACTTACCAGACCAACGCAAGGAAAGCCTGACATAAACCATGCAAACTTGAGAGTCTATTACACCTTAAAACCTGAATTAAGTTTCCCAGATAACGCACCAAAATATCCCATACTTTTTTGCAGCATCACGTTCCTTAATCTAGAGTTATGATCTAGATCAATAACCAAGTAAAAAACTAAGATTTTAGGAATTTGGTGGAAGTTATGGATATATTCAACAACCTAAAGTTACGCTGGAAACTCATCGCAATTGTTGTCGTACCTGTTCTCGTCATGTCGTTTCTAGCACTCGACAAAGTTCTTAAAAGTTCAGACATAGAAACCGAAAATGCACGAGTATTAAGACTCGCCCAATTTGCTGTTCTCTCAAGCAACCTAGTCCACGAGTTGCAAAAAGAACGGGGGTTTACCGCAGGTTTCCTTGGCAGTAACGGCCAAAAGTTCTCAAGTCAGTTAACAGAACAGCGTAAAACCGTCGACGAAAAAACCAAACTGCTCAACTCGTTTTTGGACGACTTTAATGCCTCACGCTTCAGTAAAGAATTCCAACTTGCGTTAGATGAAGCCTCAGATTTAACAGGGCAAATTTCCGCCAAACGACGTGCAATTTCGGACTTCGATATTCAATTACAGTCTGCGTTAGGTTATTACACTCAGACAAACACCGCTTACCTAAAAGCAATCTCCTATTTGTCTAAAAACACCTCGAACGGTGCCTTAAGTAATGCAGCAACCGCCTATGTAAGTTTTTTAAACAGCAAAGAAAGAGCGGGTGTCGAACGCGCAGTTCTTACAGGAACCTTCGCGCAAAACGCTTTTAGCCCCGGAACTTTTGAACGGTTCCTTGGACTCGTTGCCTTACAAGACACCTATATGAATGTATTTTTGTCGCTGGCAACACCTGAGCATCAGGAATTTTATAAAAAAACACTCTCAGGTGAAGCCATCCGTGAAACGCTTCGAATGCGAGACATCGCCATCAACAAAGCCTCCGAAGGTAACTTTGGCGTTGACCCCAGTCACTGGTTCAAGATGCAAACGCAAAAAATTAATTTGTTAAAAGAAATTGAAGATAAGCTTTCGCAAGATCTCGCAGCTCTTGCTCAATCGCTGAACGATCAAGCCAGTGCAACTCTGCTTTCTTCGATAATCATCATGATCACTGCATTGTTGGTGACCATTGCTTCTGTCTATTTTGTTCTACGAAAAATTACCCAACCGATTCATAACTCAGTTGATATTGCCAACGCCATCTCAGAAGGGCGCTTAGATAACGACATAGCAGTAAATTCGAGCGACGAATCCGGACAACTGCTAAGCGCCTTAAAAACAATGCAAACGAATCTGCTTCAAGCCCGCACAGATCTTCAACAAAGAATGGAGGTAGAGCGTAAGCAAGCCGAAGAAAACAACCGTATTCGACAAGCCTTGGATAATGTTTCCGCCAGCGTTATGGTCGCCGACGCTGACGACCAAATCATTTATCACAACAAATCAGCTCTCAACCTATTCAACCGTCATATCTCAGAATTGAAAGCTTCGTTACCTCAATTAAACCTTCAATCCTTAAATGGCAGCCCTATCAGTGACCTACATCCTGATCAAGCCAAAATCAAAAGCACACTCAAATCACTAATGCAGGAATACAAGGAAGAACTGAAAATAGAAAACGTTTCACTGCAATTAATCATTAATCCAGTGCTTAGTGGCTGTGGCGAAAAACAAGGTTTGGTCATTGAGTGGCAAGACCTAACGGAACAACGGGATGCCGAAGCACAAGTTCAACAAGTCATTGAAGCTGCGGTTGCAGGACAACTCAGCTCTCGCCTCGACAGCAGCCGTTTTGACGGCGCGATGAAAACGCTGGCAGACGGCATTAATGAATTACTCGAAGCCATTATCGGACCGTTGATGATGACAGCAAAATGCGTTGAACGTATTGCCAACGGGGATATCCCTGATGAGATTACGGATGACTACCAAGGCGATTTCAACACCATTAAAAATAATCTCAATAAATGTATCTCGGCGATCAAGTTATTGGTCAATGATGCGAATTCCCTAGTGGATGCAGCTATGGATGGTCAATTATCCGTAAGAGCCGACGATCAACAACACAGAGGTGATTTCCAGCAAGTCATCAACGGTGTCAACAAAACCTTGGATGCAGTGGTTACACCGTTAAAAGTAGCTGCTGACTATGTCGATAAAATCTCAAAAGGCGATATTCCTGAGCCCATCACCGATGAGTATCATGGCGACTTTAACGAACTGAAAAACAACCTCAACACCTGTATTTATGCCATTAATTTACTGATCGAGGATGTTTATTCACTGGCCGATTCTGCCATTCAAGGCAAGTTGGACTCCCGAGCGGACTCTGAAAAACATCAAGGAGACTTCCAACGCATTGTTGATGGCGTCAATAGCACACTGGATGCAGTCGTTAATCCTATTAACGAATGTAAAGAGGTCATGACCGCCTTGTCAGAAAGCGACTTAACATTGCAAATGAGCAAGAAATTCCAAGGTGAATTCTCAGAACTAAGTAATTCCGTTAATAAGAGCATGCTAAATTTGGTGGAGTTGATAAGTAAAATCAATGAATCAGCCATTCAAACCGATACCTCGTCCTCTGAGCTATCCAGCGCCGTTCAAGACTTGAGTAATCGTACTGAAGCTCAAGCATCGGCCTTAGAAGAAACCAGCTCGCTAATGCAAGAGATGATGCAGACTGTTAACGATAACGCCAAGAAAGCTAAGACTGCCAGCCAGCTGGCAACGAAAACACAAAGTCAGGCTGAATCCGGTGGTCAAGTGGTGTCTCATGCAGTACAAAGCATGGTGGAAATCAATGACGCCAGTAAAAAAATTACTGACATCATCACTGTTATTGATGAAATCGCATTCCAAACTAACTTACTTGCCTTGAACGCAGCGGTTGAAGCAGCAAGAGCGGGTGAGCAAGGCCGAGGCTTTGCCGTAGTCGCAGGCGAGGTTCGGAACCTAGCCCAACGTTCTGCAAAAGCAGCGGGTGAAATTAAAGATCTGATCAGAACCAGTGTTGAGAAAATTAATACAGGAACAGACTTAGTGAATCGTTCCGGTGATACCTTGAAAGAGATCGTGGGTTCGGTCAGTGATGTTAGTGCGATGGTGGCAAATATTGCAGTTTCTTCCGAACAACAAAGCTCTGGTATTCAACAGGTAAGTCAGGCCGTAACCGACATGGATCAAATGACCCAACAGAATGCCGCCATGGTAGAAGAAGCCTCTGCAACGGCGATGTCTATGTCGGAACAAGCAAGCGTAATGAAAAGTATGCTTAACTCATTCAAGACAGCACAAAATGACTCCAACATCCATTCATCATCGAAAGATATGCGCTCAGGAAGTAGTTTCCCAGAAAATGTCATTCCTGAACACAACAGCTCGACTGACAGAATGTATCAATAGACTTTAAGAGAACGCATATAAAAAACCGATACCACATTCTTCGTTATGTTCAAAACAGTACTTCAGATTGGCCCCATTAAGAGGGCGAATCTGAAGTTACTTTTACCAAAAAAAGCCAACCAACCAGACAACTTTTATCTTTACTACTCACCGTATTCTAAGGATAATGCCCACCGATTCAGGGTTCCCTCACCCCTGACACTGAAAAAAAAGGATGCACAATGCAGAACTCTATTTCGAATACCATCAGTCCGTCTCTATTCTCTCAATCTCAGCTTAAGCAAGCCCTGTTATTGCTCGCCAGTTTTCATATTCTGATTTTGGCCTCAAGCAACTATCTGGTACAGCTACCCTTTACTGTCTTCGGTTACCACACCACCTGGGGTGCCTTTACTTTCCCGTTTGTATTCCTAGCGACCGATTTAACGGTGCGTTTGTTTGGCGCGAGTATGGCCAGAAAGATTATTTTCGTCGTGATGATGCCTGCGCTGGTTATTTCATACGTTGCTTCGGTGCTCTTCTACCAAGGCAGTTTTCAAGGCTTCGAGAAACTGGCAAATTTCGATACCTTTGTAGCTCGCATTGCTTTGGCCAGCTTTACGGCTTATGTGGTCGGCCAAGCAATGGATGTCACTGTCTTTAACCGACTCAGACAAGTTAAAGCTTGGTGGGTTGCTCCTTCCCTGTCTACAGTTTTGGGGAATGCGCTGGATACGGTTGTCTTCTTTAGCGTGGCGTTCTACCAAAGCAGCGATCCGTTTATGGCCGAACACTGGGTGGAAATTGCCACTGTGGATTACGCATTCAAAATGATCATCAGTTTGGTCATGTTCATCCCTATGTATGGACTACTCTTGAACAAACTGACGCAGCTTTTGGTAAAACAGCCGCAAGTCGCTGAAGCCAATCCGGCAAAAGCAACGGTTTAACCCCACCCTTGAGACAACGTAAAAACGTTCAGATAAGAGCGCAGTGTAAATATCCTTTTATGATGCGCTCTTTTTATTACAAGACTCCTCATCCTTAAAATCCATTGCCCTGAGGATATCCGCCATCAAACACCATTTGGTAAAGCCGGACTGAAACAAGTTCGCCCCCACAAAAAAGGTAAACGCAAACCACCAAGGGTTCACGTAATACCCCAGTAACACACTGATCATCACAAATGACCCTGCAATTACATGCAATACATTATCTACCGTCATAGCCATTCCTCTCTCAGTAAAACCATCTTAGAAGTGGTAACGCACTCGGGTGTAGAGGTTTGAATTCTCCTCAAACTGCCCCCATTGCGTATAGTTATCTTGTCCACCAAACAGATTGCCACCCACCTCAAATAACCAGTAATCATCTCGTCGATAACTCACTTTAGGTTTAAGGTAAAAGTCGTCACTGCTTGGGGAGTAAAAACTGAAAAGCGACCAAGTGAGCTTGTCACTCATGGTCAAATAGGTAATTCGGGCTGTCAGCGTATGATGATACTTATTCTGTAGATACTCAGGTTGAGGCGAATTGGCTTTTAGCGCGCTCTTTTTTTGCACGGAATAACCCTCAGTGATCTGTAACCACCATTGCAGGCCTAACGTCAGCTTTTGAATAAGCTCTTGCTCATAACCCACCAAGGTTTGCCACTTGCTGTTGGGAATCAAAGGGTCATCACCCGCCATATCATCCCGTGAATCCCAATAGGCCACTTCAATGTTAGCAATGCCTGAACCCAAACTTCCGCGAACACTGGCACCAACACTATTCAATCGGGGAAAGACATTTCTACCTTCCACAGGATCAAACCCCACCGGTTGCTTATAAAACCCGCGATAGCCATACAGCGCATATTCCACGCCATCTAGGGTTTTAAATAATCGAAATGCAAACTCACCGTTTTCTATCTGAGTGCCAGGCTCTTTGGCAGTAAATTGCTGATCTGTGATGTCGCCTGACATGGGAGAAAAATAGCCAAAGCGCTCTCCATTTATGTAATTATCGGATGTGAATAGAGGCGTCCAAACAACATCCAAATTGGCCATATCCTGATAATACGTCAGCTTGATGGATGTTGATGGTGCTTTGAGATAGCTGTCATCACGACCGGAAAACATCGCTTGCCAATCTTTAGCGAAAAGATCATTTAGAAATACAAAATCACCAGTTCCCCAGGTTAAAATCTGCTGACCGGCTCTCACCGTCAAGCTGTCCGTCAGGCTGTGGTCTAGGTAGAGTTCACGCACTAAAACCTGGAAATGGTCGTCATCAACACCGTCCGCTAATAACTCAACACTGACATTAAAAAACGACGTACCGAAATAACGGTTAGCATTCAACTGCCAACGGTTTTCCAATGCGCTTAAGTCTTCATCGAATGCGTTGTCTGCGAATAAATTACCTTTGAACAAGCCATCAGAAATAAAGCCACCAACCAAGGCTTCGGTAAACACCAACACATTCCAAGGGGAAGTCTGCTCAGTATCTTCAGGCCAATCCCTATCGCTGCCACTGCTATCGTCCCATGCGCCCCATGCATCGGTTGTTTCAGCGCCTACCGACGGTAAAGCAACCGAGACAGATAGAACCGCAAGAAACAGAAGGTGAAACGCTTTAAACCACATGGAAGGACTGCCCTACTGCAACCATTGACGGGGCGGCATTCGCAACGAACGCTCGGTGAACACCTCAGTCGGTAAACCCAAGTCGTATTGAACGTTGCGCATTTGAGTGATGGAATAACTCCCGTCAGCGAGATTTTCCGCCTTCATTTCAGTAATGGTCGGAATGCCCTGATACTCCTGAACCTTAGTCGCAGTCATGCGACGATACAGTTTATCCTGAGCATCAAAATACTCAGCAATCATGGGTAAGAAGGTTTCTTTGTTGATCGTCATCTGATACCAAGCGAACTCCACCCCATCAGAGGTTTTTGGTGTGGCTTTAAGAACCCAATGCGTGTCGTTTTCGGAAAGTAGCTCAAAAGAATCCGCCTTAATATCCCGACCGGAAATGTCTTCATAAAAAAAATCGGACCCAACAAAACTGGTGCGCTTATCCCCTGCGGCAATGCGCTTAACCAAGTCCAGCCCAGGCAGATACAACCAACGGTCATCGTCATGACCCGGATGCTTCTCCACCAGGAAAGTGGTGCGATTCACATCCGCAGGTCGACTGAAAACCACCAAATACTGCTGATCACCGCCTTGTTCAATGTTCCTTCGTAGTAAGGTGAACTGTCGAAACTGTTTTCGTCCTTGTTTATCTACAATCAACATACGTGCTTCGGCACGCCCATCTTGACCAGGGTAGACAGCCGCAAGATTAGATTTCTCGATAATCTCCGACACCGGCAGAGCGTGTACAGGCAAGGCAGAAACCCACAAAGCAACCACCATAAAACATACTCGGCCAAAGGCATTTACACACTTAGGCATGATCCACCTCCCGTTCGGTTGATGCAGTAGATACGTTAGAAACCGGTTTCGACTCAGAGTTAAACAACACTGACTTCAGCACATTCAAGATCGCCGGCAGTACCAGCAAAGTAATCACGCAGGAAATCGCCATGATGGACGCCAGGAAAACCCCCACCGTTTGATACGGTACCAAAGGTGCCAACAACAGCGGGGTAAAGCCCAGCGCAATCACCATCGCATTTCGGCTGATCGCACGGCCAGGCTCTTCGAACACTTGCGTTAACCCCTTCTGCCAACTGCCCTGCTCTTTCACCAATACTCGTGTACGTTCAATGAAGTGAATGGCAAAGTCGATGCTCATGCCCAACGTTAATGCCGACAACACCGCCACCGGCATGTCGTAGTTCTTACCCATCAAGCCAATCAGCCCGTAGATAAAACTAATAGTGACACTCAAAGGCAACATGGCAATCAAGCCCCATGCGACCGAGCGGAACAACACCATCATCATCAAGGCGACCACCACAAAGGAAGTCATCAGGCTTTCTAACATGCCGCTGACCATGGCATCCTGCCAAACCACATTGATGTAAGTGAGGCCACCCCAATCCACTGTTATTCCTTTAGGCAACGGGTGCGCTTCAAACCACTTATCCATGAACGCCAGCACTTTTGTCATGTCCTGGTTATCACCACTTTTCAGTTGCAACCAAAGCACGGCGGACTGGTAATCCGGCGTAACCATGTGCCATACATCGTTCGGGCGATGGGAGCTTTGATAGGTCAGAATGGCTTGTGCATTCACGGCTTCAGAGGCAGGTAATTGATAATCCCTGTCTTTACCGGAATGCAATTCCCGATTCACTGTTTTTAACAGGTCAGGTAAGCCGGTGGTTTTCCCCACTAATCCCGAGTTGATCAACGCAGCTTGGACATCCGATACGTAAGCCAACTGTTTAGGGTCGAGGAAGGCTTTTGAAGATCCACTCATAAATTCAAGCAAGGTCGATAAACCATCCCAATAGCGCAATTGCGAGTCATCAGCCAGGAACTGTTGCTCCAACACCGCTTGGGAAAGCGCATTAATGTCCTGACCGTGCTTGGTTAGTAACTCATGCCATAGCTGTTTCAGCTCGTCATTCGCGTCTTGTAATAACAAACCAGATCGTTCTGCAAGCTGTTGAGCCTGGTTGTGAGTGTTATCCCCAGCATAAGTAAACGTCAGATAGGCTTGGTACGTGCCTGCAAAATGTTCATTCAAGACGCGATCAGCAACACGAATCGGGTGCTCCAACTCAAACCAGTTAGTCGGATTATCATTAATCACAATCTTGCTGATGCCCCAGCCGCTGATGGCAAACATCATGACCACCATAGCGATTAGCGTTTTGCTGTATTTCATGGTGAAGGCCGGTATGTGACGTAAGAATCGTGCCAGCGGTGTATTGGCTTCTTCTGAATCATGGACACGTTTTGCCATCTTATTCAGCGTCTGATCAGACAAACTCGCCATATACGCAGGTACGAGGGTAATGCTCAGAACAAAGGCCAAACCTATACCAAACGCAACAAAACTACCGAAGACTTGAACCGGTGGAATGTCCGCCGTATTGAGAGATGCAAAGCCCACCATGGAAGTGATCGAAGTAAACAACATCGGCTGAAAAAGGTTATTTACCACACGACGCGCGAGCGCTTTCTTGTCTACCCCAGGGCGATAGTGATCACTGAACTCAGACAAAATATGAACAGAATCCACCACCGCAATCGGCATCAGGAAAATCGCAATCATTGACGACATGATATGCACCGGATACCCCAGCCCAATCATCAAACCCATCGTAATGATGACAGTAGCCATCGCCACCAACATGGGCGCAACTACTAACGGCACCGAGCGGAAAAACAACAACATCACCACAAAAATCAGCAAACCTGCGGCGGGTGCTGAAATGGCCATTTGCTTAAACATCTCAACACCAAAAGTGTCTTCTGCAACCGGTAAGCCTGTGATGTGATATTGCTCATGACCAGACGGCAATTGCTCTATCACCGTTAACATCTGCTGATATAAGCCGTAACTAAGATCTTTAGATTCAATCGGAACGTAAATGCCAGCGACTTTGCCATCGCCAGACACCAAAGTGTTCAGCAACATAGGAAGGCGCGACACATAACTTTTGATAAGATCAGCATGCGCCTGTGTTTTGGGAGCGCGTTCCATCATCCAATGAAAAGAAATCTGCCCTTCACCTTTCTGCGTAATGTTGTCGCTGGTTGACAAACTCATCAGGTCACTGGCAACAATACCCTCCATAGCCAGAATGGCACGAGTTAACGTATCCAGTTTGGAAAGCGTTGCTGGATTGTAGATGCCTTGCGGGTGATCCTCATTCACCACGCCTACCACCATCATGTCCGACAAACCAAATCGGTGCTTGATCTCTTCATGCATCACACGCGCAGCGTTATCGGCTGGCAACATGTTTTCAGGGTCGGTATCAATCTGGATTTTCGGGATCATAGCGAGCGCTAACAGCGTCAACAGCCCTACCAACCAAAACACCCACTTCGGGTGCGATACCGAAAACTCCATCACTCTGTGTTTCATAAGCGAACCATTACATTAAAACTCTTTACTTTAGAGCCCCTTACATCAGCACTCTTTAAACCAGCACCTTTTATATAAGAAAGTACTACATTAGATATAACTAATATTAGTAAATACTAAAATAAAGCCTTTGTAAAGATTCCCTATGGAACTAAACTCAAATATATTAGAAAATCCTAAACTTCTTAGTTATCAGATAAAGACAGCCCCTATGACCCCGGAAGATATGCAGCAGCACGCGACGGAAGCCGCTGCTCTACTCAAGAAGATGGCAAACCCGAATCGCCTAATGATTCTCTGCTCACTAAGCGAAGGGGAATTATCGGTTGGGGAATTGAATGATCGTGTGACGCTTAGCCAATCTGCACTTTCCCAACATCTGGCTGGATTACGTGAAGCAGATTTGGTCTCGACTCGCCGAGAAGCCCAAACCATTTACTATTCACTAAAGGGTGATTATGCGATGAAGATAGTGAGTGTGTTGCAGGAGATTTTTTGTCCTGAGGGGTGAGTTAGCCGTTCTATTGAGGGAAACTGAAGACTATCAATTCATCACACTAATAAATCTACCTTCCATAGTGATGCTTTGCAGGCCCATTACTTAACACATACTATCTAGTACTGTAATCGTAAATGACCAAACATTTGAAATTATTGATGATTGATACTGAGATATAATCTAATTTTTCTAAGACTTCTCCTGGCCCATCAGTACTCCAACCAATGTGTTTTGTTTTACAAATATAAACTTCATTATCTATGATTCTGAAGAAGTCTAGCCAAGCATTTGTGGAAGTACTGGACAAAAAGCATCCATCATCAAAGACATCCCGAATGCTATTGAACATGCATTTTTCAACTTCTTTGTCCATTACTCTTCTGCTCAACGCTCACCGGAAGATTTAGCTATATCTCGTTGTCGTTTATAGGATAGGCATGATTGCCATTGTACTGCATTGCTTCTACGAACTCTTCTTTCCACATTTGCCCACAAGAACACTGATAATATGCATCCTCGTACCAACTGTGACCACCTTTGATAAGAGTGAAATGAAATCCTAATGCTGTTAGTGCACTTATACTCCTAGGATAACCTTTCCTTCTACCTGAAGCCTTAAGCCCTTCAAACTTACATTTACAGGGTATTGATGAAGTATCTACATTGTTAAAGTTGTAATCCCACAATTCATACCAGTCCCACTCCTCAGAGAGGTACCGGTCGATGTATAGGAAACTTCCCCCTGTAACCAGCTCAAATTCATTAATATCCTTTCTATCGCGTGGAGTAAGAACTTTCATACTTCATCCTCTGAATTGTTAAAAGTGCTACAAATCCTAGAAAAAAGGATTATCTATCAGCCTTTATTTTTGTGAAAATTTTGATTTAAAATCGTTCGTTGAAAGTCGACTATGCGATGAAGATCGTGAGTGTGTTGCAGGAGATTTTCTGTCCTGAGGTGTGAGTTAGCCGTTCATTGAGTGAACGGCCGCATAATCCTATCTTACCAAAGCAGAATGATTTGTACTTTGACGCTATTGGCCAATGTTTTTACTCCATAGCCCAAGTAAGTTATTGGCTGCTTCCTTATTCTCTTTCAGCATTTTTAAGTAGCCGAATATATCCTCTTCCGAGTTTTCTTCTTCACAACTAGCAGCCATTGGATCGACATCAAAGTCATCTCTATCAGCCCACCAGCTTGTATAAGTAAGATCAAACTTTTTACCCTGCTCAAAGATTCTAAACGTTGTTAGTTTCTTGTCATAAACATGAAAATAGTTGACATCTACGCTATCACTCAACAGATTCCATTTATTAGCGTTTATTTGAACAACCAACTCACCATTGTCAGGATAAACAGCAATTGAGCCGAAATCCTTTTGAGTACAAAAGCCAGAAGTTTTAACCTCTTCAACATAACGAAGGCTTTCATCAAGTCCCTTCTCTTTATCAAAAAACCGACATTTCACCATTTGGTTAAAATCTTTCAAATACATACATCACCTAATCCAATCCAAATCACTTTTATGAGGATTGGATTAGCAGTTGATTAAGTGGGCGCTAATTTTAAAAGGGGCCTACAACTCATCACGCTCGTATTTCTCGCCCAAGGACTTCCAGAAATTAAGTAAGCCGTAATCCTCAAGAAGATCATATTCTAGGCTTAAAGAAGTAGGCTCATAAAAATCAGGATCGGCATCTACTCCATCTGCATCTCTTGTTCTATTAACCAGCTTATAGCCTCGGGTTGTACTACCTATCGCCAACATTTCACCATCCACATCTTGATCTTTGCTGATCATAGCTCCAGCATGTAAACCGCCTTCTGCTGGAGGCCTCTTAAACTCTTCAAGTGCTTTTGGGAACCATGACAGAACCTTTAAGGGAAAATCATATTGGTCACAGATATATTCCCTATTTCCCATCCTGTGAGTTACATAGGTGATAAGAATCGAAAGGTTCGCACCTCGTTTAACAAACACATAGTTTGGATTATTTTCTTTACTACCCTTTCTTAATTGACCAACTATGGTTGATCCACTAGGGAGTAGATCATGCTGTAGGATTTTCTCCAGAGGAGGTAACAAAGGGTAATTTTGTATATAACTCATACAGGCCTCAAACTGGGAATAATAGAAATGGCATTTGCTTGGTCAAGTTGGGCTAGATTAATTTTCTGTCTCTCAAAGTTAAGTGTCTCCACCACACCGTATTTCTGATCAACTGATGGATTATTATTCTTTGTTAGACCGTTTCCAAGATAATCTTCGTTATTACCAATTGTGCCGTGCATGTCGAATCGCTGCTTCATTAATTTCTTATCAGCCTTACTTAAATCAGTTGAATTAAGATATCGATCGAAGCTTTTTGATGACCACTCATCCTCAAAGTACTCTTGCTGGTCAGCTGCTTTATAATGCTGAGCATACTTTTCCTGAAACTTCGGAGTCATAGTCTCGTCCGTAAAAGATTTAGGAAAGTCTTCAGGCAATTCTGTATTTGCAAATTCACTAACATTCTCAAACGTCGCAGAGACACTTTTTACACCTGTCATAGGTACTGCTTTTTGTGTATCTACAATAACAAGACAATAGTCTGCTTTTTGATCATATGTTAATCCCAACTTTTCACATATTAACTGAGGATCTGTATCTGCATCCTCCAGCTGATCTAAACTTGTGGACCAATACTTTGCACCTTCGCCTGTTTCCCCTTTCATAACCCTCCCCATAGCCCCACTTAGGTGCTCGGTTGGCTCTTTTGGGCTAGATAAATAGTTAGTTTCCATAAAACGCACCTGGAAACGCTCTGCCCCAACATCACCATGTTGTGCCATGTGTTCGAGTTCTTTATCAGAGTACTTTGGCTGATAGCCTGTTGCAGCAATTTGTTTGCGACGTTGCTCTAAAATGACTTTTGCTTCAACTAAGTTCGAGGGTAGAACAGCCTTACTTGAGGCACCGGTCACTCCTGCTGCTGCCGCACTACCGCTCTCATGTACAGACGCTTTAGCAGAGTTACTCGCTGCGGCAGGCTGGCCACTACCAGATGAACCTTGATTAGATCGGGGGGAAGATGCTCTGGCTGATTTATTCCCAGCCAAACTTGAGTTCGCTTCACTCCCCGCCATTGGCTGAGCTTCATATATGTGGTCAGGAAGATTGTCAAAATGTTCATTAAACAGCAACCATACCTGAAGCTCTTCAGAGCCCAACATATGGATTAAATCTTCCATAACGACGTCATCACTTTTGAATCTCAACTGGTGATCATACGGACGAACGTATTGATAGAGCTCTCTGAAAAGTGAGTTTGAAGAAAAAGGCGTAACTAATTCGAATAAAAAGTGACGGGCAAAGAAGCTGTCTTTGACGTAACGAAGGTTGTTGTTCCATTGATCGATTGGTGCATCGCATTGATTACAGAACAGGTAATGGTTGCCCATTACATCATGCAATCTCACACCACGCTGATCAGGCAAATCCGTTGCCATATCCATCGTAGGTTCTCTTGAAAACGTTTGCCGCGCAGTTTATTGGATTTGATAAGACGATGGTGAGAAGCAGAGCTCATTTTGCATGAACATATGCTCTCATCACCGTTATCTTGGTATTCCGTTAAAACACCATACGAAGAATTTATCAATTATCCAAAAGAGAGATCCTAGAACTTCACCTTACCACGCATGGTTTTCACTTGACCGCGCTGGGTCTTTTTGTCCATACGACGTCTTTGAGAAGCTTTGGTCGGCTTAGTGGCCCTTCGATTTTTTTGCACCTGAACTGCTTGTTTGATCAGACTTTTTAAACGCTCCAACGCCGCTTCCCGATTCTTTTCCTGGCTGTTGTATTCCTGGGATTTGAGAATGATCACGCCGTCTTTGGTGATGCGGGAATCCGACAACGCGAGCAATCGTTCTTTGTAAAAGTCGGGTAAGCTGGACGCCTTAATATCAAAGCGAAGATGAATAGCCGTGGAGACTTTATTGACGTTCTGACCACCCGAACCTTGCGAACGAATCGCCGTCATCTCAATTTCATAGTCAGGAATGGATACGTGGTTGGAAAGAATCAACATAGAAAAACAGCTGCCAGTTAAACCAGGAAGGATTCATCAATCGGAACATGCTGACTGGCCGCCCGAATCAAGGACTGAGCCGTCAAACCAACCACCGAATAAACAATGGCTTCCACATCATAACGTTCCCGGATTTTATCCAGTAACAGATCAAAATCGCCATCGCCAGAGAGTAAAACAACAGTGTCTACATCAGGCGCGGCTTCCATCACATCAATGGCAATGCCGACGTCCCAATCCCCTTTCGCGGAGCCATCACTGCGTTGTATGTAAGGCTTGAGTTTTACCTTAAACCCCATCTGTGCCAGCGCCGACTGGAAACGCATTTGACCGCCATCACCCCGGTCAATGGCATAGGCGTTAGCCACCACCAACTCACCTTGTTCGGACAAGGTTTCCAATAACTTACGATAGTTAAATGGGCGACCAAACTTGTCCCGAGTGGTGTAGTAAATGTTCTGAACGTCAGCAAAGACGGCGATTTTTTTCATTAACGATTCTCTAATGAATGCACTTAAATAACGATCATCGGAATCAGTCAATTAGAATGGAATAACTGGCGTGATAACTCTGATGCGGTTTGAGCGCTATGATACCAGCTTTCTCTGTAAATTCCTGACTATGATCTTGAGTATCCACATGCCCTTGCCACGGCTCGATACACACAAAAGGTGCTTTGGGTTTTGACCAAATACCAAGATGTGGAAAGCCTTCGAAACGCACGGATAGGGATTTATCCAACGTCTTATGTTTCAACGTGATATGTCGCGAGGTGTGTTCAGTGAAAACCAGTGCATCCTGATCAAACACCTGATCACTTAACGGTATCCGGTTTCCTTCTACGAAGGGTTGAACCGAGGGCTCTCCCAAACAACCGTTTTCGATCAACGCGGCTTGCACCGTTTCAGCGTGTTCAAACTCAAGGTAGTAATCTGAAAGCGCGCTCCCCGCTTGCCAATTCAAACTAAACGCTGGATGACCACCGATGCTGAACCAGAGGATTTCATCAGATGGGTTCATTACCCGATATTCCACGACTAGGGCTTTTGCTTCCAACCGATACGCAATTTCCAACACAAACGAAAAAGGGTAAAGCTCGCGCGTTTGCTGATCGTCGGTTAACCGATATACAGCCTCAGAATCAGAAGCGTCGACCAACTCAAAGGTTCTATCTCTGGCAAAACCATGTTGGCTCAGAGCATATTCTTTACCTTTGAAGTGATAACAGCCGTGTTTTAGTGCCCCGACAATAGGAAACAACACAGGCGCCTTGCGGGCCCAAAATTTCGGATCGGCCTGCCACAAATATTCCAGCCCTTGAGCATCCTTAATACTTTGCAGTTCGGCCCCATGATTGGAAATTGAAACGGTCAGATCGTCGTTGTGAAGTGAATGGATAGAAGCATTCATCTGGCGATTCCCTTGCTCAAAAAGTCCATTCTAACCTTCTGTCAAAGCACATCACAAAGAAAAAGCACATCACATAAAAGATTCCGAAAAAGCGCCCGAATTGCTTCGGGCGCCGCACAGTTATCGAAAGTAAAAGACAGGCTTTCATTCCGAGGCAACAAGGGTGACAAGCTTCTGTGAACGGACAATGACGCTAATAAGGCAATCCTGTTAACTCATCGTTACTTCAAGGTTCAATCCTTATTTGTCACCTAAAATAATCCTAATGCAGCATCGGTGTACCGTGTTGGTAACCTGGGCAATCCATTCGCTGCTTCTCTGGGCGTTAACTCGACCCCTCCTGCTGGAATGTTAAGAAACGACCCCATAAAGGTCTGCTGGAAGTTATTCCCGTCTGCTATCAGCTTACCCTGGTGGTTCGTTTTATAACTCGGCACTAAATTTCCTAGAGAGTTAATGGCCCAAGCAATATCTTTCTTTTGAGTCGATAAGAAAAAGTTAGAGACCAAGCCATCCGGACTGGCCTTACCAATTTCTACAGACTGGAACTTGCCTAAAGAATGACAAGTATCCACCACGATCAAACTGCAACCACTGGTGGATAAATCAAACGCTCCAAATATCTCGACACTCTCCTGACTTAACACACCAATGTACTGAGCACGTATCGGATCATAACTGCCCTCATTATTACCGTTAGGATCACCCGATTCACCATACTGCAGTTGCGCTTGAGTAGAGATAGGAACACAAATAATACAGGCACCGAACAACTCAAGTATGGGCTGTACGCCATCAATCTTGACCTCAATGTTGCCGGTTAATGTTTCTATATCCCCCGAGAGGATTCCTCCTGCTTTTTCAAAGCCAATACGGGCACCAATAACTTGTTGCGTACCATCAGGGCCATTTTCGAATGCAAACTCAATGAATGGATTGATGAATCTAAAAGGGTTGGAATCGACAGAACCATCCGAGTTCCTGCTGTAGTGCCCTAATGCAAAGTCGCGAATATCGATATCCGAACCAGCGGTTTCTCGCATCCGATTAGGATCGCAACCAGAAGACGGACACGGTTCGCCGTTCTCATAACGGGGATATTTACCCAGCTCCAGATGATCAATACTTAAGTGGGTCTCTATATCTGCTCCGATATTGATCTTAAGAAATTCAGTATCAATGGTTTCTGAAGCGCTTGAATAGCCACTGGTTTGCTGTTGGACATTGTAGTTGTCGATGGTAATAAAAGCCTGCCCACTGATGCCCGACATCTCCGAGTCTTTCAGGGGTTTCAAATCCCCGTAAACCAATTGCAGTCCAACAGATAAATATAAAAGAAAAGCACATCCAATTGTCCGAACACCAGATAACCAGGCGCCATCAAGCAATCTCATTGCCAGCATATCCCCTCACCCTCTTTTGAGATTTGTTCTTATTGTTATGTAATATTTTTGTAATAATTGTATTTTTGTCTAACAATTAGACATTAACATAAGAAGCATCGAACATCACGCGTTTGAACAATGATTGGCGCAATAGAACAATTTAGATAGGTTTTCTGATCAAATCTGAAATACTTGAGTTTTGAAGAACGCTAAGAGGGAGCAAAAACGTCATGCAATACAAAACGTTAGAAAACAACAGCGCTGAGGATACTTAATAGAACTGAGATTTTATGCCGTGAGATTAGGAAAACACGACAAGAAATAAGCATTAGATGAAGAGAAATTAAGACAATAACAGCCAATTTAAAGAAGAATGTTCTGGCTCAAGCTGAGTAAGCCAAATCGAAGAACCGACTGATCATCTGAACATTGAACCCGACGAATCAAGATACCTTGCTGAGCTAACCTGTCAGCCAAGATCATGGCTTTGCTTGTATCCATTAACCAGCTCATGAACAATCCGGAATCGTTCAACACCTCAGACTTAAACTCTTGGAATACAGGCACCAACATTTTTCGGGTGTGCACATGCATTTGAGCTATCCGGTCAACTGCACTGCGCTGCCACTCAGCATCCGTCAGCGCTTTTGATGCGATAAACTGAGCCGGACCATTTACCTGCCATAAACCTAAGGCTTGTTCGAGCTGTGCCCTGATGTTCTGCGAAGCAAATACAAACCCTAACCTAAGTCCCGCCAACCCAAAGAACTTTCCGAACGAGCGAAGCACGATGATATTCTCAGGTAAGGCTCGATTTAATAGTGAGAGTTCAGGCGTTAGATCCATAAAAGCTTCATCTACGATCAAACAACCACCATTGGTTAATCGTGAGGCCCAATCCAACAAAACCTCGGGAGCTATCATCACACCTGTGGGGTTATTTGGGTTAATCACCACCAGATGCTGGCTGGTATTTTCCACCAGTGCAGTTTCAATAAACAGGCTCTGCGCATCAATGGTTAGACTGGGATAAAAAGTCGTAGCATGTGTTGCTTGCCAGGATTTCGAATGTTCTTGATAGCCGATTCTCGGTAACAGCACAGGAAGAGTTGGCAAGAGTGTGGGTAATGCCTGAATGGCCGACTGACTGCCTGACACAGCAACAAAGGCATCCGAACCATAATAAGAAGCCGCAGCCGATAAGAATTCCGGTTTTAAATAAGGTAACTCAGTAAATACAGACGACGGAATGTCACCAATAGGATACGGTTCCGGGTTCATGCCGGTGGAGAGATCAAGCCACTGATCCAAAGGAATCCCATAATGCTCACTGGCCGCAACCAGGTCGCCACCGTGTAAAGGCGTAAACGACGATTTATCCTTCATGAGCAAGCTACCGAAATGCCCCAAGACATAACCATGATCACGACTATCCACATCACCAAGGTTTTATTTACCAGATCACAGGCGTGAGTGATGGAATCGGCAGAGGCACGAGTGTTCTCATCTTCCTCCGGCCCTAATACCGGTTTTTGTTCAATGCGATTATGGTAAGACGCTGCACCACCCAAAGACACATTCAAAGCCCCCGCTCCCGACGCCATTACTGGCCCAGCATTCGGGCTTTTACCGATGTGCCCTTTTCGTTGCCAGCAATCCAGTGCTTGTTTGGTATTCCCCATCAAAGCGTAACTTAATGCCGTGAGTCGCGCGGGGATGTAATTCAGCACATCATCCAAGCGAGCCGCAGCCCAACCAAAAGATAAAAAGCGTTCGTTCTTGTAACCCCACATGGCATCCAAGGTATTACTGCACCGATACAAAACCACTCCAGGAATACCCATCAAACAGAAGCAAAACACCGCTGCAAAGATGGCATCGGCACCGTTTTCCAGAACCGATTCAGTAGCCGCCTTAGCCACCTGAGTGTCATCGAGGGTGTCGGTATCCCGGCTGACGATCCAACTGACGTAGGTTCGTGCCTGCTCCAAATTCCCCGTCTTTAAAGGGCCAACAATCTGTTGTGCGTGTTGAAGTAAACTCTGCCAACCCACAGCAAGATACAAAACCACCGCAGATACGATGACATTCAACAAAGAAGATTCAGCAATCAACGCCGTCAGAACAACAGAGATCAGCAACCAAGGAAGAATAGCGATAATCACCGCTAACACGCCTTTCAGTGTTCGGCTTTCGCCTTGGTTCAACCAGGATTCAATGCGACTTACATAATTGCCAAATCCCACCAACGGGTGAAACCGCTTGGGCTCGGCAAAGAGCTTATCCAACACAAACGCCAGAATTACCGTTAAGGCCAAAGTGCTCACGCCTTCTCCTTATCTGACTCAAGAGCAATCTGATCTGTTTCGGGTGTAGCCTGATCTGGTTTCAATGGAAGTGATAACAAGGCTTTCCAGCAATCTATCGGAATGGCCGCTTCGACCGCATCTGCTAAACGATTGATTTGTTTATCCTTATAGGCCTGATAATCAAAACGAGATGTTTGGAAGTCCAGACCTTCACTAGCCCAGCGTAACCAAAAATCCAATAACGCCAACTGATCAAATACCCCGTGCACATAACTGCCCGCTACTTGACCATCGCTTGTTATGGCACCATCAAGATAGGCACTGGTTTGATCCTCACGATTAGAATGCAACTCAAACAAGGCGCGGAATAAACCGTCTCCCTTGCTTACCCCGGCATGAATTTCATAGCCCTGAACATCGGCCTCAACCTCTTGCCCGAGCAAAGCTTTTGACGCATCAGCTAGTAGTTTTCCGGTGACATTCGTTAATGTCTTGTTGGGGGTCAGTGTTGATTCAATATCCAACAAACCTAAACCTTCGGATGATCCTGCGGCCGATTCAATGGCTTTCGGGTCATGAATCCAACGGCCCAACATTTGATAGCCACCGCAAATACCATAAACCTTACCGCCATAACGTAGGTGACGCCTAATAAAAGTATCCCAGCCGTTATCCTTCAACCATTGAAGATCATCACGCACACTTTTACTGCCGGGAAGAATGATCAAATCCGCTTCGGGAACACTGCCTTTTTGATGCCCGTCCAGATCGTCAAAGGTGCGAGCAAACTGACAATCCACATCCGGGTGCATTCGCAACACATCGAAATCCGTATGATTACTGGCACGCGGATACATAGGCACAATGATTTTTAATTTGTTCTCTACCGACTGATCATTACTCTGTTGAGATCGAGCCAAACTGTCTTCCGCTTCAATGTGAAGGTCATGAAGATAAGGAATTACGCCAAGCACAGGCACGCCGGTTTTCTCTTTTAACCAATCCAGCCCAGGTTCTAATAAACTTACATCACCACGAAAGCGATTGATCACAAAACCTTTCACCCGTTGTTGTTCGGATTCACTCAACAAGGCATAGGTGCCGTAGAGATGAGCAAACACACCACCTCGATCAATGTCCGCCACAATAATCACCGGGCAATCGGCGGCTTCTGCAAAGCCCATGTTGGCAATGTCGTGCTCACGCAAATTGATCTCTGCCGGACTGCCCGCCCCTTCGACAATAATGCTTTGGAAGTTCCCAGCTAACTCGTCGTGACACGCCACTACATCGTTCAAAAGTTCAGGTTTGTAGAGGTGATATTCTTTGGCTTTCATGTTGCCGATGGCTTTGCCACGCACAATGACCTGTGCTCCAACATCGCTGTTTGGCTTCAACAATACCGGATTCATCAACACTGTTGGTTCCAGATAACAGGCTTCCGCTTGCACTGCCTGGGCACGACCAATTTCCCCGCCGTCGGCTGTGACGGCACTGTTCAACGCCATGTTCTGAGGCTTAAAAGGAGCCACCGAAATATTATGTTGTGCGAGAATCCGGCAAATGGCGGTCACCAAAATGCTTTTACCGGCATCCGACGTTGTACCTTGCACCATGAGTGTGTGAGGAGATTTGAAGGCCATCGTTTACATCCCTTCCTGTTGCTGATCTATCTCTAACAACAGATCTTGTAATTTGTCGGCGTAGTCACCGGGCTCTTGCCATAAACCGCGCTGTGTTGCTTCCAATAAACGTTCGGCCATTTCTTCCAGAGCGTGCGGGTTGTTTTGTTCCATAAAGGCTTTGTTTTCTTCATCAAACACCAGAGCATCCGCCACGTACTGATACTGGTAATCGTCAATCAAATTGGTGGTGGCATCGTAAGCAAAGAGATAATCAACACTGGCTGACATCTCAAACGCACCCTTGTAACCGTGTTCTCGCATGGCCTCTATCCACTTGGGATTCAAAACCCGCGAACGAATCACCCGATTCAATTCTTCTTTAAGGGTTCGAACTTTCGGTGCCATCGGGTTGGAGTGATCGTTGTGATAGACCACAGGTTCCTGCCCTGAAAATTCCGCCACCGCGTTGGTCATACCGCCCTGGAATTGATAGTAGTCGTCCGAATCCAACAAATCGTGTTCGCGGTTATCCTGATTCTGAACCACGGCCTCCAACTGACTGAGTCGATGTTGGAAAGCTCCACGGGCATCGGCACCATCACGGCTCTCTTCAGATGTGCCATAGGCGTAGCCACCCCAATTTAAGTAGGCTTCGGCCAGATCAGCACGAGTTTCCCAACAACGCTCATCAATCAAACCTTGTAAGCCTGCGCCGTAAGCCCCCGGTTTGGAACCAAACACACGATAGCTGGCTTGTCGTTTGGCCTCTTCGGGGGACAGCCCCTGATCCATCAAGGTTTGCTGACGTTGTCTGATGTTTTGCTGAATGACGTTATCTGTGCCTGGTTCGTCGTACTCCGCTAAAGCCAGCACGGCGGCATCGTAAATACGCATGACGTTGGGAAAGGCATCGCGGAAAAAGCCGGAAACACGAAGGGTAACGTCCACACGGGGCCGCCCAAGTAACATCCCGGGTACGATTTCAAAATCAATCACCCGATGGGAACCGTCTGCCCAGATCGGCTTAATGCCCATCAAAGCAAAGGCTTGGGCAATGTCATCACCACCGGTTCGCATGGTGGCGGTACCCCACACCGACAAGCCTAATTGTTTCGGGTAATCCCCGTGTTCCTGAAGGTGTCGCTCAATCAATGCCTGTGCCGAACGTTGGCCAATGGCCCACGCAGCGGGAGAAGGAATCGAACGATTATCTACCGAAAAGAAATTCCGCCCAGTTGGCAGTGTATCCAATCGGCCACGCGTCGGAGCCCCACTCGGCCCCGGTTCCACAAATTGCCCGGCCAAGCCTTTCACTAATGCCGAGATTTCCTGCTCAACACTCTGATTCAGCGCCTTCAAAACCACCATCTTTGCATAGATCAGCTGTAACGTGGTTTTAGGAAACTGGACAGAAAGTGTTTCTGGTAACTCATCATTATGTAAATAAACGTCAGACAACACATAGTCTTCTACTAACGACTTCGACAGGAGTTCCAATCGCTCACGGGTGTCTTGCTCGGTGCGCCATATCTGACCTGAAACCTTGGCTAAACACTCGGGTCTATTCCCTTGCCAAGGCTCAACCGTAGCCATAAGCGGGTCAAACAACTCGCCGTCGACCAGGAGATTTAGGTCATCAATCAGATTATGAAGAATGCCCTGGCTATGAGCTTCGCTGCCTCTGGGTAAACGCAACAAAGCCACCAGCGTATCGGCCAATTTATCTTGGTTAGGAAGCTCACCCAAAATATGTAGCCCGTGACGAATCTGCGCTTCTTTAATTTCACACAGGTAAGCGTCCAGTTGTTCCAACACTTGCTCGTTGTCGGATTGATCCTTAACCGCCAACTCTTGCAAGAGATTGGACGCTCTAACCGCTATCAGGATCTCATCTTTCAACCATTGCTCACGGCGTGTATCCATGCCTAACGCTTGGTAATATTCATCCACCAGACCTTCCAATTCCGCCAACTCGCCATAGCTTTCGGCTCGCGTCATCGGTGGCATTAGATGGTCAATAATTACTGCTTGAGTTCGGCGCTTGGCCTGAGACCCTTCACCTGGGTCATTCACAATGAAAGGATAAAAATGTGGCATCGGCCCAAGCGCAATGTCCGGCCAGCATTGATCTGACAACGCAGACCCTTTACCCGGCAACCATTCCAGATTGCCGTGCTTGCCCACATGAATAACAGCACTGACTTGATAACAATGACGAAGCCAGAAATAGAAGGCCAAATAGCTGTGCGGGGGAATTAAGTCCGGGTCATGATAATTCGCCGCCAAATCCAGGTTATAACCACGCGCCGGTTGAATCCCCACAAAGGTTTCCCCCAGACGAATACCCGACAGCATCAAGCGCCCGTTTCGGTATTTTGGATCATGATCCGGCGTGCCCCAGCGATCCAACACAGCTTGCTGACAGGCTTCCGGTAATTCACAAAAATAGCGCCAGTAGTCTTCGGCCGATATGCTTTGCCAACACGGCAACTGATGAAGGGTGTTCGGGTTGTTGGTAACAGCGCCCAGCAATTCTTCAATCAAGGCATTGCCCGTTTCAGGCACATTCTGAATCGGATAACCCGCCTCTTCCAGCGCCTTCAAAATATGAATGGTCGACGCAGGCGTATCCAAACCGACACCATTACCGATACGTCCGTCTTTGGTAGGATAATTCGCCAAAATCACCGCGATGCGTTTTTGATGATTTGGCTTGCTCGCCAAGTCACCATAGGCTTTCGCCAATCGAGCCACAAACAGAGCACGTTCGTGATGCAACTGATAACCCACTACGGAAATCTGACAGCGTTCGGAATACCAGGCTTCCGACTTGAAACTTACTGCTCGGGTGATCACTCGGCCATCCATCTCAGGCAAAACCACCTGCATGGCAATATCCCGACTTCTTAATCCCTGACTGTAGGCTTGCCAGTCATCCTCGGTGGAACTGGAAAGCACCAACTGCAACACAGGGATATCCGCATCAAACGGAGATTGAAACACCGTCGGTTGTGACGACAAATCAGGAGATTCCACTCGGTTGGAGGCAAAGCCCGTGGTGTTGATGATGACTGACGCCTTGCTCTGCTCGATCAAGGCATTCACCAAGGCCAAAGACTCGTTATCTTTTAACGACGAAATCGCTACAGGTAATGGATTCAAACCTTGTTCAGACAAGAGCGCAATGAGTTGATCAAACATCGCGGTATTGGCCGATTGCAAATGGCTGCGATAAAACAACAGCACAGCAACGGGCTTGTGATTCAGCGGGTCATTTTGAAGCCAATGCTGTTGCCAGTCCTGATAGGTTGCCTGGCTCTTTTCTGGAACAAGAGAACGAGAATCAATGGGGTCAGAGTAAGTGTTTACTCTGACCCCATTGATTTGCTCTCCTTTTAAATCTAAGTAAGCTGGCGCATAAAGCAAGCAATGAGGTAAAGGTCGAGGCGCTTGCCATTGAGCAACCTCACAATCAGTCGTTCCAGAAAAAAGCTCGGCTTTCAGATAGCGATAAAACTGCTGAAAATTAACCGCGCCACCTTCGCGAAGGTAACGCCAAATCTGAAACACGACGCCGTAATCCACCGTGGATTGACGCATCAAAGATTCATCCTGCGCATCATCGCCGGGCACCAGAACCAACACCCGATCTCGCCCGCCATTCGCCCATTCGATCAGTTGTTCCACACCGTAAGGCCAATAGTTTTCCCCCCCGAGCACAGAAACAATCACCACCTTGGCGTGATCAATCACCTTGTCGATATACAAATCCAAGGCGGCCGGTTTGGTGAGGTTCATCCAATTCGCAAGGCGCAACGAAGGATAATCATCTGGAAGGGATTCGGCGGTATTGGCCAGAGCGGCTAAGGTGCTGTCGGCGGCTGACAGAATCACCAAATCTGCCGGGGATTGTTGAAGATCAACAATCCCCTCTTCGTCGTTAAATCCACCCGGTTGGGCTGCGAATAAGTGCATTAGAAAACCAAGATCAGGTGAAGGAGATTAAACTTCAGCGACTTTTAATGCCGTTTCAATCTCGGCTTTAGCAATGCCTTTTCCGATGAACACAAGCTGGGTTTTACGTGGTTCATCTTGGGTCCATAGACGATCAAAGTGTACGTCTAGACGCTTACCTACCGCCTGCAACACCTGACGCATAGGTTTGCCCGGCAAGGCAGCAAAGCCTTTGGCACGGAAGATATTCTTCTCGGCAATCAAGTCTTTCAAAATACTTTGCAGTGCATCGCCTTGCACTTCGCCCAAGCTAATCACAAAAGAATCAAAGTGATCGTGGGCGTGCTCATGATGTTCGCCATGCTCATGGTGGTGATCGTGATGCGTATGAACGTGATCAATGCGTTCTTCCGCCGCCGATTCAATGCCCATCAACACATCCAAAGCCACTTCACCGTTGCTGGTGTAGATGGTCTTTACGGCTTCAGGCACTTTGGCTGCCACGACTTGTTCTACTTGTTTGCGTTGTGCTTCGTCCAACAAATCGTTTTTACTGACGGCCACCAAATCTGCGGCACTTAGCTGATCGTCCAAAAGCTCTTTCAAGCTCGGATCGTGATCAAGATTCTCATCCGCCAAGCGTTGTTGTTGAACCAAATCGGTATCATTTGCAAAACGACCGTCCGCTACCGCCGGGCCATCGATCACGGTAATAACAGCGTCCACTGTGCAGTGTTGTTTGATTTCAGGCCAGTTGAATGCTTGAACTAATGGTTTAGGAAGAGCCAAACCTGAGGTTTCAATCAGGATATGGTCGATGTCGTCTCGTCGCTCAACCAGTTGTTTCATTACTGGCAAAAACTCTTCTTCTACTGTGCAACAGATACAACCATTGGCCAGCTCGTAAATACCATCCTGCCCGGTCGCCGCTTGCGCGTTTTCGTCTTCACAATCCAGAGGACAGCTTCGTAGTAAGTCTGCATCGATGTCCAGCTCACCAAATTCGTTCACGATGACAGCAATGCGCTTGCCCTGCGCTTGTTTCAACACATTGGATAACAGAGTGGTTTTACCGCTTCCTAAAAAACCGGTAACGACGGTGGCGGGAATTTTTTTCAATTGCATGGTGAGTCCTCTTCAGTACGAAGCGCTTAAATCATCAGTACATGTGATAAATACATGACGTAAATAACATAGACGGAAAAAGACTAAGCCGATATTGTCGGGCGGTTTTTCACCCCAACAAATAAGAAAGGAAACTCTTAACTGATCAGCCCTAGTTGCAATCCCCGACAACCGGTGTTTCGATCCTGGCAGGTCTACTGGCTCACAGCTCTGGCGCTTTGATCACCTTCCCGGTCGAGATTATCGTTCTCTAAACCAGTGGTCTATTTGATCTCAGCTAACTGCATACAGTTGCGGGGACAGCTGTCGTTGGGAAGTGTCTAAAAACTATTGCACTTAACTATGCGTTGTTAACAATCAGATTCAAAATGCTCATTTATTACATATAAACTGCGCGTTTTCATCTGATTTTGCCTAGCCCAGTTGGCGCTCATGACGTTTTTATTCAGCTTCTCTGGTTACATAAGAATTTATCTAACCGGACATTCCCTATTAATCCCGAAGGAACCTAAAATCGAGGCGCAAAGTATAAAGAAAAAGCGCACAAGAGTAATCACTTTCCGAGTACCACTTAGACCGATTTGCCGAATTCCGCTTTTATCATGCATAAAAAATCGCCATAATCCCGCCACTTTAGCTAGTCTATAGACAAAATTAACAAGAGAAGAAACCAATGAAACTGACGGATTTACCAAACGATGCGGGCGTTCTTATTTGTGGTCATGGCAGCCGGGCCAAGATTGCCGAGAAAGAGTTTAGCCTACTGGCTTCGGGCCTTAGAGCACGTTATCCGTCGTTGAATGTGGAGTATGGTTTCCTCGAATATTCTGCGCCAAACATTCATATGGCGTTAGATACTTTGGTCGAAAACGGCGTTAAAACCATCTATGCCGTACCGGGGATGTTATTCGCTGCAACGCACGCTCAGAACGACATTCCATCAGTGCTGACCACTTACATGGAAAAGCACCCGGGTTTGACCATCGAATACGGTAAAGAACTGGGTCTGCACGATGAAATGATCACTGCATTCCAAACACGTATTTTGGACGCCTTAGGGCTGACAGAAACACCGAAAGTCGGTGATCTTTATGACACCATGTTGGTGGTTGTCGGCCGTGGCACCTCGGTTACCGAAGCGAATGCCGAAGCGGCAAAATTGACTCGAATTGTCTCAGAGAATCTTGGTTTTGGCTGGTCTGAAACTGTCTATTCTGGCGTGACCTACCCGTCTGTGGGTCGCGGCTTAGAAATGGCTGTGAAGCTGGGCTTCAAAAAGATTGTGGTTGCGCCTTATTTCTTATTCGGTGGCAAGTTGATCGACCGTATTCACGGTTATGTAGACAAGGTAGCGGAAGAGAATCCGGATATTCAATTCCTGAAAGCCGATTACCTTCGCGATCAGGAACATGTGATCAATACTTTCATTGAGCGTATCAATGAAACCATTTCCGGCCCTGCCCCGACTTTAAGTTTGATGGAAGATTTCAAAGCGCGACTGGCTCGAGGCGAAGTAGACGTGCATCACCATCATGCCGAGTTCAAGCCTGAAGGTGAATCCGACCACTCCCATGATCATTCACACGGACATTCGCACGATCATGATCATGGGCACAGCCACTCTCACGACCACTCACATGATCACGGACACTCTCACAGTCATGGACATTCCCATGGCCATCATCATGCGCCATACAAACACATTGGTCACCCACACGGACCAAGAACCATGATTAACGAGAATGTATGTTGCTGCTTTATGGGACAGTTCCCGCAACACATCATTGATGAAGAGAAGTCTGTGAAAGCGGAACGGGAAGGCGTTCCGACCTGTAAGAGAAATTAACTGTTCGTGCGTTGAATGCACATCCTATTCAGAGTACCGCTTCTTCGAAACTCGCAGTGCAAAAAACGCACTGCTCAAACAACGAATCCGCTTTATCTGAATAGGATATCCATTCTCTTAACGTCGATAGCAGAAATCCATTTACATCAGCATCTTAAAGCCAATCAGAATCAACACCACGCCCCCCAGAAGCTCGGCTTTACTCTCCAACCAAGTGCCACTTCGATCACCTATAAATACACCCGCAAAGCTAAAGATCGCAGTGGTCACTGCAATAATTAAACAAGCGACAAAGGGATTCACATCCAGCAAGGTTAAAGCAAAACCTGCAGCCATGGCATCAATACTGGTGGCAATGGCAAGCATCATCATGACTCGATGAGTAATTTGAGCAATGTCTTCTTCAATGCCCTCAGATAACGCCTCGTAGATCATTTTGCCACCGATAAAGACCAACAGACCAAAAGCAATCCAGGGAGCGTACACTTCAACCCACCCCAATACACCTTGCCCGCCCAGATAACCAATTAACGGCATCACGCCCTGAAACACACCAAAATAAACAGCAGACTTAAAAGCTAACCTAGGGATTTGATAGGAATGCTTAGCACCTATGCCTATGGATACCGCAAACGCATCCATACTCAAAGCCACCGCCAACACTAACAATTCGATCATTGAACAGCCTCACAGATTTAAATCAGCGGCATTTTAACGGAAGAATCATTAATTCCATACCAGAGAGTTAAGGAACCTCTGAATAGTTCTATTGCAGTGTAGTCCTTCCCTCATATCAGGTGTCTATTAATACTTAATCACTAAAAAAATGAGTACTCTATAATTCTCTTTATCTGCTTCCCTCTACAGCCCAGTAAATTCGGTTCATAGAAACAACTTATCTACCCTATAGTAATTAGGTAATTTACTTTGCTCCTGAAGCTGTGAGAGCATGTCGCAAAATCACACTAGCTGCCCAGTTATCACATACGAGAGTGCAATGACTAAACTTATTGATCAAATCGTTGGGATAGTGAGCGCCCTGGCATTATTAGCTCACACCTTATTTCTTGGCGTCTTCTTATTCAGCTTTATTATCCTTCGCTTTTTCATGCCAACAGCGCGTTTAAAACGATGGGTAAATACATCGATTGTGATGGTCGCAAGTACTTGGATTGAAGGCATTCTGTGGTGGATTAATTGGGTGTTTCACCCAAAATGGCACATCGAAGGAGCCAAAAATCTTAGTCACGACGAGTGGTATTTAATCACAGCCAATCACCAAAGTTGGGTGGACATCTTTGTGTTGTATCAGCTGTATCTCAACAAAGCACCGTTACTAAAATTCTTCATTAAGAAAGAACTAGCCTACGTGCCAATCGTAGGACAAGCCTGGTGGGCATTGGATTTCCCCTTTATGCGTCGGTACTCAAAAGCCTATTTGGAAAAGTACCCAGAGAAAGCCGGTGAAGACATCAAGGAAACACAAGTCGCCTGTGAGAAATTCTCATACGTACCAACCAGCGTCATGAACTTTATGGAAGGCACGCGTTTCACTCCCGCTAAACATAGAACGCAAGGTTCGCCTTATAAACATTTGTTGAAACCCAAAGCAGGTGGTATTGCCTTTACCATTCAGGCCTTAGGCGACAAATTCAGTTCACTGAGCAACGTCACCATCGTCTACCCAAACAACACCCCGACTTTCTGGGACATGATGTGCGGGCGCATCGACGACATTCTTGTTCGCGTAGAAGATATTTCAATCCCTAAGCATTTTAGCCAAGGAGATTACCAAGCAGATGCTGAACTGAAGGTCGAAATTCAACAATGGGTGACGCGACTATGGCAGGACAAAGATCGACAAATTGATCAAATGCTGCTGGAACATGAAGAAAGGAAATCGCTTAAACGCCATGATTTGGCGGGATAATCGACCCTCCTCCGTTCTACATCCTATAGCATAAAGGGTAACCTAGCATGGTTACCCTTTATTGTTTGGTGATCACGATGAAACGAATTTACAGCACCACGCTTCTTCTAGTCAGTATGTTTTTACTTGGATGCAGCAGTAACGAGAACACTCTGGAGACCTTTCAAGCTGAAGCCGATCAATTTTGTGAATTGCACAATCCTGAGCTGTGGTCAGACTTCTCTCCTGAAAACCAGCAAAATACATATGAGTCTGAATCTGGTTTGTATGATGCTCTTGATCTCAAAATTTCTGAAACCATTCACACCTCCGAATTTAAATTCATAATTACGGAACTTAATCAGATTGAATGGCGACGACAACTGTATCCAGCGGCTATTGAAAAAATTAGCCAACTGATCCAAAGCGATTGGAAATGTCCTTTTTACGAACAGTTTTATTCAATTGATCTGCAACGAGTTTCAAACACCGAGACTCAGACCAGTTTGAACATAGCCATTACAAATCACGGCTCCTATGTATTTGGATCAAAAGAAATAGCTGGCTCAAAGCCCACACTTTTACGTAATGAACTCGAACACCTTGTCCGCCAAAGTAATACTTCATCTGTGATCATTACAACCGAGAGCGAAGTACAAGCGTTAGCTATTTCAAAACTGATGCTAATACTTGGCGAAATAGGAGTCCAAAATGTCGATCTAGAAATTGATGATAAAACCCTTATTGAGTTGCAAGAACTGCTAGCTCAGTAAGTAAATTGATCAGAAGCTTTTCTCCTGAAATTGCTGCATACCTCCATCCCCTCTTTCGTTTAACAGAAGATTATCAATAGAACAAACTTCTTGTTTTTTCTTCAAATGAAACGACTTCAAAAGCTTTGTTTTTATGCCTCATCTAACTCCGTTTCATTCGTCTTCACTGAATACTCTTCATAAACAGCAATAATTTCCAGAACATCGCCTAAAAACTTTCCTGCTTCATCAGAAGATGTATGTGCTCTTAGATAACCAGGAATACACTCTGTAAATTCATCATAATCAATTGGTTTCTCTGAACATAAAAACTTGAGCATATCTGCCCGTAACAAACGTCTAGTTGGCTCTGTATCAGGAAACTCTTTACGAATAATAGTCTGATCAAAATGCGCTAATCGCCCTTTTAAATCTTGAGGTGAGAGCTCCTCGTCGAAAGTTAATTCCTCAACAATTTCCTGCTGACTTACATTCTCCATAACAATAGGGTCAATTAGCTCTTCCATAGCACCCTCGATTTTTTGAGCTTGAGAGTTTATCGGCGTTGCAAGAGACTTCAATTCCTCAATAATTGGTTTTAGTTCAGCATCCGGATTTTTAAACCAATCAGTTGACCAAATACGACGAATATTCCATTTCAAGCCTTCAAGAACACCTTGGCGAACACGGTCTCTATCTCTAGTCGATTTACTGCTATGGTAAGTGGCGCCGTCACATTCAATTCCCATCAGATAGCGACCAGGCATTCCTGGATCACGCACACCAATGTCAATCTTGAAACCAGCCACGCCAACTTGAGGAACACACTCAAAACCTGCCGATGACAGTTTTTTCATTACTGCGACTTCAAAGTCACTATCTGGTGAGCCTACTGAAGCCGATGATTTTTCAATTAACTGCCCACTCTCAGCAAAAGCCAAATAGTTTTTAAGAGCCCTAACTCCTCGTTTACTATTTTCGTCTGCCAGAATATGGCCTGACTTCATAGAGCTATAGACCTGAATACGCTTCTTGGAACGGGTGAACAATACATTCAGCCGACGCCAACCTTGATCAGTATTAATTGGGCCAAAGCGTTGAGGAACACTATTACTCCCTCTATTTTGCGGGCCGTAAGTAAAGGAAATTAAAATGACGTCCCGCTCATCACCCTGAACATTTTCTAGGTTCTTAATAAACAAAGGTTCATCTTTCTTGGCGTCTTGGTTCAGCGCTTCATCGAATGCACAGTCACTCGCTCTGAGCTGTTCTCTGGTTGATTCAATTAAATCCCTTTGTTTGGTGTTCATCGCAACAACACCAACACTTTCCTCCGGTTTTGAAATAACTTGCCGTTTGACTGCATTTGCAATCGTCTGAGCTTCGGCATTATTAACCTGATTAACAAAGACACCATGTTCTACAAACTGGAACTTAATGCCAAACTCAGGTGAAGATGACCACGGGGAAGGGAAAATAACCAACTCATCATCGTAGAAGTGTCTATTCGAGAACTGGATCAAACTCTCGTGTCGTGAACGATAATGCCATTTGAGCATTCGTTTTGGATAGTGAACGCTGATTGCTTCAAGAATACTCTCTGCATCATCAATTACCGCTTTTTCATCTTCGAAATCGTCATCATTTGAGACTGAACGATCAAAGAAAGAGGTTGGAGGTAACTGCTTAGGATCACCTACAACAACTGCTTGTTTGCCACGAGCAAAGCAACTCAAAGCATATTCAGGTTTCACCTGAGATGCCTCATCCATAACAACCAAATCAAATTGAATTTCACCTGGCGGCAAGTATTTAGCAACCGCCATTGGACTCATCATCCAACACGGCTTATAACCTTGCATAGCTTCCCCTGCTCTAGAAACAAGACTTCGGATAGAAATATGACGAGCCTTCTTACTTATCTCGTGCTGTAACAAGCTATTACCGGTATAGTCTGATTTTCGAGCACCTGTACTGCCAGCATCAATATCTCGTTTTAACGCTAAATCCGCTACCCTCAAACTTTGAAGCTTTTTCAGTTTCTCATCATATTCTTTAAATTGCTTCTGAATTACTGTTTGCTCATGACCTGAACGCTGCGAAAGCTCTGGAACTGCTTTGTAGACTGCATTCGCCAAAAAGGTAAAGACAGCAAACTTAAAAATATTCTGACTTTCTTCAAGTGATGGTTGATTCTCTATCAGGTAGTCTCGTAAACGGCTTTGACCACCTTCCTGCATGCGATCACGCGCATGAAGATACTTCACCCAATTGTCTAACCAAACTAGATTATTTTTGGCAAACTCATTTCGCTCACATACCGCCTCAACATAAGGCTCATCAACACCTTTCAACCAAGCAGACCGCTCAGATTGAAGAGACGCCATCAATTCATTTTCTTTCTCAGCAACAACTTTGGCTTTACTATTTAATTGAATACTTAACTGAATTAATTCCTTCAGCTTTTCCTTCGTAATTGGTTGTTTGATAAGCGATATAAGTGAAGACTCTGAAACGTTTTGGTATAGCTCTCCCATGTAAGTTAAGGTTGCCTCAAAGCAGTCGATACCCTCTGGTAACTGCCCTTCAGAGTTTGGTAATAAACTAATGGTTCCATCAAACAAACTTTGGCTAACATCTACCTTCTTAAGGTCACGCACAAGAGATTCAAGTTCATTTAGTTTAAATAGCTGATCTGCTAGTTCATTGTTAGAAATATTGGGATTAACTAGATACTTTTGAATAGTAGACAGCTGATTTGTCAGTAAACTCTTAAGGTCCTGTAGCCCCTTATCATTCTCTGCTATAGAGGCATGCTCGCTTTTGAGTATGTCAGCCCTGGGTAGCAAGCTCGTAAGCTCGCGTCTGGTTTGCAATATGGCCTCAATCACGTCTGCAAGACCTTGTGAAGCTAAATCTTTTGCAGCCCTGAAAAAGTCTTTTGGTACAGTAAATAATAAGCTAGCTATGATTGCCTTCTGACCAAAGCCATAGCCATAATCTTTGCGTATGCCTTGATACCAAGAATGCATTAATTCTAATTGGTCGCTTTTAGTTTCAAGCCCTTTATATAGTGCACCTAAAGCAACTGAATAACGGTCATTAGTCGATAAGTCACTTACAGCCGAAGACCATTGAGCTGCCTTTTCTAATTCTTCAGCAATAATCTCTTTATTTATTTTTTCAGACTGGTAGAAAGACAGAATGGTTTTCTTTGCATTTCTCCACTTTGAACTTAAGAAAGAGAACATATGACGACCAGCCATGACTTCAGACAATGTAAGAAGCTCTTCCGGGGTTACTAATTTATCCACTTTAAATAATTTGGATAATCGATCTTTTTCAGTGAGTAACTTCTCCTGCTCCGTTATAAACTCATTGAAGACAGAGTAAAACGTTTCTTCATCGAAAACATCTTCTCTTGAACTAATCAGTTCACCAGGTAATTGATCGAAATGGTTAATAAAGCGTTTAAGCTCATCCAGACCACCAAAGCTCAAATTCATCACTTTCTCTGCATCCGCTTTGAATGCTACAGGCAGCCCTTCGATCATTTTGGAATATAAATCTTCTACATTCTTAAGCTGTGCAATAGTTTTATCCAGCTTTTGAATGGAAAGAGCCAATTGATCAAATTTGGTATCTTCTGCTAATCCCAAATCTCTCAGACCTTTGGCTGCTCTCTGGATAACAACATTTTCACTCAAGCCAGATAATAAAGACTGATTAAATACGGGCAGTAATTCACGATAGCTTTGAGATAATTGTTTAAGATTGCCTAAAAGAGCTTCAAGACTTTCTATCTGTTCTGGTTCGATCTTTGCGAAAGCAGGTAGATACTCTCGATCTGTAACTGGTTTTATTTCTGCTAATTGAGAACTCCACTTATCCAATGTGGACAAATCATCCTGCTCAGAGATTAATAAGCCAAACTGCTTAGAGATATCCGTCAAACATGTTAGATGCTCTTTTAAACTTATAGACCACTCCTCAAGTTGATACTGGATTTTCTTTTCTTCAACCGCTGTAATCTGTTTATTGTTCACTCCATACCAAGGATGGCTCTCCCACACTCCAGTGTTAGGTAACTGCTGAGAAACAAGATCCAAATACCCACAGAAAGTTTTTAGCTTCTCAAGTTGATCATCCAGAATTGTGATACTGAAATTATTATCACTAACACCATCGAGTTCTACTTGGTGGTATTCAAGAGGTGCTACCTCATTAGCGTACCTTGTTGCTGCGGTCAAAATTTCATGAATAGTAAACCCTGTATCCTTCCAGGACTTATTTACCAGCAAACAATAATTCTGAAGCGTTTTACGGTTTCGTTCATAGTGATTAACTTGACGGTCGTAATCGGATTGAGAAAACTCATGACGATCTTCCATTACAATACGTTCATTAAAGCTATCTAACACCAAGCGTTTCTGAGCTTTATCACTATGTAAATCAAGACAAAAGTCACCAAGTCCAGTTTTATCCATACGGCGTTTAACCACATCCAATGCAGCCTGTTTTTCTGCTACAAAAAGCACAGACTTACCTTGAGAAATTGCCGCTGCAATAAGATTAGTAATGGTCTGTGATTTACCAGTACCTGGCGGCCCTTCAACCACCATGCTCTGGCCTTTCAAGATATCGATTAAGGCCGACATTTGAGATGAATCAGCATCTTCAACCATAGGAAAATGATCATGCAGATTAAGAACATCATCTAAAACATAGTTCTTCTCACCAAAGCCAGAATATGAACCACCCGCCTTTGATTGTTCACTGAAAAAGTTCTGAATAAATTCATGATTGACCAAGTTCTCATCACCCTCTGGCCAACGAGCAGGGTCTAGATCTTGATACATTAAGAGCTTGCCTAGACTCAACGTAGCTAGAGTGCCAAAACGGCGAACTTTCCAATTTCGAATATTTGAATCACCAGACTTTAACGCTAAAAGAGCTTCAACTTCACGGAAGTATTCTTCTGGGCTTAATAAACGATCTTCATCATTCTCATCGCGAATATCAGGTAAAGCGATTCCAAAATCCCGCACCAACTTTTCTCTCAAAGTCAGATTAAAGATGATATCTTCACCTGTGTATTTAATTCTGTAGGTAGCAACCTTACGAATTAACTCTTTCTCGATACTCACCGGAATCATAAACAACGGGGCTAACCTTGAGTTTGATCCTGCTACGTCAGCCCATTCAAGAAACCCTAATGACAAGAACAGAATATTATTACCTGTTTCTTCAATCGCAGTTTTAGACTCCTGAGCTAACTTCTTCATACTGTTTGCTAATTCAGCATCAAACAACCCCGTTTGGATTTGAGTATCTTGATGCTTATCATCAGCCACTTCAGAAGTAGGTTTAGGCAATTCATAGTTAGTATTTATGCCTATTAGCTTTGCCCATTCCCTTGCCTTGGGTTGCGGTTTAAGTTGTGCATATTTCTGGTTTTCTTCATCCCACTTGAGATAACCATGACTAATAAGTTCTTTCTCAGTGGGCTCAGGTACAGACACCATGTTAAATGACTTGTTGGCTAACAATTCCATTGCCAATTGATCAGGCAATTCATCAATGATACGAACAAAGCCTTTACGATCTTGATTTAGATTCAGTAAGCGAGATCGACCACCGGAAGTATCTAGCAATTTTTTACGCATACTCTCGAAGGTGTTTTTTAAAAAGCCTTCGGGATATAGCTCCCCTTTTGGAACAGTTGAACTTTTACCTTGATCTGTTTGCTGTATTCGTTTCAGTTTGGCATCAACTGTGGCCTTCAAATCCCGTACACGCTTTTTATCCGCACGATGAGTAAGCTCTTCCTTGATACCTGACAATATCTGAGCATCACGATTACTCTCGACCATAACTTCAAGGTGTTCGATTAGCTTATTAAGATAGGGTCTTTTACTCATCTCAGCATCCTTACCTGCATATTCCTACTTTCTCGATCAACGACCTTCGCAACCTATTCCCGCTTGTAAAGGCATAAAATCCAAGAAACAATTCTATTATGTATGCTTCATATAATATCAGAAAAGATCAGTAAGATAGTTAGGTCTTATATTTTAAATATTATATGATCGACCAATATGAGTTAAATCACTTGGCGACTCTGTAACAATGCTTGACGCTCCTGAATCAGCGACCTTAAGGAGATACCACTGTCACAAATTCTTCCACCAGGAACGCCACCCACAGATATTTTAGGTCTTTATGCAACAATCAAAACTTGCTTCAGTTTTTCCCGTATTCCAATGGGGTAAGCAATATTCTAAAACTACTTTGGTGGATGATGTCATCGCATCGCTTGTGATTACTATGATGTTGATTCCCCAGTCGTTGGCCTATGCATTACTGGCTGGTTTACCCCCTCAGATCGGTTTGTACGCCTCTTTATTTCCATTAGTCGCCTATGCAATCTTTGGCTCCAGTGGTGCTTTATCAGTAGGGCCATTTGCCATTGCCTCTTTGATGACTGCAAGCGCGCTGAATGGCATGCACCGTTTTGCTTTGGAAGGTTCTGGGATAGAAAGTCAGCCGGACATACTGCTGGGAGCAATAGTGCTGGCACTGCTTGTTGGCGGTTTCTTATTCTTGTTCG
This sequence comes from Litoribrevibacter euphylliae, assembly GCF_042646085.1. Classification (NCBI taxonomy): domain Bacteria; kingdom Pseudomonadati; phylum Pseudomonadota; class Gammaproteobacteria; order Oceanospirillales; family Oceanospirillaceae; genus Litoribrevibacter; species Litoribrevibacter euphylliae. Next base: position 206,491 of record NZ_JBHRSZ010000004.1, on the reverse strand, counting down.
GTGCATTTCGTTTGGGTTTCCTGACCAACTTTATCAGTGCGCCTGTGGTCACCGGATTTATTTCTGCCTCTGCCATTGTGATCGCATCCAGCCAATTACCTAACTTATTAGGGCTGCAGGAAACGGCTCTTCCCTGGTTCGAGCTAGTACAAGAAGGGTCTTTTACCAACTACATTAACGGCGCTACCGTTATTTTGGCAGGCGTTATGGTTTTGGTGCTGCTCTTCCTGCCCAAGATGCTGCATCGACTCATTCTAAAATTCACTCAATCTGATTTTTTAGCGGATACGCTCAGCAAAGCCACACCAGTTCTGGTTATGTTGATGTCCATTGGTCTGGTTCAAACATTGGGCTTGGAAGCACTGGGCGTTGCGGTGATTGGTGATATTCCAGCCGGATTGCCAGATCTGTCACTACCTGACAGGCAACTCACCGCCTGGTCTACCGACATGTGGCAGCACTTGATCGTATCGGCACTGCTGATCAGCATCATCAGCTTTGTTAGCTCTGTCTCGGTTGCTCAAGCATTTGCGGCTAAAGATCGGCAACGCATCGATCCAAATCAGGAAGCCATCGGTCTAGGCATGGCCAATGTGATGTCCGGGCTGTCCGGAGCCTTCCCGGTATCGGCCAGCTTATCCCGCTCTTCTGTGGCAATGAAAGCCGGAGCAAAAACGCCAGCCACCAGCGCTTTTACCGCCATTGGTATAACCGTGAGTTGTCTGTTTTTGACGCCATTTTTGTATTACCTGCCCATTGCCACCTTAGCTGCCATGATCCTTACGGCGGTCTTTTCTTTATTCGATTGGGCGGCCATCAAACGAACACTGCAGTACAGCCGAAAAGACTTTTCGGCGCTGGCTTTGACGATGATATTAACACTGACTCTGGGCGTTCAATGGGGTCTAATTGGTGGCGTGATTCTATCTATTTGTTTGCACTTATATCGTTCAAGCCATCCGCATGTAGCGATTCTCGGTCGCGTACCCGATACAGAGCACTTCAGAAACATCGAGCGCTACACCGGCATCACTCACCCCAGCATTATTTCATTCAGGATTGATGCGAGCTTGTATTTTGCGAACGCTCGATTTCTGGAAGATCAGATCAATGCCTTGGTCGCGAGACATGAATCGGCCAAGCATCTGGTGCTGATGTGTTCCAGCATTAACGACATTGATGCCAGTGCTTTGGAAAGCCTGGTGGACATCAATCATTATCTGGAAGAAGCCGGAGTCACCTTCCACCTCTCGGAGGTGAAAGGGCCGGTGCTGGATCGCTTAAAACGCAGCGACTTTTTGGAGTTAATGACCGGCAAGATCTACCTTAGTCATTTTCACGCCTGGACAGATTTACTCGACCAGGAAAAAGCGAGTGAACATGAACGGTAAAGGACGATTAATTCTCGTCGTCTGATCTAAATAAGCAATGTTTGGTGTAGTCACCCGCTTCATTCATTGACCAATCGCCCTTTGGCTTTTCAGACATCATTTCACACCAGGCTTTACTGCCAACTTCAGGCATACAGCCATTAAGCGCAATTGCAGAAAGTAAAACACCAAGAGAGATAACAGTTTTCATACAGTTCCTTAATAACTAACAAATTTAAACGTTCATCCGTGCAAGAACACGCATTTTACCTCAGCAACTAAATATACGCATCGTGCTATCCATTAACAAACAAGCGATGATCATCAAAAGCACGATCAAATAAATACTGTAGATCTTGAACTATTTGAATGAGTTACTTGTTATCTTTTCGATAGCATCCGTTCAAAACGGGGGACATCAAAGCCACTCATCTTTTGTTTACCAACTAAAATCAGAGGTACACCCCGACCGCCCAAGGCATCAAACCGTTGCTTTGCACGAAGATCTTCTTCAATGTCATATTCGACAAAGCTGATTTGATTCTCTTGGAAATAACGCTTTGCCTTTTTGCAGTAACCGCACCAAGTGGTGGAATACATGATCACTTTTTGAGAACTCGGACTGGCGTCTTGAAAAAAGAGGTCATTGGATTCAACCGTCACATGCTTATAAGAATTAACTCGAAGCGATACCTTCTCGGCATTGGCTTCTTGTTTCGGTGAGTCACCAAAGTGTACCCGCCCCTTGTCATCAACCCACTTGTATATATCAGCGAAACTCAACGTAGGGAATATCAAAACTAACAACAAAACATATTTCATAAACAACAAGATCTCTAATACGCTAACGTTCAAGAAGAATGGTTGGCTCACATTCAGGTAAGTCAGCCTGTTCAGCCATGGCAATAATATCATTTGCCCAGAAAATACCACGTACCGATAAAGCAACAAGTAAAACCAGAATGATCATTAATCCATAAGGTTTAAGCTTCGCTCGTGTACCGTATTGGTACTTAGTCGGCTTGAGCACTTTCTCGCCCGGTAACGGGTTTTGCCCTAACCGAATAATCTTGATTGTTCTTGGCCCTTCTATTAGTAAGACCAATAACACCAAAGACAAAGGCATCCCCACAAACAGTCCATAAAACAAGGCCTCTGTCCCGGTCATGACACCATAGTCATAGCAATGCGACTGATCCGCGAAGGCTTTAATCCAGGGAAGAAACCAAAACTGAGCCCATAAAAACAAAGGAATCGCCCAAACAGAATGTTTGAGCAAGATCATTACACGTTCTTTCTTGGAATACTCAGGGGCGTATTCATTCATACAATCATGCTCATAGACTCAGTAACCTATTCGCCTCGGCCTTCGCTGTATTGTGGGGTGTTATCGGAAATTTTATACCAACAGGCTTTGTAACGAGTGTAGATATGAGCATCAATCTCAACAGGAATTGCTTCGTCAAAGGTAGCGATAGCAATCTCGATATGATCGAGCGGCTCACCTTTACTGCGGAAACCTATGCTGGAACCACATTCTTTGCAGAAGGTTCGAATGGTGCCATTTGGCGCCACATAGTCATGAAGAAGATTTAACCCTGAACGCCATTTGATGTAAGAAACGTTCACCAGAGTTCCAAAGGCTGCACCATGAAACTTTCGACACATGGAGCAATGACAATGGGCCGCTTGTTCACTAAACCCATTGACCTGAAACGTGACCTGACCACACAAACAACTGCCTCGAAACACCTGGGTCATATATCTTTTCCTTGTTAACCATACACATGTGTGGAACCACTATAGGTAGCAGAGTGACACATGACAATGGTTCGCTTTGATGACAGGGCAGACATTCGTCGATGATACGCTACGCATGCTCTATGCATATCAGTTGGGTGTCATTCCGAGATAACGGGGCTTGCGTCAATCCACAGTGATGGCTGCCTGCTGAATCAGTTTGAAGGTGCGCACAGGTGGCACATTGACCAAAGGTTTTCCGCTGATTCTGAGACTGAATGATCATCAACAGCGTTTTAAGCTGCGTCTCCAACAAGCCCAGGTCCAACCCGAGCGTTTCGGGATACGAGCTTTTTGCGACATTTTCCAACAACGCTGACGGATACAGCTCGGCCACTAACGCCCGCCCTTTTTCCGAAATCACTAAATGGGTAATGCGCTTATCATCCGGATCGATTTGTTTTGCAAGGAAGCCTTTGCTTTCCAACACCTTAATCGACTGGGAAACCGTACCTTTGGTTAAACCAAGGTACTCCGTCACGCCTTTGGGTGTGTCCGAGAATCGATTGCACACGGAGAGGTAATACAAGGCATCAAACTGCACGGGCTGAAGACCATGCTCCATTAACCCCAGCCTGGATTCATTTCTGATGAGGTTGCCAATTCGCTCTAGCAACTGATGAAGATTATCTATAGCCATACACGCATAGTATCGACTCAATACTTTATTGACAAGCACAATAAAACAGGATTACCCTAACAATAGTATCGAGTCGATACCATATTTAGGAGAGAATTATGAACACTTCAAAATTTACAACTTCAAAATGTACCAATGAAAAAATTACCACAGTAAAGAAAGCACTCTTAACCTCAGTAATGTTAGGAGTAGTTGGCACCGCCTCGGCTCATTCAGGCGGAATACAGGCAGAAAAGAACAATACTAAAAACGCGTCGTTCGATATCGTTCACACTAAAATTTCAACCAAAGGCAATGAAGCGACTTTCCATATTGCAGTGTCAGAGAAAGCTGGCAGCGTGAAACCAACGCCCACAGGAAAGCTGGCGGGGAGTGATGTTTTTTCTTACGTTTGGCCCACAACACTCGACAGCTATTCAGTTGGTTTTGAACACAAAGCAGGGATTCTGGCACTGGCAGTGACATCGCACCCCGATTTTGATGATACCCCGCTTTATGACGAAAACGGCGATGGTCAGAACGACAATGATGGAAATGTGTGGCATAGCCATTGGGTGGTACTACAACCGAACGAAGCATGTGGGCCCGGTGCACTAGGCGTCGTTGATATCCCTGAAGGTATGCAGCCAAGGCTCCCTCACACCTGGCCAGGCTTACCAATCTTGATTGATAGCCCGGATCTAAGCCCTGAATTCAATGGTGAGACTGTCGAAGTAAAAGTAACCTTCGATAAGATTGAGGACGTCAAGCTTGCCAACTTTGATGGTGTAACATCCGGTTTAAGAGTGAATCAAAGTGCTCACTCTCCACTTCTGTGTGTGGTGGATGTATTTGATGTGGCCTCCGGTGATTTATCGCTTCCAGGCAAGGTAAACCAATAGCGGGTTAACTGCCGCGTGGTGCGAACATAATGATCGCCATTCCAAGTAGCGCCACACTAGAACCAATCAAATCCCATGTGGTGGGTCTGATCCCATCAACCCACCACAACCAAAGAACTGCGACAAAAATATACACGCCACCATAAGCCGCATAGACTCGACCAGACGCGGTGGGATGAAGAGATAGCAACCAGGCAAACAACATCAGACTGAGCATTCCGGGAATAAGTAGCCACACAGACTTCCCTTCACGCAGCCAGAGATAAGGTAGATAACAGCCCAAAATTTCAGCCACTGCTGTGATCAAAAACAGGCCAAGCGTTTTAAGTTCGTACAATTTTTAAGGGTTCCCTAGCTAGAGGTTGCACTCGAATTGATTTTTCGATGACTAAAGAGCTCAAGAGTACACTGAGAAATATCGTAACCATGCTCTTTTAACAAGCCTTCTCTGAGGGTATTTTCCAGTGACGGACTCAATTCAATAACATAGCCTGTATCAGTATCAATCAATTGAACGGTTTGACTATTGTTGCTGGCAGGATAATAAACCCAACGAGCACCAACCCGACGACGAATTAATACTCCGGCGTCGGCGAGAATTTTTAGGTTTCGATATATAGCATTTAGAGTCTGAGCCTGATCAGATCGAAGATTGAGTTGCTTTGAATAGATGTCTTCGGCACTCATATGCCTCTTATGTTTTTCCAGAGTGTCGAGAATAACCGATTTTGCCGGGCTCAGCTTGAGACCACGTTCTACACAGGCGTTTTCAAGAGTTGACAGCTGCTTGGATGTTGCCCCAGAGTGTCCATTCTGTTTCTTCATTTCCCTTCTCTTTTTATTCTTTATGTCCATTTAAAGTCACTAAGAAAAGATAAGGCTTCGTTTCTTCCAAAACGAAGCCCACTCTTCCTGCTAACTTTGATATCGACATCACATCAATATCAACAGATCAAACCATTACCAACGGTAATCAATTGCGGCAGTGATCACCCGGCCTTCACCCCAATAACATGAACCAGCATCATCACAATGTGCAACAAACTCTTTGTCTGTCACATTGCTAACATTGGTGCTCACCTGGAACCCTTCGTAATAAGACCCCAAGTGTGAGAAATCATAATACGCAAGAAAATCAACCAACGTGTAGGAAGGCACTCTGATGTCATTTTCTTTATCCCCATAATGATCACCAACGTATCTAATGCCTGAGCCTAAACCAAACCCTTGCAGTGCTGTATCAGCAAATTGATAGTCAAGCCAAACTGAGGCTTGTCTTTCAGGGACACTAGCCACCTGATTTCCTTCAACTTGACGGTTAGTATCTTTCGAAATCTCTGCGTCTGTATAGGTAAGCGCAGAAATCAGATTTAAGTTATCTAACAGTTTCGCTTTAACTTCAAGTTCAACCCCTTTGGAAGTAATTTCACCAACTTGTTCTTTTGGAGCACCAGGCGTCAAGCTAGACATGACAACGTCAGACTGGACCAGTTTGAAGAAAGATAGAGTCACCAACTGACGATTGTCTGGTGACTGATATTTAACTCCGAACTCCAACTGCTTACCTAGCGTCGGGTCAAACGACTTACCATCCTCATCAACACCTAAGTTTGGTTCAAATGACGTGGCATACGACAGATAAGGCGCAAATCCATTATCAAAGTTATGAAGCAGACCGGCGCGATAACTGATTTTATCATCCTTAACACTTTCGCTACTGGAACTTGGAGGAAATACCGCTTCTGAATCATTATCAATAGTCGAACGATCACTACGCACGCTCAACAAAAAAGTGGTTTGATCCCATTTAATTTGATCTTGCAGGTAGAACCCTTGTTGTTTCAATTCTTGTTCATTAGAACTAAAAAGCGGTGGATCTTGTTGTGTTACTAATCCATAGGTCGGGTCATACAAATCCAGCGGCGTAGTCAGCGCGTAATGTAACTTTGACTCTGTGTTCATTTTTCGATAATCAAAGCCCAACAAGACAGAGTGATCCATGCCTGCAATATTGAATGTTTGGGCGATATTGGTATCAGACGTTAACGCTTCAGCATTATCCTCAAATAGGAACACTACTCGATTATGGGTTCGATAGTCGTCAGGCTGACCATCGAAATTAGCATCTACCCAACCAAAACTTGGTCTGATACCTTTAAGTTCAACATCAACCTCAGACTTTCTTAACTTGTGATTCAGCGTCCAACCACCAGCAAATTCATGTTCCAGAAGGTAGCCAATCCCTTTTTGTTCACGCTCAAATTTGTCGTAATCGGGTTCACCCGTAAAGGTACTACGATCTAATTTCCCGTTGATATTGCCTTTAAGAACCCCTTCAGCGGGTAAAAACTGAAGCGACTTTGAATCATCTTCCGTGTGATAGCCTAATACGGTAAAAGTAGTTTTATCTGATGGAGTCCAGCTGAAGGAAGGCTGCAGATAGGTACGATCATTTTCTACATGATCCACCAAGGTATCCGCATCACGCCAAAGACCAGTTAAACGATACTGGAATGTTTCAGTTCCTGGCACCTGGCCAGTAACATCGCCTGAAATCTGAATTCTGTCCGGATCGCCCGTTTGTAGTCTCACCTCGCCCTGATTTTCTTTTGAAGGACGCTTAGAAACAAAGTTATACAACCCGCCAGAGCTGCTTGATCCGTACAATACAGATGCAGGTCCTTTAAGTACTTCCGCTCGTTCCACGCCATAAAGTTCATGTCTCGGCCAAGAGTAGTTACCTTTCGGTAGTGCCATACCGTCGAGATACTCATCGGTCGCAAAACCACGAATACTCACCCAGTCAAAGCGCGGATCATTACCGAACAATTCCGCAACCACACCCGAAGTATATCTTAACGCCTGACTTGGCGTTTCAAGATTCAGTCGATTCATTTGATCACGACTAATAACAGAGACTGATTGTGGCGTTTCAATCAAAGCCGCGTCGGTTTTAGTTCCCGTGCCACTTCGCTTCGCGATATAGCCGTCCACGGGGCCGTAAGCAGAGTCATCAATTGACCCGGTAATCACAATCATTGGATCAAACACCATTACCGCGTCATCTTCGGCACGATCCAAAGTAATGGTATTCCCCTCAATGGCCGGAACAATGTCGGTTCCTTGAAGCAACTCTTGTAGCGCTTGTTGCACATTGTATTGCCCCGTAAGTCCAGAGCTTTCTAAGCCTTTAGTGAGTTCAGGAGAGAAAACCAAAACAATGCCAGCCTGAACACCAAAGCCATTAAGTACGTCTTCAAGTGTCCCTGGTTTAATATCAAATCCGATTGTTTGTTCTGTCGTCGCATTATTTGCAACGGCACTGACAGGCACTGCAGATGCAGCTAAAGCACCCACTAAAATTGCAGGCAAAGCCAGTTGGTTAGTTAGTGACATAAAAACCTCGTTTTAAGTAAGTCATCCAATCCTTGCTTACCTTGTCGAACGAGATTTCAAAACAGCTCATATTTTTTTATTTTATTCCGATGATGTTCAGACTGCTTTTAGACAGCAGCGTTTACCTGAACCCAAAACGACGTATAGAAATTCACTTTAACCGGCAACGCTTTCTCCAAGGCCGCTAAAACCTGATCAACCTGACTGATCATATAAGTGCCTGAAACTTTGATATTAGCTGCGTGGGGATCGCATTGAATCAAGCCATAGCGATGTCGACCCAGTTGCGCTAAGAACTCATCTAATCGCATGTTACTGGCCACAATCATGCCCTTAGTCCATGCCAGCTCAGTTCTATTGGCTGATGTCTTAGAGAAAACCTGAATGGATGAAAAGAGCACACTCTCACCCGCATCAACAATCCTTAATCCTGTCATGCTATGAGGTTGTACTTCCACCTGACCGTCATATACCGACAGTTTGGCGCGTTCACCTAACTGGTGAACAGAAAATTCCGTGCCTATCGGTCTTAAATCGCCTTGCGAAACTTGTATTTTCATAGGCAATTCACTGGCCTTGCCGGTACTGATAAAGGCTTCGCCTTTTAATAAGACGATCCGTCGTTCATGAGCGGTGAATTCAATATTTACTGCCGAACTACTGTTCAACACTAACAGGGTGCCATCTGGCAGATTGATGGTTTTTTGCTGCCCGACGGAGGTACGATGATCGGCATACCAATGAGGATTTCTTGCTATCTGCCAACCGCCACCAGCCATTAACATAAAGATAGAAAGGTATTTCACTGCGTCTCTGCGAGATACCGATGGTTTGGTCAGCACACGATGAGCTAAATTGCTGTTTGAAGGGCCAGCCACCATACCCAGTTTCTGATTAATCGACTCAATGTGTTGCCAGGCTTTTTCGTGGAGGGGATCGGCAGAACGCCAGTCTTCAATTTGTTGCCAAATGCGGTCTTGATCCTCGGCCATTTGCCATTCCACCAGCCAAGCAACAGCTTGTTTGGCAATAGATTCTGGAACCGAGACTGACGACCTTTGTTCAGATGAAGCACTAACAGACTGCGGCATAGTGTGCTCCCTAGGCTTCCATTTCCAGGGCAAAATAACATTGACCGGCCGCACGTACTAAATGACGTTTAACCGTCGAGATCGATATGTTCAGTTTTTCTGCAATTTCCTGTTGTTTCATTCCATCCAATTGCGCATAGAGGAATGTACGCTTCACTACCACCGGCAAGCCATCTAATAAGGCATCAATCTCAATCAGGGTTTCGAGCAAAATTTGCTGTTCTTCAGGGGCCTGAACATAGCTTTCAGGCATTGCAGCCAGTGCATCCAGGTAGGCCTGCTCAACCTTCTCTCGACGCCAATGATCCACCAATACTCGTTTGGTGATCGCCATCAGATACGCTTTGGGTTTTTGAAGCTCCAATAGCTCATCGCGAGCCAAGATCCGCATAAAGGTATCATGCAGTAAATCAGATGCGCGGTGAGAGCAACCTAAGCGATTGTGTAACCAACCACGCAGCCATCCCTGATTCTCAGTGTATAAGTCATTTAACTGTTGGTGGTTCAGCTCCTGCGATGACATACCCTTCTCTCGATCTAAATACTATTCAGCTTGGGGATTAGAAATCATCGGCATACTATATGATAATAATTCTCATTACAAATTCGTATAAAGAAATACGACCAGTGACAATAGCACTTGAACAAAGAAGCTAAATCAAAACCACGACACGGAATATTTGGCGAGTTCAGTCGGTCATTAACAGACGATTTAATAACTCAAAGCGACGATGATTCTCAGGCGTATTTTTAAATGCCACGACCAGTTATTTTTTCATCACATTCTTGATTGTTTTGATACCTGTTACTTGCTTCTGATTGGCGGTAATCCAGAAATCTCGACTCATGATCCTTGGTTGGAAGAAGGCAGGTATCGTACTTTCCAAACAACGAATAACGATTCAGGGCAATTCGATCATATAGCCAATTTCGAATAAACGGCGGGATAATTCGAAAAACGCAGAGTAAAGGCCAAGGCATTGGCAGTTGAGCCACAACTTTGAAAAACGCATCGGACTGTGTATATATTTTATCGCCTTCGAGATAAATCATGGTCTCAAAGTGATCGAGAGGCAGGCCATACCAATCTAAAATTTTCTGACCCGCTTGTGACTGAACAGTAGTGAGTTTGATGATTCGCTTTTTATCGTGCTTGATCAAAAATCGAGCCCAACCTGAGCACAGCTTACACACGCCATCAAATAAAACGATTCGATCGTTTTCTTTCACATTGGGAGCAGACATAAAATAGATCTCAGAAAATACAATGTATGAATGTGTAAATACATTAAATCAATCAGACACTAAGTTGTTTCCTTACTTCCATTAAAGCAAAGCCAAGTAAGTTTTCACCAAACCACTGTTTAGGGTCTTCTGCTCGTGGGTCTGAACTTTCTAAACCAATTCCCCAAATGGCATCTACAGGACTGGCTTCGACTAAAACCCTATTCTCCGTTGACAATAGAAAATCTTTTAAGAGTTCGTTTTGTGAAAACTTACAGTAGTTTGCCCTTTCAACAATCGAGAACTTCTCTTGATCCCAGATTTCAGGATCAAACCCTTGCACCTGACGACCTAAACGTTTCGCTTCTCTAGGATGCTTAGAACTAATAATCTTTGTAACCATATCCTCAGAGTCGAACAACTTTGCCTTTTCCGCCATCATGAAATGTTCAGCCGTTTTATACCAGTTGCCCTCGCTTTCAAATCCGACTTCATACCATTGACTAAAGCAACTCTTATTCACAGAACCATCTTTAGGTTTTTGATGCCCCCAAAACATCAGGTATTTCACTTTATGACCTGCGCCAATATATTCGATTAACTCTTCCTTACTTCTCAACAATCTCTCTCCTAACGATTTGAAACTGATTCATATAACGTTGCACATTATAAGCACGACCACTATCAAAGCAGCAATGCGTCCCAATTTTCGTAATCCATTCCCTTGGCCACTCATACCAATGGGAACTCACGTACCAACAAAAGTACTTAAAGAACACAAGGAATGGTCAAGATCAGTGAAGCCACTAAAAACGCAATTTTACTTGGTAAAGACATGTTGAAAGAACCTTAAGGGTCATTTCAGAGAGGCGCCTCAGAAAGAAGGTCTAATTCAAGTGGATACTTAAGACTTACCATGGGTATCCCTTTGACTCTAAAAGGGAAATAAACCTGCCTCTGAGTAGATTATCTAGAGACAGGATAGAGTTGCTTCGACCAATCGTCCTACCCGTGCCCTATCCTTGTTTCTCTAACAAAGATTCGATTTCATTTTTAGGCAGAGTGAACCCTTTGGCTTCCAGCGATTTCAAATGCTCAATGGCCAACTCTTTAAGACCAAAATTGTTAACAAGTTCCTGCCAATCGAAGCTATTCAATCGCTCCTGGCTCAATCCATTTTCAAGAATCAAATTAAAGAATTCTGGATAACACACCAACGCCAGTTCAGCCAGTGTCTCCAGGTCTGCCCCATCCAGTTCACCGTTAACATCTAGCCCGGCTTCAACCAAACGGTTAAAGGCTTTGACCCATTCGCTGGTGTCAGCATCGTCTGAAGATAGATCATCCAGTCGATCTAAAACACCATGTGCGGTTTTCACCAAACATTCTTGAGAAAAGTTTTTCCCCACATCCAACGCATAATTGAAGATATCCAATTCAAACTTTTCACCGGACTCACAAGAAATAGACAGGAACTGTTCATAGTCGATTTCAACACCAATGGCATTTAAACGTTTCAGTGTTGGAAGAAAGGTATTGTGACATAAGTAAAGAATGTCCAAGTCGTTGTCGATCTTGGCGGTGCTATCAGGCCCATAGCGTTCTATGATTTCAAGCAATGGATGGTCAGATTGATCATCATAAAAGGAGGTAAATGCGTCTTTCAGCAACGAAATCAAAGCCGAATCCGTAATGAATTCGTGCTTTCGAAGAAACTCTACTCGCTGGTAATCTTTACTATCGTGAAGCTCATACAGACAAGAATACAGTACGTTGTGACTGACTTCTGAAATGGCCGCGTTATTTTCATCATCAATCCATTGAATGATGTCTTTGCTTTTAACGTAATCCATAAAAACTCTCTTGATAGCTGGAGTTTGAAGCGCTGTAAACTTGGGTTCGCTTACGAATGAAGTGATGCCTGTAAGCACCATGCCGACATCCTAGCTTTACCACTCTATACTTTCAAGAAGGGATTATTAACTATCTTATTAATTGGCTAGACACCCAAAGGTAACCCCTGCCCCCAAAGTTGAGCCATCCCTTGAGCTGCCGCATTGAAATCCGTCTGTTTACTGCTTTCGTTTCTTGCATGGCAGAAATGAGGATCAGGGTTGAACAATGCCGAAGCCAGACCTCGCGCAGCCATAATAATGCTTGTGGTTTTCTGGAATCGAGAGGTTGTGAACTGCTCAAAAGCACTTGATAGATCGTGCTGATGGTCACTCAAACATTGGGCTAAATAGATAGCATCTTCCAATGCCTGACAGGCGCCTTGCCCGGATGTCGGCAATGGCGCGTGAGCTGCATCCCCGATCATAATAACGTTATCTTTGTGCCACTTTTCAGCGGGGTCATGGTCATGAACATAGACTTTATTGATGCTAGTGATCGGCGATCCCTCAATCACTCTTTTCACGGGTTCGGGCCATTCAGAAAAGATCGAAGTTAACTCGTCTTTGTAATGCTCTGGATTACGATCACCAATGTCTTTGCTTGCTATTCCACCCGCCCAATAGGCCTTGTTTGGCCCAACAGGCACAATACCGAATCGCTCACCGATGCCCCAATAGTCCAGTATTGATGATTCCTGTAATGAAGAATCAAACAGAGAAGCATCTAGTTCAGAACTATTGGATTCATAAACCCCAATCCAATTAATAAAACCTTGGTAAACAGGCTGATTATCGCCTAACACATAAGTGCGAGTTTGTGAGGCCATTCGCCCCTCCGCACCGATGATGACATCGGCAGAAACTTCTTCTTTCATGCCCGCTGGATCAGACAGGAGTACCGTTGCTTTGCCAGCCTGAACGTTGCCTACATCAGAGTTACCAACGTTCGAACTGCGAATATCTATCACGGACTTCCCGTATTCGATCTCAACACCCAGCGATTCCAGCTTACTAATCAGAACCTCTTGTAGGTCTCGTCGAAGAATAGAGAAACTTTCATAGCCCATTTGGGAGTTAATCAGCTCAAGATTCATAGCCCCCAAAGGCTCACCCGTAGATGAAACGCGTCGCATCCCCTTTGGTCTGCCGGATACCTCCGCAATCTGATTTAAAACACCCAGTTGTTCGAGCACATAGGCCGCATTGGGCCAGATTACGACACCCGCACCAATGGTCGAAGCCGCCTCATGTCGTTCAAACACCCGCACGTTAAATCCATTTTGTTTCAACGCAATAGCCGTGCTAACGCCTGCAACACCACCGCCTAAAATAGTTACATCCATGTTCAATCCTTTGCTTAATCGTTTATCTCTAGATGTTCAAAGCTCAATAGGCAACGACGCATCCGCACCCCACTCTGCCCATGAGCCATCGTACAAACTCACGTTTTCATACCCTGCAACAATGGCCGCGACTAGCATGATACAAGCTGTCATTCCAGATCCACATGAAAAGATGAAAGACGCATCCGAAGAGAAGTTTTGGGATTCAAACAACGCGTTTAAATCACCCGCTGATTTAAAGGTCAGACCATCCGACGATAGGACATTCATAAAAGGTAGATTACAGGACTTGGGGATATGACCACTTCGCACGCCTGGTCTTGGCTCGGGAGCTTTACCATAAAACCGGGCTTCAGCACGAACATCCACCACAGTTGATATGCCGGACTCAATATTCTCAAGCAAATCCGGAACGGTCTTAACCGCAGAGACATTAATATCCAGATCTTCCGTGATATCCAACAACGACGTAGAGGAAGAAGTTAAGTGATCACTCGCAGTTTCACGGCCTTCCGCACGCCATTTTGGCAAACCGCCATCCAGAATAAATACCTTATCAAACCCATACGACTTAAAGATCCACCATGCTCTGGGCGCAGAATAAATCCCCTGATCATCGTACAGTACGATCATACTCTTTGGCGTAAGGCCTAACTTTTGAGCGACTTGCTGAATCTGTTTCACCTTTGGAAATACATGAATACCAGCCGTTTCCGTATCCGACAATTCATGATCAATACTAACTTTGTAACTACCAGGAATGGTGATTAGCTCATCATAAACAATGGGTTCTTTACCAATAACATTGTCGACACTGACATCAATTAAAAACAAGTCCGACCGTTCTGTGTGGCGGGCTAACCACTCCGTAGTAACTAACGGGCTTTCCATACCTTGCTCTCCGATATTAAAGATTAACTTGATTACCCACGATATTCAGCCATGAATCAAACTGTAATTAAACACTGTATTAAAGCGAATGCGAGCAAAGACTGCGAGATCGAAAACATCTACGCATGCAAATCGAAAAGGACTACGAATGGGCTTATCTCTGCAGTCAGGTGGACGGCTATCTATCCGGGGCTATTTAAAAGCCAACAGTGCAATTAACATTTGGACAAAAAGTGACTGCTGTAGTTGCAGATAAAAAAAAACTTGGAGCTCCGTATCTTGAAATTCATGAAGATTCAGACCGTTAGTCTCAGCAGCAAACCTCAGCAAAAAAAGAAATAACTTCAACGATTTCTGAAACCTTTCACTTTTCATGGAAATACTATGAATCAGTAAAGTAATGCCGTTAATTTTTCAAAAGTAGAAATAAGCCATTCGCCTCTCATTAATAATGAATTTAGTGGTTTCTTCATTAAATTAATAAATAGTTACCATTATCAGCCGTGTACCTTGTATAGAGACCTGTTCTATGTATCACTTTTGAAAACCAAGTGCGGCTAACATGGAGAGTGATAAATGGCATACCGAATTCTACTGGCCCCAGAAACCCAAGTCTCAAAAATGATTAATGATAATAGTTTGAGCTTCATCTTCAACGATAGCGATAACGTGAAGAGCTACTTGATTGGCATCGTTGACTGGCGCTTTTATTTCAAGAAGAGCGACAAGATCAAATCGCTCAAGATCGATCCCATCGGTAAGAGTCCCTCGATAAGCACCAGTAGTGGTAATACTACTGACAATAAAAATCAGGTAACCATTACACCTGAGATTTCGATGGACGGCGATAACGGTGATCTGGACACATGGAATTCGTACATCCAATTCGTGTGTATCGCTAATGTCGACGAGGTGGACAGCGCACAGGTGTCTTTTGGCCCTACCCAACAGACAGTCGATTGCAACACAAGCCCACCCACGCAATACCAAAGCCAGTTCACACTCGATGTTGACGAGTACTCCGCGTTCTGGAGCGGGTGCAATACGTCATACGGCGATCACGAGCAAATTCAGGCACTGGACATATACACTCTGGGAAAGGTCGATAACAACGAGCTCACTATCACCGGTCAAAGTCAATTCAAGAACAGCTCTGAGCATTCGGGCACGAGCCAGGCATTCGCGAACTTCCTCGGGGTGACGGCGAAGGACGAGGCCTTTCTCGAAATCAAGCAAGTAGAAACGAGCAGCGGCCAAACGAAACTTCAGACGAGCGATCAAATTAAGGTCGCGTTCGGCGAGGGCATCACATACGCCGTCCCTCTCATTACAGCCCTCCACGCGGACTTCAAATCGAACCAGCACACACTTTATAAGATTGGTGGCGGCGTCAACGCCGACAGCAACGACGGTTACAAGCCTTACTTCTCCTTCCAGGACTCCGTCCTCAGCATCGATCAGGGCGCATCCGCTGTCATCAATGGTAACGATAACAATCAGAACGATGACGTCTCGTATGTCAGCCTGATCGCGGTAGGCGTGAACCAGCCAGTGGAAACGAATCAGCCACAAGAACCGACGGACTAATACAGACTTTCTGATGTTAATCGCACTCCGCGCAGGCGGAGTACTTCGCTGCTTGGAGGAAAAAACGCATGACCACGTCTACAACCCAGTCCCCCCCGATTCGCAACGGACAGATGGGAACATCTGGAGCCGCGAGCATTGCTAAATCTGTCAACCTGTTCCGAGGCGACGTCAACTTGACCCAAAGTCTGGTCTCACTGCCCGGGCCATCCGACGCCATGAGCGTCTCCGTCGCGATCCAATACCAGAGCAATGTCGCGCTCAAGGCGCTCCAGAATAACGCTCAGGCACCCACGAGTGTCATCGGCCTGGGTTGGAGCCTCCCCCTCACCTACATCGAGCGCAGTACGGATCTCTCCCCCGTCGCCTCCACGCGTCAATACACCCTCTACGACAACGGTTCGGCCAATCAACTTGTCCGCCAGAGTTGGATGCCGATGCTGTTTACCATATCTGACGCCCAATCATGCGGGCTGGTCGATGGAGGGACCGTTCCCGATATTATTCAAAGCCAGTTCCTGGCCAACGGACTGGCACTCTCTTCGACCACGAAGACTCAACTCATCGCATCGAACAAATGGTGGTTCGCCGACGATAAGCTCCAACAAGAATACACCCTTGTAATTTCCGATGATGAGAACACTTTATATGTGCACGATGGTGGCGAAATTTATCAAGCTACCAATTACAACTTTGAGAAGATCCTCTACTACCCAGGGTACGAGCGCTGGGTAATCGTCAGCGTGCACGGCGTGCGAAAGTCCTTTGGTGGCCAAATTGCTGACAATGCTAACGGCTATGCGCAATCC
Source organism: Litoribrevibacter euphylliae (assembly GCF_042646085.1). NCBI lineage: Bacteria > Pseudomonadati > Pseudomonadota > Gammaproteobacteria > Oceanospirillales > Oceanospirillaceae > Litoribrevibacter > Litoribrevibacter euphylliae. The sequence continues at coordinate 189,564 of NZ_JBHRSZ010000004.1, read as the reverse complement.
GTCGGCAACAGCATCCGTTGGGAGGTTTGGAAGCGCTCTCCCAGCGGTCAGCCCCTTGGCTTTTGCACTGTGGCGAATGAAGGTGCAGCCAATCAAGTTCAGGTAGCGGCCGCATGGTACTGTTGCCAAATTCAAGACCGCTACGGCAACACCATCACCTGTTCCTACAACACTTGGACGCCAGACGCGACCACCCACATTGTGCAAGAATCCGAGCAGTTACTTGGTGAAGGCGGCTTGCCGTACACCACCGCTATGTACATAGGCAAAATCGTCGATGCCACGGGTCATACCATCACCTTCGACTACAAGCCGAAGGTCTGGTCCAATGATATACGCGAGTATGTGGACCCTCACAATAATGGCGTGACACCCCCCGATGACAATACAACCCCCCGTACAGGCCCGAGCAATTACCAAACACCTTATGAGACCTTCTCACTGTATGCCATCAAGGTGAAGCACACCAATGCATCCCAGAACATGTTCGAGATCAAGTTCAGCCATGATGTTAAGAACGTCACCAACTATACGGGTGATCTGGAGCGAGATACCTACAAACGCTTTCTGAATTATATCGAGCAAAATAGTAATGCTGGCCCCGTACTTCCTCGGATTAAGTTCACTTATGATCAGACCCCTCAAGATCCTCATAACCCAAGCGAGAGTCACCAGGTCGGGGCGCTACTCACGCAACAGGCGGCACAAGGGGCTCTGACGACATATAAATACGAACGAGAGAGCTATGATGTCCTGCAACGGACCGCTGTGCTCGACCCGTCACCCCAATCCCCCCAACCGGCACAACTCGATGGCGCTTCGCCTCGGGTCTACTTCGGGCCTGACTACAGCGCAACCCTGTTCACTAATCCGTCCTCGACGGGCATGAGCCTGCAAATCGACACTTGGGATGGGCGCTGGATCACCTGGAATCCGAATCCACCCAGTGCGCTATTAGACAATGGCACCGTGCGGATCGACACCCTCGCGGTTTTCGCAGCTCAGGACTTCGTCGCGATCTCCTTCTTTAACAGTGATTGGCAGTTCAGAGTGTATGCATTCCAGCGCGACCCCAGCCAGCCCGGCCAGTGGCAGTTCGCCTCAATCTACGACCCCGATACAAACAATGTACAGACCATTGCCGTCGATAAGCCGCTGGAATACCCGGCTCAGGCCGAACTCTACGGTGGCACTAGCTTCTTCTCCGTGCTGCAGACCTACAGCGGAGATTGGAGCGTTGCGGGATACGTCGACACCTTCACCTACGATTGGGCCCGGGGACAATTAGTGCGCTCGCAGATCCAACTTTCAGGTTTCGCTTGGGCCGTGACGAGTGAAAACTACCTGGGCTTGCTCACCACCGATGGCAAACTCACGATTCACACTGTGGATGAAATGTCTCAGTGGACGTCTCACGCCCCCGTGAATATCGACATCCAGGTTGACGACGCGGCCAGACTTGCTATGACCGGCGGGAGTCACGTCATCGCGATTTCCCTGCTCAACTCTACTACCGATGTTGAAACGATCTTTCAGCCTACCATTGTTGAGTGGGACGCCGGGTACGCAATTCAGGTCCACCCGTTCGAATCGGCAACCACCCGCACCTTTAATGGACAGTTCCTTTCGTGGAGCCCCGTCGTAGTCGAAGACACTCTTGTGGGGATTTGTGGCCACGTGTACCGGACAAGCGCCTCAGGCTGGGAACAGAGGGATGATCTCGTGCCAGACAACGACAGTCCAATCACCCAGAGCTACGCCTACGGCGCGGACTTTGCTGTGCGGCTTGCAGCAACCCAACAGGGGACAGTCTACAGCGTCAGTGTGCTGTCCTACGATGCATCCATCGGCGTGTCTGAGAATTGGTCCCTGTGGGAGCAACCCGACAGCAACAGCAACGATGTAAACGCACTCAATCAGACCGTCGATGCTCAAGTATCCGTGAATGGTTCGGATTGGCTCGTCATTGGTCCACTCGTGTACTTCCGCAGAGCCGCAAACAACTGGGGCGATGTACTCGAGCAACCGGCGGCCTACAATATTTGGGATGCGAATCCGGATACAAACTTTATTTCGAGTTCCCTGATCAACCAGGGCCCCGACTTTATCACCTATGGCACCGGCACCGGCGAAGTGCGCCAGCTTCGCATTCTCCGTCTACTCAATGGCGAAGTGCTCGACGACACCTTATACTCGGATGAGCGTCTGATCGACAATCCCAGCTACGGCATGGGTGCCCCGGGTAACCAGATGTTCGTGTCGTTCTCCAGCAATGACACAAGCTTCGATTCCGCAACCTCGGTGACGCTGCATAAGTTCGCTGCCGGGAACGTGACCGGGCCGATTCACCACTACCCTGTCACCCAAATCACGTCCGATGACGGGATCAATGAGCCCTTCGTCTCAACAATCTACCGGGATACAAGCACCGTCGGCTGCGATGCCTCGGGTTCTGTGGTTCAGTACTACGCATCAAGCGTGTACATCGGCTCGGAGACAACCACTGCAAACGGGCTCGGATGGTTCGAGCAAATGTACTACAACGGTATGGCCGAGCGAACCGGAACCGACTACTACCGCCAACTGGACGGCATGTTAATCCGAACTCAGGTGTTCGAGCAGTTGGCGTCAGGGCAAAACCCTCCGATGCCGGTATATTCCAAGACCCTTTCATACGATGTATACACACAAGTCGCCACATCGCCAACGTCGGGTAGCATACAACTACGGGGCTCGGTGGCATTCCCCACCCAGACCACGATCCTATCGAACGATGTCACAACCGTCACCACCACAGATTACGAAAACCCCAATGGGCTCCCCTTCAACGGCCAAAAGCTCACCCAGCAGCGCGACCAAACCGCACACGGCACAGCTGAAACCTACACCCGAACCTACCGCTATGTGCAGCAGGTCGGTGAACAGCCGTCCATTGCCATCGGCGCCATCGCCGACGTTGCCCAGATTATGGATACTCGCAGTACCAGCGCTGGAACTACAGTACTGCAAACCCAGGCGACTACGCGGATCGGTTTCAAAAGTGCGGTGCCTGTCGACAAAGGCGATGTGATCACACCAGCCCCAGACGCTAAATGGCTTGCGTACGGAACCGCCAATGCCTTCGATTTCGCTTCCTACCGCACAAACCAAACACCGCCTGCAGGTTGGCGTAGTGCACAGCGTCTGACTGGGCGCACCAGTACAGGCCAGTTCTACAGCGCACAGGACCCGATGGGGACAAACTACGTGCAGTTATGGGATGACAGCGAACAGCTTATGATGGCGTCCTTCGTCGACGCCGAACCAGAGCAGTGCGCTTATATAGGCTTCCAGAGTTACAAAGAGCGGTCCGGTTGGACCTCCACACCCACACAGGTCTACGACAACCAAGTGGCCTATTCGGGTGTACAATCCGGTCGTTTTGATCCGTCTTCGTCCATATCATCACCCACCACGTCGACTGTGGCTGGAAAGATGATGATTGGCATTCGCTCACACATCCAACAGGGTGACAATGGCACGCCTCAGACTGGCGCACCTCAGCTAGAACTCAGCTATACTCCGCCAAGCGGCTCTGCGACGGTCACCACTCAGGATATTGAGCACGACAGCGAGGACTGGGTCTACACACTGCTTACTATCGACACCGAGGCTGGCGGTTCGCTTGAGGTGACGTTCAGCAACAACAGCAATGTCATTGTCTGGCTTGATATGATCGTGATCGCGCCCTTCAAAAGCGCGGTGACCCTTACCACCTATGACCCCACTACCCATGTGTTGCTCACAACCCAGGATGCCAGTGGCCGCGCCACCCGCTCGACCCTCACAGCCTGGGGTGCAAACGGTTTTACCATGACTCCGGACTCGCAGCCCCAGAGCATTTCGGTGGCAGGCGTCGTGCAACCAAGGGTAAGCAATGGAAAACTCAATCTGACGCATCCAAGTTGCACCGTGACCGTTCAATCCGCTGGTGGTGGGAGCATTGAGACCTTCCGCGACCAAGCCGGATGGCAGAACCGCTGGCACGTGTCTTCCGGTTTCTGGGGGCGCGACGACGGTTCCATCGTCAACAGTAAGGACAGTGGCTCCCTGATGTATCGCCACCCTCCCGCTGGCGACAGCACCGCGCTGTATGTAGAGCCAGACCTATCCAACAAACAAACCTTCGGGCTTGTCCTCGGGGGAATTAAGATTCAATGGGATGGCACGAACTCAAACTATTCATCTTCTAACGGATGGATACCCCTCCTCAGCCCATCGAACTACGCGCAACAATGGCTGGCGGTCCTCCATCATGGCCACATGTATTTCTTTGCCGACGGCCAGCTCATCTTCAGCGAGGCCTGTGAGTCCACCGACCAGACCATCTCGATCTCCACGGGCAATGGGCCTGTAACCCTGCGCAACCTGACTGTAGCTTCGGGCATTCGCATGGGCGTAAGCTACGCCGACGCCAACGGCAATGCTATCCAGTCTCACCAGCTGCTGGAGGACGACAGCCTGATGAGCGGACGCGTGTTCGACCAGCTTGGGCGCCAACTCGCCACATCTCGTGTGGTGAAGGGCTCTCAGGTGAGCTCAAAGCGCATGGCCTTCAACCCGAACCTCATCGACGCTCGTACCTTCGTGACGAACACCCAAGCTTTGAACAATGACGACACCTGGGCGATGTCAGGAGACGTGGCGACCAACTACCCGACGGACAATGATTACCCCTACTATGGTATACGCTTCGAGCGATCAGTCCGTAGCAAACGTAAGGAAGTCGGTTGTCCTGGCAACGAGCACGGAATCAATCTCGACGGTAGCTCAAGTACGCTTATCGACCTTGGCGCCACAAGTGCAAACGAAGGGGTCACCGAGGGAGACCGGAGCATCTCGGTCTACCGGGCCCAAGGCACTGACGTTCAGGTTCATGGCGAAGCGGCACGAGATCATTTGAATCGCCTCGTGGGCGCAAAGTGGGAGGACGCCACAGGTGACACACTCATCGAATATGGCATGACGCGCTCATACGCCGACACCAACGGCCCCGAGACAAGTGCCAAACTCAAGCTGCCGCAGTTCTTCGCAGCGAGTGAAGAGGCCATGCAGCAATCACGCGCCTTCGATGGTTCGGGCAACGTCATCGAAATGTCCGACCCGGATTCGGGCACTACGCAGCTTGTGTACGATGCGATGAACCGTCTTCGCTTCACAATTCCAAGCGTGTCCGGCAACGAGCAGGCCTTCGTGCTCTACACCAAGTTCGACCGGCTGGGACGTGAGTTGGAGCGCGGCCGTCTGGATGGTTCCTATACACGTGAAACTCTTCAGAATCATGCTGACGACCTGACCTGGCCCAGCTCTGGCCAACAAATCACCGTTGTTTCCACCTTTGATGGCGACGGCAGCGACTCCAAGGCAGTCGGGCTCCTCACCACAGCAACAACAACCACCATCGCGGAGGACGGCAGCTCATGTGTGGTGAAGGAGACCTACACCTACACGTCGAACGGTCTACCCGACACGGTAGTACAGACGGTGTCTGGTATCGCAGAGCACAACGCGCAGATTAGCTATGGCTATAACAGCCTCGGTGAGGTCACCACAGTGACACTTCCCGGCGGTGCCGGCGTATCCAAACTATTCTACAGCTATGATGGTCTGGGGCGAACGTCAACAATCGGCAAGACCAATGGCGGCAGCGAGTTCGCAAGCTTCACCTACACGCCAGATGGCGCGATTTCGACAGCTCAAGGAAGCGACTTCTGGACCACACAGTACGCCTACGACCCAAAGAATCCGAATCTGCCAGCTACCATTACGGGCACCCACAAGAAACTGGCCGGTAACACGGTGATTACGTCCACCTACAATATTGACAGCTCCATGCACAGCCGTGAAGTGAGCTCTCCCATTGCAGGCGTGCCTCAAATCTCAGAAACCTTTGGATATGACGACCTTCGCCGCCTGAAGACCGTGACCAGCTCAGGAGGTGACAACAGCACTTACACGCTTGACGCCAATGGCAATATCACCCAGGTGAATGACGCAAGTGGCACGACCGCTATGCCCCGTGCAACGGGCTCGAACCAAATCGGTGTGCTCACTCCACCATCGGGTACCGGCAATCCGTTTGTGTACGATGCCCGGGGACAACTCACACAGGATAACTCCCGTAAATTCACCTACGATGAGAGCATCTCCCGGCCCATTACCATCCAGACTCTCGATCAGCAAACCAGCGTCCAGTTTGGCTACGGTAGCCAGCGCCAGCGCGCGGTCAAAGTATCGAGTACTGGTAGCCCGCAACCTCAGACCAGCACACAGATCTACTTGTCCGGAGGATTGCCGCAGAGCTGGATCATCTATCGGAATGGCGACTGGTATGTAGACATCAACGGCCCGACTGGCCGTTTGATGACTTTGGTCAACGGCACTCCGGTGGTCTCCCTGACGGATCTCACCGGGTCCGTGTGGGCGACCTTCGACGCCAATGGGCTTCAGGACAGTGCCAGCTACGGCCCCTATGGTGAGTCCAACTCAGATTCAAGCATGATGTACCGCTACCAGGGGCATGAATGGGACAGCGAGATTGGCCTCTACAACTTCGCGGCTCGCCTGTATGACCCAGAGACGAGGCGCTTCACCACTCCCGACCCTATGCGGCAGCTCGCAACACCCTATGCCTTTGCCTCGAGCAATCCTCTGATGTTAGTGGATCCCACGGGCGAGATGAGCATTTGGGCGGAGGTTCTGGTGGGCGCGGCCCTCACTGCAACCTTCGTTGCAGGGGCAGTGCTGACGGGAGGCGCCGCCGATACGGGACTTGCCGCACTTTTAGGAGCCGATGCGGCCGAAACGGGAGCCGAAGCGGGAACCGCCGGTGCTGCAGCCGAACTAGGAAGCGATGCGGGAGTCGATTCCAGCGTCGATATTAGTGCTGAGGGTGGAGACTCCTCCGGCGCCATTGGGGGAGAAGAAAGTGGCGGAGAGATCCAAGCGGGGGTGTCTGCGAGTCAAAGCGCTTGGGCAACCTTGCCTAGCGCCAATACCGTTGCCCAAACCATCACAGGTGTGAGCGGAGCGGCCCTCATGGGAGGCTCACTCAATACCCAGCAATATCTCTTGTTCCATCCAGCGTCTGCAACATGGGCTGGTGTGGGCATCCATTTCGGAACCGGCGCAGCCTCCGGGGTTATAGGATACGGCCTCGCCGCAGCTGCTGCTGCCGGGACGGCATACGCCATCGTCGCGACCGTCGGCGAGGACGCTGTGTCCTCCGCGGTAAGTACGGGCATCAAGATTGCCACGGACGTAACCATCAGCACTGGTGTCAACATGACCCAGAAAGTAGTCACGAACAAGATCCTCGGAAACCCACTCTGCGACGGCCTTGGCAAGGCAGCTCTGGCAGGCGCGGTGCAAGGCGGAATTGGTGAAATCGCAGGCGAGTCCGCCACCACTAAGAGCGAAAGCAAGGTGTGCGGCGGCAAAGTAGCCATGGTCATATTCGCCAGCGAAAACGTGAATGCTATTACAGATTCCCTGGCACTAGGCGCCAAGACGCAGGCAAGCGCTACGCCGAGCTGTGTTGGGCCGTCGGCTGCGTGGCAGCAGTCGTAGGAAACTGGCCATGCTTTAGTCTTTAAACACGTTCTAGTCTTTGAAGTAGCGCTGGCGTAATCTGTAATGTCCGCTTCATCGAAGCAAGAGATAAGTGACATATCGATAACCAACAAATAGGGAGATCATCAGATCTTCCTTTCTTTAACCCTCTTTTAAACATTAATTTCACATATCACAGGCCAACCCTTTTCCTTTCAAAGCTAAGAATCTGATTCTTAGCCATGATCTACACTTCAACAGCATGGCTGGTTTCAGAAGAATCCAAAGGTTTTTTTCTATTCATCGAGGATGCTTTTGGCATTTGCATCCACAAACACCACAAGATCAACCCCATTCCAATCCAACCCATTGTACTGATACGCTCTCCTACAATCATCACAGCCATAACCGTCGCAATTGCAGGCTCTAACAAAGTAATCAGGGTTGCCTGACTCGCTTCAACAAACTTCAAACCATAACCAAACAAAACATAGCCTAAGAACATAGGAACCACAGCCATGTACACCGCTACACATGCATTCGTTGTTGAAGAAAACAGATGGTCTCCGGTCAGCAATAACGAAGGCAGCAACACCACTGCCGCCAAACCAAACATGCTAGCCATCGCAGATTTGGAATGAATACCCTGTTCGATCATCCCTTTGGCCGCCCACGAATAGAGTGCATAACTTAACCCAGCACCTAATCCCAACAAAACTCCAAGATAATGCATAGATAACTGCAAGCCTGTTACCTGAGATTGTTCCTTACCCAAGGTCAGTAAAATGATACCCATCGCACCTATTGCAAAGCTCACCATCCACAGCCTAGAAACCAATTTCTTGCCAATCAGACGCTCTAACAACACAGTAAAGAATGGAGCACTAGCGATAGAGACCACTGTTCCAACCGCAACACCCGACAACCGCATAGATGAATAAAAGGCCAGCGGATAGAGCGCAACCGCCACTCCACCGACCAACATCAATCTCCAATTCGTTCGTAATTTTGAGGAATCGTTCAGAAGCTCTGAAAACGCAAACATCACCAGCAAAAACCCACCGCCACCCATAGCAAAAGCGCCAGTAGCCAATGGACTCACATCAGGAGTAAAACTGGCGGCTGTGCCTGTCGTCCCCCAGAAAACACAGGCAATAACAATAGCGAACAAACCGCGCCCTGAATGATCTTGAAATAGCATTGACCTTCCTCGACTCACTGACATGTTTAATTACATGCACCAAGTCTAAGAGAAGAATAAAACAAAATTATGCAGATCAGACGCTATTGTCGTTTAAAAAGGCGTTTATTTATTGAGAGAATTGCTTGGGTGATAATCCAAAGTGATTTGAAAATCGACGTCCAAAAGATGAGAGATCCGCATAGCCCACCTGTTCAGCCACCAACTGAATAGGATAATCGGTGTGCATCAACAAGGCTTTGGCCTTTTCCATTCGCTCCTTGGTGATGTATTGCATCACACTGAGACCCACCTGCTCTTTAAACACTTTCTTGAATTGAGTAGGACTAAGACACGCAACCTTCGCGAGCTCGTCAATCAGCAACTTATCAGTCAAATGATCGGATATATGCTCCAACACCGCACGTAATCGATGATCAACTTGCTTAAAGAAGTGTTGCTCCGAAAGCAAAAGCACAAAGGTTTCGAACATCGACCGCTCAAGCTCTGGATTAACCTGATGCTCTAACTGCTTCTCGATGAAATTAAGATAACTGATCAAAGGAGCGGTGATGGAGAACACCAGGCAGTCAGACTGCGCCAGATTTTCGGGTAAATCAGACAAATCTGCCACCACAAAACGGGCTTCTTCATTAGCAGTAAAGTGGTGCATGGTACCAGTATGAATCACCACGCACTCACCGGGTGCCACCTTGCCAGAATAACCTTCCAGTTCAATATTGATGACACCACGCAACGGCAACACTAACTGATGATAATCGTGGGAATGGCCTCTGCGTTGGCGGCTGTAGGAGCGAATGGAGAGTGAGTTGGGCATGAGTTAAGTCAGTTTCATCTAGTTATAAGCGAGCATCAGTCCTAAAACCATCCATATAATAAATTTCATTATGACTCCACTTATCAATACCATAAACCTTAACTCCTTTCGCCACGATAATAGCTATAGAGCTAGCGCCATGTAATGGAGGAATCATCACATCTCTATCCACAAAATATACATTGTGATCACGGACTTTTACTTCTTTTAGATAACTTTCTTCTGCTCCTTCTTCCCAGGCTTTTATTTCAGCTGGAGTTGCAGGTTTCGCAATTGAAAAAAAATGTAGTTTTATCGATTCAAGTAAAGACTGCGACTTTTCATTAGCTCTTTGGATATCGTGGTTCATACTCCAAAGCTGAGACTGAGCATTATGTAACTGCTGCTTTAAGGTCTCAGTTTCACTAGTTAATTCAGTTATATTCTTTGCTGACTCCTGTTTTTTCACTGCCTGCTTAATTTTGGCGCAACTACCTGTTACTGCATCAGTAAAAACTGGATCCTGCTCATCATAAAATGATGCAGTTACACCAGCTAAATCTGTCGGCAAACGGAATGTTATCTCTGCAGATTTTGGAACTAGAATAAAACACTTTTCCAGCCCCAGAGCACCAATAAACATCCCAAGCTCAAGAATTACATTATCCCGAACAGTGCTATATTCTTTTTCTCTAATAAGCGCCTTATCATCAGGATGAAAGACAAAAACAGCATAATCAGCTTCTTTTGTTTTATTCATGAGTGTTGTAATGGTTACCGATGATAAATCAAAAGCATTCTCCCAAAGCCTAACTCTCATTTCGTTCTCAAGCTTGATATGCACTGCTTCAGCGACTGAAATTGCCTCAGTTGATGAAGCAATGAATATAGTTGGCTTATCACTCATAATTCTTCCCTTCTCTTTATTTGATGAATTAAATCACCAAGTTAAGATAGCACTTTCCCCATACTTTTACGCATGAAGTTCACTATCCTTCAACACTCTTAGTAGATTACTCACCCCAATCCTCCAACAAAAACTGCCAAACAGCTTCAACCGCGCGGGTTCGCTCACCCATACACACCAGATTAATGGGGCTTGTTTCAGGGTGTGCCCAATCCGTTAACACCGGAGTTAATTGCCCGGAATCTAACTCCTTAGCAATAAACTTAGGATCAATCATGGTAATACCCAGTCCTTCGCAAGCCATATCAACCAACACCCGACTGTTATCTGTTTTGATGGCAGGTGTTACTTCGATGGTTTCAGTATGCCCGTGCTTGTCCTGAAAAGGCCAGAAGGTAAACTTCCCAAACACCAGACAGTCATGATTGATTAATTCATGTGGCGATTGAGGTTCGCCTCTTTCCGTCAGATACTCCTCTGACGCGAACCAGCCCCAGCATTTCTCACTGATTTTACGGGCAATTAATGAAGAATCCGGCAATTGACCGATACGAATGGCAATGTCCACTTTCTCTGCCAGTAAATCAACGTTGCGATCATCCAGGCTTAATTCCAGCTCAATATCCGGGTAGGCTTTTCTCAGCTTTTTCATCGCAGGAACAAGGTAGCCCTGCCCCATCAAAATACTCGCACTGATTTTCACCCGGCCTTTTGGTGAAGCATGAGCATCATCCACTACCCCATTAAGATTGGTTAATACCGATTGCAAATTACTGGTTTCAAGCAGCAAGTTCCTACCTACATCCGTCAAACGAAGTTGTCGGGTAGTTCGCTGAAGAAGTGGCTGCCCGACGTGTTCCTCAAGTTGCCGAATTTTCTTACTCACTGAGGAACGAGGAAGATCCAGCTCATTAGCTGCCGCTTGAAAGCTGCCTCGTTCGGCCACTAAGTGAAATACATGGAGCAAAGGAAGATTAAGATATGACATGCTGTGCCTTACGGTTTGTTGCCGTGCGTTCTTATTAACGTGCGCTCTTACTGACGTGCACTCTGATCAAGTGAATGCCCGTTTAGTAGCCGGCTATTTGTTTCCATAAAAGAACCAGTAAGTAATCATATTGGTATCTTATTAGCAACCTATCAAGCTGATACTCTGTTTGGATTGAATAAACATCGTCATTCAACACTACAGAGGAAGTCACATCATGAACGGAAAAACCATCCTGATTACTGGCGGCACAGCGGGTATTGGCCGCGCACTGGCGGAACGTCTGGTTAGCCAAGGCAACCAAGTCATTATTACCGGTCGGGATCAAAGCAAAATCGATGAAACCGTGCTCTCGCTTGGGTGCGCAGGCTATATGGCAGACAGCGCCAATCCCAAACAACTTCAACAACTTTCGACCGCCCTTCAAAAAGACAACATCCAGCTTGATGGATTGGTGTTAAACGCAGGCGTGTTTTATCCAGAAGCCTTTGCAGACATCAGCGAAGAAGCGTTCGACCGTACCATGAACATCAACACCAAAGGGCCGTTCATCACCCTACAGGCGCTGCTTCCTACGCTGAAAAAACCATCCAGCGTAGTGTTTGTTTCCAGTATTGCAGTGACTAAAGCCTTCCCTCATGGTGCTGTGTACTCCGCCAGCAAAGCAGCCTTTGAAGCCATTGCCCAAGTAGCCAACCTGGAACTGGCGCCACAAGGCATCAGAATCAACTCTGTTCGCCCAGGCGTTACTGCCACAGAAATTCAAGGAAAGGCAGGTATGACCTCGGAGCAACAGAATGAATTCTTTGAAACACTGAACACAACCCCGCTGGGCAGAGTTATGACTCCCGAAGATCAAATCGGAGCCATTGAATTCTTACTGTCGGATCAATCAGTGGCGATGCGCAATGCAGTGATCGAAGTGGATGGTGGGTATTTGCTTTAACCGTTCATGTGATGCCAAAGATTAAGGCCAGCAGTTATTGCTGGCCATTCTGCATATCAATGAAATAAACTCTGCAACCAACGAAGGTCTTCCGGGCCCAGCCCCGCTTTTTTATGCAGTTTCTTGTTCTTTAAAACATCTTGATAGCAGTGATAGACCGCCTTTTCAGTAAGCTGTCGCCATCGCTCGTTGCCCAACTCTGGGATACTTCCGTTGCTCAGGTTCACATCAACCAACGGATCATGTTCGTCTTCCGTTGTCCGTAACGCCAGTTCGAGCCCCTGTAAAATAGGGTTTTCAACTTTAAGGGTATTAGCTTCAGAGAACTGTTGGATAACGGAAGTTTCAGCTTCTTTCGCTGCCTTCTTGAGCTGTGCATCGGTCAGCTTTTCTCCGACAGGTCGTAAGCCATATTTGTTGGCAAGACTCCCTATACCAGGTAGCAGTGCTTTCGCAGCGATACCCGCACCCACCAGAGGATTAAAAACAGCGGCAACACCACCCACCAACAATATGCCATAGGTTAATTTGGAATCTAACGAGTCAATATCGTCCGCCAGACGCTCCAAGGTATGTTTATCATTCGCTTTCCGTTCATTGGACAGCTGAACAGCACTCTGAATCATTTGCTCCCTTAACAGGGCTTCATAATGAAAATTTGGAAAATGGAAGATTCGTCGCTTGGGAAGGTCATTTATTTCAGGAACAGATTCAGGCAAGCAGCGCATGGTGTGCAAAGAAAAACCCGTTTCAGAAAGACGATACGGCACCACAAAGTAATGCTTTTCGTCATAGAGAGCATCAAACTTGTCGGTCCTTTCCGAAGAGACAAAGATCGGTAACCCGCTCACTACCTCTTTAACCAAGTTCATTTTAGAGCTGAACTCTTCGACAACCTTGGCGCTCATTGAATTCAACGCCAGCTTGCTTTGCTCTATGTATTTTTTCATAGTGCGTTGGCCGTTCTTATTAATGGCAAGTAGTAGGGAGCATTTTCATGCCCCCTATCTGTGTTACTTATTATTAATTCCACGAAGTAACACAGCCAGACTTAAAGTATACGTAATAAGCCCCTCCCCTTGGCAACCTATAGACCCACTGCGATCTACCCATAGAGTAATTATTTATTTTACTAGGCATGCCCCAAGCACCTCGAACACCGCTAGTAGTCATTCCTTTTTTTAACCTTTTCTGAATTTTCAGTCTTCTAAGTTCTGTGGAGCTGATAAATACACAAGGGGATTCATCTTCATATGAGCTTCCATCATCGTCTTTAGCATCTGAATCCTCTTTAGACTCATATATTTTTCCACCAGCATCACGACCAACGGCACCACCAACCTTATAATCCCGAACCTCAATTTCCTGACCTTCGCCCTCACAAGGCTGATCACTGAATACGGTCTGATTATTCGGGCCTTTACACTGATAAATTGGTGAAGCATTCAAACTTAAACTGAAAAAAGTGGAAAGCAGAAACGGTATAACTAATGAAAGCGGTGCGAGTTTCATAGAACATCCTTATTCTTCAATATCGAGTCAAACATCCCATGTTTGAGAAAACAGTATGTAATTCGGGGAAACAAAATACTAACCGGTTTGGTGTTAAATAGTAATAAAGCCTATAAGTTAATTCCCTATTCTGGCAACGTCTCAAAACCCGGTACGTTGTCCATAGACTTTGTCCACTCCGCCTGACTTTTCATGAAAATCTTTGCATTTGGAGTCTTATCTATCGGTGTATCTAAACTGCCCGCAGGAACAACCACAAAGCCTAAATTTTCGGCATGTGTTGGTACAGCAGAACCGCAGTTTTGACAAAAGCTTTTTGAATGTTGAGTCTCTGGCAATTGAAAGGTTTTAACCAAGTCTCTGCCTTTTCGCCAAGTAAGTGTTCCCGAGGTTGAGAACAGGTTGGCCGCATGTGCTGAGCCCGTATCTTTTTGACAATGCTGACAATGACAAAGAAAGAAGGAGTCGAACTCCCCTGACAATTCAAACGCAACACTTCCACACAAACATGAGCCTTTATGTATTTTCATTTCCAATCCTTGATTACCATGCTTTAGAGCTTTCAGGCTTTGACAAGTCTAGTGTCATTGGCATAAACCGAATACCGTTGTAATCACCTTCTTCACCCGTGCATTCAAATCCCAGAGATTCGTAAAAACTCACGGCATTAATCGACGAACGAAGGTTCACCTGCTTAGCCTGGGTTTCCTTCACTACATAATCAAGAAGTGCCTTTCCCACGCCCATACCTTGGCAAGATTTCGATACAAACAAGTGAGTGAGGTAATCCGCATTTCGTAACGCAGCTACCCCGACAATATCACCAGAAATGACCGCTTTAACAGAGAGGTAGTTTGATTCTGTAAGAATGGTTTTAAGGTCGGGCAGCACACGGGTTTGGAATTCCGCCCGCCCCTGCTCGCAGAAATAAGGGAAGATATCTACTTCGGCCACCGAAGAAATCAAGCGGGCAATTGAGTCCAAGTCATCCTGACTTAGTTTTTGAATTTCCATTTCTCTAAGCACTCCAAATTGCCCATTTTGCGCCAGTGTAAATTAGCAATATCCGCCTTATTAACAATATCGCTAATTAATTTTAGGACTCCGATTGGCAAACATAACCAAAGACAGTTGATTCAGAGACAATAGTCTCTCCTTCATTAACCCTGATAAAACGAGCTTCCGGGCCAACTTCTTCCTTACAAGCTCTATCGAAAAAAGCGTTTGCTTCCTGTTCTGGTTCAATCTTCAATAACGTAAAACTGCCATCTTTGTTTGGCCGTAGCGTCTGTGTAATTTCAATGATCCGATCACGTGCGTCAGACACAGATACGGTTTTATAAATAAGCTCACTTGCCTGACTTAACTGAGCACTTAGAACTAGCGTTAAAAAGCCACATACCTGTGATATACGCATTTGAAAATCCCTCTCAAAATTAGTTGATTAGCCGGTCATAATACCCAGATTAATATTAAGAAAAGCATAAGAAAAAACAATCACAACTCACCAAAGCTCAATCCATATTTTGCTAATAGCTGTTTGACTCGATGAGAGTCATTATTCGATTTCTTCTCTTCACGGCTTACATTAAAGAGCGTTCTTCCGGCTTCTGCCATTGAACCAGATTGCCTACAGACTTCAATCAGATGGGCGAGTTTTAGTTGATCGAAATAGTCCATTTGATTGATCGCGTCTGTATCCATTACCTCCGAAATCACCTTGATTGATTGCCACCCTGAGCTTGAATCTGGCTTCCACTTTCGTCTCAAACGACTGATTTCTTCTTCAACCACATCAACCGTAATGCGCCCGCCATCCGACAGGGTTGCCATGCGAGTGATACTGGCATTCAAATCCCGAAAATTGGCTGACCACAGTGCTTCTGAAGAACGACTGAAAGCCAGGTATTTATCCCG
Organism: Litoribrevibacter euphylliae; assembly: GCF_042646085.1. Taxonomy (NCBI): domain Bacteria; kingdom Pseudomonadati; phylum Pseudomonadota; class Gammaproteobacteria; order Oceanospirillales; family Oceanospirillaceae; genus Litoribrevibacter; species Litoribrevibacter euphylliae. The sequence continues at coordinate 173,707 of NZ_JBHRSZ010000004.1, read as the reverse complement.
AGCGGCTTTGTTAAAACTCACCAGATAACCCGACTTGCCGGAAAATACTTCCAGTTCATAGTCGATGTTTGGTTCCAAATCCTCAATGCGCTCTTTCAACGACGGCAGTTGATACGTCCAAAGATCAATCCGAGCCAACAAGTCTTCCCGGAAAGCGCCCTCACTGGATAACCTATTCAGGTCTCTATTTGTCCCTGCTATTAGCTGGAAGTCACTGGTCACTTCTTTATCTGAACCGAAGGGCATGAAACGCTTATCTTCGATGGCCCGAAGCAACATCGCTTGTTCATCCAACCCTAATTCACCAATTTCATCGAGGAACAGCATGCCTTGATTGGCTTCCCTTAGTAACCCCGGTCGATCCGTAGTTGCGCCGGTGAACGCGCCTTTCTTATGGCCGAACAACGCCGACATCGCATTTTCACCACGCAGGGTGGCGCAATTCACCGAGACTAAACGACCCGACAGCTTACCTCGCTGCTTCCTGAGTTCGTAAACCCGTTGAGCCAGTTGCGACTTCCCTGCCCCGGTTGGCCCGGTAATCAGAATGGATTCATTAGAACGAACAGACACCTTCTCCAATTGTTCAATCATGGTATTGAACGCCGGATTATTCGTCTCAATTCCACCTTTTAGATACGTGGTACCTTCGTGGTGTTCTTTTTGGAACCGGGACGCAATCTGATCGTACTTCGACAAATCGAGATCAATGATCTGATATTGCCCCGGAAGATTGCTGTTTCGATTAGCCGGAGACGTTTGCAATAACTTGCCTGGCAAGTAGCCCGCTTCCGTCAACAAATACAAACAAATCTGCGCAACGTGCGTGCCGGTGGTAATGTGGGTCAGATAATTCTCTTTACCAGGTTTGAAAGAGTAGGCACGTACAAAATCCAGCAACTGACTGTAAACGCTTTCAAAGTCCCAAGGATCACTGAAATTCACACGATGAAAGACCACCTCTGTCTCAGGAGAAACTCTGGCGATGTCTTCTTTCACCTGCTCAGCCAAGCTTAATGAGTGATTGTCGAAGAGCAATTCAAGACGATCAATCAACAGATCATCGTGCTGACACATGGATACGGTAGGACGCCACTTATCCCATCGCTTCTCACCTCGACCACGCCTATCCATCGTGGTGCCTAAAATACTAATAGCAACTGTCTTCATAACCATCAAACACACAAAACAAACATCAATATATCTATCAAATATATTATATAACTATCTTTTTAGATAGCTATACACAAGACACACAGTTAACTCCAAGAGAATAAAAATACACAAAAAAATATTTTTACCGTTTAAAATCAATCGGTTAAAAATTATTTTCCCGTTAATTTCAAAAGTTGGCACCCTACTCGCTATATCTAATTCAAAAACAAATATCACTAAATAAAGAACGACATTAAGAGCAGTAATTGAAAACAAGGAATACAGCGATGACTCATCAACCTTATGAAGTAATGCAAGATGGCGGCGTGCCAATCAAGTCCTGGACGAAGGGCGTACCTTTTGAGTCTGAAGCCAAAGAACAGTTGAAGAACATCTCAAGGATGCCCTTTATCCATAAGTGGGTGGCCGCCATGCCAGACGTACACCTTGGGAAAGGCGCAACCATCGGAAGCGTGGTCCCGACACTAGGCGCCGTTATTCCCGCCGCCGTGGGCGTGGACATCGGTTGCGGCATGATGGCGGTTCGAACCAGCATGCACGCTTCGCAACTCCCGGATAATTTATCGGGCGTGCGTTCAGCCATTGAACAAGCGGTGCCTCACGGACGATCAGCACGAGCCCGAGGTGGACGAGATAAAGGTGCCTGGAATGATGCACCTAACGACGTAATGACAGCCTGGGCACCGTTGGCCACTCAGTTCGATGTATTAAAGGAAAAACACCCGGTGTTGAAAAACACCAACAACTTAAACCATTTGGGAACCTTGGGCACAGGTAACCACTTCATTGAAATGTGTCTGGATGAGCACGGTAGTGTGTGGCTGATGCTGCATAGTGGGTCTAGAGGTGTGGGAAACCGCATCGGTACACACTTTATTGAACTGGCTAAAAAGGATATGGAGCGTTGGCATATCCATTTGCCCGATTCCGACCTGGCCTATCTACCGGAAGGATCGGATCATTTTGAACAATACGTGGAAGCGGTTGAATGGGCGCAGGACTTCGCTCGAACTAACCGCGAAGTAATGATGAACCGAGTCATTCTGGCGGTAAGAAAGGCATTAGGTATCGACTTTGAAGCACGAATGGAAGCGGTGAACTGCCACCATAACTATGTATCGAGAGAACATCACTACGGGAAAGATGTGCTGGTGACACGTAAAGGCGCAGTTCGAGCGCGTAAAAATGAACTGGGGATCATCCCCGGAAGCATGGGCGCTAAATCCTTCATCGTCCGAGGCTTGGGAAATGAAGAAAGTTTCTGCAGTTGCAGCCACGGTGCGGGTCGAGTGATGTCTCGAACCAAAGCCAAGAAACTGGTCTCTTTGGAAGAGCACCGTCAGGCCACAGCCGATGTGGAATGCCGAAAAGATGCAGGCGTGATTGATGAAACACCATCAGCGTATAAGCCCATTGAGAAAGTAATGGAAGCACAGAAAGACTTGGTTGAAATCGTCTATACGCTAAAACAAGTGGTCTGTGTAAAAGGATAAAGCATGATCGAAATTAACGGACAACTCGGTGAAGGCGGCGGACAAATCTTCCGCACCTCACTGACGTTATCAATGCACCTTGGCAAACCGGTTCGGATCTACAACATCCGGGCAGGCCGCTCAAAGCCCGGTTTATTACGGCAGCATTTAACGTGCCTAAAAGCCGCACAAGCCATTTGTGGTGCAGAGGTTTCAGGCGCAGAACTTGGTTCGACGGACGTAACCTTCAAACCAGGAAAGATTGAATCGGGAGACTACCGGTTCGCGATTGGCTCAGCAGGCAGTACCAGTTTGGTCTTCCAAACCGTCTTTTTGCCACTGTGCTTTTCTGACGGAACCAGTGAAATAACCCTGGAAGGCGGCACCCATAACGGTTCTGCCCCCAGCTTTGACTTTATTGAGCAAAGCTTCCTGCCGGTGATCAATCAACTGGGATACCGAGCAGAGGTCAAACTGGAACAATACGGTTTCTACCCTGCCGGTGGCGGTGCATGGCGAGTAAGAATTCAGCCAACAAGAGTTCAGCCAACCAATGGGCTTCAACCGCTTGAGATGATGCATCGAGGGGAAATACTGGAACGCATGGCAATGGCAACATCGTCGCGCATTCCCAGAAGCGTCAATGAACGGGAATTAACACAGGTAAAGAAAAAATGCGCATGGCCCGATGAGGCGCTGCAACAACAAATGGTGTCGTCACAAGGCCCGGGGAACATCCTGTCGCTGCGTGTGAAAAGCCAGCACCTTGTTGAAGTTATTGAAGTGGTCGGCGAAAAACGCGTCAGCGCAGAAAAGGTAGCACATCAGGCAATTGAAGAACTGCGAGACTATCTGACAACCGATGTACCTGTTGGAAAGCACTTGGCAGATCAACTCTTGCTGCCAATGGTGTTAGGTGCTGGCGGTCAATTTACCACGCTGAAACCAACCCAACACCTATTAACCAACATTGATGTGATTGAGAGCTTTACAGATATCAACATAACCTTAGAGCAAACAGATACAAACACTTGGTGTGTGAAGGTTCGGAAATAGAGATACAGAAATAAAAGTTCATCACCAAGTGATCACGAATGCAAACCCACCGAAAAAACGGTGTGTTTCAACAGAGTTTAGGAAGACCTCAAATTTGTGGTGCTGATTCTGAATGTCAGCCCGGCACAAGCATAAGTAATGTGATGTGTACCAATTTGACTAATGGCCTGAACACCGACTTGCTAGCTCAATGGGTAGAGCGCTCGACAACCATCGAGAGGTCACAGGTTCGAATCCTGTGCAAGTCCCGTCACTTTCACTGACGTTTGGTAGAGGCAAATGCCTTGGGGTTCGAGTCCCCACCAGGAATTCCATCCTGTAAAAAAACGAGGCTCATAGCTGCCACTGTTTTTCTGTTTTCAAAGAAGTGATCGCCGTAAAGAGATCAGTTTCTGCAAAATCGGTTAGACAGTGAAAGCGCTAACCAACTAGCCGCTGATGGTGGGCAGTTAGGCACGGCGTTCAGCAACGTCCAACGTAACTTTTGGGTAGACAATTTTTACCCGAAGTACCTATGACCGCTTGTTGTTCTCCCTGCTTAATTCAAGCGATCAGCCCCTAGTTTGTCAGGTGGGCCTCACTCTTAAACAATCGCTTGTAACGAGCATAAAGATTAAAGGTAAAAACCATGCTTCCATGGAAAACAATAGACATAGCAGATAACGAGCGAGCCTTACTCTTTAAGAGGAATAGATTTGAAAGAATCTTAAATCCTGGCCGCCATAAAATATGGGTAACGGCCGGTAATGTTCGCATTGAAAAATACGACATCACTGATGTGATATTCGATAACGCACAGGCCAAATTTTTATTAGCCACTCATGGCAAGGCCTTCGAAGCCTATGTAGAAACGTTCGAAATGACAGACGATCAAATCGGACTCTTTTACCGCGACGGTCACTTAGTGGATATATTAAAGCCTGGGACCTTCCTGGCTGCGTGGAAAGGCATTGAAAACCATCGAGTAGAGCGCGTGAACATCAATCAGGACTATCGCTTGAGTGATCAGCACCTTGGATTGCTGGCCCGAGGGCATACCCTCAGCCGAAGCCCTCAGGTGCTATCTGCAATTTATTACACTGAAATCGCAGACGAACACGTTGGCCTTCTTTCCGTTAACGGAAAACTCGAACAGATTTTGCCTTCAGGCAGTTATGGGTATTGGAAATACAACCGCTCAATTTCAGTGAAACAGCTGGATATGAGGCTTCAAGGCATTGAGGTCAGTGGGCAGGAGATCCTGACTAAAGACAGAGTGAGTTTGCGAATCAATTTAAGTGGCAGCTACAAAATCGTAGATCCAAACATTGTCGCAACCAAACTCAATGACTATTCCAGCTTCTTGTATCGAGAATTGCAGCTTAGGTTGCGAGAAGCGGTAGGTACCCAAACCTTGGATACATTGCTTGAAGATAAAAACAGTCTGAACGGTTTAATTGAAACTGGCATTCAGGAGAAAGCTGCTGAATACGGAATTCATGTAGCTAGTATTGGGGTAAAAGACATCATATTACCCGGTGATATGAAGCAAATCTTGAATCAGGTGGTGGAAGCTCAAAAAGAGTCCGAAGCGAACCTGATCAAGCGCCGAGAAGAGACTCAAGCCATGCGCTCTCTTCACAACACCGCGAAAATGATGGAAAACAACCCAACATTACTAAGACTAAAAGAACTGGAAGCGTTGGAAAGAGTGACTGCACGCATCAACAACATCTCCGTCTATGGCGGTCTGGATGCGGTACTAACGGACTTAGTTAAACTCCGACCAGGTAAAGCTTCTTAGCGCCGACCGTACCTCACCTCGTACAAAGATCAGGGAGGTACGGAGGCGCCCCCATCAAAAGAAGCTGCTAAAACAATTTATTATTCAAGCGCATTTATGTCGTCGGACACAAATACGAGCCAACCAATGGCACTTCAACTCTCTCCACCTTCAAACACCCTTCAACGTCTATATCCAAAGGATTGGTAGAAATCCGAGAATCATCCACTGGCACGATCGAGTTTTGAATGTGGTATTGATAGACCCCCTCCTCTTCAGGATAGGAGAATTCCATTCCGGATAGGGTTTCTGTGTCTTCCTGTCGCAGAGCAAAACGACTGTGAACCACAAAGTGATCCGAATGCTCCTCGACATTTTGCTCAAGCAGTACCGCAAAGTCTTCGTAGCATTCAAACAACAGCATCTCATAATCGTATTGGGTTCGATCGTCCCTATTGAGCAGCGGCTTAAAGTACACATACGGCTGGCAACGAGTTTCGCCCTTATAAAGCAGCTCGATACCGTCTTCATCTTGCTCCACGATACTGAAGTCACGTTTGCTAAGAATTAATGTTTGATCGAAGTTGATCTGGTTAATGGTTACATCGTCCATAGTTAATACTTCTTCTAATTTACCGATTCGGGGGCGAGCGCTTTACCGTTGTCTGCGCTCAGGTTAATCATTATCTGCAGTGATATTTAGATAGAGGTCGTAACGACCACCACCAGGTTCAAATACCGCTCGCATCCGCTCTTTCTGGCCTTTGGTAAACATCACCAAAACGTCATCGTCCGAGTAATCCATAAAGTTCATGAACATATCATTGCTGCCGCAAGAACTTGAAGGATGAGTTGGTTTCCCTTCATATTGATTCAAAGCCGTCGGTGTATCGTCGACCAAATCTGATGCTTCGCACGAGCCATTAGTAGCAAAAATATGACGCAGATCGAGCCAATGGCCTATTTCATGGGTTGCGGTTCTACCCTTAGTATGCGCGCCATAAAAAGGTGGCACAGTTCCTATTGCCCGATAATCCAAAACCACACCGTCCGTTAATGGGTTACCTCCAGGTGACTGAGCCCTGCCCACGGCCCCCACATTGCCGTTACGATCTGCGGTGTCATAGAGCCAAATGTTTAAGTATTGGTCAGTTGGCCAGGCATCTCTTCCACCGGCATTGGTGAAATGTACGCCGTCTAAATCTACAAAGCTTCGTTCTGTGCGGGTAATACCATTAGTAGGTAAGCCATCAGGGTTGATTTCGGCCATTTTAAATTCGATACCCACATCCGCAACAAAGGGCTGAAACTCTTCGGGAACCGTGTTTAGGTCTTCGTTCAAAGCCCTAAAGTCTTTATTCAACACTGCAATCTGAGACAAAATTTTCTCATCGGAGAGATTAGAGTCAGGGTATTCATCTTCGTAAAGAACGTGCACCACCACAGGAATAGTTAAGACGCTGGAAGGTTCTGTTGGATCAGGATTTAACGGCGTACCGCTGTTGCCCCCTCCGCCTCCACCACCGCAAGCGACAAGGCCTGACACCATTAGAAGATAACCCAATCCTTTGTTCATTTTTTATAAGTCCCTTATGTTCAGTTGCAAAAACACGTTGCGAAGGCCTAGCCAAAGACCAACAAAACCAATGTAAATCAAAGATATAGAATGAAAACACAAACTTGCAGATATAAACAAACTTATCAATAGAACTTAAGCATGAGGAGACTAGGAATAATTAATCAAAGAAGGGGTTTTGGAGAAGAGAGTGAATTATGAACAAGAGAGCCGGTTGTAAACAAGAGACGACGCAAAGCCACATCTGTAACTTTGCAACATAGAAAAATAAGAATCCAAGAAATTTTGGTACTAGGCTTTTTTCACGTACTTAGGTGTAATCTTGATTGCACCAACACCCTCCACTTTGCAATCAATATTATGATTATCTGAGCTCTCAACCAAACGAATGTTCTTGATCTTGGTACCCACTTTCACCACCGATGAAGAGCCTTTCACCTTAAGATCTTTAATGACATTAACACTGTCACCATCACTCAGAATGTTCCCCACAGAATCCTTGACGATCAAGCGTTCTTCTTCCTCTTGATTGATTGGCCACTCGTAGGCACATTCCGGACAGATATAGCTCGGACCATCTTCATAAGGGTATTCTGAATCGCACTTTGGGCAATTGGGCATGGGGTATCTCTTGTTTACATCAATACAGCAACGCACTCTGGAAGCACGTCGGAAAGCGCGTATTATCCAACAACTTGCGATATCTCACAAATTACGACATTCACCGGATTTTATGCCACGCGATACCCCCTGGATTGTTATCATCCATTAACAACCCCGAATGGACGCGACACAACATAAGAGCGAATGACAACATGCCCGACTTAAATTTTCCAAAGCATCTTCGCTATTGGAGAGCCTTGTCCAAACTCAGCCAAATGGATCTGGCATTAGCTTGTAATCTGTCCCCTAAACACCTAAATCAGTTGGAAAATGGTAAAGCCAAACCAACACGCCAAACCGTGTTACAGCTTGCGCAGGCCTTAGACCTTTCTTTTAAAAACACCAATGGAATGCTGGACGCAGCTGGCTTTTCACCCGAATACCGAACCAGCAATTTATTCTCAGAAGAACTTGCTTTTACCCGCCATGCCATTCAACGAATCATCGATCAGCACAACCCCTTCCCCGCCATCGTGACGGACCCAAGTGGCAATTTCTTAATGATGAATGATGGCGCCATTAAATTGATACAATTTATGGTCAACCCTGAACTTATTAAACACACCCAAAATGCGTACGAAATTTACTTTTCAGAGTTGGGCTTCCGCCCCTATATCGTCAATTGGGAAGAAACCAGTCGGGCAATACTGCAACACCTGCAACAGGAAGTGTTGGCTATTCCTCCGGGTGAGCCCGGCTATGATCTCATCACACGGCTGGAACGAGAGTATCAATTGCCCCCGAATTGGCGGAAGACCTCTCAGAAAGAGGAAGACAACAACGCCATATTCAACTTTCACTTCTGTAAAGATGGTACTCACCTAACGTTTTTCTCAACCTTTACTACTTTTGGTACTCCAAGAGACGTTGCTATTCAGGACGTTCGAATTGAAAGCTTCTTCCCTGCTGATGAGGCTACCCAGCAGTTTTGTGAAGAAATTCAGCATAGCAATTCAAATCAATTACCTCAGAGGTAATAGTTAATCTGAAGCAACCTTCCTACCTTACTAATTAAACCCATAATTAGTCAGGATACCAAAATGAAAGCAGATACCCTCATCGTACAAAGCTTTGCCGCGCTCTTTGTCCTCTTCTCGCTACCCGCTTTTTTTGCCACGGAGTTCTTTGCTGAAGCATTACGTTTCAGCCTTTCACAACCAGGAGCAAAAATGGAATTCATCGCAGCGTATGGAGGACTAATTTTGGGCGCAGGAATATTCCTCGCAGTTATTGCAAAAGAACATGCTCGAATAGGCTTACTGGCAATTCTGTTCTTGGTTGGCGGACTTTTTGTTGGACGACTAGAAGGAATGATCTTTGATACAGGAACAACCGACGTTCAGATTACCTTTCTGATTCTGGAGTTCTTAACACTGCTGATTGTAGGAAGTCGATTGAAAAAGCCTTCTCAAAGCACCGTCTCTGCCTCTGCTTCCATCTAGTTTCAAAAGCAACAGATTTTGGAATGTACTGGTTTAACCAGTACATATTCCTACGTAAGTAAAATATTTAGGAAACCGCCTATACAAACCGATAACTAACAATTTTATTGATTAAATATTGAACTTACCTCATCATAACGCTGCCCAATGCGGGGTTAATTTATTGTTAATCCGAACTCTGTCAAGAGAACTCGGAAAGGAGCTTTTTTATGATTGTTTCAAACGTTGTACTGGTTTTATTGCCGGCGGCGAATGTTTAGGGCTTAACCCCCTTTCATACCTATCTTGATCCCATCTGATATGTCCTGAGTCCTCAGGTCGTCCGTCCGGCGTGTTTATGATTTTGCCGGAGCAATGACATTGAATTTTACACATCTACAGTCCATCGGCTGGACTAACTATTTCATGCAACAACTGAGTGCACAGCTTTCCTTTGATGAATTATCGGCTTTGCACAGTGATGACGAAACAACAGAGCAACCTTATGCCATGTTTCGTATTACCGCCATTCATCGAGACCGAATCCAAGCCATCGGTGAATTAGGACGCTCTTATTTAACAAGTACTGACTTACTGTGTCCGCCTGAATTTCGCCCCACCAGCCAATTTCTGGCCGTTGGTGATTGGATCATGGCCGAACGTGTGGAAGAGCATTGGCGCATTAAGTTGATCGTCGAACCCAAGAGCCGGTTACAACGCCTCTCAGGCGACAGGCCTCAACTGATCGCAGCCAATCTCGATTACTTATGGATCGTAACTAGTGCTAACCAGGACTTTAATCTCAAGCGTTTACAGCGTTATTTAGCGCTCGCGCTAGAGGCAGATATTGAACCTGTGGTGATCCTGACTAAAAGCGATTTATGTTCTGAGGTGGAATTGGAGGAATACCTAGCTCAACTACAACAACTGAACTGCAAGCTGATCCATGCCATCAGTTCACTGGAAGGCACCGGGCTAGATAGCTTAAAACCGTATCTTCACAGCGGCATCAGCATTGCCTTGGTCGGTTCATCCGGCGTAGGGAAATCCAGCTTATTGAACGCCCTCGCTGGCACTCAACAAGAGGTAGCAGGCATCCGAGAAGATGACGGGAAAGGTAAGCACACCACCACAGCGCGTCAGCTGTTTTTCATTGCCAGTGCAGATGAAAAAAACCACGGAAAAGTAGCAGTGATTGATACCCCTGGAATGCGAGAGTTACAACTCTTCAACAGCCAGCAAGGCATCGAAGAAACCTTTGCGGACATCCACTCGCTTGCTCAACGGTGTCGATTTGGAGATTGCCGTCATGAGCAAGAGCCAGGTTGTAAGGTTCGTGAAGCGCTTGAAAAGGGCTCAGTAGATCCATCCGACTTCATTAACTACCAAAAATTATTGAAGGAAGATGAATATGCAAAACGCCGAGAGTTGGGGAGCCACGCAGAACGGGAACACCAACGTTCGTTTTCCAAAATGGTGAAAGCCAAGACAAAAGAACGGTGGTAGAGGTAACAAAATCAGTACGTAGTCCTCACTCATCAAGCGGCCTTTTGGCCGCTTGATTTTACTATCTTAATGCTTCTATACAGTACCTTCTTATTCAACTCAGTAACTCATGCTTTCTCCGTATGGCAATGCATTGCCCCATAAAAAGCGGCACTGTTTTTCCCAGAAATCCCCTGCACAGAACAGACCTATAAACATTCCTTTCCTCATGCTAATTCTCATCAAACTTATTCATTAAGCATTGTACTTTTAGGTATCCATAATTATTCAACTCTAAATAACTGATAAATTAATCAGCTTTTTTTAGGTAAATCTTGTTCTCTCTGGCCTTCGCCTTGCTATTTGTAAAGTACCTGCAAGTCCGCAGGCTAATTAAAAATTAAACAGGATGTTAATCATGAAGCTATTTAAGAATAAAAATAACATAGAGCCTTTAGCGGTAGGCTTACTAATGCTGGGATCATTAAACTTGGCCCACGCTCAAGAAGACAGTTACGCCTATTTGGTATCTGTACAGGACTCCACTGGCGAACACTTATGTAATGGCAGTTATATTGGCGACAACCAAGTGTTACTTTCGCCACATTGTAGAAACGACTCCATAATCTTTCCCTCGCCTATCCCTATCCCGACTCAAGAGAACATGTCTCAAAACGGAAACTTAGTGACATCAGAAGGCGTTATCGTTGATCAAGAAGGGAATAGCATTATTCCGAATCCTATTCCAATTCCAGGCTACCCCACTCAAGTATCCTTTACATTGGCAGATGGTAGTCAAACCCTACCCCAACAGATAATCCAAACTAAAACCCACCCTTACAGTGGTGATCAGGTAATCGCCAAAGTCGATGCTGTACCCGAAGGCGTTGAGTCGTTGGAACTTGCTCCGGACGCTCTGATATCAAAACTTGAACAGGATGGAAGAATTGACGTTAATGTGGTCGGTCGATATTACGATACCGTTACTGACGACATTACGGTGAAAACCTTTCGAGTTGCACCACAAGACGTGTGCACCACCTTCACCAGCGACCCTTTAGCAAAACGTCTATGCCTCGTTGGTTCAATAGATGATCCATTCCCTTCCTGCACGATTGATGCGTCGAACAAATCCACCGGTGCTCCTATCGTCTACGACTCAGGTAGCCAAAAATATTTACTGGGTTATAAACGGAAGAACACCAACTTTGTTGAAGGTTGCCAATATTGGGCTGCATCCAGTCGATACATCAACTGGCTAAACCTAACCCATGCCAAACAACAAGGGCTTAGCATTGCCACAGCTTATGATCTAGGCAGTCATCCACTTTCTGAGAAGACAAACGTAAATATCACACTTCAAAACCAATCCGCTGATCAGCGTTTCGACATCTCAAAACCGGATTTCTTACTCGGTGATTACTTCAATGTAATTCACAACGACTGCCAAACCTTAAATCCTGGTGATAGCTGTGAAATCCAAGTGTATGGAAAGCCTATTGTTCCGATCAAACAAAAAGACCTACTAACGCTTGGTATCAATGGCAAGCCTTCAGGAACTTACTTGGTTTCTAATGCTACGGCTGACTACCAGCTCAGAGGAGATCACCAATCTCAATGGAATGCGCAAGGCTGGTCACAAGCAGGTAATAATCCTTATGGGCACATTACCTTCAAAAGCACCTATGTAGAGATGCCAACGTTGATACGAAATAAGTACTTAATGGACCCCAAAAGCGTCACAGTTACTTATCGAGCCACGGGCAGCAATCAATGGTTAATGAGCTTAAACATGCGACGCATGGGCTTGCATGGTGATGGAATGGTACTAGCACCATCTTATTCACTTCCAGGTACTGGCAACCAATGGGTAACCAAAACGTTCGATATCTACGAACCTGGTGCTTATCAAGCATCAATCAACCGAGGCTTGAGCCTCTTTAACTCTCAATCCGAACCTTTCTCTGTGGAAATCAGCGATATCTGTTTTGATGACTGTGCTGAGTAAGTGAGTTCCATCTTGATTTTTTGATAGACGAAACGGGCGCCTATCCAGCTGCAAGACCGTTGGATAGGTGCCCGTTTAAGATAAGTCAGCGCTTTTAAATGCTTTGTAAATCACTACAAGAGTGCCCTATCAGATAACTTCGAACCACTGCGTTTATCTTTTCTTTCAACCAAACCGGGCCGAAGTCAGCAATGTCATTATGCTTGGCTTCAGGAATAGTAATGATGCAACTTCCGTATTGTTTTTGTTCACCTGATGATGGAAGCACACCTTCATCTGCCGGAAAATCACCCGCTCGAATAGACAAAACTTGAATACCCGCATTTCGAGGCAAAGGTACTCGCCTATGATCCAGTGTAATAACACCTCGAACATAGCCTGTATGTTCATTCGCTAACCAAGCAGAAATATCTCCGCCATTTGAATGACCCACAAGGAAAAGGTCATCCAAATCATACGCATCTAAACGAGCAACCAACGTGCTCCTAAGGAAATCCAGAGTTTGTGCCCCACGCATCCAATTTTCACTGCGCGTCTCAAACAAATTACCCGACACCGACAGAGGCGGATCACCCGGTAATTCATGCCCAACAGCCACCACCAAATACCCAAGCTGGTTAAGCTGCTTAGATAAGAACTGATACTCTAAATGGGATACACCGTAACCGGCACTTAAAAATGCAACCGGGCATTTGGACGAAGCAGAGCATCGCTCCGCATCAACAGGGTAAGAAATGTCGATCGGTATCGTTCTATCACGCGCTTCATCAAATACGGTTTCCGCATTAATGCCACCAGCCCAGACGCTACTTATCCAAATACTACTTATCCAAACACTACTTACCCACGATAAAGTAACGAGTATAAATCCTTTTAAATACTTCACTTTTTCTCCGCTTGTTTATGTTTACCGTAAAGACCGAACCATAAGGTATTCAAGTAACGAATATCAAGAACTCGCCTCTTAAAATGAATGCGCGGTGTAATCCAACGTAATAGCTGGGCATCTCACCTGAATCTAAATTTAAAACTCCCATAACAACTAACATAACCACTAACCAAGCGAGAATAGAGTGATGAGAGTTAATAGGATTCAAGGACTTAGAACTGCGCTGATCAGCGCCCTACTCACCCTGTGCGTCACAGTACACCATGCCCATGCGGCATCATCCGATGATGCCCCCACAAACATTGATAGGATTATGTATTTTGATGCAGATATTCGAGATGCAGAATATTGCCAATTCTCAATCACCAATAAGGTCGCCAATTACGGCAACAAGGTAACCAACCCTGCAATGACCTGTCCGGATGCCTTCTCTTGGAACTTATTTGCAGAAGTGATTGCCGATGAATTCTGGAAAAACTGGGCCGACGAAAGCCAAAACTGGCCGAAAGAACCTTGGCCCATGTGCAGTGAATCCATCACAACGAACTGCTGTAACCCAGCAAGCAATAACAACAACTTGGAGCATTGTCCTGTTTATCCGGGTGATGAATTGGCCCAGTCACTCAAAAAAGCAGAGTCTTTCACTAACGATAACAAAATCATTCGAGGGGCAAAAAATCAACGGAACGCGATTTCAACATTCTTTCAAAAGCATTCTGATATAGTTCGAGTCGGTACAGCTCGCCAAAAAGGGAAACGTGGAGCCGTTAACCTAGCGGATACTCAAGACAATCCAGAATGTACTTCCAGCCAGATCGATTCTGTGCTGCCTGCTGATCCACAAAGCATCGGGCGAATCCTTCGTCAGACCAATGCCGAAATCACCATTCGCAACAAGACATTCCATGACTATCTGTTTAACAACAACCTGTATAATGCAGATGGGGTTTTAGATGTCTACCGCCAAAACGCCAATAACCAAACCAAGAATGCACCTTACCATCAGTCTAATCAGTCAGGAACACCGAACACCCCGGGTAAATTAAGCACAGTGGATCTTCCGCCAGATGCCATCATGATCAAGAGTAACTGGGTAAGTGAGAAAGTCATTGATGCCATTAAAAACAAATACCCGAAACAATACGTTCATTTCGGCAAAGCGAACGACTACATTACTAAGCCTGCTATCACCATCCTAAATACCAGTAAAGGCAAGTGTAATGTAAGCGACACCCACTACCTGATGGCCTTCCATATTTCCTCAAAAGACGTTCCTCAATGGGTATGGACTACCTTCGAGCACATGAACAATCCGGGACGTTGCGACTATACCGGCTGTAACGACAGTTTTGGACACTCGGTAACTGTGGATGATGCGCCAAGTAACTACATTGTGCCTAACCAGAAGAACGACAATCTCTCAGAAAGCAGCATTGTCTTTGATCCAGACTTACAATATCCACTGGGCAACCAAAGCGAAGCGTTAACGCAACTGCTTACTGCCTACGGAATTGCTACTTCTGACCGCAACGGTTTATACCCTAACCCGTCAGACAAAGCCTGGGTTAACTACCGCCTTAAAGGGTCACAAGTTGATTTTACAGATCACCAAGGACGAGCCACGCATCTGGGTAACTCAATCACAGAGGCCGGATTTATGAGTCAATCCAGCTGTATTGGCTGCCATTCTCGTGCTGGTGTTGCTATGAAACTCAGCGCAATTGAGGGCAAAATCACTTACGACATCAGCGACCACCTGAAAGCAACCGCACTTCTTAAAAATGAAACCGCTAACTTCCTTCAACTTGGGGTATTTGAATCCGTATTAAGTGAGTTTGGTTATGAACAATCCCACGATGGCATACCAAAGCACGATTGGTTCTACAACGACGATCCTTCGTTCTCACTGAAGGTTCTTCAAACGGACTTCATCTGGGGCTTTCTTAATGCCAACCCACTGCCTCAACCGGAAGTAACCATTGAAGTAAAACAAACACGTTAAGAAACATCTCATACACCAACACCGCACAGTTTGATGTGCGGTGTTGGGTTTAACTTTTATTAATTTCTTTGACCCAGCCTTTCTATCAAAGCCCTTAACCCTAAATAAATGAATCTAATTGCCTCAAAAAACATCAAAAGCACAAACGCATAGATCCAACCAAATAGGGTTGCAAATACCTTGGGCGCACCATCCCGTAACGCTAAATCCATCTTGATTTCGTCTGTAGGCGCGTAATGAAATGAATAGCTCCAAAACAACAAGGTTGCCCCAGCGACAACCACCCACCCGAGCAAAACAATAACCACAAGACGCCAATACCATTTAAAACGAAGAAGATAAATGAACGTTGCCACCAAGATCAGTATTGGAGCTAACCAAATTACATTTTGAATAAACTCATAAAGAGTCATAAGTCACCCACATTGCTACTTCAACACTTAACCTTCTCATCCACAAACCGACTCAACTCAGAAACCGACCGAATCACATGCAAAGATTTACCTACCGATGCCTGTTCCAGCCGCTGCATAAAATCACCATTCCAAAACTTAGGGCTAAGTTTTAAGAACTTATAACTTTCCAACGAGCCTTTAAACACTGAGCTGCCATCCGGCCAGCCTTCCGGCTTTACAAGCATTCCTTTCAGCATTCGTTTGGTGACTAACCAATAACTGGTAGGATACGGCAAGTCGATATAGATCAGAGTGTCCGCCGCTTCTAACCGTTGGTAAAACGAGCCGATTGGCCCTAAGCCGTCGATGATCCAGCGATCTGATTCCAGTATGGACTCATGCGCCTGATCGTAGGTTTCCCTATCAACCTGACTACCATCCTGATTAAACAAAATAGAATCCAGCGCATGTAACTGTATTCCAGTTGCTGATGCTAAACGTTTACTTAATGTGGACTTACCACTACCCGGTTTACCAAAAACGGCGACTTTGTTCATGCTACCTCTGTCCTATTCTCATAAATTAATACCCAGAGGCAGAAACAGAAAACCCGCCTCTTGGGCGGGTTCTAGAAATTATTAACGCATCACAAATCCCACCACTCCTAAGGAATGATGATAATAACTCGACCAGTGGTTTGCGTACGTTGTATGTTCATTCGGTTATCTTGGTTGATGTTGGGGTTTGAGTCAATGGGTAGAAGTATTTCTATAAAGAAATGCACCTAGAATCAGAAAGACTAGCGAATTTTGAATTTAGGAAGAGGCTTAAACCTCAACACCCTCATCTAGTATTGCTTATCAAGCCTCCCAGTATTAAGTAGCAATACTTTATCTTTCAGCTATGAGTTTTATTGCTCAATTTGTACAATCACGCCTCGGTTATCAGGTTGTAACTTTAACCACACGTCATGAAATAAAGGAGTTGTATCAGTCAATGGAAAAATACATGAAATATTTAGTAGTTTGTGCGTCAATTATTTTAACTTCCATGCTTACAGGATGTGGAGGTGGCAGTGGTGGTAATAGTTCTGACGATTCTATTTCTGATCTTGGAACAGAAGCCATCTACAAGTTTGAGGGAAATGGTACTACAGCCATTAATAGTTCCTTTGATAAGATGCATGGAACAATAGTTGGAGCTATTCGCGTAGAAGGTAAGGTCGGTAAGGCTCTAAGCTTTGAATCAAATAATCCAAGTTATGTAGAGCTTAATATACTCTCAGACAATATTAATGAAGAATTAATAATTGATTTCCCAGACAATCAAATCTCAATTGAAGGCTGGTATAAATTATCGGATTTCAATAATGCCGACGAATATTACGTACTCGGAAGTAGAAATAATGGATTAAACCCCTTTGATTTAGTTTTTTATAATGGAAACTTTAAGCTAACACTATTCAAAGATGGGTATTCAGATAATTCTGTTGATGTAATTGAAAGTGATTACGAATTCGAAAAAGATGTTTGGTACTATGTTTCTATTACATATGATGGCGATATTGCTCGCTTGTACATTGACGGCATTGAAAACACTTCAAACGCAATAATCACACCTGTATCCAGAGCATATAACGACCTATTTTTAGGTGGAGTTCCCCCTAATGGAAATACAGATTCCTTTCCAGGGGCCATTGACGAATTCAAGCTACTTCAAGGGGTTCGATCACAGACAGAAATTTTGGAATACTTAGATTCGTTAATCCAATAAAACAAAGCCCCATTAAAGAGCTTTTATTCATTGAGGAAGGGGCAAGGCACAGACACCTAGCCCCTCAATTCATCAACCCAATCTCGCCCCCTTGGGATGCACCATCTTACTCTCCACCGTCCTCGGCTTGGCCGTCTTACTCTTTGGCCTGTATACGTGGGCTTGGTCTTCGTCGTAAAGGTAAGAATCGCGGAATTCATCCGTACCAAGTACATGCCCGACAAGGATCAGTGAAGTGCGGGTGAATTTCTTCTCTCTCACCTTTTCTACGATGTCTTTGAGTGTGCCAGTGACTTTGTCTTGATCTGGCCAGCTGGTGCGATAGCACACAGCGACGGGGCAGTCTTCACCGTAATGAGGAATCAGTTCTTCCACAATTTTGTGGATGCGAGTTACGCCCAAATGAATTGCCAAGGTCGCGCCGCTGGCAGCAAGTGCCGGTAAACGCTCCCGTTCCGGGAATGGAGTCTTGCCTTCGTATCGAGTCAAGATGATGGTTTGCGATACACCGGAAAGAGTCAGTTCTTTGCCCAACCAAGCGGCCGATGCCGAGGTCGCGGTAACACCAGGGATGATTTCAAAGTCGATATCGAGTGCGTCTAATCTGCGGATTTGTTCACCAATGGCACCGTAAAGGGATGGGTCGCCGGAGTGAACACGGGCAACGTCTTTGCCTTCCTTATGAGCCTGTTTGATGTGTTCAATGATTTGATCCAAGTCCAACGAGGCGGTGTCGATGATCTGCTCGGCGATGTCTTCGACATCTTTAAACACAGCTCGCGGTACCAGCGAACCTGCGTATAGAATCACTGGGCATTCGTTAATTAAACGCTGCGCTTTGACGGTAATGAGTTCCGGATCACCTGGGCCTGCGCCAATAAAATACACGGTCATGTTTGATTCCTTTTTTGCAGCCTTACACCAGTTTCTTCTTGTAGCCACGCGGAGTGTAAATCCACTCTTTGTTGCCATTCACAATGTGGCGAGATTCGCTGTTGCCGACAGAAACCAGGGTGAACATGTCCACGTCTTTCGCATCGAGTTGATCCAGCGTGGTTAAGGTAATGCCTTCATCGCTGCGGGTAAGTTGACGACCGAGTAACACAGGCGTCGAACCTGGGCGGTATTGCAACAGAATGTCGCGGGCGGTGTTGATCTGCCAATCACGCTTTTTAGAACGCGGGTTGTAGAAGGAAACGACAAAGTCCCCTTCGCCACAGGCATGTAAGCGCTTCTCGATGGTTTCCCACGGGGTCAATAAATCCGACAGGGAAATAGTGCAGAAGTCATGGCCTAGCATGGCCCCGACTCGACTGGCGCCAGCTTGCATGGCGGAAATACCCGGCACAACCTCGATATCCACATCCAACCATTCCGGGTGATTCTCTTTGCCTTGCAGTTGTTGATCCAACAACTCAAACACCAAGGTGGCCATCGCATAGATGCCAATGTCACCACTGGAAATCAATGCCGCGGTTTTACCACTGGCCGCTAAATCCAGCGCCAAACGTGCACGGCCAATCTCTTCACCTAATGGCAAATCATGGTGAGTTTTACCCTCACACACCTCGCCCAATAATTCCAAATACAGGCCATAGGCTACAAGATCACTACTGGCTTTGATGGCCGCCATGGCTTTTGGGGCAACCAGATCAATATCGCCTGGGCCGGTTCCTACTACATACAATTTGGTCATTTGGTTCTCTTCGTTAAGACTAGCGTCGAGCGTCACTAGGATACGCTCTCGCAATGGCACAGGTGGCCTTGGCCGTTTTGTGCTTATTTAAAATCAGTTCACTGTCAGCGTTCGTTAGTTGAGACGCGCCAACCAACGCCGCTGATTCCGCAACGCCATAGACGCCGACGGTCTTGAATACATAATCGGATTTTGTGCTGAGCAAGTGCTCCATTGTGGATAACTCGGCCGCATCAAAGGTGTTAAATGGTTTGTCTAAACACTCGGCCAGTTCGATCAAGCCTACTTCATCGGCTTTGATATCAATGCTGTTGATGGAACCGATCTGATCGAGCGTTAAGTTCGCTTGGGCTAAGCAGTCCATCAACAAACGTTCTAATTCTTCTTTCGGGCAGTGACGTTCACAACCCATGCCCACTGCATACTTGGGTTTTAAATAAGGGTTGGCGGTGGTCATCACCAATTGACTGTTCAACAGTTCAGCGATTTGTCGACCCCACTCATTCGCGCCCCCTTCATGCCCCGACACCAGTGGGATCACAAACTGCCCCAACTCATCCAACACCAACACAGGCGGGTCTTGCAGTTTGCTTGCTAACACAGGCGCTAAAGTGCGCACCACAATGCCTGTGGCGCAGATCATAATCAGCGGCTCGCCTGCTTGGAAGGCGTTCTGTACTTTCTCTGCAAAAGGCTTGGGCTTATACCAAACCTCACTGTTTTTTAGCTGAACTTGAAGACGTTCGGCTAACCGTAAACCCGCTTCGGTCAGCGAGATGATTTTAACAGATGAGTTATCTTTCACGGCTAACGTCTCTGTCTGCATCTCTATCAGGAACAACCACAAACAAGGAAAAATACGGCCCAGCTTCACCCGCCAAAGTGCTGACATCCAACACAACTTTTTGATTATCGCGAGAGATGTATTCTAAATAGCTGGCATCTTGCACTCGGTTGGTTTCTGCCAAGGCATTTAGGATGCGCTGGCGCGAGCGCCCGGCTTTCATGATCACCACAGAATCGTGTTGCTGCAGAGCGTCCATCAATTGTTGGTCGGAGTGTCGACCACTGATCACAGCGAAAGATTCCTTCAACATGGTTAATGGCATCTGTAGCTCGGAGGCTGCGGCATGTACGGAAGAAATCCCCGGCACCACTTGGCAAGCCACCTTACCTTCGAGACGTTCTAATAAATAGGCAAAGGAGCCAAAAAACAGCGGATCGCCTTCACACAGAAACACCACGGTTTTGCCTTCTGAAATCGCCATTTCAATAGACTTCGCCGCCTGATCGTAGGCTTGATTCGCGAGACTGCGATCTTCCGACATCGGCATAGGAACAGCAATTTCTTCGGCAATAGTGGTTCTTTCAGCGATCACGTCGGCCGCGATTTTACGAGCTTGCGCTTCGCCGCTCTCGCCTTGCAGATAACTGATGACATCGGCTTGCTTGATTAATCGCGCAGCTTTGAGGGTAATTAACTCCGGGTCACCCGGCCCTACGCCCACACCAATAAACTGAGCCATCACTTCGCTGCCTTCTTAAATTGGAACTTTTTATATTGAAAAACGGTAACCGGATATTTGGATTGATACACCAGCTTACCATCCGCCTGCTTACCACCCACTAGCTCACCAGCAACCATCTGGCCCCGTTTTACAGCCACTTCTGTGCTCTCGATTATGGCTTGTGTTGATATGCCGGAATCATTGGAACACGCCAGCAATTCAGCAAAGTCGTTTAGTTGATCTTTGGTGGATTGAATCACCGCGCTCGCCACCAAAATACCACCGACAGGCAGTAACTCCCAGCACTGGGCAAGCAACTCTGGCAAGGCACCATCGCTACCGCCAATAAACACTTTGGTTGGCTTAGATAAATCCGTTAAGCAAGCCGGTGCACGACCTTCAACGATGTGCATGTTCGACACCACACCGAAGCGCTCCCGGTTAATGGCAAGGTACTTCAACCGCTCGGAATGATGTTCAATGGCATACACTTTGGCCTTTTCATTCCAATAAGCCAACTCCACAGCGACACCGCCACACCCTGCGCCGATGTCCCAAATCACATCGTCGTTATTTGGTTCTAAATAGGAAAGAATGCACAAACGCACTTCGCGTTTACTGATCATGCCCTTGCCCGGTTCAGCCCCGGTTTCAAACAAGGTATCAGCAAAGCCGGGGAAACTCGGCAAAACACCACCCAAGCCTTTGACTTCAATAATGGTCACATGCAGCGGATCAAATTCACCTTTGTTACCAACCCTACCATCACCCCTGCTATCAACCAGTTCTTTTGCAGAGAAGGATCGACACTGTTCATCGTCATACCCTAATCGCTCACACACGGTAAGACGAGAGTCACCAAACCCGGCGTTTTTACATTCTTTGGCTAACGCCATCGGGTTACTGTGTTGATCTGTGAGAATGGCTAACGTGCGATTAGCTTTAAGTTGAGTTCGTAATTTCGCCAATGGTCGACCATGCAAACTCAGCACATCGGTATCTTGCAAGGAGAATCCTAAGCGATGACACGCAGCCTGAATGCTCGACACCGCAGGGTGAAAGCACAAGCGACCTTGCTCAAAGGCTTCAGAAAAGTTCTGTTTAAACCATCGGCCGATACCGTAAAACAGCGGATCACCAGACGCTAAAACCACCACGCTTTTATCGCTCGCCAAATCATCAATTAAAGCTTTTAGCTCTGACAGTTTTGGTAATTCAATCCATTGCTGCTGTTGCGGTTTCTCCTCAACAGATAACAAGGCCAATTGACGTTCCGAACCAATCACATAATCCGCAGCGGCAATGCACGCTTGCGTTGCTTCGGTAAAAACCGGAGTTTGGGAAATCCCAAGCCCGACGATGTCCAGTTGGCGAATAGGTGCAGCCATCAGTAATACTCGCCTCGGTTACAACGCAACAGCGCATTACAGGTGGCTGAGGATACAGCACTGCCACCTTCTCGCCCGAGCAAGGTAATGCATTCAATACCCAGTTGTTGATGGTGATTCCACAGCGCTTGTTTGGATTCCGCTGCGCCCACAAAGCCCACTGGCATACCAATAATTAACGCCGGTTTGTCAGCCCCTTGATCAATCATCTCAAGCAATCGAAATAACGCCGTTGGCGCATTACCGATAATAACGACACTACCTTTTAACTGATTTCGCCATAATTCCAGCGCGGCCATAGTACGTGTTTCGCCCTTGGATTTTGCAATCTCGGCGACGCTTGGATCATTCAGAAAACACAGTGGTTCTTGGGTAATCATCCGCTTGGTGATGCCCTGCTTAACCATTTCCACATCACACAGAATCGGGCAATCCTTGGCTAACGCTTCTCGCCCAGCTTCGCAGGCATTTTCACTAAAACGAACCTGTTCAGCCAAATGCGGTAAGCCCAAACTGTGGACGACTCGCATCACCACTTGCTGTTGGTCTTTGCTGAAGTGAACAAGCTTTGTGAGCTCTCGAATTTGTCGAAAGCTTTCCGTTTCGATCTTCTGCGGGTTCATTTGGTAGTCAAAGTTCATGCATGTATTCCTTAGTGAACCTGCATCATATGATTCAGTTTTAACTGGCTGATCATCAACAGTGCCAGCTTATTTAAGTCGTCGTGACAAACCCTTTCAGGGACGGGCGTTGGGCGCGCCAACATCAACACTGGCAAGCCAAGCTCGCGCGCGACCTGGATTTTGGCGATGGTCGCCTCACCGCCGCTGTTTTTTGTCACAAGAACGTCGGTCTTATGCTCAGTAAACAATTGACGTTCGCTCTCGAAGGTAAAGGGGCCAATGGCTTTCACGGCAGTCAGATTGTCCGGTAAGGGCGATTTGGGTTCCACCGCCGTTCGCCACAGATGTTTGATTTGTTGATTTGGATGGGTCAGCAACCACTGCAAGCACTCATCGTTAAGTTGGCCTGCGGAGAAAAACACGGTTTGATTTTCGTTAAGGGCGTTCAGCAGTTGCGGCCAAGCGGTGAAGCTCTGCCAATGATCTTTCGGCTGTTTCGGCCACTCCGGTCGTTGGAATCGCCAGTATGGAATAGTCAGTTCTGAGCAGGTCTTCCACGCCGTGGCTGAGATGTTTTTTGCAAAGGGGTGCGTGGCATCGCACACACCAATAATGTCGTGGTTTTTAAGGTATTCGGCCAAGCCCCCGTAGGATGAAAAGCCGCCTTCAATCACCTCACAAGATGCAGTGCCAGACGAAAACTCAGGCACACGAACCAAACCTGCGATGCTGTACACCACAGGTACCCCGTAATCCAGCAAGCAATTCACCATCGCCTTACCTTCGGTGGTACCACCTAAGACCAACACTTTGGAGAGAGGCGTTATGCTCATGCTTCACCCTCTCCGTTTTCGTCGCTCAAATCATTCAAAAAAGACCCTACAAAGTTGCCCTTGCGATCAATGGCCCAGACATCCAACTTGATGTGCTCCGGCACGTAGTGTCTGGCTTTTTGGTAGGCCAACCGACACATTGCATCCGCCAAAGGGATTTTGGCTTCAGTACACAGATTAAGTGCTTGAATGGTGGTATTGGCGTCGAGAATTTGTTGTTGAAGTGCTTCATCGGCACCTGCTCGCTTCGCCACCTCAGCAATATGTGGGAAGTCGATGGACGACACGCGGGAGTTCAAATCCATATGCCCATTAGCAAGTTTGGTGATCTTGCCAAAGCCCCCGCAAATGGTAACTTGCGTCAGTTTTTCTGCGTTCGTTTGATCCAACTGTTTCAGGTATTTCAGCACCGCCCCGGCAAAATCGCCCATCTCAATCAGTGCCATTTCACCCAAACCGTAATGAGCTTTAATGGCTTGTTCACTGCTATTACCTGTAGTGGCTGCAATGTGATCCACACCGTTAGCAATGGCCACATCAATGCCCTGATGAATCGAAGCGATCCAGGCAGAACAAGAAAAAGGTCGAACGATGCCCGTCGTCCCCAAAATCGACAACCCACCAAGAATGCCCAGTTTCGGGTTCATGGTTTTCAGGGCAATGGCCTCACCATTTTCGACGCCAACCGCCACTTCAAAGCCGCCTTGGTAATCATGAAACTGAGCCAATTTCGTAAGGTGATCTGTGATCATTTGTCGTGGCACAGGGTTAATGGCTGGCTCGCCCACCGCTAAGGCCAAGCCTTCACGAGTCACCGTGCCGACACCTTTAGCCGCTTTGAACTGAATGCCCGGTGTTTCAATTAGCGTCACTTCCACGAAGATGGTCGCGCCGTGAGTGACGTCTGGATCATCGCCTGCGTCTTTGATGGTGCTGGCTTTTGCAGAATGTTCCGACAAGACTTCAACCGACACGGACAAACTCACTTCTTTGGGTGCCAGAGAGCGCTTGGTGGGCAAAGTAATGGAAACAGACTCCAACACTTCGTTTGCCCGCTCCGCAGTAGAAAACAAGCAACGAGCCGCCGCCAAACTGCACGCCGTCGCACAGGAGCCTGTGGTCAGTCCCGTGCGGAGCGGTTTGGCTTGTTCACTGCTTTCTGGCCACATGGATTTACGTCTCGAAGGGGGGTTGTCTCTATAGATTATTCAGGCTTGAACAGTTTCGCCACCGCTTCCGGGTTCGACGGGAAGAACAAATGCAGGTAACTGGCCGTTAGGTTCTTCGAACGGTAGATGGCTTCGCCCGGTGCAGGGTGTCGTTGTCGTCGCCCATGAGCTATGGGTTCATCCGTATCTGAACTGCGCGATCTATGGTGAGCATGGGCACGAATTTCCCCTTCTGGTAACGGCGCGGTTTGCATGCCCTGACATCCACGTTTTCCACGCATAGCGCCATGGCCGGTAAGAATACCCAACATCGGGTATTGCTGCTCGTCCAAATCGGTCAGTGTTTCCAAGCAATAAAGAAAACCACCGCACTCAGCTAATATCGCGTTGCCTGATTGATGAAAAGCTTGAATCTGCTCGATCATCGGTTGGTTCTTAGCCATCTTCTCAGCATGTAATTCCGGATAACCGCCGGGTAACCAGAGTGCATCCGCTACAGGTAAGCTGTCTGAATGAATCGGAGAGAAGAAACTCAGCTCCGCGCCCATCTCTTCCAGCAAACGTACATTAGCATCGTAGATAAAACTGAAGGCTTCGTCTTTGGCGATAGCGATGCGTTGGCCTTTCAATAACTCAGGTACGGCAGGCGTTTCTGCCATGTGGAAATCCACAGATGGAACACGCTCTATCAGATCGGCCAATCCCGCTTGCTCCAACCAATCAGCACCATTATTCAAACGTGTTTCTAATTCATCGGTCACTTCGGAGGCCTGTACTAAGCCTAAGTGACGCTCCGGCAAGGCCACCTCTTCAGAACGCGCCAGATGCGCCAATAACGGTAGGTTCTCTGGCAAGGCATCTTCGATCAACTGCCTATGGCGTTCCGAGCCACAGTTGTTGGCGATCAGGCCTGCGAACTGAACGTCATCCCGAAAATTCACCAAACCCGATGCCACCGCAGCCGCAGTTTGCGCCATGCCTTTTACATCCATCACCAAGGCAATGGGCACCCCAAATCGTGCAGCTAGATCAGCACTTGAGGGCTCACCATCAAACAAGCCCATAGCCCCTTCAATCAATATCAAATCGGCATCTCGTGCGGCTTCAAACAACTTGGCCTGACAGTAGGCTTCACCCGCCATCCACATATCCAATTGTTCAACCGGTTCTCCAGAGGCTTGATGAAGAATCTGCGGATCGAGGTAATCTGGTCCGGTTTTAAAGACTCGAACCACCTTGCCTTGGCGCTTCAACATTCTCGCTAAGGCCGCAGAGACTGTGGTTTTTCCCTGACCCGAGGCTGGTGCGGCTAAAAACAACGCAGGACAAGATACTGTCTCAGGGTGATTGGCAACTAACACTGTATTCATAGGATTCGTCATGCTTAGAACTCAATCCCAGTCTGTGCTTTGACGCCTAAACGAAAAGCGTGTTTGTCATCCTGAATGGTTGAAATGGTATCTGCGATTTCCTGTAGACCTGTCGCCATAGTTCGACCGGTGATAATCACATTCTGATGTTTCGGGCGGTTTTGCAGCGCCTTTACCGCAGGCTCCACCTCAAGGTATTTGTACTTGAACATATAACTAAGCTCATCAAACACCAACATGTCATAGCTTTCGTCTTGTAAAAGCTCTTCCGCCAAGGCCCAAGCTTTTTGAGCGGCTTCGATGTCCTGGGTTTTGTCTTGGGTTTCCCAGGTGAAACCATGGCCCATCACATGCCAATCCACTAACGGATGATCTTTGAAAAACTTGTACTCACCCGTCTCTCGTCGACCTTTAACGAATTGAACAACCGCACACTTCATCCCGTGACCGGCCGAACGCGCCATGGTGCCCATGGCTGAACTGCTCTTGCCCTTGCCATTACCCCGCAGCAAAATCAGCACACCTCGTTCTTCGGTCGCTTTTGCGATACGCGCATCCACTACCGCCTTCTTAGAGGCCATACGTTTTTGGTGCTTTTCCTGATCCGTTGCTGATACCTGTATATTAGATTGGTTGTTTTCTTCAGACATGACTTAAATCTTTATCGGTTGAGGTGAAGGTAAAGTAAGGTCGGCCAAGGCCAAGTAATGTGCCATCAAAGTCTGGGCGATTTGAACGGCTTTGCCACGTTTTACTTGGCTGTCTTCGGTATCAATCACCGTGACTTGCCCAAGTAAATCAAGATCATCAAAGGTCTGACTGGTACGACCATCCGTAATCAGATAGGTCTTAATCGCCAGATTTGGCGCCTGGGTAATTTGTTGCTGCTGGAAGGCTTTCGCTTGCTGAAGCATCTCACGCAACGGCGTTCCACCCGCTGCGGGAATGGTATTCAGCAATCGAACCAAGGATTTCGGTGCCCGTTTCTTCGGCAATAAGGTTTCTACTTTTTGATTACCAAAGCCCATCAATGTCATTTGTTCACGTGCCAAATAGGCTTGATGGGCAATGGCACTGACCAAAGATTTAGCTTTGGAAAAATTTTGATGCTTTAGAATTGATGCTGAGGTATCGAGCAATACCAAATGCAATACGGGCTGACTTTCCCGTTTCTTATGAAACACCAAGTCTTTCAGGGGCATTTTGCCTGCATTCTTAACCAAAGAACCAAACCAGTGAACTTTGGTATCTTCTGTTTTTGATGCATGAGCACCCTTACTTCCGCTCCCTTTCTGACGGCTGGAACTAAGGGTTTGTGGCTTTCCCAACGATACGCTCTTCGGCAGGTTCTTCGTTGCTTTCTTATCTAATGAATTCAGATGCCAAGGCGCATCGACGGCTTGTTGTTCTTGCGCCGAAGAAGACATACTGCCCCAGTCCCCTTCTAAACCGTCATAGGGTTGTTCATTTCTGGATGCTTGAGGGCGAGAAAATGGCGCGTTCGGAGGTGTGTTAGAGGCGTTAGGAGTTTGTCTATTTGAGCTTGAAGAATTTGGTGGATTTGATGAATTGCTATCACCGTTACGACGATGAGCCAACACCAAGTCTTCAACGGCCAAAATATCCTCTTCCGTTACCTGATCTCGTTGATGCCATGCGGCATGGGCCACAGCGGCACGATACCAAACGATATCCCCACGCATACCATCGACGTTAGCATCAACACATTTCTGAGCGATTAGAACACGTAATTCATCAGCACATTGCACCTGATCCAGCAGGGTTCTTGCAGACTGAATGCTCTCGGTTAATGTGGCCTGTGCTTCTTGATACGACTGAACAAAGGCCTCCGGGTTTCGATCAAAAGCGTCTCGTAAACGCACGATCTCAACACGCTCTTCCACGCTGTACTGATTGGATAACTCAACCGACAAACCAAAGCGATCTAACAGCTGTGGTCGAAGTTCGCCTTCGTCCGGATTCATCGTTCCCAACAGAATAAACTGCGCGAAATGACTGTGGCTGACGCCATCTCGTTCCACCACATTAACGCCACTGGCGGAAACATCGAGCAGTAAATCCACTAGGTTATCGGGTAGCAGATTGACTTCATCCACATACAAGACGCCACCATCAGCCTTGGCTAATAACCCCGGCTGAAACGCCACAGACTGATCGGCTAACACTTTCTGGAGATCCAGAGTGCCCACCAGCATTTCTTCGCTGGCACCTAACGGAAGGGTAATAAATTCATGCGGTTTGTTTGCCGTGGCTGGCATGACATCCGCCAAGCCTCTGGCTAACGTAGATTTAGCAGAACCCCTTGGGCCGCTAATCAACACCCCACCAATGGCGGGGTTGATGGCCGCCAGAATCAAGGCAAGCTTGAACGAAGCCTGCCCGGATACTGCGGTAAAAGGAAACTTAAGCGTTTGCGGTTTCATCCTGACCAAGACCTTTCAAAACACTTGGTGTCAGCACCCAACGGTTCAATACCCAAGCGCTCATGACACCCATGACTAACCAGAACAACAAGTTAGAGACAGACGTAGTTACAATGAACTGCTGGTGAAGGTCTGTCAAAGCAACAACCGCTGCTGGATCTGGGTGGCTAAAAGCCGGACCTTCCGG
Organism: Litoribrevibacter euphylliae; assembly: GCF_042646085.1. Classification (NCBI taxonomy): domain Bacteria; kingdom Pseudomonadati; phylum Pseudomonadota; class Gammaproteobacteria; order Oceanospirillales; family Oceanospirillaceae; genus Litoribrevibacter; species Litoribrevibacter euphylliae. The sequence continues at coordinate 144,811 of NZ_JBHRSZ010000004.1, read as the reverse complement.
ATGCGGAGCGGAAACAAGGTATGGAATCGCAATGGCAACCAAACCCAACGCTTTGAATTTAAGCGGCGCAAAAGCCAATACCAACAAGCCCACTGCAACCGCCCCGGCAGCCAACATCCACCACAATTGACGATGCTCCACGGGAGCCGCTTCAATACCAGGAATTTCTGGCGGAATGCCAATCGCTGGCGCACCAAAGAACACGATAAAGCCGCCCAAGCCCCAGGCAACACCTTTCAATACACTGACACGCGTTAGCCCTTGTAACGACAACTGACTCATCACGGCCAGCAAAATTGCAGCATAACCAATACCTGCAAATACATTAGCCGACATGGTATAGGCGGTTCGTTCAATACCATCTTCCGGTGCCCAGGCTTCTTCATCATGATGATGGGAGTGACTGTGTCCAGCGGCCTCTTCTCCATGATGATGATCGGCTACCGGTGCCGCTTCTTCCGGTACTTCATAAGTTTCAGAAGCAAAGATAATCGGATTAACAACATAAACTTGAAGAAGGCTGAATACGAAACTGGCTACGACGCCAACCAGTAAGGCGTTTAAAATAATTCTGCGAAATAACATGGGTTAAAGCTCATTGATCGAGTGAAATCAGAACGCACAAAAGCCCAATCCGAACAGGATTAGGATCTATACAATACAATGTGTTGATTTGTGTTTTAAAACAACAACCTTAGTGGCAAGGGAACGCCATTGCGTGACGCGTATCGTGCGCTGCGTTGTGCGCTGCGTCAGTTGGAAGGAAACCAACCGCAAATAAAACAACTGCACCGAAAATAACGGCTGCGGCTGTTTGAGCCAACGATGAAACTTTAACGTGAGTTTTCGCGTGCTGAGCACTAGAAACTTGAGTGGTCATTTTCTTCTCCTGCACCCACCGTGCAATGGTTATTGTATGGAATTTCAGGCCGGTCTCCGGGCTCTAAGAGTAGCTTATAGAAGCTGTGTTTGCTTAACCTTCCCAACTAAAAGTCAGTGGTCGAACAAGTAACTCTTGTACCGTTGCGGGGGCAGCGATGGAGTCAGTACTGCATTAAAATCTCTGTACATACCATACTTCCCGATTATCCTTCTGCATCAATCGCTTAAACTTGATGAAGCATCAGGCACCTGAGCAGCAGGGATAGTAATGTATATGGCGGGTGAAAGCTAGGGAGATGCTAAAGCTCTTGCCTGAATTCAGATAATAAGTGCAACTTCCAACTTCAAATCAAATACGGAAGAAAAAACCATGGAAATTTATTTATTCATCAATACCCAATATCATCGCCTGATCAGTTCGCCATTGGAAATCCATAAAGCATGAATGTTCAGATAAAAGATGGGTACATCTACACAAAAGCGCTTGGTGAAGAAAATAAAGGTATCCCTCTTCTGATAATTCACGGTGGCCCAGATTGGGATCACACCTACTTATTGCCCGCAGCAAACCGTCTTTCAAAAACACGCAGAGTGATATTATTTGATCTCAGAGGATGTGGCAGGTCTTCAAAGTTTGATGCGGCGAATGCTTACTCCATGAGCAATGTTCTATCTGATATTAAATGCGTTCTGTCTGCCTACAATATATCGACCTGTGACATTCTCGGTTTCTCTTTTGGCGGAGTTATTTCCATACACCTATTGAAGAATACACCCCATCAGGTGAATAAACTCATCCTTGCTTCGACAACAGCATTTAATGATTTTCAGGAAGAACTTGAACTCAATAACGATTATCAAGAGCGATGCACGCCTGAACTCCAAGAATTCATCTCTCAAGCATTCAAAGTTTTTCCAATAACGAAGGACGAACCCAGTAAGTCTCTCGCCTTAAAAAGTATTGCACTGGATGTGTATGACCTTTCCAAACTGAATAAGATTAAAGACATTATTTCCAAAATAACCTTTTCTACTGAGTGGCTAAACGCACATCGTGCAGGTAAGATGGCCGCCCCAAAACTTTCAGCACCTGAGACAATCAAGGCGTCAGGAAAAGACGTTCTAATACTCCACGGAGCGAAAGATTTGAGATTTCCTTTGTCAGTTGCTCGTCGGTTACACAAACGCCTCGAAACCTCTGAACTAGCCATAATTGAAAATGCCGGTCACCTTGCTCATCTAGAGAGTCCTGCATTATGGGTTAACAAGATAAATAAGTTTTTAAGTTAAATTTCTGATCACAGTACTGATTGCGGAATTTTACAGGACAAACCAAAGTCATCTTAGTAAATAGGAACCTAAACGGCCTACCTAAAGATCAACGGACGATGGGAAGATCATATTCTCACTTCTTTAATAAACCCGAAAAATACATAGAGTGATGTATGAAAATTAATGTTGTAGGAACCAGTGGAAGTGGTAAATCCACATTAAGCAAACACATATCAAACGCGTTGAATATCCCTCATATCGAGATGGATTACTTGTTCTGGAAACCTAATTGGACTGAATCGACCGACGAAGAATTCAATTCCAAATTGGAACACGCGCTGGCTCAGGAATCCTGGGTTCTAGATGGCAATTTCACCAGAACGACACCGATTAAATGGAAACACGTTGACCTTGTTGTATGGGTGGATTTTTCTTACCCAAGAACCTTACTGCAAGCCTTTAAACGGGCATTAGTTCGTGCCACAACTAAAGTAGAATTATGGGAAGGAACGGGTAACAAAGAATCCTTTAAGAAACTCTTCACCAAAGACTCAATTATTCTTTGGACTATCACAAACTACAAAAAGAACAAACAAAAGTATCAAGCAATAATGAACTCTGATGAGTATGCTCATATCCGATTTGTCAGAGTCAAATCTCCCAAGGAGGCAAGTCAGTTCATAGCCGCGTTGGGAAACTCTGACTTTTAACATCAGAGCGTTTTGACCTGATACCAATTGCTCGCGACCTTCCCGGTCGATTGATGCACTACCACAGACAACCCCACCTCAGTAAGTCGTTCATTGAGATTACCGGCATATAAACGCTGCTGAAAATCTTTAAATTCAACGTCATAAATCGTTTGAACCATTTGATGGAGCCCTTTCAGAGTAAAGGAAAACAGTCCATCTTCCCATTTGACCTCTTCAGATTTACCAGACTCTTGATCATTAAGAATACGTTGCCAAGAGTCTGGTTTTGAGCTGTCCACCAACAGTGAGAAAAGATGGTCGATTAACACATCACTCATGATGCCGTTATCCCGTAAAACCAATAAACAGCGCCACACCAAACAGCGCGGCCAGCTCCACCAATTCAATCATGGCTCCTAACGTATCGCCGGTGCAGCCATCAATGCGTTGAATCATTCGCTGTCGCCATGCCATAAAAACAACCAATGACACCGTGAACAAACACAGTGCTAATACAGGTTGAATAACCAATGTCACCAACGCCAATACGATGACAATGCCCCAGGCTTTGGAGGCATCAAGTTGCTGGCTCAAGGCGTCCCCCAAGCCGCCTTCACGCACGTATTCCGTCGTTAGCAATAACAGTACTGCTGATAATCGTCCAATGACCGGGATCACCATCAAGCCAAACACAAAACCACTGCTTAGCAGACTTTCAATCAAGGCGAATTTGAGCAGTAAGCAAGTCATCAACACGCACACCGCGATTGGGCCACTGACCGGGTCTTTCATGATTTCCAAAGTACGCTCTTTGGAACCAAAACCGCCCATCCAGGCATCGGCACAATCAGCCAAGCCATCCAAATGCAAAGCACCGGTAATCGCCACCCAGGCTAACAAGACGATTCCAGCAACGACCAGTGAAGAAAACCAAGGCATCAATAAGGCCGCTAAAGCCCACAAAATCGCTCCAATGACAGCCCCCACCAGCGGATACCAGAGCACCGAGTCGGCAAGGTCTTTATTGTCTATCTGTTTGAGATGTGGAGTTGGTAATAAAGTGAAGAATTGAAGTGCAACCCAGAAAGGTTTGAGGTTCATATGCGTCCTTTTCTTACGTATTTTCGGCAATAAAAAACCAATTCAGCCGGCTTTGTTATGAAACGCCATCATTGGGTGATATTCCTGATTCCCCTCTTGCTCACCGTCTTTGTCATTGGCGAACATTAAGAAGCGTGTCAGGCAGCCGTATGGGACCTCCATCTTGGATACCGACGACATAGGAATCGAGAGTAGCTCAGACAACAACACGCGTATGATGCCACCATGATTGACCAGCAATATGCGTTTCCCTTGATGACGCGCCAACATCTTTGACCAAGCCGCGTTGACCCGCTGCGTCATCTGAGCAACAGATTCACCACCATGAGGATTGCTGTCAGGCTGAGTATAAAAGGCCGTCACGTTATCTGACTCAGCTTTCCACACGTCCTTAAAGGTTAAGCCTTCCCAACGGCCAAAATTGATTTCCCGAAACCCGGTATCGATTTCAAAAGGCTTTTTTAACTCTTCCGCCAGGGCCATGGCATAACGCTTACACCGTTGTTTTGGCGAAGTAATGATCACATCCCAATCCGTCTCAACAGACGCGATGGCATTATCCAGAGTTTCCCAGCCTTTTTTACTTAATGGGCTGTCGATAATGCCGCGGTAAATAGACTGAGCACCTTCGCATTCGCCATGTCGCAAGAGATCAACTCTTGTGGTTTGCGTCATAAGCAACCCTCCACACTCCATATCATAGAAGCATTAGCAGGGTTTCGCTGAATTTGAGAATTCCACATTTGAGAGTTCCATTGCCCTTTAACCAGTAAACCAAGAGCCGCTAAATCACTCACCAGAATTGCTCACACCTGCAGACGCAAAGGTTGCCATGGAATTATGAAGAGAACATGCCAGTTTCAAAACAGGTAAGGCCATTGCCGCGCCACTGGCTTCACCTAAACGCATTCCCAAACTTAACAAGGGCTTAGCATCCAGCGCTTGCAGCACTTTGCAGTGCCCGGACTCTTGGGACTGATGCGCAAAGATCAACCAAGGTCTAAGTGCCTCATTGATGCTAAGCGCCGCCAACGCAGCGACGGAACAGATAAACCCATCCACCAAAACGGTTACGCCTAACTGGCCACAACGAAGATACGCACCCGCTAAGGCTACGATTTCAAAGCCGCCCATGGTTTTTAGCGTCTCAATCGCATCGCCTTTAGCATGTTTATGCAAGGTCAGAGCGTTTAATACCGCTTGTTGTTTGAGCTTCAAGCCCTCATCGTCAACGCCAGTGCCACGGCCAACCAGATCCTGGATCTGCTGTTCCATACCTGATTCAAGGTCGATTAAAGAAGCCGCTATTGCAGACGCCGCTGTGGTATTACCAATACCCATTTCACCGCCAATGAATAGATCCATGCCTTCTTGATGAGCTTGATCCGCTATCGACTTACCCAGTTCAAACGCTGCTTCAAACTGTGCTTGACTCATGGCGGCTTGCTGGCAGAAATTTTTTGTTCCTGCGGCTACAGGTTGATTGATCAGTTTCGGATGATCCTGAACCGGAGACGCTGCACCCACATTGACCACTTTAAAATCCGCACCCTGCTCTTTCGCCAGCACACTGATGGCGGCGCCACCAGCACAGAAGTTTTTAATCATTTCCACCGTCACGGCTTGTGGAAAGGCGGATACGCCTTCTGCCACCACACCGTGATCGCCCGCAAAGACACGAATGGCGACGTTATCGACCTTCGGATTCAAAGTGTTCTGATTAGCGGCTAATTGAATCGCGATGTCTTCTAACTGCCCCAATGATCCAGGTGGCTTAGTCAGCTGATTTTGATGAGCCGATGCTTGCTCACGTTGTTCTGCGTTAGGCTGTTGAATCGCGTGTGTCCACCAGGCAGTCATAATCCGATCCTTTGATAATAAATTAAGAAAGTGAAAAAGTTGGTTTAAGAACTTTGGGATGTTTTGAGAAATTGAGGCAAGCCCGCCACCACGAAGACAACCGAGTCACACATCTTCGCTAAATCTTGATGTAACCAACCGGCTTCGTCCACAAATTTACGGGACAACTCGCCCATCGGCACTACTCCTTGTCCGACTTCATTACTAACGAAGATTACATCGCCAGGCAAATCATTCAGAGTGTCCATAAGCTTGGCTCGCTCAGATTGCCAAACTTGGTCTTGTTGAATGTTTTTGGATTGCTGGTCTGACTGCAACAAACAGTTGGTCAGCCACAAGGTTAAACAATCCACCAGAATGCAATTATCGGCTCGACTGTGCTGTTTCAAGGTTTCAGCCAATCGAAGCGGCTCTTCGATCAATGCCCAATCATCTGATCGTCTTTGCTGATGCAGTTTTACGCGCTCGGACATTTCTCGATCTCGGGTTTCTGCGGTAGCCAGATAAATAAGTTGCTTGCCCGAAGCCAACGCGCGCTCTTCGGCCAAACGGCTTTTTCCGGAACGAGCACCCCCTAAAATAAGTTCTAGCACGGCCTTCCCTTACAACCTTAAGAATAAAGAAGAGTGAATAAAGAGGCTGCCACTTTATCGGCTGACAGGAAAGCAGGTCAACTTATTCCCTGGGAATTCTCCTTGACCATCTGGTAATTAACTCCTATAACCTCTTCCAAAACGTCAGGTGCCCAAGGTGTAAAGCAGTCGCTGTAATGAAAAATAATCATTATGAACGCAGCTTCACCAAGGGAGAATCGGGAATCCGGTGACAATCCGGAACGCGCCCAGCCCTGTGATGGTGACTTATACGTCACGGTTTCTATCGAACTATTATCGAAAAGCCACTGACTTCGAAGAACTCTGGTTTCGAAAAACAATAGTATCGGAAAAACCAAGCCACTGGACCAACTCAACTGAGCGTCTGGGAAGGCGATGTATAAGGATGACCCTCAGTCAGTAGACCGGCCTGATTGTGTAACTACGCTGTAGTTGGACCCTACGCGTACATTCCATTGAAGGGGACTACTATGGAATCCGACGCTTTAACAGAGCGACATCGTTTCGCCGATGCAGAACGCGCTGCGCTTTACAAAACCGTATTTAACCGCCGAGACGTACGCGGCCAATTTACTTCGACACCCGTGGCCGATGAGGTGTTAGCACGAGTGCTCTATGCTGCCCACCATGCGCCTTCGGTAGGCTTCATGCAGCCGTGGAACTTCCTGGTGATTCGTTCACAAGAGAAAAAACAACAGGTTCATCAACTGTTCAGCAAAGCCAATCGTGAAGCGGCCGAAATGTTTGAAGGCGAGAAACAAACGGCTTATAAAAGCCTAAAGCTGGAAGGAATCTTAGAGTCGCCCATTAACCTCTGTATCACCTGCGACCGAACCCGTACAGGCAAACCTGTGTTGGGTCGAACGCACATGAAAACCATGGATCTCTACAGCTCGGTGTGTGCGGTGCAAAACCTGTGGTTAGCAGCCCGTGCAGAGGGCTTAGGTGTTGGCTGGGTGAGTATCATGCATGAGCAAGAACTAAAAGACACCCTGAATATTCCTGAACACGTGGTGCCCATCGCTTATCTGTGTATCGGATACGTGGAACATTTTAAAGACAAGCCAGAACTGGAAACCAAAGGTTGGCTACCCCGGATGAACCTTTCAGAGCTCGTAAACTTTGAGCAATGGCAAGGCGAAGCCAGTACCAGCGAACAAGAACAACTGCTTGAAACCCTTCAAGCGTTGGAAAGCTTTCCTACTAATTTTTAAATTAGTTTGAATACTGCTTTTTGAAGTCAACTAAATATGCTTCAGCTTTCGTTTCATCCAAGGGTTTACTGTAGTAATAACCTTGGATGAAATCGCACTCCAGTCCTTTTAAGAATTCAAGCTGTTCTTCGGTTTCTACACCTTCGGCAATCACGGTCAATCCAAGAATTTCTGACAAGCTTACAATCGCCTTCACAATGGCCTGGCTTTGTTCTCCTTCATGCAGAGCACGTACAAAAGACATATCAATTTTTAAGGCATCAATAGGCAATCGACGAAGATAATTCAATGACGAATATCCGGTACCAAAATCATCAATGGAGATTTTTATGCCCATTTCTTGCAGCTCTGCCAACAGCTTAATGATGTGCTCTACATTGTCGATCATGATGCTTTCAGTCACTTCAATTTCCAAACACCCAATGGGCAGTTGGTAGGTCTCTATGCATTCTTTGATCGTGGATTTTAAGGATTGATGCTGTAACTGCTTGATGGATATATTAATCGCCATCGACATAGATTCATCGACAATACCAGCGTCTAACCACGCTCTGAATTGCCGACAGCTTTGCTCAATGACCCAGCGACCGATCGAAATAATCAGCCCCATTTCTTCCGCTTTGGGAATAAAATCCGATGGCGAGATAAACTCGTCTGATCCGACTCGCCATCTTAGTAGCGCTTCAAATCCAATGACTTTCTGTTGGTAAGGATCAATTTTCGGTTGGTAATAAAGCAGAAACTGATTTAATTGCAGAGCAACCCTGAGACGATTCTCAAGTTGCAACGAATAATGCACTTCTTGCTGCATGGTCTCGGTAAAGAAACGGAAATTATTTCGACCGTTTTCTTTCACCTTATACATGGCAATATCAGCGCACTTCATCAAAGCCTCTTCATCCTTGGCAGATTCAGGATAGGTCGCAATACCAATGCTAATACCAATATGAATCTCATGATCCCGCAAATAAAAAGGCTCTCCCAAAAATTCAATAATCTTCTGGGCAATGGCAGCAATGTCTCTGGCGGTGTGAATAGATTCCAGAACAACGGTGAATTCATCACCACCAATGCGCCCAATAACATCACCATCCCTTAAACATTTTCTGATACGAACAGCGACATCTTGCAGCAGGTAATCTCCGATCTCATGTCCCATGGTATCGTTGACGATCTTGAACTTATCCAAATCCATAAACAGTAAAGCGACAGACGAACCAGCTCGTTTGGCCCGAGAAATGGACTGCGCTAACAGGTTTTGAAATGAATATCGGTTATTCAGACCTGTGAGACTATCGTATTGAGCCAGTTGACTGAGCTGCTCTTCGGCTCGTTTACGCTCGGTAATATCTTGAAATGCCAGCACAACCCCGACCAGTTTATTGTCGTCATAAATAGGCGTCGCGTGGTATTCCGTAGGAAAGGCACCCTCTACTTTTTTTCGAAAGATACCCAGGGTCTCGTGATACATTTTTCCTTCAGAACACACCCGATAGATGGGCGCATCTTTCCACTCTATGGAGTGGGATTTGCTGTCACCCAAAATGAGATAATCAAGCACAGACTGATTCTCTAATTCAGCTTCGGAACACCCCAATAACTTTTGTGCCGCTGGATTACTAAAAGTGACTAAGCCTTCGTTATCGAGCCCTAAAATTCCCTCTCCCACCGATTTTAACAACAATTGGTTTTTACGCTTCAAGCGCTCAATGTCCTCCAGAGTTTCCTTGAGCTGTTGGCGCTGTATTTCTAAATCCAGGAAGACTTTTACCTTACTCTCTAAGGTTGAAGGCTTAATGGGCTTAAACAAATAATCCACAGCCCCGGCCTGATAGCCTTTGTATTCAAACTCGTCGGTACGATCTGCTGCTGTAATAAAAATGATCGGCGTATGCTTAGTTCTCTGGTTAATCCGCATTAAATTAGCGGTCTCAAAGCCATCCATCACTGGCATCATCACATCCATAAGCACCACAGCAAAGTTATGCCGCAACGACATAGACAAGGCTTCTTCGCCGTTAAAAGCGGAATAAAACTCGGCATCGAGATTTTCCAGAATAACCTCAATGGCTCGCTGGTTCTCTTTGCGGTCATCCACAATTAAAATTTTCGGTAAGGAGACCACCGATTTCCTTGGTGCTAAGGGCACAGGATAAGCTTCGCATTGATTGTATGTCACTGTGTTCTTCCCCCTGATACTGCCATGATGTTTTATCCTTGATTAATCCAGTCTCTGTTATCATCTACGAATACAAAATTAGAGATAAAAGTTAGTGATAAATACTGGCCACCTGAGCAATCGAATGGGTTCGCTTATAGATTCGATTGGTTACAGAAATAGGTTCATAGGATTCATCGTCATAAAGACCATTTAACGACTCCTGACTTCCAAGGCACAGCACACCGCCAGGGTGGAGGCCGCTGGTAAATAAACTGACGACTTTCCGTTTTAAACTTCGATCAAAATAAATCAACACATTGCGACAAATGATGACTTCAACTTCCGTAAAGACGCTGTCACTGACCAAGTTATGACAGGCAAAAGTTATGTGTTTTTTGATACGTTCTTCCAACTTAGCGCAGTCATAACACGAGAAAAAATAATCACTCAACTCTCTTTGCCCACCCGCTTGTCGATAACCTTGGGTGTACTGTTCAATCTTATCTGCCGAGAAAAGACCTTCTTTGGCCTTACGAATCACTTGAGGACTGAGATCAGTGGCATAGATACGAGCCCGCTCAAGTAAACCATGTTCATGTAACAAAATAGCAAGAGAGAAGGCTTCTTCGCCTGTTGAACAACCAGCGCTCCAGACTTTGAAAAAAGAAAAAGTTTTCAGAATCGGAAAGACATTATCGACAAAGGACTTATAAAACGCGGGATCACGAAACATATCCGTTACGTTGACCAACAGGCTATTAATCAGCCGCGAAGCAAACAGCTCGTCATGAATCACACGAGGGATAAGCTCAGCGATGCTGTCGACTCTTTCCTGCTCGACCAAGAAATTTAAGCGACGCCTTAGAGAGTCGGGGCTGTAATCACGAAAGTCATAACCAAGACGCTGATAGATCACATCCAGCAGACAATCCACTTCAATTTGTTCGATCTTTTCAGGCGCTAATTTCATCTATTACCCTTCATATCCCTATCCATCGACCCACACCTTGATCATTGAAATCAGCCGATCGAGTTCAACCGGTTTTGATAAGTAATCACTGGCCCCAACCTCAAGGCATTTCTCTCGGTCTTCGGGCATGGCTTTAGCCGTCAACGCAATGATCGGCACCGTCTCTGAATACTCGCTGCGAATGCTTTTAATTGCTTCATAGCCGTCCATTACTGGCATCATGATGTCCATTAACACCAAGTCAAAGTCCGGCTCATCCCGGAATTTTTCTAACGCCAAAGCACCGTTGTCTGCGATGTTGATGCTCATCCCGTAATCCTGAAGCACTTTAGATAATGCGTAAGTGTTCCTAAGATCGTCATCCACCAACAAAATCTTGCGGCCCGATAAATCAATATCCCCTACTTCGAGCAGCTCATTGAAAGACTGCACAGGAAAACGTTCGTTAATACTGTGAAGGAAACAATCCACTTCATCCCGAATACGCTCTGGTGCGTAATCCCCCTTAATTACGATTCGATTAGAAATACCTGCAAGCATCCGATATTGCTCATCACTTAACGGTTGATCGGTATAGATAATCGACGGCGGAAAGGGAACATCCACCGCCCCATCGGACAGGTGATCCAACCAAGCATTTTCTGCAATGTCACTGGCATCAAGTTCAATAATGCAACAGTCATAAGCTTGCTGTTGCAGCGCTTCTTTCATCTCTTGCAGAGAATAACTGCCGGATGTAAAGATCAGTTTTTTGATGACAACGTCAAGATGACTAAGCCCTGACGCAATGCCTTCGCAAGACTGCTCGTCCTTACCGATATATAAGATCGATTGAATAGTGCATTTAGAGATGGTTGAGAACTTGCTGAACAACTGCTCTAACGCATCAAAGCTGATGGGTTTCTGCAATACATCCAGCGCACCTTGTCGCATTAAATCCAGTTGATCGCCCTGACCGGAAACGATATGAACAGGAATACTGCTGGTCTCCTTATCTTTCTTGAGCTGTTCCAGCACCTCGACCCCTGAAATATCAGGTAATCCAACATCCAGAATGATGGCTTTAGGCAAATACGCATGCGCTAATTTGAGCGCATCCTGACCACGGTTTGTAATCAAACACGCGAAACCATGCTGACGTGAAAAGTCCCTCAAAATCTGGGCAAACTGAAAATCATCTTCAACGATCAACACCGACTTCATACCGTGATTGATTCGGTCTCGATCATCTTCAATGAAAAGATCATCCTCTCGGTAGAGATTATGGTGATTGGTGTATTCATTAATGGGAATAGCTTGTAAGGCCTCGGTGGTATCCGGAGCCACTTCCCCGATTTCCTCATTGTCGGCTTCAAACCGCTCGGGCACCACCACCCGGAAGCAACTGCCCTTTCCTTCTTCACTGTCCACCTCAATATCGCCCCCTAACATCTGGGCCAACTCTTTCGAGATGGTTAATCCAAGACCCGATCCACCGTAAGCACGTTTGGTTGAACCATCCACTTGCTTGAAGGCACCAAAAATATCGCTTTGTAGCTCTTTAGCAATGCCAATACCGGTGTCTTTGACACTCACTGTCAGCTGTTGAATCCCATTCTTACTCTCCCCTGTCAGAGACAGGGTTACAGATCCCTGTTCGGTAAACTTAAAGGCATTAGACAGCAAGTTCCGAACGATCTGAGCCAAGCGTTGCGGGTCACTGTTAAAGTAGGAGAAACAACTCGAATCGTAATCGATAAGGAAGGTAATACTTTTCGATGTCGCAATGGGCGCAAATTGCTTACGCATCTCATCAACCAAGGCCTGCAAGCTCAATTTTTCAAAGTGAACCTGCAGTTTGCCAGCTTCAACTTTCGACAAGTCCAGAATGTCATTGATCAAAGACAACAACACATGCCCGGCCTGATTAATCACTAACAAGTCTTCCAGTTGCTCCTCTAACAGGTTTTGTTGTGTGTTACGACGTAATGCGTCCGATAAGATCAGCAAGCTGTTCAGTGGCGTCCTTAATTCATGGGACATGTTGGCAAGAAATTCTGACTTATAACGACTGATTTGAGCCAACTCCTGAGCTTTTCGCTCGATGGCGTCTTTGGCAGCATCCAACTCTTGATTTTTGGTTTCCAGAACAGCCTTTTGGTGCTCTAAGTGCTGATTACTTTCCCTTAATGCTTCACTTTGTGTCTTCATCTCTTCTTCGGAAGCTGCCAGGCTTTGCGCCTGCTGTTCTAATTCTTCGTTATTGACTCTCAGTTCTTCCTGCTGCTGTTGTAACATTTCAGAGGTTTTTTGAGAGTCCAGCAGCAATTGCTGTAATTGATCTCGCGACTGGCAGGAAGCCAGACGAACACTAATGACATCACAGAACTCGTCCAACAAATCCAGTTCATGCTCTTGCAGCGTTCTGGTAAAAGCTAACACCAATACCGCAAGCACATCATTAGGCTGCACCTGCCGATTAATCACCGGGCTGGCAACCACACATTTGGAGGCCAGCTGACCTAACCCGGTGTCTAACACCATCTGCTCTGAGTCATCGCACCGAACGATTCGACGACGCTGATCAATTGCCGTTTGCCCGATGAACCCTTCCCCTTCTTCGAAGTGTTTCGAGGCTCGACTGTCGAGATGAAAGGAATAGCCTGAATACCAACGAAACGAATCTTCAGAATATAAATAAAAGCACGCCAATTGAGCGTCGAGATAATTGGCGATGAACCGAATGGAGGCCTCGGTTAATTCCTCTAATTCATGAATATTCCACACTTCATCGGCTAACTCAGCCAAGCCACCTTTACACCACGCCTGAAGATCGCTTTGCTTTTGGCGCTCGCGGAGATCGACTGTCATCTTATTAAGGGCAATGCCCAAACGGTCTTTCTCACTTTGCACCGCAAACTTTTTGTCTAACAACCCATTCGAAAGATTATCGGCATGCTCAGTGATGCGTCGTAAAAAGGTCATCATATCGGTGAGTGCATCACTCAACCTTTCTGTTTCCACACTACCGCCAATATTGACGGACACATCAAAGTCCCCTTGTGCGACTTCGTGCGCAGCTTCAATGACTCGATTTAAAGGCTGTGAAATTAATCGGGATAAGAATGCAGCTAGTAAACCGAACGAAATAATGGCTAACCCCAACAGAGACATACCAACGTTGGAGAGCATGTTGAAACCACTTCGCATCGAAGAAAAGCCGTCTCTCATACGATTGTTAAATTTATCAACGATGCTCTGAATATCATTCGATACTTTAACCGCCAATGGTTCGACTTCTTTTTCAGTCATGTTCTTAGCCAAATTCCACTCAGTACCTTCCCGATAAGAAAACAGCTTTGGCGGATAAGCCATAAATTTAAGACGTGCGCTTATCAAGCGATTAAAGGCATCTTTCTGATGAGGAAGAAATTTAGCGTTGAGGTTAGAAATATCTTTCAAGTTTTCAGTATTTAACTTCCAATTAGTTTCAAATTCCTCACGTAACTTAATATCGCTGGACGCTAAATAAGCTCGAATCGAACTAATGGACTTACTGAAGCTGTACCTAAAGTCGGCTAACCCTGCCAATAAGGTATAACGTTCACTGACTGACAGCGTGTCATAGGTCATGTGAATTAACCGAGAAATCTCTTCGAACACGCTGTCCGCAATTGGCAGTACCTGATTTTCAAACATCTGATTAACAGGACTATTTCCAGACGTATGCGCCAAAGCTTCAACCGATGCTTGTCGTGCTTCAAGATCATCTAATTTCCGTCTAAGTGCCTTGAGATCCTGAAGAATAAATAACTTACCCAAGCTCCGTGCTCGCTCAGTCAGTTGATCCATCCCCTCATTTATCTCAACCCAGGCAGCTCTGCGATGTTCAATGTACTTACCTTCACCGGACGCAACCCACCCCCGTAAGGCGCCCATTGAAGTCTCGACCTCTTTTAAAGTCACCAGACTTAAGTTAACGCTTGGAACATAGTTATCTATCACCACATCACTCAAATCATTAAGCTCATCACCTCGATATAAGATGATCATTACCACAACCGCTAAAACAATAATAACGGCTGCATAACTGGTGGTTATCTTGGTCGTGATGGAACTACGACTGCCCATTAATTACCTCATTCGAAGCCACATATTAGAGATAAAAAGAAACACAATGCGGGAAAGAGATTGGTTTCCATATCTATAAAGTATGGCTTCTATATAGACTCAGCCAAGAAGGTACATGCTTCTCTAGGAATTAAGGTCAACCCAACCAATCAAGTTGCAGCCCATTTGCTTAAGGAAAACAAATAATTAAGAAAGTCAGGTGCGGTCTAAGGTCGCAGCGCTTTGGCGTTTCAAAAACAGGAAACTTTAGATTTCATTTTGATAGAAGATGCGGTTCTTTAGGGGGATAGTCTTATACACAAAGTAATATATATCTCACTCGGTTTTCATCGGATAACAAAGAAGTTAATTAGAGAACTCTGATATGAGAATCAATAAGTAGCCTTTGTCGTACCTGAAATCGCACATAACACCTAAGGAACCTCTGAACATACTCAAAAGATTCGCTCCTTTTTCTTGATCTATACTCAACAAAAAGTAATTGAAAGCACCCGCACACTTAAATGCATGGAATCGCAAGGGGTAGAAGCTTAATGAACATTCTGTTAGTGGATCATGACCCTCTGAACGTAGAGTTATATACAGAATTTTTACAAAGCCAGGGACACATAGTAAGCAGTGCGGTGAGTGGAGAAGACGCTTTACGGCTACCGGAAAACATGATTTCTAATACGGATGTCGCTCTCATTGATCGGAGGATGCCAGGTCTTAATAGCTTCGATACAGGTCGCCAACTACGCCGTATAGCCCAGCATTTGGTAACTGTTATGCTGACCACCGATAAAAACCTGGAAGGCGCCATTGAAGCACTCAGAGATCACGACTTCGACGACTATCTGTCCAAAGCCGAGATCCCGCATCGTTTGAATGAAGTACTAAACCGTGCAGAGCGGATAAGCTCTCAAAGGCGTGAGCACTTTGACGATCCGTTTCCATCCCCCTTCTCCTCCAATGTGTGGCCACAACACCAACTCATAGGTCATTCTTCGGCTTATGTAACACTGATGAAACTCATCAATCTTGCAGCCAAATCGGACAAGAATGTCATCATCGAAGGGGAAACAGGAACAGGTAAGGAACTGGTAGCTCGCCGTATTCATGAACTTAGTGATCGAAAATACGAAAAGTTTATTGCCGTTAACTGTGCAGCAGTTCCCGAGGAGTTATTGGAAAGTGAATTTTTTGGCCATACCAAAGGCGCGTTCACCGGGGCAATAAAAGATAAGAAGGGGTTATTGGAACAGGCAAACAACGGCACCTTGTTCCTCGATGAGATTGGCGACATGCCGCTGTCTCTGCAAGCTAAGCTACTTCGTGTACTTGAAGTACAAACCGTCACGCCTTTGGGTAGCCATCAGGCCAGGCCAATCAATGTTCGGGTGTTGTGTGCAACCCACTGTGATTTACGAGTCATGGTGGAACAGAAAACGTTTCGCAAAGACCTGTTCTTTAGGATCTGTGTTATTCCTGTTTACGTGCCCACACTTCAACAACGGCAAGACGATATTGAGGATTTGGCACGCTATTTCATGCAAAACATGGATACCTCAAAAGATATTTCACCACAAGCACTCAAACAATTGAGGAGTTACCCCTGGCCCGGCAATATACGGGAGTTAAAGAATGCCATCGACCGGGCGATGGCGTTCTCCAATCATTCACGCTTACTGCCAGAAGATTTTGACTTTCTGGCCGCGCCAAGTGCAGCCAATTCAACTCCGGTGCCGTCCCCTGCATTCCAGGAAAGTAACCACAGTTTACTGTGGAGCAATTTTGAGAAAAATGGATTCAGGCTCTGGCGCATTCTCAATGATACCGTCATACAGCAACAACTGATTAGGCTGTTTGAAGACTTTCAATACATCAAAAAAGGCCATACAGGACGCTTAGTTGCACCACAACCAGCATCCATCGAAGTCCCGATTGAATACCTATGCCCGACCAGTAAACGTATTGAACGTCAGTCATTCACCTTTCACTTCTACCCAGTGAACACTTACTCTCGAAATACCCCCTCAAACAATACACCGGATATGGTGCATCAGGATGTTCTGAAAGGGTTACCCGATACCTACTTATTCAAACTGCTCTATCCTCACAGCAAAGCAGTCTCATCAAACACCAAAATTATTCAGGCTCTGGTTCTTAGGTACATTCTGGATCATAAGCAAACATCGAATCTTAAATCCGTATTCCAACAACTTATGCCACCGCTGGTAGATGAAGAAGTGGCGCTGCGAACGCTCGGCTTACGGGCTCAGAACCGTTGCTATACCGGAACCGATGCACTCCGTGCGTATTTATGCAGCAAACCCGAGCTGTTTTATGGTATTTCCAGCGAATTAAAACGTAATCCCCAATCTATTCTGCATCGAATCCAGGATGTGTTTCCCGACTACAAAAGATAAGTCCTCCCTCCCCGGAAGAGTCTCTTCCAAAAAAAGAGTCTCTTTCGGTTTTTCTTTTTTTAATGAGCAACCACACCGCTTCTTACTCTGGTGATGACATGAGAGTAACGCCAATATTTTTCCGATAAATCAATCGGTGCCAGTTTTCAGCCTATTCCCTTGCTTGTGTCACCCCACCAAACCAATTCAGATGGTACGAGCTTTGCTCTCAAATAATTTGCCGACATAGCGATCCTGACGTCAATGAATTTACTCTGAGACCTCGACGTATACAGATGAAAGCATATAAGCATCACCTAATGGCAAGCGAATAGAGGCAAATTCAGAGGATCTTTTAAGGACTCAACAATGAACTTACAGACACTCTTAGACACACAGATTGATGGGCCAGACACAGCCACGACCATGTCAGCCATCCAGGACATTTCACTTCCTCCCAGGCTTACAGGTATAGAGATGCAAAAAGGCTTGAAATGTATGGGAGGTAACAAAATGCTGTATGGACAGTTGTTACTTAGGTTTGTTGATGGTCAGAAGCACAGTCTCAATAAGATTCAAATGGCATTGGACATGCACAATTATGACCTTGCGAGTCAGCTTGCTCATTCTCTCAAGGGGCTTGCAGGCAACATAGGCGCAATGAAACTCCACAGCGCAGCACATTCGCTAGAAGAAGCTCTGGAACTACAAATCATTGATCCTAAATTGCTGAATGCGGTTCAACAAACCTTACAGGAAGTCACACAAGCCATAACGGAGTGGGAATCCAGCTTGCATATACCCAGTGAGGAAGAAGCTCCAGACAACATCGACTTTAGTCTAGTGATGCCTCTCCTCTACAAACTGACCTATCTCATCAAGGAGAACGATACCGAAGTTCTTGATACCCTAGAAAAACTTAACCCCCTACTCAGGCACAGCGAAATCGCTGCCGAGATGAAAAGTCTGGAAAAAGCCGCCTCTCATTTTGATTTCGAAATCGCGCTGGTACATGCAGAGAACCTAACCAAAGCGCTAGAGAAAGCGCACGTTGAGCATCAACCACCAAGTACATTTCCTTTTAAAAGCCTCAATACAGGTAATAGAGGACAGGTCAAATGATACCAGACGATACCAACATTAAAGCGGCAAACATGCCCAACGCGAATAGCCTGATTTTAATTGTCGATGATGAACCGGATAATCTTCACGTCCTGAGCAATCTATTACGGCATAAATACCGGGTTAAAGCGGCTATTTCGAGTAAGAAAGCTCTGGAAATTGCCCAAGAATACCCTCAACCGGATCTGATTTTGCTGGACGTGGTCATGCCGGAAATAGACGGTTATACCCTGTGTCGATACCTTAAGAAAATGCCATCAACGAAGAATATTCCTATCATATTCGTTACAACGAAAGGGAGTGTTGAGGACGAGCAAGTTGGCCTAGAGGCAGGCGCCGTAGACTACATCACCAAACCGATCAGTCCGCCCATTGTTCAAGCCAGAATACAAACACACTTGTTTATCGCAAACCAAAATCGACTGTTAGAGCACAAAGTCTCTGAACGAACCCGAGAGCTGGAACAAACCCGTTTACAAATCATTCGTCGGTTGGGCAGAGCCGCCGAATTCAAAGACAATGAAACCGGTTTTCATGTCATTCGCATGAGCTATTACTCACGATTAATGGCTGAAGCCATTACAAAAAATCCGATGTGGAGCAACCTTATCTTTCAAGCGGCGCCCATGCACGACATCGGCAAAATAGGAATCCCGGATCACATCCTACTCAAAACCGGAAAGTTAACTAACGATGAATGGCAAATCATGCAAAAGCACCCACAATTTGGAGCCAGCATCTTAGGAGATGACGACGGTTCCGATCTCTTACATTTAGCAAAAGAAATCGCTTTGGGTCACCATGAAAAGTGGGACGGAACCGGCTATCCCAATCAATTAAAAGGAAAAGAAATTCCTCTCTCAGCCAGAATCGTTGCCATTGCTGACGTGTTTGATGCACTCACCACCGCTCGTCCTTACAAGGATGCTTGGTCCGTGGTCGATGCAGTGGAGTACATCGAAAAGAACGCGGGTAAACACTTCGATCCTGCGCTGGTGAAGGTCTTTAAAGAACAGCTACCAGCCATGCTTCGTATCAGAACCACCTATTCAGAAGAAAAAGGACGAGCTCGTTTATCAGCCTGAAGTTGGTTGCCCCTCAGTCTGACAACGAGCGTATCGAACACGGGATAAGCACATGCGTATTTTACTGTTCAAACATCACACAGCTACTTTTAAGCATATAAAACAGGTGGTGAAGTCTGCCTTTCCGGGCACCAGTTTTGATCTTACCGATAATTGCGAACAAACCTTGCAGCAGTTAAATCACAGCCACCACGACTTGTGTTTATTGGACTTATCACGATCAAATTTGTCTAACTATGCTGGCCTGATTTCACGAGTAACTCATACTCAAACCGCCATCCCCATTCTGTTTTTATCCAGTAAAAAAAACTATCACACCTTACAACGCATAATGTGTTTAACTCATCATGCTCAATCAGAGGCCAGGCCTATAGAAAACCCCAAAAGCCTCCTCTCGCCTATGTATGAATGCCTGCCAAAAGAGCAAATTACACCGCTGTTAATTAAACATACCTGCGAGAAATTGATTGAGCGCCATACACAGCGAAAGAGAACCGATTCTTTTCCTGCGCAACGGCATCCCGATCCGCTTCCATCCCGTTCTGGTACATCGACATCATTACTGTCGAGTCAGGATATAAATAACAGTTTATCCAGCCTTCGAGTGTTCATCGACAACCTAATAGAAGCAACGTCAGAGTTAAGCTCCACCAACCTGACACAAGAACAACTCACCTACGTCAATAACATCTTGTATGACAGCCAGTGTATGTCCAGAAATGTTTACTGGATGCAACGTGAGAGTATCAAAGGAAATTACGGGCAATCCAAACCACACATGGAAGACCAGGCAAACAAAGCGTTTGAGCTTTCAAAGCCATCCATCCAAACCAGCTCGGCATTATTAGCCAAGTCTACACGACGACATTTGCAGCTGAATCAGCAACTCGACCAAATAGCAGAAATGACCAAACCGGACAGCCACAACTGGGAACAAGAAAGTTACAACAGGGAACCACCCAGTAATTGTCGCCTGACCTATCAATATCAATCCATTCTAGCGAAGAAACTGCCCAATTTCTTACAGCGAAGCACCACCCTACTGATGGACATACAAACCGCCGTACTCAATCAAGATGCTCACGCTCTGGAAAGCGCAGCACATACGTTCAAAGGGCTAGCCACCAGCTTTCAGTTTTTCCATCTGGCTGAAACCTGCGAAGAACTAGAGCACCTCGCAGGGCAACACGACTTATCCGCCTCCGAGTCTCACATAACCAAGCTTCACCAGCAGCTCACCGGCATACATAGCTAACCTCTGAGCCAGTTCGCTGCTTGGGGCTTATTTGTACCATGTCAACTCAGTACCACGACAACTCTGTATCACGATAACTCTGTACCACGACAACTCTGTATCACGATAACTCTGTACCACGGCAACAATGCATATTCTTTGGCGATACAGGCAACCATTCACACCACCAATAGATTCATTTTCAAGCAACACGATAAAAGAAATAAAAAAAGACTCTCTTTTATTAAAAGAATACGTTTTCTCTGAAGCCTTTTATCTTTTTTATTACCCGATATCCCCTTGAAGACCACCATGATAAAACCATTAAAAATCAAACGGTTGTATCTAAAAACCGATAAGAGCGTCATTTGGCACAGATTATGAAAAATAAAGGAACCCGAAAGAGAATATAAACGCAAGCTTTTATCACTGTTCGATAACTTGAGATGCGCTGACGGAATGACTCGGATATTAATTGTGAACGATTCAATACTTCACCAAAAAATACTTTTGGCCCTGCTTGAACAGCATGGTTGCTATCAGTGTGTTGGTGTTGCCGGCGATGGGCTAATGGCCGTAAGAATGAATCAGGAGTACCGACCCGATTTGATTTTAATGGACATTCATATGCCCAACATGGATGGCGTAACTGCCACCATGAACATCATGAACAGCCACCCTACTCGCATTCTTATTGTCACCTGTACTGTGAGCTCCAATGTCACCCGAGTGTTTGAAGCGCAAGCCAAAGGGGCCATGGATGTCATTAAAACCCCGGTTGTGACGCTGAATGGACAAGGCATTCTGACCCAAGACTGTATGAATCGGGCGGGCCTCCAACTATTTCAGAAAATGGACACCCTTCTGAAAGCATGCGTCCCTCATGTGTCATCAACACAACGCCCTCAGCGCTTGGCTATCTCATCCGCCCCAACCTCACCAGCACAAAGACTGATTGTGATTGGCGCATCCACTGGTGGCCCTAATGCCGTGTTAAAGATCCTTGCGGCACTGACAGATCTCAAAGACACCGCAGTCGTACTGAATCAACACATTGATGAAATTTTCGCTGAATCGTTCCGCTTATGGCTGGCAGAACATACCGGTTTAACCATCTGTCTCGCAAAAAACGGACAGCCCTTAAAGAGCAAACACGTCTATGTAGCGCCTGGCGGTCGACAGTCCGTTACCGTTACGCCGGAAAAACAGATAAAGATCGTTCCAACGCCTGCAGAGCTCTATTACTCACCCAGTATCAATCTGTGTATGAATTCGGTCGCCAAGGTATTTGGGGCCAATGCCTTGGGAGTCATACTCACAGGAATGGCTGACGATGGCGCAGAAGGCCTGCTCAGCATGAAGCAAGCCGGTGCCATAACGCTAGCCCAAACACCCGACTCCTGTGTGGTGGATTCGATGCCTAAATCAGCGCAACGAATAGGCGCGGCTCAGGGCGCTCAACCACTGGACGGAATTCGACGAACGATAGAAGAGTGGATCAAAGGAGGCCGATCATGATGCGGGTTCCAGCCACTATCCTGGTTCTGGACAACAGCCTTACTGTGCTGGCCTCCACCCAATACTACTTGGAATCGAAAGGCTATCAGGTCTTCACGGCCACTAATCAAGAACTCACCATGCAACTGCTGGCCAATGAAGACATTGATCTTCTGGTTCTCGATTGGGACATGCCGGATCACAACGGTCTGGACATTGTTCGCTGCCTTCGCTGTAACTGGAAGTATTTTGATCTTCCCATCATCCTCATGACCGGGAAATCTGAAAGCAAATGCATCTTGTCTGCCATGAATGCGGGCTGTGATGACTTTGTCTCGAAAGAAGACGGCGTTGAACTGCTGGAAGTTCGCATTCAACGACTGCTGTTCTTCCTGCAACGCTTGGAAATCCAGAAAACCTCTCGTAAAGAACGCCATATCTTGCTGGTGGACGATTGCAAAACCTTTTTACTTTCGACTCAGCAGTTCTTGAAGCCTCACTTTAAAGTATCAGCCGTGCAATCCGGGCAGGAAGCACTGCAACTACTAGAGCAGGCGTTTTCTGCCACGGATAGTGCTAATACAACAGGCGCGGTTAATACAACGGAAACACCAGCGACAGGGGAACATCACTTAGCTCAAAGCGGCGATCCGATAGCTAACCCGATTGATCTACTAGTCGTAGACTGGATGATGCCCGAGATGAGCGGTTTGGAATTGATCAGGGAAATTCGTGAAAATCCCTATTTCCGAGAGATTCCTATCATCATGCTCAGTGGTAAAGACAGCTTGGAAGATGTCACCGCGGCCATTGAGATGGGTGCCGATGACTTCATCAACAAAGAAGCCGACTTGAAACTGCTCGAAAAGAAAATCGACGTTCTGCTACGGATACAAGAACAGTATCGTCGCTACACTCGTCAAATTATGCAGGAAAAACAAAAAGTAGAATCCTTGGTGCAACAACGAACCCAGGAACTGGTTGCCGCCAATGACGAATTAAAAGCCACCCAAACACAACTGGTTCATGCTGAAAAGATGTCGTCACTGGGTCAGCTGGTCGCGGGCGTCGCTCATGAAATCAACAACCCGTTAAGCTTTATTCAAAACAACTTATTCACCATTCGTGAAGACGTTGAAAGTATACAAGGCCTGTTAACCTACTATCGTGATTTTGGCCAAACCCATCAGGATCAAGACACCCTCAAGCAATTGCACGACTATGAACAAGACCTTGATCTCGAATACACCACACAGGAACTGGGCGACTGCCTAACCCACAGTGAACAAGGCACTGAACGTATTCAGCAGATTGTGCTCAACATGCGTAACTTCTCACGGCTGGACGAAGGTGAAATTAAACGCGCCAACCTTTACGAAGGCATCGATAACGCATTATTAATGCTGAATCATCAACTTAACGGTCGTATTAAGATCAATAAAGAATGGGAAGATCTGCCCGAGATCGAATGCGCTCCCGGACAACTGAATCAGGTCTTTATGAACCTGCTCAGTAATTCCATTCATGCCATTGACGGGGACGGTGAAATCACCATTCGCGGTCGAAAACAAGACGACCATATCAACCTTGAATTTTGCGATACCGGCTGCGGTATACCGGAAAAATTCCAATCCAAATTATTCGATCCTTTTTTTACTACAAAACCTGTTGGGCAAGGCACCGGATTGGGATTAAGCATCGCCTATCGAATTATTAAAAACCACCAAGGATCCATCGAAATAGCCAGTAAAGAAGGACATGGCAGTGTATTCAGTCTGACTTTACCTATAGAGAAAGCGGCGGGCTTACAGAGATCACCCAATCCTTGAAAGCCCAAGTGTTCATCATATGGAGGTAAGCATTTATGAACATACCAACATCAAAAACAAACGATTGTCTTAATATGCTCATTGTCGATGATGAACCTGCTATTTTAAGCTCGCTAAAAGGTTTGTTCAGACGCCAATTCAATATAGAAACCGCCGAATCCGGTGAAGAGGCACTGGAACTGATCAAAACCAAAGACTGTGAATGGCACATCGTACTCAGCGACCAACGTATGCCGGGGATTAACGGCTGTGAATTATTGCGTGAAGTACGGGAAAAATTCAGATTTGTGACCAGCGTGTTAATCACAGGCTATACCGACGTTGACGACCTAATAAAGGCCGTAAATGAAGGGCACATCTTTGGCTTTGTTGCAAAACCCTGGAACCCAAGACAACTCAAAGTCATGGTCACCAAAGCCGCTGAATTCACTCAATTCCAACTTCAGGCCAATCAATGCCTAACCGACTTGGCTCATCAGGAACAACGACTCAGTTCCGTTGAAACCGTCAGTAAACAAAGGTTCCTTGAGTTCATTAACTGGCTGGAAATCCATGGAAATTCAGAACAAAAGGAACTTCTGAGTAACTTACACAGACTCGGTGATAAAGCCTGGGACGCCTTACCTTCTTTGATATCCGAGTTCCCTCAGTCCAGGGAGTCAAATGATCATGCATTCCAATGAAGCTCTGCCCGAAGAACTCCTAAAAGAGCGCGCCAAGCTCTACCTTGCTGAAACGGAACAAGAGTCAAAGCAGCTGTTGGGCTACCTGCTTATTTTTCGCTTAGATAATCAGTGGTTTGGTCTGCCAACCAGCAACATTCACGAAACCACTCATTTAAAAAACGGGGTGGTTCTTCCCAGAGTACAAACGGGTGTTCTTGGGTTAATTCAACAACACAGTGGCTTCATTCCCTTGATCGACCTGCACTATTTATTGCACTTACCTTCCATAAAAGTAACGCCCAACCAGTCTCAGAAACTGGTGGTGATGGAAGGAGACAATGGAAACTATGGATTTCTAGTCAATGAATTGTCCACAGTCGAAGCAATCTACGAAAGCTATCTGGTATCCCAAGAAGAGAGCATCGAAGAAAAGTCGACGCAAATGATTAAGTGTTTGCTCGAATTTCCCATCAAAGGAAGCCCTCGAAAAATCATCTGGTTAAAAGAAGACGTTTTGAGCGAATTGGTTGAAGCCGAGCTTTGAACGTATAGGAGGATTTATGGACGCATCTCAAGCAAGCACGACCTGGCCCGCTCATGACACAGAAGAAGATACAGAGCATTTAGACCATGCTATCGAAGAAAAAACAGGACAACATTTGGAAGCCTTACAAAGAGAACTGCAAGGTGATCCGTCTGCCCCAAGCTCTCAACCCAAAGGTTCCAAACCCACGACCATTTCCTCAGGGCCATTGGGTGATTCCCATTTTCGAGAGCCCAGCCGTCAACGTCAGGGGCTGTCGATCGCGGCCAAAATTTCCGGGGGAATGGGCATATTAACGCTGATCATTGTGATTATTTCTACCGTCGCCATCTCCATCATGTCAGAAATACGCTCACAGATGACGAACGTCGTAACACCCGCCGTCAAACAAACCAAGCTTGCCGAACAAATGAGCTTGACCCTGTATGATGCGCTTTTGTTGGAAGAAGATTATCTCAACACCGAGAATGAATTTAAGCTAACCGCGGCCTCTCAAGAACTGGAACGACTTAATTCCTACTTAGCCAGCGCCACCGAACTCGCCAAAGACATTGAAAAGCACAATAACGTCCAGCTGAACAGCTTTTTTACTGAAATGGATCAACTACTCACCAATCACATAAACGACGTTCATGATATAGGAAACGCCATCCAGGCCGCCCGTGAATCTAATCAACAAATCAGAACCGAGACCAATGCAGCTCAAACCCTGTTATTAGGGACGTTAAAAGACTCACGAAACAAGCTCTCTACCACTCTGGAAGACCATTGGATTACATTAAAACGCGCGTCGGTCATTCCACCGGAAAGCATCCTCTTTGGACAAACGCTAACGAGTCTGGAAGAGCGCATTGCCAATATTCAGTTCAATATATTGAGGTACACAAACTCAGATAACCTAATGCAAGCGAACACCATACGCCAGCAAGCCCAAGAACTTATAAGCTCGATCGATCAGGTGCGTACCAATACGCAAGATGAAAGGATTCAACTCATGTTTAGGGACGTAAGAACGGACATCCGTGGTTTTGTAGAAGAGCTTGACCAATCGATCAGACTCATAGAACAAAGAACACTCGAAATTGCTGAGAATGGCGCCTTCATCAAGGAGAAAAAAGCCTCCATGATCGAAAGCGCCAACCTGCTATTAAAAAGTTTTGAAGAAACCAGAAATCGGACCTGGGGACGCATTGAAAACAGCACAGGCACACTCAATGACTTATCTCTGAGCAGTACCTGGATAGTGACAAGCATTGCGCTGCTTGGTGGCTTAATTGGTATTTTGGTATTAGTGTTTGTGCCCCGCCCTATCATTGCAACCGTCCGCGAGCTTCTGACCGCCTCCTCGACCATTGCCAGCGGCAACCTGACCCAGCCGATTGCCAGTAACTCCAGAGACGAACTGGGTGCACTCGCTGATCAGATGGAACAAATGCGTCAAAATCTATTAACGCTGATTTCAGAGGTGTCTGGTGCCGTACTTAATACATCCTCTCTTTCCAACGAGATCATGGCCTCCACTAACCAGCAAGGCTCCTCTAGCACTGAAATGGCCGCCCAGGTCAATCAGGTCAAATCCTCGGTGAATGAACAAGTCTCGTCCATGACAGAGATGAACCAGAGTTTAGAAGGCATCAGTCAATTCGCTCAAAGCTCAACGGAAAAATCCAGTGACAGCGTCGAGCAGGCTCAAATCGCCCTCGAAGGCATGGATAACATTGCTAAAGCCAACGAAGGTGCCAGCCAGCGCATTCAGCTTCTGCGCGAAAAAATCGAAGAGATCAGCAAAGTCTTAACGGTGATCTCGGAAGTTGCAGATCAAACCAACTTACTGTCACTGAATGCCTCCATTGAATCCACCAAAGCCGGCGAATCAGGCAAAGGCTTCAGTGTTGTAGCAGGTGAAATACGTCGACTGGCGGACCGCTCCTTATTAGCCGCCCAGAACATCAACGACATAGTGCATGATATTCAACGAGCCTCCGAATCGGCCGTCATGAGCATGCAAAAGTCGTCTGAGGAAATCAGAGTCGGCTCCGAATCGGTGACCAACACGGTGACTAATTTACGAGAAATCGTTAACAACGTTGCTCAGATCTCCAACCAAACCGAAGACATGACTCGCGTCGTTGGTCAGCAAACAGAAGCGTCCCGAATGATCGGGGACTCCATGCAAAACATTTCCACCGCAACCGACATGTCAGCCGGCGCATCTCAGCAAATCAATAAAGCCATTGCCGAGTTGAACAGCATGGTCGGACAACTTAGAGGGACTGTCGTGCGCTTCAAAACCAGTTAACCGATGTACTCACAGAGCGAGTGACCAAGCATATGGACAAGGTGGCAATCAACGATATGGAGTATTTAACCTGCACAATCCAGGATGAAGGCTACGCCATCGATGTGCATAGTATTCAGGAAATTTTACCCATGATGTGGATACACCGGGTACCCAATGCACCCGACTACCTTGAAGGGATGCTCAATAGGCGAGGCAGCATGATCCCTATTATCGATTTAGCTAAACGCATTGGGCTGGAACGCAATACGTATCCACCACGAACCCGGATCGTGCTTGTGGGTCTCGATCACCTAACCGTGGGTCTGATTATTGATCAGGTGCACGATATTCATAGCTTTGTTGAAGGCGATCATAAAAGCGGCGTATTAAATCAAGAAAAAACACCGTTTCTGCAAGGCGTCTTGGTCAATGGCGATTCCATGATTCAAATATTGATTCCCGACAAGATGCTTTCCAATGATGAGCAAAGTTACTTGATGGAGTTCAGTCATGACAAGTTCTGAGTTCGATGTCTTTGGGATATTTAAAGAGGAAGCCTCCGAACAAATAAAGAAGCTGACTGATGGCTTATTACTGCTCGAAAAAACACCAACCGATATGCCTCTTCTGGCTAACGCCATGCGAGATGCTCACACCCTCAAAGGCGCGGCGCGAGCAATTCGCTTCAATGGCATTAAAGAACTGGCCCATCGGCTTGAAGATCTATTTAATCGAGCCCAAACCGATACGCTCATATTCACAACCGAATTGGTTACTCCCGTTCTCAAAACCCTCGATTTAATACAAGCACTGCTCACCAACGCAGACAAAGAAAACCTACAACAGAAACCGCCCGAAGTAGAACATATGTTAGAGGTTCTAAAGAGCATTCTGGATCATCCAGATCAGCCTGAACTCTGGACGCCAATGATCACTTCAGAGGAAACATCCCCGGCGGTTACAGAGCAACAACCTGAACAAGCGGCTGAACAAGCGGCTGAACAAGCGGCTGAACAAGCAGCCGATACTACAGCCCTGCCACACGTAAAGGCAGCACCGGAAACCACACCACCGGTCAATCAATCCAACTCGGCGATCTTCCAGGTAGAAGCAGCGGCGCTGGATCGCATGTTACGACAAACCGGAGAGCTTAAAGTCACACAGCAGTTGTCCGATGAGTTGGTCAAACAGTTCAAGAGCTATCTTGAGCAAAGCATGCGATTGAACTCGCAGCTGGACAAATTGAATTACAACATTACGGAAGGGCAAGAAGCCCTGTCCTTAAAATCCACCATGGATCAAATCCGCAACACCCAAAAAGTCCTTCAGGAAGCCATTAACCACGGCATGCAGGACATGGAACATCTGTCTAATCAGTTATTCCATACCAGCAATCATCTGGACGAGGAAGTCGTCAACGCGCGTCTTAAAACCCTGGCAGATATTCTGGGGGAATTTCCACGCATGGTGCGAGATCTCGCTTTGGAACACGGTAAAACCGTTGATTTAGAGATCTGTGGTGATGATGTCAAAATCGACAAAACCGTATTGGATGTGATTCGAATTCCCATGCTGCACTTGTTACGTAATGCCGTGGGTCATGGCATTGAACCACCCAATGAGCGCGAGCAACTGAACAAACCGACAACAGGAAAGCTCCTGGTGTCGGCCAATCAATCGGAAGGCCAGATCTTCATCGAAATGCGAGATGACGGACGAGGGATTAATGCCCAAACTATTCGTCAAAAAGTTGTAGAACGAGGCGACCTCACGGAAGAAACAGCGGCCAAGCTTTCTGATGAAGAGTTAATGCAGTTCTTATTTTTACCAGGCTTTTCTACGGCAGAAGAAGTGACCGACCTATCCGGCCGCGGCGTTGGTTTAGACATTGTAAAATCCGAAGTGGAAGCCATCGGCGGAAAAATACAAGTGAACAGTCAGTCCGGTGTATTTACGTCGTTCTTACTGGAATTTCCGGCCACCATCTCACTCACACCGACCTTAGCCGTTGTCGGAGGGAATTCTGAACTCTTTGGGAATCAGATCTATCTTCTTCCAGTTAACCAAATCGTTGGCCTTTACCCTAATCATCGTGAAGATACGCTGCTGGTCGAAGACCGTCAGATGTTCAAATTTAATGACCGTTTTGTTCCCTATTGCGAGTTAAAAACTCTCTTCCTGCAACCCGATGTGCCCAATACCACCAAAAGCCAAACCATGATCGTTCTCGGGACAGCGGGTCAATATGCCGCGTTGCTGGTTGAGGAAGTGCTGCACGAGGAAAACGTCATAGTTCAAGCCTGTGATGCCCGAATTGGCAAACTTCAAGACATCTCCGGTGTTGCCACGTTACGAAACGGTAAAGGCGCATTAATGCTCGACATTCATGACCTGCTCAACACCATTCGGGAAATGAGCCATACGCACGGTGAACACAAGCTACGAACAAAGCACGCAAAACACGACAAACCCACCATCTTGGTCGTAGAAGATTCAGCCACGGTCAGAGAATTAATGAAACAAATGCTCACCGCTAACGGCTATCAGGTGGTCAGTGCCGTGGATGGCCAGGATGGTCTCAATAAATTTGATCAAATTACCGCAGATCTGGTGGTCTCCGACATCGACATGCCCAGATTAAACGGGTTTGAAATGGTGAAACAAATGCGAGCCTCTAAAAAGAATTCCGACGTTCCCATCCTGATGCTGAGCTACAAGGAAAGGGATCAAGACAAGCAAACAGCCTATCGAGTCGGAGCCAATGATTACCTGACCAAAGCGGAGTTCGATAAAGGGGTGATATTACATGCGATTGACAAGCACCTCTCCAAAACACAACAACACTCCGAAAGAGCAATTGCTGTGTAAGTATCCTTATGCACACGTTAGTGCATAACAAACTGGGAACATAAGGCATGCATACTTTGGTATTAACTCAGTTTATAAATTTTATAAAAAGTCGCTACGCATTAGCGTTTACCGAGCAAAATACAACACAATTAACCCTGGCCATTAACAACCGTTGTAAAGCGCTCGGAATAGACAGTCCCGCCGCGTACCTGGATCGCTTAACCACTCAAAAAGACGAAGAAGCCCGATTTATAAATGCGATCACTACCGGCGAAACCTGTTTCTTTCGCTACCCTGAAAGCTACCAACTGTTTCTGAACCAATTTTCAGAAGAGGCCTTACTGACATCAGCGTCTCCAATCTACCGACCAATAAAGATTTTAAACATTGGCTGCTCAACCGGAGAAGAACCCTACACCATTGCCATACTATTGCATCAATCCGGCCATTTAGGTTCCGTACCGATCCAAATCAATGCCTTTGATCTCAATCCACAATCGATTCAGCACGCAAAAAATCGTCTGTATAGCCAAAACGCGTTACGCAATACCAACCCACTGGTGAAACAACTCTACTTTCAAGAACGACCGAATAAACAGTTTGAATTATCCCAAGAAGTCGCCCAGCAAGTGAATTTCTTCAGCATGAATGTGTTCGATTTACCGAATAGCCCACTGATTCAGCACTACGACTTTATCTTCTGTATGAACGTAATGATTTACTTTGATGGCGATACCATTACTCGTCTCATACCAATCATTAAACAATTAATGAACGAACGTAGCAGGCTCTTCTTGGCGCCGACCGATTCGATCATGCCAATCAATGAACAATTTCAAGTCAACCGAACAACACAGGGTTTTTGGTATAGCCTAGCTCAACCGAAACACAAGCAGCATCAAGCTCAACTTAACACGCACGCTCTTAAAGATTTTACACAGCACACGACGAGTACACCGGCTCAGTCGACATTCATTCCACCTCAGTTAAAAGAAGACCGGCCTAAGGCCACTAACAAATCGGACACACTATCGCCGTCAACCAACTTCTTCAAGCTCGGTCTACAAGCCTACGAACAGAAAGCCTATGACCAAGCAGAACAGTATTACCAACAAGGCATTGAACAACAGCAACACCCCACAGAGTGTCATCTGGGTCTGGCAAAACTCTATGCCGATCAAGGTCGTTCAGTACAAGCCGCAGAGCTGGCTGAGTTAGTACTCAGCGCCACCCAACACGATGAAGCCTATTTACTGTTAGGCACACTCAACCTACAGGCCGGTAACTATCACGAAGCAAAGGAACACTTTAAACAGTGCCTAAACCTGAATGCCAACAACCATGAAGCACGCAACTTTCTTTCCATTCTGAATGAATCACCGGAGGCACTATGACACTCCTCACTAAATCTTTATTAGCCATCTTACTGCCGATGTTACTTGTGGTATTTGCAGTAGAACGCGCGACCAGTACGCAATCCCTGTCTTTGGCTGCCATCGCCCTGACTATGATTGTCGCTTATGGCCTTTGGGTCTATCTGTACTTTAAGCACATGGTCAGCAACAAAATCTCAAAGTTACTCAATCTGGTAAGCACGCAAGAAGATTCCCAAGTAGCCCTGGCACAAGCCAACAATGAAGATGAGATCGGACAGTTAAGCGTGGCCGTTCACAGCACGCTACAGCAGCTCAACGCCCTGTCAAATTTACAAGACGAGGTTCAGAAGCGCACCACGAAAATGGAAGCCGTACACTGGATTCAAAGCAGTAAGTCCACGTTGAATGAGGCTATTCAAGGTGAACAAGATCTGGTTGAATTGGCTCAGAATATCCTTAAACAGCTCTCTACCATACTTAACATTCAGGTAGGTGCTCTCTACGGTCTCGCATCGGAAGTTCAAACTCTAAAACTGTTAGCCACCTACGCCTACCCTAAATCCAAGAGCAAAACGCAAACCTTACGGTTCGGAGAGGGTCTGGTCGGGCAAGCAGCCATTGATCAAAAACTAATTGTTGTAAGTGACTTACCCGATAACTACGTACAAGTGTCGTCTTCTTTCGGTGAAGCAACGCCTCGTAATCTGGTAATTCTGCCGATAAAAATTGGGGACGGATTGAATGGCGTACTGGAGCTGGCAGCTTTTGAGCCCTTTAAAGAGATCCACATTGATTTCTTGGAACAGGTGCAGGAAACCATCGGTCTGAGCCTCTACGCCGCCGAATCCCGTGTCGAAATGCAGGTATTGCTGACCCAGTTTGAAATCCAACGAGAAGAAATTGCCGAAGCCAACGAACTTCTGGAAGAGCAAAACCAACAGTTGGAACATCAAGGGGAAGTCATTCAAGAACAAAACCAGGAGCTTGAAAAAGCCAAAGAAGTATTGGAAGAACGTATTGAAGAGCGGACCCGTGAGCTCAGATTACGCTCCGAAGAACTTGAGCAATTTAATGACAAACTTCAACAGTTTGTCCCTGATAAATTCCTGAAAATACTTCATAAGAAAAACATCATTGATGTAAATCCGGGGGATCATGTTGAAAAACGCATGACGGTATTCTTTTCAGACATTCGCTTTTTCACATCCTTGTCTGAGTCCATGACCCCTTCTGAAAACTTCCGATTCATTAACTCCTACTTATCCTTCATGGCCCCCATCATCAAAGATAAAAACGGCATCATCGACAAGTACATCGGAGACGCCATCATGGCCTTGTTTGATAATCCCGACGATGCAGTTCGAGCAGCCATTGCCATGTCTGAAATGCTACTGACCTATAATCAGTATCGCGCCAAATGCGGTTATGTTCCTATCAAACTTGGGTTTGGTATCAACACCGGTGACTTAATGTTAGGTACCGTCGGCGGTGAAATTCGTATGGACAGTACCGTCATTGGCGATACCGTCAATCTCACCGCTCGGATTGAACACCTCACCAAAACCTATGAGACGCCAATATTGATCGGTAGCGACACCTTTATCGGCTTACAAAACAATATCTCTTACTCACTGCGCTACATCGATTGTGTTGTCGTCCGAGGCAAGTCTGAAAACGTGATGTTGTATGAGGTTATTGATGGCGACTTACCTGAACGCCAGAAGAAAAAACTGCAAACTCTGCCCATGTATGAGAAAGGCATCAATGCCTATCAGACCGAAGCCTATATCGAAGCTCTGAGATTCTTCGAGAAATGTTACGAAATAGACCCGGACGACGTTGTCATTCAAATCTATCGTCAACGCTGTTACGGCCATCTTGGTGAAATTCCCAGACCCGCTTTAGCAAGCTAAGTGGAAAGAATCATGGCGTCTCAGGATAGTAAGTCTTCGACACCGGAGCTGCACCTGCTTTTGCTGGGGAAAAACGAAGGCTTCCAAGACTTTGTGCAAACCCGATCTGGCTTACATCCACAACTCAAAGTGGTAGATATGGAAGTTCAGCTTTGGGAAACCCTGAAATACCTAAGTATCCACCTGATTGTGCTGAACATCGAAGCATACGGCGAAGACGGCGTTGAACTGATCATGAAACTCAAACGCCACCCTGGCCACTGCTCCGTTCCTATCCTGCTGCTCGTCGCACCGGATCAACACGCGCTGGTACAGCCTTGCATCGACGCAGGAGCCATTGACTATCTGACCCTGCCCTTGGTTGAATCTCTGGCGATAACACGAATAGAAGCCATCTTTCATAATGAACACAAAATAAAGCAACTGCGAGAAAGTCATCAGGAGTTGCAATTTGCCCATCGTCACCTTCAAGATGAACTCGCCAAAGAAAAGAAAAAGCGGCAAGACCTTGAAGCTGAAACATTGAAATTTCGAGAGCTCTTCCCAGCATGGCAACGTCTGCCCAGACGAGTTCAGGCTGCATTAGGCGAGTTTTTATCCGCCTTTAGTAAACTCTCAAAACATTCCAGCCCAGAACTGCATCAGATTTTTATTGAAATCACCCATCACTATTGCGACATCCTCGGAGAAGCATTCGACTTCAACCAATTGGCGAACATCCCCAATACCGTCACCAACCAGTCCCGATTAAATCTGTTACGTCACGCACCATTATTCAAAGGCTTAAGTAATTACGATCTGATGATGCTGGCAAATAATATGACGGAGCTCAGCATTGAACCGAATACCAATATTCTGACGCAAGGCGAATCGTTTGATCATGTGCACTTGATTGCCTCGGGAACCGTCGAAGTTTGGATCAATCACGAACTGATTACTCATGGTGGCGTCGGTGATCTCTTTGGTGAACGTCACGTCATCAGCTCTGAAAGCAAAGCTCAAAATACCGTCCGGACGATCGAAGCCTGCCAAACATTAGCCATTGAAAAGGACACCTTTTACAAAATCATCATTCGTATTCCTAAACTTTGGCGGAACCTGTTCCAGCAAAAGTCGACCCAATTGAAAATTGCCAATCAACGGATCAGTGAATTGCTGCAACACTTCTCTCAAGGCCTGTTGAAAGTCGATCCGAAAGGCGTCATTACCAAAGAGTTTTCAAGAAAATGCTGCGAGCTGTTCAACAGCTCACAACTGCTTGGCAAACCCGCAGACGACTGCCTGTTTGTTGATGATCCCAAGCACATCGACGAGTTTTCTACCTTGTATCCATTATTCTTCCAAACAGACCATGCGATGGATTTTGAAGAAATCGCAAACCTATTGCCTGAAGCAACCAAATTCATGGATGCGCAAGGCAATCTCAGAGAGTACAGTCTGTCCTACTACCCTTGTGTAGATCTCCACGATCACATCAATTACGTCGATATTGGTATTGAAGACGTAACCCATGCACGAGAGCTGGCTCGGAAAAACGTGCTTCTTGAACAAGAAAAACGGCGTATGCGGGTTCTCTACGATAATCCAGAGCATTTTCTGAGATTGCTGAATCTTGTCGAAGAAATCCAAGACGCAGAAATTCAAGACACCCTCCATAAGTTGGCGACCCAAGGCACAGTAACCAGTCAAACCGGGCCGCAGTTAGAAGAAACTCAACGACAACTGCATACCCTAAAAGGGATGTGCGGGATGTTGGAACAAGAAGCACTTCAAAGCAGCTGTCATCAACTTGAACATTGTCTTGGACAGATGACTCAGGAAGACACCAAACACGATTCCTCCTCTACCGGTTCCTTTAACGACAATCAGGCCTTCGACGAGTGTTGGCAGCAATTCTTAAGCGACTGCGATTCGATCCGACACATTTTGGACGGTCTGGGTAGTGAATTAAAAACACGACTGCTTGGCATCGTGCTTACCAAAGACGGTTTCGAGCACTTAAAAACAGCAATCAAAGACAAGAACTGGCAACGAGCGACTCGAGTAATCGAAACCTTTGATTCTGTGCCCGCTAAAACCTTGATTCGAAAATGGTCAAATGAAGCACAACGCCTGGCTGAATCACAAGGCAAACGGGTTCAGGTCAGAGCCGAAGGCGAGGCCGTTCGAATCTCCCGCCGCTTGTTTGATCAGCTTGAGGCCTCGCTGATTCACGTATTAAGAAACTGCATCACGCATGGGCTTGAATCACCGACGGAACGAGAGCAAGCCGACAAACCATCCAGCGGTCAAATTGTTTTCCGCTGCTTACAAAAGAATGATCAGATAGAAATTGAAATCAGCGATGATGGCTACGGCATTCGTTGGGAAGAAATCATCCATAAAGCCACCCATGATCCAAACCTTAATCAACAACTGATCACGGAATACCTCGACGCCGATCAGCCATGGAAAATCCTTTTCCTCCCCGGTTTCAGTAACACCGTAGAAGCGACGGCTCTGGCCGGACGAGGCTTTGGCTTAAATGCATTAAAAACGAAAGTCACGGAAGAAGGCGGGGATATTTTGGTCAAAAGCGCTCCGAATCAAGGAACCACCTTCATTCTTGTTTTTCCGGCCTATTCAACCACCGTTGACTCAAACGAGCGCCTAACATCGGATGCAGCCATTTGAATGATTCACAACAAATTAAGCTCTGAATAAGAACACCCCACGCAAACGACGGAACGACGGAACGACAACAAGGACACGCTAACGGAGAAGACTAACAACCGACTTTCGCGAGATTGATGAAATGCATCGAGCGATATTGGAGAATACAGTAATGAACAAATCCACCGACTTACATATCCTGGTCGTCGACGACTGTTCAACCATGCGTTGGACACTGATTAATATTTTGCAAGACGCAGGCTATACCAATGTACATGAATCCGTGGATGGTCATGCCGCATTAGAGCTGTTGAGAACACGCGACATTGATCTAGTAATTAGCGATTGGAAAATGCCAAATATGAATGGCCTGGATTTATTGAAGCAGATTCGTTCCACACAGAAGCTGGCTAATATCCCGGTACTGATGCTGACCTCAGAAAGCTCCAAAGAACAAATCATTGATGCCATTAAATCCGGTGCAAATGGCTATTTATTCAAACCGTTTCAAGCGAACGCCATTCTTTCTAAGCTTGAACGCTTTTCACAAAAACAAGGGTGAAAAATATTAAAGCGCCTCGAACTGTTTTACTTGCAGTGCACATGAAACAGTTCGGGGTCGGAATGAGTAGCAATGGCTAGATGTATTAGCTCAGACTAACCAAATTGCGCCCACAACCGATCAAACTCTGTGGTAAAACGATCCAAAACCCGAACATCCCCGCTGACCACAATGTTCTCTTGGTTATAACGCGAAGCACTGCGCGTCCAATTAAAACTGCCATTGAGCAGCGTTGCTCGATCAAACAGCGCAAATTTATGGTGCATGTGATTGTCGGTTCGATCCATACGAACCGGCACCCCTTTATTGCTCAACATATCGACATCACTACCCAGATCATTGGACTTATCGTTATCCGTAATGATACGAACCTCGATGCCTCTTTGATGCGCCTTCAGAATGGCATTACTCAAACTGTCATCAGAAATAGTAAACACACAGATTTCAATGGAGCGTCTTGCGTTTTGACAAAGATCGAGAATCTTACGACGACACTCATCGCCTGGGCTAAAATGGGCACTGCTTTCAACGGTGGTCGGGTTATCCGCAGAGTCGATGGTTTTTACGACTTTCTCTAACCATTTGAACACGGATAACGTCAACTCGGGATCATTCCGCACTTCATCTTTGGCCAAAGCAAAGGCTTTATTTCGTAGAAAACGCCCTTCTTCCACCGACAGCATTGGCACCATGCTACGAAGCTCGGCTTTCTCAGTGTTATCTAACTTGGTGTCTTGTAACGCTTCGATCAACCAAGCCTCTAATTCCTTGATACGCATTTACTTTTCCTTTAATTGAATTCCTTTAACTGAATCCCTATAACTGAAGGATTGGCCCCCGGCTTAATCGTAGGAGGTCACTAAAAATTGCTTAATGTCTTCTCTGCTCTGGTGCTGATCTAACCATTGCTTGAATTGCTCAACACGATCAAAGTCTTCATCCCCCATCATGTCGACGTATCGTTGCTTCACAAGGTTATACATGCGTTCTTTTCTGATGTTGCGTTGCCAAGATTCGGTGAAAATCTTCGGCAGCTGACCGTGCAATTCCAGTTGTTTTAATAAACGCCATTCACCCTGATCCAACCAGGCTTCATCACAATGGCTGCACAGATCCAATTGATTGGCGGTCATCAAACCAATCTTAAACTTGGTCATCAATCGAGCGCACTTCGGACACACCATCGCCTTCTCTTCAGTGGCCTCAGGTACATCCACGGATACACTTTCTTCATTTACCTCATTGGAAAGCTCCGAATTCTGAGCCCAAAAGCGGTAGTTGATTAACGATAACAAAGCACCGTCACATTGCTGACAAGATCCAGCAATAAGGCCTGTTTCGAGTTGTTTAGGTTCTAAATCAGAACCATGACACGCAGGACATTTCATACGTTTTTCCTGTTTTCTTTCTTATATCCCATTATTTAAACTTGGCTTTCTTAGTCTTTCAGCTTCTTTCTTAACGGCTTGAGCGTACTCAACCAGGCTGCAAAGGCACCAGCGACGGCACCAAACAAGTGAGACTCAAAAGACACATCACTCGATTGCGGCAACATGCCAAACACCATACCGCCGTAAAACAGAATGACCAACATCGCGATCACGATGTTAATCAAACGCCGATCAAACCAAGCCAGAGAAATACTGAGGCTCCACAGCCCAAATATCCAACCGCTGGCACCAATGTGATTGGCAGGTCGCCCGAACAACCACACTAACAACCCAGTCACCAACACAATGATAAAGCTGCTGAACCAAAACAGTCGTACTGAACGGATCAAACACAACCAGCTGAACACCACGATACCAACTAAGTTATTAAGTAAATGACTGAACGAACCATGTACCCAAGGGGCAGTAAAGATATGATGAAGCCGATCGAGCTCTCTGGGTTGAATCCCATACTGAAATAAAGCGCCGTTTAAGAGCACGTTGGCTATGTGGCTGCCAATAAGGCAAGCGCACAATAAGCCAACGATTTTGACCTTCTTGATCAGAAGCGTACTTAACTTGCGTGCCATATGCTCCTCAAGACAGCCATATGTCGATCACAATTCAAGACAGTCATACGCCGATCACACTTCATACGTCGATCACGCTACAAACATTAGTTCGGATCATCCGCTGATGGGAATTCAGATTCCAATTGTTGTAATTGATCCTGAATGGCCTGCATTTTTTCATGCGTCATCAGCTCGTATTCCATACGTTGATTCATACCACGAACCAGCGGGAAAATGCCTTTTCTCAGGGTGAACGCAAGGACTCTCAGTACTTTATTCACATCCGGGTCAGGCTGATGAACAATCTCAACACTTGGCATTTCAACAGGTGCTTGAGCCTGTGGCTGCGTTTGAACCACACTGCCAGCTTCTGCCAACAAATCACCAATACGAATCAAAGATTTATTAATGACATCCAACTGAGCTACCTGAGCCTCGTTTGGTTGCTCTGCCGATGTCTGATCCGCAAACGAGGTTGCCGCCGTCTGAGCCGACAAGCCAAGCTGCTTAACGCCATCCACAAGATCCACCAACTGAGCCACAACCTTGCCACCTACGTCAGCATCATCGCCACCCATGGCTTTGTTGCGCTGGAAGTCTTTCTTGATTTGTGTCCAACGGGCTTGCTCTTCTTCGGTCATATTGCCGCGTAATTCCGCCAACTTAAGCAGGTTTTCTTCTGCGCCGTTAGTAAGTAACTGCGATTCACCGAGGTAGTGATCCGAAATCATCTGAAGCAGTTCGGCATCGTTCATCACCGACGATACTTTCTCGGCCATCTTGTTCATGTTTCGGTAACTCCCTTGCAACTTGAAGGAAGGTTCCGTTCGATAAACATCGTCTTGCGCCGCCGAGGCAATGTACTGCTGGTTGATCTTGAGAACGACATCCTGGATCTTGAACAGCTTTTTAAGTACTCCGGTGATTTCACCAATTTCGGCACCACTGTATTGGTGACTAAGATCGGTAGACGCCACGTTCTGGCCTTGTGCCATTTTCACCAGTTTATAGACATCGTCCATTTCTCTGGTCGCCAACGGTGCCAACACAGGGTTCGAGGTCAAACTGTTCTCGATATAACTGAGTGCGAAGACCTCTTCCATGCCACCCAGAATATCACCCAGGTTATAAATATCGGCACGGTTAGCCAGCATGTCAGGTACTCTGAAGGCTTCACCGGTTTCCGTATACGGGTTACCCGCCATGACCACACAGAACTTCTTACCGCGCATATCATAGGTTTTCGGCTTCCCTTTCCAAACCCCTTCAATACGTCGCGTACCATCACACAAGGAAATAAACTTCTGCAAAAACTCCGGGTCTGTGTGCTGAATATCATCAAGATACAGCATCACGTTATTACCCATTTCCAAGCCTAAGTTAAGCTTTTCCAGCTCCTGTCGAGCCGTTGCGTTTGGTGCCTGTTCAGGGTCCAGAGATAACACATCATGGCCTAACGACGGACAATTGATCTTCATGAAAATCAAACCAAGTCGGTTTGCCACATATTCCATCAAGGTGGTTTTACCGTAACCCGGAGGCGAGATCATCATCAACAAGCCCATCAGGTCGGTACGTTTGTTTTCACCGACGGTCCCCATCTGTTTCGCCAGGTTGTCACCAATCAAAGGCAGATAGGATTCATTGATCAAACGGTTCCGAACAAAAGAACTCAAAGGCTTAGGTTTAAAGGATTCTAAACGCAGTGCTTCACGTTCTTCTTCGATGATGTGTTGTCTCAGATCCAGGTATTGATGATACCCCGCAACCACACGATATTTGTGATCGTCTAAACGCTGAATAAATTCATCCAAAGCAAAGGATAATGTCTGACTGTCGATCCTTGGGTGATCCCCCAACAAGCCTGTAATTTTCAGTTCGACATCGGCCTCAGTAGGACGACGCTCAATGCGGCCATCCGCATTAATCAAAGCCACGGCTTCAGGGATGTAGCGCTCTAAATGCGCTAACTCTTTACCTTTTACCAACGCCGACAACCAAGAAGCACTTAATGACCAACGCGCTGCCACTTGCCCTTTCAGCTTCTGCAATGACGCTTGGTACTTCTTCCAAGACGCATCGTCCATGCTCCGTTTGAGATCATCCACCAGCGCTTGCGCATACTTACTGGAAATGAAATCCAAACGATCACGACTGAGCTCTGCAACCAAATATTCAGCAGCACGTTCTAAGTCTCGCTGCGAAAACTCAATTGGATGATGCTCGTAGAAGATTTCCAAACACTGATGAATTTCTGCATTCAGTAAACGAATGGCTTGATCATTGTTGAATATGGTTTGCATGGACGCGGCCGATTGAGCGCGCTCGTGCCAACCATTGGATGTTTCTTTAATCGCAGAAAGATCCGCTTCAGCTTGGCGATCCAGATGCTGAATGTTGGCCCAGAATATTTGAGCCAAAGCTCGACATTGCGGATCAAATTTCAACAAGTCGGCACTGTCCAAAGCAGGTACTAACTGTTTCAGAATCAAAGTCGCATCGTGATCGTGAATGCCTTTTTCATAGCCTTCTTTGTAGCGAGGCGTGGCAAAACTACGAACCAGCTTCAGTAGTTTCTGATCGTCCAACAAGGCATCATTCAGCTGGTCAAACGTTGCTTCTTCACCTATTTCACACGCTTTTAGGATCAGATACGCCAGATATTCTGCACGGTAGACATCCGGGGTTTCTGACTCCAACGTCATGTCCCAATAGGCTTTAAGCGACTGAAGCTCTGTTCTCTCCAAAGGCTCGAAGAAATCCGTTCCTGTAAGGTGAGCATTCAGCACACCATCACGCGGAATGATGGTTAAATCCAATTCCTGAGTATTAACACTGAACCTGTGACGAGGGCCCAGTTTGATGACATTACCGCCCTCTTCATAGATATCGGTCTTGTCACGTAGCGATCGCAACGCTTGTTCTTTGATGGCCTTAAAGCGAGACTCAACATCATCCGCTTTAACCGCGCTGTCCAGTTCACGTAAGCGCTCAACCATTTCACGGGTTTTCAACACCAGCGCATCGGAAGCGAAATAGGTATTGAGCTCATCGGCATCGGTGAACTTGAACGAACGACGTTCAATGCTGGCTAGAATCCGGCCAGCTGCGTCCACCACACTTTGCGCCTTACGTTGACGCTCATCCAACAGCTGTTGTTTGTGGGACTCGAAAGACTCATACACTTCCTCACGTTTTGACATGATGTCGGCAAGGAACTGATCGAATTCACTGAACTGGCTTTCAAGTTCTTCCAATTGAACCAGCAAACGAGATAACTGTTCATCACATCTCTCGGGCGTGGTCGCCATGCTCAGCGCATTGGCAATACTCTGCGAAAACAATTTGAACTGAGCACCAAACTGAGCCGTCGCCTCTTCCGAACCTAGGTTCTTCTGTTTATGACGCGCTGCCGCTTTGCTCTGGTTTAACTTGGAGTAGACTTCCGAAATCGAATCAACAATGCGCGTACGAACCGTGGTGTCCTGAACCTTTAAGGTGGCCATCAGTTCAGACAGCAAATCCAATCCAGACGCGGTTGATTCTAACGTCTCGATTAATGGATCTAAGGTGGCATTACTCTCCGCCTTTTCAACGTCTTTGTTGATCTCATCTATTTTCGATAAGTAAGGGGTTAATGATTCTTCATCCGATAAGAAAGTAACTGTTTCTTCACTGACGCGCTCTTGCGCTTCAACAAGTTGTTGTTCAAGCGTTTCAATGCGTGAAAGGTCTATGTAGCGGTATTCCTTGATGGTGGTCAGATGACCACGCTGATGACGTAAGCGATCTAATGCTTCAACGTATTGCTCTGCCGTTTCCCAGTTTTCAGGACGCAGAGACTGTAAAATTTCAGTCTGAGTCGCTTCAGCTTCGTTCATTGATTGCTGAGACTGACGTCGAATACTCTCTACTTTTTCAAACTCGTCGATGACCAATTCCGACGTTTTCGAGACTTCTTTAAGCAGTAATGCAACAGAGGCATCACTCTCACCGTCAGGACGGTAATCTTCAATCCAATAATGGCTGTCGAAGACTTTATTCGCAGATTTAGTCAGCTCTTCGTACATACGAACTGACACCGACTGGTTATCAATCAATCGGCAAATACTGTATAAATCAGAGACGCCTCGAACCAACGCCGAGTTACCAATACGACCAAAGAAGGTCTGGCTTACCTCTGTTTGACTCGCATATTCTTGACTGACAAATGGCGTTTCCCAAATTTGCATCGGATGCACGCGCGTAGGCTCTTGCTCCGCCGAGAACACCACCAGCTTGCCATCGTCAAACAAAGCATATCCATGGCCATAAATTGGGTTCTGTAATGCTTTACTAATTAAGTTGTAAGCAAACAATCCAAACGTGCCGCTGTCCTGCTCATAAAACACATAAAGAACATCTTCGCCGTTGGGTGAACGAATTGCTCGCTTGAACTTCAGAGATTGAGATTCAGTGTCAATCAGCTCCAAATCGAAGCTCTTATATTCCCCAGTCTG
The DNA here is from genome assembly GCF_042646085.1 of Litoribrevibacter euphylliae. NCBI lineage: Bacteria > Pseudomonadati > Pseudomonadota > Gammaproteobacteria > Oceanospirillales > Oceanospirillaceae > Litoribrevibacter > Litoribrevibacter euphylliae. The sequence continues at coordinate 101,437 of NZ_JBHRSZ010000004.1, read as the reverse complement.
CAAGTAATAACCACCAGGAAATATAATCCCGTGATCTTCTGGTAATTGAACGCATGACTGACCAATGGCATCAATTCTTAGTACTTCCTCAGTCAAACCATTAAACACTAAATAGCGACTGGTGGTTTCACGATAAGGTAATACTTTTAATAAGATTAATTCGCCCAACTGAGCATACTGTATGCTCGCATCGTCCAAAGACTGGGTCTTATCTTCTACCGGCTCCCGATAGATACCTAAGCCATCTTCCGTGTTGTTTTCAATCTTAACGGTGAGATCACCGCCCACTGTTTCCACAAACACTCGATCAAGAATATTAATGTGTGGATGACGACCATTGACCGTATCTTCACGGGTCGTTTCGATCCACTCAAAATCATAGGCTGGTGGCAACTGGATATCACGTTCACCGCGATTATCTATATATCGAATGTCCTTGCCATCAGCCGAAACGGACCAACGAAATACCCGAATATCTTCGAGACGTTCCCCGATTTGAAAACCAGCCAGTAACTTACCGTCTTTAACGGTTAACTGAACAAGTTTGGTGTGCTTGTAGTAGCGATAGAGTTCATCAAAATCGCTGACAAAAGACGATTCAGCCAGAAAACTGTCAGCGTTATCGACGCTTTCCAGATCGTACTCTTCTCCTTCGCCTTTTAAGCGAAACAGGGTGAATACATCCTCGATTTTGGTTTCTTTCTTCAAGCCCAGAAAGACGTTATAGCCGAACAATAAAAAGTCGCCGACCTGAACCATATCCCGAGCAACGCTGTTATTCTCAGTACGAATACGCACCCGAGAGGCCACTTTCATATCAGAGCTACCGAACTCTGTTAATCGAGCGTCATTCAGCGTTTGGGTTTGTTGATAGAGTTTTTTTCCTTGATCGGTTAAGCGCTTTCGAATGACCTCGTAAGCACCACCTTGTGCAACGGCCGACTCAACATGGCTGCTGCCGTCTTCTGATGTCTGATTGCCAGATGAAAGAGATTGATCCTGCTGCACCATCGTTAATTCCTTCACTCAGTACAGAAAAAGAGGGGCGTGGCCACCTTCGCAGGTGACCACAACTCAAGAGACCAGACGTGTTGATTCCAGTCATCTTGGTTCCAGAAGTTTTGAGTTAGCGCTTAGTGAGAGACCTCACCTTCAGGCTTTGGTGGCGCACTCTTACCTTGCGTGTCTAGTACCTTCGCCAACAAGGCACCAACGGTGCTGCTTTTCGACGCTAAACCATCAACGGCTTTACCGAGAGACAATGACTTCGCAAAGGTATCGAAGAAGTGCTCTTCACCACCCACGATGTCGATCTTCGCTTTCTGCAATGCAGTTGAAAGCACTTCTGCGTTTTCTTTCGCAATGTCTTTACCAGCTTCAATAGACGCCATAGCTTCTTTGAAGGCCGTTTCCAAGCTCATACGGAACTCTTCGTGTTCGCGTGCTTGATCGCTCATCTGACCCATAGCTTCGAACTTGTCGACCAGACCTTCGGCCTCTGCTTTGAAGTGCTCGCGAGTAACAGCGGCTTCCGCCAAGCCAACTTCTTTACGGGCTTTCGCTTCGGCATCGCCTTTCGCACCGATAACTTCTGCATCCGCCAAGCCAGTTTCGCGCAATGCTTTCGCATCCGATTCGCCTTTCGCTGCAATCACTTGAGCATCCGCCAAACCTTTCTCACGAACGGCTTTCGCTTCAGATTCACCTTGTGCCGCAATCACATTTGCTTGTGCAAGACCTTCTTTCTCAAGTGCATCCGCTTTCGCTTCCTGCACTTTCGCTTCCGCTAGACCGCTTGCCGCTTGTTCAGCTTGCTGACCTTCAGCCATCTTCTTCTTAGCGTCAGCTTCTTTCGCAGCTGCTTCAAGGTTTGCCTGAGCCATAGTGGTGACTTCAACCGCTTTGAACTTAGCCGCTTGTTCTTCCGCTTCCGCCGCCTTCACTTGCTTCACTTTCTCTTCTTCAGCATCCGCTTCGGCAGTCAGTACTTGAACTTGCTTCGCACGATCTGCTTCAGAAACTTCACGAACTTCTTTAATGCGCTCTTCTTCAATTGCTACTGTTTTATCAACAGCCACACGCTCACGAATCACGTTCGCAATTTCTTTTTTCTCAACTTCAACCGCTTTTTCAGCTTCAATCTTCTGAAGTTCTACTTCACGCTCACGAGAAACGATCTCTAGATCTTTCGCACGCGTTACTTTTTCAACTTCAATCACAACGGCACGCTGGCGATTCTGCTCGGCCACTTCGATTTCACGCTTCTGGTTCTCAGTCTGAACAGCCAACTCCTGATCCACTCGAATCTTGGTTTCTTCTGCTTTCTGACGTTCTTCTTCCTGAACCTTCAACGTTTCCGCTTCTTCACGCGCACGAATGGTGGCAACTTCACGCTCTTGCTTCGCTTCTGCATCCGCTTGCTGACGTTCTAATTCCAGCATCGCTTCACGGGTTTCAACGTTTTTCTTCTTAATCGCCAAAGCTTCATTTTGCTCTAGGTCATTGGTGATAACGTTTTGATCCGCTGTTAACTGGGTAATCTTCTTGATACCTTCAGCATCCAGAATGTTATTTGGATCAAGCGCGTTTTTAGGCGTTTGCTCAAGGTAATCAATGGCAACGTCTTCCAGCACATAACCATTCAAATCATCACCGATGACTTCGATGATCTTCTCGCGGAATTGAAGACGGTTTTCGAACAACTGAACGAACTCAATCTGCTTACCTACGGTTTTCAGCGCTTCTGAGAACTTAGCTGCAAACAGGTCATATACTGCGTCTTTATCAGAGGCTCGATCTGCACCGATCGATTTAGCAACGCGAAGTACGTCTTCCTGGGTTTCATTCACGCGAAGGTAAAAGGCAACGGTGATGTCTGCACGCATGTTATCCGCGCAGATCAAACCGTCTTTAGCACGGCGATCTACTTCCAAAGTAATCAATGAAATTTTCATCAATTCTTTTTTGTAGATAATTGGAAGGACAATACCACCGGTAAATTTAACCTTTGGCACTGAACCCAAACCGTTAATAATAAGCGCTGTACCTTGAGCGACCTTGACATAAAACGCCTTTACAGCCATCAAGAAGCCAAAAATAAAAACCAAAACAGCAATTACAATTGCTGTAAAGGGCGCTAATACTGATAAATCAGCCATAACAATTACTCCATTTGTTAATAAAACTTATAACTCTGTTGGTATTAGTTGAGCCTAAATCCATAAGAAAACCACAGAACTTTACGAGCAGCTCATTAGTTTTCTGCCTTAATTAAGAAACTCTTCCTCAGAAATAACGCGGTAGGCATGTTCGTTCTCCAAGTACTCGAAGAGAACCACCCTATCCCCCTTTTTAAACGTTTGATCTCCGGTTGATCTTGCCTTAAAAATAAGGCCGGCCCCACCGTCACTGAGAAATACCTCACCAAAGGAATTATCTACTCTCAAAGAACGTACTACCGCCGTTTGTCCTAAAATGTCTTTCACTGAGTCAGCATTAGCCTTTTTGAAAATGGGTCGTAATGGTTTGATCAGTTGCCCAGTGATAAGAGCCGACACATACAAACAACCAATAAGAACAGGTAAACCAGCCAAATACCTCAACAGTCCATCAGGTACATATCCGAAGAAGAAATGCACGATGAAATAGCATAAAAACCATCCAATCAAAGACATGATTGAAATAATAATGGTCAGAGGCACGCCATTTAAACCGAACTTAAATAACACGCCTCCTAGGGTAGTTGCAGATGGTACATCACCTTCTACATCAGGTAGATCCAGAAACTCTAAATCGACTACTCCCAGAATGGCGATTAACCAGTAACATAGAGATAGGACGAAAAAGAAGGTGAAAAATACCGTCGGGAAGGAGGCAATATTTTGATAGAACGGGTCCATCTTATCGCTCAGTAAGATCGCGAACATAACTACCTCCTTTTATGAACTTTGAACATGTAGAAAACGTTTGAAGGAAACAACGCCCTTCATTGCTGAAGCCATCAAACAGCAACTTCCTGTTGAATAGTTTTCAGCGCCTCCTTCATTTCAGAAGTCAGCTCTTCAGGCGTCAGTCTTGAAATAATATTACGAAGTACACGTCGTTCATTCTCATCAACTACACCGTCACGCATAGCGATTTCAAAGATTTTCATCAGCTCGCCCGCGTCCAGTTTGCCATCGTCAGCAAAGCAGTTGATGGACTGAAACGACATTTCTAAATAGTCACGATTTTCTTTCATATTTACCTTTCCTTAGGTTAATAATCGTCATTGATTAAAGAGTGATTCAACAGTGAATCCGGGCGACTGATTAAGACTTTTTCTTTAATCTCGCCAAGATATCATCAGCTTGTTTTGCACCAGGAGCTATTCCTGCCTGCTCTAATTTATCCTGTAGATTTTGACTCGAGGTCTCAACAGCCACTTCACTTGCAGCTTCCATTTTTGCAGACTCAAGCGCTTGTTTCTCTTTGATTCGCTCTAGCGAATCCATCGCAGTTCTCAACTTGGAGTTAGACCCTGCATGACGCTCCGCCACCGCTTTTTGAGCACGCTGTACACTGTCAGTCGCCTTAACTGTATCCACTTGCTGCTTCAAACGCTTAATGTTTGCTTCAGCTTGTTTTACCGCAGATTTCAACTTTTCAGCGCTTTGCGCATAACCATTAGCCGCTTCTTGTTCAGTTGCTAGTTGGTTTTCCAAATCCGCAATTTTCTCAGCCACTTCGTGAGCAAGCGTTTCATCGCCTTTCTCGAGTGCTTTCAAAGCATACCCTTCGTATTCTTCAACACTCAGCTTCAGCTTTGATACCTTTTCTTCCGCCAACTTCTGGCGAGCAATAATAGAAACCAGGCCTTCTTTTGACTTTCTTAACTCTTCAGACGCATCCCTAACTTCTTGATCCAAAATGCGTAACGCCTGACTATCAACAATCGCTTCACCGGCCTCATTTACCCCACCTCGAAGTGCGGTCATCATTTTTGCCCAGATATTCATAATGATCTACCTCTTTTTTAACTAATGCGTTAACTATTGATTAAGATGCTGCCTGAGAGGTTAGAAACTCCCCATAAGCCTCGGTTGCTTCAATCACATTTGTCGCCAACACCTCAATTTCAAAGATAATGTTATCCAACAAAGACGATGCACTGAGTGCTCCGAACATATGGTAGTAATCCTGCCCATCCGCCATTGAATCCAAACTAATGGTCGAGAGCGGGAAATACTTATGCGTTCTTAACACCGCATCATTAAAACCTGTGACGTCAGCCACTTCATCACTGCTCCACAAAACAGACTCAACAATAATCTGCTCGCCAGCCACCGTTAAAAACACCGGTAAATCACCAAACTCTTTCATAACAATATGAAGAGATGGTTCAACACCATCGATCAATTCAATACTCGCCGCACCCTCACTAAACAAGGGCTTTTTCAACAATGCCTCGTACAAAGAACCTGTTGTCCACATAGTCATGGACTCACTTGCATTACCCATTATTACGTCTCCTGTATTAATCCACGTAGAAACACTCGAATTGCGCAGCTGCTTTTCGATAGCAGACAAACGCTTCGCGTGCTCCGGACGAATCCAAACTTCCTTTTTAACCAACCCCTGCTCCCGCAGTCGTCGCCTGAATTCTCGTTGATAATGTGCTGATGATTTTTTGTTCATAAAGCCAACAATAATACTTACATGTAACACTGTCAAATAAATTTACATGTAACAAATAAAGCATCACATGTAATAAATCATACCTCAAGAAAGGATATGACCTGTAAGAGTATCAAGTCATGAAATTTAGACATGAAAACATAGCAGCAATGTGACGCAGTGGGCGGTTTTACGAAAAAGAAAAGTCAAAGGACTTTTTAGATACAAGAAGAATAATCTGATAATCAATTAAATTAATAATCAATCGTAGAAGCTTGCAAACAAGAAAGGGCCATTAAAGCAAAAAGATATAAAAACTGAATAAAGAGGAAGCTGTCGATAGCACCATAAGTCTGCATAGCCGATTTTTATAAAACAATAACTTAGAACTAATTTAACTCCATAAGTCTGCATAAACTTGCACCATAAGCCTGCATAAATCTCCATTTTTCCTGAGCAAAAGAAAAGGCATATAACTAATCGCTATATGCCTTTAAACTGCCTCTACGGCAGAAATCGTTTACCGATGTGGATGTTTACTTCCAGGCCTATTTTCAACTGCCTACTCGGCAGGTCACCAATCTCGAAATTAAAGAGGCTCGTTGTTTAAATTTCCAGCTGCCTATTCGGCAGATCACACCACATAGCGATATCCCCTTCGCCTACGGACATTTCCCGCTGCCTATTCGGCAGATCACATGATTTCAGCGTGTACGTCGGTGTCGGTGACATTTCCAGCTGCCTATTCGGCAGATCACTCTGACGCTTGGCGAGACTGTTCTGATGCTTGATTTCCAGCTGCCTATTCGGCAGATCACTTAGATGCTGAATGCTTTCGTTGTTTTCATAACAAAACATAGACACCCTCTTTAAGAAAAACACCGAGACTATCACTACAAAATCATCTAGCCCTTGCATCAAATCTCCGTTCAAAAGGCGATCACAAAAAGATCCTTCAAAACCACAGATTTCAGACACACCAAAACCTCAGCAATCGCTGATCACAGCCTATTTTTGGGGAATAGTAAATCAGGTCGTTCGCACTCTCTGATATCCAAGTAGCTGACCGGCTAATTTCATTTTCTCCGTACAACCCGCAAAGGTTTTGTAGAACTTTTCGAAGCCTTGAGAGAGCTTAATCCATTCCTGCTGATCCAGATTCAGACGATCCAAAATGGGCGGTAGCGAACTGGAAACTGCGCCTCTTTTATCTTCACGAATAATCCGCCCTGTCCAGTCAACCAAAGCGAGATAATCCGTTAATGGCACCGGAAGCCCTTTCTTCATATCGTTATTCGGGTAACCCGTAAAAGACAACAAGCCTTTCACTTGTTGCTCTGGCAGGTTGGGGTCGGCTGTTTTTACGGCTTTGGTATAGCGCTTTTTGATGGAGGTATGGTCGGAATGCTCCGGCGCTCGAGCCATGTTTGCTCGAACCGGGTTGAGATCGACATAGGCCATACAAGCCAATAGTGCTTTTTCATCAAGTAATGCTTGAGATTTAAAGCGCCCTTCCCAAAACCTTCCCGTGCACTGATCCTCCCGATTCGCTTCTCTGGCAACCGCCTCATTCAAAACTCGCATAAACCAGCTGATATCCTGCAAACGCTCACGCCATTGCGAAATCAACAAATCAAGGACAATCTTCTCACCTTCATTTAATTCCTTAAATTGCAAAAACTTTGCTGAAACTGGCAAACCGCGAAACAGCTTGTGCCAACGCTCTGCCACTTCATAATCTGACCAGTTTCTGGCTTGCTCTGCATCAACATAGAGAACCACATGATAATGGTTTGACATGATGGCATAAGCCGCAATATCAATAGCAAAGATGGATGGAAGCGAGAGTAGCTTGTTCTCTAGCCAACCCCGTCGATGCTCGTAACTATTGCCTGTTAGCTCATCCAGCCCGCATAGAAAAGCTCGTCGAACACAGCGTGAGACACAGTGATAGTAAGGCGTTGCATCTAATGAGATTTGAGCTTTACGTGGCTTGGGCATGAGATTGACCTTGGATAGTAAGAACCTAATAACTGTATATAAATACAGTTATAGATACTATCGGCCAATCTTCTTAGGGTGGGTGTCTATGTATTAGCTTCTCTTATTATTAGCTTCTCTTATTAGCTTCTCTGGCAACCACCTCATTCAAAACTCGCATAAACCAGCTGATATCCTGCAAACGCTCACGCCATTGCGAAATCAACAAATCAAGGACAATCTTCTCACCTTCATTTAATTCCTTAAATTGCAAAAACTTTGCTGAAACTGGCGAACCGCGAAACAGCTTGTGCCAACGCTCTGCCACTTCATAATCTGACCAGTTTCTGGCTTGCTCTGCATCAACATAGAGAACCACATGATAATGGTTTGACATGATGGCATAAGCCGCAATATCAATAGCAAAGATGGATGGAAGCGAGAGTAGCTTGCTCTCTAGCCAACCCCGTCGATGCTCGTAACTATTGCCTGTGAGTTGATCCAAGCCACACAGAAAAGCTCTCCGAACACAGCGTGAAACACAATGATAGTAAGGCATAGCATCAAGAGATATCTGAGCTTTGCGTGGTTTGGGCATGAGATTGACCTTGGATAGTAAGAACCTAATAACTGTATATAAATACAGACACAGATGCTATCGACCAATCTTCTTAGGGTGGGTGTCTATGTATTTCAATTAAAGAGCTTGGCTGATTTTTAAACAGCAATCTTAAAAATCAGCCTTGAAATATCATGCCGAAAGTCTTGCGGACATTCGGACGGGACAACATTCGGACGGGACACCTAAGGCAAACGAGCACCTCTTTCTCTTAGATATTCTTCTATATCATTATGTTTATACATTACCGCATAGCTCAAGGCAGTATTTGGAGGATCACCAAATACAACATTCATATTAGCTCCTTGTAGGACGAGATACTCTACCACCTCCAAATCTCCTTCAGCGCAAGCAGCAGAGAGAGGAGTACCACTTTCACCACCTCCAGTATTAATCTCTGCTCCATTTTCTACTAGGCATTTTACTGCTTCCAGAGCTCTTTCATTGACAGCCATTACTATAGGTGTCGAGTTGGTTTTGGCAGCCTTAGCATTTACATCTGCCCCTAACGACAACAAAGTCTCTATCATGTCAGTATCATTATTCTCAGCTGCATAATGTAACCAGGAATAATAAGTTGGTTGTTCATTCACTTTATCAGGATGCTGAATAAGCAATACTCTTACACCCTCACAATCGCCATCCTCCACTAACCCATATATCTGTTTATCAATTTCCGTAACCATTAGAATTCCAAGTTCCTCATCTCTTTACCTATACGCTTCAAAGCTTTTTCCACAGCTCTTTTACCACCGACCTCATCTGCAGTTTCAAGAATATCCGCTACTTTTTGAGCATTTGCCGTCGTATGTTGGCCTTTAACATTAGGAGCCCAAACCAAATTTTCCTTACCTGAATACCAGTTCAGCTCATGCTTCTCCATTACAGCCCTACTTCTTAACAAAGCAGCACGCATAGCAGGTCTATGGAAGAAGTTACCTTTGAATACTATATGATGGGCATGTGGAGAATCCATCTGTCCTGCTACAGGTTTGCTATAGCCTAGAACATCCTTTCCTAACTTTTCCAAATGCGCGCCAAATTGTTTAATCTCAGGAACATACTGTTTACCAACCCGAATAATCTTAGTATATGCAATCCTAGCTGCACCAGCTTGCTTTCCGTATTTTCCTGATATGCTATAAAGTTTCGATGCATAGGCATTAGCACTTCGGTAATCTTTAAAGGCTTTGACAGCTGACTTAGCATGATTTACCGTCAAGTTAGTTGTTTTTCGAGTAATAGAAGCAGCTGACTTCCCAACTTCAGCTATTCGGTTACCACCGGTTATAATCGCTCTTTCCGCTGTATTCGTCGCACTGATTACAAGCTTTGAATTAGCAATTGATTTACCAACCTGACCTAACCCCTGACTGATCTTCCCTGGGGCTGCTGCGCCACCGGCACCAAAGATACTGGTAGCTCCTGCAATAATATTCGCTTGGGAGGGTCTTTTTCCTGCAGCTGCACCACCAATCTCATTTACAACTGTATTTACTAGGTTGGAAGCAACTTCTTCCTTGTTCTGCGATATGTGATGAATCGTATCAAAGGCCTGATGCAGTTCTTCTGTGGCCCTATCTTGAACTCCTTCACCTAAATAACCTTCAGAACCTAAAATATTAAGACCAAAGTTAACGGTCTCTACAACCCCACCAACTAAGTAGTTTGCTCCAGCGGTAACACCAAAAAATGCAGTAGAGGCAAGGCCATCATCTTCATCTACCATATTTAAGAGCTTATCGCCGGTATCCATCAAATACTGTCCGGTTTCATCCAGCGCAGGAACATGCCCCGTCGGATCGACCCATACCGTCGGATTCCCATACGCATACAAATAACGATGCAAGCTCGGCGGCGTACCCGGCTGGCCCAAATAGCTGTCTTGAGTGATAAACCGCGCCATGTCCGGATCATAGAAACGGGCTTTCATGTAGATTAAGCCGGTTTCGTCGTCGTGTTCGTGGCCGGTAAAGACTTGTCGGTTGACCGACGCCCCTTCCTGGTGGGTGATTTCACCGTAAGGGTCGGTTCGGTAGGATTTGGCGACGTTGCCGTTGGCGTCACTTAAGTTAGCGGTGGTACCCAGTGTCGCGAAGTGGTAGTACTGGCTGTCGGTCGGTGTGGTGAGTGAGATCAACCGATCCGCATAGCGGTAATGCGCTACCAAACTGCCGGTGTTGTTTTGTACTTCTTCAAGGATGGACAGGCCATCGTAGATGTATTCGATATCACCCCGGTCGGAGCCCAAGTGACGGATACGCATGCCTGCGTAGTTGTAGTCGTAACGCCCCAGGCTGGTTTGAGCCGACGGCGGACCACGGGTGATTTTGACCAGTTGATTTCGGCTGTTGTAGCTGAAGTCGGTCTGTTCCGGCGTGGCCTGAATGTTGTCGAGCTTGGTCAGTGTGTTGCCGTTGTTGTCGTAGCTGTAGCTGATGGTCTTACCGCTGTCCTGATCGGTGACGTCAGTTAACCAGTTGGTTTCGTCATAGCGATAGCTGCGGTTGGAGGTAACCGTGCTGACGCCGCCGACGGTTTCGGTGATCACTTCGGTTTCACGGTCGTAGCTTGGGTAGAAGCGGTAAGCGGTTTCTACCGTGTTGCCGGTGTCGTTATCCACAATGATGTAGCTTGCCATGCGATCCAGGTCGTCATAGACGTAGCTCGTGGTTTGTTGTTTGCTGGCCGCAAAGCCATTCTGTATTTCAATTTGTTCGGTGCGGTTGCCGTTGTCATCGTAGTCGTAATCAAAACTGGAGATCAGACTTTGATCATCGGTTTGTTGGTTGACGATGGTGTCCACCCGTCCGACTTGGTCGTAGGTGTAGGCGACTTCCGTGCCGTTCGGGTAGACCACTTTGTCTTTCCAGTTGTTCGGGAAGTAGTGGTACGCGGTCACAGCACCATTGGCCACCGCCGTGCTTAGACGGTTGCGGCTGTCGTAGCTGTAGTTGGTAGTCCCCCCGTGAGAGGCCACTTGGGTACGGTTGCCGTTGTCGTCGTAGCGGTAGTTGACGGTATGGCCACGTTGCGTGGTTTTGATTAAAAAAAATAGACATCCACTTTAAGAAAAACACCTAGTCTATCACCACAAAACCATCTAACCCTTGCATCAAATCTCAGTTCAAAAGCCGATCACAAAAAGATCCTTCAAAATCACAGATTTCAGACACACCAAAACCTCAGCAATCGCTGATCACAGTCTATTTTTGGGGAATAGTAAATCAGGTCGTTCGCACTCTCTGATATCCAAGTAGCTGACCAGCTAATTTCATTTTCTCCGTACAGCCAGCAAAGGTTTTGTAGGATGTTTCGAAGCCTTGAGAGAGCTTAATCCATTCCTGTTGATCCAGATTCAAACGATCCAAAATGGGTGGTAGAAAACTGGAAACTGCGCCTCTTTTATCTTCACGAATAATCCGCCCAGTCCAATCCACCAGCGCCAGATAATCCGTTAATGGAACCGGAAGCCCTTTTTTTATATCGTTATTAGGGTGCCCAGTAAACGGCAACAAGCCTTTCACTTGATGTTCTGGCGGGTTGGGATTTGAGGCTTTTACAGCTTTGTTATAGCGTTTCTTAACGGAGGTATGGTCGGAATGCTCTGGCGTTCTTGCCATCTTAGCTCGCACTGGATTGAGATCCACGTACGCCAGACAAGCCAACAAGGCTTTTTCATCAAGCAAGGCTTGGGATTTAAACCGCCCTTCCCAGAACCTACCAGTACATCGGTCCTCCCGATTGGCTTCCCTAGCAATCGCCTCATTCAGAACCCGCATAAACCAACTGATATCCTGCAAGCGCTCACGCCATTTTGAAATTAAAAGATCTAGAGTAGTCTTTTCGCCGTCACTTAATTCCTTGTGTTGAAGGAACTTAGCTGAAACAGGCGAACCTCGAAACAACTTATGCCACCGCTCTACCACTTCATAATCGGTCCAGTTCCTGGCTTGTTCAGAGTCCACATACAACACCACATGATAATGATTGGACATGATGGCATACGCTGCAATGTCAATGGCGAAAATGGAAGGAAGGGAAAGTAACTTGTTCTCTAACCAGCCCCTTCTGTGTTCATAGCTCTTGCCTGTGAGTTGGTCCAAGCCACACAGAAAAGCTCTCCGAACACAGCGTGAAACACAATGATAGTAAGGCGTAGCATCAAGAGATATCTGAGCTTTGCGTGGTTTGGGCATGAGATTGGCCTTGGATAGTAAGAACACAACAACTGTATATAAAGACAGTTAAAGATACTATCGGCCAATCTTCTTAGGGTGGGTGTCTTTATTTATTTATTCCTAAGAATTTTAACAACGATTAAACCTCAGCAAGTGCCGATGGTTAATAAAGATATGGAATTTTATGGGGAAAAAGAGATGTGAGGAAGCAGAATGGAGGCGACCTCCACCAGCACACCCTCGGCACACAAGTCGGCCGCTGTGGCTGCTCCCTTCCGGGCCTGACCAGGTTCACGGCTTATTGTTGCGAGGGGACCAATGGAGGCCACCACAACGGTCGCGAATTATGGGGTAAGTGCCTGTGCAGGTCAAGGGCAAAGGCGACTTTTTCAATACTTGGCAATGATTTAACTATGAAGTTATAAGATGATCTCGAAGCTTGAACCAATAGGTACCGCCTCAAAAGGCATTATTTTCTCTTCTTTTGATAAAGCCGTCTTCAAATCCTCACGTGGCGCATCAATCTGTTCAGCCGTTAGCTGGAAGGTACTCCAATGAATCCCCATGGAGTAAGACGAACGAATGTCTTTGTGAATTTTTACAGACTCCTCAGGGTTTACATGCATATTTTTCATAAACCAGCGAGGTTCATACGCGCCAATCGGAATCATTGCAAAATCAAACGGGCCAACTTTACTTCCAATCTCTTTGAATTGAATGTCGTTGTAGCCAGTATCACCGCCAAACCAGCTATTGAAATCACCGATCTGGATTTGCCACGACCCCCACAGAGATTCATTGGTATCCCACGGTGTGCGCTTAGACCAATGCTGAGCAGGGGTCAGTCGTAACGTCACCTCTTTGGCCTGATACGCTTCCCACCAGTCCAGTTCAATGACGCTTTGAACACCTTGCTCAGTAAACCACTCTTTCAACCCTAGCGGCACTAACCATTGCGTTGATTCGCCCATAGCCTCAACGGTTAACCGATCCAAGTGATCGTAATGATTATGGGAGATAATGGCATAATCAATCTCAGGCAGATCCTCCAACGCTATTGCTGGTTTAAACGCTCGCAAAGGGCCAGCAAAGCTTACAGGAGATGCTCGATCAAAGAAGATAGGATCGGTCAGTACGCTAATATTCTTGTATTGAACAAGGACTGTAGAGTGACCGATCCAACTGATCCGCGGCTTATCATAAAAATTTTGAGTAACATCTTCTTTATTCAAGTCTACGGGTAAAACATGAATCTCCCGCCCTTCCCAATCAGACCAGTCAGAGGTGTACTTTGCCCAAAGAAACTTAAAAATCGATTTTTTGCTGTTCTCAAGGTAGAGATTTTGAAAGGTGCCATCTGGCAAGTGATGCGCAGGAAGATCCGAAGACGCTTCAACAGACTGATTCTGACAGGCGTAGATACTAAAAATGGCCAACCCTATAACAGAGCCAGCCACTATTTTATTTAAGAGTTGTCGAGTCATTCGACGGGGTTCCATTCGACAAAGTGCCATTCGATGTCAGCTCATATTAATTCAAGAATGACATGTAATCTTCAGCAACCAAATCAATCGCCATGACATGACGGTAACGATCAAAGTACAAAAGTTGCTTAATCAATAGACCAAACTGACGCGGGAATTGAATACCATGACGCTTGGCCATACGTACGAAATCCGTCATTAGCTTATTAATGTCGTTCTCAGTTTCGGTGATATCGAGGTAACTTACCGATTGCATACCATCAACACGCTTTATGAACTTTTCCAAGTCGTATGACAATTTCACTGTATCAACTTTTTGCTTGGTAATACCTACAACTACCATTGCATTTGCCATGGTTTCATAGTCACCGGCAATTAAAGCCTCACCAAAGTCATTCATTGCATCCCAAGTACCCGGTGTTAAACGACCTACAATACCAAAATCAATAAAACCAACACGACCATCTTCCAGCACCATTAGATTGCCAGCATGAACATCCGCATGGAAAATTTCACACTGATGAAGACTTGCGAACCAAGTATTCATCGCAATTCGTAACGTTAGCTCAGGGTTATCACTGTAGCGTTTGATAGCATCCAAATCCGTCATGGATACACCGTATAAACGCTCCATAGTAAGCACTCTACGACTGGTTGCCTGATGATATACCTTAGGCACAACAACAAGATGATTATCCGTGTTATCGAGAAACTTTTGGAAGGCTTCTATGTTTTGAGCTTCTTTAAGGAAGTCACATTCATCAATCATGGACTTTTGAATTTCATTCACAATTTCAGATAAAGAAGCCATCTCAAGATGCGGTGTAATCATCTCTAAAATCTTCATAGCCAAATGAATAAAGTTCAGGTCGGTATGAATCACATGCTCCACACCCGGTTTTTGAACCTTAATCACTACGTCTTCACCCGTCACCAATCGAGCTGCATGAACCTGAGCGATAGAAGCGGACGCTAAGGCTTTGGGATTAATCTCAGAGAAGACTTGATCTAAAGGTTGTCTCAGTTCTTTTTGCAAAACAGATTCGATGTAGGAATAAGGAAGAGGTTCGGTCTGATCAAGACAGGCTTGAAATTCCTCAACATATTCTTCAGGAAAGAGCGTCGGTGAGCTGGCAATGAACTGCCCTAATTTGATGTAGGTTGCCCCTAAATCTTCAAACGTTTCTCTTAATAACTTAGGGGTTGGAGGACGATCTCCACGAAGCCAGTCAAAACCATTTCTGGCAAGTACTGAAGTCGTTTGCGCGATTCTCCATGCGCCTTTGATTCCACTCAATAACATTGACAGCCCTCCCAGGCCAAACACATCAAAATTAGCAACAATATTCTATTCAAGAGATGACAATAAATCACCCAAAGTTGACCATTTCACGAAAGAAAAATGACACTCTTCGAACAAACCCATCGCTTTTTCGTCAAACCCATCAACAAGCAACTTATGTTAGGATAACCACCCTAAGCACCGAGACTCATTTCAATCACCACAAAACCGACGTCACACAACACAGATCTCATCTATGCCCAAAACCAATCATTTGTTAGAAGGTAATATAGCTTCCACGCTTACCCGTCAAACACTCCCAATGACACTTGGATTGATCAGCTTGATGCTGTTTCATATCGTGGATTCATATTTTGTCGGCCAACTTGGTGTTAAAGAACTCGCAGCCTTGAGCTTTAGTTTTCCTATCACATTTACCTTCATTAGCCTTTCTATCGGGCTTGGCATTGGTGTTTCCACTTACGTTGCCCAAACCATTGGGCGCGGTTGCGATAAAAAACAAAACGTACACCAAAGCGCACTGATCTTAAATTTAGTCATTATCTCACTCGCCAGTGCAATCGGTTTTGTTTTCAGCCGACCAATTTTCTCCTTACTGGGGGCCGATAATGACATGATCGAATTGATTATGGACTATATCAGCTTCTGGTATCTGGCAGCGCCTTTCTATGCGTTTATTATGACCATGAATAGCCTGCAACGCGCAGCCGGTAAAACTAAATTTCCTGCAGCCATCATGGCAATTAGCTCGATACTGAATGTACTACTGGATCCATTATTTATCTTTGGGTTTGGCCCAATAGCAGCTTATGGACTACAAGGGGCCGCAATAGCATCTCTCATCGCTTGGGTGATCAGCTGCGGTATTGGCATGATTTATATTCAACGTCATGAACACTGGTTTACAGAAGTTCCCACTCTTAAACAGGTGCAGCAACATTCAAAACAAATTCTAAAAATCGGTATACCGGCCGCTGCTGCAAATATGCTTACTCCCATAACCAGCAGCATTCTAATCGCGATTATTTCGGGCTATGGCGAAGCCGAAGTTGCCGCATTTGGAGTTGGAACACGTATTGAATCTCTGGCCATCCTCATGATTTTAGCGCTCTCTATGACGCTTCCACCATTTATTAGCCAGAACTTCGGTGCAAAACAACTTGGTCGAGTTCAACAAGCTATTGCCCTGACCAGAAAATTTTCAGTAGTCTGGCAATTCTTAATTTATCTCACTTTAATTGCCTTCTCCGAAGGCATTGCCCAGATCTTTAGTGATTCAACAGAAGTTCATGATTTGATCCAACTGGTCATTTACATCCTGCCACTGGGACACGGCGCTATGGGAATCGTAATTCTCTCCGCATCCTCATTAAATGCATTGTCGCAGCCTAACAAGGCACTTTTGGTCAGTATTATTCGGTTATTAATAATTACCATTCCTTTTGCCGCAATCGGAGGATATCTGAATGGTTTTCAAGGTCTACTTGTAGGCATCACAATTGGGTATTTCATCACCGCAGTCATTGCGGCTGGATTAGTGAATCAGGTTTTAAAACAAGTTAAAGCTAGAACAAGTGAAGGTTGATAGGCATGACAACATTACACATTACTCTTCTCATCATTGCACTAGGTATTATTGCAGGACTCTCTTACTGGGCCTGGAACTTAACCCAGCAAGTAAAAAAGAAAGAAAAAGACATCTTGGATTCAGTTAACCAACGTCACGATAACATCATTGAAAGCATCCGAGTTATTGCTAGCGCTTATGAAGATCAACAAGTAGAGCTAATCGAAGCCTCTATTCGTCTTAAAGTTCTTTTGGACAACCTCCCTCTTTCTGCCGAAGAGAAACAACCTTTTATCGTTTTAGATGTCATTTATGAAAAGGTTGGCCATATTCCAACTCACGAAAACTGGAAAGCACTTTCGAGAAAAGAAAAGTTCCAATATGAAAAAGAAATGGCATCTATCGAGCAAGAATACAAAGACCTTTTTACCGCAACAGCCAAAGAACTAAAAACTTACGCTTTTGATATTAAGCCAAAGGTTACGTACAACTAATTGATTCGCAAATAAAAACTGAAAGCATAAAAAAAGGGGCTCAACCGAGCCCCTTTTCTTACTTTAGAATCATGCTTAATTAGACATATACCAGAGAGGTACATAAGCCACTAACAGTAACGCAGTTCCCATAGTAAGCAACGGAAGTAGAATCTTCTCATGACGTCGCCAGAAGGTATTTCCTTCATTCCGTGCTTTATCAACTTCTTCCTCACCTACGACCTGTCGAGTCAACAAGTGGTTCAAAGCAACCGGCGGACTCAAGTAACCAAGCTCAAATGCCACCAAGCACACCATCCAGAAATGCAATGGTTCGATACCACTTTCAAAAGCAATCACAGCCACTGTTGCATTCACTAGAATCACTGCACCGTATGGATCCATTATCATGCCCACAAATACCAGTAACACCACCAACGCCGTCATGGCAGCAAACTGACTGTCAAACACAGTAGGGAAAAGCTCCATCACACCAGAACGTTCCATTACCCCACCGATACTCACAGACAAGCCCATCAGCAGCAGCAGCGCACCGATATGCGCAGTCGTCTCATTAATAGAATTACGAGTCGCTTTTTCAATACCTTGATATTCAGTTTCTGTAGAGTCCGAATCAACGCCTGAAGCAAGCTCAGCTTTTGATACTCGCTTACGAGTAAGGTGCTCATATAGCAAGAAACCTAACATCATCACAGGCAAGATACGTGGTGCAGAGAACTCATTCAGAGCAGTATCAAGCACTTGATCATAGAAGATAACCACTCCCGCAACGATCAGTGCGTATGGAAGTAGCGGCATTAGAAGTTTCGTCGCAGTAGGAATCGCTTCCGAAAGAGGCGCAGGATTTGATTTTTCATTTCTATCACGAGTCAACCAAACAAATGCTAGGAACAACAACGCCGTTAATAAGAAAACACGATTACCCCAGTAGAAGAGCTCGTCAGTGGTCACATCACGATTTAGATAAGCAATGATAACTACCAACAAACATGGACGAAGCACAACCCCCATACTGCCTGACATAGCAGTAGTTGCCAGTGCTAGCTGACGACGTGCTCCTGCTCGTCTCAACTCCTGATAAATCACTGCACCCACAGCGATTACAAAAATACCAGATGCCCCGGTATAAGCCGTTGGTACCGCAGCAACAACAACAGCAACGAAGGCCAATAACTCAGTCGGCATTCTAAACGGTCGGAACACATTAAAGACTAGAGAGGCTAAACGGGTTTCTTTAAGCATCATCCCCGTCCACACATACAAGCCTAGATTCAGGAACATATCTGAGAAGTCCATCATCTTGTCTAGGTAAACACCTATTCCCGCCGTGTGGCCTTGCAAGATGAAGTAGGTCCCCGAGATCAAGCACATCTGCGTATAAAGAGGAACGGACAGCATCGCATGACCAAAGCTACCGCCCTTTTTCGCATCTTTTGGCACATTTACTAGCTGATAAAGACTACAGATCGTTAGCAAACCAAACCCGATAACCCAAGAAGCATGAATCCCTTCACGAGCAGCCTCAATACTTTCTTTACCAACGTAAGATAATGACCAAAACTCAATGGAAGAATAAAACAACATGCCGTTGGCAATAAACTGAAGCAAAGAAGACCAGCGATGATCAAACTGGGATTCCATCGGGCGCATTGCAATCTGGTGTCTTGATAGCGTAGCCGTTGCCGCGCAGATCAACACAAGAAAAGCCAGAATAAACTTTTGGGCCGCCAAGCCAAATGCAACAACATCGGCAACAAATCGCTCAACAGAACGATAAATCAAAACACCGGTTGTCATTTGGTCTTTAATTTCCTCATAAGAGGCATACTTTTCTTGACACAACGACTTAGAATTTTCTAGTGATTCCCTCATGG
This sequence comes from Litoribrevibacter euphylliae, assembly GCF_042646085.1. Lineage (NCBI taxonomy): Bacteria > Pseudomonadati > Pseudomonadota > Gammaproteobacteria > Oceanospirillales > Oceanospirillaceae > Litoribrevibacter > Litoribrevibacter euphylliae. The sequence goes on along the minus strand of NZ_JBHRSZ010000004.1, from coordinate 82,280 downwards.
AATCAGTATCAAGCGGCTCATCATCGAAAAGACCAAACTCATCTTCAATCGCTTCAGCTTCATGCTGAGCCACCAAACGAGCAAGTTCAGTATCAATATTCAATGAAGGATCACAAGTTGGAGCCTGAGGGTCATTTCTGAGATCAAAATAACTGTCCCAAGTGCTCTGCCCAAGCTTTAGTAACTGAGCATGAATATCAGCACTTGTGGTATAAGCGATGACACCAAGAAGAAGAAATAATGCGGGAAGTGACGACAGCCATTCCTGCCAAGTACGATTGGCAAAACCACCAGAAGACATGAACAAACCCTCTTTCTATTAAAAAGCCCGGAATCCCGTCCGGGCCTACTACTTACAACTTATGAGATGTCGATTCCAATCATCTCTGACTAACTTACTCTAAACGTTCAGCACACTCTGGGCGTGAAGCGTCCATCTTACAGCGAACCTTAAACATTAATTTAAGGGCTTTTTCATGATAGACACCTTCATCACGAAGCTTGATACGAACATCACGAAGCATGTTGTCATAACCAGTTGTATGGTCTTTAGAAATTGGTTCTACCCAATAAGAAGGTTTAATTTCTTGTTCAGCAGTTTTAATGATACCGAACGCCTCATCAAAACGAGCCATAGAAAACTCACGAGACGCTTGGCCAAAGCCTTCCGGCATTTTGTCGGAATGGATCAAAATCTGGAAATTCATTTGGGCAATTTTGTAGTTAAATACGCCACCTTCAGTGCCTAAGCCTTTGTAAAGCTCAAGTGGTGTATAAGCCACGGCCGGTGCATAAGCAATATCCACGCTACCGTTATTAAACTTACCCGCAAAAGTAGATACTGTAGCAGGAACTACAGAGCCACCTACATGGCGAACCATGGTCAAAGCCGCTGGATCATAATCTTGGGTAGCAAACTTCTTACCTTGAAGGTCTTGCACATCTTTTACAGACTTATCACGCATGTACAAGTAAATAGCACCTGCAGGCAGAACACCTGCTACTTCATAGTTACCTTCTTTCATAAACTTCGCACCTTTTGGAGAATGCAAAGTTTGAAGAATCAAGCGCAGCTCTTCATTTGAAGTAATCGCCCCCATAGCTTCCAGGGTACCAGTAAATTTATTGAATTCACGAGCACGTGTACCGGTTAATAGAACGCTATCGCATTGCCCTGCTTTAAACTCTTCAGCTGCGATCTTCTCATCGGTGTAAGCCCGAAGCTCTAGATCCACACCTTCTTTTAAAGCAAACGTCTTGGAATCTTTCATTAAATTAAAAAGTGGACCATTAGAGCCAACAGGATCAAAGACACAAAAAGTTCTTTTCTCTGCAGCCTGTGCAGTACCCACCATTAAGCCTGCAGCGAAACCTGCAGCCAGGATTTTTTTAAGCGACATAGTGATTGCCTCGTTTCGAACTTATCTCGTTATTATTATTTGTTTGCGTTTTTTATATGGATGATTTGCTAAAAGGCTATAGCAAGTCATCTAAATCCAGAGTTTCTACCTGAACCACGTCATCCGGAAACTTACCTAGACGGCCAGCCGGTGTTCTATGGCCAGTATGCTCAGTCCACATACGATCTGAAATAGCTTGTATGTTTAGAGTTGCAATACGATCTAACATTGCAGCTTCTTTGCGAACTGGCATTGATTTAATGGAATCAGCATGGGAACGAATGACGTTTTTTACTAAATCTTTCTTATTAGCATTAGAAGCTGCAAGAGCCTCGAAAACATGAGCTAAACGCACGCCAACATTTTCGCCTTGCTTAGAAGATTGAGATAAACGAGCCCAGGCATTTTGCCCTTTCGGCATAGTACCGGGAACCATAGTCCAGACCACTGCACGCATAGCAGAAGGAACGCCCCACCAATCATCATCACTCAAACATTCTGCGGCACGGCCTACTTTAGAAGCAATATTGGTTGGAATACCCTGATCAGACAATGAAGATAACTGACTATTAAGTGATTGTAGTCCTGATAGACTGCCTACCAACCAAACTAGCTGATCTTCACGATCATCAAGATCGCCACACTCTTCACCGACTTTTACATCAAAGTACGCTTCCATATGTTTATACGCTTTGTATTGGCGTTGAGCAGCTAAAGCGAAGTAACGCTTCTGAGCTTCACGAGCATCTTCAGCTTCAGGTGCATTCCCCGTTTTTAACGCTCTTAAATAGCGAAGTTCTTCATTCCAGCCCTTCTGCTCAGCACATGAAGCTGCAGAAGCATAAAGCAACACACCCACATTGTGAGCCGGAGTTGTCACTCGACCGAAAGACATTAGAAGAGGAGACATAGCTTCACCGGAAGCACATCCCATATCGGCATCACTCATGGACATAATATAAGGAACAGCATGATCGGCGCTGTAGCCTGCCATGGTATCGCCTGTGATTTTATAGATGAGGTTACAACCTGAGCCGAGTAGAGCCATAGTTATAACAGATACAAGTTTGACCAGCTTGTTATTATTGTTTTTCACTGCTTTCACCTTTGCTAGCTTTTAAGGATTTCTCACTGTCCGGTGGAAATCTTCTTATTTGAGGTAATAGTTTTTATTGTTTTTATACTAACCAGTTACGATCAGTTACACATGCGCTTAGACGACATCTTGTCGTCATTTAGCACAAAAAGCTTCAGTTTTGAGAAAGTTATCACATATTAAACAAGATAATTAGTCTTTTTACTCTAAATCAGCTGAGAGGCTAAGAGCAATTCACAAATTCAAATCCATGTGTAACAAATTGAGTCACACTGTGAGTTCATAAAAGTAAGGGGATATTTATCCAGCCTCTTCAACGTTAATCATTCGATGTTTTCTCTGATTCATTTTCAGGCTTATCTTTTGTACGTAATAACTCCCAGAGATCAGTCCCTGGAAAATCAAATCCCGTCTGATCACCCAACTGATCAGGGTCATACCTCATACCGCAACCAGCTTTCATCGTTTTGGCCTCTTCTACGTTACCTGTTTTTATTTTCATTCGTTCTCCTCTAAGCTAGCTTTTCCGCATACTCAACCATCAACTGAAGGCTCCTTCGATCTCTAAATTCATTCACAGCCAAGCGGTAACACAATCTCACCTGCAGTAGAGATTCAAACAGCTCAGGCGCTTTAACATTAAAATATATGGCGTCCACCAACTCCCCTGCTTCGGTCAGAAGAGTCCATTTAATATGGCCGCCATTTAAGATACAAATCGAGTCAACTTTAAATACCCCCTCAAAGAGAGGTTCAGGAAATTGCTGTCCCCAAGGGTAAGACATAGCGAGGAGCTCAGCATTAGATAGTGTCATTTCCTGAGCTGATAGTGCACCATCGGTCTGTAAAATCTTTTGAAAATCAACATGCTGAAAGTGTCTTTCTAAAACATAGTTCAATGCTTGTTGAAACTTATCCACAGCACCTAATTCAATGGTCAATCCGGCAGCCATCGCATGCCCACCAAACTTTTTAATGAGACCAGGATTTTGTTTATCCACCAAGTCCAAGCAATCTCTCATGTGCAAACCCGGTATCGAACGGGCAGACCCTTTAATACCATCATTTGCTTCTGCAAAGGCAATCACCGGACGATAGAAGCGCTCTTTTATCCGTGAAGCAACAATGCCAATGACGCCTTCATGCCAATCTGCTTGATAAACCACAATGCCTTTGGGCATACCCTTTGATGCCACCAAAGAATCGACATAACGCTCGGCCTCTTCTTTCATGCCTAGTTCAATTTCTTTTCGTCCGCGATTTAAAGAATCAAGGTGAGCAGCTAACTCTAAGGCTTGATTTGGATCGTCACACAACAAACACTCAATGCCTTCGGACATATCATCCAAACGACCAGCCGCATTGATACGAGGTCCAATGGCAAAACCAATATCGGTGCTAGTAAGGTTTTTGGGTAAGCGTTTTGCCACTTGCAGTAAGGCATAAATTCCAGGAATCGCTCTGCCAGAACGAATTCGCTCCAATCCCATCGCCACCATGATTCGGTTGTTATTATCCAATGGAACCAGATCAGAGACTGTCCCCACAGCTACCAAATCCAGGAACTGAGACATATTAGGCTCCTCAATCCCTTTACTCACAAACCAGCCTGAGTCTCTCAGTACTTTCCGCAAAGCCAACATGGTGTAGAAAGCAACACCCACACCAGCCATTGCCTTGCTAGCAAATTCGCATCCAGGTTGATTCGGGTTAACAATGGCAGCAGCTTTGGGAAGTTGCTCTCCCGCCAAATGATGATCTGTAACCACCACCTGAATCCCAAGACGATTGGCTTCTGCAACACCTTCAATACTGGAGATGCCATTATCTACCGTCATAATCAAATCAGGTTGATAGTTCACCGCTTCCCGAACAATGGCAGGAGACAAGCCATAGCCAAACTCAAACCGATTTGGCACTAAATAGCTCACATTTCCATGGCCAAACGCCTTTAAACAACGCAGTGTTAAAGCGGTACTGGTTGCACCATCTGCATCAAAATCTCCCACCACCAAAATTCGTTTTTGATGCTGAACAGCATCTGCTAAAAGCCTTGATGCGCTTTCGATGCCCTTCATTGAAAGAGGAGATAACAAGCGACTTAATTTAAAGTCGAGTTGCTCGCAATTGCTTATACCCCGAGACAAAAGCAATCGTTGGAGCAACGGAGAAAAGCTATCAAGGTTATGCTGAACATCAGGAATGGTTCGCTGCTGGATTTTCATAACGACGTTGAGAGAATGTTCCAAATATTTGAGATGAAAAAGAAAAAGCCCAGCCTCTGTTTTACAACAAAGTAACCGGGCTTTTGTATACGCTAATAAGCTAAATTCTGTTTTACAGAATTACTTAAAGGTATTTTCAGCAATAAACGTTTGAACCGCTTTAAGATCAGCTGGAAGTACGTTCACACGCTCTTCACGATCCATTAGATCTGAAAGATGGTGCGGTAACGCTGGCATATCGAAGCCTGCACGCTGAACCGCCTCTTCAAATTTAACAGGATGCGCTGTACCTAGCGTAATCATAGGAATACGAGGATTACGACGACATTCACGAGCGGCTTTAACACCTACAGCAGTATGAGGATCCAACAGATAACCTGTTTCATCAAAGACTTCCTGCATTGTCTTAACAGTGGTGTCTTCATCCACAGCAAGGCTATCGAACAGCTCACGAGCTTTGCCCAATTTCGCTTCATCCAATGACACTATGTCTTCTTTCGCATTCATTTTTGCCATCAGTTCTGACAACGCCGCACCGTCACGATCATAGAGATCAAACAACAAACGTTCGAAGTTTGACGACACAGCAATGTCCATCGAAGGAGTAATAGTGTGCTGCAAAGGACGCACTTCGTATTGGTTTTGACTCATGAAACGGTGAAGTACATCGTTGCTGTTGGTTGCAATAATCAACTGTTCAACAGGCAAGCCCATTTTCTTCGCCATGTAACCTGCGAAGATATCACCAAAGTTCCCTGTTGGTACCGAGTAAGCAACCGAACGCTCTGGCGCACCTAGGTTCAGTGCTGAATAGAAGTAATAAACGATCTGAGACATGATACGAGCCCAGTTGATGCTGTTTACAGCCACCAATTTACGCTCACCACGCAAGAACGCCTGATCACCAAAGCTGGCTTTCACCATATCCTGTGCTTGGTCGAAATTACCTTCGATAGCAATGTTATGGATATTGTCGCCTACAACCGTAGTCATCTGACGACGCTGAACTTCTGAAACCTTTCCATGTGGATGAAGAATAAAGATTTCTACATTTTTACAAGTCTTAGTCCCTTCAATCGCAGCAGATCCAGTATCACCAGACGTTGCGCCCATAATCACAACTTTCTCATGACGCTTCTCTAGTACGTAATCCAACAAACGACCAAGCATCTGTAATGCGAAATCTTTAAACGCTAAGGTCGGACCATGGAATAACTCAAGCACATATTCGTTATGATCAATCTGTTGCACTGGAGCCACGGCTTTATGACCAAACCCTGCATAAACCTCATTGATCATCGTTTCAAGCGCAGCGCTATCCACGGAACCTTCTACAAACGGATAAATCACTTTATGTGCTAGTTCTGCATAGGACAGATCACGCCATGACGCAATTTCTTCTTTGCTGAACTGAGGCACTTCTTTAGGAACATATAAGCCGCCGTCTGATGCCAGACCAGTCAGCAGAACTTCTTCGAAGGTTAACTCGGGGGCATTGCCTCGAGTCGAGATATATTTCATCGCCATGATGTTGATAACCTAACTTTAAATTCTATCCAAAAACCAATTATTCAGAATGCTCTGCGCGAATACGGGTCACTGAGCCAGACACATCATCAAAGGCCTCAATTTCAGTAATCGCTTCATTCATTACTTTTTCTTTCACTTCGTGCGTTAGCAGAACCACAGTCGCATTAGAGCTCCCACCCTTGGCTTCTTTCTGCATCATAGCTTCAATGCTAATACCACGATCGCTCAAAATCTGAGTCAACTTAGCCATAACTCCCGCATGATCTTGAACCTCCATACGCAAGTAGTACGAGGTTTCAATTTCTTCGACAGGCAAAACACCGATATTGTTTATGCTTTCAGGCTGGAAGCCCAAATGTGCTGGACGAGCATTACTGTCAGCATCAAATGTTCTGGCCAAATCCACTAAATCAGCTATCACAGCAGAAGCCGTTGGCTCTGAACCAGCGCCTGGGCCGTAGTACATGGTATCACCCACGGCATCACCGTGTACGGCAACCGCATTCATCACACCATCAACTTTCGCGATCAATTGTGATTCATGAATCAATGTTGGATGAACACGCAACTCAACACCGTCTTGAGTTAGCTTAGCGATACCTAAATGCTTAATGCGATAACCCAACTCATCGGCAAACTTCACGTCTTGAGGAGTTACTTTACTGATACCTTCGGTATAGGCTTTTTCAAATTGAAGAGGCACACCAAACGCAATAGAAGCAAGAATGGTCAACTTATGAGCCGCATCAATTCCTTCCACATCGAACGTTGGATCAGCTTCCGCATAACCCAATTCCTGAGCTTCTTTCAGGACGTCACCAAAATCGCGCCCTTTCTGACTCATTTCAGTCAGAATGAAGTTACCAGTACCATTGATGATACCCGATAGATGATCGATATCATTCGCGGCAAGACCTTCACGAATAGCCTTAATGATTGGAATACCACCAGCAACTGCCGACTCATAAGCTACAGTAACACCTTTCTTTTCAGCCGCTGCAAAGATTTCGTTACCATGAACAGCAATCAAAGCTTTGTTTGCCGTAACGACGTGTTTTCCATGTTCAATGGCGGTAAGTACTAATTCTTTAGCAACGTCGTAGCCACCAATTAGCTCAACCACAACGTCAACATTAGGATTCTTTGCTACATCAAAAATATCACGGGTTACGTCAACACCAGTTAAATCACATGCTGGATTATCACGACGAGCACCTACTTGTGTTACCACAATATCACGACCAATTCGGCCTGAAATTTTCTCGGCGTTTCGCTTTAAAATATTAAAAGTACCGCTGCCTACGGTGCCTAGTCCACAAATACCAACGCTAACCGGTTTCAAAACGTACTCCGTTTTTTATTATCTAGATATAAAGAGGCAGACATTCTACATGAATCCACCCCAAAATTGGTAGTCAAACGACTACGCCATCGGCCAGCAAAGGAATACATCTGAATACTTCCAGGAAAATAAACTTCACAAACAAAAAAGGCCCCAAAGGGGCCAAAACGTACAACACTAAATAGAACAACAAAAATCAACGCTTAATCAGACATTTCGAGAAAGCGTATCAATTGTATTAAGCGGATTCTGTTTCTACTGATGCTTGAGACGACTTAACGATAGCCTCATCCACAAAATAGAGTTCTCGAATTTTCTCCGGTAACTCAACGACTTTGCGTTTAACCACATTCATCCAACCAACAACGACCTGATGCTGGGCAGCAAGCTCACCGCTTGGCTTATAGACTTTATTTACAATACAAACAGATTTCTTAGACCCAGTTGGTTCACCCGTTTCAACAGTAACGCGAACCTCTTCCCCTAAAAATACTTCACGAAAGTACTCGGTTTGCTCTTTAAACAATACCGGGCCTATGCCTTTTTCTTTGAACCATTGTGGCGTCATACCGATTTGAGTAAGGAACCCAATACGAGTATGAGCACACAAATCTGAGTACGCACTATGTCTCATGTGTTGGTTTGCATCGCAATCAGCCCAACGAATTTCAAACGCTTTTTCATACAAAGCTTCAGACATAAGGAACCCCTCTCACTAATCAGTATCTTGAATGAGTATTATCTCGCTCAATCAAACATAATTGAAATTCATTACACTAATAACCATCATGATTTATAATCATGAATAGAAGTATGCTTTGCAGGCCTGAGGACAAGACACCATGGATATCAAAGCTTTAAGACAATTCGATTTAAATTCGTTAGTGACCTTAAATGTTCTACTGGAAGAAAAACATGTCACACATGCAGCAGAAAAATTAAACCTGACGCAATCTGCGGTCAGCCGAAGCCTATCCAAGCTAAGAGAAGCACTGGATGACCCAATTTTAGTAAAATCTGGTAAACATTTAGCGCTTACCAATAAAGCGGAACGTTTACAGCCAATCCTATCCAGGATTCTTCAACAAATTCAGGATGTACTGAAACCAGAGCAGTTTGATCCTAAGACACATCAGGGCACCATACGGTTGGCGACGACAGATTACGGTACTCATACGTTATTACCGAAACTGATCCCATTGCTCGCTGAAGAAGCGCCAAATGTCCAAATCTCAGCCGTTGACTGGCCTTCCAATCTGCTGACAGAACTCGAAACCAACAAGGTAGATCTGATTATAGGAGGAACGAAAGAGCCACCTGCCGATATTTTCCAACGAGTACTCGCACATGATTACTTTCAAGGCGTGGTTCGAGAAGGGCATCCATTATCAGGAAACATAACCCTTGAAGATTACTTATCTTTGAATCACATCATGATCAGTCCATCAGGCCACGGCAACAGTGTGATCGACGAATTGTTGGAACAACGAGGGTATAAACGAAATGTCTCTGTTCGGGTTCCTCACTTTTTTGCAGCACTCGAGGTCGTTGCCAACACCGATCATATGATTCTGCTTCCTAACCACTTTATCAGACGCTATGTCGATGATGCGAAGTTCCGCGTAATAGAACCTCCGTTTGAAATACCAGAAATGAAAGTCTCCATGTTCTGGCATGCCCGAATGCACCAAGACCCATTACACAAATGGTTTCGAAGCTTTATTTATGAAAAGGTATACAGCAAAGTAAAACGTTAAGCGCTATTTCTTCTGTCTTAGCTCCAATACCTCAGACGCCTGCAATTTAATTTTCGCTTGCTCCTTCTGGTGATACATCAAATCATCGGCCTGATGAATCAACTCCTCAGGATCTAAAAAATCTTGAGGACCGGTTTGAATGACACCAATACTGTAACTCACAAACCCTGAACGCTTTTGAATCTCATCTTCGAGGCGTTTCTTATAAATTTCAATCGCATTGGCAGATCCACAATTCGGCAAAATAATACAAAACTCGTCACCACCATAACGAAAGCAGCTGTCTTCAGCCCGAGACACAATGCGAATTGTCTCTGCAAAATTCTTTAAGATTTCATCACCACTTTGATGACCTTTGGTATCGTTTACTTTCTTGAGATCATTAATGTCAATGTAAGCAAAACACACCGGTTCAGACCGACGCTGCGCAGCCCGCAAAACACTGGTTAAGGTATCCGTGAGATGGCGAACGTTTAATAATCCAGTCAAAGGATCGGTACGGGACATAACTTCAAGCTGATTGGTGCGCTCTTTAATTTTTTCTTCAAGATCTTGCGCATACTGATCCGACTTTTCTTTTTCGATCTCTATCTCAGTCACTAAGCTCCGAATATAGGTATCAAATACCAAAGTAATATCGAAATACATTAGTTTTTCCAACGCATTCAGGGTTCTTACTCTTTGCTCCTGATCCTGAATGTTATCCCTGATCACCTGATTCAAAAGGCTTTTCAACGTATAGATAGCAGATAAATACAATTTTGGTTCAACACCAATACGTTTATGAACCAAACCAATACGCAAGCGGTTATTAACGTACTCGATGTCATACAAACCACTAAACAAATCAACCACATACTTTCGCTGAGCATGAGCTAATCGTTGCAGCGTATCCGCATCGCCGATCAGAAGTGAAATCTCTGGAATTTCCGTTTGCAGTTCATAAAACCGCTTTACAATGAAATCGATATTACGATCAATTAGAGGCTTTGAGACCTTAAGAAGCATAATGTCTTCAGAAGTCAGGGAGAAAAGTAGTTTTCGTTGAGCAATCTCAAACTCACTGATCTTCATCTGCTCAATGAGTGTTTTCTCTGTCTGTTTCATCCTGCGTCTCTATTATTAATTAGTCCAATATTCCTTCAGACCTTTTATCGCTTTTAATTCAAGATAGCAGGTTTTCATCAGATACTAATTAGAGTTGACAAAAGTCAGCAGAAGCTTACAAAACTTACATCCATCTCTCAGAAAGAAAAAAGGCCTGATCATCTCAGGCCTTTTTATTAAACAACTTCATTCTTTGGTTTAGGTTTACTCGGTTCCTCCGAAGAACTTCCCAAAGGATTATTCCTTACTCCTTCAGGTTTAGCTCTAAAACCACGAATCCAGCTCGATACATTATCTCCCAAGACCAATAAGCAAGGCGTTAGTAATAACGTCAAAACTGTAGCAAAAGACAAGCCACCAGCAATTGAACTGGACAGCTGTGTCCACCATTGAGTCGAAGGGGCACCAAAAGCCACATAACGGTTAATTAAATCGATATTCATCGACATTACCATAGGAATTAATCCTAGCACCGTAGTGAATGCAGTAAGAAATACCGGTCTCAAGCGCAACATCCCCGTTTGCAGTGCCGCATCATAAGCCTCATAGCCCGCCGAACGATATTGGTTGTAGGTGTCGATCAATACAATGTTGTTGTTCACTACGATACCGGCCAAAGCAATGATACCAAGACCACACATTACAATGCCAAACGGCTGGTCAGTTACCAACAGCCCAAGCATAACACCGGCTGATGAGAGCACGATCGCACTTAACACCAACAAGCTTTGATAAAAGCTATTAAATTGGGTTACTAAGATCAGTAACATCAAAACAATCGCAATCAAAAAGGCATTACTTAGGAACATACCTGTTTCCTTCGCATCTTCGTCCTCCCCTTTGAACTGAATGCGAATGTCCACAGGGAAAGAAGCCCCCTCTAACACGTCCTGCAATTCTTTCAACTTATCGCTAACCAAGACTCCCTCAGCAACATCAGCCTGAATTGTAATAGCTCGCCGACTGTCAACACGCGTTAAGTTACCGACTTTAGGATCTGGCTCCAACGTCAAGAAATTCCCCAACGCCACCATCCCCCGATCCGTCTTAAGTCGAATCTGTTCGAATTGCTCTAGATTACGAAACTCCACTGGATAACGAACTCGGATATCTAACTCTTCATCGCTGTCATCAGGACGATAACCAGCAACTCGAATACCTGTCGTGACCAATTGAACTGCAGAGCCAGTTAAGGTTACATCGGCGCCATTCTGAGCCGCCAATTCACGATCCAAATTTAATTTCCAGTCGATACCAGGTAATGGACGATTATCTTCTAAGTCCTTAATCCCCTCCATTGAGTCCAAAGCACCAACAATTGTATTCACCGCTTCCTGAATACTCTCATTGAAATAGCCTGACACCTGCAACTGAATTGGCTTACCACCTGATGGCCCATCATTTTGCTTACGGTATTCAAGAATCACACCTGAGATATCTTGCGTACGTTGTTTCATTTCCTCCAGAATCACTGAGGCTTTCGGTCGATCTTGCCAATCAATAAATCTAAACTGCAAGGCACCGATTGCGTCTGCTGGCATTTCATTCAAGGCTTGATTAAACGAACGCGCATAGACATTCAGTAATTGAGGCATACCAACAATACGCTCTTCAACTTTTCGCAGTAATGCATCTTTTTCATAGATCGATAGATCACCACGCGCACGAATCAATATCTGTGCGGACTCGGGTTCTACATCCGGGAAGAATTCAGTACCTTTGCCAAACTTAAAATAGGAGGCATAAGCTGTAATCACCAAAACCATGATCAGCAAGAAAAAACGAGCCGGCATTTTCAACAACGCCGCCAAGAGTTGGCCATACATTTGGGTAATTAACGACGGTTTTATTTCTTGTCTTACAAAGCCTTTCGACTTATTACGAGAAATGGCAGCACCAATCACGGGTAAGAAAATCAACGCCATCAGCGTGGCAGCAATCAAACAAATGATCACAGTGGCAGGTAAGAACTTCATAAACTCACCCATCACTCCCGGCCAAGGCAGTAGAGGCAAAAATACAGCAAGTGTTGTTGCAGTAGAAGCAATCACCGGCCAAGCCATTCTTGTTGCTGCCGCCGCATAAGCCGCTTTAGGTGATTCCCCTTCTTTTAGCTTACGATCTGCCAGCTCTGCCACCACAATGGCACCATCCACCAGCATTCCCACAACGAGAATTAAGCTGAACAGAACAACAATATTCAGTGTAAAGCCAATTACATCAATGATTAACAATGCCGCTAAAAAGGACCCAGGAATCATCAAGCCCACAATCAAAGAAGAACGAAAACCCATCGCAGCAATAATAACGATCATCACCAGCACAATTGCACTGAGTACATTATTGAAGAGATCGGTAAGCATTTCTTCAATCTCTTCTGACTTATCCAAGATGTAAGAAACTTCAACTTCCGCCGGCCAAAACTCGCGCTTGGTTTGAATGATGGTGCGAATTTCATCCAATGTTCCAATAATATTGGCGCCAATACGTTTTTTAACCTCTAGAGCAAAGGCGGGTTGACCATTTACACGAGCAAACCCTTCCGGATCTTTAAAGGTTCTGCGTACTTTTGCCACATCACCAATCTTCACCACACGCCCTTCATGAACCTTCACAGGCAATTCAAGTAAGTCCATTGGCTCTTCAATGACTCCTGGCACCTTCATGACCATACGGCCATGGCCAGTATCTAACGCTCCGGCAGCCACAAGCTGATTATTTCGGCTAACAATGGTAATGACTTCTTCAAGATTCACGTTATAAGTTTCAAGAATGACGGGATCTACTTCAATCTCCAACATCTCTTCACGTTCGCCACCAATTTCAACCTCAAGTACACCACCTAAAGCTTCAATGTCATCACGTAAATCACGGGCAATCATAAGTAATTGGCGCTCAGGAACCGGCCCCGATAAGCCGATCGACATTACCGGAAACAACGCCACATTAATTTCATGCACTTCAGGCTCTTCTGCCCCATCCGGCAATTCAACCTTGGCTAGATCCACTTTTTCTCTAACATCCTGTAGTGCAGTTTTGCTATCGAAGCCAGCATCAAACTCCAAGGTCACAGACGCATGACCTTCACTGGCCATGGCTTTCATTTCTTTTACACCTTCAATGCTTTTTAATTCTGATTCCATCGGACGAACCAGCAGTCTTTCAGCATCTTCAGGTGATATTCCGTCATACACCATAGATACATAGATGAAGGGAACTGCTACGTCAGGTTCCGACTCTTTTGGCATACTGTTGAGTGCCACAATGCCACTGATCATGAGGAACAAGAAAATGATAAAAACAGAACGATTCTTCTGAAGTGCAAATTCAATCAATTTAGCCATAATTACACTTCCTGAGCGGTCTTCTCATCCGCTAATGGCTTCGTCGAAGCTTCGGACACAGACGTTGTTGGCTCATTTTTTTCTGCATCCACTGATGATATTTCGACTTGCTGACCTTCGATCACAAAGCCTTGCCCTACTGTGATAACTCGAACACGATCCGGCAAGCCTCTAATCCATAAACCAGAGGCTTCGCTTTGCAACACTTCAACAGGGTAGGATTCAACTTTGGACTCCTCATTCACCGTTTTAACCAGCAATGTCCCATCCGTACCAAGACTAATGGCTGACGGCGATAAGAAATGCGCAGTAATCTGCTCCGTTGTAATTTCTGCGCTGACACTAGAACCCAACAATTTGATGTGCTTCTCCGGTTTAATCGTAACTTCAACTTTGAACGCACGGGTTTCTGTATTGGCTTGAGGGGCTACATAGCTAATCTTTCCATGTAATTTCTTACCATTAACTAAGGTTGTTTCGACGTCCTGGCCAACAGATAAAGACGCTGCCTTTTGTTGAGGAACCCAGCCAGTCATTTTCAACGTAGTAATATCAAGAACTCTGGCAAGCTCATCGCCACTTTTCAGGTAATCACCAACTTCCACAAATCGATCATCCACAACGCCATTAAAGGGCGCCTTCACTCGGGTATGATCAATCTCTGTTTTAATCTGACTCAACGCCGCCTTCGCCGAGGCATAATTGGCCTCATCTTGCTTTAATTGGCTAGCAGATAACAGGCCCCGCTTGAATAACTTACGATTTGCTTCAAGATCACTTTCCGCCTTCAGCAGTTCAGCTTTCGCACCTTCTAAACGGGCGTGACGATCATCCATCGCTATCGAAAGTAGAACCTGGTTTTCATTAACCTTCTGCGCCTTATCGACGTCAATCGATGCAACCCGACCCTGAGTCTCCGCACGCAACACAACAGCTCGAGCAGGCAACAACTCGCCTTGTAATTTAATTTTCAGATCAACCGAGCTCGCTACTTCATCAACCACCTGAACCTTCATTAACGGTACCTGTTCCTTTTGAGCCACTTCAGAGGTTGTGCGACCAGGCCCGGTCACCACCCAAGCTAATAACCCTACTGATAAGGCTAAGGCAATCCACATTGATTTATTCATAGTTCCCCCTAAGATCCAACTTCCGCTGTTGTTGGTTGTTATATCGTTGTTTTTTCCGCTTCAGCACTTAACGCATTCATCATGAAACTTGTGATAACCTCGACAAATTCATCTTCTTTTAGTTCCGAAAAGTCAGTATAAGAATCATTCATCATCATAGAGAGTGCCCCTTCGAACGTAGCCTCTAGACCAACCATCAAATGAGTAATGGGTTGTGACTTTATGGTTCCATCGTCAATACCAGTTTGAAGCAAGGAGCCAAAAAAAGACTCAAATTCAAGATCAAGAGACTCGTACTCTGCCCTCAAGGTCGGAGAAATACGCTGTTTAAAATCAACTCGCTTACAGTACGAACTTAATTTGGCACACACCGTATTTTTACGATAAAAACGAAACGATTCCGAAATCGCATCCCTCATAAACGCAAGAGTATCTTGGTTGCGTTCGATCGACTTAAAGACCGCCATTAACTGATAATGAAAGTTCAGTGCAAGACGTGCATAGATATCTTCTTTACAGCTAAAATGCTTATAAACAGTGCCTTTTCCTATTTCAGCCTGCTCCGCAATTTGCGAAACCGTTACATCTTCCCACGTATCCTTCTTAAATAAAGAAGTGGCAGCAGTTAATATCTCTTGCTCCCTACGCTGAAATTCGCGCTCTTTTCTATTTTGAGCTGAAGTTAACTCTGTCGTCATAGACCCACATTTCAGTAGTACATTGAATAGCCGACAGCTTAACTGAACAAAAAGCCTTCGTAAATGACTACCAGTCATTTTGTGACCACTGGTCACACAAGAAGTACAGACAAAAAAAAGCCATCATCTGATGGCTTTCCAAGACCGAATAAACTTGCCTCACGGCAAGACACTCTTAGTTTACACCAAGACGCTCGGCCAATTGTTTTGCAGGCACATATCCACGAATCAACTCACCTGACTCTGTTACCAAGTTAGGGGTAGAATTAACACCTACTTGCTGCCCTAACAGGTATTGTGCTTCAACTGGATTTTCACACGTCTTTGGATCAACAGGCTTACGAGACTTTGCTTTATCCATGCTGGCCTGCTGGTCATCGGAACACCAAACAGACACATATTTGTTAAACGACCCTGAACCAATTCCCGCACGAGGGAAAGCCAGATAACTCACAGAAACACCTAAATCATTTAACTCAGGGACTTCCTGGTGAAACTTACGACAATATCCACAGTCGATATCGGTAAAGACCGTCAGTTTAGCTTTCTCTTTCCCTTTTGCAGGAAACGTAATCATTTGATCTTTATTCACAGACAACAAAGCTTTGGCACGCACTGTGTTCATTTTTTCTTCAGTGACATTGGACAAACCATCTGTACCAATACGATATAAATCACCGGCAATGAAGTGCTTTCCATCTTCCGACATATAAATAATACCGTTGCCAACCACTTCAACCGCGTACAAACCAGGCACCGGACTCTCAGATACCGACTCAATTTGAGCCTGCGGAATCACTTTCTTTAACTTGGCAGTAATATCTGGCGTTGTCTCATCGGCAGAAACATTTACAGCACCCATGAATAAACCCAAGCTTAATGCAACTCCAGAGCACAACTTGGTAACCTGATTCATTTTCATTCTATGACCTAATAATCCAATTAGTTACGATTTTGACATACCCTATCAGACTTGAGGGTACAGCGATAGTTCCGAAACTACCTTAAGAAATTACCCACGCGGGTGATGTTGTTGATGAAGTGCATTCAATCGCTGGCGAGCAACATGAGTGTAGATTTGAGTTGTGGATAAGTCACTGTGACCCAGTAACATTTGAACAACACGCAAGTCCGCCCCATGATTTAACAGATGTGTAGCAAATGCATGCCGAAGCGTATGAGGAGATAAATGTTTAGTGATCCCTGCCTCAATGGCATACCGCTTTATACGATGCCAAAACGTCTGACGTGTCATAGGACGACCCTGCTGACTCGGGAACACAATGGAATCAGATAAATCAGGCAACATCTCTCCCCGCGCTTCTTTTAAAAAGCTCTCAATCCAATCCATCGCTTCTTCACCTAACGGAACCAGTCGCTCTTTATTTCCTTTTCCGGTAACTCGAACCAACCCTTGACGAAGATTAACCTGCTCCAAACGTAAACCAACCAACTCCGACACTCGCAAGCCTGTTGCATATAAAACCTCGAGCATGGTTCGATCTCTTAAACCAAGGTTTGTCTTAATATCAGGCGCATCCAAGAGTCGATCTACTTCTTCTTCTGTTAAAGAGTCAGGAATCGGACGACCAAGCTTTGGACTTTCCAAGTTTTGTGTTGGATCTTCAGAGATTTTACTTTCTCGAATCAAATACCGATAGAAACTACGAACACACGACATCATTCTAGCCGTTGATCGCGCCTTATAACCTGCACGCATTCGACTTCCCAGATAATCCATCAGATCAATTCGATCCACTTGAAGGAGAGTTTTATCAAGTTTTTCAACGAACTCAGCAAGGCTTTTTAAATCTCTTCTATAGGCTGCCAATGAGTTATCACTCAACCCCTTTTCCAACCAGAGCGAATCTAAATAATTTGAAATAATTTGTTCGTTGTCAGCGTTCATTCAAGTAAACATCCATCTTACCGCTAAGCCTTAATCACCCATTATTTACAGCCATAAAAAATACAGGCATTAAAAAAGGCAGTCATCAAGACTGCCTTTTTTTAGTAAGTGGTTCAAGTTACCGAAACAACCTAAACCACCAACAGCATTTCGCTTAACTAGAAAGTTACACTTTCTCTTTAATACGAGCAGCCTTACCTTGAAGCTCACGCAAGTAGTAAAGCTTAGCTTGACGAACGTCACCACGACGCTTAACTGCTACGCTGTCTACTAGCGGGCTATAAGTTTGGAAAGTACGCTCAACGCCAACACCGTGAGAGATCTTACGTACAGTGAACGCAGAGTTCAAACCACGGTTACGCTTACCGATTACCACACCTTCAAATGCCTGAAGACGCTCACGGTTACCTTCTTTTACTTTTACTTGAACTACTACAGTGTCGCCTGGGCCAAACGCTGGTAGTTCTTTATTGATTTGTTCGTTTTCGATTTGTTGAATAATTGGGTTTTTGCCACTCATGACACAACTCCTACTTACTCGTGGCCGGGTTTTCCGACTCACGTACAAACTCTTCTAATAACGCCTTTTGTTCTTTATCCAGCTCTTGCTGGTCCAGTAACTCAGGCCGCCTTTGCCATGTCCTGCCAAGTGCTTGCTTCAATCGCCACTTGCGGATGGCTTCGTGATTGCCACTAAGTAATACGTCCGGTACCGTCAAACCGTTTATTTCTTCCGGTCTGGTATAGTGTGGGCAGTCCAACAACCCTGTCGCAAAAGAATCCTCTTCCGCTGACATCTCGTGACCTAAAGCGCCTGGGATCATACGGGTTACCGTATCTATCATCACCATTGCAGCCAATTCGCCGCCGCTCAACACATAATCACCGATTGACCACTCTTCATCGACTTCCGTTTTTATTACCCGTTCGTCAATGCCTTCATATCGACCCGCTACAATAATCAGCTTGTCTAATGAAGCGAGGTATTTAACACCCTCTTGATCTAACGGCCGCCCCTGAGGCGACATATAGATGACTTTCGAATCCTGCCCCATGGTTGCTTTCGCTTCATGGATCGCATCTTGTAAAGGCTGAACCTTCATCAACATGCCAGGACCACCACCATAAGGTCGATCATCTACTGTTCTGTGTCGGTCATGAGTGAAATCTCTAGGATTCCAAGTTTCGACTTTCAACAAGTCGCGCTCACATGCCCTTCTGGTCACCCCATGTTCAGTCACTGCTGAAAACATTTCAGGGAAGAGAGAGATTACCCCAATCCACTTACTTTGCATTGACTAAACCTTTTTAGTTCTTTGGTTGAAAACCACACCTAGAACTCAGGATCCCAGTCTACAGTAATCGTTTGCTCATCAAGATCGACTTTAAGTACAAACTGGTCAGGTAAATATGGCACCCAACGCTCTCTTTTATCGATGCTTCCTGAACAAGGCTTAACTACCATTACATCGTTTGATCCCGTTTCTGTTAAGTAAGCAACCTTACCCAATAAAACAGGTTCACCTTCTGTCGCCACAGTCAGAACATTTAACTTTTCTAACTGATGCCAGTAATACTCACCTTCATCTAATTCAGGCAACTCATCAGAAGCGACTTCAATAAGACTTCCTGATAACAATGCCGCCTGATCACGATCATTGTAGTTCTTCAACTTGGCAATCAAACCTTTGCCATGTCGTTGACCACTTTCAACCTCAACAACCAGTTCCTGACCGTTGTGATTGATATACCAAGGCTGATAATCAAATATCCCTTCCATCGGATCAGTGTAGGAATACACTTTAACCCAACCTTTAACACCAAAAACGCCAGTAATCTTTCCTAGCTTAATTGTCTTTTCAGTGTTTTTTGACTGCATATTATTTTGCATCGAGTAAGGATATCAGTCCGGTACCAAAATATTTCTTAGCTAATTACTTAGCTTCTTTAACAAGCTTAGCAACGCGGTCAGAAAGCTGAGCACCTTTAGACACCCAGTATTCAACACGCTCATTGTCGATGCGTAGACGCTCTTCCTGACCACGAGCGACTGGATTAAAAAACCCTACCCGCTCGATAAAGCGACCGTCACGTGCATTACGTGAGTCAGCTACTGAAATGTGATAGAAAGGGCGTTTTTTAGAACCGCTGCGTGCTAATCGAATTACTACCATAGTATCGATCCTTTATCTGCGGGAGGCTTTGATATCACCTACCATTGGTTTTAAGGCAATTCAGACTTAGCTAGGCCTGAAATACCCGGTAAAATAAGTGCGCGTATTCTACGTGAACACTCAAATAAAAGAAACCTGTTTTTTCTAGAGAACCTCTGAACAAGTCCTTGTCCCAACATGGGCTAGCCAACAGAGAAAAATATAAACTATATAAATAGTAGACATAAAAAAACCGTAACCTTCAGGTTACGGCTTTTAATAATACTCAACAACGGCCTAAAACTTAGGTGGTAAACCGCCCCCCATACCACCAGGAGGCATTCCGCCCGGTGGCATACCACCACCAGGGCCGCCGCCACCAAACATACCGCCCATACCTCGCATCAGATTTGCTACAGCCCCTTTCTTACTGAATTTTTTCATCATCTTCTGCATTTGCTTGTGCTGTTTAAGAAGACGATTAATATCCTGCAAAGAAGTACCTGAACCGGCAGCGATACGCTTTTTACGAGAGTTATTGATAACATCCGGGAAGCGACGCTCATGAGGTGTCATTGAGTTGATAATTGCTTCCATTTGAACAAACATTTTCTCATTCAAATGGTCACCGGCCATCTGAGATAAATTCCCCATACCAGGAAGCTTATCTAGTAAGCTGGTCATACCACCCATATTTTTCATTTGCTGAAGCTGATCACGAAAATCTTCCAGGTTAAAGCCTTTACCTTTCTTAATCTTCTTCGCGAACTTTTCAGCTTTCTGCTTATCGATTTTGCGTTCAGCTTCTTCAATAAGAGATAGAACATCACCCATCCCAAGAATACGAGACGCCATCCGGTCTGGGTGGAAAGGCTCTAACGCATCTGTCTTCTCACCAACACCCAAGAATTTAATTGGTTTACCTGTGATGTGGCGTACAGATAATGCAGCACCACCTCGCGCATCACCGTCAACCTTGGTTAGAATCACACCACTTAACGGTAACGCATCGTTAAATGCTTTCGCTGTATTTGCCGCATCCTGACCTGTCATCGCATCAACAACAAACAAAGTCTCTACTGGGTTGATCGCAGCATGAAGACGCTTAATTTCGCCCATCATTTCTTCATCGATATGAAGACGACCCGCGGTATCCACAATCACCACATCTGCCTGCTTACGACGCGCATCAGCAATAGCACCCTGTGCAATTTCCACAGGATCCATATCGCCTGTACTAGGGTGGAATTCTAATTCGAGGTCATTAGCTAAGGTTTCCAGCTGTTTAATTGCAGCAGGACGATAAACGTCAGCCGATGTAACAAGCACTTTTTTCTTATTACGTTCTTTTAGAAACTTACCTAGCTTACCTACAGTGGTGGTTTTACCCGCCCCCTGTAAACCAGCCATCATAATCACAGCCGGCGGTTGCGCATTAAGGTTAAGATCTTCATTCGCCTCGCCCATAAGAGCTTCAAGCTCTTCCTGAACGATTTTGACAAATTCCTGACCAGGATTCAGATGCTGGGAAACATCCAAACCAATAGCTCGCTCTTTAACTTTACCAATAAATTCTTTAACAACCAGCAAAGCAACATCAGCCTCAAGCAACGCCAAGCGAACTTCACGCAAGGTGCCCTTGATGTTGTCTTCTGTCAGTTTGGCCTGACCGGTTATGTGTTTGAGGGAGTCCGTTAAACGATCGGATAAATTTTCAAACATGAATATCTGTCTACCTTAATACGGCTAAATTCAAACGAGTATCACCGCACATAAAAATCTGTCAGTAATACTCTTGATAATAAGGGTGTATATAGCGCATCCCAAGGGCTGACAATAATAAATATCCAGAGGGATCAAAACAGCTTAAAAACACACCTTTTTTATGATTGAGGACAATTCTAACTGATTCCACCCCTGTTAAGCTATTCAGACTCTTCTATAAACCCCTTATCTGTGACAAACTACGATGGTTTTTTTGATCTTGAACAGGTCAACCTCTCGGTATTCAGGTAAGAATCTAAGCGCAAACAGGAACAATAAGAGAATATGTGGGAACTTGCAGCGGCCATAGTCGTTTCCATTACATACATAATTGTAGCTGGCTCTCAGCTACGGATTCTCAATGGAAAATCTGGCATCCCTCTGGAAAAACAGAACATTATTCTGGGATTCGCTATATTTATCCACTTTGTCTTATGCAGCAGTAGCATTCGTACCGATCATGGTCCAGACATCAGCATCGACAATATTTCATCATTAGTGGCAGCTCTTATTGCTCTGATGGTGTTCCTTAACAGCTTTAAAAAACCTGTCCTCAGCTTATTTATCGGCATTGCTCCGATTGCCGCAGGCGCTTTAATGTGGTCAGTGCTTGCCACGCACTCTGATTCACAAACCATTGAACATCTTTCGCCAGGCTTAGCGACACATATTATCTTGTCGATTACCTCGTACGCCTTCTTCAGCATTGCGGCATTGCAAGCGATTTTGCTTTTAGTTCTGAATAAAAAACTAAAACAACGCCACAACAGCTGGAACATCATTAAAACTTTGCCTCCACTGCAAACTATGGAACACCTACTGTTCAACATGCTTTGGACAGGCTTCATTTTATTGACAGGCGCCATGGTGGCTGGCGTTTTATTTGTAGAAGATCTCTTTGAACAGCACTTAGTCCATAAAACGGTACTGTCTATTGCAGCCTGGATTGTTTTGGGTACGTTACTATTGGGCCACCAACTGTATGGTTGGCGTGGCAAGAAGGCCATTCGCTGGACTTTAGGCGGCTGGGCGTTATTACTGCTTGGATATTTTGGAAGTAAGGCAGTATTAGAATTAGTACTTCAAATTCCAGTCACTTCTTGACGGATACTCTTTTGTGCTTAACAATTCGAACAAATCAGCTTTTTAGGTCAAACATTCCTTGAACGAGTACCCCATAGCACTCCTTAGTGCATTCCTTGTATTCTTAATCATCTTATCTGCATTCTTTTCAAGCTCTGAGACTGGCATGATGTCGCTCAACCGCTATCGCCTGAAACATTTGGCCAAAAGCGGAAATCGGGGTGCAAAAAATTCTGAGAAACTACTGAAGACGCCAGACAAGCTGATTAGCGTCATTTTGGTTGGAAACAACTTTGTAAACATCCTTGCTTCCGCCATTGCAACCATCATTGCAGTACAACTTTGGGGTGATGCGGGTATTGCGATTGCCACTACCGCGCTAACCATTGTGGTACTTATCTTTGCTGAAGTGACACCAAAAACTATTGCGGCACTGCATCCAGAACGCATCGCCTTCCCTGCATCGTATATCTTAGCCATTTTATTGAAAGTTCTTTACCCAGTAATCTGGCTACTGAACATCATCACTAAGTCTTTATTATCTCTTCTAGGTATTCGCTCCAACGGTGAAGGTTCAGACGCACTAAGCAAAGAAGAGCTAAGAACAGTTCTGTTTGAATCAAGCCAACGCATATCTCCTAGATACAAGGACATGCTGGTTTCGATTATTGACCTCGAAAAAGTCTCTGTCGACGACATCATGGTGCCTAGAAACGAAGTGGTTGGTATCGACATTGATCTCGATATAGAAGAAATCATCGAGCAAATACGCCACAGTCAGCACACCAGAATGCCGGTGTACAAATCCGACGTTAATAAAGTAGTAGGTATCGTTCATTTAAGAAGCATTAACCGTTTCCTTAATGAAAACCGACTGACCAAGTCAATGATCATGCAAGCGACCAGAGAGCCATATTTCGTTCCTGAAAGCACACCACTGCATACTCAGATGTTCAATTTCCAGAAAGAAAAGCGTCGTATTGCTCTGGTTGTAGATGAATATGGAGACGTTCAGGGCATCGTTACTCTGGAAGACATTCTTGAAGAAATCGTCGGTGAGTTCACTACCGACATAGCCACCTTCAACAAAGATATTACGCCGCAAAACGATGGCTCTTTCATTATTGATGGCACTGCAGCAATTCGTGACATCAACAAAACCCTGGGCTGGGCGTTACCTACGGAAGGACCAAAAACCATCAACGGTCTAATTGTTGAATACTTGGAATACATACCGGATGCCAACCTGAGCCTGAAATTAGATGGCTATTACATTGAAATTCTTCAGGTGAAAGAAAATATCATCAAATCTGCCCGAATCATTCCTGCCGCTTAAGTAATATTTCTAGCCTCTCAATGAGAGGTTAGGAAACCTCTCAATTTTTCCACACAGCGTCTTTAAAGCACTCATCACAATGATTAACCACCACCTGAAAAGTCTCCTCTAGCTTCTTAATTTATAGAGATTTTTAGGTATTTCTCAGCTTGCCACTGTAATAATACTGAAACAAAACAGTCACATCTTGTTCAACGAACGGCCAAATTTCATACACATAACCGCCATAGACTTCTAATAAAACAGTAATAGGAGTCGGACTCAAGATGTCCCAAAGCCGTGAACATCCGACCTATATCCAGCTAAAAGAACAAGAAAAAGAACGCCCAACCAATGAGCTTCTGAACGAAAAAATATGCTGTGATTTGCTCGGTATCAACCCTAAAGACCTTTCCACCCTTCCTTTCTCTGCCGAAGACATAACTGCAGGCTCAGAAACTGAACTCCAAGTGGCTGTGATGGGTGATAAGGACCATGTTGACCTTCCTTGCACCATCAGAAAGTCTTCCTACTACGCTAACGTTCTTCGCCGGTCCCAAACCGGTGATGTTGCGGATTCCGCAGTGGAACGACTCAATGAATACTTGGAAAACCAATCCGGTGTTTGGGAAAACAGCTGGGTTCGCTTCCCTCTAGAAAAGCTTAATACCAACAGTCTTAAGATTTTCAATTACGACTTGAAAGCAGATAAAAAATCGGAAGAAAATCGACAGCGCAGCGATTCCTCCAGCTTCCTGTTTATGGAAGACGATCAGCCTTGGGTTCGAGTGCCGATTAGCTATTTAGTGCGCTTATCATTAGCCGATATTCTCGCTGATAAATATCAGCTACCGGACTACATTCGTGAGGAAGGCATGAAGTTGGTGGATAACTTCTCCAACGACAACACCTCCCCCGAAACCCACTCATTTAAAGTCCTTAATCTTTCGAAAGAGAAAGGTCTGGGTTTCCAGCTTTCTCAAGAAACCTCACATCGCTTCTTGTTCACACACCTGCTCACCGAATATGCAAATAAACATTTTGGTCTGGAACACTTCCAGCAAAAAGCGATGATCTTTTTCTCGCCGCACCCACCAAGTCGCCAGAAACAATTAAACGATTGCATCTCAGATAATTTTTATCGTGACTTGTTTATGAGCCCTTGCTTATCAGGTTGGGATAAAGGAGAAGAGAAACACGCTTATATGGCTCTTTGTCATCAGGTGTTAAGTCGCTCACACTTGAATGCGGTCGCAAAGCTACGTGACGCAGGCATTATTAACTCAAACCTAATCATACTGCCAAACACTTCCAACATCAGTTTGGCGAATAACGGCACCCACATCAGTCTCGGCAGTAAAAAAATTCAACACGCCCTCGAAGACAAAACCAATGGCTTTAATGAAGCTCATGAAAAACTGTTAGGCGATCTGGTAATTAAGATCACAGAGCACTTTTTACCTCTGTTTGTGGGGACTTATACCGCTGCGCCTTATCGCATCGACTTTGAACAATTCCACCCGGAAACCGTACTGGGTTTCCTACCGCATGAGCTCGACTTTACACATCTGCGGATGTTCTGGCGTCGCTGGAAAAGCAAAGCCAAAATTAAATTCATTGGTCGTCCGATCACGCCATTCGGCCCCAACTTTGTAGATCACACCGTCAGTTCCTCGCTAGGACTGAAAGGCGATTACGTGCCAGACTTCCGATTAATTGATTACCCGGCGGCTCTGTTAAGCACAGAAGCCCATGCAGCACTGGATGGCAAACTGGGCAATCAGGATTTACTTAAAGAAGACTTGGATAAAATGGGCATCTTCGACAAGAACATGTCGATGTACTTGCTATTCAAACTTCGTGAATTCCAGAAGATGGGCTACTGCGGATTTGAAGGTCGCCACTACTCCTTGTTCCACAGCATCGAACAAGACATGGGGCAAGCAGTCAATCTGCAAATCCTGATTCAGGCACTGGCATACAAGCTTATTGCTGAAGGCAAGGTTACCCACTCAGACATTCCTGATTCACCAGAAATCGAAAGTGAACGCCGTCAGATTTTCTTTACGGCGGCAACCGAGCTTAAGAAATTTTCCTTCAAACAAGACACGCAAAATCACTTCCTCAACACCCTGCTGCAATCAGCTCGAAAAATTAAGAAAAGCCGTCGTAACAAAGGCTTTAACGTAGTTCGTCTGGAAGACTACCGCGATGCCCTTCTGAGCTTTATCAAAAACGAAGCCGGTGACCTGATTACTGGCTTAGGACTTGAAGAAACGGTTCTGGATCTCGAGGCACGTATCAAGGGGAATCATTCAGTGGCTGATCGCCTCGTCAACGACATTTTGAAAGACGAGAAATACGACGACCCAATCAAGCTGTCAGGCAAACGCTTCAACACTAAGGCCGAAGAATATTACCGAACCGACTTACGCCTAAAACACTTGGCTGAAGCCATGGATTCTCTGCACACGGATGTTAATAACCTGAGTAAAGAACAAATTCAGCAACTCCAATCTGAACTAGGCATTGAAATTGAGCTGTCTGAGTGGCTTTTCCAAACCAAGCAACATCTGATTTCGGAGGCACTAAACAGTGATCGAATCAGAAAGCTTGTAGCACTCATCATAACTCTCGACTGCGACTTGCTTTCACCAAGTAAAGAAGCTCAACAAAACTCAGACCACCACCAGCAAGGATCGGCTGAAGGTAAAAAGAATACTATTCAGGAAAATGTAAACGCATGTTGAATCATCAGTACATAGACAAAGACGCAAACGTCATCGACGAAACGCTATTTGCAGACCGCATCATTCAATGGCTTTATAGCTCAGCTCGTGAGCGTTCACCGAGCGTATTTAAAGCTCTAACGGGATCGTTCAGTTCAAAGTTACTCGCACACCTTAACTTTGACATGGCGCTGACAACACGTTTGCTGGGAAATAAAAAATTCCTCAAACAATGTGGTGTCAACTTGGACGAGTGCATCGATCCGCCTGAATCCTTTACCACAGCTCGACGTATCTTTGAGCGCAAAATTAAGTATTGGGAATGTCGTCCTCAGCCGAATGAAACAGAAGCCGTTCTGTCACCAGCAGATTCCCGAATGCTAATTGGATCATTTAGTGACGACTCGCCATTACGGATCAAAGACAAATTCTTCAAATTTGAAGAAATGTTAGGCGAAGATAAAACCCGATGGCTCACAGCCTTTGAAGATGGTGACTTTGCTATCTTCCGTCTGACACCAGACAAATACCATTACAACCACGTTCCGGTTTCCGGCAAGGTTGTGGATATCTATGAGCTGGATGGCCACTTTCATTCTTGCAACCCAGGCGCCATTGTTAAGGTAGTCACCCCCTACTCCAAAAACCGCCGGGTAGTGACCGTCATCGATACCGATATTCCTGGCGGCAGTAACGTTGGTCTAGTCGCAATGGTAGAAGTGGTTGCGCTCATGATCGGTGAAATTGAGCAGTGCTACAGCGATCGCGAATACGACAATCCAGTACCGGTTGAACCAGGCCTATTCCTGAAAAAAGGGCAGCCAAAGAGCCTCTATCACCCAGGAAGCAGTACGGATGTACTGATTTTCCAGAAAGACAGAATCCAGTTCTCTGAACGCATTATTTCAAACCTAATGCATGAACAAGCGCAAAGCCGTTTCAATCAAGCCTTCAATCAGCCTTTGATTGAAACCGATGTAGCGGTTCGCTCACACATCGCAATGCCAGCCCATACCAAAAAACGGCTAGTGAACGGGCATTCGCAGACTAAAAGTCAGGAAGATTCGTCTCAATTATTTGCAGTAACAGGGTTATCACAAACACCGAATACTCAAACAACAATAGTCGAATAAATAGTGACCAAGGAAAGAACCTGTACGCAGGGAATTAACCAGTGGAGGAAATTAATATGAATACCGTATTTGTGTTGGCCTTAGGCGCATGCCTTTTGGCGTTTCAAGGATGGATGTTCAAAGTGTTAACGAAAGAACGGTGGCAGTTTTTAGCAACCATTCCTTTCAAGAAAAATGAAAACGGCGAATGGGTGGGCCTAAACCTAACGTATTATGGTGTCTTTACAGCAACATCACTTGCCATCGGCGTTCTGCTGTTCGTGATGATGATGGAATCGGTGAACAATTCTCTGATCCTAACTGCGGTTGTTATTTCAGCCTTGTTAGCGATTTGTTTACCGTCGGCCCGTTTGGTCGCCCGCATCGTTGAAGGTAAGAGCCACACCTTCACCATTGGTGGCGCAACCTTTGTGGGTATCATTTCAGCGCCGCTTTTAATTGAAGGCGCAAATGCACTGCTTGCAGACTACGGCGAGCTTTCTTTAATCCCAACCATGGCTGCCATCTCTGTTGCCTACAGTTTCGGGGAAGGTCTTGGGCGACTGGCTTGTGTGAGCTTTGGTTGCTGTTATGGCAAACGCATGGACCAGCTTCCTACTTGGGTTCAAAAAGTATTTGGCCCAATGAGCTTCAGTTTCTCCGGCGAAACACGTAAAGCCTGTTATGCATCAGAGTTACACGGCGTGCGTGTACTACCTATCCAAGCCATTACCTCAGTTCTTTATGTCCTGTGTGGTCTGATCGGTCTTATGACCTTCCTGGAAGGCTATTACTTCTTCGCTCTGATGTTCACCTTAGTATTTACACAGTTCTGGAGACTGTATTCAGAAACACTGCGTGCAGACCACCGTGGCGGCAGCAAGATTTCGCCTTATCAAATCATGACCGTCGTTGCAGTAATTTACACAGCCATCTTCATGAGCTTCTATCCTGCTCCTGAGGCGGCAAAAGCGGATCTCATGGCAGGGTTATCCTTCCTTTGGACTCCGGAAGTCATCTTAGGTGTGCAGTTAATCTGGCTTGTATCCTTCTTCTACACAGGAACAAGCACAGTAACCAGCTCAAACCTTCGCTTCCAATTACATAAAGATCGGATTTAGTCCAAACATTATTTATATCCAAACAATGTGGACATAAAAAAGGCTACCCTGTCGGTAGCCTTTCGTGATTTCTAGAGATTGTAACTCCATTATTCTGGAGCATCACCATTCATTTCAAACAACATTTTTTCTTTGGCTTTGTTGTATGCTGTATAGGATGAAATCAAATGACAGATCCATCCTAAAAAGCCGCCTGAACCAATCCAAAACCCTGGAGTAATGATCAGCCAAAATATTGCCCGCCAAAAATGGCCGTTATAAATCTGACCAACACCAGGAAGAATCAAACTCAATACCGCTGCTATGCCTGGATTCGACAAAGTTTCACTCCATATTGTTTAAAACAAACGACCAGAAACCACAGATGTAATCACTTAGTGACTGCAGCCAGGTCCATGAACATGACCATGCTCAAGCTCATCTGCCGTTGCATCACGAACGTCTTTAACTGTCACTTCAAACACCAAATCTTTACCCGCTAGCGGATGATTACCATCAACAGTCACCATGTCGCCTTCAACACCAGTTACGATGATTTGAATAGGATGGCCGTCTGGAGATTCAGCGTGGAATGCCATACCAGGCTCAACTTTATCCACACCTTCGAACGCCGCCATAGGCACTTCTTGAACCATCTGATCGTGATACTCGCCATACGCTTCCGCAGCAACAACTTCCACCTTAACGAAATCACCAGCACTCTTGCCTTCTAGTGCGCTTTCCAAACCAGGAATAATGTTATTTGCACCATGCAAATACACTAACGGCTCAGCGCCTTCAGACGAATCTAATACCTGTCCGTTAGTATCAGATACTTTAAAATCCATGGTTACTACTTTTTGATTAGAAATAGACATATTTTTTCCCAGTTAGGAGAAAACCGTTTTGCAACGATAAATGAGTTTTTTCAACATGAACCCAGCCACGAAGAAAGCTTAAGTTCAGTATGTGATGATGGTTTCCTGAATTTCAAGGGCAGCAACCAAATTTCTTACTGATCGGTTCATAATTCTATGAAATCAAAAAACCTCCGACGAAAAAACAAATCGCCGAAGGTTAAGGGTAACAGTGAATGAGTAAAATTAAGCAGCTTGCGTGGCTAACTGCACTTTGACAAAGTTATTGAGTTCAGTGAAACCACCGATGTGATCTTGGCCATGGAACACTTGAGGCACAGTCAGAACAGGTTTACCGACTGTCTTCTCAAGATCGGCTTTTGAAATACCTTCTTTTTGAATATCCACATAGACGTAGTTCAATCCTTTTATCTCGCACAATTCCTTAGCTCGTTTACAAAAACCACATCCTTCACGACCAAAAATAGTTATACGTTGCATTAGGTTGACTCCCCATCAGTTGATTCGATAGGAGCAGTATTGCCTGCCGCCAAAAATTAATACAATCAATTAAAATAAAACACTCAATAGATTTTAACTAAAATAAGCACATTTGAGGGTGCGCACCTTGTGCCGCTTTAAATAATGAAAGGTTTAATTTCTCGTTTGCCACCATTTTTAATCCCAAACGATTACATGCAACAGAAAAGCGAGTCGATATCATCTCGGCAAACACCCCCTCTCCGGTCATGCGGTTTTTATAATTCGAGTCGTACAGCTTGCCACCGCGACACTGACTGATCAGGCTCAACACATGTTTTGCTCTCTGAGGGTAATGAATCTCTAACCATTCGCTGAATAAGTCCTTCACCTCATGTGGAAGCCTTAAAAGAATGTAAGTTGCAGAAGAAGCTCCCGCATCTTTTGATGCTTTTAGAATTGCTTCGAGTTCCTTGTCATTAATGGAGGGAATCACAGGTGCGACGATCACACCTGTCGGCACACCAGCGGTCGCTAGTTTATGAATTGTCGCTAATCTTGCAGACCCCGAAGCCGTTCTCGGCTCTAAAATACGCTTCAGCTCGTTATCTAACGTCGTCACTGAAACCCTTACCGAGCACAGGCCTTTCTGAGCAAGCGCTTCCAAGAGATCCAAATCACGCTCAATCAAATGACTCTTGGTGATTAAACTAACGGGCTGACCTTTTTCCAGACAAACGTCTAATAACTTTCGAGTCAGCTGATAACGACTCTCGACTGGTTGATAGGGGTCGGTGTTCGCACCAATCAAAATAGGTTTAGGCTTGTAAGCAGGTTTACTGATCTCTTGTCTCAAACACTCATCAGCGTTCGTCTTTGCAATGATCTTGGTTTCAAAATCCAAGCCGGGTGACAAATCATGATAAGCATGGCTTGGCCGGGCATAGCAATACACACAGCCATGTTCACAACCCGCATAGGGATTAACCGATTGTTCATGCGGAACATCGGGAGATTGATTTCTGGCAATAACTGTCCTGGCAGTTTGCTCGATAATCTCAGTACTTATTAGTTTTATTTTATAATTTGCCTCATCATAAGCTTCACTTTCATTGGATAAGTGTTCCTCTACGGAGTGAAGTGAATGAAAACGATTTGATGGATTAGAAGAAGCTCCACGGCCTTTTAACGCTTGTGTTTGCATAACAGTTCAACCTTAAATACTGTATATTTTTACAGTACAACTAAAATACAGTCTTTGCAAATGAAAAGCGATGTTTGCCAATTGCACTATAGTAAGTAGAGCATCAGTAAATAGAGCATGAGCGAGTAGTACACAGAGTAATTACAGGCCATCACACTAAGGGATCATTGATGACCACAACAGCAAACGACCAATACCTAGGACATGTAACTGATTTAGGTGAAACAGACGTCGTCACCGCCAGTGAAGATATTGTAAGTGCCAAGGGCGTACTGCTTCTGCCTAAAGGCGCAACGATCAATAAGAATCTATTGGCCCGTTTACAACAACATTCAATAAATAAAGAAGTTGATCAGGTCATTAGTATTCAAGATACGCTTGATGCATCTTCACTAATGGAATTCTGGCAGGAATACCTAAAAGAAAATCCCCAATACAAAGCATCACTCGATTTGTTACACGATAGAGACATGCCTATTCGTGGTTTTGCACGCTTGCGACTGAATACCAGCATGCGCAACAAAGTAACTGTGTGCAAAAAACAAAAACCCGATCTATTTGAGCATTCGATGCTCGTCACTTATACCGCGCTTTGCGTTGCCGATATGATGCAGATCCCCCGAATGGAAGCCGACGATCTCGCCACCGCAGCTATCTTCCATGATCTAGGCATGCTCCATCTCAGTGAAGAGCTGGAAGACCGAGGCAACATTTTTACACCCGAACAAGAACGTCATATTGCATCACATCCCATCATCATGCATCGCATACTCGATCAATTTCCAGAGTACCAGGATTCCATCGCTAAAATTGTATTGGAACACCATGAGCGGCTGGATGGCAGTGGCTACCCAATGGCTAAGTCCGAGTATTATTTATCCATACCTAGCCAAATTCTGGCGACCGTTGAGTGTGGCGTCAGTATTTACCATCGACATGGTTACCACTACACAGTGACCGTGCTGAAAACCCATATGGGAGAACAGTTGAACGACGAAGCGTCCAAGTGCCTGATCAAGATTCTGGAAAGCTGGGCTAAGGCCTCTTCTGATTTCGACCTCCCCAGAGACGCCAATGACGTTAAAAAGGTCTATGATAAACTCATTACCGCCGTTACCAGTGGCGAAAAAGTGATGGAACAGGTTACCAATCCTTTTTTGAGCACCAATGCCGCTCAACACTTGAAACGTCGTCTATTGTCGATTGATCTCGCTATGTCCAATGCAGGTCTCGACAAGTTCCGAGGGTCCAGTACGATGGAAATGGCCACAGAAGATGACGATCTAATTATGGAAGTAGGTGCTCTGGTTCAAGACGGTATTTTTCAGGTAATCGACAGCATTCGTATTTTTCGACGTCAATTGCATCCTGACAGCAAAATCCCACCAGAACTGAACCAATGGTTGAAGTCCACAGAAGAGGCTTTAAAAGACTATTTCTTAGGTGATGGTTTGTAATAGCATTCACACGAATCAGTGGTAACGTTTTCACTTATTTAAAGTTAGATTGGGTCATAAGTTTTTGGTCAACAGTAAAATTTAGCCAGATGTAGCCCTGCCCTCAGAGTTAGACTTCTAAGAACAGAGTGTGTGAAGGAATAAGCATTAAAGGAACAGAATGGATACTAATAAAAACCCTCTGTGGCATAACTTTTTTAAGAAAACCACTCAGCTCGATGAACGTATTGCAGACCTTTGGCTTAAAACACCGTTATTCCACAAGATTTCTCGCAAGCACTGCCGAGCATTGGTACCAGACATGCATCTTCGTACCTACCAAGATGGTGAAGTCATCTTTCATCAAGGTGAAACAGGGATAGGCGCAGCACTGATACTGTCTGGCAATGTCAACATTACCTCTCATCATAAAAATCTGGCTCGACTTGAAGCAGGGGATTTCTTTGGTGAAGTGGCACTGGTGGTCGATGAACCAAGAACCGCAAATGCATTGGCAGTGGGGCCGACTGAACTCATTTTCTTTTTACGGCAAAACCTGGACGAGCTGACCGACAGATACCCGATTGATGGCGCACGATTGATGCGGAACCTCGCTGGGATTCTAGCTACTCGACTGAGACTCAGTAACCAAGCCATAAGCCAAACAGTAGAGCCCTCACCTGCAGTAACGCAAAATCCAAGCGCCTCAGCTATCCTTCCCGAAAACAGCGAATTGAAGGAATAAGCCATGCCAAGCTGGTTGTTACGCCCTTCATTCTTGTCTTGCCTGATTTTTTGCATCATTTGCATTTTATTGATCAGCATTGCCTGGTTATTTAAACCCGTTATTTTTGCGCTGCTGGTCTCTTTCACGCTCTATGCATTACTGGAACCCGTCAACAACCAGATGACCGGGCGCGGGCTAAGTCCGGCCAGTTCTGCCTCCATGATTTTGTGTGTACTGGTATGCATCAGTGCAGGATTAACCTTTATCGGTTTTCCCAAATTACTGGACGGCATCTTAGCCGCCCAAAACAAACTGGGGATATTGAAAAGCACGCTCTTCGAGTGGACAGATAAGCTTCAGTTTTTATTAGAAAAGTCTGGGATTCAGGTAGACAAAGCCGGGATCAACCAGTTTCTTCAGGGGTCGAGTACCGAGCTTAATCTTGACGTGATCATTCAGGGATCAAACATCCTGTTAGACATATCAGGTACTCTATTATTAGTACCCTTCATCGTGTTCTTCTTGTTAAGAGACTACAAATCCTCCCGTAACCGCTTACTGTCTTTACTGCCGAATGAATATTTTGAAATGGGTTGGTCGATCTATTACCGAGTCGCTCGCCAACTGCAAGGTTATATCAAAGGCGTCATCATCCAGACCAGTATTCTGGCGACGGTTGCCACCACAGGATTCGTCATCGCAGGTTTCGAGTCCGCCATCATGCTCGGCGTGTTTGCCGGTTTATTTGGCATCATTCCTTACCTTGGCCCAGTACTGGCGCTGATGCCGCCATTAATGATGGCTATGAGTATCCAACCGTTCGATGTCTATTACGTATGGGCGGCAGTGGCAGTAATTGGCGTGGCGTATATCTTCGATAATCTGGTGGTGATTCCGACCATCATTGCCAACGCAGTGGATTTGCATCCCTTTGTGGTCATTGTCGGGGTGATTATTTTTGGCAGTATGTTCGGAATTGTCGGAACGATCTTGGCACTGCCCATTTTAGCAACATCAAAGATTCTGTTCGTAGGCTTATATCAAGGGTTCTCTCAGCGCGCTTCTATCGTCAGAAGCTACGCTGAAGGATAAAGAAAGGCGAAACGCTCAACATTCAGAGTTGTTGAAATACTACCCTCTGTGATCAGACACAAACGGGTTGTTCTTGCGCTCATAACCAATGGTCGAGTTAGGGCCATGACCTGCAATAAACTCGTAGTCATCATCCAAAGACCAAAGCTGCTGGTGAATGGAGTTCACTAAAGTCTGCATATCCCCTTTTGGAAAATCGGTACGACCAATAGAACCGTTAAACAGTACATCACCCACAATCGCTAATTTGGAAGGATGATGGATAAACACCACGTGACCTGGGGTATGACCAGGGCAATGACGAACTTCCAAATACTGATCACCTAACTGAACAGTATCGCCTTGTTCCAACCATTGGTCTGGTGTGAATTGCTTTGCCGCCGGAAAGCCAAACATCATGCTTTGCTGAGGCAGCATGTCAATCCAAAATTGTTCTTCTTTCTGAGGACCAACAATCGGGACATTCCCCTGCTCCGCTAGATCTGCAGTCGCACCCGCATGATCAATGTGGCAGTGAGTAAGTAAGATCTTATCAAGGGTTAAACCACGCTCATTAATCACAGCCAACACACGATCAAGGTCCCCCCCCGGATCAACAACGGCGGCTTTCTTGGTGTTCTCACACCAAATAACAGAACAGTTTTGTTCAAACGCCGTGACAGGCACAATTTGATAAGCTAATCCGCGACCTGATGACATGGTCTCTCCTCATTATGGTCCGACTGAAGCATTCTCAGCCTAATATTTATTAGATATGTTGCTCTTATAAGCGAGCAATTAACGTCGCACGCGTTGGAGCCTGATAACCTTCAATGGTTTTATTGACGTTGTCAGGATCAAGAAAGTCCTTCAACGACTGATAATTCATCCACTCCGTTTGACGCTGTTCTTCTAAAGACGTTTGATCCACATCCACGACTTTTACATCTTTAAAGCCAACACGCTGCATCCAATGAATTAACGTCTCCACCGTTGGCAAGAACCACACATTTCGCATTTGCGCGTATCTATCTTTCGGCACCAAGCTGTAGCCATTAGGATCAGTTCCTTCCGGCGCATTGACGACCAGAGTTTCCAACACTAACTCGGAGCCTTGCTTCATACAGGCTTTCAATTGATACAAATGATCAATAGGCGAACGTCTGTGATAGAGAACGCCCATAGAAAATACCGTGTCAAAGCCTGCCACATTTGCAGGCACTTCTTCCAACGTTAGCGGCAACATATAAACATTATTTGCACCGATGAAATGGCGCATCGCCCAATATTGCATATTCGATAACGGTGAAGGTTCTACACCCACCACCATTTGCGCACCTTCACCGGCCATGCGCCAACAGTGATAACCACTGCCACACCCTACATCGAGCACATAACGATATTTTAGAGGCGAGATATGTGGGGCAACACGATCCCACTTCCAGTCAGAACGCCACTCGGTATTAATATCCACGCCCATAACACTGAATGGACCTTTCCGCCACGGCATAAAGCTTTTGAGCTGTTCTTCTAGCGCTTGTCGTTGCTCTTCTGAGATCGAATGATTTTTACCAATGGCGAGATCATGCGCGTTCAGGTCGAAATCCACCTCACCGAAATCCGGTAAGTTTTCTACCACAGGAATCCATTTCTTGAGATTGGCCCAGCGTTGTTCTGACAAGCCATGAGCAATTTTTTCAGGCAAGCCTTCAGCCAAACGAGCAATCGGCGTTTCAGGTAGGATTTCAAGAATATCGTCAAAGGTAATTTTCATAGGAATCTTAAAGCAGACTTACAATACGTATTTACAGACAAGCGCCTGAGTAAATATAAACAAGCGCTATTTTATGGCCAAAAAGGACGCAAAGTTTAAACAACGGAACCAGGAATACACATGGGTGAATCCCACTTTTTCAAGTCGGCATATATGTTCACCATTGGTTTCCGGAATCAACACATTCTCAATGGCAGCCCGTTTCTGAGCAATTTCTAAATCACTGTAGCCATTGGCTCGTTTGAAATCATGATGGAGTTTAATCATCAACTCCTGTTCTGAGTTGTGGTTAAAAGCCAATTTCTCAGATAGCACCAATGCACCGCCATCCACCAAACCATCGTAGATTTTCTTCAGTAACGCTTCACGTATGTCTTTATCGATGAACTGCAAAGTAAAGTTCAACACCACCAGCGAAGCGTTCTTAATCTCAAGTTCCAGGATATCCGCTTGTTGAACGGACACCGGAAAACGGTGCCCGGCTTTCTTCAAATTCTCAGTACAACGCGACACCATCGCATCAGAGTTATCCACAG
The DNA here is from genome assembly GCF_042646085.1 of Litoribrevibacter euphylliae. Classification (NCBI taxonomy): domain Bacteria; kingdom Pseudomonadati; phylum Pseudomonadota; class Gammaproteobacteria; order Oceanospirillales; family Oceanospirillaceae; genus Litoribrevibacter; species Litoribrevibacter euphylliae. Next base: position 45,401 of record NZ_JBHRSZ010000004.1, on the reverse strand, counting down.
CGATTAATTCACAACCGTCCACTTCCACCATCTGGTTTACAACCAAAGAACACGCACCGAGTGAACACCCCAAATCATAGATACGGGTATTGGGCTGCACAAAATGCCTTGCCATCACACCGATGTGCGACACAATCGTACTGTAGCCTGGCGCGGAACGGGAAATCATATCCTCAAACACCTGTGCGACATTATCATCAAAGACAAAATCACCAATGCGCTCTTGCGGCGTAGAATAAATGTGATCAGATGTATTATCTGATTGGGTATCTGACTCGTTCATGAATTAACCACTGATTTTTGAAGCGGCTATTTTAATGGAATGGATACTGAGCGCAAATGCTAACTGATCAATCCACCACTCGTTAATGATCATAGCTCGATCTAAGCATTCGTCGACTGCTGCCAAGGCACAAAGAAAACATCAAACCTTCTCTTTTAACCGATACAAAAAAGGCCTCCTTACGGAAGCCTTTTAATCAGAGACTAGCTAACGCTTAGTCATCCAACATATTTCTGCCTTTGCTTGCAGCGATACGCAGACGTAGAGAGTTCAAACGAATGAAGCCTTCAGCGTCTTTCTGGTTGTATGCACCCGCATCGTCTTCAAAGGTTGCAATGCTTTCATCGAACAAAGAGTTCTCAGACTTACGACCAACAACGATTACATTACCTTTGTACAGTTTCAAACGAACGTTACCGCTCACGTACTCTTGAGTCGCATCGATTGCCGCTTGAAGCATCTTACGCTCTGGAGACCACCAGTAACCGTTATAAACAAGCTCTGCATACTTAGGCATTAACTCATCTTTGGTATGTGCTGCATCGCGATCCAGCGTTAAAGATTCGATTGCACGGTGTGCACGAAGCAATACTGTTCCTGCTGGTGTTTCGTAACAACCACGAGATTTCATACCAACATAACGGTTCTCAACGATGTCCGCACGACCAATACCGTTAGCACCGGCAATCTTGTTCAACTCTTCCATTACCTGAGCAGGCGTCTTCGCTACACCATCGATTGCAACAACGTCGCCTTTTTCATAGGTAAGCTCAATGTAAGTCGGCTTGTCTGGAGCATTTTCAGGAGATACAGACCATAACCACATATCTTCTTCTGGTTCTGCATAAGGATCTTCCAGAATGCCGCCTTCGTAAGAGATGTGTAGCAAGTTAGCATCCATTGAATATGGAGATTTCTTACCTTTCTTCTGCTCAACCGCGATATTGTGCTTCTCACAGTAAGCCATCAACTTCTCACGGGAGTTCAGATCCCACTCACGCCATGGAGCGATCACTTTAACGCCCGGCTTAAGTGCGTATGCACCCAACTCGAAACGAACCTGATCATTACCCTTACCGGTTGCACCGTGAGCAATAGCGTCCGCACCTGTTTCATTGGCAATTTCAATCAAACGCTTGGAAATCAGAGGACGAGCAATTGACGTACCTAAAAGGTATTCACCTTCATAGACCGCATTTGCACGGAACATTGGGAATACAAAATCGCGAGCAAACTCTTCACGAAGGTCATCAATGTAGATTTCTTTGATACCTAGCGCTTCAGCTTTTGCACGCGCTGGCTCAACTTCTTCACCTTGACCTAGATCCGCAGTAAACGTCACAACTTCACAGTTGTATTCTTCTGATAACCACTTAGCGATTACTGAGGTGTCTAAACCACCGGAATAAGCTAGAACGACCTTTTTCACGTCACTCATCGATTTGGGCTCCTTACCTAATTGGGCGTAAATACTGGCATCGATACTAAAAAATCGGCCTATTGTACTGGCGACAGAGACGTATTCCTAGTATTTCCGATGAATATCCCAATAAATCCTCTTCCACTGAGGAGAATGAAACTTGAACCTAAAAAGCCAAGGCAACACCTTGGCTTTTTAACACAAAGACTTGAAGCAAAAGTCGAGCTTAGAAGAACTCTAAATTGCTCGGACGGAAAGGTTCATCGCGCTCTAAACGAATGGTCACACGACGATTTCGCTTACGACCATCTTGACCAAGGTTTCTTACCACTGGATAACGTTCACCGTGATAACGCGTGGTGATCAGATCTTCCTGAATACCGGCTTTAACAAAGTAATTCGTTATATGCTCAGCCCGTTCACGAGATAATTCACGGTTCTTAAAGCGGCGTCCAATGTCATCCGTGTGACCATCCACAATTACTGACGACACAGCAGGATCAGCCTTGATGTACATGATGATGTAATCCATCAACTGGTAGTATTTTTCTTCCGGATACAAACCGCCGCTGTCATAAAACACCACGGAACGTTTGATTTGGTCAAAATTGACGGGCAGAAGCTGACTAACACAGCCAAGAAAGTCGCGATAAATAGGATCAAAATCAAACGCACTCAATCCTACTCGAATAGAAGGTTCAGTTGGTTCGTACCAACTTTTACGAGTAAACATCGGAACAAAACCATTATTCAGGCTTGCCAGCATAGAGCTTGCACGCTCAGGCTCCACTTGGAATGGTTTATCCCCAGAAATCACGTCCACATACCCCATGTGACGTGCCGGATTTCCAGGACGCCAAGTCGGGGGTTCAATCACTAAAGAGGCTTGGCCTTTACGCATTTGGTTGTAAGGCGTTTGAAGAAAGAACACCATCTTTTCACCGGCACGGCGGTAAAACACACCTCGGCCATACGAAGGAATTTCCTGAGAAAGCGAACAGGCAAACACGGAAGACTCCAGCTTCCACTCGCTATCATCATACGATGCCATATAGGTAACAGCCGGTACATTTGCCATCACAGGCAATGCCGCTGTTGCGATGATTAACACCAGTTTGACCAACAAAGTTTGAGTCAACCAGTGCTTCGTTTTTAACCTAGTTTTACGCACGTTTTGATTCCGATCGCTATCTGAGTCTGAAACTAATAAACACGATTCCAAATACTCTGGAAGTTACTCTTGTTGTTAATAGGTACAACGCCCGTCAGAGCTTAAACTTACCCTCACATCTTTGCCTATCGGCACGAGCTTCAAAAACTAAAGTTATTTTAGTCCTTAAATCACACCCTCTCCGTTAACCTCAGTTACAGAATGGTTGGTAGATGGTTACCAAAAGTGAATTTCTGAAAAAACCTCGATGTAAAGAGCAAGCATCTGGTTTAACAGCGCCAGAGCAAGTAAAATGAGCGGCCACGCTAATGTTAGCCAGGCTGTTTATCAGCAACGAACAACCCAAGGAATTCCCACCTGTGTCTGATTCAGAAAAATCTCTATTCGCTCAACGTTTCCGCAGCTTTATGCCGGTTGTAATTGACGTTGAGACCGCTGGCTTCAACGCCAAAACCGACGCGCTCCTGGAAATCTGTGCTGTGTGTTTACACATGGACGAAGAAGGTTGGCTTCACATCGACCAAGTCATCGACTTCCCGGTTCATCCCTTTGAAGGTGCAAACCTTGAGAAAAGCGCTCTTGAATTCACAGGTATTGACCCTAATGATCCAAATCGTGGTGCAGTCACCGAACAAGAAGCTTTAGCAGAAATCTTTAAGGTCGTTCGTAAAAAAGTAAAAAATGAAGGCTGTAATCGTGCGATCTTAGTTGGCCACAACGCAACGTTCGATCACGGCTTTGTGATGGCCGCTGCCGAACGATGTGACATCAAGCGCAATCCTTTCCACCCGTTCTCGACGTTTGATACCGCCACCTTAGCTGGTTTGGCTTACGGACAAACCGTTTTAGCAAAAGCCTGTATCGCAGCAGACATAGATTTCGATAACAAAGAAGCCCACTCAGCGAAATACGACACCGTAAAAACAGCCGAACTCTTCTGTGAAATTGTGAATAAGTGGATGCGTATGGGAGGCTGGCCACCAAAAGGTATCGAGGAAGCCAAAGAAGAAGTCAGCATGGAAGATTTTGAACAATTTGGTGAGTAATTCTTTAATAAAAGCTTGCTATGCTTAAAAACGGACATACATATAGTTAACAAGCGGTTAACAAGTCTTTGAAGGAGCAGCAGACATAAATGAACGAAACCACGGTTAGTATTTCTTCTGCTCGCTCCGTACTTCATTATTTGAGAAACAATGACTTCCTTGATGAACACAGCCAGGCACAATTGCTGGAAGAATTAGACATTTCTCCGGCCACTCTGGACGATCAAGAAGCACGCCTCCCCATCACTCAATACCACCAGCTTTGGGAAAAAGCCAAATCCCTGACTCAAGACCCTGCCATCGGCTTGCACGTAGGACAACTGAGCAGTGCCGAATTAATGGGTTTAGTCGCCAATGTATTGGTTCACAGTGATTCCCTGGAACAAGGTATCGAGCAATACGTTCGCTTGTTCAGCTTAGTTAACAATGGCATTGAGCTGACCTTTGATAAGCAAGGCAGCCTCTCCGTCATTGAGTTCCATCACCATAAGCCTGAATTTTATTGCCAACAGGACATGGAACGCACACTGGCTTTAGCAGTGCAACGTACCAAGCAATTTGTGAACGATGAAATTCGCATGGAAAGAATCGGTGTTGCTCACCCGGCTCCGCCTTACGCAGAAGAATACGAAAAGCTGTTTGGTTGCCCGGTCGAATTTGATCAAGACGTGTGCAGCATTACCTTCGCCAGCCGCTTTTTACAGTTCAGCCCAAAACAGAAAAACCCCTATGTTCGCTCCGCATTACAACGTTATGCCGAAGCGATTAATACCCGTTTGTTCAAACGTAAGATTGGCGACAAAGTAAAAGACATTGTGCTGGAATTACTACCGCACGGTCAGGCGGATATTGATCGTGTCGCACAACGTCTGCACATGAGTCGACAAACACTCTATCGCAAGTTGAAAAAAGAGAACTTGGTATTCCAGGAACTGGTGGAAGAAATCCGCCAGGAAAAAGCGTTGGAAATCATCAAGGATAAGAATCACTCTCTGAGTGAAATTGCCTTTGTCTTAGGATTTTCAGAGCTGAGCGCCTTCAGTCGCGCCTTCAAACGCTGGACGGGCATGAGCCCAAAACAATACAGAAAAGACTTGGAAAGCTAGAGACGATACCAGGAGACTTCTGAATAAGAGAGGACGGAGCCTACTGAAGAGATGGGCTTCAGTAAGCTCCAGCATATCATTAGGCCGTTGCGGCTTCTTCGGTAATCAACTTAATCACATCTTCAACGGTCTTCACGTTTTGCGCGACTTCGTCAGGAATCTCAATTTCAAACTCTTCTTCCAGAGCCATAACCAACTCCACGGTATCCAAAGAATCTGCGCCTAAGTCTTCAGTGAAAGACGCTTTTTCAGTGACTTGGTCTAGTTCAACACTTAATTGCTCACTGATGATTGCTTGAATTTTCTTAGTTAAATCTGACATTTTTTGTTCCTTTCTATTTACATATTCAGTTGGTAAATTCGGGTTTTGTAAGACATAGAGAGGTCCTCTATGACGAGAAGTTCTCTATAATTTTTTCAGCGTCAACACCACTTCTCCTTGTTGCAAATATTGACCATCCAAGTCTCGACAATGCATCACACGGTACTTGTCCTTACCTGACGCGTTTTTAAAGAAATGACTTAACGTGACGGGCATAAACATCTTCATTACTTCCAGCAATAAAAGCGTTTGATCACCAGAAATCACATCGCCGGATTTAACAAAAGGCGCGCTGTCCGGTGATGGCGCCGCATAAACGACTCCGGTATTTGGAAGCTTAAGTAGGTACTCACTTCCATCATGTTCGATCAGAGCCGTGCTTGAATCTGCTTTCTCATTGGCTCGGTTGGCCAGAGTATCTAGAAAGTCACTGTCTTCTGCTGACGAGTCTTCTGCCACCCACTCTTCAACAAAAGCTGTGGTGATTTCGCCAGAGATAAAATCGCTACTCTTCAGCAGCGCTTTGATCAGAGGTAAGTTAGTGTCCACTCCGCTGATGACCAGTTCATCCAGGTAAGTACTTAATCGAGCAATCGCTTCAGCTCTGTCTTTGCCATGAACTACAACTTGAGCGACCAAGTTGTCATAAAATGGCGTCATTTCTTTGCCTTTCGCGGCAACACACAGAACACGAGCGTAGTCTTTTTCCGGGATATGGACTTTGGTAAAACGTCCCGTCGCCGGAGTAACCACTAACTCACCTTTGGTTTGATCCTTAGAAATGGATTCCGCATTGATCCGCACTTCAATCGCATGACCGGTCTGAACCACCGCTTCCGGCAGTTCAGCAATGCTATGGCCTTCTGCGATTCGGAACTGCTGTTCTACCAAGTCCACACCAGCGGTCATTTCGGTAACGATGTGCTCCACCTGAAGACGCGTATTCATCTCCATGAAGTAGAAACAATTTCGTTCTAAATCGTAAAGAAACTCTACCGTGCCTGCGCCCACATAGTTGATACGATGAGATAAACCAGCAGACCAGGTATTCAATGCATAAATTTGCTCTTGAGTGAGCACATACTCACCAGATTCTTCAATGATTTTCTGGCGATTGCGCTGTGCAGAACAATCTCGAATCCCCATCATTCGGAAATTACCGAGACTGTCTCGTAACACCTGAACTTCGATGTGACGAACCGATTCCAGCAAACGCTCGATGTAAACATCACCACAACCGAAAGCACTTTTGGCTTCCTGTTGGACTCGTAAAAACGTTGCTTCCAATTCGTCAGGTGACTGAACGGTTCCAATGCCTTTGCCACCACCACCGTGGCTGGCTTTAATTAACAAGGGGACGCCGATTTCAGCCATGACTTGTTTTGCTTGAGCCAGTGTTGCAACCACCCCATCACTGCCCGGCACCGTAGGAACATGCGCAGCTCTTGCGGTCGCAATGGCTTGCGCCTTGTCTCCCATTCTTGCAATCGAAGAAGCTTCCGGACCGATGAAATTCAGATCCTTTTCCAAACAAGCCGCCGCAAAATCGGCATTTTCAGAGAGAAAGCCAATTCCGGGATGCAATGCATCCACCTGCTCTAACTCTGCAACGCGCAAGACCGAATGAGCACTAAGATAACTTTCTTCCGAACTTTGGCCACCCAAACAGACCAGACGATCACCAATACCCAAGGAGTCAGCCGCAACTGAATTCATATCTGGGTCTGATTGAACCAATACCACCTGTTTATTGGCCGCATGAGCCGCATCAATCAAACGAATGGCAGTACAACCACGCGCGTGAATAAGTAGCTGTTTAATTTTGTTGTACTGTTTCTGTTTAATCGGCGCATCAGCAATGCTGGTTAAACTGCCATTCTCACTCAACCACGTTTCCAAAACGTCATTCAGATTGAGTTCGCATAGCGTAAGAGACGGATCAATTTCTTTTAATCTACGATCCAGACCAGCAAAGAAAGGATGACGAATAAGCCCTCTCATCACTAAGCGGTCATTATCTCCCCAGCGGCGCTCGGTGAGATAATTCGATAGCGTTGCCTGAAGTGTCAGATGTTCTGGTACAACAACCTGGCCTGCAAAAGGTAAATTAGTGCCAGACAAGTAATAGGTATCGACATTCGGGTGCGTCACGAAACTCGCTTGCGCACCTCCGGTACAATCGCCATAACCAATGATCATCATTCGGCCACCCGCCTCGGTAAAGCGGGAAATGGCTTCATTGACAACGGCCATGGAAAATAAAGCAGAAGCACCTTCCTTGGTTTGCATCCCAGCCGAGGACACCAATCCAATGACAGGAATGCCTGCCACTGATGCCCGCTCCAATAATCGACACAATTTCTCAGCCGATGCCATGTCAAAGGCACCCGCTTGGAAATCGCTGTTGCTTACAAACAAGCCCACTTGGTGTTTGGTGTGTGCTGTGTTCACCTGAGACTTAAGCGCACCCACGCCCGTCAACAAACCACACGGTGTACCTGAATTGTCCAACACCTGATTTATGCGCTTCGCAAAGCCCGGGAATACTTTGGGATCTTTCGTTACCAGTTCCTGATCCAAAGGTTGAAAGTTCTCAAACAGAAGATCAATCCAGGATTGCGGAGAGATCATTCGTTGTGTCTTGGTTTCATTCAATACTTGTTGAATGCGCACGTTTCGGGACGCCTGCGTTAAGCGGTGCCAGAAATTCTTCTGTCGTCCAATATGTCTTGGTTGAAAGGCGCCTGAGAACGGAATGCCTCGTACCTGATGCCAATACAACCGGGTTAACAAAGTACTGACAAAATACCCCGCCACGACGAAAAGTACCGGATCGGTCTGAGGAAATTGTCGAAGCTTCCAGTCGTTCATTCGGGTAACAAGGTTACTCAACAATCCTTGCTCTTCCAAATGATGTAACCAATTCAAGAAACGTTGGGCACGCTCGCGATTGATGCCTTGTTCCGCCGCGATCACTTGTGCTGAACGCAATAGCTTTTGAACCGTTTCCACAGAAAGCGTTTGCTTGAGTGAATACTCCCAAGCCACTGAGCAGATTTCCGACAGAAACACGTCATAACTGACATCAAGAAGTTTCAATAACTCTAAGTGATGCAACACCAATTCTTGAATTTCTTTCACTGCTACAAAATCAGTCAGAGAAAGCGCTGGGCTTTGAAGATCCCCACGAGCCTGATCTGCAATAAACTCAAACAGCGATGAGGAGTCTGCTTGCTGAAGATACGCTTTGAATTGATCTAGATAGCAACCCAACTGCCCTTGCCATTGATGAAAAAACTCAATTGCCAAGGCTAACGAGAGAGCTTCGATCTTCTGAAATTGCTGATCATCAATACTTTGACCGATTCGACCCGACAGCTCTGAAGCAACAGAGGTGTCAGCCTGAATCGTATTCCACAAGCGCTCTAAAGGCTTATGATATCTCAAAGGTTGTGATCGATTTAGCCACTGTTCGAATAGCTGACCTTGCAGTTCTTCTTGAAGATGTGAATCTTTTGAAAGGTTAGATACTTCACGCGGCTGAATTTGAATATGGATACGCTCAGAAGTCTTACCTTGTTCATAGTGTGGCTCTTGAAAACTTAAGCGGCTTCTCAAAGTTTGCCAGCGAAGATCACGAATCTGTGAAGGTTTCTCGTGATGTTCCATTAAGGATGCCAAGCCTGCTAACAAGGCTTCTTTCACCACGCGTACTTTCTCTGAACTTGCTTGAGGCATTTCTTCTAACGGCGAATAATCGATCACGCCATCAATCACACCATCAAACACCAGCTCTACCGCATTGATTCCAACTTTCTGAGCACATTCTTGCCAAGTAAGATGTTCTTTCCGCGCGATGGCTGCCAAGCCTTGCGGCTGGATGGTACTGAATACAGCATCTTTCAAAGCAAATAATAAGTTGGTTGCGGCCAAAGGAATGGCACCGCCCGAATACCCCTTGCCGTAAATCACGCCAATGCTCGGCACATCCAAACGCGTGAAGCCTGCAATCAGCTCTGAAATACTGCCCGCCTGAAATTCCATATTGGCCTGATTGCCGGCATCGGCGCCCGGCGTATCAATGAAGGTCACAACCGGTAGGCGTTTGGCACTGACTTCGGATAACCAAGTGTTCACCAAACTGTGGTGTTTAGGAGACCAAACACCATTACGAACCGAGCGATTCTGCACCACGACCGCTATTTCATAGCCTGCTGATTGATCATCACTCAACTCAATATTTAATAGGCTTAACGGGCCAAGCTGTTCTTCTTTTAGAATGCGGTCTGCGATCTTATGAACTAACGACAAGGCCGAAGGACGTTTTATGTCATCAACCGGCTTCAATACTTGTTCTGCGTAAGTGTCGTTTGCTAATGATTTAATGACGTTACGCTTTTGAATCAAGGTGTCTTTATCCAGGAAAGGGCCACCAACAAACTCAAGTGACTCAATACCTAACGCTTTACGATCACAACGTAAGGTCATGCCGGAAGCAGCACCATCCGTGTCACCTTCACTGAGGTTTGCATCGGCGGATGCGGATAACGCGGCATCAGAAGTTTCCGCTGTTTTATCCAACGTACTCTCTTTGTCCAAAGTTCCTTCTTTGGCTTCCTGAGTTTTTGTTCCTGCTTCACCTTCAATATCGAACATACTACTTACCTCCATTTGCCAATCAGCCGCGGATACGAAAAAAGTGCCAATAACGATGAATAAAGCCCGATCTCAAGCAACACATTTCCCAACACAATTAGAGTCACTCGGTCGCTAATCGTGTAATTACGAGCTCAAAAAGAGGCACTTTACGGCGAAATTAATTAGATAACGCATTCATTCTAAAGTTCTGAAAACAAATGCGTTTCAACGATTTCTTTAGGGAATGGGTGACACTCCCTGTTGATAATTGATGTCTGGCCAATCAAATCCAAACAGCTTTAAAAAATCTGATCGATAGCCAGAAAAGTCTGTGGTGGATTCCAGGTTTTCTTCTGAAACCTGATTCCAAAGTTCAGTCACTGCTTGCTGAACTTCAGGTTGCAGCTCTCTGTCATCTAAGCGATAGCGATAGGGTTTATCCTTCGCACAGTGCTGATCCGCCTGAGGATAAAGTCCGCTATCAAAGAGCCGAACAATTTGATCCAAACACCCTTCGTGACTACCTTGTGACTTCATCACTCGATACAGCACCGAAATGTACAAAGGCAAAGACGGAATAGCGGCACTGGATTGCGTCACAATGGCTTTTAATACCGCCACTTTCGCTACGGGCGAATGAGTGTCTGAATTCAGCAAGTGATTAATGCGCAAACAATAGCGTTCCACATCTTCCTTGGCCGCACCCAAAGTGGCAGCACCGTAGATAGCCTTAGTTAACTCACCACCAAGGTAACTGAACGCAACCGTTTGGATCTGATCACTGAGTAGACCTTCTGCGTTTAACAACGACATCCAGTCAAACCAATCTTCACCGCCCATCACTGCGACGGTATTATCGATTTCCTGCTCTGAAGCCGCTTCCAGTTCAAAGTGTTTCATCTGCCCGGAAGCCGTATCTACAGTCCTGACGTCGATGGCGTTGCCAATCGGCTTGATCACCGATTGATAAGTGACCGGTTCACCTTGAATGGTTTTATTGCGTCTTGGCGCAGCAAGGCTATAAACCACCAGATCAACCTGCTTCATGGTGTTACGGATTTCATCCGCGACTTGCTGTTTCACCTCGTCCGAAAACGCATCACCAAAGATTGAAGAGGCTTGGCCACCTTGTTGTTCAACCCAACGTTCTAAGAAGTGATTGTTATACCAACCCGCCGTCGCAGACTTCGTTTCCTTAGGAGGTTTCTCCATCGAAACTGACAGAGTTGTCGCACCATATCCAGCTGCGCATAAAATTCGACTGGATAAGCCATAACCGGCCGAGCCACCAATAATCAATACGCGTTTAGGCTTATCGGTCAGATCTTGAGTTTTCGCCCAGGTTTGAACCTGTTTGATCTGAGCATCAATATTGGCTTTGCATCCTTCGGGATGAGCCGTGGTACACATAAAGCCTCGAATTTTGGGCTCAATCACCATCATGCTACGTCCCTCTCCGGCTGAATGCTTGCCACACTTTCCGGATCAAAGCGCTCAAACACCAAGCTTGCATTGGTACCACCAAACCCAAAACTGTTCGACATCACACGATCCAACTTGGCTTCTTGAGTAGCACGACAAATCGGATATTCAGACACGATGTCATCGACGATTTCCAAGTTATGACTACCAACAATAAAACCATCTCGCATCATCAACAGACAATGTATGGCTTCGTGCACACCCGCCGCACCAATGGCATGGCCACCTAACGCTTTGGTCGATGAGACAGGCGGAGCTTGACTAGGAAACACCGCTTGTATCGCATTAAGCTCTTTGACATCACCTATGCGTGTGGATGTGCCGTGAGCATTGACGTAATCAATCTCTAATCTGCCACCCATCGCTTGTTTCATACAACGGATCGCGCCTTCACCCGACGGCTGAACCATGTCGTCGCCATCACTGGTGGCACCAAAACCGGTAATCTCAGCAAGAATGTTGGCACCTCGGTTAAGCGCATGTTCCAGATCTTCCAGCACAAGAACGCCTGCACCACCGGAAATCACAAAGCCATCACGAGAAGCATCGTAAGGTCGAGACGCATTCTGAGGTTGATCGTTATATGCGGTCGACAGTGCGCCCATCGCATCGAACTGAAGTGCCATCGTCCAATGGATGTCGTCACTGCCACCAGCAAACATTACATCTTGTTTTCCCAGAAGAATCTGCTCATACGCTGAACCTATGGCATGCGCACTGGTCGCACAAGCCGAAGTCACCGCATAACTCACACCACGAATTTCAAAAGCCGTCGCCAGACAAGCAACCGTTGAACTGTGCATGCCTCGTGTAACACGATAGGGCCCGACTTTACGAATGCCTTTGGCACGCATCACTTCAACTGAATCCAGAATTTCATCGGTAGCACCACCACCGGAACCAATGATCAAGCCGACCCGTTCGTTTGAAATCTCTTCTCGGGTTAAGCCGCTGCTTTCTAGTGCTTGCTCCATCGCGTGGTAGCCATAGGCACCACCTCGCCCCATAAAACGGGCCACTCGCTTAGGCACTAACGCTGCTGTATCAAAATCAATAGATCCGCTGATGTGCGAACGCATGCCCACTTCTTTAAAGCTGTCATTAGTCGCAATGCCACTTCGGCCTTCTTTCAAGGAACGGCTGACTTCATCCAAAGAATTACCCAAACTGGAGACAATACCAGCACCCGTGATGACTACTCGTCTCATTCTATCTTTACCTTTATTCACTGTTCGCAGGGTTATAGGATTACGTACTGAACGCGTTAAATAAGAGCCGCTTTTAAGTTTTTAGCGCTGTAAATTTCTTGGCCGTCAGCCAATACAACGCCATCACCTAGTGCTAGAGTCATACCGCGCTGTATGATGCGCTTTACGTGAACATGAAATTGAACCTTTTTGGTGTCCGGCAGGATTTCACCACCAAACTTCACATCACTCACACCTAAAGCACGACATTTTCCTGAATGTCCCTGCCACGCAAGGAACACACCCAAGGTCTGCCATAGCGCATCAATGCCAAGACATCCAGGCATAATAGGATCGCCTGGAAAGTGGCATTTAAAAAACCATAGGTCCGGGTGGATATCGAACTCTGCAATCACTTCGCCGCGTCCGTAATTACCACCGTCTTTACTTAGATGCACAACGCGATCAAGCAATTGCATCTCGCCTTGTGGCAACATCATTTTGAAGTCGCCCAACGAATCATTCTCTTGAGTGAGGATGGATGCACTTAACTCTTCTTTGGTTAAGCTGTCTTTTGAAATTACTTCCTTGTTAAAACGCTCTTGGGGAATAACTGCCTGTAGCATGTCGGCCTCCTTTCACTAAAGCCTGAATCATTTGATGTTGGCTACTTTAAGTCAGCTAGGCACCTCTTCGCTTGACTCATGGACTCAACCATTTGACATCTCGAATCAACCTTCATTTCTGCTATAGGCTCAATCAGCGATACCTTTTACTATCTGGTTATCACAATTTTTCACATTTATTATCAGTCAGTTATCGGTACATTCAGATGCAATCAACGGCTTTTCATGCAGAACAATCAACCCACCCCATTCGTAGCCAAAGCAATTCTTTTCAAGTCCAAGAGTTACTTCAACACTTACAAATTAAATACCACGACAATACATCGTCCGACGACATACCATCCGACGTTACCGCATTCATGGTGTTCTTTAGTCATTGGGTAAAACGTCGATTCGAAGCTATTCGGGTATCGGGATTAGAAGCATTAAGTAAAAACAGACACCATATCTTCGTCAGTAACCATCGAGATATTTTATTGGACCCGGTGCTGGTCAATCATGCCTTGCTTACTCATGGATATTCAGCCGCGCGTAGTACCATTGGCAGTAACCTGACCGAAGAGCCCTCAATGGCGACTTTAATGAAATTGGCGGGTTGCCTGGAAGTGCCTCGCGGCAACATGCCACTAAAACAGAAGTTCGTTACACTCAAAAAATTGAGTAACCAAATTCAACGCTCTTTAGAAAGCAATAATATCTGGATTGCTCAACGAGAAGGTCGAGCAAAGAACGGCATTGATCAAACGAATCCTGCAGTGCTAAAAATGCTGACCATGGCCAAAAACAAAGGCCAGTCACAAGCAGAGTTCTTATCTCAACAATCCATTATCCCGGTCGCCATCAGCTATCAATGGGACCCATCCGATACCCACAAAGCCTTAGAAACCTACTTGAAAGGCCTGTCGGGCAGTGAATATTCCACCGCAACACGTACCGATACCATGGAACATTTGATTGATAGCTTAGACCGATGCCAAGGGCAGGTAGAACTTCACTTTGGGGCGCCACTCAAACCTTCTGACGACATTGAGAATGTTACACAACAAGTGGATGAACATATCCATCAACACTATCAGTTGTTCGACACCCACCAAACCGCCTACCATCTTGTAAATAAAACAACCGTGCCTGAACACCTCAACACAACAGCCCAACAGATCAAAGAGCGCACCCAACCTCTGCCTGTTGCTGCTCGAAATCAACTCATTCAAAGCTACGCAAACAGCTATCGTCATATCAAAAATAGACAAGCATAAAAAAAGAGCCTCCTAAGAGGCTCTTTTTAATCCAAGATCACATCATGACCTCAGATTTCAGAAGCATCATGAGCGCAACTGAGTTTTTAACAACAACTCAGTTAGCGCAATAGCTTCAAATTAAAGCTTGTCAGCTTCTTCAGATAGGTACTTAGCCACACCTTCAGGAGAAGCATCCATACCTTTGTCACCTTTGTTCCAACCAGCTGGGCAAACTTCACCGTGCTCTTCGTGGAACTGAAGCGCTTCAACTAGACGAACTAGCTCGTCCATGTTACGACCTAGTGGTAGATCGTTAACGATTTGAGAACGAACGTTACCTTCTTTGTCGATTAGGAAAGCACCACGGAATGCAACACCACCTTCAGACTCAACGTCGTATGCTTTACAGATTTCGTGAGTCATGTCAGCCGCTAGCGTGTACTTAACAGCACCGATACCGCCTTCATTTACAGGAGTGTTTCTCCAAGCGTTGTGAGTGAAGTGAGAATCGATAGAAACACCGATAACTTCAACACCTAGCTCTTTGAATTTGTCCATACGGTGGTCAAGAGCCAAAAGCTCAGAAGGACATACGAAAGTGAAGTCTAGAGGATAGAAAAATACTAGACCGTACTTACCTTTGATTGCTTCTGAAAGAGTGAAAGAATCTACAATTTCACCAGAACCAAGAACGGCTGGAACTGTGAAGTCTGGGGCTTTCTTGCCAACTAATACGCTCATTGCGTTGCTCCTTAAAAATGAAAGTAATGCGATAAAAACGGAGTGCCTTATCAAGAGGGATTTGGGCACCTATATCGAAAGTGAATCAATCATACACGCGCGATATTTAGAATCCTACCCAACAGATTAGTTAATTTTTCCTATCGCACCGATAAATAAAAACTATCAACTCGACAACCGCATTAACTTTGACTATTTAATAAACAAATCAACGTATTAGCTGTTTTCATGTGGTTTGAAACTGGTACACTCGAAACTACTGTTCACGAATCGACTACCCGGGATGCGTAAGAGCCACCTTCGACTCACCCTTACCTTACTCCTTGCTCTAGCAGGGCATATTGTCGTGCTGTATCCAACGCCTGAGATTATCCCGATTCCGTTAAAAGAACCTACCTATTCGGTTGAGGTTCAGCTAAACACACATCAAGCAAACATAAATACCCGAGAAGCACTTCAAAAAGATGTTAAAGGCGACCTAGAATCCGTTGCCAGTAAAGAATCTAAAAAAGAGAACGAACATTTGGAAGAATCCAAAACGCTTGAAAAAAAGGATCAAGCTGGTTCAGAAAACGTTAAATCACGAGAAAAATCCAGTTCAGCTAAAGTAAACATTCAAACGCCCAAACCTCCTTCAATAGAAGCGGATGAGATTTCTACCCATCACTTAAACACCAAAACCATACAGACCAACAAGCGACCACCTCAAGAGGTACAAGGACATAAAGACAGAGACACTGAGGAACAACCTAAACCGGTTGAACAAGATGAAGATATAAAAATTTCCGAGTTGAGAGCATCACAAGAAAAAGAAGCCAAGAAAAGATCAGATGCAGGTAGCCAAAAGTCCGTTAAAAGTGAAGAAGTTGAAACTCCAGAACTAACAGCAACTCAAGAGTACGAGGCACAAGTCCTTGCGTGGGTTATAAATAAGCAAGCTCTAAAAGTAACCACAACGCCAGGAGAAAAATTAGATCCCATCACTATAAAAGCAACCTGGTGGAGAAATGGTACGATTATTTTCGCATCGGTCGTATCGAGCAGTGGTAACAACGAAGTCGATCAGGCAATAAAGCAAAAAGTACTACTAGCTAGCCCCTTGCCCCCGATACCTGAAAACATCGAGGGTAAAGAGTACACCATGAATATCCCTCTAAGTTTTTTTGATGAATAAAAAAGGCGATGCCATTGCTGACATCGCCTTTTTAACTATCTAATCAAACGTGTAAAGGTTTAATTAAGAATCTTGCGCCGCGGCTTTCGCTGCTTCTTCAATCAAAGGCTTCAGTTCACCTTTCTGGTACATCTCAACGATGATGTCACAACCACCAATCAACTCACCGTTGATCCATAGCTGTGGGAACGTTGGCCAGTTTGCGTATTTTGGCAGTTCTGCACGGATGTCCGGATTTTGAAGAATATCCACAAACGCAAAACGCTCACCACAAGCCATAACAGCTTGAGACGCTTGAGAAGAAAAACCACATTGAGGTAGTTTTGGGCTGCCTTTCATGTAAAGAAGAATTGGATTTTCAGAGATTTGTTGCTTAATGCGCTCAATAGTATCAGACATCACTACCTCACCGGTTATTTCATAAATCTGGCTTTGTTCCGGCACAGAAACAAAGCTTTGTTAGTTAGATAGCCGCATTTTAACGACTATTGAATTCAATTCCTACTAAAACGCTCAGATAAAATACAATAAGTTGACTCAATGGCACTTCTATTGTTTCTCAAGGGAACCATAGCCACCGCCACCAGCTGTCATGATTGTTAATCGATCATTCGGCTTAACGGTTATCGAGCACTTTCCTGGCAGCACCTCATCATTCAGTTGATTCAGCCCTTTCTCAGCGGCTTCACCCTTAGCCAATCCATAAGGAGCCAGTTCACGACGTTCTGTTAGCAGAGTCACTTGAGCAGCCTCTTTAAACTGATAACAACGTTCAATACCGTCACCTCCAGAAAAGGCACCTTTTCCGCCACTGCCTTCTCGAATTGCATACTTTAAGACGCGAATAGGATAATGAAGTTCGAGACTTTCTACGGGTGTGTTAGACGTATTGGTCATATGAGCCTGAACGGCAGATAAGCCATTGGCTGAAGCACTGGCGCCTAGCCCACCACCAATGGTTTCGTAATAATCCCACTGCCCTACCATCTCAGAGTTTCGCGATCCCATTGCCACATTATTCATAGAACCATGGCTGGCAGCACTGATTCGCTCAGGTAATGCGTGTGATAAAGCCTTCATCACAACATCCACAACGCGCATGGAGGTTTCCACATTTCCGGCTGCAACCGCAGATGGGTAGTTTGCATTTAGCAGAGAACCTTTTGGCGCTTTGATTTCAAAGGTTCGAAATACACCATCACAACTCGGCGCCTGATCAGGCATCAAACACCGCAATACGTAAAACACCGACGCAGCGGCAACCGACAACGGACAATTCACATTTCCCTGAACTTGAGGATCTGTTCCCTCAAAATCAAAAATCAATCGACCATTCTTTGACGTGATCTTTAATTGAATCTGAATATGATGGTTGTCATCCTGATGAATACCATCGCCATCCAAATAATCACATGCGTCATAATCGCCATCGGGTATTTGCTGAAACGCTGCTAACGCCAACTTCTCACCATAAGCGTTCAAAGAGAACACAGCCTGCTGAAGCTCATCAACACTCATTTTATTTACCAGATGAGAAAAACGATCAAGACCGGCACGCACCGATCCAAGCTGAGCTAAAAAATCACCACGAGATAGCGCATTGCCTGAACTAATCTTTGTCAGCAAAGCTTCATCCATTTGACCGTTGACGACTAATTTCACAGGATCAATCAAGATACCTTCTTGATCGATGTGAGTAGATAGCGGCATGGAACCTGGCGCTTCAGCACCGATATTGGCGTGATGAGCACGATTAGCAATAAAGGCTTGTACCTGTCCTTCATAAAAGAACGGCGCAACCATAGTAACGTCCGGTAAATGCGTCCCGCCCATGTATGGATTATTCAGAACCAAAACATCACCGGACTGCCAATCCACCTGACTCACAATATCTTTCATAGCATACGCCATGCTGCCAAGATGTACGGGAATATGAGCTGCTTGAGCTAACAAACCACCGTCGGCATCAAACAGGGCACAAGAGAAATCCATCCGATCTTTAATGTTCGGAGAAAACGAGGATTGCTGCAAAATCGCGCCCATTTCTTCACAGATGGATTCAAATCTACTGACTAATATCCCTAGTTCAATCGGATCCACAAACGCGCCCTCTTATCTCTTCTACACTGATTCATTATCACTTAAGAATATGACATTGATACTTTGGGGAGGAATACTAGCGCCCACATTGCGAATAGCCAATGAATATCGCCAATCTTTAACAGCAATGAGTCAAATGATACTGATTTAGCACAAACCCATGAGAGAAAAACAAACGATAATATTTACTATTCGCAAAAGCATTATAAAATGCCTATATTCTTATCTAAGTATTGATCATCTTGATCGAACACCACTTCAGGTCTCAGTTTTATGCACGCGTCTAAATCACCGGTCGAACGTAAATTAGCCGTTGAAGAACATCTCGATAGCAGTTTTTCCACAACCGATGTTCTTAGCATCAGTGATTTGCATTGCAAATACGAAAAGACCCCAGTGGTTCAGTCCGCCAGCTTCACTCTGCATCCTGGAGAAATCGGTTGTTTACTTGGGCCGTCTGGGTGCGGTAAGACCACCATTTTAAGAACCATTGCCGGCTTCCAAAACATCGATCAAGGCGAGATCAAAGTTGATGGTAAATTAATAGCTAGTCCAACCCTGTCGCAACCACCGGAAACGCGCAACGTGGGCATGGTATTCCAGGATTATGCTCTCTTCCCTCATCTTTCAGTACTCGACAACGTCCTTTTTGGGCTCAATAAAAAAGATAAGAATACGGAATCGAAAGCATTAGAAATGCTCGATATTGTCCAATTAAAAGAACTGGCCAATCGTTTTCCTCATGAACTATCAGGCGGTCAGCAACAACGAATTGCGCTGGCACGAGCACTGGCACCAAGTCCAAAGTTAATCCTGTTAGATGAACCGTTTTCCAATCTGGACACGGAACTGCGTCGTTCATTGAGCCTTGAGGTTCGTGAGATTCTGAAAGCACAAAACACCAGTGCCATCCTAGTGACTCATGATCAGGAAGAAGCCTTCACCGTTGCAGACAAAATCGGCATCATGATGAAAGGTAAAATCCAGCAATGGGGTACGCCATACGATCTTTACCATGAACCTGCTAATCGCCAAATCGCAAGTTTTATTGGAAAAGGCTGCCTAATACCGGCGAAGATTGAAAGCAGTCACGGCGTATCGTCTGAACTTGGGTTGGCGTCCTCACCTCATCCGCTGCTTCACTCCGTAGGGGAAGAAGTTGACTTACTTGTACGCCCCGAAGATATCGTCTTTGCCTCTGACAGTCCGCTACACGCAAAAGTAACCCAAAAACACTTCCTCGGCGCTTCCTGTTTTTACGACCTTGAACTGCCGTCCAAACAAAGAGTATCAACACTCTTATCCAGCCATTTGAACTTTGAAGTGGGTGATCGAGTGGGCATTCGCTTCTCTGCTGACCACATTATTACGTTTTCTAAGGAAACGGCGTAAGCATCAATACAACGAGAAGCGTTCATGAAATACCGGATCATCACGTACTGCAGCAATGGTCGCCCAAATCTGTGACGCTAAGGGCGCATCTTTCGCAACAAACTGATGCGACAACATCAGGTAATAATCCTTGTTCACCAAGGGCGTTGGCAGCATTCTAACCGAACTCAACTCATCCTTATGCTTTGATAGATAACTCTGGCCTGAAGGCGTTAATAGCGCTACAGCATCAACTCGGTTTTTTGACAACATCTTCAGAAATGGCAACACATCAGAAGACTCATTAACCAACAGTCCATGCTTTTTTAAGTCGTTTGCAATGGAAAAGCCCAAAGGAACAAAAACTCGAAACTCTTGGCGATTAAAGGAAGTGCCGTCCCAGGATATTCCACTGTCTTTATGAATGAAAAGCGAATAACTGTTTGAATAGCTACGCAGCTCACTGCTTTCCTTTTCTCCGTCAAACGGATAACGCCCATATTGTCGACGAGCTTTCTGATAGCTGGCACTAAACAAACCATCTATCCGTCCTTTTTTAAGCATGACTAAGCCACGTTTCCATGGTACTCGCACAAGCTCTATATCAAGATTCAAGCGACTCGCAACTTCTCTGATCTGATCTACAGCTATACCCGGTCGTTTCTCGCGAATATCAGCACCATTACCCACCTGAAAAGGATAATTGTCCGTATCTTGAAATGCGAAAACTAAAGAAGGCCGTGCATTGCCATGTACTTCACCGGCAAAAAGCGATTGGGAAACTGAGCTAAAAATAACGATAGCCAAAGAAATCCAACAGTTCTGTATCAATGTACTCTTCATGAAAAACAACCCATGGTAAAACAACTCATGGAAAAACAACTTTTTGATAAAAACTAAATTAAAAATAGAAGCCTTTGACGAAAATAGAAGAGTTTTCTATTCAACATTCAGTGTTTTTTTAAAATATCAAACTAATAACTTGAAATAATTACATAAAAAGACTTGAATTAGACACTGTGAGAACTATAACGAAAAACAATTAAGCGTTTGGTAACAATAAGAAATATGGATACCCATACTCCAAATATTTTAATCGTCGAGGACGATGAACGTCTGGCAGGCCTTACTAAAGACTATCTTGAAAATAATGGTCTTCAGGTCAGCATTGAAGGTGATGGTGCAAAAGCCATTGACCGCATTATCAATGAGCAACCAGATTTGGTCGTATTAGACCTTATGCTTCCTGGTGAAGATGGCATCGCAGTATGTCGCTTGGTTCGCCCTAAATACAAAGGCCCGATTCTGATGTTGACTGCTCGCACAGATGACTTGGACCAAGTACTTGGCCTGGAAATGGGTGCCGACGATTACGTCGCTAAACCTGTACGTCCTCGAGTATTACTGGCGCGCATACAAGCCTTACTCCGCAGAACACATCAACCAACCACCGACAGCACTCCTGAACCAGCCAGCGAACAACTAACACGCCTTGAGTTTGGCGAGCTGGTAATCGATAGCGCTATGCGAGAAGCCTGGCTTGCTGAAGAAAGCATCGACCTCACCAGTGCCGAATTTGATTTACTTTGGTTACTGGCAAGCAATGCTGGCACGGTACTAAGCCGTGAAGAAATCTTCACCGCGCTACGAGGCATCGAATACGACGGCCAAGACCGTTCTATTGATGTTCGAGTATCCAGAATTCGACCTAAAGTTGGCGATGATCCTATGCACCCAAGACGAATTAAAACAGTTCGCAGTAAAGGGTATTTATTCGTCAAAGACATCGAAGGGTAGGTTTTCCTACCCTTTTTCATTTCATACTTAGACGAATTATTTTCCCTCGTCCAAACGATAAACTTCAAAAATAACTATAACCCTGTTGAACCTGTCTCGTTCACAGCACTGATCCATTCCACAGTTCAGGTATAGCTCGTGTTTAAAAGCCTCTTCTTCAAACTATACGTGACTCTGATAGTCGCCTCGATTGCCCTATTCGGCTTGTCATTTGTTTCCATCTACGCCATCAACTTCGTGAATCAAGTTCGTCACGTGGAAACGATTTCAGCCGCACCATTAGCCTTGGCAAAACTGGCCTTCCAACAAGATTCCGATCAATTACTAAGTGCCTCTCAAACCCACTTTCCCGGCGCCACATTTACCACCACAGAATATGAAAGCACTCAATTTAGTGATCGCATCAAAGAGCGATTAAGAAGAGGCTTTACCTATTATGAATTTACTGAGCACGGACAACTCAAAGCCTTTATTCGTCTAGATACACTGGAGGATGAAATCCTGGAAGTGACGCTAAATAACCCGTCCTACACGTTCACACATGCACTTCCAAAACTCATGAAACGTTTTGTAGCGCAGTCAGAAAGCTTTGACGCAGCACTGGCGCAGCTCAGAGAATTAACAAGCTTTGCTATTAACATTTCAACAGCCGATAAAGAACGTCAACAAACCGATCTGTCCGGAACGCCCATCGCCCACTATCAAGTCTGCTCACATGATTACTGCGCGAAGAACTCGCTGTTCGTCAACATCCCATATCAAGATAAAGTCATCAGCGTGGGGCCTATTCCTTTGGAAGCCGACTTCCCGCTACTACCTGCGATCATCGTTATTATTGTTGCCTTCTGTACCTTAGGACTGGTGCTCTACTTCCAGGTTAAAAAACTGAACAGTAAATTCCGAAAAATCGAGCATGCCTCTTATAAGATTTCGCGCGGCGACTTAAACACCCGAATTGATCAACAAGACCAGGGCGCATTGGGGCGCATGGCGGAAGCCTTCAATACCATGGCTGAGCACATTGAACGCCTACTGAGCATCCAACGCGAAATGATTCGAGCGGTTTCCCACGAGCTACGAACTCCTGTTGCTCGAATTCGCTTTGGCGTTCAAATGATCGAAGACTTCTCGGATGACCCTTCGATGAGCAACCAACTGCAAGCCATCGACAATGATATTCAAGAATTAGACGATCTGATTGATGAGATTCTGACTTACGCTAGATTAGAAGAAGGCGGCCCGATCATCGAGTTCCAGAAACTCAAGTTGGAAGACATTGTTGAGCAAGTCTGCACCGAGCAACAGGCCCTAGCAGATAGCCACCTGACCATCGACTATCAATTCAGCTGTGACACTAAAAACACAACCTCAGAGTTCGAAGAGCGATACATTCATCGAGCCATTCAAAATCTGGTTGGTAACGCTCGCCGTTATGCCAAATCAGAAGTCTTTGTTAATTGTCATCTCACCAAAGACACCTGCCGTGTTGATGTTGAAGACGACGGCCCAGGCATTCCTGAAAAAGAATGGGATCGAGTGTTTACACCTTTTGCTCGTTTGGATGACAGTCGTACTCGAGCGTCAGGAGGTTATGGCTTAGGGCTATCCATCGTTCGCCGAATTACTTATTGGCACGGCGGCAAAGCCATGATTGGGCGCAGTAAAAAACTCCAGGGGGCCAAGTTCAGCCTGATCTGGCCTAGAGAACAACCATAAGTGAGACACACTTCTCACCAGCTTACAGTCTGTTACAGCACTCTCACAAACCAACAACAGACGCTTAAAGGGTTTTCAACCAAAATAGATCATGTATTCGTTGAACAGTAGTTCTCTAGGCAGATTGATTCACGAATACAGAGAGGTTGTAGTTAGAACATTTAGTTCTACCCTTTTCGTATTTATCTCTGAATTTAAGGAACTCATTTGAGTTCCTTTTTTTTGTCCATAATTTCCCGCTAAAGCCTTCAAGAAAAACCATAGAAAAAATCAATAAAATCTTTAATCCCTGAACTTTCACAAGGTCTTTATCAGCCACCCCGCATCAGCTCTGGCTTACGTCGAATACCGCCCCCAAGACTTGTAAAAAAGGCACATTTTGGCGACTAATGTCAATCCTTGAAATTACACTTTTAACGCTCTATCTTGTGTCATCTAACATTCATTTAACCCTATATCTTGTGCACCACATAGGGGACTCAGTACCACAAATAGTGCATTTAGTTTTTGCGGATCTGTTATATAAGTAACGCCGTATAGGTAGGGAAAGTAGTTCTTCCAAAAGACCATAATAAGGAAGCAGGCAGGTCATCCTTCATGAATAAAAATTTTTCGGTTACTAAACGAGATGGACGTACTGAATCAATTGATTTGGACAAAATCCACAAGGTTGTTGAGTGGGCAGCAAAAGGACTGAATAACGTATCAGTCTCTGAAGTGGAATTAAAATCTCACATTCAGTTTTTCGAAGGCATTAAAACCGAAGACATTCATGAAACTTTAATTAAGTCCGCAGCCGATTTGATTTCTCAGGACACACCTGACTATCAATACCTTGCTGCGCGTTTGAATATTTTCCACCTTCGTAAAAAAGCATTCGGTAAGTTTGAGCCACCACGCTTGTTCAGTCATGTTGTTGAAATGGTTGAGGCTGGTCGTTACGACAAACACTTACTGGAAGACTACAGCGAAGAAGAGTTCGATCAAATGAACGATTTCTTGGTTCATGATCGCGATATGAACTTCAGTTACGCTGCGGTTAAGCAGCTTGAAGGTAAATATCTGGTTCAGAACCGTGTTACTGGCGAAATCTTTGAGAGCCCTCAGATTTTATACATTTTGATTGGCGCCTGCCTATTTGCCAGCTATGACAAAGAGCGTCGCTTAGACTTCATCAAGCGTTTCTACGATGCCGTTTCCCAGTTTAAGTTGTCATTACCAACGCCAATCATGGCCGGAGTACGCACACCTACTCGTCAGTTCAGCTCATGTGTATTGATTGAGACTGGCGACTCTTTGGATTCCATCAACGCGACGGCATCTTCAATCGTTAAATACGTCAGTCAGCGAGCTGGTATCGGCATCAACGCGGGTCGTATTCGCGCGCTAGGTAGCCCAATCCGTGGTGGTGAAGCCTTCCATACAGGCTGTATTCCTTTCTACAAGCATTTCCAGACAGCCGTAAAGAGCTGTTCTCAAGGTGGTGTTCGCGGTGGTGCAGCTACTCTGTTCTACCCAATTTGGCACTTGGAAGTTGAATCGCTGTTGGTTCTGAAAAACAACCGAGGCGTTGAAGAAAACCGTGTTCGCCACATGGACTACGGCGTTCAATTCAACCGCATGATGTATCAGCGTTTGATCAAAGGCGGCAACATTACCTTGTTCAGCCCGTCAGACGTTCCAGGCTTGTATGATGCTTTCTTCGAAAATCAAGAAAAGTTCGAAGAGCTTTATGTTAAGTACGAAGCCGACGAATCTATTCGTAAGAAGACGGTTCCTGCTATTGAGCTCTTCTCATTATTTGCTCAAGAACGCGCAAGCACAGGCCGTATTTATCTTCAGAATGTGGATCACTGTAATACACACAGCCCATTCAACCCTGAATATGCACCGATTCGTCAAAGTAACTTGTGCCTAGAAATTGCGCTACCAACCAAGCCTTTGAATTCGGTCGACGATGAAAACGGCGAAATTGCGCTTTGCACACTGGCTGCGTTCAACCTGGGTACACTTGAGAATTTGGACGAACTGGAAGAACTGTCTGACTTGATCGTACGAGCACTGGACAGCTTGCTTAGCTATCAGGATTACCCAATCAAAGCAGCCGAAATTGCCAGCCTGAGCCGTCGTACATTAGGCGTTGGCGTTATTAACTACGCTTACTACCTTGCGAAGAACTATAAGCGTTACTCGGATGGCTCTGCTAACCGACTAACACACAAAACGTTTGAAGCCATTCAATACTATCTATTGAAAGCATCAAATAACCTGGCAAAAGAGCAAGGTGCTTGTGAAAAGTTCAATGAAACAACCTATTCACAAGGCATTCTGCCAATTGATACGTATCGTAAAGAGCTCGACGACATTTGTGATGAGCCATTGCACTTGGATTGGGAAACGCTACGTACTGACATTACAACGCACGGTCTAAGAAACAGCACCTTGACGGCATTAATGCCTTCCGAAACCTCTTCTCAGATCAGTAATGCAACTAACGGTATTGAGCCACCACGCGGCTTAATCAGTATTAAAGCAAGTAAAGATGGTATTCTGAAACAAGTGGTACCAGACATTGATAACCACCGTCACGAATATGAATTGCTTTGGGATATCCCAAGCAACGACGGATACCTTCAAGCTGTTGGTCTTATGCAGAAGTTTGTGGATCAGGCGATCTCGGCTAACACAAACTATGATCCATCTAAATTCCCGGATGGCAAAGTACCTGTAAAGACCATTTTGAAAGACATCCTGGCAGCTTATAAGCTAGGGGTTAAAACACTTTACTACCACAACACCCGCGACGGCGCGAGCGACAACAGCGGAGACGATGGTTGTGAAGGCGGCGCTTGTAAGATTTAATAGTCTCATAAGCCCCATTGGAATGACCAACTTAAAAGGACTGTAATTACAGTCCTTTTTTGAGAACACTGTTTATATTAAACATAACACTCGCTTTACGAACATAACGAACGTCTTGTAGATCCGGATAACAGCTGATGCAGTACACTACTTTTAACAGAAAATCTTACAACCCTTTAAAAGAACCTATGTTCTTTGGTGAGACGGTTAACGTTGCTCGTTACGACCAACAAAAATACCCTATCTTCGAACAGTTAATTGAAAAACAACTGTCTTTCTTTTGGCGCCCTGAAGAGGTTGATCTGTCAAAAGACCGCAAGGATTTCCAAGACTTAGCTGAGCACGAGCAACACATTTTCCTCAGCAACTTAAAGTATCAAACGCTGTTGGACAGTATCCAAGGGCGCTCACCGAACGTAGCTCTACTGCCTGTCTGTTCGTTACCAGAACTGGAAACTTGGATCGAAACCTGGGCTTTCAGTGAAACAATTCATAGCCGCAGTTACACTCACATTATCCGTAACATCAAGGCTAACCCTTCTGAAGTATTCGACGACATTGTTAAAAACGAAGAAATCCAGAAGCGTGCAGACAGCGTCAGTAAATACTATGACTGCTTCATTGAATACATGAATCACTACATCATGCACGGCATTGGCACTCATCAAATCAATGGTGAAACGATTGAAATCACCAGTTTCGAGTTAAAGAAACGCCTTTATCTGTGCCTGGTTTCCATCAACGTGCTAGAAGCCATTCGCTTCTATGTGAGCTTCGCATGTAGCTTTGCGTTTGCAGAACGCGCACTGATGGAAGGCAACGCTAAAGTCATTAAATTAATTGCCCGAGACGAAGCGCTTCACTTAACCGGCACACAACACATGTTGAACATCATGGCTAGCGGTCAAGATGATGCTGAAATGGCAAAAGTCGCAGAAGAGTGTAAACAAGAAGCAACTCAAATCTTCATCGACGCAGCGGAACAGGAAAAAGAATGGGCGGAATACCTGTTTAAAGATGGCTCTATGATCGGCCTAAACAAAGCCATTTTGTGCCAGTACGTTGAATACATCACTTCTATTCGTATGCAAGCGGTTGGTCTAACATCACCATTTGAAGTGAAATCAAACCCTCTACCATGGATGAATGCCTGGTTAGTCAGCGACAACGTTCAGGTAGCACCTCAAGAGTCTGAAATCAGTTCTTACCTAGTTGGCCAGGTGGACAGTGCTATTTCCGCCGACGACTTTGATGATTTCGATCTTTAACCTTCATACCAGAGATAAGAGTAGACTTACGTGTCTGATGAAGTGAAGGTTCAAGTTGATGATTTAATGCCTATCTATGCACCAAAATCACGACCTATCCTAGACAGCCTGGAAGAGCATGATATTCGTATTGAATATCAATGCCGTTCTGGGTATTGCGGAGCCTGCCGCGTAAAGCTGCTGGAAGGCCGGGTGGAATATCAAGAGCCACCCCTGGCCTTTTTAAAGGAAAACGAAATCGTAACTTGCTGTTCCAGAGCTCTAACAGACATCAAGCTAGAGCGCCCCTTGTAAAAAAACGCCTACCATCAAGCTTGGCGTTTATGGTTTTCAACGTAAGCAATCGCTTCTGACACACTGGCCTCTACGTCATCAAACAGTTTTTGACGCTCTTCTGGCTGCATATAAAAGACCAAATCAACTGCATAACGAATGTATCTAGCCGGAAGCTGATTGAGAGCCACACAGGCAATATCAATCATGGTATCCATATCTGCATCCGCACCGAGCTTCTCGTATATTTTTTCTTCAACAAGCGTTTCTACATAGTTCTGAATTTGGTCTGTTAGACTCATAGCAACCCATTCCTTCTGCCATCGTTTCATTCAAACCAACGAGAAAATAACCGAATAAATAAGCTACTTTACACGCTGACTTTTTAATCTATGTCTAAAGTTTATAGATGAAGTTTAGCAAATGGCTTGAAAAAACCATGCAGAACTTATAAAACGTTCATAACTCATTGATTATTAAAAATGTTACGGTCTTATCATCATGTCCCATGCAACTGCATCGTCTAACGAAACACCCTCTTCCTATGCCATACGTTATACCGTTGAGCTTGCCGAACCTTATGCCCATCGTTACTTGGTTCACCTAGACATCGACGCTCCAGCTCAACAACAAGAAATTCGTTTGCCTGCATGGATACCAGGCAGTTACATGATCCGTGATTTTGCCAAGAACATTGTTGAATTACATGCCATCAACACCAGCACGCAAGCACCGCTAAAAGCAGAGAAAAAAGACAAATCAACTTGGATTATTCATACCCAAGGGCAACCCACACGAATCAGTTATCCTGTTTATGCATGGGATTTATCCGTGCGTAGCGCTCACTTTGATCAAACACACGCCTATTTCAACGGCACCAGTTTATTCCTTGAAGTGCTCGGGCAAGAATCACAACCTTGTTCACTGAATATCATCAAACCAAGCTTTAAAGAAAGTTCAGAGTGGAAAGTCGCCACGTCACTAAAACCTGTGGATCATGGGCGCTATGAATTTGGTCTTTATCATGCGGATAACTACGATGATTTGATTGATCACCCTGTAGAAATCTCTGACTTCACCCTGGCCAGCTTTGAGGCTTGCGGAGTACAGCATGATGTCGTACTAGTTGGAAAACACTATGCAGACATGGATCGCCTCTGTCGTGATTTGAAAATCATTTGTGAATATCAAATCAATTTCTTTGGTACACCAGCGCCGATGGACTACTACCTGTTCATGACCTTAGTGGTAGATCAAGGCTATGGCGGTTTGGAACACAGAGCATCGACCAGTCTGATCGCCAACCGCTCCGACTTACCTCATAAGAATGACAAAGAAATAACTGACGGTTATCGAACTTACTTAGGTCTGTGCAGTCATGAATACTTCCATACCTGGAATGTAAAGCGCATCAAACCACAGAAGTTTTTACCATACGACCTGACCCAAGAAGTTCATACCAACTTAATGTGGCTATTTGAAGGAGTAACCTCTTACTTTGATAACTTGTTCCTTGCTCGAAGTGGCGTTATTTCCAATGAAAGTTACCTTGAATGTTTAGGACAAGATATTACGCGTGTAATCCGCCAAAACGGCCGTTTTCGTCAAACGGTTGCCGATTCCAGCTTTGACACCTGGACACGTTTTTATAAACAAGATGAAGGCGCGCCAAATCACATTGTCAGCTATTACGTGAAAGGCGCTTTAATCGCATTGGGCCTAGATTTACTCATACAAACTAAGAGCGATCATCAATTCCGCTTAGACGATGTGATGAGACACCTTTGGCAACGCTACTTATCGGAAGGTCGAGGCGTTAACGAAAGCGAAATGCCTGATGTAATTCAGGAAGTCACTTCGGTTGATGTCTCTGACTATCTGAACTTAGCTTTACACACCACCGAAGATTTACCGCTTAGTGATTTACTTAAAGCCGTTGGCGTATCCTATGAAGAATATCAAAGTGCCAGTCTGACCGATCTGGGCGGAAAAAAGCCTACCAAGGAGAGCACCTTCAGTTTTGGTCTGCGAAGTAAAGCACACCCAATGGGCGCAGAAATCGTTCAGGTGCTTGATAATATGCCTGCACAAGCGGCTGGATTGTCAGCAGGCGATGTCATCATCGCTATCGATCAGTTGAAAGTCGGTAAAGAAGACCTCGATAAACTGCTTAGTAAGTTCGATGAAAACAGTGACGTCCCTTGTCACTTCTTTAGGCAAGATCAACTGATGAGCTGTGACATTAAAATCTCAAAAACTTCTTTACCTTCCGTATATTTATCGATAATAAATGAGAATGAAGCTGAGAAGTGGATTAAACACTGATATAAACTAGACTGAGAAAGAACCTCAATCTTAACTGACAAGATAGTAATTAAGGACTCGAAGATTTATGCAGCATTGGTTTAGCAAACGGTCATTACGGGGAAAATTCCTGCTAATTACCATACCTCCAATGTTGCTCATCACCAGCCTGTTTGTATTGGTGTTTGCACTCACCACAGTATCTGAATCCAAGCGAGTTCTTAAAAGCGAAGCTGATCGCTTTATCACACGTTCCACACAATTGCTTGAACGACCTCTTTGGTATTTGGAATCCAGCAGTGTAAAAGCCATTCTCGAAACCATCAGTCGAGAAGAGCGTGTCATCTGTATTCGTCTCGAATCTGTTCTAGGTCCCAATGAATTCGACTTCAATAAAGAATGCCCTCCAAGTTCAGAGAATGTTTACGTCAGTAAGCGTTCAATCATTCATGAAGCGGATCTGGAAACAGATACACTGGGAAAACTGGAAATTCATTTTGATCTTTCACCTGATCAAAAAGATCTGAACGAAAATATCCTAACTCAATTGCTTCTACTATCTCTCCTATCCGGCACATTGACCGTGATGGTGTTCTTTGGTTTTGGAGTCACTATCATTAAGCCAATTCGTAAAGTGATGGACTCCATTGAAACCTTTGAGCGTACCGGACAGCGCGAATACTTTGATTGGCAAACCGAAGATGAGCTGGGCCACTTCATTCAAGCCTACAACTCCATTCAACGCCTTCAGGAGAAGTTTGAGAAGAACCTTCAAGACCAGTTAAGCTTCCAACGAACATTACTTAACGGCATTCCGAGTCCGATTGTTTATCTGAATAAAGCCCGAGATATTGTGGACTGTAATCCATCGTTCAATGAACTGGTACATATAGAAAAACTTCAGGTTATCAATCAACCGCTATCGGACATCATTAAAGACCTGCCCCTTGATTCAACCCTTCAAGATACCCAGATCAAAGGCGAGCTCACGGTCGCCTCACACTTAGGTCAAAACACCAGCACCATTGGCATGACGCTGATGTATTCATCAGCGCCTTTGTTCGACTCCCAGGGTAATGCGCAAGGCCACGTAATCGTGCTGCAAGACATCAGTGAGCGCAAACGCAGTGAAGCCAAGATTCAAGAAGCCCGAGACAGAGCTGAAAAGGCATTAGCAGACTTGGAACTGGCTCAAGACACCTTAGTTCAAACAGAAAAGCTGGCCTCGCTAGGACGACTCGTGGCTGGGGTTGCACATGAAATCAACACCCCAATTGGCAGTAGCGTTACCGTATCCAGTGCTCTACTTGATCGCGCTAAAAATTTTCGAGATGAATTCGACAACGGACAACTTAAGAAGTCCTCTTTGGTAACCTTTATTGACGGCGTTGAAGAAGCATCATCTTTGCTCAACTCCAGCTTAACCAGTGCCGTTCATTTGGTTCAGAACTTCAAGCAGGTAGCAGCCGACCAAACCAGTTCTCAAAGACGGACGTTTAACCTCAAGACAGTATTAGAAGAAGTTATCTCGACCTTAGTGCCTCGATTAAAACATACACGACACTCAATCAGCATTGATATTGCACCAGGCATTTCCTTAGACAGCTACCCCGGCCCCTTAGGCCAAGTAGTTACGAACTTTTTCACAAATGCGGTAAATCATGCCTTTACCGATGATCAAGCGGGAACTATGCTAATTAATGCAAAACTGTTACCCGATGGCCAGGTTCAAATTATCTTTGAAGACAACGGAAAAGGGATTCCTAAGGACCTTCAGAAAAAGGTATTTGATCCCTTCTTCACAACCAAAATGGGTGAAGGTGGTACCGGATTAGGTTTAAACTTGGTTCACAATATTACTGTAAAAATATTGGGCGGTACCTTATCACTTGAAAGTGACGAAGATAAAGGAACAAGATTTATTGTGACGATTCCAAAAGTTGCACCAATATCGGATGAGGCTCAAGGATAAAATAATTATATGACACAGCAGCTATCACCGCAGGACGAGCTAATTGTATTTGAGGATGACCACCATGAAGTTCCATCAGAAACTTCGTCGGTACCCTGGAAAATGCTCGTTGTCGATGACGAACAGCAAATGCATAAGGCGACCACTTTTGCTTTGCAAGGCTTTGTCTTTGAGGGTAAACCTCTGGAAATTCTATCTGCATTTTCAGGACAAGAAGCAAGAGAAATTCTTCAACAAGAAGAGGATATCGCTTGCATCCTCCTTGACGTTGTCATGGAAACTGAAAACGCCGGTTTAGAACTTGTAGGCTACATTCGAGATGAAATTAAGAATAACTCGGTTCGTATTATTCTACGTACAGGCCAGCCTGGTTACGCTCCCGAGTTAGAAGTTATAAGTAAATATGACATCAATGATTACAAAGCGAAAAGTGAATTAACACGTACTAAGTTAATTACCGCACTTACCTCTGCTCTACGCTCCTACGAACAAATCAAAGCAATGGAAACCGGTCAAGCAGGCTTGGAATACATTGTTAAGTCTTCAAGAGAGCTCTTTCAAGAACGCAGTATCTCAGGTCTATCCCGTGATGTGATGGAGCCATTTGGTAACTTGGCTAAATGCTCTCCAAGTAAAGTTCTGGTGTGTGGCAGTCACAACATGAGCACCAAGAATACAGCACTGGTACTGGCTTCAGGTTCAGATATAAACATCGAAGCAAATACGCCAATATCAGAATTAGGTGATGACTTTAATATCGCTATAGCCAACGCCTTTTCGTCGGAAACCAGCCTGTTTGATGGTGATATCATTTGCCTCTTTGCAAAATCACCTTCTGGTCACAAAATCGTGATCGCAGGTCAACCAGATAACGAACTGGAGTTTGTTAACAAGAAGCTGCTTGCTGTTTTTGGCGTTCAAATAGCTACTTCACTTGAGAATACCTATCTCTTTGAACACATTAACGAAATCGCCTTTCAGGATAATCTGACCCGTTTAAAGAATCGCAATGGTTTTCTGGATAAAATCCAAAGCCTGCTTGCTAATAATAACCAAACGCACTTATTGCTGCTTATCGACATAGATAACTTCCAAGCGGTGAATGATGGGCTCGGTCATGATACCGGCAACTCTGTGATCAAGATGGTCGCAGAGCGCCTAACCAGCACCTACCCTAATGCAGTTATTGGTCGTGTAAGTGGCGACACCTTTGGCGTGTACATCGCTGTCGCGACAGATGAAGATCGCGAGCTTATACCACAGCAACTCTACAAAGCGCTGGAAACAACGCTTCAAATTGGTGATAACGAACTTCCTGTCTCTGTATCTGCCGGTGTTGCAGCTTCAGACACTTGCGAGTGCGATGCGAACGAATTATTCAAGAACGCTGGCATTGCCCTGAAGTACGCTAAAAGTAACACCAAGGGCAAACACCAATTCTTTGATCCGGCAATGGATGAGCAACTGAAACGCCGCCTTAATGTCATCAAAGAATTGAAAGGCGCTCTCGAAAATGACGAAATGGTGCTCTTCTATCAACCACAGTATTGCCTGAAGACAAATCAATACATTGGTGTTGAGGCTCTGGTTCGTTGGTTCAAGCCAGACGGCACTATTATTTCTCCGATGGATTTCATTCCTGCCGCAGAAGATTCAGGCCAGATTGTTCATATCGGTGAATGGGTATTGAAAACCGCGTGTGAGCAACAAGTTAAGTGGACTCAGGAAGGTCTGCCGCCACTGCGCGTTGCGGTGAACATTTCAATGCGTCAGTTTAAAGATCCCAACTTCATCGACTACGTCCATGAAACTATTCAAAGCACGGGCATTAATCCTAAATACCTGGAACTGGAAATCACTGAATCTATGCTGACAGAAGATGCTATGGTGTTCATCGATCAACTGTCTATGTTAAGACTGGACGGTATCACTGTCGCTATTGATGACTTTGGTACCGGCTACTCCTCATTAAGCTACCTTCAACGCTTACCCGTGGATCGAGTTAAGATTGATCGCTCATTTATTCGACGTGTCGAGAGCAATCAAGGTGACAAAACCATCGTGTCCTTGATCATCAAAATGGGCCACGAACTCAATCTTCAGGTGATTGCCGAAGGGGTTGAAGATCAAGAGCAAACGGACGTATTAGTAGAACTTGGATGCGATGAGGTGCAAGGCTTCTTCTATGCAAAACCAATGCACGCCAACGATCTGAAAGAGCTTCTCCTGAAAAAGCAACCTTAAGTGTCTAACTAAGACACTTAAGGTTCCATTAGCCTTTTTAATGTAACTTATCAATAATTACTATCAGATTCGCCAGGGTCGCTTCTTGCTGATCCTGGCACTTTCGTATAGCATACCGCGATTATTTCTACTCTGGGTTTGATCAACTATCCTTAATATTTTTAAGGTTTTAAAGCCCTATCACACTAACATAGGATACCTAAGTCAGTGACCAACCCTGCTTCCGAAAAAGCCCTTCCTGATGTGGCACTTACAAGTCGTTCAAGCCATAGCACTACGCTGGACTGGGTAGGCATGAGCGGGATCGCTCTACCACTCGTCATCAAAGATGTGAACGAACCAGAACAACGCATTGATGCCAAAGTGCAGACTTACGTCAACCTGAATAATCCTCAGGTAAAAGGCATTCACATGTCTCGTCTTTACCTTCTTCTGATGCAATATGCAGAAAAAGAAGTGGTTACCGTTGCGGGCTTGAGAGAGTTTTTATCTCACCTTCTAGACAGCCATCATGACATCAGTGACTGTGCAAATCTTAATATTGATTTTGATTACCTGATTAAGAAACCCGCATTGAAAAGTCAATTTGCAGGTTGGAAAGATTATCCAGTCAGCGTTAACGGTTTTCTTGAGGACGGCAAAGTTGTTATTGAGCTTTCAGTTAAAGTGCCATATTCCTCGACCTGCCCATGCTCAGCAGCATTGGCCAGACAGTTGATTCAAGAACAATTTAGTAAAGACTTTGAAG
Organism: Litoribrevibacter euphylliae; assembly: GCF_042646085.1. Taxonomy (NCBI): domain Bacteria; kingdom Pseudomonadati; phylum Pseudomonadota; class Gammaproteobacteria; order Oceanospirillales; family Oceanospirillaceae; genus Litoribrevibacter; species Litoribrevibacter euphylliae. The sequence goes on along the minus strand of NZ_JBHRSZ010000004.1, from coordinate 10,312 downwards.
GTCGTGCTGACATTTCTGTTAACGAAGTGGAAAGCTGGTTACGCTCAGAAAAAGGAACCTACGCAACACCTCATAGCCAAAGAAGTACAGCACACGTCGTTGTTCGTCTTGATGAATCTGTTGAGTTATTCCCAATTTCAGAATTGATTAACGTGATTGAAGACGCTCTGAAAACGCCGGTTCAAACCGCGGTTAAACGTGAAGATGAACAAGAATTTGCGCGTCTGAATGGCCACAACTTAATGTTCGTTGAAGACGCTGCTCGTCGCGTTAAGAATGCATTGAACCAACAAAATTCATACCTGGATTTTTGGCTGCGTGTAGAACATTTAGAGAGCCTTCATGCTCACGATGCAGTAAGCATCACCACTAAAGGTGTTGAAGGCGGTTTCCAACCCCATCTGCATCGTTAGTCACTAGAGAGTTCAACCGCTCTCTCGACCTAGATAATTCACTGGCTTGAATCATCAAGCCAGTTCTCCTCTCTCCAAATAATCATTACGATAAATAACCACTACAAATCATTGGACACACTCATGAGCAAACTTGACTGGAAAGCCATTGAGAAACAATCATCCGGTAGCACTTTTGACCTGGAAGAAGCCTTAGACAGTTTGAAATATAACGAAGACGGACTTATCCCTGCGATTGCTCAGCAGCATGATACCGGAGAAGTGTTAATGATGGCTTGGATGAACAAGCTCTCCATCCAAGAAACACTACAGACCAAACAAGTGTGTTACTGGTCTCGTTCTCGCCAAACCTACTGGCGAAAAGGTGAAAGTTCAGGTCACCAGCAAACGTTAATTTCTATGGCTGCAGATTGCGATGCCGATGCACTTTTGTTGCAAGTAGATCAAAAAGGCCCGGCATGCCATACCAATCGTCGCAGCTGCTTCTATAACGACATTTCTGAGCAAAAAGTCACCATAAAGTCTGATCCAATCGAATAGTATTCACGTATATTACTTTGAAAGATATTGTTGGATTTAGTCAAACAATACTAAAAAGTTCAATAAAGACAATAACTTTTGTGAAACTTGACTATTCTTTACTTTAAGTCTGTCTGTTAACTAATTAACGCTATTAACAAAAAATAACAATAAAACTAAATAACATCTTGTACATTAACCTTTGAATATAAAGGGATATATGAACGTGGCGAATTCTTACAATAACAATGACATGTTGTTGGGTTGTTTAACGGCTGTATGCCAAATATTGCACCGTCCACATTCCCCTGTATCTCTGATCTCCGGGCTGCCGTTAGTTGATAACCAACTAACACCCAGCTTATTTATTCGAGCCTGTGAGCGCATCGACTTTAACGCCTCGTTAGTCACTCGCTCTCTTCGGGAGATACCTTCAGATATTCTTCCGTGCGTCCTACTTTTAAAAGACCATAAAGCCTATGTATTGACGGCTTTAGATCAAGAAGACGATTCCTATACCGTCATTGATCCTTCCAAAGACGATGGCATGACGCATTTATCGCTGTCCTATGCTGATCTTAAAGATCTGTACACAGGGCAATGCCTATTCATTAAGCCCCAGTTCCGCGTTACCCATGAACTTCCGGCGGGCGGTAAAGAACAAGCTAGTTCATCCCCTGAAGCTAAACACTGGCTACGAAATACTCTCAGGTATTCGAAAAGTATTTATCGCGATGTGATCATTGCCAGCATCATGATCAACTTATTTGTCCTGGCAAACCCCTTATTCGTCATGAACGTTTATGACCGGGTGGTTCCCAATAATGCAGTAGAGACACTTTGGGTCTTGGCTAGTGGTGTCGCGGTTGTATTTATCTTTGATTTCATCATTAAGAGTTTAAGAAATCATTTCATCGAAGTAGCCGGAAAGAAGCTAGATGTTATCCTCAGTGCCAAGCTGTTCCAAAAAGCGTTAGGTATTCATTTCCAGCATATACCGCCATCGGTTGGTGGCTTTGCGCAGCACATCAAAGAATTTGATCACGTACGAAGTTTTTTTAGTTCCATTACCATCGCAACGTTAGTGGACTTCCCTTTCGCTATTCTCTTCTTAATCGTGATCTTTTCATTAGGCGGTCCTATTGTTTTAGCGCCTATCGTTGCCGCGCTTTTGATTCTAAGTTATGGCTATTACGCCCAATGGCCACTCAAACGCGCCATTGAGAAAACTCAAATGGCGCACGTAAAGAAGCATGCTAATTTAATTGAATCCATTCAATCATTGGAAACCATTCGTTCTTTTAATGCCGAAGGCCAACGACAAAGCCAATGGGAAGAAAACGTCGCCTTCTTGAGCAAAAACCAAGTTAATATTCGTCGAATTTCCAATTCCGTCAGCCAGCTATCCAGCTTTTTCGTACAGCTTACAGGCGTTGCCATTGTCATTATCGGGGTCTATCAAATCACAGAGCATGAAATGAGTATGGGCGCCTTGATTGCGTGTGTCTTACTCGGTAGTCGCGCGATTGCACCAATGGCACAAGCCGCCAACTTGATTGCACAATTTGAGCAAACCAAACAAGCCATCAGCTCTCTGGATCAAATCATCCACTTACCCGATGATCAACAGGATGACAGCCGCTATATTTATCGACCGGAGCTCAAGGGCTCGATTGAGTTTAAAGACCTACAATTTACCTACCCTGGTCAATCTCAGCCCACACTGTCCAAAATCAACATCAAGATCAAGGCCGGTGAGCGTGTTGCCTTGATCGGAAAAGTAGGTTCAGGAAAGTCCACTCTGGGTAAACTCTTAATGGGCTTATTTACCCCATCCCAAGGACAAATACTTCTGGACGGTTTGGATCAACAGCAAATTAATCCTAGCGATTGCCGAAACAACATTGCTTATGTTCCTCAAGATATTCAGGTATTCAGTGGTAGTCTTCGAGATAATATTGCATTGAAAGCGCCATTCTCACCCGATGAAGAAATTCTAAGAGTGGCCGAAATCTCATTATTGTCCGAATTTGCCAATCACCACCCGCAAGGTTACAGCATGACCGTCGGAGAGCGTGGCGAAGGCTTGTCTGGCGGCCAACGTCAACAATTAGCAATCTCTCGTTCTTTAGTGAACGATCCGCCGATCATCTTCATGGACGAATGCACCAGTGCAATGGACAATCAAACCGAACAAGCGGTACTTCAACAGTTTGATCAGCATCTAAAAGGCAAGACGCTGATCCTGAGTACTCACCGTGCATCTCTTTTAAACTTGGTTGATCGCATCATCGTACTGGATCAGGGGCACATCATTGCTGACGGTCCAAAAACTCAGGTTATGGATGCCTTAAAACGTGGTTTGCTTCGCTCCGCCAGCCAATCAGGATCGGAGTCATAATATGTTAAAACCCGGTTTGAAACGCACCCAAGACATCGACATTGCCTATATGTCGCCAAACAGAGCGGCGATGGAAGAACAAACGCCATTTAAATCCAGACTGCTGCTATGGACTGTCTTTGCCTTTCTGATTCTGATCATAACTTGGGCCTATTTTGCTGAAATTGACGAAATCGCACGGGGCGAAGGTAAAGTTATACCGTCTCAACAACTTCAAGTGATTCAGAACTTAGAAGGCGGCATCATCTCTGAATTACTGGTCAGCGAAGGTCAGTTAGTCAACAAAGGCGATGTATTAGTTAAAATTGATGACACCCAGTTCCAGTCGTCTTTCCAGGAAACTAAATTACGTTACTTTGAACTTCAAGCCAGAGCTGCACGCTTAACGGCTGAATCACAGGGTGATGATGCCATTGCCGTACCCTATGATCTTCCCGAAGATGCATTGAGCTTTATTCAGCAGGAACGAGGTCTGTTCTTAAAACGTTTGAATCAATTAAATGCTCAAAAGGCGACTATTTCAAAACAAGTTTCGCAAACCAAAGCCGAACTAACTCAGGTTAAATCGGAAAAAGCTCAGACCAAACGATCACTGAAATTAGCCGAACGTGAATTAAACTTATTGATTCCTTTAGCAAGAAGTGGCGCGGTTTCCGAAGTAGAAATTATCCGAGCTGAAAAAGAGGTGGTTCGACTAGAAACCCAAATCAGCTCACTTAATCTATCAATCCCTGTGCTACAGGCACAGATCGAAGAGATGGATTCAAAACTGTCGGAAATCATTCTCAAACACCAAAGTGAAGCCTATGCGGAACTCTCAGAAGTTACTGCTGAGTTGTCACGCCTTTCTAAATCCGAAGACGCATTGGAAGATAAAGTCACCCGCACCGCCGTGCGCTCACCGGTAAAAGGAACCGTCAAACAAATCATGATCAATACCGTAGGTGGTGTTGTTCAACCGGGTATGGACATTCTCAGTATCGTTCCAATCGAAGATTCTCTACTGATAGAAGCCAAAGTTAGTCCGGCCGATATTGCACGTATTTACCCTGGGCAGCGAGCCATCGTTAAATTTACTGCTTATGACTTTTCTATTTATGGTGGCCTTGAAGGCTCTGTTATTCATATCAGTGCTGACTCAATCACTAATGAGAAAGATGAAACCTACTATTTGGTTCGAGTTACAACAGATCAAAGCTTCCTAGGAAAAAACGAACGCGAGTTGCCTATCATCCCAGGGATGACCACCAATGTTGATATTCTGACGGGTAAGAAAACCATTATGGATTACCTACTTAAGCCCATTTTCAAAGCAAAAGAGAGAGCTCTGACAGAAAAATGAGTATTCAACTATTGCAAGAAATTAAAGGTAGCTTAGTCATTATAGCTTCACTAGAGTCTGAGCCGACGATAACTCAACAGCTCCAAGCAGAGTTTCAAATTTACTGTGCAAACTCTAAGGAAGAAGCACTAATTGTACTTTCTCAACACACAACAGAACTTGTCCTGATTGAACAAAAAATCGACTGTGATATAGTGCGCTCCGAATTAATAAAGCACCAAAAGAAAGTAATATTATTAAGCCCTACGCCTTCGTTCGAAGAAGGCCTTATAGCCTTGCAACAAGGCTATAAAGGTTATGGAAATCTCTTTAGTAGTAAAGAGCGGCTGGTAGCAGCCATTAATTTAGTGCTTGCTGGTGATGTATGGCTAGGCGCTTCTGTTGTCGAAGGGTTGAAACAAACACCCTCTTCTAATGAACAAAGCACCGACAAGAGTGCTCTTGAAAGACTGACATCAAAAGAGCTGTCTGTGGCCAAAAACGTAGTCTTGGGCCATAGCAACAAACAAATTGCTGACAGTCTGCATATAGCGGAAAGAACCGTAAAAGCACATCTGACCGCCGTATACGAGAAACTATCGATTAAAAATCGAACCGAATTAATTCTGAACTATAAAAACGACTTATAACTTGTTCCGGGTATACTATGACTAACAACAGCAAAACTCACCTATCAATGAGGTTAAAGCGAACCTTCGCTGCTCTAACCTGTGTTGGCGCACTTGGATTTTCAAATCTATCGCTGGCCAGTAGCCTAGAAGAATCCATCCGCGTCGCTATTACGAATCATCCTGATGTTCAGGCTCAAATTAAAGAGCACGCGACCATTCGTGATGAAGAACAAAAAGCCTACTCACGCTACTTACCACAGATTCTGATTTCTGCCGGTATTGGGCCTGAAAACAGTGAAAATAACACCACACGTACAGTTGCCGGCGGTGGTTCAGAAACACTTAAGCGTCGTGAAGCGCAAGTATTAATCACTCAGAACCTGTTCGATGGTTTTAAAATGCAGAGCGAGCGAGCTCGTGAGCAATCTCGCATTGACGCAGCTGACTTCGAACTGATCGAAGTGGCAGAAGACGTCGCAATTCGAGTAGTTGACGCTTACGTTGACGTGGTTTCGGCGAATCAAGTTCTTAAAAACAGTAAAGAGAATCTATTAGCGCACCAACGTATTCATGATCAGATTCAAATGCGAGTTAATTCTGGTGCAGATAATAAAGCCAACATCAGCCAAATCCGCGCACGTCTGGCATTGGCACGCTCCAACTTCGAAACCGCTCTGAATAATCTGTACGATGCCGAAAGCCAGTACTACGAATTGGTTGGCGTAAATCCACCTGAACTGGTGAACATGCCCTACTTCGATTACGACTTACCAAACCATAAAAGCGATGCTATTGAAGCTGCGTTGGCAAACCATCCAACCGTCCAATCACGACGTCATCAAGTGAAGTCTCAAGAATTCAATGTAGAAGCGGTTGAAGGCGATTACTATCCTAACTTCTTCCTGGAGTCAGGCGTTTCGTGGAACGACAACTTAGATGGCACAGCAGGTCGTAACGACGACGCTTACATCATGCTAAAAATGGAATACAGCCTATTCCAAGGTGGCTTTACCGATGCGAGCCAGCGTCAGGCAATGAGCCAGTTTGAAAAATCCCAATACGAGTTGGATGCTCAACTACGAGAAGTTCGTAAGAACGCTGAGGTTGCCTGGAATGCATTCAAATCAGCCGAGAACCGCGTAGCTTTCCTTAAAGACTATGTGGACTCAACTCAAGAGACTCAAAAAGCGTATGAACAACAATTTCGAATTGGTCAGCGCAGTCTGCTAGATGTGCTAGATTCAGAGAATGAGTTGTTACGAGCCAAGAACCAATACGTTCAGGCGCAAAGCGAATTTACCATCGCTAAGTTCCAGGTACTACGAGCTCAAGGGCAACTACTTAACTCGTTGAAAGTAAAAGCACCAGAACCAGAACAACTACCGCCAGGTAAGAAGTTCTCATAAGCTCAGATTAGGAAGATTTCATCATGCCTTACGTAAAACGCAATCACGAAGGAAACATCATTGCTCTCACCTCAGTGAAAGACAGTGATGACGATGAATACCTTCCTACAACCTCACCTGAAGTAGTTGCTTTCTTAGGTATGGAACCGGATCAAGATGAAGCACTAAGAGCACTTCGTGAATCTGACAGCGAATTAGCACGTGTAGCAGAAGACATAATTCAGGTCTTAATTGAAAAACAGGTCATTCTATTCACCGATCTACCAGATGCCGTTCAACAGAAACTGGTATCTCGTCAGAAATTACGCTCTCTGTTAAATCAAGAAGGAACCTCTCTGCTAAATGAAGACGACTTGCTTTAACGATCTGATTTTTCACTCTTAAGAACAGAATCATCATTCTTAAGAACAATCATCCATTAAAAAAGGAGCCGTGCTACGGCTCCTTTTTTAATGCTTACTCAAATCCCCTTTCAGAGAGGATTTGAGTAATGGAAAGATGGATCACTACTGATCCACATCCAAGTTACCATCATTGATTAGCTGATTAATGATATCCGCATCCGGCCCTGTGAGATTCACACCTTCCAGAGTAATCTTTTGAGTCACATTAGCACCGTCCGCTTTCACACTAACAACCGTATTAACACCATCACTTTCGAAGCTTAGGTAGTTAGTCAGATCGTTGGCCTGCTCATCAATTAACAGATCAGAAAGGTCTAATACATCACCGCCATTGCCAGTTTGGAAATCCTTGATGGTATCCATGGCAACATCAGAAACCGTGCCGTCATCACCTGACTTCCAAACAAAGGTATCGCTACCCGCACCGCCTGAAAGGTAATCATCACCAGCATTACCAATAATGGTATCGTTTCCATCCTGACCAAAGATGTTGTCATCCACCAACAAACCAATTAATTCATTGGCAGAATCATCACCAATAAGTTGATCAGCATTGGTTTCAGAACTTCTTAAGTAAGAACCATCTAAGGTATTCCAGCTTTGACCATTATCATCAGTGATCTCGGCACGGAACTGATAAGCTCCACCCTGATCCCAATAAATAATCTCAATATCGTGCGCACCTGCGGTATCAATATCAAAATACACATGACCGTTTGAGTAATTATCAGGATTACGAGTAGTAGCGCCTTGATTACCATCGTATTCAGCAACAGAAACGCCATCAACTAAGATCTGATAACCATCATCAGCTGTTACTTGGAAAGCGTACGTCCCTTCAGTTAAGAAGATCTTACCTTCCATGTGTAAAACAGCTTGATCTCTTGAACCAGGATCTTTTGAAAGTGAATCAGCATCCTCCCCTAAGAAAGTTTGTAGATGATCATTTTTCGCAAGATCACCAGTACCAGCAACATAATCTAATGACGTAGCAGTGAAAGTAGCCGAAGGACTTCGACCATTAATAATAGTCTTAGCCTCAGAGATAGAGTCTACTTCTCTTCCTACGCCACCAGGCCAGTTATTAAATCCATAGTAACTTCCCTGCAAACCAACTTGTGCAGTTTCTGAACCACTGGTATCAATCAAAGTAACAGGGATCGTTAAATCAGATTCAGCCGTAGTACCATTGCTATCCGTAGACATTGCAGTAACTTGAAGATCAAAATTACTGGCTGGTACAGGCAAGGTCATAATTAACCCTTCTAGAGAATCAGTACCTAAATCGATTACCCACTCTCCATTTATTAATTCGCCCTGACTAAATAGCGTACCTTCAGGGAAACCTGACAAAGTGACCGTCATGGACTCAGAACCATCCAGGTCTATCAAAGAAGATGCAACATTTACAGCTACGTCTATCGACTCAGTCGGGATAGTAGCACCAGACAACTCAAGATCAGAAATAACTAGCTGAGAGTCATAACGCCAGTCACCAACATTTACGACGGCAAATCCAAGAGTTAAAGGTCCAGTTTCAGTAACCGTATAAGTATAAGTGGCGACGCCTTGCTCGTTGTCATTAGCTTCCTCTAGAACAACAGGCACTCCATTTATCACAACAATCGCATAATCATTATAAACGGAAGTGTTTTGATTATTAGCTCCTTCAGGATCAATAAAGTCCCAATCAAACGTCAACGTATCACCAGCTTGAGCATAAAAGGTTTTTTGATAGTAAGAACCATCATACGCTTTGGTTGAAGATGTCGTATCAGCCAGTGCATCTAATGTACCAGCACTTAACCCAAGACCATTTTCAATTTCAGAAGGGGAAGTTTCTGAATCATCACCTTCGCTGTTTAATGTGATCGTACCATTCGTAATATCAACCACACCGTCTTGGTCATTGCCATTATTACCTGACAAATCTACAAGTTCGACAATCTTAGTTGGGCCAGACAAGTTTGGAGTATCCGCTTGTGCAGTTACTGAAAGAGTTGCATCCCCAGCGATCGAATGCGCACCATCAATCACATCGAAGCTGAACTCAACACTTCCACTCCAATGGTCATTAGGCTCAAATGTCCAGGTTCCATTTCCATTATCGGTTAAAACACCCGAACCAGACGTCACTTGAAGATTACTTACCGTCAAGCCACCCTCTTCATCCTCAGTAGCAGAAAGAAGATCAGCCTGAGTAATAAGCAGACTACCGTCTTCAGCAATAGAACCAAGATCTGCAGAAGAAACTACTGGCGCATCATTAACAAGATTAACTACTGGCGTCACAGTAATCGAATCAACAGAAGCACCGCTTTCGTCGGTAACTGTCAGCTGAATATCAGGCAGTTCATTACCTGCATTTACAAATGCTGCCCCGACAGCAGTCAAAACTACAGTTGCGCCTACTAGTTGGTAGTAACCGGCAGAGTTTGTACCATCTTTAAAGGTTACAACAACATCACCTTCCACATCACTAGCAGAGTACTTAGCAATACTTTGACCTTCGACAGCACTATTTTCTTCGACATCACCTAATAAACCTAAAGAAATCTTAGGATCATCGTTTGTACCTGTAATGGTGATTTGCTGCGTCTGAGTGGAACCGTCGTCTGACGTAAAGGTGATGATATCGTTCAGAACCTGGCCATCACCTAAAGCTTGAACAGTGGTGCTACCATTGTTCAAGGTATAGGTCCAGTTGCCGGACGCATCTACAGAGACTGTTCCATAAGTGGCAGTGCTGCTTACAAGGGTTCCTTCACCATTGTCAATATCAGTGATTACAACTGTACCTGAAGCTGTAGTGTTAGTAGCGTCATCTTCCATTACCGAAGCATCAGTTGCTACAACGACAATAGTTGCCTCATCGTTGACACCGGTGATGATGATTTCTTGTGTAGCCACGGTGCCATCGTCTGAAATAAACCTAATCGTATCCGTTAAGGTCTCTCCATCTGCTAACGCCTGAACTAGAGGGTTAGTATTATTCAAGGTATATGTCCAGTTACCCAAGAGGTCTACAGACACATTGCCATATAAAGCCAAACTACTTACTAAAGAGCCTTCACCAACATCACTATCAGTAATAGTTACAGTACCGGTCGCTGTGGCATTCGACGCATCGTCTTCCGTCACTGCTGTGTCCGTTGCCGTCACAACGATGTTTGCATCGTCATTGGCACCGGTAATGGTGATGGTCTGAGATTTGGT
>NZ_JBHRSZ010000003.1:0-623 GCF_042646085.1 Litoribrevibacter euphylliae | reverse complement strand
ACCATGACTTTGGGATGGCCGTAAATTTAAGTTCTACCTATGTTGCGGGCCCTTCATACTTCTTTAGCTCGACAGCCGATGAACTGTTCATCTTTGATCCTGGCTACATAGGCACAGGCCGTCCAGACACAGACGGTGATGGTGTAGAGGATTTACATGATGCGTTCCGTGAAGATCCAACGGAACAATACGACACCGATTTGGATGGTATTGGGAACAATGCGGATACCGACGATGATAACGACGGTTATCTCGATGAAGATGATGCCTTCCCGTTAAGTAAAGACGAGTGGGTAGATAACGACCAAGATGGCATTGGTAATAACGCCGATACTGACGACGATAACGATGGTCACTTAGACGTGAATGATGTATTCCCGTTTGATGAGACTGAGTGGGCGGACAACGACGCCGACGGTATTGGTAACAACGCGGACGAAGACGATGATAACGACACCTTGCCAGATGTCTGGGAAATTGAGGTGGGCTTGGATCCGTTTGATGCATCGGATGCGGCATTGGACATTGATAACGATGGCCTAACCGCGATCGAAGAGTATGCGCATGGTTCGTTACCGTCTTTAGCAGATACAGATGGTGATGGATACAACGACGATGTGGAC
>NZ_JBHRSZ010000002.1:818241-1304650 GCF_042646085.1 Litoribrevibacter euphylliae | reverse complement strand
CGATGCCTCCGATGCGGCGTTGGATATTGATAACGATGGTCTAACAGCGATCGAAGAATATGCGCACGGCTCGTTACCGTCTTTAGCTGATTCAGATGCTGATGGTGTTGACGATCCTCTTGACCTCTTCCCTATGGATTCAACTGAGACCGTGGACTTTGATATGGATGGTATCGGTGATAACAGTGATCCAGATGACGATAACGATGGTCTGACAGACGCCTTCGAGGAAGCTTACGATGGTTATGATAAATGGGCTTATAACGATCCGAATTTAGATACCGACGGCGATGGTTTAACGGACTTGGAGGAGCAAACCGCAGGCAGTAGCCCGTTACTAACGGATACCGATGGCGATGGTATGCCTGATAACTATGAAGTCGCCAATGGCCTAGATGTTAATGTTGATGACAGCGCTCTTGATCCTGATGGCGATGGTTATGACAACCTGTGGGAGTTCAACTTAGGTACTAAGGCGAATGAAAATGAGTTTGATGATCGTCAGTTAGCTTTGGTTTCAGAAATCGATAATGGCGAATTGGATAGTAATGGTGAAACATTCAACTATTTAACAGGCCTTAACCAGCTTGAGATTCATTCAAGTGGGCAATGGGCTTATGCACTTTCATCGAATAGATACATTACTGTTTACAACAGAGATGCATCAACTGGAGCGCTAAGTGTTTCTTCTAATATGCTGGACCTGCCTGATGTTGAGGAGTTTATTCTCAGTCAGGATGGCTTATTTGCCTATGTAATAGTAGATGGTGTTCAACCAACGCTTTATCAATACGTTATTGATCAGGCAAGCGGCGCATTGATTCCTTCAAGTTCACTGATATTTGATCGTTTATCTAGTTCGGACAGTTGGACTGGTAATGAATCAACCCCGGTTATTGGACAAGGTAATAGTTTGTCCACCGAGGTGTCGATTTATCATTTAGTCGAGTCACCGGATGGTAAACAGATATACATTGGTACCTTTAAAACAGGTGTGATTGTTTTGGACAAAAACATCACTACTGGTGCTTTGACCTTCCGTGAGCATTTCACGCCATTTGGCGTGGGTTCTGATTGGAATACGGCTGCACCACTGTTTAGATATTTACCATATCATTTGAGCATTACTGATGACGGTTCAAGAGTTGTGACTTCAAATGGTGTGATTGAACGAGATCCTATAACAGGAACGTTATCTAACTACTCACAGTTATCAACCTATACCTTCTCTTCAATGAGTAATTCGGGGGATTCTGAGTTCTTCTTTAATGTCAATCGAACAGAGTCTTCGCCGTATAGCTATAACTTGTTGCTGTTAGGTCGTGATGGTGTTGAGATTCAGTCAGAGCTTGTGGGTACATCAAGTAACGGTTTGGATTTTCCTGCTGTTGTCAGGATACAGCCTGAACTGATGAGTTACGCTGTAACGAGTGACTCTATTACTGCATATTACCTTGGTGATGTGATATTTGCTGAGTTCTCTAAACTTTCTGCTTTAGAAATTCAATCCTTTACTCCAGCGAAGAAAGGTGACTTTGGTTATGCCATTGGCGCGTCTGGTAATGGTATCAAAGTCATCTCCATGGCCTATAAAGGCATTGGTCGTCCTGACGCGGATAATGATGGCGTAGAAGATCTGTTTGATGCCTTCCCTAATGATCCTTCGGAGCAATATGACACCGATAAGGATGGCGTGGGGAATAACAGTGATGCGTTCCCGAACGATCCTTCCGAGCAATACGATAATGATGCTGATGGTATTGGTAATAATGCCGACCCTGATGATGATAACGATGGCATGTTAGATGAAGATGAGCTGGCCTATGGATTAGATCCATTCGTTGATGACTCTGAATCTGACCTGGATGGTGATGGATTAAGTAATGGTCTTGAAGTAAACACCATTGGTTCTCATCCTAACTCTTCCGATACGGATGATGACGGTATGGATGATGGTTGGGAATATAACTATCAGTTGAACCCTCTTGATGCGTCAGATGCCTCGTTGGATTCTGATAATGATGGGTTAACGAACCTAGAAGAGTATGGTTATTCTACAGAACCAAATAACAGTGATTCGGACGGTGATTCGATTCCTGATGGTTGGGAAGTTACCTACAATCTTGATCCAAATGACAGTTCAGATGGCTTGGCTGACTACGATGGCGATGGTTACTCGAATGCCGAAGAGTATGTTGTTAATACTAGCCCGCTAGATCCTCGTTGGTATCCGGGCGCGCCAGGCCTTAACAAGTGGATTGCTTCAACGACGGGTGCCATTAATGCAAGTGTTGCGTTTGATTCTGACGGTAATGCATATGTTGGTTCAGAAGACCGTAATTTGTATGCCTTTGATTCCGATGGCAATGAGCTTTGGACATTTGAAACGCCAGCGTCGGTAGAAACCACTCCCGTGATTGATGCTCAGAACAATGTTTATTTTGCATCAGAGAACGGCGTCTTCTTCTCTCTGGACTCAAGCGGTAGTGAGCGTTGGCAGCTTGAGACTGGGGGGAATTTCACTTCATCACCAGTTATTGGGGAGAGCGGGTTAATCTACTTCGGTACACGCGAAGGGATGGTATACGCCATTACTCAAGAGGGTGATATCGAATGGACCTACGAAGCTGAGGCTGGTATTCGAGGAAAACCGTCCATAGATGCTGAAGGTGTACTCCACTTTGGTACTCTCGGTGGAAAAGTTCATGCTGTACACGCTGAAACCGGTTCCGCGCAGTAAATACAAATAACAAAAACAAAAGATTAGGGGCCGATTGGCCCCGAAGATAGCCGAATAAAAAAGTAAAAGGATTGAATTATGTCATTGAAGCGTATTCTGCTTGTACTGGGATGTCTAACGCTGACTTCAGGGTTTGCATATTCAGCAGAACAAAATGACTTCGAAGTGTATTTTGGCGATTACAATAACGATCACGCCACTGATATATTGGTGAGAAAACCGAAGAAATCCATCTTGCTTCCGTATGAGATTGAAGTCGAGTTAGCGAATTCTGAATCCACAGACTATCTGCTCATACAGAATGAAGACGGCACTTACACCGTCATGTCCGCAGATGCTCAAGGAGATGTGGATAACTTAATCTGGGGAAGGTACAACGGCGAATTAATCTATCAAGATATTGATGGTGATGGAGTTGATGAATTGCTCGTGTCCCGTACAACTGGTGGAACTGTAGCGCTCTCATTGGATGGTGAAACTGTTGTTGGGGTGTCAGCAAAAGTTTCTTCAAACACCCTGAAAGGAACGTCCTTTATCGATATTGATGGTGATGGCGTTCTAGAGGCTGTAAAAACATCAGCAGAAGATTCTCAGATTTCTCCTGCCCAGTCAGGCAGTACACCAAGCTCTTCGTTAGATCAGTTTATTCATACTATGGGCGGTCATGTAGGGGTTGGATCCTCAGGTGCTGCTAGTTATTCGTTACCTGTTTCGTTACCTGAAGGTGTTGGTGGTTTAGTACCTTCTTTAGGTATTTCTTATAACAGCCAGGGTGGGAATTCAAATCTAGGTGTAGGCTGGAGCTTAGGCGGTTTTTCCCAAATTAGCCGATGTAAGCCGACTAAGGCCAGTGACGGTTATAATGTGGCAGCCTCCTACTCGAATCAAGAGAGATTGTGTTTAGATGGCCAGAAGCTGAAGTTGTACAGTGGGACTTACCATGGCAACGGTTCTACTTATCGCACGGAACTGGACAGTTATGCCAAAATTCAAAAGGTGAGCGAATCTCAATTTAAAGTATGGTCATCTGATGGTTTGATTAGTACTTACGGCAAGCCATTTCAATATAACGCAGCAGGTACCAAAGCTGCCGTTTGGATGTTAACAACCATTGAAGATCGTCTTGGTAACACGATCACGTATTCCTATAACAACAGTTCCACTGAAGTTTATCCTACGGGAATTACTTATGGCCATGTAACGGTTGATATCGATTATCGGGATATTCTAACGCCGAGTAATGGCATGGTTCTGAAGGATGTACATTACTACCCTGGTAGCAATTCGGTATTAAGTTCCTCAAAAATCATTGAAGGTATTACTGTCAAAGCAAGTAATAACTTGGTTGATAATTACAGTTTTGATTATTCGTTATCTCCAAAAAGTGACCGTACTCGTTTAGATACTATTCGCCATTGTTTTAATTCAGCTAAAACCGTGTGTAGCAAACCCGTTGATATTCAATGGAATGACGCAGACATCTCATTCAGTAGCCGCCAGACGGTAACGTCGATCTCTAAATTAGACACCAACCAGTTGCATTTGCTTGATATTAATGGGGATGGTTACCGGGATCTAATGTGGGCTGACGAAGATAATTGGAAAGGTATGTATGTTACCGAGGGTGTAGTGACCTCATCTTTGATGAGTCAAAACATTGGACGGAATGCCAAAGAGTATTCGAATTTGGGGCGCCCAATTGTAACTGCAATCAATAATGATAGCTCAAATCAGACATCCATTCTTTCACCGACTGATGATTGGATTGCAGCATGTATTGTCAATGGTAATGTCCGTTTGGCAGGCCCTCCCGGTTATAACCCCTGTGATGATAAAGAGACTTTTCCTAAGGACTATTTTATATGGGAAATTCAGGTTCCAAACTTTGCATCCAACACCACTGGAACAGGGATTGTTGCCTATAACAGTGGTGAAGCTCCGTTAATTTATGACGTTAATGGCGATGGCCTACCTGATGTTGTAACGCTGATTCCTGATTATTGGCAGGAGTTTCTACGTAACTATTCAAAGTTCTGTATTGGTAGACCTTCTCATTCTTCATGTAGCAGTGATTCAGGAAAAAGAATTACCGAACGTTATAAAACGATCGGTGATATGGCCGTTTTACTTAGAACCCCTGAAGGCCCTGATCATTACTTCGAATACTTCATTGATAATGTGCCTGATGGACTAAGTCTTACCGATGCGATGCCGTTCGACTATCAAGGTGATGGCCATCTTGAATTTTTGGTGCCAATTAAAGACTCAGACAGCAATACAACCAGTTGGAAAATTGTAGATGTTGCTGCTGATGGGCAGTCTGCAGCGTTTAATAATGTGAGTTTACCTGTCGGGGCTGGTTGGAGTCGTTCTTATGTTGATTCAATTACTGGTGAGATTACCTCACGTACGGTTAACGGTAATGGTCGGTTATTGGATATTAACTCTGACGGATTGGCAGACTTTGTTCAAAAAGAAATGGAGAATGGCAGTGCTAGGTGGTATGTACATTTAAATAAAGGCGGTACGTTTCACTCTAAGCTTAGTTTGAATATTAATTTTGATGTGGATCCATATAATCTTGGTGTCATGGATTATGAAGGTGACGGTCGACCTGATTTAATTTTTGATACCGGCTCAAATATTAAAGTGGTGTCGATTTCAACCTCTCTAGATAATGGCAGTGTGCGTGTTCACAGCAAGGTTCAAAGCTTTGCCTCGCAGGGGGCAATGCATTTCTCGCCAAGTGTATATCGTGATCTCAGAAATACAAAAGCCAGTGATCTGAAGCTAACATCAATCAAACCATTGTATGTCGATTTTGATGGTAATGGTCTGACCGACATCTTATATGGTAAGGGCAATACGCTTTATTTATATAAACGCAATGGTGAGCCTGCTGACTTGGTAGCATCTATTGATCAAGGGCTGAGTAATAAAGTTGCTATCGAGTATTCAACGCTTGGTGATCAAACTGTTCATGATGCACATCACGAAGGAAATGACCGTGGTTATCCAAATCGACTGGTTCGAGAGTCGTTGCCTGTTGTATATAAAGTGACACGTCCTACTGGTGTAAAGAACACCTATACAAATCAGGAGTATTTATCCACCGATACCTATACCTACTATGGCGCGAGAGCCAATATGGAAGGCCGAGGTTTCTTAGGGTTTAAACAGGTTAAAACCTTTAATAACCTATCGGGAGGGGTCTCGCTTATTACTAAATATAGACATTTCCCTCTTACGGGGATGGTGTCTAATGTGGAAGAGAAACGCTACTCAACACTTCTTAAGTCCCGATCTAACAATTGGCAAACCACCACCATAGGTAGTGGGGCAAATAAACGGTTTGTTAATTATCTAGTGTCGTCTGAAACTAAGGCTTATGAAAGCAATGGTGATCTTGCGGGTATCAGTAAGCAAACGAACAGTGGTTTCAATTCCACATATGGGGTGATGACGTCGTCTGTGTCTCAGGCAAGGTCTGCTTCAGATACACTTGTTTCTCAAGTTAGTACTACCTTAAGCGACTATGACAAAGACTTAACCAATTGGTTATTTGGTTTTCCAAAGGAGGTGAGTACGACATCTAAGGTGGTATCTAGCCAGCTTGGAACTACAGATACTAAGTCTTCAACGTCAAAAAGCTCCCGTTATCAAAGCACAAATTTGGTTGGCTCTACGACTGCCAATGTAGGAACATCGGCAGAATTAACGAGTACTAATGGCTATACAAGCACTGGTGCCTTGTCATCTGTAATTACCAGCGGCAGTGGTTTTACAACAAGAACTGATCTCTCTAGTTCAAACTTTAAACATGGGATTTTACCGCAAACCGTAACTAACGCATTAGGAATGAGCACAAACGTCATTTATGACGATCGCTTTGGTGTTCCGCTGCAATATACCGATGCAAATGGTCTGGTGACCAAAGTCAAATATAATGTCGCTGGTAACCCAATCGCTGAAATTGCCGCAGATGGTACTCAATCTCGAATCTATAAAAGAGAATGCACCAGCAATTGCCCGGATAATGCAGTCTGGGCTCTAACCACCATAGTCACGAATCACAATGCAGTTGGCTTAGGTGCACCCGTGACTACCCAGTATTTTGATGTACAAGGGCGAGTGATTAAAGAGAGTTCAACGTTACCTGATGGCTCTGTGAGTCACATTGATTTTGTCTTTGATCACATTGGTCGTCTATTTAAACAATCCCTTCCATACAGCTCTGGAACACCTAAATACGTTACTTACTCCAATTATGATGCATTAAACCGTCCTTTAACGGTCAGTTATCCAAATGGAACGACAGTACGCCACAGTTATCAGTTATCAGGCGATTTACTTCTTCATACCAGCACAACAACTGTTACTAAAACAGGTGGCTCTAATAAAACGCAAATCCGTAAAGAGTATTACGATGCGGCAGGCATGTTGGTAAAAACGGAAGATTCTGCGGGTACTGAGACAGAATACGCTTATGACGGTAATGGCAATTTGCGTTGGTCTCAAGTAAATGGAGATGATAAAACTGTTGTCAATGTCACGTATAACGACGCCGGCTTTCGAACCAGTTTGGAAGACCCTAACACTGGTGAGACAAGTTTCACCTATGATGCGCTTGGCCGCATGCTTACCCAAAAAGATGCTCGAAATAGGACCCTGAGTTATACCTATGACAAACTCGACCGTATTAAAACTGAAGTGGCTGACGGTATTACAACCACTTATGTTTATGATGTAGGGAGCAAGGCAAAAGGGTTATTAAGTACAGTTTCTTTAAGCAATAACCAATATAAGGCGAACTTCAGTTATGACGGTTTCAGCCGTTTAGTGTCGGAAAGTTATGAGTTGAAAGGTCAGCCGGCAAGAAACTTTGAATATAAGTACGATGCATACAGTCGTATGGTTGAGCAAAGCTACCCAAGCGGTATCAAAGCGGGTTATCAGTACAACCATGCCGGTGCATTAAACGCCATTTTTAATCCAGTGAATGAGCAAACCTACTGGGCATGGAATAAAGTTGATCATTTCGGGAATATCACAGAAGAAGTGTTTGGCAATGGGGTTGTTACCACGAAATCGTATGACCCGAACTCTGGTTCAGTTGTCGATGTCGACACTACTAATAAAGCGGGTGTTAGTTTACAGAACCTGACCTTTAAGCGCGATTCTATTGGCAATCTGATACAGCGTACTCAAAATGGTATCGCAGAGAATTTTTCTTACGATAATTTGAACCGTCTTACTGCTTCACAGGGCGTAACCTATCAATACGATGCACTAGGCAATATTACCCAAAAGAGCAATGTGTCTGATGTAAATGGGTACAAATATAACAATAAAGTGCATCAAGTTAGTCAGATTACACGAGCGGGTGTCACGACAAATTATACCTATGATGCCGCCGGAAACATGGTGAAGCGAGGTTCAACGCAGTTGACCTATAACAGCTTTAATAAGCCGACCTTAATTCAAGACGGTGCCTTAAAAACCAAGTTTGAGTATGGCCCAAGTTGGGCACGTTACTACCGTGAAGACATCAAAAACAGCCAAATAAAACGTCAAACTTATTACCTCAACGGAGGCGACTACGAAGAAACTTATGATGTTGCCTCAGGAACCATTAAATCCAAACAACGGTTTGGGGATAAGGTTCAGCTTGTTGAAACGACCAAGCCAGGACAGTTAAAAGGCGATATTGATGTTCAATACCTTCACAAAGATCATCTAGGGTCTATTGACGTTATTTCTAACGAAGCGGGGCAGATGCTAAATAGCATGACCTTTGAACCGTTCGGAGAAAGAAGACAGCAACGTCCATCTGACCTATTGATGGGGCCTGAACTGGAAAAGATCTTATACGATACAACAACCGATGGCTTTACCGGCCATGAAATGTTGGATGATTTTGGCCTGATTCACATGAATGGTCGGATTTATGACCCTCAGATTGGCCGATTCTTGAGTGCCGATCCGTTTGTACAGGCACCAGAGTTTAGTCAGAGTTTTAATCGTTATAGCTATGTGTGGAATAACCCGTTGAATGCGGCGGATCCGAGTGGGTATTATTATGTGCCTGAAACTAATACTATTGTTATTACAGCTCCTGCTTTACCGGATGAGCCTCCTTTATTGCCAATTGACAGAATTCAAATTGGCATTGATCGAACTATTGGAAATAACCCTATTCCTACAAATCCAAATTGGGATCTCCCTGAGTTTGGAGGGGGGGGCGATAGAACGAGTAATCCTGTTCCTGATAGGAATCAGACCAAGCCTAAACCTAAGCCTAAGAAGAAACCAAAAAAGAAACTTACGAATGTACCAGAGCAGGAAAACTCGGAGTTTAGTTTTGGTGCTCAGCCTACGTTGCCAAGGCAAAGTGGGAGTGTTGCACAGAAGGCGGGATCGCCAGTTGCCATTCCTCTTCCAGGGCTTGGTACATCAACTGGAAGTTTGGGAGAGCTAACTAAGTGGCTCGGTTCTAGGCTTCTTGGTGTATTCGCTTTAGCTATTGTTGATGGTGGTTTAGGTGACTCTTCGGTCTATAGATATTATCACGGAACCGGCGAGTCATCTGCTGCAGCTCTTTTAGCTGGTTTGCCGTTATCAGTACAAGCTGCGACAAGTAAGCATATTGATGGTCAGGTTGGTTTTTATATGGCTGATAATTATGATGCTGCCTTTTTCTTTGCTAGCAGAAGGCTTTCTCGAGGAGAAGGTTTTGCTGTGGTGGAGTTTGCTTTAACAGCTAAAGCTCAAAGTGTATTATTTGAGTCAGGAGCGACTCTTACTCCTATTCCTCAAAATGCTGGAGGTGGCTTTATACCTGGTAATGAGCTCTATATACCTCCGACTGCTTTTGGAGTATTTGATGGCCTAAGGGCCTCTGGACAAATAACTGCTGTTCCTGCAGTCGACCCTTTGGATTAATGTATATATTATTATGAGTAATGATCAGTTAGATGCTGTTTCTTTGGTAAGGAAAAGACCTCGCTTATTTATAGATGGTTTGGATTTTAACGCTGAAAAATTCTGTGGTCGTTATACCTCTCAGGCCCTTATATTGGGTGCCAAGAGTGTAAGGGTTGTGCGATACAATAATGTCTGGATCATAGCGTCAGATTTTAATTGGCTATCCGAAAACCCAAATCTAAGTGATATGCAGTCACCATTTTTTCAAGTAATTAGCGACGAGAAACTTGGGCAAAACAGTTTTTATCAAGAAATAGTCTTGACGGCGTTTTGTGAGTTCGTTGGTGTCTATCAAAATGGTGAGAAAGCCTTTGATATCGGAGCATTCGAGTTTAATGTTCCTTCATTGGATGATGAAATTCTCAATGCTCCTTTATGTGTAGTGTTCAAATCAAAATCAATGTAATCAATGGGGTCAGAGTAATCAATGAATCAATGGGGTCAGAGTAAATTGAAACTGGCTTTTGAGTTAGTTTCAGGCTCTGTCTTCGTTGGGTGTTCTTACTCTGAAATCAATGTTGAAATCAATGTAATGAATCAATGGGGTCAGAGTAAATTGAAACAGGCTCTTGAGTTGGATTCTGGCTTTGACTTCGTTGGTTGTTCTTACTCTGACCCCGATTGATTCTTCCTTCCGAGCATGCTGGTCTAGCTATCGATTCTGTGCGAGGCTTTGACTTCGTTGGTTGTTCTTACTCTGCCCCCTATTGATTCAAGTCCCTGATTTTTCTGCCAGTTGGCAGATCTTCTATCACCGCCTTTTGGCTTTGGTTCTGTTTGTCTTCCTGTTTGTTGTTCGATATAGTCTTTGAAACGATGGTTTCCTAAAACCCACTCTTTATTGGTGGCTGTGTTTATTTGGTCGATAGTCCAGTTTGGAATTTGATGAGTAAACAATGACCGGTAGCGCTGTTGTTGGGCTGCGGGGGTATGACCGAGTTGTGAGTAGCAGGGGTGTGTTGTTAACAGCGATATTGGCTTTCCTAGGGCATTACCTTGATAGCTTGACCAAAAATCAATGGGGTCAGAGTAAATTGAAATAGGCTTTTGAGCTGGTTTCAGGCTTTGACTTCGTTGGTTGTTCTTACTCTGACCCCTATTGATTTTGGCTGGTCTAGCTATCAATTCTGTGCAAGTCCCTGATTTTGCTGCCAGTTGGCAGATCTTCTATCGCCGCCTTTTGGCTTTGGTTCCGTTTGTCTTCCTGTTTGTTGTTCAATGGTCTAGTTATCGATTCTGTGCGAGCTCCTGGCTTCGCTGCCAGTTGGCAGATCTTCTATCACCGCCTTTTGGCTTTGGTTCTGTTTGTCTTCCTGTTTGTTGTTCGATGTAGTCTTTGAAACGATGGTTTCCTAAAACCCACTCTTTATTGGTGGCTGTGTTTATTTGGTCTATAGTCCAGTTTGGAATTTGATGAGTAAACAATGACCGGTAGCGCTGTTGTTGGGCTGCGGGGGTATGACCGAGTTGTAAGTAGCAGGGGTGCGGTGTTAACAGCGATATTGGCTTTCCTAGGGCATTACCTTGATAGCTTGACCAGGGATATTCAGCAGGGTGTTGTACCATTGCTGCTCTAACAGGGTTTAGTTCAATGTATCGACTGACGGTAAGAAAGTAATTGTCTGAGTCGATAAGGGATGATTTGTAACGCCCTTCCCAGAGAGTACCTGTGCGCTTATAGGTGTGATTAAAGTAGCGGACATAATATCTGCCAAGTGATTGCATGACTTTACTGATTCCATTGCTTTCTGTTGGAGCCATTAGTAGGTGAACGTGATTGGTCATCAGAACAAAGGCATGGACAGATACTTGGTATTTCTGTGTGTATTCTTCCAGTTTACATAGATAAACCTTGAAGTCTTGCTGATCAAAGAAACAGGGCTGGCGATTATTGCCTCTTTGAATAATGTGTTGAGGAATATTAGGTAAGCTTAATCTTGGTTTTCTTGCCATAAGAAACATATCTGTTAATGAATTAGATGTTTGATCATCAACAAGAAGTCATCGACGGCAAAACTATATGTGATGTAAAGAGTAGTAATAATTATTTATCAGCGGAAGGTTTGGTTTAATGTCGTCAAAATGTATGACTAAGATTGATATAGTTTGATCTGTTGTAGTACTTGGGGCGAGAGGAATAATGCAAGGAAGAGGGAAGGAATGAATGGTGGGCCTGCACGGACTTGAACCGTGGACCTATCGATTATGAGTCGAGTGCTCTAACCAGCTGAGCTACAGGCCCTTCTTCCTTGATGTGCTTTCCTGAGGTCAGGAGGCCATCGAAATGTGCGCGACATTATAACGATTAGATAAATATCGCGCTACACTTTTGAGATGATTTATTCGTCCAGGAAGCTACGAAGGTGCTCGGAGCGACTTGGGTGACGAAGCTTGCGAAGTGCTTTCGCTTCGATCTGACGAATACGTTCACGAGTTACATCGAACTGCTTACCAACTTCTTCCAAGGTGTGGTCAGTGTTCATATTGATACCGAAACGCATACGAAGTACTTTGGCTTCACGAGCGGTTAGGCCGGATAATACTTCTTTGGTTGCGTCTGACAGGCCATCGCCAGTTGCCGTTTCAACCGGAGAACTGATGTTGACGTCTTCGATAAAGTCACCAAGATGCGAATCTTCGTCATCACCTACAGGTGTTTCCATAGAGATTGGCTCTTTCGCAATCTTCAGAACTTTACGAATCTTGTCTTCTGGCATGTCCATGCGCTCGGCAAGTTCTTCAGGTGTTGCTTCACGACCCATTTCCTGAAGCATTTGGCGAGAAATGCGGTTCAGCTTGTTGATCGTTTCGATCATGTGCACTGGAATACGAATGGTACGCGCCTGGTCAGCAATTGAACGAGTAATTGCCTGACGAATCCACCAAGTGGCATAGGTCGAGAACTTATAACCACGACGGTATTCAAACTTGTCTACCGCTTTCATCAGACCAATGTTGCCTTCCTGAATAAGATCAAGGAACTGTAGGCCACGGTTGGTATATTTCTTAGCGATAGAAATTACCAGACGAAGGTTCGCTTCAACCATTTCTTTCTTGGCACGGCGAGCTTTCGCTTCACCAATCGACATGCGACGATTGATTTCTTTAATCTCAGGGATCGTTAGAGCGCTTTTCTCTTCGATTTCTTTCAGCTTACGCTGAGCTCGGATGATCTCAATGCGATAGACTTCAAGCATTTGAGAGAAGGGCTCATCCGCATCAATGTGGCTTTGAATCCAATCCATATTGACTTCATTGCCTGGGAATTCTTTGATGAAGGTTTTACGCGGCATCTTAGCTCTGCGAATGCACAGATCCATGACTGCTTTTTCTTGGCTGCGAATGTTGTCTAGCGTGCCACGAACGGTATCAACACCGAAATCATAGTATTTAGGTGTTAGTTTGATTGGCGCGAAGATTTCACTGGCTTTCTGTAGCGCTTCAGAGGCTTCTTTGCTGCTGCGGCCTTTGCTTTCTGCCAGAGCCAGGAATTTAGACCATGCGGCTTCTAACTCGCCGAAACGTTCTTTGGCGACCTCAGGGTCTGGGCCTTTGGTTTCTTCATCGTCGGACGAATCGTCATCATCGTCATCGTCGCTATCATCATCGTCGTTAATGTCGCTAGGCTCTGCTTCTGGGCTGTCGCTGGCAACCGCAACGGTTTCGTCGTCAGCCAGAGGATCGATAAAGCCACTGAAGATGTCGCTGATGCGGCCTTCTTCACTTTCCAACGCTTCGTTAAAGTCTGAGAGAATGGTGTCAACGATGCCAGGGAAGTAGGCAACGGCTGACATGGTCTCTCTAAGACCTTCTTCGATACGCTTGGCAATGACGATCTCGCCTTCGCGAGTAAGCAGTTCTACCGTCCCCATTTCACGCATGTACATGCGGACAGGGTCTGTAGTACGAGTGCCGTCGCTTTCCACGGCGGCCAGTGCAGCAGCAGCTTCCTCGGCAGCGGCGTCGTCTGATGAGACTTCGCCCATCATAAGGGAATCGGCATCTGGTGCAGTTTCAACAACATTGATTCCCATGTCGTTGATCATGCGGATGATATCTTCGACCTGATCTGGATCTGAGATATCTTCGGGCAAGTGGTCGTTTACTTCTGCGTAAGTAAGGTAACCTTGCTCTTTACCGCGTGTAATTAGCTCTTTTAGACTCGATTGTTGGGACTTGTCGGACATATCCTGCCTGTAAAAAAACCGATGAAGATGTAGAACACGAAAGCGAACAATTTTAGCATATAAAATGTACTTGTTCCATAAAGTAACTTTGGGTTGTTACTTAAAAAAACAAGGGGACGTAAGAAACTTCTTTCTTTTCATTAAATACGCAATGTATGTTCAGTTGTTTGTACTGGTTAATCTCTAAGACAAAGGAATGAATAAAAAATTCGCACTAACTTTGTCGATACTTTGTTTCGGTTGTTATTTTTTGAAAAACGCCTTTTTCTTTGATTGCCATTGATAATATAGACGGATTTCTTCTTTTGTTGCTGTTTTGAGGTCAATTTTTTCTTTGATCTCGAGCATTTTCTTAGTTTCTTGCTCTTCTATTAGCTTTCCTAGGGTGCTTTCTAGTTCGCTCACTAAGTTTATATTTTCGGTATGAGGAGGGTGTTCAAGTGCTCTTTCCAGATGGATGAAGTTCTCTGAGTCTTGAAAGTAGCCTGCCAGTTGAGCTGTGCTTACAAGATCGGATGTGCCCTCAAGATAATGGAATATGTCATTGAGCAATACTTCTTGAGGGGTATTTGTGCTGAATTGAAATGCCTGCTTGGGTAATTCCTTAATCAGATGCGGATTGTGAGTTATAAGGCGCAATGCGTTGATCGCAAGTCGGCTTTCCAGAGATACCGGCTTGGCTGCTTCATTGGTATAAAAATCCTCATCGGCATAGGCATCAGCGTAGTCGTAGTTGGGTGGGTAAGAGTTGTCGTTGTAATTGTCGTAAAACTCATGCCCTGAGAAATTAGTGTTCTGTGCAGAGGTTGAATGCGGTGATGGTTCGGAAGCACTAGAGAAACGATTAGGCTTTGGTTGTTTATCCTGTGAAAAGTTACCAGACTGCCCCTTCTTTGTTGTACTTGGTGACGCTAGCTTCAAATGCGGCGTTTTTGAATGCAGGGCTTTTGATTGTGGTGATTTCGATTGTAGCGATTTCGACTGTTGGATCAGGGTTTCTTGGGTCAGCCCTGTACGGCGCGCCAACTCTTGAATGAGTAAGTTTTTAATGAAATCCCCAGGGACTTGCTGAATCATGGGCATGGCTTCTTTTGCCATACGAGCTTTGCCTTCCAAGCTGGAGGTGTCCTGGAATTGGCTGAACAAAAACTGATCGATACTATTGGCGTTTTTCAAGGCTGCGTCAAAGGCCGCTTTGCCTCCAGCGGAAACAAGTGTGTCGGGATCTTCACCGTCTGCCAGGAATAAGAAACTGACTTCTCGGCCATCGATAAGTTGACTGAGAGAGAGCTCTAGTGCCTTTTTAGCCGCCTTTAATCCGGCATGGTCGCCATCAAAACAAAACACAATGTGGGAGGTTTGTTTGAACAGTAATCGAACGTGTTCTTCGGTAAGTGCTGTTCCCAGGCACGCTACGGCGTTGTGGATCTGATGTTGTGCCAGAGCGATGACGTCCATGTAGCCTTCAACCACTACTAGCTGTTTTGGGTGGCGATCGTGTTTACGAGCTTGATATAGGCCGTATAGGGTGTTGCTCTTATGGAAAATCGGTGTTTCCGGGGAGTTGTAGTATTTGGGCTTTTCGTCTTTCGCTAAAACACGCCCGCCAAAGGCGATGGTTCGTCCGCTGGTGTCGAGAATAGGGAAGATGATGCGATCACGGAAGCGATCATAGTAATCGTCATCTTTTTGTTCTTTCTCAGCCAATAAGCCGGCAGTGGCTAATAGCTTTCGGGTGTCTTTGTCTGTACCCAGCGCTTTGAGTAGGTTGTCCCAACCCGCTGGTGCAAAGCCCAGTTGAAAGGCCTTAGCGGTATGGCCGGTCATGCCTCGCCCTTTGAGGTAGTTCACTGCTCTTTGTTTGGTTGGGTGTTGTCGCAATTGTTGTTGGAAATAGTGATTAGCTTTTTCCATGAGATCGAACAGGGCTTGCTGTTCTTGTTTCTTTTTTAGATACGCTTCTTTGTTTTGTTGGCTGGCTTCTTCGCGAGGCACTTCCATGCCGAGGGAACCTGCCAATGTTTCGATGGCTTCAACAAAGTCGAGTCGGTCGTGTTCAATCAGGAAGGTAAGGGCATTGCCGCTCGCGCCGCAACCGAAGCAATGATAAAGCTGTTTGCTTTCACTGACACTAAATGACGGGCTTTTTTCGTTATGAAAAGGGCATAAGCCCATATGGTTGCTGCCGGACTTTTTGAGCTTGATGCGGTTGCCAATGAGTTCGACGAGGTCAGTACGTGCAACGACATCGTCGATGAATTGCTCAGGAATGCGTCCGGCCATAGGGCTATTTAGATCTAGGGAGGTAAATTATTGCAAGGCAGCTTTGACTAGCTGGCTAACCTGGCCCATGTCTGCTTTACCGACTACTTGAGGTTTGATGACGCCCATCAGTTTGCCCATGTCTTGCATGCCGGCAGCGCCAGTTTCTTCTTTGGCGGTGTTGATGATGTCTTTCAGTTCATCTTCAGTAAGTTGTGCAGGCAGGAATTCAGAAAGAATGC
This sequence comes from Litoribrevibacter euphylliae, assembly GCF_042646085.1. Classification (NCBI taxonomy): domain Bacteria; kingdom Pseudomonadati; phylum Pseudomonadota; class Gammaproteobacteria; order Oceanospirillales; family Oceanospirillaceae; genus Litoribrevibacter; species Litoribrevibacter euphylliae. Next base: position 1,288,235 of record NZ_JBHRSZ010000002.1, on the reverse strand, counting down.
CCACCTCCAGCATTTCTTGGTCGTACAAATCCTGACGATCGGCATCTTTGTACTGGCTGGCAGCGTCTTTACGCTGTTTGACCATCTTGTCGATAGTCGCAATTATGCGAGTATCTTCGATGATTGCATCTCGTTCCATCCCTTCATCAACACGTATTTGTTTGAATGCAGCTTGCGCGCCGCGAAGTACCGTTAGACGGCTCTTTTCTTTGTTACGCATTGCGTCTTTTACAGCGGCTTTAATTTTATCTTCCAGTAATTCACCTGACATGATGGTCTCCTTGGCCGAGGTGGCGCCAACTAAATAAATTTAGAGAAAGGGGGTTGGGATTGAGAGCTTATAGTTTCTGTAGTCCAGAAACAACAAAAGAAGCCGAAGCTTCTTTTGTACTGGTCACTGCAACTAGCTCAGTCTTAGTAAAGACGCTCGAAGCGCTTTTGCTCGCGCTGAACTTTTTTCGCGTGACGCTTAACTGCTGCAGCTAGCTTACGCTTGCGAACAGAAGTTGGTTTTTCGTAGAACTCGCGACGACGTACTTCAGAAAGAACGCCCGCTTTTTCGCAAGAACGCTTAAAACGGCGCAATGCGATATCAAATGGTTCGTTTTCTTTAACTTTTACCGCTGGCATCAATAATTACCTATTGTTGTGTGACCAGTTTATTAACTCTTGTCTCTTCGAATGCCCTATATAGAAGGTAAGTACTTCACTTCAGAGCCCTACGCCAAGAAACAATAGCGTCAATTCGTGAGGCCGCACATTCTATATTCGTCATAGGGAAAAGTAAATCCCTATTTTTGCATTTGAATGGAATTAACTGGCCATTATAAGGATGTATATTTTTTGGTCAATTTTTGTTCGCTGTTTGGTCATTTTTACAGCGGAATGCAGATGGGATGGGCTATTCAATGTCTCTCTTAGACATTACACTAGCCGCTTTTCTTTTGTCTGAAACATTTATCTGAGGTTGTTATGTTGGTACTCGGTATTGAGACGTCCTGTGATGAAACCGGAGTGGCGCTCTATGATACAGAGAAAGGCTTGCTTGCGGATGCGTTGTACAGCCAAATTGAGATGCATAATGAGTACGGTGGTGTGGTGCCTGAGCTTGCATCTCGTGATCATGTAAAGAAGCTTCTGCCATTAATTCAATCAACCTTAGATAAAGCCGGAATCCAGAAACAGCAGGTCGATGCCATTGCCTACACTAAGGGGCCTGGTTTGGTGGGTGCGTTAATGGTAGGTACCATGACAGCCAGAGCGATTGCTTTTGCCTGGGGTATTCCTGCCTTAGGCGTTCATCATATGGAAGGTCATTTATTGGCTCCTATGTTGGAAGATACTCCGCCAGAGTTTCCGTTCGTCGCTTTGTTAGTGTCGGGAGGCCATACGCAACTGGTTGAGGTGCAAGGCATCGGTCAATATCAATTGCTGGGTGAATCTTTGGATGATGCGGCGGGTGAAGCCTTTGATAAGGCAGCTAAAATGATGGGTTTGCCGTATCCCGGTGGCCCGCACATTGCCAAGTTAGCTTCTCAGGGAACCGAAGGGCGTTTCAAGTTTCCTCGCCCAATGGTGGATCGTCCAGGCTTGGATTTTAGCTTCAGTGGCTTAAAAACCTATACCTTAAATACCGTACAAGCCTTGGAGAAAGAGCAAGGTCAGTTATCTGATCAGGATAAAGCGGATATTGCTCATGCGTTTCAGGAAGCCGTGGTGGATACTCTTGCTATTAAGTGTCGTCGTGCGCTTGAACAAACCAGCATGAAGCAGTTGGTGATGGCCGGTGGTGTATCAGCAAATACTCGTCTACGTGAAAAGCTTGAGCAGGCGTTGGCGAAAGTGGGAGGGCAGGTGTTCTATGCGCGACCTCAGTTTTGTACCGATAATGGTGCCATGATTGCTTTTGCTGGCGCGCAGCGTCTTGATGCCGGGCAGCAAGACGATTTGGCGGTGAAACCCGTAGCGCGTTGGCCGTTGACTGAACTTCCTGCTATCTAATTCGATGATTCGGTTTTATTTCTCAGGTCTCGGTTTTATTGATCAGATCCGGGTTATTTACCAGATAAAAGCTGAATTCACTCGGAGAACCCTTTCTTCGAATGGATCAGTTGTTTGATGTTACTTCGGTGGCTGAAGACCAGCACCAGGCTGCAGGCCAGCCATAGAACGGTATATGGATCTTCAAGAATAAAAGCCACTAATGGGCTGATGAAGGCTGCAATTAGTGCTGCATGCGCTGACACGCGCGTAATAAACAACGCCGTTAGCCAGCAAAATAACGTAAATAAGGCTAACCCAAGCGATGTGGCGAGCATCACCCCAAGTATCGTAGCGACGCCTTTCCCGCCTTTGAATTGAAAAAAGATCGGATAGATATGGCCTAAGATGGCGGCCATGCCAGTAAGGGTCATCCAGGCAATGTCCTCTCCCAGCCAGTGTTGATAGAGCCAAATAACCAAGAAGCCTTTCAGTACATCCCCTAGTAACGTCAATAAGGCAAAGCTCTTGCCGTAAAGCCGCATCATATTGGTGGCGCCGGCATTTCCTGAGCCTGAGCTTCGAGGATCATTCAGTCCTTTAAAGTAACTGATCACCAAGGCGGTCGGAAGCGAGCCCAATAAGTAAGCAAAAATGATAAAGGCTGACGAGTCGAAAGGAGTCTGTTCCATGTCTATTTGATTAACGGCATCTTGTGAATAAGAAAGTCGTCTCTGTCCGGGTGATCCTCTGGTATCATACGCCCTTTCAAATCAAAGACCATCATTTAACGTCATAGAATCTCCATGGATAAAACCTTTATTCGCGACCTCAAAGTGCATGCAGTTATTGGTGTATACGACTTTGAACGCAAGCATGCGCAACCTTTAAGTTTCGATATTGAAATGACCTCGGATTTAACCGGTGCCGCTCAATCGGATGACCTTAATCAGGCAATCAATTATGCCGCCGTCAGTCAGGATGTTATTGATTTGACGAAGTCGCTTAAACCTTTGTTGATTGAACGGTTGGCGGATGCAGTGGCGACCATGATTCTTGAAAAATATCAGCCGCAGTCGGTAACGATTCGAATATCAAAACCGGATGCGGTGCCTGCAGCAGCGGCTGTTGGCGTCGAAATTACTCGTTCTAATCGTTCAATTATTTCGTAGAGGTAAGTTATGGCTTCGGTGTACGTCAGCATTGGTACCAATATCGATCGTTATACCCATGTGACCGCGGCATTGGATCACTTACAAGCCTTCTTCGGTGCGCTGGATGTTTCTCAAGTGTACGAAAGTGAAGCGGTGGGGTTTGATGGCGATAATTTTCTGAACCTGGTTGCTCGGTTTGATACTCAACTTCCGGTGGCTGAATTATCTCGTTGGTTAAAACGATTAGAGGATGATTACGGCCGTTGTCGTGATTCTGAAAAATTCAGTGCGCGTACATTGGATATCGACATTCTGACTTACGATGATCTGCTTGGGGACGTCGACGGCATTGAACTGCCACGTGATGAAGTCACTAAAAATGCCTTTGTATTGTTACCCTTGTCAGAGATCGCTGCGGACGTTCAGCATCCGGCGTATGATCGCAGTTACGGCCAACTGTGGGCCGACTACGATAAGGCCAAGCAAAAACTTTGGTCTGTCGATTTTGAATGGCAAGGCCAGGCAATCTCAAAGGCTTCCTAGCCGAGCGCGGTTTTAGAGTCAGCTGTACAGTCGGCGACCGCCATCCACAGAAATGATTTCACCCGTAATGTAGCTCGGTCCACAGCCAAGAAATAACGCCGTTTCTACGATATCTTCAATGCTTCCCAGTCGCTGACTGGGAATTTTCTCCAATGTTTGTTGCTTATAACTGTTGGCTATCTCGCCATCCTGATCTGGCCAGAGAATTGCGCCTGGAGCGATGCCGTTCACACGAATCCTTGGCGCCAGTTCTTTCGCCAATGATTGAGTCATCATCTGGTTGGCGGCTTTGGCCATGCAATAGACAGTGTGATCTTTAAGCGGCCGTTGAGCATGAATGTCCAGCATGTTGATCACGCTGCCAGGTGTATTGTTTTTCTCATGACGTTTATTCAACAGCGGTAATAATGCTTGTGTTAAGAATAAAGGGGCTTTGGCGTTGCTCTCGAATAGATCATCCCACTGAGTTTCGGAGACTTCACCGATCTGTGTTGGATAAAAGCTGGATGCATTATTGATTAATACGTCCAAATGATCCGTAATGGCTGTAACTTGCTCTTTGATTTTCTCAATATCACTGAGTTTGCCCTGACAGAGAAAGGCTGAGTTTGGGCAGAGCTCATTCAGTTCCGTTGCTAATGCATCCGCTTCCGTATGCGATTGGTTGTAATGAATGATCACAGTGAAGTCGTTTTGGTGAAAGGCGCGCGTCATCGCTGCGCCTAGTCGTTGAGATGCGCCTGTGATAAGAATGGTTTTGTTCGCGTTCATGGCTTTAGTTTGCTTAAAAATAAACACACCTTATGACACTTTCGGGTGATATGCATTCCTTAGTAGAAATTAAAAACCTGCCTAGTTGGTCAGATTTGTAAAGTTTTGCTTCAATATCCTTTCAAATTCATAGAGTTGTCTATACTGAAAACCATTGGTTTTTTAATGAGCGATTCATCTTAAAGGTTTATTCCAATAAATCGCCATCGTTATAGAAAGGACTTGGAGAGCGCATGAGTCAGCACGATATTGATCCTACGGAAACGGAAGAATGGTTAGCGGCCTTTCAATCGGTTATTCACTTCAGTGGTAAGCAACGAGCACAATTTCTACTCGATAAACTTCTTAATAAAGCCAGCCAGCTTGGCTCAATGACGCCTTATGCGTTGACCACACCTTATCGAAATTCAATTCCCAAAGAGGCTGAGCCGCCATATCCGGGCGATGTGTTTATGGAGCGTCGTATTCGCTCCATTATTCGTTGGAACGCCTTGGCCATGGTGATGCGTGCTAATAAAGAGTCGTCGGACATTGGTGGACACATTGCCAGTTTCTCATCCAGTGCGACCTTGTATGACATCGGCTTTAATCACTTTTTCCGAGCGGCGTCTGAGCAACATGGCGGGGATTTGGTGTATGTGCAGGGGCACAGTTCGCCAGGCGTGTATGCACGCTCTTTCTTGGAGGGGCGACTAAGTGAAGATCAGCTCGATCACTTCCGACGAGAAGTGGATGGCGGTGGTTTGTCGTCGTATCCGCACCCGTGGTTGATGCCAGATTATTGGCAATTTCCAACCGTATCCATGGGGCTTGGGCCGTTGCAGGCCATTTATCAGGCGCACTTTATGAAGTACCTGGCCAGTCGTGGTTTGGTGGATATTCAGGATCGAAAAGTCTGGGCGTACATTGGCGATGGTGAAACTGATGAGCCAGAAACCTTGGGCGCCATTGCACTCGCGGGTCGGGAAAAGCTCGATAACTTGGTGTTTGTGGTGAATTGTAATTTGCAGCGGCTCGATGGACCGGTGCGTGGTAACGGTAAGATCATTCAGGAACTGGAAGGGCAGTTCCGAGGTGCGGGGTGGAATGTCGTTAAAGTGGTGTGGGGGCGTCATTGGGACCCTCTACTAGAGAAAGACAAGGATGGCATCCTTGAGCGTCGAATGGATGAAGTGGTCGATGGTGAATACCAAAACTACAAAACCAAGGGTGGTGCTTATACCCGTGAGCATTTCTTTGGGGCGTACCCAGAGCTGTTAGATTTAGTGAAAGACTACAGCGATGAGCAGTTGTATCAGCTCAATCGCGGTGGTCATGATCCGTACAAAATTTATGCAGCGTATGCCGCCGCAGCCAGCCATAAAGGTCAACCAACGGTGATTTTAGCCAAGACGGTTAAGGGCTATGGTATGGGACAGGCGGGTGAAGCTCAGAACAAAACTCATTCGGTTAAGAAGCTGGAAATGGAATCGCTTCAGGCCTTCCGAGATCGCTTTGATATTCCTGTTTCGGACGAACAGTTGGAGTCGTTGCCTTATTACCGTCCGGAACAAGATTCCGCTGAAATGCGCTATATGAATAAACAGCGTGAGAAATTGGGAGGTCACTATCCGGCACGGCGAGCGCATTCGGAAAGTCTTACCGTACCAACGCTGGCTTCTTTGAAAACGCATTTGAAAGGCTCGAATGGCCGTGAAATTTCAACCACCATGGCGTTTGTTCGCTTGCTATCGACTTTGGTGAAAGATAAGAAAATTGGCGAACGCATTGTGCCTATCGTTCCAGATGAAGCGCGTACCTTTGGCATGGAAGGGATGTTCCGTCAGTTAGGGATTTATTCTGCGGTGGGGCAATTGTACGAGCCACACGATTCCGGCCAATTAATGTATTACAAAGAGGACATCAAGGGGCGCATTCTTGAGGAAGGGATCAACGAAGCCGGTGCCATGGCGGCGTGGATTGCGGCTGCGACCTCGTACAGTAACAACAACTTCCCGATGGTACCCTTCTATATCTTCTATTCCATGTTTGGTTTTCAGCGCATTGGTGATCTGGCTTGGGCGGCTGGGGATATTCAAGCGCGAGGTTTCTTGCTGGGTGGCACGGCCGGTCGAACTACGCTAAACGGGGAAGGGCTTCAGCATCAGGACGGCCACTCTCATATTCTGGCCTCAACCATTCCTAACTGCCGGGCGTATGACCCGACCTATGGTTATGAGTTAACGACCATTGTTCAGCACGGTTTGCAGGAAATGTACGCTGATCAGAAGAATGTTTATTACTACATCACCGTAATGAATGAGAACTATGAACACCCGGATATGCCGGAAGGTGCGGAAGAGGGCATCATCAAAGGCATGTATCTGCTCAAAGAAGACAAGACCAACCGAAAAGCCCGAGTACAGTTGCTGGGCAGTGGCACCATTCTCAGAGAAGTAGAAGCCGCGGCGGAAATTCTGTCTGAGAAATACGACGTGGCGTGTGATGTGTGGAGTGTGACCAGTTTCAACGAGCTAGGCCGTGATGTTCAATCGGTGGATCGTTGGAACATGCTTCACGCTGATAAGAAACCGAAATCTTCCTATGTTAAAGATTGCTTGCTGAATCGTGGCCAAGCGGCCGTTGCCGCAACCGATTATATGAAGGCCTATTCCGATCAGATCAGAAAAGACGTTCCTATGGAATACATTACCTTGGGGACGGATGGCTTTGGTCGAAGTGACACTCGTAAGAAGTTAAGGCATTTCTTCGAAGTCGATCGTGATTATGTCTGCATTGCTGCGTTGTATGGCTTGGCTCAGCAAGGCGTAATAAAGCCGGCCGTAGTGAAGAAAGCTATGAAAGAGTTTGATATCGACGCTGAAAAAATAGATCCAATGTTGTTGTAGCGAGTCCGACTCACACAAATATGACTCTGAATGATGAGCCTTCAATGCGTTGTCGGTTCATCGTCAGTCTACAAGGACAAGATACATGAGGTTTGAATAGGATGGATGAGATCAAAGTACCTGATCTGGGCGGCTTCGAAGGAGTGGAAATCATTGAAGTCTCCGTATCGGCCGGTGATGTGGTGGAGCAAGACGATGCCATCATAGTGGTCGAAACCGATAAAGCGACCATGGAAATTCCGGCCCCAGCGGCGGGAAAAATAGTTGAACTGAAAGTGAAAGAAGGTGACAAGGTCAGTGAAGGTGATTTGGTTGCACTGATGGAAGGCTCGGGAGCACAGAGTTCCGAGTCTCAAGATGATACCTCGGGCAGCTCTGAAGACGACTCTACGCCTGCGGTCAATGAAGCGTCTTCAGAAACATCCGAGAGTGATTCTCAGTCATCGCCATCGGCATCTTCTTCTGCAAGCACTCAATCTGCCGAACAAGTCGTTAAAGTGCCGGACTTAGGTGGCTTCTCTGATGTGGAAGTGATTGAAGTCTCGGTTGAAGTGGGCCAAGCCGTAGAAGAAGAGGATACTTTATTGGTTCTGGAAACCGATAAAGCGACCATGGAAATTCCAGCGCCTGTGGCCGGAGAGGTGTTAAGTATCAAGGTCTCTTTGGGTGACAAGGTTAATGAAGGTGATACTATAGCAGTGCTTAAAAGTACTGTTTTGTCAGCTTCAACAACTGATGTTACTGCTGTTTCCAGTGATTCGGATGAAAAAATCTCAGAAGAAAAGGTTAAAGTTCAATCGCCTAGCGCCGATAGTTTTAATGACATGGCCTCAGATAAGCAAGGTTCGGTAGGTCGACAAACCGAGCCTAAAGGACCCAGTGACAAGGTTTATGCTGGGCCTGCAGTACGAAAATTAGCAAGAGAATTTGGTGTTTCTCTGGATGAAGTTTTAACCTCAACCGGTGCCAGTGGCCCCAGAAACCGGGTACTGCAAGAAGACATTCAGGCCTATGTAAAACATCGATTAAATGAGGCACCAGCCGAAAATTCTGGCGGTGCACGCGGTATGGGTATAGAACCGATACCGGAAGTAGACTTCAGTCGTTTTGGGAATGTGCGGCGTGAAGAGCTCAGTAGAATACAAAAAATAAGTTCTCAACATCTTCACCGTTGTTGGTTGAACATTCCTCATGTTACGCAGTTTGATGAAATAGACATTACGGAGCTGGAAGACTTTAGAAAGTCAGTAAATAAAGAAGGAACGTACGATACCAAACTGACGATGCTTCCATTCTTAGTCAAAGCAGTTCAAAAAGTATTAACTGAAATGCCACGCTTTAATTCCTCTTTGGCACCAGACGGTAACGCATTGATTGTCAAAGAGTATTACAACATTGGTGTTGCTGTTGATACCGATCAGGGCTTGATGGTTCCGGTCGTAAAAAATGTGGATACAAAAAGTGTCTTGAATATTGCGGCCGATTGCATGCAATATGCACAACAGGCGAGAGCAGGCAAGCTTAAACCGGACGCACTTCAAGGCAGTTGCTTCTCCATTTCGAGCTTAGGTGGAATTGGAGGCACTCAGTTCACACCTATTGTGAATGCCCCGGAAGTTGCTATTTTGGGGGTGTCTAAAGCCTCGATAAAGCCCATTTGGCAGGATGGAGAATGGCAACCAAGATTAATTTTGCCAGTGGCTTTGTCCTATGATCATAGAGTCGTCGATGGAGTTCTGGCAGCGAAATTTACCACCCGGCTGAAACAGCTGCTGGAAGACAGTAGGCATCTACTGCTCTAAAGCTTTTAAAGAATTGGTGTATTTATGAAGCTGATCATACGTCCTTTTGTAAAGTTGATGAATCAACTGAATTACGCATACAAATTCAGTCTCATCAACGTCATGTTCCTGCTCCCTTTGTTGTTATTAAGCTACGGCTTAGTTGAAGAACTAGAAGCAGACATCGAAGCGACGGAAAGTCAGCTTGAAGGTGTGGCCATTCTCGAGGACACCTTCGCGCTATTGCGAGTCACTGCAGAATACCGGGATTTAAAAGCAGCGTATGTCTATAAAGGCAACGAAGACATGCGCGGTCTAATTGCCGATACTGAAGCCAAGGTCGAGAGCGCCTTCAGTAAACTGTCTGAATGGCAACCACGTTGGGATAAAGATGGTCGTATCGTTACTCAACTCGGTTTGGCGAATGAAAGCTGGCAAAAGCTCAAAACTGACAATATCCGTGATTACTATTCCGACGAGCAGGTTAAGCGTTATCAGGACATGCTTAATCCGATTATCCGCATCCTAAAAACCACCACCCGTGCATCGGGGTTGGCTCAAGCGCCTGATCCAGCCGTGTTATCTCTTCAAGAAATGCTGATTCGTCTCTACCCAGAATTTTCTCCATTGGTTGCTAAAGTGCGTGCTACCGGTATGGTGGCATTCAATGCCGGTTTCCTGGATTCTGGAACGTCTGACTCTCTAAACGATGCCTATGACGGTTTTGTTGACGCGCTAGGGCGCTTTGACAAAGATGTGGGCGTATTGATGGAAGAAGATCCTCGTTTGGCACGAGCCCTGGAAGAGCCGGTAATGAATCTTGCCAGCGGCATGAACGACATGATGGGCTATCTCGATGAGCGTCTGATTTCAGCCATGCAGCTCGAAGGTTCGTGGGATAACTTTTATAGCGATATTTCTGGCTATGTGGATACCTTATTCCAGGTAATGAACGGCACGGTTACACCGTTGATGAACCGTATTCTGGAAAACCGATACGAAGAACAAAGCTCGACCTTGCGTATGTTTTTAATCGCAATCACTGTATTACTGGTGATTGTATTACTGATGTTCTTGGCGTTTTACGTATCTGTAAACGAAACCATCAACAGCTTCCGTGAATCAGCTACCATGGTGTCTAATGGTGATATGAAGGTACGAATGAACCTTCAAACCCGCGATGAAATGGGCCAGCTAACCACCGAATTTAATACCATGGTGCAGCGCATTCATGACCTGATCCAAGCGGTCAGTATGACCGCGGTGGAAGTGGATACTCAATCCAGTAAGTTAGAGTCGATCTCGACCAAAAGTCGTGATTCGGTGGATCGCCAAATGCAGGAAACCGAACAAGTGACGGTGGCAGTAAATGAGCTGACCGCTCAGGTACAACAAGTTGAACAGAATGCAGGCCAAGCGACCAAGGAAGCGGAGTCTGCAATGCAAGAAGCCAATACCGGTTCGCATCAGGTCGATGCAGCGCTGAAAAATATTGATGTATTAGCTTCTGAAATTGAAAACTCAGTATCTGTGATTAACCGAGTGGCAAAAGACAGCGCCAATATCAGTCAAGTCTTGGATGTGATTAAAGGCATTGCCGAACAAACCAACCTATTGGCGTTGAACGCGGCTATTGAGGCTGCTCGTGCTGGTGAGCAAGGGCGTGGTTTCGCTGTGGTTGCAGACGAAGTGCGTACTCTGGCGCAGCGTACACAATCATCTACCGAAGAAATTGAAGAAATGATTTCCCGCCTGCAATCCGGTGTGAAGGACGCAGTAAAAGCGATGGAAGTCAGTCACGATCGAGCCACTCAAACCGTGGATGAATCTGGTAAAGTTGGTGAAGTACTCGGTAATATCACCAGCATGATCAGTTCTATTACCGCGATGAGCCAACAGATTGCATTGGCCTGTAGTGAACAAACCAAAGTGGTAGTGGAGATTGATCGCAACATTAACTCCATTTCCGATTTAAGCCAGGAAACCTCTGGTGACGCCGAAAGTACCGCTCGCGCTTCGGCGGAAATGGCGCAATTAACCAGCTCGTTACAAGAACTGATCAGCGCGTTTAAAGTGTAATACGCTGATTGTTATCGAAGAGGCCTCATGATTGAGGCCTTTTTTGTGCTTGGATAGCGGGGATTTAAAGAGGCTGGTATTAAAGAGAACGCTTAGCGACGTCTTTTTCGAATCAAGCTTTTACTGATCTGCAAACCACCGAACACATCGGCACTGGAATCACTTAACCCCATGCCTGCGGAAAAGCTGACTTTCCAACCATAATTGAGCTTTTGATGAAAACTGGCGGTCAGTGACTCAACCGCTTCGCTGCGATCCGACGACGCATCCTTATGGCTGTAGTGCAGGCTGATGCTTTGGCTACGACTGAGCAGGTGTCGGCCGCCTAGGGAGAAAAACACACGATTGTTGTAATCGGTGTCGTTAGTATCGCCCATCCACTGATGGCCTACCTTACCATCCATGATCCAGCTGCCTTGTCGGTAGTAACCGCCAGTGTAGAGGTGATAGTCAAATTCACCTGTTCCGAGATTTTCGTTTTCGTCCGCGGTGGGTACTTTTACTCCGCCTCCCAGATGCCAGCGCGCCTTGTTGATGGGTTGCCAAGGCAGAACATACTGTGAAGACAGCCGAAGATCTCCAAAGCCTTGGCGCTGAGTATCCTGATCACTGGCTTCGACGACGGTTTCTCCGCCTTCCCGAATAACCAAAACATTTTCAGGGCCGGATATGTGGAGATAGGGCAGCTGGGCGTTGAAGCTCCACTGATTTCTTTGATAGCTGATGCGAAACGGTACACTGATGACATCCGTAGGTTTGGTCGAGCTGTAATCTCCGTGGCTGAAATAACTGCCTACTGCAAAGGTAAGCTTTTCATGGGTGGTGGTGCGGGTCAGTCTCTTGGGGGCGGAAGATGGTGTCTGTTTCGCTGTCGTTCTAGGTTCAGATGGTGTTGTAAGCGGTGGACGGTTGTGTTCGTTGGCTTGAGTCGCCGACGGTGCGTCGGCAGAGCTGTGACCCGAAATACTCGATAACACTAAGGTCAGGGTTGTTGCACCTGACAAGGCGGTTAACGGGGTTGGATGCTTATTAAAACGGTGTCGGGTCATCAGCTCTACAACTAAGTGGTGTGTTCAGCCCCTAAGTATAGGGGGATGTTAGCTACTTGATAAACAAATGGTTTTTGAGTTGTATAGGTAAAGACGCGTTAATTTCGTCGTACCTTAATCGCTTGGTTAGAGACACCAACTTGGGCATCTTGCGACAACGATCTGGTCTCAAGCGTGTAATTGAGAGTTGGTTGATTTCATTACTTTCTTTGATGGTTAACTCAAAGTCTTGTGTGGTGGTGCAGCCGTGACTGATGGCTTTGAAGTGTACGGCAAGGCTTTGGTTATCACGTTCCAGAAAAATGGCATGAAGTGGTTCAAGGGGCGCGTTTGATTGTGCTGAGACGCAGGTAGAACAACCGGCGATCATTGCAATCATAACGAACTTGATGGGGGCGTATTTGATCTTGTACATCGTAGGCTCCTGATCAAAAAAGGCGGGCGATCTCACATTGAGATCGCCCTAGCGCACGTTACGCTAACGAAGGGTTCTTAGAAGAAAAGGATCGAATTTACTTACTTCTGAGCTTTCTTACCGGCTTTTCGTGTGAATAAGCCCAAGCCTAATAGACTTAGTACGGACAGGAACCACAGATCAGAACTGCCACCGCCGGAACTTTTTGAGCCTGAGTCGGCGTTTGATGCTGATGCTGATGCTGCTGGTGTACTGTTCTTGGTGCTTTTGAACTTTACATTGCTGACGCTGGCTTTGGCGCTGGCAGAGTTGGCTGACTTTTTACGATATACCCAGCCTACCTGATGCTTGCCCTCGGTCAGTGTGGTGCTGTGGTGCTTACCACGAGAAGTCGCCCGAGAGCCTGAGATGGTCATGACCACTTCGCCGTCGACCATGAAGTGAATGGCGTTGAGTGGCGCATCGCCTTCGAGATTTACATCAAACTCGAATTCGCCTGGGCCTTCGATCTCGGTCATTAACAAGGCATCTTCGTTTTCATCAACCTGATCACAGGACAGTTCAAAACCGCCGTCCTCAGAGTCTTCGGACCATTGAGTGTCGCCATCGAAGTACCATTCTTCATTGTCTAAACCTTCCATGCCATCGAAATCGTCGGTAACGTCCAATTTATCGAGAGCGACTCCAAACAACTCAACTTCTGCGGTTGGTGTGTCAGAGTCTGTAGTTGAGATGGTTAAAATACCTTCATGTACCTCGCTGTCTTGAGCCGAGAAGCCGATCAGGATTTCACATTCCTTTTCTTGCTCAAGGGTTGCACCGTCGCAATGGTTTTCCAAAATATTGAAATTAGTGGTGTTGTCGAGGTTGATGCCTTGAATGGTGATGTCTTGTTCTGTGTTGTTAAATACATAAACGGCCTCTTCAACGGTTTCTCCTTGACCTGCTGCGAGGAAGCCCAAATAAGGTGGTAATTCAAAGGGTGAGTCTTCGTAGTCAAAGTCAGGTAAATCAATCCCGTCGTCATCATGATCATCAACGCCACCGTCAGGGTCTCCGCCCCCAGAACCATCATTGACGTAAGGGTCGAGCTCGCCTGCCTGGGCTTTGGCAATCCACTCCTGGTAGTTGGAGACCTTGGTATAGACGCCAAAGTAGTCTGCTTGTGCACACCCTTCGCCGAAACTTACAACGCCTGCTTGCACCCAATCCGAATCTTTTTGGAATACCAGAGGGCCACCGCTATCACCCTGGCATGAGTCTTTTCCGCCAGTGGTTAATCCGGCACACACCATATTGTCGGTGATCTCAATGCCAAGTCCTTGATAATTGGTTTTACAGGTGGCGTGATCTGCTAGTGGCACTTGTACTTCCTGCAAAATGGTCGGGAAGTCTTCGCCTGAGGTAGAGCGATTGCCCCAACCCATCACCGTTAGGTTGGCGCCTACAGCCAGTGCGCTCATAGCATCTGGAGTGGCCAGAGTCAGAGGTGCTTTAGCTGATGCCGTGCTGAGCTCCAGTAAGGCGATGTCGTGATCGTCGCCATATTCCCCGTGCATATAGATGTTCTTCACGGTGAGTTTTTCTTCCTCAGCGCTTTGCTGATTCAGATCGTACTCGCTGATGACGACCTGTAGATTGACGGCACTCTCATTCTCGATGCAGTGCGCTGCGGTCAGTACGTATTTTGAGGCCACTAGGCTGGCACCACAAAAGTGCTGTTGGTCACCGGTGTTCTGTACGGAAACCATCCATGGATAGGTATTCGCAACGGCATCGGAGCCGCCAATGATTCGGATCATACGGGTATCTTTCCCGCTATCTAAGGTTGCTTGAGACGCCAATTGTGGCGCTGCTTGGGTGGAGGTTGCCAGGGCACTGGATACTGCCAGGGTTAACGCTGCTTTAGTGAATCGGATGCTCATAAGGTTAGTCTCCGCTTTCTGTGTTGTTTTTTATGTTGTGGGAAAATTTCCCTTGTTTTGTGTTTTTAAAAATATGTGGGAAAATTTCCCTTGTCAAAATAAAACGACTAAAATTCTTATCAGACCGACGAATGAATCACAGAAATGAAATTTGGGTGGGAATAAATCCCTCATGGAGCTATGATTGGCACTATGTCTGCTAAACCCCCAATCTCAAGCGATGCCGCAGAGCCACCAAAAGCGGTGTTATCGGCGCTGAAGAAGCTGCTTAGGCCTTTAGTGCGTCTGTTGTTGTCGTTCCAAATTACCCTGCCGTATTTGATTGAGCTGCTGAAACGAACCTACGTGGAAGTCGCCGATGAAGATTTCAAACTGGATAACAAGAAACAAACCGATACCCGTATCAGTCTGCTGACGGGGGTTCATCGAAAAGATACCCGTCGTCTTCGGAATTCTGACACTCAGGATTGCGTTGCCGAAAGCAACACCAGTATTGGTGCTCAATTGGTTGCTCGGTGGATTTCTAAAGCAGAATATCTGGACGCGGAAGGAAATCCCAAGCGATTGCCGTTTAAGTCTGAACAGCCGGGGGACGCTGATTTTGAAACTCTGGTTGCCAGCGTCTGTAAACAAGACATTCGAGCGCGAGTGGTTTTGGATGAATGGCAACGGGTGGGTATGGCTACGCTGGTTGACGGTCACTGGGTAGAACTCAACAAAAAAGCCTTTATTGCAGATACCAGTTTGGATGAAAAAGCCTTCTTTCTCGGTATGAATCTGACGGATCATTTGGAAGCCGCCAGTCAAAACCTGCGTTCAAACAAGCCGCCGTTTGTGGAGCGCTGTGTCTATTACGATGGGTTGACTGATGAGGCTATTCAGGAATTAAAACAGTTGGCTGAAGCGCAAGGCATGGCGATGTTGGAAGCTCTTAATAAGCGCGCTTTGGAGTTACAGGCTTTGCAAGCCAATGAGTCCAATGTTCAAGACTCGAATACTAACCCGTCGCAACGCATGAACTTGGGCTTTTATTTCTTCCATGAACTCACGTCAGAGAAAACGGATGAACATCTCTAAGTTGATCCAGGTGGCGTTATGGTGCCTGTTGACGCTGGTCGGCTGCGTTACGCCTCATGATGTTCTGACACAACACTCTGGTAATGGCGGAAATAACAGCGGTGGCATCGGTGGTACGGGCGTTATTTCGAATGAGAATCGTGTTGCTGATGGTCTTGCGGATAATGGTCTCGCGAGTAAGGGGATCGCTGGTGCTATTGGCGGCGGCATTGGTGGAACCGGAGTCGTATCGGAACAAGGCATCGGAGGTACTGGCAAGGCGCTAGACAATGGCATTGGCGGTACAGGCCAGCAAGCACAGTTAGATGATGCACAGTCTGGTGAAGGCTCAGGTACCGGCGGTATTGGTGGCACTGGTATCGTTGGCACCATTACTGGTTTCGGCAGTATTTGGGTTAATAACACGCGCGTGACCTTTGACCAGTACACGCCGATTACCATCAATCAGCAACCGGCGACCTCGGGTGATTTTGAGCTTGGGCAAGTCGTCGCGGTGACTTCTCAGCGCTATCAAGAGGAGCCGGTCGATACCGAAAGCTGGCATTCTCCGCAAGAAGTGTTCTTTGGTGACGATCACCGCAAAGCGGATCGCTCTAACTTCCAGGCAAAAGCCATCGACATCGTGTATGAAGTGGTCGGGCCTGTCAGCCGCATATCGTCTAAGGATGATCGCCTTCAAATTCTCAATCAGGACGTGTTTGTGAGTGAGCGGACGGCCATCGTTGATCGACGTACCGGGCAGTCATTGATGTTGGCGGATCTGGGGGTCGGATCCCATATTCAAGTGAGTGGTCTGCGTCAGCCGGATGGCGACATCATCGCCAGTCGTTTGGATGTGGTGGATACCGTGACACAGCTCGAGTTGATCGGGCCTTTGTCTCAGTCGGATACCGGTCAGTGGCAAATCCATGATCAAGGGTTGGTGATTGATCCGGCGTTGTTGGATACCGACGATTCTGATTATCTCGGTAATCGTGTACTGATCAGTGGGGTACTGGACGGTGATCAGCTGGTGGTTGAACAACTCGATCAGGATTCCATTGATGTGATTTTTGAGCGGGTCAATGAACTCATTTACGAAGGGTATATTTTCGAAGAAGACCTCGACGGTGCCATTAATGTCGGTGGGCAAATATTCAGCTTACCGGAAGTGCTGGACTTCACGAACGGCGATTGGGACGACGAGCCGGTTCGGATCAATGCCCAGCAGCTTGAGGATGGCGCGTATGAGGCGTACGACCTGTGGATCGAAGAGGGCGACGACTATTATGATCTGCTTCCTGAGGACGACTGGTCTGCGGATGATTATTTTGATGACGAGATGGTTGATGACGAGATAATCGAAGACGAATTTCTAGATGATGAATTTTTTGATGATGATCAGGAATACCAGGATGAGTATTATGATGAATACAGTGATGACTATTACGACGAAGAGATAGAGTACGAAGAGGTGTACGAAGAATAAACGCTGGTTGATGTATACTTGATATCTTTCGTGATGATCTTTGGTTAAGCTGCATGTCCCTGAAATACCTATCCGCATACGCCCCCAATGTTCAACAACAGGTTCAGTCGTTGTTAGAAAAAAATCGGTTGGCCAGCTTTCTGTTGAAAAAATACCCACAGCCGCACGACATTACTAACGATGGCGCGTTACGTGATTACGCAATGGACTTAAAAAATCAGTACATGCGTAAATCCGGCCCGTTAAACAAAGTGGTCTATGACAATAAAATTCATGTAGTGAATCATGCTTTGGGGCTGCATACCTATAAATCTCAGGTACAGGGCGGCAAGTTAAAAAGTAAAAATGAAATTCGTGTCAGTACCCTGTTTAAAAAAGCGCCAGAGCCCTTATTAAATATGATAGTGGTGCATGAGTTGGCGCATCTTAAAGAAAAAGATCATAACAAAGCCTTCTATAAACTCTGCGAACACATGCTCCCCGATTACCATCAATTGGAATTTGAAAGCCGCTTGTATTTGACGCAAATTGAATTTTTTGGCGCGATCTACTGACCTGCTGATCAGTTTGAGAATACGCACCCTTGCCAGCGGATTGTATGAATTTATCTCTTTTGGAGTACGCAAATGCTGTCCTGGCTTTGGTCTTTTGTAAAACCCTATCGAACACGCTTGGTCATTGCGGCCATTGCCTTGTTGGCAACCACCGCGCTGACTCTGTCGCTTGGACAAGGTGTCCGTTTAATGCTCGATCAAGGCTTTGCGGCGCAGTCGCTGGATGGTCTGGCTGATGCCTTGTTGATGTTTGGTGTCATCGTGGTGGCCTTGTCGATTGGTGCTTATTTCCGATTCTATATGGTGTCTTGGCTGGGCGAGCGTGTCGTCGCAGACATTCGAAAACGTCTCTATCAACATTTGTTAAAACTCTCTCCGAGCTTTTTTGAAGACAATCTCAGCGGTGAAATTCAAAGCCGAATCACCACAGATACCACTTTACTGCAAACGGTGATTGGCTCGTCTTTTTCCTTTGCACTTCGAAACAGCTTAACCTTCATCGGCGGCTTGGGGCTGATGTTCTACAGCAATGTGAAGTTGTCTCTGATCGTACTCTTGGTGGTGCCTTTTATTGTCTTTCCTCTGATTTTCTTTGGTCGCAAGGTGAAGAAGCTGTCTCGCGAGAGTCAGGATAAAGTGGCGTCGGTGGGTGCTTGGGCCGGAGAAAGCCTTCAAAACATTAAAGTCGTACAAGCCTTTACTCGTGAAGACTTGGTCAGCCAGCAGTTTTCGGTGGCCGCGGAAGGCGCCTTCAGTGTGGCCTTGAAACGTATTCGTCAGCGTGCACTGTTAATTGCCTTGGTGATGGTGTTGGTGATGGGGTCTATCGCAGGCATGTTGTATGTGGGCGGTAGCGATGTGTTGTCGGGCCAGCTGTCGGCGGGCGAGCTTGGGGCGTTCGTGTTTTATGCCATTATGGTGGCGGCCTCTCTGGCGGCGGTGACGGAAGTTTATGGTGAAGTACAGCGAGCAGCAGGGGCGGCAGAGCGCATTCGTGAGTTGCTGGATACCGAACCGGAAATTGTTTCCAGAGCAGATGAACCGACTGCAAGTCAGAGCAGTAAATCAGAAAGCTCTGACAACTTAGCAGGTGAGGTGGTGTTTGATCAGGTGTCGTTCAGCTACCCATCACGACCTGCACAAAATGCTATTGATCAGCTCAGTTTATCGGTCAAAAGTGGCGAACGTATCGCCTTGGTGGGGCCGTCTGGTGCAGGAAAATCGACACTGTTTGATTTGCTGTTGCGCTTCCGAGACCCTAAATTCGGTCAAATCTCAATTGATGGGCGAGCCATTGATAGGCTTGATCCTAAAGAACTCAGATCCTACTTTGCACTGGTACCTCAACAACCTGTGTTGTTCAGCACCTCAGTGTGGGAGAACTTGAGATACGGTCGTCCGGATGCCACAGAAGCCGAAGTGATTGAAGCCGCAAAGGCGGCTCATGCCCATGAGTTCATCATGCAATTGCCGGATGGCTACCAGTCCTTCCTGGGCGAGCAGGGCGTTAAATTGTCCGGCGGTCAGAAGCAACGCTTGGCCATTGCCCGAGCGATTCTTCGTGATCCTAAGATTCTGTTATTGGACGAAGCCACCAGTGCCTTGGATGCACAAAGTGAGTATCTGGTTCAGCAAGCATTGGATGAATTAATGAAGAATCGGACGACCTTCATCATCGCTCACCGTTTGGCAACGGTTGCTCATGTGGATCGCATTGCCGTGTTTGATCATGGCAAGTTGGTGGATATCGGGACTCATCAGCAATTGTTGTCGAGCTCACCCTTGTATGCGCGTCTTGCGGAATTACAGTTCAATCAAAGTGTGCCATCGGTTGATAGTGATCAGGTACTCAGTGAGTCGCTTCAAGATGAAGTAATTGAGGCAAGTCGATAAAAATAGATCGGTGAGCGGTAGAAGTCTTGAATTTGCATGCTTTGCTCTGGTTGGTGTCCTGGCAGGGCAAAGTTATTGCAAATCACATAGTCCACTGAGGTCTTGTCCTGTTTCAGAACGTCTGCCACCCGTTGCATAGCGCCGGGAAAGAGGTAGCAAAGTAGGGTGGCGTTGTCTGGCCAATCGGCCGTAAAGAAGTCTTGTCGAGCCAGAGTTAGGTTATCCAGCTTTAATAGCTTTTTCATCATCACGCTGAAGAGAAAGGGTATCCAGGATACTTCGTAACCATACACCTGCCGATCTGGATATCGCTTAGCTAGACGAAGCGCAAGATTTCCCCAACCACTGCCGAGATCCACTAACGGTGTATTCCCCGTTTGATCGGCCATGGTTTCCATGGCTTGATAAGCTTTCTTCGAACTGGGCATAGGCGAGATGCCGGAGTGCAGTGTGCCGATCACGATGAAGACCAGAATCAACAGTAACAAGGCGATAACGAGCGTCATCCACAGAGTCATAGTCACTAATTCAGGCCTTTCATCGTTAACAAGAGGGTCGCCAGTATCCTTGGGAATCTTTTAAAGTGCAATTTAATAAAGTGCCATCCCTGACAAAGCGCCCTAAGATTGTTTTCGAAGATGCGTCACTGTTTGGCCGCCAATTCCCCAATTATCTGTGTTCACTTCTTCAATAATCACAAAGGTGGTTTTTGGGTTCTTGTTGAGTACATCCACTAGCAGTTGTGTTGCGCCTTCGATCAAGGCTTGTTTCTGTTCTGGGGTCACTTGTTCGTCGGTGATCTTAATGTTTACGTACGGCATGTTGAGGCTCCTTCGTCCACAAAGTTCGGTTGAAAATAAGGTGTGCTTGGTTGGTCACCCACACGCCAAAGCTGACGGTGATAAAGGCCGTGGCTAGTAACGGTGTAAGTGGTTCGTTAAAAATTACGGTGGCGGCCAAACCGGCCAAGATCGGTACTAACGCCATCATCGCGCCCATTGACTGTGCGCCGATGGTTTGTACCGCGCGCACATACAGCAGCATCTGGATAATGGTCGCGAGAATGCCTTGATATACCGCTTGCAATGCGATTTCCTGCCAGAGTGCTGGTGTCAGCTGTTGGAAAGAAATCTCGGACGGTAACCACAGCAGGTAAATTGGCATGTACAAGCAGAACGTGATGAGCGCCAAGCTGACGGTGGCCTGCCATGGCGTGATGTGCCATTTACTCAATAACACCGAATAGAGTGCCCAGCACAATCCGGCGGCCAAAATAAACCCATGTCCGAGTTGAAGCCCTGTTTGTGTATCGGTGGTTTGCCACGCCTGCCAGAACAGTAACAGCACACCCAAGGTAATGATGGATAAGCCCAACCACTTTTGTTTTGGAATTTGGCTACCTAATAACGGGATCGACATCAAGCTAATGGCGATCGGCATTAACCCCGGAAGTAACACCGCCGAGTGGGATGCCGGTGTGGATTCAAAGCCGTTAAATGCAAATAAGGCATAGAGCAGTGCACCAACCAAACTGCTGATGATGAGTTTGGGTTGCCAAAGCTTGAAGCGATAAACCAACCACAGCGGAAACAGAATCAGGCTACACACGCTGTAACGAATGGCGATGACATCATAGGCGGTCAGTGCACTTATCCCGCCCTGTCGCGACACCAAAATAAACCCCGACCAGATCAATACAGCCAATGCTGCACACACGTAGCCCGCTTGTTTATTCGTCAACAAAGAGGCGTATTTCTGATGATTCGAGGGGTGTTTCATAACGAGCGTTCCTGGCAAGTGCTTTGACTTAGTGTGTTGGCAAAAGTCTTAGCAAAGTGTCTTAACAAAGATTCTTAGCAAAGAGTTGGGCGTGCTTAGAACTATAGTGAGAATATTTTTTCATTGATATTGAATAATAATGAACTTATCTTTCATAAATAATGAATTACTAGGTTTGTGCTAAGACAATGTGCTAGGAGACACTCATGGAATTGTCGGATCTAAAGGTGTTTTGTACGGTCGCGGAACAAGGCGGGATCAGTAAAGCCGCAGAAATGCTGCATCGTGTACCATCTAACATTACTGCCCGCATTCAGAAGTTGGAGTTGGAATTAGGGCGGGATCTGTTTCATCGTGAAAAGAACCGGTTGAGAATTTCCCAGGAAGGCGAGCAATTACTGAGTTATGCCCAACGTATTTTGTCGTTGGCGGATCAGGCGGTCGAGCACCTCAACAGTGATGTGCCGACCGGCGTGCTGCGTGTCGGTTCGATGGAGGCGGTGGCGGCGTCGCGACTGAGCAGTGTCTTATACGATTATCACAAGGCTTATCCGGAGGTGACCTTGGAAGTCACTACGCGACCTACCGGCGATCTCATCGACAAAGTCTTGAACGGGCAATTGGATGTGGCGTTGGTGGCTGATCCATTAGACGATGCACGTTTGCATCGTCTGCCGATCTTTGAGGAACGTTTGGTGTTGGTATCCGATAAAGCGACCACTGATATTTCTGACCCTAAGCAGCTGGGAGATGATCTCACGCTTCTCGGGTTCAGCAGCCAATGCGCCTATCGTAATCGTCTGACCCAATGGGTGAAACAAGGGAAACTGACGGCGAAAGTGGTCGAAATCAATTCTTATCACACCTTGCTGAATTGTGTCACCGCAGGGATGGGCGTGGGATTAGTGCCCGAAAAGTTGTTGGAGCTGTATCCCTTTGCTAAGGATCTTAATACCCACGCGTTACCCGATACCATCGCTGATACTGTATCGACCGCCATTTGGCGCAAAGACACGGTGCGTCCCAGTGTCTCTGCGTATTTAGACATTCTTCAAGCGGCCTCAAACATCCAATAGATATGGGCTTATGCCTGCAGGCTCTAGTTACTGTATTCAGGATGTTTTTTGATAAAGTCCTTAAGGCTGCCGCCGGCGGTGGCTCGGACTTTGTTATGGAAAAAGTCAGACCAGCCCAACAGATAGCCAGGAGCCCCTATGGCTTGGCGACTCCAGCGCCAGAAATTGAAACGATCACGATGACGAGAGATCTTACCGTCTTTGAACTCGAATTCGGCATCAATGATGTTATGCACATAACGGCCGCTCTGACTGAAGGTATATTTAGGCTCCCAGTGTGCGGTGATGTTGCCAGCCTTTTCTGACACAGAAAACTCCAGCGTCAGGTCTTTACCGCGTGACACCAGCATGTGCCACATGGCCGCGATTTCCTTACCCCTGAGTTCAAACGCTTCGTCTTTGAAATAGGCGTCTGGGTGATAACACTCGCCCATGGTTTTAAAGTCTTTAGCCTGGAAAGCTCGGTACAGTGTTTCAATCAGTGCTTTATGTTCGTTGGTTTGCTGCTGGGCCATGGTGATTTCTCTTTTCTTTTGGTTTCTATAGATCGTGTTGGTTCCTGATGGTTTGTATTTTAGTCCCTTGTGTTTCAGGGTGATAAGTGACATAAATGACAACTTAGGTAGTTGAATGTGTCTTATTGGGTTATTAAGAACTAAAAATTAGGTGAGAGTGCTTACGATGAACTCTACTGCGATCAAGTCCATTGCCATTTTTGCTCCGAGAGGCGGGCCTTTGACGTCGGTCTCGGGACCGCTAGAAATGTTGGCTCTGGCCAACTCTTTGGTGGCGAAAGAACAACGTTTACATGTTTCGATTGTCTCAGAAAACGCTCAGCCGTTACCTTGCTTGGGAGGTTTAGAGCTTCAGGGCGCGTCTAGTATTGAGGTTTCGCGACGTTATGATTGCATTGTGATTGGTGCCATTGGTCAGCCCAACGAGCGAAGCTTGAATTTTGATCCGAAAACCTTAGTTTGGCTGCGACAGCAACATCAGCAAGGGGCTCGTTTAGTCAGTGTTTGTACGGGCGCATTTTTGTTGGCGGCGACCGGTGTGTTAGATGGGGTGAGTGCGACCACGCATTGGGCAACCTCCGAGGCTTTTCAGCGTCTTTACCCCAAGGTGCGCCTGGATTGCTCGCAAATGATCACTCGTGAAAATGACCTCTGGTGTTCTGGCGGTGCCAGTAGTTATCAGGACATCACCTTGATGTTGATTCGAAACGATTATGGCGACTTAGTGGCTGAACAGGTCGCTAAATTGATGTTGATCGACTTGGATCGAATCAGTCAGCTGAAATACATGCACTTTATGCCATCGCGACAACATCAGGACACGGTGATTCATCAGGTTCAGGATGCTCTGGAACAGCAATGGAAACATGCCTCAGTCGCAGGGTTGGCAGAGGGTGTTCATCTCAGTGAACGTCAGTTTAAGCGTCGTTTTAAACAGGCGACGGGCAAAGCGCCGTTGGAGTATCTGCAAGCGCTACGAATCGAGCAAGCAAAGCGTTTATTATCCAAAAGCAACGACAGTGTTGAGCAAATTGCCTTAAGCGTTGGCTATGAGGATGTGCGTTTTTTCCGCAAGCTATTTAAGCGCACTGTGGGGGTGGCGCCTTCAGAGTATCGAGACCAAAGTGTCTTTCACTTGTCAGGCAGAAGGTAGAGGTTTGTGTGCTCTATATAGGTGCGGATGCCGTTCTCTAAGGTTTTGAGCATCCCAGCCGCCTTACAGATGTAAGTTGTATGTGTAAGTCTTTGCCTGATTTTAAATTAGGAAATGACTGAAAAAACTCTGAGGTTGGTGCTGTTATTCCATACGTTGATTTCGTTCATATCGAAGGGATGTTGATTGGTTTATTCCAGATATTCCCGGCTGGACTGATGTTATGAGTGATTTCCAGCGACTTGAGCTGGACTATTCTTGTAACTGATGGACAGAGCTTACCTCGGGTATTCTGGTAAGTGAGCTGTTCTTTCATCAAACTTATGAGATTGTTTATAAAAAAATACACTGAACTTGCATTAAATAGGCTAGGAACGTAATCACACGTTTCTAACCATCTCATACAGTTTTCCAAGGAGCTCGGCATTGAATATTCAGCAAATGACACAGAAACCTAATCGTTATTATTGGGTTTTGGCCATTGTGATTCTGATTGGGCTGGTTGTGAGTGCAGTCTTCTTATCCTCTTCCAGAGGCGCCTTGCATGACGATATAGCGATTCGAATTGCGGTATCCAAAACCCCGTTATCAGCTCCGGTTTTTATTGCCGATGAAATGGGTTATTTCGATGCCCATTGTTCAAACGTAGAGCTGGTGGAAGTGGTCGGCGGAAAACGCAGTTTTGAGATGATGGCTTCGGGAAAAGCCGACTTTGCGACCAGTTCTGATTCGGTCATCGTTTATAACGCGTTTGATCGTTCTGATTTTGTCACCTTAGCCAGCTTTGTGCAGGCCGATAACGATGTGAAGTTTATTACGCGGGAAGATTCTTCATTAATTCAGGGCGGGGACTTTGTTAACCGCAAAATTGCGGTATATAAGAATTCCGCCAGTGAGTATTTCTTAACCACCTATCTGGCGCTCGAAGGCGTTGATATAGCTAATGTCACACTGATCAATGCAACACCAGATACCATGCCTCAAATGCTGGCCAGTGGTGAGGTCGATGCCATCGTCCCTTGGGAACCTTATGGCTATAAAACCGTTCAACTGTTGGACGGTAGTGCCAATGTCTTACCGACTAAAAATCTTTATTCATTAAGTTTTAATTTGATTGGCAATAAGAAAAATATGGCAGCACAACCCGTGAAAAGCGCGTGTGTTCTTAGTGCTTTGAGTGATGCCATTGATTATATTTCCAGTAACCCGTCACAAACCCAGAATGTCATTGGCCGACGGTTGAGCTTGGAAAGCGACTTTATTTTTTGGATGTGGCCGGACTACATATTCAAGCTATCCTTAAATAAATCGTTGCTGATGAATTTGGAGAGTCAGGCGCAGTGGGTGGTTCAAACCGGCGGAACTCAAAAGACGGAAGCGCCTGATTTCATGAAGGTGCTAGATCCTGGCCCTTTGGCAAAAATCAAACCGGAAGCCGCTTCGTTGCAAGGAAATCTAGAATAACTTGAAGCATGTGGACTACTGATTGAATGAAGCTTAAGACACAGCTCTATATGTTTCCCACGGGGGTGGTGTTCATCACCCTGTGTATTTTCGTTAGCTTGTATTGGGTTTGGAAGCAATCGGATGCTGTGTTTGAACGTGAAGGTTATGTGGCAGAAATCAATAGTCTGGTCAGCCACCTCGAAAGTAATTTATTGCTTTATGAGGAAAATCCCAGCCGTGATTACATCAAACGTTGGGAAGAACGCCACAAACAGCTAACCGTGGTGTTGCATGATTCGCCGTCGTTGCCACCAGAACAACAAACCTTGCTGAACAGTATTCAGGGGCTTAATCGCGGCCTCAATGTTTTATTTGAACGCTTACAGTATTTATCGCGTGACCCCAAACCTGAAACTCATGCCTTACGCCGCCACTTCCGTGAAAAACTCATTGCTCAGTTGGAAACCATCGTTGAAGACTCCAATCAGCTGGTGCTGTTGGCGCGGCAGTCGTTACGAGAGAGTCAACTCGATCAGATCTACATGATTGCCACTATGTTGTTGGTGGGGTCGGTATTACTTACTGCGCTTGCGGTGAGCCTTTCCATTCGTCTCAGAAATTATCTGGATTTATTAAAAGGCGGCGTAAAAGAAATGGAGGCCGGGAATTTCAGCACCAAGCTTGCCAGTGTAGGCGCGGATGAATTTGCAGAATTTATCCGTGAGTTTAATCATATGCAGAAAACCCTCGAAGAAACGACCATTTCACGGGACGCGCTGCAAAAAGAGATTGATCAGCGAACCTATGCCTTGAAACACATTGCCAGTACCGACCCGTTAACTCAGGTCTCTAACCGTCGTAAGTTGATGGAACAGGCCGAGCTGGAAATGGCAAGATCGCTGCGTCACCAAGAACCCTTGACGGTATTACTGTTCGATGCCGATCACTTCAAGAAGATCAACGATACCTACGGCCATGCAGTGGGTGATCAAGTACTGATTCATTTGTGCCGTCTCAGCGAAGCCGAAATGCGGGAGAATGATCTCATTGCTCGCTATGGTGGTGAGGAATTTGTGATCTTATTGCCACACACGGACATTACCGGCGCGTCGGAATTAGCTCAGCGAATTCAGGCCCGATTAAAAGAACAACCTTTTATTAATCAGGGGGAAGACGTTCCAATTACCATCAGTATTGGCATCGCCACGCTGAGTTTAAATCAGAGCTTTACGGATTTGCTTAATGACGCAGATGGAGCCCTTTATCGTGCTAAGCAAGCGGGCCGTAACTGCGTGAAAGTCTCTGAAACAAGGCCTTTCGTTAAAGTCCCAGGCTCTTCGTTTAGTTGAGTTTTCATCTCCCGCCTTTCATCTTCTGACGTTCATCTTTCGGCCCACTATTCTGATTGTGAAAATATGTGTTCTAAATTTGGGTAAGCAATGTCGGTATCGACGTTCAGAGAATGGCTAGACTGAGAAAAGTAGTCAGCTTTTGGTGTACCTGTGAAGAAGATTCTTTTCTCATCTATTAAGTATCCGTTGGTCTGGGGGATGTGTACTTCCTTGGCCCATGCCGTTGTAACCTATAACGGGACGGACGGGGTGCTTGCCAACATCTTTAACAGCAACAGCGTTCAGGTGTGTACGGGGTGTCACAATAGCGCCTTGGTTGGGGCTGTAGCGAGGAGCTCTGCGCCGGATGGTGTCAACTTTGATAATTATGCGGAAGCCACTGCCACGGTGGCTGATCTTGATTCTAGTGGCATGATCGATGGTGATGATGCCAACCATGTGCGCGCCAGTTTTCGGGTCAATGCTGGTACCATGCCGCCCAACGGTGCGCTGAACGCGTCAGAGAAAAGCTTAATCGCTCAATGGGTCTCCGATGGCGGGCTGGAACATGCGGCTCCGGCGGTGACCACCAGTGCGGCCAGTTCGGTCAGTAAGTATCAGGCGACCTTCAATGGCTCTGTATTTGAGAACGGAGCTAACACCACGATGACCTTTGCTTATGGCCTCAGTTCCATGAGCTTAACCTCTAATAAGTCCGCATCTTCGCCGTCTGGTACCGGCGGAGGGACGTCTTCGGGGGCGGTTTCGGCGACCCAAACCGGCCTCGATTGTGGTACGACCTATTATTTCCGTTTGGAAGGTACTAACTCGGAAGGCAGTGATAATGGTTCGACGCTCAATTTTACCACCAGTGATTGCAATGTCGGCCCAACGATTACGTCAACCGCTGACACTGCAGCTACGGAAGATCAACAGTACTCCTATCAGCTCACCATCACTGACCCTGACGATTCCAACAACGGTACCGATTTAACCTTCTCGTTAACCAACGAACCGGCGGGCATGTCTGTGTCGACTACCGGCCTGGTCACCTGGACACCCACCGAAGGCGTAACGACCTCGGGTTCTGTGACCGTCACCGTGGAAGACGGCGGGGAAGATGGCGCAACCGGAGACAGTGAAATCTTTACCGTCTCTGTTACAGCCGTAAATGATTCGCCCAGTATTACCTCGACTGCAGGCACTGCGGCGATGGAAGATCAGCAATATTCCTATCAATTGACGGTTTCTGACCCGGACGACTCCAACAATGGCACCGACTTAACTTTCTCGCTCTCCAACGAACCGGCGGGCATGACGGTCTCTTCAACGGGCTTGGTGACCTGGACGCCTACTGAAGGCGTCAGTACATCCGGAGCGGTGACTGTGACGGTACAAGACGGTGGTGAAAATGGTGCCACCAGTGACAGTGAGATCTTTACGGTATCGGTAACATCGGTCAACGATTCACCGGTTATCAGCTCAACCGCCGGAACCTCTGCGTCTGAAGATGTGGAGTACAGCTATCAGGTGGATGTGACTGACCCGGACGACAGCAACAATGGCACTGACCTCAGTTTCTCGTTGAGCAATCAACCGACGGGTATGACGATATCAAGCACAGGCTTGATCACATGGACTGCCACGGAAGGCATTACTACCTCCGGACAGGTGACGGTGAGCGTCGAAGATGGTGGTGAAGACGGCGCAACCAGCGACAGTGAACAATTTACGGTGACGGTCACTGCCGTCAATGATGCACCATCCATTACCTCAAGCCCATCCACCTCGGCCATTGAAGCAGTGCTATATTCGTATCAAGTCACCATCTCCGACCCGGACGACACCAACAACGGCACCGACATCAGCTTTTCATTGGCGAACGAACCCAGTGGTATGACGGTTTCCAGTACAGGCTTAGTTACCTGGACGCCGGGAGATAACACTACCACCTCGGGCGTTGTGACTGTGATTGCTGCGGACGGAGGTGAAGACGGCGCCGCCGCAGCAACTCAGGATTGGACGATTGCGGTGGACAGTGTGAACGATCCGCCGGTCATTACTTCCAGCGCCGGAACCACCGCCACTGAAGACGTGGAATACAGTTACCAAGTGGCAGTGGATGATCCGGACGATCAAAACAATGGCATCGATCTAAGTTTTGATTTAACCAATGCGCCAACGGGAATGACGGTATCAGCGACAGGTTTGATCAGCTGGACGCCAACGCATGGTATCACCAGTTCAGGGGAAGTGACCCTGATCGTTTCCGACGGTGGTGAAAGTGACGCGCAACCGGATACCGAACTCTTTACAGTCAGTGTGACGGCGGTAAATGATGCTCCAGTAGTGACATCAACAGCGGTTACAACCGCCACCGAAGACATTGCCTATGAATACGATGTGGACGCCACCGATGAAGAAGGCGACGC
This sequence comes from Litoribrevibacter euphylliae, assembly GCF_042646085.1. Taxonomy (NCBI): domain Bacteria; kingdom Pseudomonadati; phylum Pseudomonadota; class Gammaproteobacteria; order Oceanospirillales; family Oceanospirillaceae; genus Litoribrevibacter; species Litoribrevibacter euphylliae. The sequence goes on along the minus strand of NZ_JBHRSZ010000002.1, from coordinate 1,258,926 downwards.
CATCAGTTTTAGTTTGACCACGGCACCGACGGGCATGACCATCGACAGTGACACGGGGTTGATTGCATGGACGCCCACTGAGGGCATCACTTCTGAGAACGTCGATGTCCGTGTCAGTGATGGGACAAGCCAAGTGAGTCACAGCTTTACGGTTCTGGTGACGCCGGTAAATGAAACGCCGGTGATTTCCAGCACCCCAGGCACAGACGCTACCGAAGACGAAAGCTATCAATATCAGGTCATGGCAACTGATCCCGAAGGCGATCCTCTGCTTTATCTTTTCTCACAAGCGCCCGAAGGCATGACGGTAAGTGTGGATGGCCTTATTGAGTGGGTACCAGAAAATGGCATCACCTCAGCATCGGTGGCCTTGGTAGTAACCGATGGTGAATTTAATGCTGAGCAGTCGTTCTCTATCTCAGTAACACCTGTGAATGATGCGGTGGAGCTGACTAATCCGGGTATTCAATCGCTGGTGGAATTAACGCCTTGGCAACTGCAATTGGCGGTAACGGATGTAGACGATGATAACGACGGTGATAGCATCACCTTTGAATTGCTGACGGCACCGACGGGCTTAACGATCTCGAACACCGGTGTGTTGGCATGGACGCCGGAAGCCGAGTCTGCAGGCAGTTATACATCTACCCTTCGCGTGGCGGATGGCTTGGAAGATGGCGTATCAGCCAGAATATTAACCCTGATTTTGAATGTGGCCTTGCTGGACAGCGACGAAGATACGGTCGCGGATTATGACGACAATTGCCCGAATATCGCCAATCTTGATCAGCTTGATACAGATCTGGATGACCTGGGTGATGTTTGCGATAGCGACGACGATAATGATGGAATCCCGGACATCATAGAAACTGCGAATGACTTAGACCCGCTCGATGCTGATGATGCGGTACTGGATCTTGATAATGACGGCCTCACCAATCTGCAAGAGTCTGAAATCTGCGTGAGTCAACAGGATGATATCTGTGAAACCATCGCCATTGATAATGTGGCCCCCGTGATTTCACTTGAGACTCCGCTGGTGATCAATGCCGTGAACTTTATTACGCAGCTGGATCTTGATGTCAGTGCCCGAGATGCTAACGATGGCATTGTTACTGTGACCTTAATCGAAGGGGAAACTGCACTCCGACCAGGGGCTTATGAGTTGGTATGGCAGGCTTCTGATGAGGCTGGCAATACGGCGACCGTGACTCAGAGTATTCAGTTAAAACCTGCATTAATATTTGGTGGATCTCGTGTTTCTGGTGAAGGCAACAGCTTTGAGATTCCATTGACCTTAAGCGGTAATGCGACGGCGTATCCAGTTACGGTTTCCTTGGCAACATCAGGTAGCACCTCGTCTTCGGACTTTACTCTGGCGGCGACTCAAGTTGAGATTGACGAATCCAACGCCGCGACCGTGGCCGTAACGATAAACCCTGATCAAATCACCGAAAGCGATGAAACTCTAACCTTGTCGGTATCGTCCATCAGTGATGGTGCGTATTTCGGCAGCGTGTCCGCATACAAAGTCTTGATTGTGGATCGCAATGTCGCGCCTCAACTCTCGGTAACCATCCGCCAAAATGGCTTGACCGCCAGTCAGGTATATCAGGATGGCGGTGAGGTGACGATATCGGCCACCGCCAGCGATGCAAACAATGATGACCTGACGCTGACTTGGGATGTGGAAGCCATTGCCGGAGCCTTAACCGCAGGGGTGGCCGAGGTACAGGAAAGCCGCAGTTTTGATCCGCAACAGTTAACGGCGGGTGAACTGTACGATGTTAGTGTCTCCGTGTCTGACGAGATTTTGAACTCGGAATTGTCTGTGTCCTTCTTAGTCGGAAGTACCTCGCCAACATTGGATGCGGCTACCGACTCTGACGGTGATGGCATAGATGACCTTACGGAAGGTCTGGCTGATTCCGATGGCGATGGCGTGCCGGACTATCAAGATGCAATCAATGACGCTACGCGTTTATCTGCTGGCACGTCTGGCTCAGAAGCGACCAACTTAATGGCGGTTGAATCCGGTTTGCAAATGTCCATGGGGCGTACTGCCCTAAGAAAAGGTCAGGGCGGAGCTTTTGTTCGCGCCCAGGATATGACCGACGGCGAGGGTAATGTGGTGACCGATGGGGATTACTCTGTGGTTGGTGGCTTGTATGACTTCGTGGTGAAAGGGTTAACCGAAGCCAATCGGGTGGCGCGCATCGTTATTCCGCTCGCGCAAAGTGTGCCTTCCGATGCCAGCTACCGTAAGTTTTCGCAAGGGCAGTGGTTTGAGTTTATCGAAAACAGTACCGACTTTATCGAGTCCGCCAATCGAGTGGATGGAGTGTGCCCTGCACCGGGCGATGAGGCCTACCAAACCGGTTTATTGCGTTTCGCGGATTGTGTGCAATTGAACATTTCTGACGGTGGCCCGAACGATGCTGATGGCGTGGCTAATGGTGTTATTGAAGACCCAAGCGGAGTTTCGGCGATTCCGGCGTCTTCGTCTGAGGTGTCCTTGTCTGCACCGGATGATCAGCCGTCTGGCTCGGGTGGTGTGTTTGGTTTCTGGGCAATTCTCGGCTTGTTGTCTTTACTGGTAATAAGACTTTTGGCAATCAATCGGTTTAGGAGTCAGGGATAGATGGTGATACTCCCGAAAGGAACGTTCGATCTTCCATGGTGTTATGGTTTGATGGCAATGTTTGGGGTATTCGCCCTGAGTTTGTTCATGGTTCGTCCGGCTTGGGCCGAAGCACCTTCGGTGTTTGTAGAAAGTGAGTTAACGGTCGGATACGACGATAACTTATCTCAGGCTGAACGAGAGCGCGATACCATTGAAGATCACTTCGCGGAAGGGAAATTAGGGCTCCTGTACAACCACAAAATCAACTTTCATGCGGCGGCGTCGGTAAAAGGGTTTTTGTCAGGCATTGCCTATGAGACGGCAAAAAATATGAGCCGTGGCTCGGCAGGGGTCGAAGCCTCTGTTCGTTACCAACCGGAATTCGGCTTTTTGTCGCCTTTCTATCGCTTCACCGTAACGGCTCAGATCGATGAATACGAGTCCGACCAACGAGACAGTGATCTCATCAAAGCGCAATTAGTAGCCACGAAACGCATGACTGATCAGATGACGGCCAGTTTAGGAACTGAATATCGTTACCGAAATTCCGATGGCAGTGTGTGGGATACCGATGATTGGCGCTTCTTTCTGAACGGTGATCTGATGCTGACCAAGCAATTGGCTTTCTATTCCACCTACAGTTTTTTGAAAGGCGATGTCACCTCCTCGGCTCAGGTGGTGTTCTGCAACGGCGTGGTGGCCGATGACATTTATGGTTTGATTCAATCCTCCACAGAACTGGAAACCGACGAAGCTTTATCCGAAGACTTTTGTGGTGAGTGGGTTGCTTACCGTTTAGACGCCACCACCAACGCCATCATAACGGGGTTCAATTACGGCTTTGGTCGAAGTTGGTCATTGGACGCCTCTATGCTGTGGGCGTCGGTGAATGGCGAAGGCGATAACGATTACTATCGTCGTATCTATCGTTTATCCGTCTTGGCGAGGTTCTGATCATGACATGGAAGCCTCTTCACTTGGGATTAGTGTTCACTTCTCTATTCGGGCTTTGGGGCTGCGACAGCCGTGATGATACCGAAGTCGACGCGGCCACCGTCGACAGCACCATGACGCCGGACCGCTTCTTGTCGTTCATTAACGATCAAGCGCAATTGGGCATTGGTGATTACCAAGTGGTGGTGTCACCAGAAAACGACGGCGATACCGGCAGCTACCAATTAACCGTGACTCTGCCAGACGGTTCCAGCCAAAACTTTTCTGGCAGTTGGCCTGTGGTGAGCGGCGCTGCTGCCACCACTGCGGCATCGCCGGAAAATAACCCTTCCCATGACATCAGCCTGAGTCAATCCGGCGCATTATCTTTTAGCTTAAGTTCCAGCGTGGCAGGGCATTTGTACTTGATGAAAAATGGGTCACTCATTGCAGATGAAGCAGGTACATCACCCTCTCTCAGCTGGACATTGGATGCGTCTGAAATTGACTCTCAAGCCTATGCCGAAGCCTATTATGAGTTGGTTGATCCAAATAACGAGCGCACTACTTTAGCCGACTGGAAAACCGTAAACGGCTTTGATCAGGGGGGCGTAACTCATGTGGTGTTTCGTGATACCAAAGACTTGGGCTATGGTCGGGACATGTATGTGCGTGAGACCGAAGCGGGCGGACTGGCCTTTTATGTGGATAACTATGTGGTGATCTTTCAGGAAGGCAGCAGTTCCAACTATGGGCCACTCAATCTGGATGCAGCACTGGCCCAAGATCGTAATCGACACATTGGTACCAACGCCATTGAGTTTTCACGGCTTGATCCGGACGACCCGACCTCACCGAGAGTGCTCAAGTTCTTCACCTTTTCACCGGAAGAGAGTACTGGTGAACAGGCGCGTTTATTGAAGGCCAATCTCGATGGTCGAGGCATTAAATACATGCCTACCATGTGTTTGGTATGCCACGGCGGCACCATGCTACCGTTGAATGATGATGGCACCTTTCCCGTGCAATCGGTGCTAAGCGCCAAATATAACCGTTTGGAGCTGGATTCTTTTGAATACGGTGAGGAGCAAGGCCAGACCCGTTTAGATCAAGAAGCCAACCTTAAACAACTGAATCAATGGATCTTAAACAGCTACCAGGAAATCAATGCACGGAATCAGGATACGCGCGGTAAGTGGTGGGGCGATTACGCCATTGAAATGATGGAAGGCCATTACGGCGGCGCAGGCTTACCGAACGATACTTATGACGTGGAAGTGCCTTCTGGTTGGCAAGCCTCAGACACGCGCCCCGAAGGTGTGGAAGTGTTGTTTACTGACGTCATCGAGCCCCATTGTGTTAGTTGCCATTCACTGCGTGGCACCGAAGCGGGCAACCGTGAAACCACTACCGTGAACGGTGAGGTCATCAGCTTAGCCAACGCCATTTCCTTCTCCTCTTACGAGCAGTTCATCAGCTACAACGACAAAATCATCGAATATGTCTTTCGTCGTGGGGTGATGCCTTTGTCCTTACGGAACTATGAAAAGTTCTGGGATGACCCGGACGGAGCTCCGTCGACCTTAGCTTCCTTCCTCACCGGCTTTGATGTCTTCAATGAGGATCGGGAAGTCGAAGAACCCGGTCAACCGTATGCAAGGCCCGGCGAAGACCGACAAGCCCGAAGCCCGGTGCAACTTACCGCTGTTGAAAGCCTGTTCAGTGATCAATATGCCTGGCAAGTGATGGATGCCCCTGCCGGTGCCGAGTACAGCTTCAGCGCCACTTCTTCTGTCACTAGCACCACCAGTAGCAGCATCAGCCCTGTGTTTATCACCGACACCGATGGCGACTATGAAATTCAACTCACCGTCAGCAATGGCTCTGGGGAATCCGACAGTGCAAGCTTCGTATTAACCATCGACAGCCAAGGCATTGATCAAACCAGCCTCAACTTTGTGGATGACGTTCGCCCCATATTAGGCAGTGACACACTAGCACGATGCAGCAACTGCCATAACCAAGCCACCGGTCGCCAAGGCATTCCCGTGTATTACGACGATAGCAACCCCAACCAATATCATGACGTCTTAGCGCGTGTGAATCTTGCCTATCCACAAGACAGCTTACTACTGCTCAAACCCACACAACTGCAGCACGGCGGTGGTATACAAATCAACCGCAACACCGTCAGCGGCGAAGCCGAGTATCAAACCCTGCTCAACTGGATTCGCGAAGGCGCCGTCTGTGGTGACGACGAAAACATCTGCCCGAATTAACGTTCACTCTTAGTGGTTTTACGGTGATTTAATCCCAGCTTCAGCTGGGATTTTTGGTGGTTACTCTCAGATACCTCTCATTTAAGTGATAGTTAGTGAATTAGTATCAATTCTTAGGTAGTGGTCTTTATCAGATTTCTCATTTGTACAAAGCTTTACGGCCTGGATAAATGGGCAGGATGATCGCTCTAACTGCGTTATTTCTAAAAGAAAAACATCAATCAAGGATGAAAAATGCAAACTAGCCATTCAAGTACAGAGGCCAAATACAACCAGCTTAGGGATTTAAGTTTGGAGGTGGCTCAGAATAACTTACCTCAAGGATTAAAAGACCTTGTAGATTTGAAGAAAATTGATTTAAGAGCAATATCGCAAGCAAGACGATGGGAATACAGTTTATCTCGTTCTGATGATGCTGATTGGTCTTGGGAGAATGGCTTTCGGAGTTATGCATATAGGCATCCTAAGCGTTTTGAATTAGCTATTTGGTATGCTAAAGCGGAGCTTTGCGGATTGAGCATTGGTAAGCCAACTTACTCAGGAGCTAAACTTAGGCTGGATGTTATTGAAGGTGCTCCATGGAATCATCCTTTGAAACGTAAAGTAGTTGAACTATCCGTGGCGGCTGCAGAAGTTTATGGCGATTCTATAGGCGCGGAGCAAATTCGAATCATGCGGCCTGTTAACAATCAGGTTATTAAGTACTATCAAGAATTTGGTTTTACTCTTTTTAACGGTAAACAAAGCAACACGCCTACCTATCTTTGGCGAAACCTATAGGTGTATAGAGATGGCGAAAAATAACAGACCGGAACCCGGCACACCTGAGTTTGAGATTTGGTTGAATAATAGGGCCAAAAATAGAGCACAGGAAATATTCTCTAAAGACATTCCTGAAGAATTATCGGATGTTGGAATGGGGATTATTGCTGGCCCAGAGAAACCAGAAGATTTAATGCCAGAAAGAACTATCTCTGAAGATATTAAAATAGATAAAGAGCAAAAGAAAAATAAGTTAAAACGGGTTAAGTAGGGATATTTGTAACGGCTCAGGATCAACCTAAAACTACTCTTTAGTTTTCGGTTCCCGATTACGCAGGAAGTATTGTTTCAGCCTGGTTTTTGGCTTTGGCAAACCTGAAGACTTCTCCAAGGTCTTAATTCCAAGCTCGTAATAACCTCCTGTATATTCTTTGTAGCACTTAAGCTGACAAAATGTATGCGTCACTTTTCATGGTGCTGATCTCTATTTATAGTCGTCGAAAACTCTATTATGGCGCTGGCTTAGCTGACTCACGAATTGGAGGCCAGCATTCTTTTGTTGGACGTCATTTATCTAAGTGCTTAGGAGAGGGCCGTGTATATTTCAGAAATTTCAGAGCGCACTGGATTATCGATTCATACCTTGAGGTATTACGAAAAAGAAGGGTTGCTAACCAATATATCCAGGAATGAATCGGGCAGAAGAGTGTATTCTGAAACGGATCTCGCATGGTTGGCTTGGATTCAGAGGTTGAAGTCAACGGGAATGAGCCTTGAAGGCATTAAGCGATTTTCAGTCTTGAGATCAATGGGGGATTCGAGCATATCTGACAGAAAAAATATGCTCATTGAGCATGCTCAGGTACTGAAAAATGATATTCAGCACCTCAAAGACGAACTTGAGATTGTTGAGTACAAAATTGCTGCTTACCAAGAGAAAGAAAATAAGCTCTTGACCTAGAGTAAACTCTAGCTTGTAAGATGCTCCCTTCATTGAGATTGAGGGAGTATTTGAGATGTTTGAAAAAGGCTACTTTGTAACGGCTGAATTAAAAGTAAAAGATAAAGCAATGATTGCTGACGCGAAATCCGCATTAAAAATATTGTGTGAGAAAACGCTAAAAGAGCCTGGCTGCAGTTTGTTTACATTGCACCACTGTTCTGAGAACGAAGACCGTTTCATTTTATGGGAAAGGTTTGAAGATGAGGCCGCTTTCAAGCAACATTTTGTGGAACCGCATACAAAAGCGTATTTAGAGTTGGATCTTACTGAAGTTGTTCAATTCTTTCAGTCTGATGTCGTCGGCGGTTAACATCAAGCGCCAGTAACGGACTTCGCAACCTGGCGCTTAATTGCTCTGCAATTATGTGCCAGTTTATCTAACCGTTGTGCCGGTAGCACTAACACTCTAGAGACATTCATGAAGTATTCTTTGTTTTTACTTATCTTTCTGTCGTTTAAATCTTTTTCTTTGGATCACTCTGAATTTATCCCTGAACGGACGGATAAAAATGGATATGTCGAACCATTTAAGATGTTTGATGATGTGTATTACGTTGGCGATAAATGGGTGTCTTCATATCTTATCTCTACGTCAGATGGTCTGGTTCTCGTTGACTCATTAGAAAGCCCATACGGACGTTGGATTCCTGGAAATATTAAGAGGCTTGGGCTGGATCCAAAAGATCTAAAGTACATCCTCATCACTCATGGGCATTCGGACCATGTAGGATCTGCAGAATATATCCAGCGTAATTATGGCGGTAAGGTAATAATATCTTACGAAGGCTTTCTACTTACGCAATCTCAATCGGAAGCCTCTGAAGGAAAAACTCATTTTATTCCCCCTAAGGTAGATAGCTTTACGAAAGATAACGATGAGTTAATCGTTGGAAACAAGCGGTTTAAATTTTATTTGACCCCAGGACATACTAAAGGGTGCCTTTCAATAGACTTTTCCGTTAAGGATAACGGCATTGATCATAGAGCGTTCATTGTTGGTGGGAACGGCACCAACTTTAATGGCCTGGATTTGGCTGCAAACTATGTTAAAAGTGTAGAACGGATAAGGCGCATCTCACAATCTTCGCCGAAAGTTGAAGTTAACTTAGCGAGTCATCCAAGATTGGCTCAGATTTTTGAACGAAAAGCGAAACACTCCGGAAGGAATAATCCGTTTATTGATCAAGATGGGTTCCAAGCATTTTTGGATGTACTGGACGCGCGGGGAGCCAAGAAGTTGTTGGAAGAGCAAGCCAAATAGACACTTGATTTCGAATCGATGCGTTGGATGTGATGATGATTCGTTGGCAGGTTAGCCAGCTTCATTTCTCTTATTGGCGCAGCTGCCGACCCTTTCAATTAGCACTCTGCGTGTCATTTCATATACTTTCTTAATTGTTTGTATTCCTTTAGGAAGGGATATGCGTCGCTATCTATTCATTACCTGCCTTTCTTTGACATTGAGTATGCGTCTTCACGCAACGAACGTTGCGGTTCAGGAGCTTAGTGGTTGGTATCTGACGGATGGCACTGGATTTGCCAATGAGGTATTCCAGGCCGTCGATAGAGAAGTTCCTCTGAATGCACAGGTTCGAGCCTTGCCTTTGATCCGTGCCATTTATTCATTCAAGGAAAACAAGTCCGATTGTTTTATAGGTGGGGATAAAAAGATATTTAACGATTTGGCACAGCTGCAGGTGCGTTCATCAGAGTTGTTTTTGGAAGTGCATTACGTGATTTCGACATTAAAATCCGAGCCGATGATCAGTTCGTTAGCTCAGCTGAAAGGGAAGCGGATTGGTGTTGAACGAGGGATTGACATTAACATCCTTAAAGACGATTTCAGTGACGTGAAAGTTGAATTGGGACTATTCGAAAGTCACTTGAAAATGCTCAAACTCAATCGGATTTCTGCCATTTTAGGGTATTATCCAGATCACCATAATGTGCTCAATCAAACCCACTTTGACCCGAACTTTATTCAGTATTCCTATACGGATCGATTGAATTGCAGCGTAGATCCTAAAAATGAAGAGATTATTAACAAGTTCAATATGGGGCTGAAAGCAATCAAAGAAAGTGGTACGTATGATCGTATTTGGAAGAAGTACTTCGGCGAAGAAAACTTGTTAAAACCTGATAAGAAGTGAGTTTCCCAACATAGGGTGACCCCGACCATAACCATGAAAGACATTGATAAAACCACCGTCTTAGATTTCATCGCAGATCTTACCGCGCCTGTTGGGCCGGAGGTCTTTGCAGGGTTTGGCAGTAAAGTCCAAAAGGAACTAGCCAAAGAACCATTGTGTTTCGATGCGCTGATCAAAGAATGGCTAAGCAATATGGATCTGGATGCCCTGGCACCTTTTTTAATTGAAATCGCATGTGGTGGCACATTACCAGAGCGATGTGCCAACCTTAAAGTGCGGTTTCAGAAAGATTGGACGTTGGTTTTAACCTCAATCATTTTTGAGGCCTACAGTGCGGATGAATCAGCATTCGAAGATATTCTTCAGAAGTTGGATGCTTCTTTAGAGGGGAAAGGTATTGCTGCAGAGCTAAGGCTTTGGCGGGATGAGGTATGTTAAGACTTATTAGGCAAAATAATGAGTAAAGAAGGAGTGTATTAAAAGTTTATTTCTAGAGAATTAAAGCTCGCTTAGGTACTATGCGAAGCTTTATTAGTAGCTGCTTTGATCTAGGTTTGGTGAGAGCATTGAAAGAGATAAAGCGGGTGATATGAATAAAGTATCTTTGAAGGCAGTTTAATGTCTGAATATATGCCTTCTATATATTTCTTTCATTAGAAATGAATTTTCAGATCCTAGCTTTGGCTGGGATTTTTTGTATAACTCGTTGTATTTAGATATTAAATTCGCCGTCTTGGAACTATGGTTTCATCTAGTGTCAATTCACTTATTGTTTTAGAAAGAGATATGCAGGAGAATGTGTGCCGCTTAGAAACAAGTGATCTTTGTCTTTGTGATTTTGGATTGATTGTTAGCCTAAAAATATTAAACAAACCCAGGAAGGGGAAATAAATGAAAAAATTCAGATTAGTTTTTATTTCTTTAGCTGTATTGATGCTAGTTGGTTGTGCAGCAGGGACAAACTTCAAAAAACTTGAAGAAAACCAGTTAGTGCTAGGTAAAACCACAAAAGAAAAGGTTTTAATGGCTATGGGAGAACCTAACACAACAGGAATTGCTGAATTTAATGGCGTAGAGGTTGAAATTATCAACTATTCTTACGCAAGCTTGAGTGATGAAGCTGTGAACCCAGGTATCACTCCAGCTCGATCACAGGGTTTGTTTTTCGTTGACGGTACTTTAGTAGGTAAGAACTATTCGAGTTCATTCAAAGTTGATAATACGAGCTTTGATAAAGAGCTAGCTAGAACTATTAAGGAAGGTCAGTCGAAGAGCGAAGTGATAAAGATTCTTGGTCAGAGCAGAAGTCAACAAATATATCCGTTAGTAAATGATAAAGATGGGTCTGCGATTATTTATATGTTAACTCAAACAAAAGGAGTTAAATTCAAGCAAGATATGTTAATAGTTGAGTTTAATAGTGAAGATATTGTCACTAAGTCCTCGTTTTCGTCTTCTGGACAATTTTAATTAAGAACAACCGTTAAAAGAGCTCTATGTTCCGTATACGGCTACACTGGTTCGGTATTATTAAGTTTCGAAGTATTTTTATGTTCTTAGGTTACTAAGGCGCCTAATCCCGGCGCCTATCCTATACTCAATTAACTCTCTAACCCCACAAACCAAACATCTACTCTTTTCCCTGCAATTTATAACTTGCATAGAGCAAGCCAATTCCCACAATCGCAGGCAGTGTGACTCCTGCAAAATCGACGAGCAGGGCTTCAGGTCCGGAGATGCCAACCACCACTTCCCAGGCGTGAAATATGGCATGGAACACCAGCCATGAAATCGGCATTAACCAAAGCAGTAATCGGAAGTTTTTGTAAAGGGCGCTGTTATAGAGGGCGCCATAAAACAATGCTGAGCCGATCAGCATGTAGATCATGCCTATGTCTCGCAAGAAGTGTTGGTTGAACGGGCCGCGCTCAGGTACGCCAGGGACAAGCCAATACCACTGTTCAGGGGCGATCAACATGAACAGGCCATTGGTAAAGGCTGCCAGCCCTAACAGGCTGGCAATTGCGATGATGACTTTACTAATCATGCTCGGCACCCATCGCTAATGTGGCGGATCGTGTTGGGGCAAGAGAATCCTCATTGACTGTGACTCGACTACAGGCTTTACCGTAGCCCAATGCGTATTTGAGAGCCGGGTAGACGCGATAAGAACTGATGCAATAGGCGATGGTAATCAGTCCTTCTTGGCCCCATAAGGCCACAATTTGTTCGCGTAGATCATCGGCTTCCGGGTTGTGCGCCAAGACAAATTCGGTGAATTGCACGACGAGTGCGATCTCCTCGGGCAGTTTGTCCAAATTTCTATCAATGATGGCGCGAACCATCTCAGGGGCGACTTTTTCCTCTAACGCCATATTGACGACCAGTTGGGTACACGGCCCGCAGTCATCCCAAATGATGGCACGAAGTCTGGCGGCATACAGAGGCTCGGGAGGTAGGTTCCCTGAGTGGGAGGACATGGTTTGAAAGCCCATTAATTTGAGAAAGGCGCCCAAGCTGGTTTTAAGAATGTCCTGCATGTAACGCACGTCATAGTCGTAACGGGTTTTCATTGCCAAAAGCATTTTGTTGAAGAGGTATCGGATCATGGTTGTGTTCCTTCTATTGACTTGATTCTGAATTAAAACCTTGTTGGTGGTGCTTGTAAGATCACGACGGATATTGAGCCGGTAGTCTCATGCTGTGATCTTTCTCCTGGGCCTGAACGGGCTTGAGTAAGAGGATGAAACTCAACACGAAGATGGCGGCGCAGACGTAGAGCATCAGTGAAAAGCTCTCTTCATTCAGCAAACCAGAGGCGATCAGTGGGCCGCTTGCTAAGCCGATTGATGACACAACGGCAGCAACAGTAGATAGCTTGCCACTTGGGTCTTGTTCTGCTGTGACCGCCAATAGATAGGATTGAATGGCTGGCCAGGAGAAAAACAGCAGAGACATCGCGATGACATAAAACAGCGGTGTTAGGTGCGTTACGCTGAGCATGATGGCGGATACTACCGACATGGCTACGCCAGCAATGATCCAATACAAGCGCCCATAACGATTGCCACTGATCACAGGTAACATGGCGCCGAGCAGCCCTAACAACCCGGTCGTCGCAATGTACATGCTGACATCGTCGTTGCTCATGTTCGCGCCAAGGCCAATCAACCCAACGTAAGCCCAAATAGCACTGGCGGAGATTTGGTAGGTGATGATGGCGAGCATCAGCAATAAGGCATTGTGTGATGTGCCAGGTACGTTTGATGTGCAAGGCACAGATGCAGTGCGGCCACTTATTGGTTGATTTGATGTTGAGTGCTTGAGAGAAAGTGCCGGTAAAAAAGGCAAAAATACTAGGCTTAAGACTACGAACGCTGCCATCACATAAAACACCGCATAGGCGTTCATTTGCGCTTCTAGTTCGGGTAAGAGATACATGACGATGGAGCCGATGCTGAACTGTATGAACAGCAAGGTTCCAAAGGCGCGATCCGGGTTGTTCAATCTAGCAAGAACAGCAAAACCGATCCCAAGGCTCAGACCACCGAAGGTGCCTGCCAGAAATCGCCAGCCCAGCATCAGCGTGTAATTACTAACCCCTAACGTAGTTGCTGATAGTTCACCCACCCATACTGTTGAGAGGTCAATCGCTGCCAATAACACTAAGAACAAGAGCATGGCCGGTTGCCATTGAATGCGTCGCACCAGAAAGATGGCGATTGTGCTGCCAATCAAGCCGCCATAACCATTGAGCGCAACGATTTGACCGGCCTCTGCTTCGTTGAAACCGATCTCACCGGCCAGTGCGTTAACCAGTCCTGGCATGAAGTTAATGTAGGAAAGCCCTGCCATGGTGATAAATGCCAGGAATAAATAGGTCAGAGGATGACCAGCGGGTAGTTTGTTTGAAATGAAGTGCTTCAACATAAATTCTCAATCTCATAGATCTGTGAACGTCTATAGGTGAGGATTTTATGAACAGGAACGTGTTGGAAAAATAGGTCGATATCCCAATTAGTCATGAATACTATTCATGAATCTTTCTTGGTATAGTCAATCACCAAATACACTATTTTTCGTGTGCAAATCATGGACAAACTTAGATCATTAGAAATCTTCTTAGCCACCTGTGATGGCGGCAGTTTTGCTGCGGCGGCAAGGCTGTGTAACAGTGATCCTTCCACCGTCAGTAAGGCCATTGGCCGATTGGAAGCACAGCTGGGATTAACCTTGTTTCAGCGCTCGACCCGACAGTTGCGAATCACCACCGCCGGTCAACGTTATGCCGATACAGTGCGAAAGATGGTCCAGGATCTCACCACCTGTGAGGATGAGCTGAAGCACCTAAATGACTCCCCTTGCGGCACTCTCCGAATCAATTCGGCCGTGTGTTATGGCCACCTGTATCTTCGCCCGTTATTAAAAGCGTTTTGCGAGCAATACCCAGACATCAAGCTGGAATTGGATATCAACGATTTCCATGTGGACATCATCGAAAACGACATCGATATCGCCTTACGCACAGGGTATGTTAAAGACAGTCGGCTAGTGGCGCGGTGCTTGAGCCCAATGGATTTCCTGATATGTGCATCGCCGGACTATTTGGAAACGCATGGCACGCCAAGCTGCCCCGAAGACTTCCATCAACACCGTTGGATTGGTTTTCGAATCAAGGAAACTCAACAGCTTCAACCGATCTTTTTACCCGATGAAACAGGGGAATACATTCCTTACGAGTTAGAGCGTAGCCATATCACCGATGATGGCGAAGCGATGGCCTATATGTGTGCTGACGGTTTGGGCTTTGCTCAACTCCCTCACTTTCTTGCCAAGAAGGGCTTGGAACGTGGCGAACTGGTTTCTCTGTATCCGTATTTCAGACCGCCGCAACCCGACAGTGGCGTGTTCGCGATTTATCCGAAGCGAGAATATTTGCCTGCTAAAGTGAGAGTGTTTGTTGATTTTCTGACTCGATCCTTAGCGGATGTGGGCGAAGGTTCCACCTACACTTGGGCGGAAGGTTGGAAGCCTATGATTGATTTTGGTGGGTAGGGCTTATCAACTTCCCTATTTTGTGAATAAATAGAGCATCGTTTCGACAAGGGGATTGAAAGCAGATAATCTTCGTTATCTTCGGAAACGACTCTGCTGTTCCACATCAAAATTGAAAAATAATAAGGACATTAACGTGAACAACGAACAACAAATTCAAAGCGTAATTCAGACGTACTTTGAGTGTATGTACGAATCAAGCGCACAGAAAGCGCACGATGCATTCCACCCAAATGCGATGATCACAGGTTACATTGGTGGTGGCTTGCAAGAGTCGACCGTTGGGCAATTTGCGGAGTTGGTTGCTTCGCATCAGCCGTCACCAAAAGAAAAGGGTGAGGCCGCGATTCTTGATGTGTTGTCCATCGAGGTTGCGGGTGATACAGCGGTGGCGAGAGTGAGAGACGCGTATCTTGGTTTGATGTTTTTGGACACGCTGTCGCTGATTAAAGTGGACGGGCAGTGGCAGATCTACAACAAGCTTTTCCATGTGGAAGGCGAGCTGAAAGCTCAATAGTTTTGAGTCATATTGTGCATAAAGTCCTGTTAGTCGAAGACGAGCAAAGCATTGCTGATAACGTTATTTATGCCTTACGTCAGGAAGGGCTGGATGTTGAGTGGTTGTCGTTAGGTCAGGCGGCGGTCGAGCATTGTCAGCATCAGTCCGTGGATGTGGTGATTTTGGATGTGGGTTTGCCTGATCTCTCGGGCTTCGATGTCTGCAAAGCGATTCGAACGTTTTCTTCCGTACCCGTGATTTTCTTAACCGCACGAGGCGATGAAATTGATCGTGTGGTGGGTTTGGAAATCGGCGGTGACGATTATGTGGTGAAGCCCTTTAGTCCGAGAGAGTTATCGGCTCGGGTGAAAGCCATTTTACGTCGGCAGTCGGGCTTGCTGAGCCCTTCGGGTGTTTCGGGGGCATCCACGGCAAGCTCGGACGAATCGCAAGCTTCTGTGCTCGTTCGTGGGCGTTTACGTCTGGACAGTCAGCTGAAACGCGCCTTCTTTAATGACCAGATGTTGGATTTAACGGCTTACGAGTTTGGTATTCTGGAGACGTTAATGCAGCAGCCGGAACGCATTTTTTCACGTGAACAGCTGATGGAAAAAGTTTGGCGTTCGCCGGAAGAAAGTTTCGACCGAGCGGTTGATACGCACATTAAAACCTTACGCGCCAAACTCAAACAGGTGGATGATCAAGGCGATATCATTCAGACGCATCGTGGCCTGGGTTACAGCTTAAAGGCCGGACAATGAGTCTTAACCTTCGAATCTTCTTAGCCAATTTTTCTATTCTCGGTGTTGCGACTTACTTGTTGCTGAATGTGTTTATGTCTGAGCTTCGTCCGGGGATGCGTCAGACCACTGAAGATACCTTGGTGGATACGGCAAATTTACTGGCCGAAGTGGTTTCCAATGAGTTCCTGCAGGATCAGTTGACCAGCCAGAATTTTGCGCAACTGAATTTTGCTCAAAGCATCGAGCGCTTTTTAGCGCGTTCCTATCGCGCCAAAATCTTTTCTGTGGATAAAGAGTCCAGCCAGATTCGCATTTACATCACGGACGATCAGGGCATTGTGCAATACGATTCGTCGGGCAAGGATGTAGGCGCAGATTATTCGCGGTGGAATGACGTTTATCTGACCTTGCGTGGCCAATACGGAGCTCGTAGTACGAAGTTAAGGCCGGACGATGAAATGAGTACGGTGATGCACGTAGCGGCCCCAATTCTAAACAATGGGCGCATAGTGGGCTCATTGACTGTTGCCAAGCCCAATCAAACGGTTCAGCCATTTATAGACATGGCTCAGTTGAAGATCAAAACCACCAGTTTTTGGTTGATTGTGATTTCGATTGTGATCGGTGCGGTGTTTTCCTTTGGGTTAACACGGTCGATTCGTAAGCTGGTGGACTACGCGGATCAGATTGCTAAAGGACGAAAGGCAAGCGTTCCCAAGGTTGGCGAAGTGGAGTTAACGAAGCTTGCGGATGCCATCGAGAACATGCGTGAGCAGCTGGAAGGGAAAGCGTACGTGGAAAACTACGTCCATGCCTTAACTCATGAATTGAAGAGCCCGGTGTCGGCCATTAAAGGCGCTGCCGAGTTGTTATCTCCCACCATGCCTGAGGCCGATTTTGAACGTTTTCAAAGCAATATTCTGGATGAAACCGATCGCATTGATGTGATGATCAATCGTTTGTTGGCTTTGGCCAGTTTGGAGAAACGCGGAAATTTGGAAACGACAGAACGAGTATCTTTGTTGTCTCTGGCACACAGCGTCATTGAGAGTAAGCGGGTGGCGTTATTGGCGAAAGGCGTGACCATTGAGGTGATTCCGAACGATGCCAATCAAGATGCCTTTGAGGTGGAAGGCGATGCTTTTCTGTTAACTCAGGTGTTGGATAATTTACTTCAGAACGCCATCGAATTTAGCCCCTCGGCTGGACAGATTGTTCTTCAAATAACGCGTGACCATCAAGGCTGTGTTCTGGAGGTACAAGATCAAGGGCCGGGGATTCCTGAGTATGCGCTATCCAGAGTGTTTGAGCGTTTTTATTCACTGAATCGACCGGATACCAATAAAAAAAGCACCGGGCTCGGGCTGTGTTTTGTTAATGAAATTGTGGCTTTACACCAAGGGCAAGTGTCTTTGGAAAACCGACTCACTCAGGGTTGTTGCGCACGGGTGTGGTTGCCAGCCTAGATGCACTAAAAAACCACTAAAAAAACACTCAAACTAACCGCTACAACAGACCACAAAAAGTGCTTCACACGCACTACAAACTATCTACACATTCAACTCATAAAGACCCCACACAGGCGATTTATCTTAAAAGCATCTAACTTTTAGGAGAAATCTCATGCAAAAAGCACTGGCAATAAAACTCTGTGTGATTGGCTTAATCGCCCTTATCTTACTAATCCCTCTGGGGATGATTTCTGAGAAAATCTACGAGCGAAATGATTATCTGCAGTCCGCAAAATATAGCGTTTCTCAAAGCTGGACGGGCGCTCAGGAGCTGATGGGGCCGATTCTGGTAATCCCATACACCACAACGGATTACGTGGATGTGTGGAACAAAGATGAAACGAAGAAACATAAGAAGGAAGTGGTGCGTCACCGCAAGCTGTTTATCAATCCTGAAAGCCTCAGTATCAAAAGTCAGATTGAAAACGACCTTCGATACAAAGGTATTTATAAAGTGCCTGTGTATACCGGAACCTTCGATGTGTCGGGTGCATTTGATCAGACACGTATCCAGAAAGAATTAGTTCGTATCTTTGGGTCGGCAGAGAAGGTAGAGCTTTCCAAACCCTATTTATTCAGCACGGTATTTGATCCGCGCGGTATCAATAGCATTCCGCAGCTGCGATGGTTGAATCAAACCATTAAGTTTTTACCGGGCAGCAAATTTTCTTCTAATGGCAATGGCATTCATGCCTTTGTGCCTGGAATTGCTAAAGATATTCACGAGAGCAAAGAAACTGATGATCAGGCAAATCCCCTAACATCGTTAGACTTCAGTTATCAGTTGGTATTGCGTGGCATGGAGTCTATTTCCTTTGTTCCCACAGGTGTCGAGACTCAGGTGTCTGTTACCTCGGATTGGCCGCACCCTGAATTTACTGGGATGTTTCTACCGGTAGAACGATCTATTTCCGAAGCGGGGTATCAAGCAACTTGGAAGACTACGTCCTTCGCAAATAACATCAACGAGAAAGTTGCGAACTGTGCGAACGGTGAATGTGCCGACCTCATTAGTAGTGGTTTTGGCGTTAAGCACATTGAAACCATCGATGTGTATCAACAGTCGGATCGAGCGTTGAAATACGGCATCTTATTTATTGGTTTGACCTTCATCTCCTTCTTCATTTTTGAAATTGTGAAGAAGCTACCGATCCATGCCATTCAATACACGTTGGTGGGCTTTGCTAACGCGATTTTCTATCTGTTGTTGGTGTCTTTGTCTGAACATCTGGCCTTTGGGGTGTCTTACGCTGTTGCCTCTGTAGCCTGTATTGCCTTGCTGATGTTTTATCTGAGCTTCGTTCTAAAAGGCTTCAAGCTTGCGGCTTTGTACAGTGGTCTGCTGTCGGTGTTGTATCTGTGTCTTTACCTGATTATCAGCTCTGAAGACTTGGCTTTTCTGATGGGCTCGACACTGACCTTTGTAATTCTGGTGATTGTGATGGTGGTAACTCGAAACATCGATTGGTATGACCTGGGGGATCGTGCCGCCGCGGAGAAGTTTACTAAATCAACCGAGGACGAGAAGTAATGACGATGCACTTTCGGCATAAAGCGGTGATGGGGTTGGTGTGTATGGTGCTGTTGATCTTTGGCACCTTATATCAAGTCAATCAAGGCGAAACTTACTTTCTGGTGGAGTGGCTTCAACACGTGCCTAATGGCGATAAAATTGGGCACTTGATGATCTTTGGTGTACTGACTTTTATGCTCAATCTAACCTTGCTTGGTAAGTCGGTAAGGTTAGGTGTTCCCGGCGTAAAAAAGGGTGTGCAGGTGAATCTGGCGTTGTTATTGGTTGGGCTGTTTGCAGTTACAGAAGAATTCAGTCAGCTATACATTGCTTCGCGTAACTTTGATTTTATGGATCTTGGATGTGATGCGGTGGGCATGGCGGTCTTTTATTTACTGTCCAAACGGGTATTGGATAAGACGGTCTGACCACAAAAAAAAGCCTACCGTGTTTTCCACGGTAGGCTTTTTTCGTTGTTGAATCTCTCTGTATTAAGCGGTTTGGGTTTTGGCCGCTTTTTCCTTTTGTTTCTTCTGGTAGGCCTTTAGTTTCTCTTCAAACTGATAGCTCAAGTTCATGATACGAGTTGCTGTGGTTGGGGAAACGTCATAAACCACTTCCGCAAGAGAACCTAGTGGTGTAGTCACTTTTTTCTGCTTGGTGATCAGTGATTTCAATACCAAATCTGCCGCACGTTCCGGTGACATCACCGGCAAGTAATCGTAGCTCTTGGTCGGTGCAATCATCGGCGTACGAACCAATGGCATGTAAACCGTGGTGATGTTGACGTTATCTTGTGCTACTTCGTTGGTTAAGCAACGGCTGAAGGCATCCAGTGCTGATTTACTGGCAATGTACGCAGAGAAACGCGGAACATTGGACTGGCAGCCAGCAGAAGAAATATTGATGATGTGACCTTTTTTGCGCTCACGCATGGCAGGCAAGAAACCAAGAATCAATTGCAGGCAACCGAAGTAGTTCAAGTCCATGGTGCGTTGGAAGTCGTGCATACGATCATAGGCATCGTTTACTGAACGACGGATTGAACGGCCAGCGTTGTTGATTAACACATCAATTGGGCCATGCTCTGCAAGCACTTTTTCTACGAGCTCTTTACAGGATTCCGTGCAGCTTAGGTTACAACTGTAGATGTAAGCAGTACCACCCAGATCTTCCACTTCTTTCTTAGCTTTTTCCAAGTTTTCGATGCCACGAGCAACTAGAATAACAGTCCCTTTGGCCTCACCAATTTGTCGTGCGACGGCCAAACCAATGCCGCTGCTGCCGCCGGTGATCAAGGTGAGTTTTTTGTTCAGAACTTTAGGCAGGAAGGGTTTACGAACAATGCCAAGTGTTTCAGAAAGAAGTGTTTCAAGAGCCATGTTATGTGTCCTTTTCAATAACCATCATTAGGCGACGTCCACCTGCCTATTGGGATGTGTTGTATTTGTTATGTTACCAACTGGTTACATAATTTAGGTGTTCAAAAAATGTTCGTCAATACAGATGTTACCGATAAGTAACATTTTTGTGGGGTGGTTAATGTTTAGAGTCTTTGCTCAAAGGTATGATACAGAACTAAGAATCGGTCAATGGCAGTAGATGACATGTCGCAAGTGAAGAACAAAGAGCAAACCAAGTCGAAGATCTTGTCGGCGGTGGGTGAAGTATTAGCTCAAGATGGTTATCAGGGCTTAGGTATTAACCGCATTGCGAAGCAGGCGGGTGTTGCTAAGGCATTGATTTATCGTTACTTCGGTGGTTTGGAAGGTTTGATTCAGGCCTATGGTGAAACCGACAGTTTCTGGCCATCGGTGGATGAAATTCGCGGCATGTCGGAAGATGAGTTTAAAGGGCTGACTTTAAGAGAGCGCTGTCGAACCATCTTCAGAAATTTCAGAATTGCGTTGAAAAAACGACCTCATACCGTTGCTATCTACGCTTGGGAAATGGTGGAGAACAATGAGATCACCGAAAGTCTGGTTGCTTCCCGTACACAAAGTTCACTCAATCTTGTCAAAGAAATGATGGGCCAAGATCATATTGAGATGACTGAATACGACCATGAAATTACGGCTATGTTGGGTGCGGCGTTACTTCATCTAACGATCAGGGAATCGTTAAAGTCCCCTTTTGCCGGGTTGGATTTGAATGACCAAGCGACCTGGGATCGTTTCGATGGTGCGCTGGAAACCTTATTTACAGCCATTGAGACCCTGTATAAGTCCAAGCGCTCTTAAGGCTAACGTGTTTATGTTGGGAATCCTTTCTGTAAGGTAATTTCTATTGTTATTTCGAGGTATGAACAAAGACACCATCCCAATCCAGACCGGGAGGCTGTTTTTGATAGGTTCGGATTCGTTCCAAATAGACTTTAAAAATGGGGTGTGGCCCTGAGCGCTTGATTAACTTCTGAATAATCTCGAGACAACCTGGCCAGTCTTGCGCACGATACTTCAACAGCATTTCGTTAAAGTCATCAATGAATTGGATTTCATCTGGCGACAGTAAATCCTGATAGCCTATGGGCTCGAAAATACTGACGGGCCGATCTTTGCCTTTCACTTTAACACGGTCAATTTCTCGGCATAAAATGCCGTCGAGGTTGCGGAAGGTGTCTTCTCCTATGATGGTTGAAACGCCGTAGCTTTTGGTTAAGCCTTCTAGCCGTGAGCCTAAGTTCACTGCGTCGCCCAATACTGTGTACGCCATACGGTATTCTGAGCCCATGTTGCCAACGTCCATCATTCCCGTGTTGATACCGATACCGATGTCGAGCGTCGGCCAGTTTCTTGTTGCGAATTTATTATTGATTTTCTTTAGTGCTTCAACCATTTCTTCTGCGGCATGAATGGCATTGTATCTGTGCTGATCATCAGGCAGAGGGGCGCCCCAAAACGCCATGATAGCGTCGCCCATGTACTTATCGATGGTGCCGTTGTGTTTGTGGATGATTTCGGTCATGGGCGTCAGAAACTCCTTCATTAGTTTCGAGAGTTCCTTCGGGGGGAGACTTTCGGAGATATTGGTAAAGCCTCGAATGTCGGTAAACAGCACCGTCATTTCACGACTTTCTCCGCTGAGTTCAAAGCTCTCTGGCGCTTCGGCCATTCGATTGACCAATTCTTTGGGGATGTATTGGCTAAACAACTTAGCGAGGTGACGCTTGGCGCGGGCTTCAATGAAGAAACCCCAACTGGTTTGAAAAGCGAGCAGCGTAAAGATTAAGGCCAGAGGAGACACCAGATGAATAACGAGTTGGCTATTCCAGAGGTACAGATTAATCAGAGTATGTGCCAGCGCTAAGGCCGATAACAAACTTAAATGCTTGAAAGGGGCATTAATGAAGGGGGAGAAGATGATCACCAAACCGATGAGCATTAAGGTCAAAAACTCAATGGCCAGGCTGTAACTGGGACGATGACGTGTCGTCCCGTCGAGCATGCCGCTGATCAGGTTGGCGTGAACCTCAACTCCGGGATAGTTTTTCTGTAAAGGCGTTGAACGCAGATCCAGCAAGCCGGGCGCAGTTGTACCGATCAATACTATGGCATTTTTTAGTATTGGAATTGGTTCGTTCGATTGCAAGACATCGCTGGCAGAAACGTATGGATAGCTCTCTTGTCGGCCACGATAGGGCACATAAACATCGGTCAGCGCTCCGGTCGCAATATAATTTGAGCCAAGGTACAAGCCTTCAATGGCGGCGTAATCTTGTTCTTGTTGAATATCCAGTCTGAGTTTGGGGGCATCTTGATTAATGATGAGCGTGCTTAAAGCCAGAGATGGGTAAATACCCCCTTGGTACGTTTGTACTAACGGTACTCTGCGATAGACGCCATCTTCATCCACAATCGGGTTATCGAAGAAACCGGATATGGGGCTAGCTGCTTCCAAAGACGCAATGTTTGCCGTAAAACCTTTCGGGGAAATCAGATCGAGTTTTTCTTGTATGGATGGCGATAAGAGAGTGCTAGGCTCGGTCAGTTGGTTGATGATGTCTTCTGAGTTTTGTTGAAAGACATAACCCAGAACCACGGGTTGATCCTTGATCACCTGAGCAAATTGCTGATCAAAGTCTAAGATCCGTTGCCACTTTTGAACGACCTCTTGGGGAAGGTATTGACCGACATCTTCAAGCACCGATATGCCATCTGAGAAATCAGGTTCGGCAAAGACCATATCAAAACTAATGCTTTGAACCTGATGTTGCTCCAGAAGCTTGGACACCATGTCTGCGACCAGGCCTCGATTCCAGGGCCACTGTCCATGTTGTTGCAGGCTTTTCTCGTCGAGATCGACAATTACAATGCGATGGTCTGTGGTATGTGGTGCGGTGCTGTTGAGTTTTACGTCGTATGAAAAACGCTCTAGAGCATCCAGTAAGGTAACTTGCAGGACTCCTGAGCTGTGCAACAAGAACACGAGTAAAATGGAAAAACTCAACATCAAGCGAATAAAACGCTTGGTCGTAAGAGAATTAAGTCTCTTAAATAACTTGGACTTTGTTTCGCCTAAGTCTGCCATAGGTCGTAATGATTAGGAGATCAGTTGAAGAACATAGGTTGAGACTGATGTTTCATCAATAACCCCTTCTCGGTGAACTATACCCCATAACCGATGAGAAGGGCGGTGTTCTTCCGGTGATCGCTTCGATCAGCATCAACTCTTCATCACTGTGATTTTTAAACGGGGCAGGCGTGATTAACTTTCCGGCGTTGCCGTCCGCCAGAATATAGCGAGGTGCATCGTGATGTTCCGAGATAATGGTTTCTGAGCTTTGTTGATCGGTGTTCGCTAATAAGTCCACATGACCATAACAAGTACAGACGTAGCTAACGTCAGGGTCAGACTCTGTGTAAATGCCTGTGCCTCGAATACCAATGGTGGCGGTAGAGGTTTTGATGGTGTGACTTTCGTTGGAAGAGCGTTTGCCAAACACCGATAACAGCTTGCCGGTAAAGAGTCGTAATCCGGTTTCAATGATACTGGTTTCGCCTTCTAGCTGGAGTCGGCTGTTTTCTCTGAGGATGTGTGCGTCTTTACCCACCACAAAGATCACAAAACTATTGCTACCGGTTTCCACAAGGGATTGGGCACTGATAAAGGTGGACTTGTCCGCGAGCTGACCGTCTACATAAACTTCCCCGCCCATGTCATAAATAGACTGGCCAGGGGGAAGTTCTTCCGGAATATTGCCAAATGCATGAACTAAGGGGGCAAGAATATTTGTTCCCGTTAGTGCAAGGTAACCGCTGCCGATCAGGCTACGGCGAATAAAATCTCGTCGAAGAAAACGTTTATCCATAGATGAATTCCTACAGGCTATTTATGAGGTATAGCACAAGGAATACGAACTGACTGTTCCTACTATGGATTAGCTTGTTCTGTGATTGTTGTAGGCTGGGGAACGTCTCAGTTTAGGGCTTTGGACTGGGTTGTTTTTTAAGCAGTAATCCAGCACGTTGGCCGACGGGTACTTTACTGTTGGGAAACACAATGTATTGGGTTTCACCTTCGACGCGATACTCTTGTTGGTCGTCTTTCCAAATGAGCGCACCGGATTCATAAGGTGCGAAGTTCCACACGTCTTCTTCGATGTTCAACTCAAAGCTATCGCCTGTGTTTAGAATTTCATGGCAGGCCACAAAGAGGTCAACTGCGTCGGCTTGGCTTTCCTCAATACAGGACTCTCTCGCTTCCAGTAGTAAGCAGAGTAAAGAATGAATGCCTTCATAACGGCTGAGATCGTTCTCTCCAAAGGGGTTAACGCTGCCTAATTCAATGGTGAAACTTTCGGCCCCGTATTTTACTGAGGTTAATGCTGAAAACGTGCCGGCAGGCGTCGATTGCAACAGGATAGTGTGAACATCCGCAGCACACATGAAGGCGACTTGTTGGCGAGGGGCGTCGCGATTCGGCACATAAGGGTAGAGGGCAAACTTCTCTCTGTGCGAGCCTCGAATGGCAGTATGCAGATCGTAATGCAGAAGCTGTGAATCCTTTGGTTGAGCTTGTATAAACTCGTCGACCCAGCTTTCCAAGACTTGAGCGCGTTGAGTTTCAAGGTTCTGCGTTTTCCCTTCGGCCGAGTGTTTGCCTAAAAACAGCCGGTTGAGGTTTTCTTCCACAAAGCGTTCCGCGATGCGCATGGAGGCTGGATTACCCAAAAGAAACAAAGTTGGACGCAACACCTTTATTTTGCCCGCGAAAATGTCGTTAACGATGTGATTGCAGACTTCAATCGGAGCCGTTTCATTGCCGTGAATCGCGGATGAAAAGATCAATACTTGTTCATCAGTAGGTGATTTTGGCTGAAACCATAGGGCGCCTAAACCCATCCGAGTTACGCGCGTACCATCGTCTAACGTCATCTCATTGGTTGGTGGTGCAGGGATTAAGTCGTTCAGTGTTTCAGAAAGGAAGTCTTGGTTGGGTGCAAAAAAGTTAAGCGTCATTCCATTCACCTTTAGAGTTGGATTACTGAACGGCTGATATTGATAACGGCTGATACTAATAATGGACGGTACATGTCAGGTGTCAGATCCTGCGAATCACACAGGTATCTGACAAGAGTAAGTATAGAGAGACTTACGACAGTGGGCGTAAATGCGCCAGCATTTTCTTTTCAAGGAATTTGAACAGATAGATCAAACAGAAGGTGACACACAGATAGATCAGAGCAACGAAGGTATAGGCTTCAAAAGGCGCATAGTGCTGTGCATAAACGTCACGGGCGGCACCGGTTAAATCAACGATGGTGACAACGCTGGCAATGGCACTGGCGTGAAGCATAAAGATTACTTCGTTACCGTAGGCTGGCAGTGCACGACGGAAAGCGCTCGGCAGAACAATGCGTCGGGTCATTTGCCACCAAGACATGCCGTAGGCTTTGGCCGCTTCGATCTCCCCTTTTGGTGTTGCTACCAAAGCACCACGTAAAATTTCTGTGGTGTAGGCAGCGGTATTTAAGACAAAGGCGATTAAACATGGGTAAAAGGCGTCTTTTACGATAGGCCAGAACATAGAATCCTGAATGCCTTCAATAAACACAACACCGTAATAAATAATGTAAAGCTGAATCAGTAGCGGGGTGCCACGGAAAATGTAGGTGTATAACCAAACCGGTCTTGAGATCCATGGGTTGTTGGAGCTTCTCATCAACGCTAACGGAATAGAAAGAACGGCGCCTACCACGAGCGATAAGAACACCAGCTGAATGGTCATTACAAACCCATCCCAATAATGCAGTAGGGTCTGTACGTTAAAAATTTCGTTCTGGTCGATCAGTGCGATTAAACTGTCCATCGGTAATTACCTCTTGCCCTTAACCCTTAATCACACCGGCGCTATAACGGTGTTCTAACTTCTTGATAACAATTTCTGAAATAGCGGTCAGTGCTAGATAGACAGCAGCAACAGGGATAAAGAAGGTAAAAGGTTCGTGTACGGCTTTTGCCGCTTCTGAGGCCAAGCGCACCATATCGGCTAGACCAATGATAGAGACCAGGGCGGTGGTCTTCAGTAGAACCATCCAGTTGTTACCCAGGCCTGGTAGAGCATGGCGCATCATTTGCGGAAACATGATACGTTTGAAAATCTGTACGTTACTCATTCCGTAAGCTTTGCCTGCTTCAATTTGTCCGTTTTCAACGGACTGGAACGCACCACGGAAGGTTTCTGACATATACGCCCCAAAGATAAAACCAATGGTGACAACGCCAGCAATAAACTCATTGATGTTAAAGAACACATCAATTTCATAAGCTTCATAAAGCCAGTCAGAGAAGTTATTCATTAACACCTGACCGCCAAAGAAAATGAGCAGCATTAATACCAAATCAGGTACGCCACGAATGACTGTGGTGTAGACAGTCGCGATGCCATTGGCAACTTTATTCTTGGATACTTTGGCAATGGCGCCTAACAAACCGAGGATTACGGCTAGAAATAACGATAAGAAAGCAATCTCAATAGTGAGAATCGCGCCGTAAAATATGGATGGGCCGTAGCCGTGAAAATCAATCATAATATTTCGCTGTCTTGGCTGATATTAAATCGCTGTATGGCCCGAATGATGAGGCCAAAGTAAGAGAGCTACCTTGGTAGCTCTCTGGGTCCCGTTAGGGTTCTTACATTTTGATGTTGTAAGAGAAGTACTTCTTCATGATCTTGTCGTAAGTACCGTTGTCTTTCACGGCCTTCAACGCTTTGTTGAATTGCGCTGCAAGATCTTTATCACGCTTACGCATAGCAACCGCAACACCGTCGCCTAGTTGAATGGTATCGCTGATAGAGTCAAAACCGTCTTGCTTCATGATGGTAGATTCACCTACTGGATAATCCAGGAACACAAGATCCAAACGGCCGCCTTGAAGATCCAATACTAGATCGTCAGAGGTGGTGTAACGCTTAACATCAACCACGTCACCGAAGTTTTTGGTAACGTATTTGTCTTGGATAGTACCGCGCTGAACGCCCACGCTCTTGCCTTTAAGTGCGTCTTTGCTTGATACGTCTAGTTGTTTGTTGCTGTCAGGACCGAACCAAGACGATGGAGTGTTGTAGTATGGCTCAGAGAAAAGCACTTTCTTTTTACGATCTTCGTTGATCGACATAGAAGAGAAGATAGCGTCGTATTTACGAGCAAGAAGACCAGGGATGATGCCGTCCCATGCTTGAATTACCCACTCACATTTAACCTGCATTTCAGCACAAACGGCATTACCAAGGTCGATTTCGAAGCCGGTAAGTGAACCGTCAGGTGCTTTATATTCAAACGGCTCGTAAGGTACGTCAACGGCCAAACGAACTTCTGTGTATTCTTTGGCTGATGCAAAACCGCTGGTTAATGCTAGTCCGCAAGCTAAGGCTGCAATTACTTTTTTCATAACACTCTTTCCTCGTTATGTGGTCCCTTTAGAAGGTCTATTGGTTTTTGTTTTTAATTACTAGTATTTCGGAGCTAGGAATTGCTTCATTCGCTCAGAATCTGGGTTTTCAAAGACTTTTTGTGGTGGTCCTTGTTCTTCAATCTTCCCTTGATGAAGGAAGATAACTTTATTTGAAACATCGCGAGCGAACGCCATTTCGTGGGTTACCACAATCATAGTTCGACCTTCTTCGGCAAGGCTTCTCATAACTTTTAATACTTCGCCAACCAGCTCAGGATCAAGTGCTGAAGTTGGTTCGTCGAACAGCATCACTTCAGGTTCCATCGCCAACGCTCGAGCAATCGCAGCACGCTGTTGTTGACCACCGGACATTTGCGATGGGTAATAGTCACGACGCTCGTAGATGCCCACCTTGTCCAATAGTTCTTTGGCGTGTTCCATCGCTTCTTTCTTGGATTTACCAAGTACATTCACCGGTGCTTCAATGATGTTTTCCATCACCGTCATGTGAGACCACAGGTTAAAGCCTTGGAATACCATAGACAGGCGAGAACGCATGGCTTCGACTTGTTTGTTGTTGGCTGGAACACGAACACCTTGTTTGTCGGTCTTAAAGTCGATGTTTTCACCGTGCACTATAATGTCACCAGATGTCGGTGTTTCTAGCAGGTTGATACATCTAAGAAAGGTACTTTTACCTGAGCCAGAAGAGCCGATCATTGAAATTACATCGCCTTTCTCAGCTTCAAGTGAGATGCCCTTAAGTACTTCCAGATCGTTAAAGGTTTTATGGATATCCCTAACGACCAGGGGAGTAGCTTCTCCCATCGTAATTCTCCCAATTTAAAGGGTTTGTTAGAAAAGTTAAGAACTGAAAGTTCCAATCGTCAATGTACGAACGAAAATATAACTGTGAACGCAAAAACCATGCCTTAGGTTTAAGACACTTGTTTGCTGAATAGGAAATGAAATCTACTCGTCGTGAACTTCTGCGAGTACAAGTTTTGCAACTGGAGACGGCTGAGACAACAAGACTGCAGGCGGATACTTGCAGACGGAGATAAGAACACTGTCAATGTCTTGATGAGTTGTTTTCAGCATAAAAAAGCACTGTATTAATTATTTTTTACTGCCAGTAGCAATGAGAAATGCTTCATGGCAAGCGTGGGGACATTCTGTAGTGGTTATTTTTGAAAATCAATACTTTTTAAGTAACTGTATCTTTACGAATTCGTCATGTTTTTGTAATGAGTCAGCTAATGTATTGATATGTTTATTAAAATAGTTGAATGCTTATTACAAAACAAAGCGTCGAACTTGCTCTCCCAGATTTGAAGAAACTTCTTTTAAGGTCAGTGTGTAACCAGAAACGCTATTAACTTCTGTACAATTTTCCTTCGCCAGTTCGCCAATCTCTCGAATGTTTTGTCCGATTAATTGACTGTCTTGCGCTTGTTTTATAATCGCTTCTGAGAGCAGTTCAAGTTGTTCCAGGGACGCTTGTGAACCGGATTTGAGCTCCATTAAGGGTTCAACCATATCTTCAATAAGTTGTACTCCGGCTTCCATTTCCTGACGACCTGCACCAATCTGTTCCACCGCAAGTTGTGTACTGCCATCAATGGCATCAATAATGTCGTTAATCTCGGTGGTGGCTTGTGCGGTACGACTTGCCAAGTTACGGACCTCGTCGGCTACGACGGCAAAGCCTCGGCCTTGTTCACCTGCGCGAGCGGCTTCAATAGCTGCATTTAAAGCAAGTAAGTTGGTTTGCTCTGCGATTTCTTTGATCGAGGTAACCATTTCCCGAACGGATACCGCTTGTTGACGTAAGCCTTCGACGGAATCAGCTGATCGATTAATGGTGTCGGCTATTTTTCCAAACTCCTGCGAGGCCGAGGTGATGCGGCGACAGCCTTCGCTGGCGAGATCGCTGGCAAGCTCTGCTTGGTGTTTGGCTTCGGATGCGGTATTCGCAGCTTGTGCATTTTCGTCAATGAAGTTGTGAATCAGGGTTGTGATTTCTGTTGCGGCTTTTGACTGGTTATTTGATGCGGCGACAACGGCTTGAACAGGCTCATTAAGGTGGCTGGCTGAATCCTCGACGCTTTCAGAAGAGTGCTTAATTGAGGCAATCAGGCTCCCTAACTCATTCGTAATTCCTTGGAAGGCATGTAATAGGGCGCCAATTTCATCTTTTCGGGTGGTCATCGCAGTGTGACTAAAGTCACCTGAAGAGATCCTTCTTGCTGCGAGAACGGCTTCATTAAGAGGAGAAACGATACTTTTACTGGTTAATGCGGCTAGGATAATGCCTAAGATGATAGCAACCAAAGAGAGTATTGCCATCAATGTCAGTAACTGGCTGCTATGGGTTTCTGTTTCTTCATGTTTGGCCTGCATGTGAGCATGTTTCTGTGTCAGCAGTTCTTTAATGTCTGATAACAGGCGGTCAAGAGCGGGCTTGGTGTGCTTATTAAAGTGCTGGATAGCCTCGTTTGCATCCAACTCGACGAGGTCTACTGTGTCTAGAAAGGCTGCTTGGTAATCCTTACGGTGTTTAACGATGTTGGATACCAAGTTATCCATTCCTTCTGGATCTTGTTCTTTCAGTGCATTAACTAATTCGGTGACTCTAGCACTGTGTTGATCCATTTCTTTGTATAAAGCAATACGAGCATTTCTGTCTTTGTTCGGGAGGATTTGCAATAAACTTAATGCCGCGGCCTGGGCTTCGATGTTGATTTCACTGGCAAAGAGAACTTCCGATACATCCCTTTCAACAAAGCTCTCGGAGGATTTTGAGAGTCGTGTCATACCGGTAAAGGCTAATAGCGAGACGATAATCAATAAAATGAGAATGATTGTGAAACTGAGTGTTAATCGAGATTTAATTGAAAGGTTTTGGATGCGCATAGCCTGCTCGTAAAAAGTAGTTGGGTCTTCGTGTTATATCGACACCCAATGGGATTTCCTTACAGTGTGTTATAGAAGTGTAGCCAGAGACGCAAAGCCAGCTAGTAAAATAATGGAAAGTTGGAAGGAATTTAGTATAAGAATATGAACATGATCGCAGGGAATGACTATAAGGCAGGGTCGCAGTGTTGTTGAGCAATGGTGAGTAAGCTCAAGCGATAAGGGGGTTATGACTCTTGCAGTGCTTGGATCAGATGTCGATGCGTAAGTGCGGCCCAATCCAGCTGTTAACACGCTTTAAATCAAGGGTGCTTGCGGAAGCGCTTGTGAGAATTTCAAGAATGATCTCTACTTCAAAATCTCTGATTGCTCCCTGATCAGAAAGATTGATAAGCAGGAATCTTAGTTCTGCTTCTGAACGTATGTATTGCTGGTGAAAAGCATCAAAGACCGGGCGTACCAAATCCGATGCTTGGAGTTTGGCGCTACTCATATTCATCCTTAGTTATTAAGCAGTTAACGAAATTAACTAAAGTGTAGTCTCCACTTTATAAAAATGTGTGCTCTAGGTCACTATACATAAAAAAGTTGGAATGGGTCGAATAAGTTCGGATAAGTGGTTGTTTATAACGATGGTCTGAGAAAAGGCTCAGCGATCAGGCCTTTTCTCAGAGAATGATTTAAATGTTCGCCAGATACCAGTGATTAATATCTGCTCCCCAAATGAAAGCAATGAGTCCCGCGATTATCAGGCTGGGTCCAAATGCAAAGGGCTGATTTTCGCCAGAGCGAAACATCTGGGTTAACCCAAAACATAAGCCGATCACTGAAGATAGTATGATGATTTGAGGCAACATCATCCAACCACACCAAGCGCCAAGTGCTCCCAGTAATTTGAAGTCGCCATAGCCCATGCCTTCCTTACCTGTAACCAGCTTAAACAGCCAGTAGACACTCCATAGACTGAGGTAGCCAAAGATTGCTCCGTAAAGAGCTGTGGATAAGTCCACAAAGAGCCCTTGAGAGTTAGCAATTAAGCCAAGCCAAAGTAAAGGAAGAGTGATGTTATCTGGTAGTAACTGTTCATCAAAATCAATGAAGAACAGGGCAATGAGCATCCATATAAACAGCATTGCAAATAAGCCAGTCCAATAGGCACCGAACTGGAAAATCATAAGGCCTGTCATAAGGCCTGTTAATGCTTCAATCGCGGGATAGCGCAGGGAAATAGGTGTCTTGCAGTTACTACATTTTCCTCTCAGAAAAATGTAACTGATAACAGGAATGTTTTCCCAGGGCTTGATCTTATGACCGCACTTTGGGCAGGTAGAATTGGGCTTTACGAGATTGAAGGGCTCTTTAGGCTGTTCTTGCTCTTCAGTTTTTATTTCAAGAAATACGGTACACTCTGATTTCCACTGGCGCTTCAGTATCTCTGGAACACGATAAATTACGACGTTCAAAAAACTGCCTACTAGCAGGCCTAAAATCACAGAAAAGGCGAGCAACTGCCCGCCTGAATAAATATCTAAGAACAAAATTAAGTCTCTCTAGAAGAATGTTCTTGGGAAGATAAATTACATTACCGTCTTGCCGAGCTGGAAGATCGGAAGGTACATAGCTACGATTAGGCCACCAACAAGAACACCTAATACAACCATGATGATGGGTTCCATTAGACTGGTTAAACCATCAACGGCGTTATCTACTTCTGCTTCAAAGTGTGTGGCTACTTTGTCGAGCATTTCATCGAGTGCACCAGATTCTTCACCAATAGCAACCATCTGTAAGCACATGGCTGGAAATAAGCCAGTTTGTTTCATGGAGGTATTTAATTGCACACCTGAAGACACGTCTTCTTTAATACCTAATACTGCATTTTTGAATACCACATTACCTGTGGCACCAGCGACAGAGTCTAGAGCTTCTACGAGAGGGACACCAGCAGCAAAGGTGGTAGATAACGTACGGCAATAACGAGCGACCGCTGATTCATAGAGGATGTTGCCAACGATAGGTGCTTTAAGTAGACCTCTATCAAGGGTATCTTGAGCTGATTTAGATCGTTTGAATAATTGAGATAGGCCAAAGCCTGTACCGCCAGCGCCAGCAAGTATGATGAGCCACCACTCTTGCATAAATTCAGACATGCCAATAACCATCTGAGTAAAGGCAGGAAGTTCTGCTCCAAAATTACCAAATACTATTTCAAATTGAGGTACAACTTTTACTAAGAGTACGGCGGTTACAATAATTGCAATCGAGACTACTGCAATTGGGTAGTTCATGGCTTTTTTGATTTTAGATTTCAGTGCTTCCGTTTTTTCTTTGTAGGTTGCAATTCGATCTAACATCGTTTCTAGAGCACCAGACTGTTCACCAGAATCTACCAAGTTACAGAAGAGTTCATCAAAATAAAGTGGGTGTTGGCTAATGGCATGTGCAAAGCTGCTTCCGCCTTCTACTTCTGTTTTGATTTTTAAAACCAAATCTTTCATGTTGGCATTTTGAAGTCCGTCGGCAACGATATCGAAAGATTGAACTAAAGGAACCCCTGCCTTCATCATAGTAGCCAGTTGGCGAGTAAAAATAGCCACATCCATAGGTTTAATGGGTTTACCTTTGCCACCAAATAAGGGCGTACGTTCTTGAACTACTTTGGTAGGGTTCACTCCTTGAGAACGGAGTTGGGTTTTAACTAGCGCGGTTGATAAAGCAGACATCTCGCCTTTCACGACCTTACCTGATCGATCTTTTCCTTCCCATATGAACTTTTTCTTTTCTTGTTTTTTTGCCATGAGTTATCTCGTTTGTCTTTGTCTGCACTCTATGAACTTAATGAGAAGAGGTTACCCTGTTCGCTTCTTCTAAACTGGTGACACCCTGCATAACTTTTTTAAGACTGGATCGTCTTAAATCGTCGAAGCCTTCTTTTGCACAGGCTTCTGCAATTTGTAATGAATTACCGCCTTCCATAATGATTTTAGAGATAGAGGGTGTGACTTTTACTACTTCGTAAATACCGACTCGACCTTTGTAACCTTTATTGCATTTTTCACAACCTATTGGGTGGTATAGTTTGAATCCGGTCGATACATCCTCTTGCGTAAAGCCCGCTTCAAGTAACGTATCTTTTGGAACATCCAGTTCTTGTTTGCAGTTCGAACACAGACGTCTTCCTAGGCGTTGGGCAATAATTAAGTTGACAGAGGTTGCTAAATTAAACGCAGGAACGCCCATGTTCAGCATTCGAGTCAACGTTTCAGGTGCACTGTTGGTATGGAGTGTAGACATCACCATGTGCCCTGTTTGGGCAGCTTTAATAGCGATTTCCGCAGTTTCGAGATCCCGGATTTCTCCCACCATGATGATGTCAGGGTCTTGTCGAAGAAAAGAGCGCAATGCTTCCGCAAAGGTAAGACCTACTTTGTTATTAACATTACATTGGTTAATGCCTTCCAGATTAATTTCAACCGGATCTTCGGCCGTAGAAATATTCCGCTCGGCGGTATTTAAAATATTTAATCCAGTGTATAGAGAGACGGTTTTTCCTGATCCTGTAGGTCCTGTAACTAGAATCATGCCTTGAGGTTGTTCCAAGGCATCCATATACATTTGTTTCTGCTCTTCTTCATATCCTAAGGCATCAATACCCATTTGAGCTGAACTGGAATCCAGAATACGGAGAACAATTTTTTCACCGAATAGGCAGGGTAAGGTATTTACCCGGAAGTCGATGGATTTAGTTTTGGATATTTTGAGCTTAATACGTCCATCTTGAGGGACGCGTCTTTCAGCAATATCCATTCTGGACATTACTTTTAAACGAGCAGATATCTTTGTGGCAATCTGGTTAGGAGGTGAAGATACTTCATGAAGTACACCATCGGTTCGGAAGCGTACTCGATAACGTTTTTCGTAGGGTTCAAAGTGTAAATCCGATGCACCGGTTTTGATGGCTGTTAACAACATTTTATTGATGAATTTTACAACGGGCGCATCATCTGTTTCTGACTGGGTTACATCTTGTTCGTCTTCTTTATCTTCTTCAACTTCAAAATCAGAGAAGTCTTCTTCTTGGTCGTCGTTTAGAAGGCTAATGTCTTTAGAGCTAAGGTAGCTGGAAATGGTGGAACTGAGTTTACCGAACTCAGTTAGGACAGGTTCTACGGTTAAGCCAGTATTAAATTTTATATCGTCAATGGCTTTGATGTCTGTCGGATCTGAAACAGCAACAAATAATGTGTTCCCTCGCTTAAGCAACGGGAGTACTCTGTGTTTTTGAATCAGTTCATCTTTAACGGCTGATTTTGGAATGATTTCGGGATTGTATGAAACAAGATCAAAAACAGGTAGTCCAAACTCTTCAGCTGCGGATATGGCTACCAGCTTAGGGTCGGCTAAATCGTTATTTGTAAGGTAAGCAATTAATGAGATGCCTTGTTGCTTGGCGGAAAGGTTACTTTCTCTGGCAATCTCTTCAGAAACTACCCCATCTTCATAAAAACGTCTTGCCAGACCTGTTAGTCTTTGTTCTTCCATTACCACAACCTAACTATCTAAGATTCTTATCTTTTATAGCATAAGATGATTCAACTTTCCCTGTTTTGTCATGAATTATGTTTAGGGATCTTTTGTATAAGTTACTGAAATAGAAGGACTGTCGGTAAGAAATACAGTAGCAGTGAAGCACTCACTGATATCTCCAGCGCCACAAGCTTCAACATCATAAGTATAGTTATCTCCGTTTGGGCCAGGTTTAAAACCTAATTCGGTATAAAACGGATTTCCAGAATCATTTCCTACCATGTTTCCTTCTAGGTAGGTGCTGTTATTTAGGTGGTAAGCCTCCTGAAATAGGATGATGCTGTTGAGGTGTGTGTCAGCAACGCTATTCTCACTACTTTCTACGTAACCAGAATACATAGGAACTGCAATTGCTGAAATAATGCCGATAATTGCTACAACAATCATTAATTCAATTAAAGAAAATCCAGAGTGTAAATGTTTCATAATGCAATGCCTCTTGGATATTAGATAGAAACAAGTAAAGCCCGCTAGGGGCTTTACTTTAAGTTTAGCTTACTACTTTTACTTGTTGTCTATTAGTTAAAGCAGAAAGTTACTGTGTAAACACCATCTTCTAAGTATGTAGGTAGTTGGCCAGCACCACAGCCTGCCACACCAGCTTCACCATCAATTTCATCTGGATTGATATCCTTGTATGCAGGGATGGTTACAGTAACAGCTTCGCCTTCAACCCAGATATCACCTGCAGCATCACCAGTTAATCCAATAACGCCAGCTGCATCATCAACCGCGTCAGCAAATGCAAAATCACCAGAAGGAGATGTACCTGTTTGATTCAAGCGAGCGCGGAATGTATCTGCATCTGTAACAACGCGATCAGCAATTTCAGCATCTGTCATGCCGTTACGCGCTTTTTTCAAGTTCTTTTGCTTAGACATTTCAGATTCGACCAGCTTGCGTCCGGTTTCGAATTGGTTAACAACTTTAGTCATGTCAGTAGCTACAATGTAATCTTGGTAAGCAGGAATTGCCACTGCAGCCAGAATACCGATGATCGCAACTACAATCATTAATTCAATCAGTGTAAAACCTTTTTGAATTGCTTGTTTCATTGTGTGTTCCCCTCAGGAAGTATGTTTGGGTTATTCAATTCCGGATTGCTCCGTTTTTGGATGATTAGAGTAAAGCTTACTATGTGCCAATATTGTATTTTTTTATATTTATCAGTTGGTTATGTTTTTTGTTTTGGTTTTTTAGGGTTTTGGCGAGGGAAATTAAAGTGAATATTTTTGTTTGAAAGTGACGCTTAGCGTCACTTTTGATGTGTTTATAAATAACCATCGTGATAATCAACAGGAATGTAGCCTAAAAATACACCTGTTTTTTTGTCCACCTTTACGATTGTTTTTCCAAAGCGCCCGATAAGTGAGGTATAGGAATAGTTTTTATAATTAGGATTACTTTCTATCCATTTGTTAAGAAGCTTTTTATCTGCTTCCGGTAGCTCACTTTTAACTGAGCTAAGATCATATGAGTGCTTGTTGATCGTAGCTATATTAGCTTGATAGTCCATTAAGTATTCTTCTAGTAAGTAGAAGGGTGTTTCTTTTTGAATGGAGAGGATTCTTAAGTCTTGTAAGGTTTCATAATTGACAAAATCATCTGTTTCGACAGCGTATTCAATTAAGTGTTTCTCTCTAGGAATGTCCAGAAGTTTGTATACTGGTGAAATGTAAGAAACTTCATCCAATAGTTCTTTGCTCAATGGGAAGTGCTCTAATTCACTTAAGGCTATGGTGTAAAAACCGTTGTCTGCATATACCACAATCGCCGGTCTTGATTGGTAAACATGATAAGTCCCATAGCTCAGCGCGCTGACTTGAATTAAGGCAATGATAGCTAAGTCTTTAAATAACTCTTTCTTTTTGGGATTAAAGATTACCAATGTGATGCAAGGGCCGAGTACAAAATCCACGAATGCTAAGATGCGCATGCCTTGCCAACCTGCATCGATAGAAAACAGTGGTTGCGGGTACCAGCAGAAATATACCAGGTAACCAAGAATTGCGAATATGATTAGGCTCAGGCCGAAATGTCCAAGCGCAGCTTGGTATCGATTGTATTTTCTCAATCCAGCAAGAGTGAGCATTGTTTCTATTTCCTTTACAGTTTTTATTTTTGAATTATTACGTGTGTTGCACGTTTAAATCACAACTCAACAAATCGCATCGATAAATCCAGCGCTTTAACATCTTTCGTCAATGCGCCAATTGAAATGTAATCCACACCCGTTTCAGCTTTTGCTCGTAATGTTTCTCTGGTAATGCCGCCCGAGGCTTCCAATTTGGCTTTGCCGCTGTGCTTGGTTTTGTTGATTTCAACGGCTTTTACCAGGTCATCGTTACTAAAGTTATCGAGCATGATGATGTTGGCGCCAGCTTCTAACGCTTGATCGTATTCTTCAAAGGTTTCGACTTCGACTTCAACAGGTTTGCCTGGGGCAATTTGGTGAGCTTTTTCGATTGCTTGTTTGATGCCACCAGCGGCTGCAATGTGGTTTTCTTTGATTAGAAAAGCGTCATATAAGCCAATGCGATGGTTGTCACAGCCGCCCGTTTTTACTGCGTATTTTTGTGCCAGGCGAAAACCGGGCAATGTTTTGCGGGTGTCTAATAAGGTTACTGTCGTACCTTCTACTAGTTTTGAGTATTCGTTTGCTTTAGTGGCTGTGGCGGATAATGTTTGTAGAAAATTTAAGGCGCATCGTTCGCCTGTAAGTAGAGAGCGGGCAGGGCCTTTAAGTTCAAATAGCAGTGAGTCGCCATAGATAGGATCGCCGTCTTGTTTGTGCCAAATCACATCAACGGATGGATCGAATTGTTTAAACACTTCGTTCACCCAGGCTTGTCCGCACAGAATGCCTTCTTCCCGGGTGATGATTTTGGCGTGCCCCATGCGTTCTGCCGGGATGAGCTGGGCAGTGATGTCTCCGTCTCCTACATCTTCTGCCAGTGCTTGCTTTACAGTGATTTCGATGTTTTGAATGAGTTCAGGTGATAGAGAATTCATAATGGGCTCAATAGTTGTGTTGATGACTGAATAATAGGATAGACGGTAAGGCATCTTTACCGACGATACGTTATAACTGATTGGTAGGGATTTTCCCAAGCGCACTATTGTAATAGCTTTGAGTGATCTGAGTAACCGTCAATTTATTATCGTAAATTTAAGTAAAAACGTGACATAAATCTGAATTTTTCCGGTATCTTAGGACTAAACTCCATTCCTATATAAATGTAGTACTAAAGTATCGGTCATTTAAGGCTGGGAATTTAAGTCAACTTTGCAGAAGCGTCATAGCGAGCTTCCTACTGGAGAAGAACATGAGTCCACAGGAAAAAGTGGTTTCAATTAACCCAAATGTGCAGTCAAAGCCTAAGGGACTGTCAGTACCGGTTAAAGCCTATAGCGATTTGGCTCAGAAAGAGCTGAAAGTGCTATTGCGCGCGATGTTCGACAGTGCCGATGACACTTTGTTTAAGTTGTCTGATAAAGCTTCCTCAAATGAACAGCAAGAACGCTACTTTAATGCTATGCGTGCGGTTCGTCTGAAGCGTCGTCAGATGGAAACCAAATTTTTTGAAGGCTTTTCGAAATCATTCAGTGATTTGTCTTCAGGGATTTCCATTGCAGCTCGTCAACAAGACAAGGTGTCTATGGAAAGCTTGTCATTGGTTGAGAATGAAGAGCTTGAAGAGCGTGTCGCGCTTGAGACCATGTCCAATAAAGCGACCTCGGCTAACAAGACAACTCTGAGCTACTTGAACAAGCGCATTGCCTATTTATTATCGAAAGAAGATTTAGCCGAAGCTGACAACCCGATAGCCCCTATTAATCTGTGTGATCACTTTGCGGAATGCATTAATTTGCTTGAGCTTGAAATTGAAGCTCGATTGATTGTTTATAAGTTGTTTGATCAGTTTGTGCTGTCTAAATTATCTGATTTGTACGAATCTCTTGATACCTTGCTGGTGACACACGGTGCTTTGCCGGATTTATCACCAAAAAAACGTCAACCAGCTTCGTCTGGTGCTCAAGGTGGGAATGATTCATCTAACTCTCAGGGTGGTGCTCAAGGTGGTGTGGCCGCTGGTGATATCAAACCTATTTTCCGTTCGCTACAGAAGCTGTTGTCTCAGGTTCAAGTCAGTCAACATGATGTGATGGTGGCGGCACCTGCCTATCAGGGGCCTACTCAATCGGTTGGTCAGTTGTGTCAGACGCTGTCTGATTTGGAAGTGCCATCAGCCAATGATGAGAATGAACTTCAAGGCTGGTTAAAGTTCGACATACGTGAAAACTTACGTGGTGCGATGAGAGCCGGTGCCCGTGATGGACGTGCGCTTCCAATGAGTCGTAAAGACAATGACGCCATTAATCTGGTGGCGATGTTGTTTGAATTTATTCTTGAAGATCGAAACATCACACCGACGATTCGCGCCATATTGGCTCGTCTACAATTGCCGATGGTAAAACTGGCACTACAAGATCAGCGCTTCTTCGATCAAAAATCCCATCCGGCGCGTAGTCTATTAAATGCATTGGCATCTGCTGCGGTGGGCTTTAATCAGGAGTCGGATCGATTCCAGGAACGATTGAAGTTTAAGATTGAAGAAGTTGTGACGCGTGTGTGTGACGACTTTGAAACCAATCTTGATCTGTTCGATATGCTGTTGGCGGATTTCCAAGTCTTCCAGGAAAAAGAATCTCATCGTGTAGCACTGGTAACTCAGCGTTTACAAGATGCGGAAGAAGGGAAAGCCAAGACCGAGAAAGCTCGTCAGTGGGTGAAAGCGACACTCAGCCAAGTGACTGAAGCTTATCGTCCACTGCCTGAATTTGTGGAAACTTTACTATCGGACGCTTGGAGTAAAGTACTCTTTCTGAATGTGCTTAAGTCCGGCTTTGAAAGCGAAGAGTGGAATGAAGCGGTTTTCACTATTGAGCAAATGCTGTGGACGGTGGCGGGCGAACACAATCGCAGTACTCGTCCTGTATTACTGAAAGTCATTCCTATGGTACAGAAGAAACTGCGCAAAGGCTTGAATGACGTTTCTTTTAATCCGTATGACAGCAGCCGCCTGTTAAAAGAACTGGAAACTCTTCAGATTAATATGCTGAAGGAAGCCAGTACCAAAGATGGCACGCCAGAAGAATTGGAAACCTCTAAAAACTATCTGGTGAAAAGTCATAATCCGGCGGAGCGTTTGAGGGAATCGGATGAGGAATTGTCTCCGACGGAAACCATGGCGGCAATTGATCAGGTGTTAACCCAGCAATCTCATGATTCAGACGATGATTCGCTCGGTGAGTTCTTGCAAAAAATCGATGATTTTGGCGCAGGAAGTTGGTTCCGTATGAGCAAAGACGAAGGAGAAATTCGTACTAAGCTAGCGGCGGCATTACCTAAACTGGATAAGTACATTCTGGTCAATCATGCTGGTATGAAGGTACATGAATGCGGAAAGGTTGAGTTTGCAAAAATGTTACGTGATGGTCGAATCAGCTTAATCGACAACGGTGCCGTGTTTGATCGAGCCTTAAAATCGGTGGTTCAGAATCTTCGTACACCGGCTTCATAATTGCTTGAGACTGAGAATTACTAAATGCTACTCTGGCCCGGCAAAGCTGGGCTTTTTTATGCCTGGAATATAGATGTTTATCATGGCCAGAACTGTATGGATTAAAGTAAAACGATATGGGTGATTTTTCAAAAAACGCAAAAATAAGGTGGCAAGACGATGGCTGGTTAGCCGATGTGAATATTGTGCCTTCGCCTAATTTTAATCACCGGCCAATAGGTGAAAAGCCTGATTTATTAGTGATTCACAACATCAGTTTGCCGCCAGGACAGTTTGGCACGGGCTGTGTGGAACGCTTTTTTCAAAATCAGTTAGATTCCAGTGAGCATCCGTTCTTCAAAGAGATTGAAGGCGTCGAGGTGTCGGCTCATTTTTTTATTAAGCGCACAGGGGAGGTGATTCAGTTTGTCTCCACCGAAGAGCGGGCCTGGCATGCAGGGAAATCTGAATTTTTAGGGCGGGAAAACTGCAACGACTTTTCCATTGGTATTGAGATGGAAGGAACCGATGATCAGGCGTATGAGCACGCTCAATATCTCAGCTTAGTGCAAGTGACCAAGACGCTAATGATGGCTTACCCAAACTTAACGCCTCAACGAATTACTGGCCACAGCGACATTGCACCAGGTCGAAAAACCGATCCTGGTGCTGCTTTTGATTGGGAGTACTATCGGACGCTGTTAGCGGAAGATTAACTGTGTGATGACGTGTCTTCTGTGACATTCACATTCAGCCGCTTATGCTCTTGAAGTAGCATAACTCGTTGGCGGTTTACTTCCTCTCGAATGGCTGCGCCTTTAAAGCCGGCTTTGGCAATGTCCCCGGCTTGAACCGAGAGACATTGTTGATGTGCTTGTCGTAGATACTCGGCTTGTGGGTAGTCAATGTTCTCATAGCCGGTTCGACCTTTGGCATCGGCTTCACAGGCCAATAAAAAGTGTTCGAAACGCTCTGGCTTTCGCCAAGCGTCCAGTTTATCCAATAGTTTCAGCACGGTACTGGGTTTGAGTTGAAAGGCGGTATGACACTGAAGATGAAGTTCACATACTAACAGCGCCAACTCTCTCATCTTATTAGGGACTTTAAGACGTTGGCACAAAGCCTCCACCAGTTGAAGGCCTTTAAACTCGTGGCCAATGTGACGAGGTAGCATTTCTTCTGGGGTAATGCCTTTGCCCAAATCATGTGTTAGTGCTGCAAAGCGTACTGCGACTTCATCCGATAAAGCGGTGGCCTGTTCCAGAACCATTAAGGTATGAATGCCTGAATCGATTTCCGGGTGATATTCCTTGCGCTGTGGCACGCCAAACAATTGATCGACTTCAGGAAAAATGATTTTTAAGGCGTTGCATTGACGAAGTACGTCAAAATAAACATGCGGACTTTGCTCTGTTAAGGCACGTTCCGTCTCTTTCCAGACTCGTTCTGCGGTCAGGTAATCCAATTCACCAGAGTGTGCAATGTCTGACATCAGC
Organism: Litoribrevibacter euphylliae; assembly: GCF_042646085.1. NCBI lineage: Bacteria > Pseudomonadati > Pseudomonadota > Gammaproteobacteria > Oceanospirillales > Oceanospirillaceae > Litoribrevibacter > Litoribrevibacter euphylliae. The sequence goes on along the minus strand of NZ_JBHRSZ010000002.1, from coordinate 1,216,398 downwards.
TGGAGAGTCTCGGCTGCTACCTGAAATCCTAAATGATGGAAACGAGCGGCAAAGCGCGCGACACGCAGAACGCGTAAAGGATCTTCGGAGAAGGCGTCCGACACATGACGTAACTGTTTCTCCTCTAGATCTTGTTGTCCGTTGTATGGATCAATGATTTCACCTTGTGAACCCTGAGCCATGGCGTTAATGGTTAAATCTCGGCGAAGCAAATCTTCTTCGAGAGTGACGTCCGGTGAAAAATCACAGACAAAGCCTTTATAACCGTGGCCGTCTTTTTTCTCTTTTCGAGCCAAGGCGTATTCTTCGTGGCTTTCTGGGTGTAAAAATACCGGGAAGTCTTTTCCAACCGAGCGATACCCTTGCGCTGTCATCTCCTCTGGTGACGCACCCACCACTACCCAGTCTCTGTCAGAAACCGAAAGATTTAATAATTGATCGCGAACGGCGCCGCCAACTAGGTAGGTTTTCAATGTGAACCTCAATTAATAGATGGGATGGAGAATTTATTTCAGCCTTTGGCTTGATAAGCCGATACACACACAAAGGGAGAATGGTTATGAAACGAATTCTAATACTTAGTTTGCTAATAATGAACATCTCTGGGTGCAGCATCTTATCAGAAATTTTAGGGCCCAAATATGAGTTCCCGGATCCGGAAGTGCCTGTGTGGGGGGCGGAACAAGCGCCTAGGTACTGTAAGATTCAACCTTGTGCGAATTACCATTATTGATGTGTGTTGTTGATTGTGAACTAGTATTCTGGTGATCAACATCCGTTTACATTTGAGCTACCAAAAAGAACTCAAGTAATTGAGTTTCTCGTCGATACTTTGAAACATAGGTTCAACTTTCAGGGCGGAATGATATGAAACTCAACATGCTACTCATGGCGGCAACGATAGGTCTGGCGGGGTGCGAGATGCATCACGTTCATCACTTTAATAAAAATGAGTTAGCGGGATGCGATTGCAATGCTACGTCGATGCAAATGAGTGGCGGACAATATTTGCCTCTCAGTGATTCCGAGAACGTAAAGATCTTGCCACCTATTTATCAGCCAATTTCGCCTTACGCTCATAACGCTGTTCAAGCGCCAATGTATTCTCAGCCGCCCGCACCAAAAGTTGAAATGCCTGAGTATTATCGTTTGACGCCGGTAGATCCGAGTAAGATGCCGCAGGGCAATCAGTCACAAGGTACGCCTCAAGGGAGCATGCCAATGACTCAGCCAATGGGCTATTCGCCTTACTATCAGCAGCCTATGCAGCCGGTTCAACAGCCGGTCATGCCAATTCAGATGTCGTCTAATTCATCGAAAAACAGCGACAGCAACATTAAGACCTATCTATTCCAACCTGCCGGTGGCGTTGTCTATCAATATTAACTCGCCCCAAATTTTCAGGCTCATATCATCTTCTTTTAAAAGCTCCTGATTAGGAGCTTTTTTATGGGTGTATGAAAAGTGTATGAAATTGGCACACAATTTGATCAATCTTCTTAAACAGTCAATTATGCGGCAAAAATTGTCAGAGGTTTGTCATGAAGATTTCAAAACTCGCACAAGGTGTTTCTACAGCGGTGCTCGTGTTGTCAGTAACAGCTTGTACAAATCATCACTTTATGGCCCAGCAAGATGCTCAGGCAAGTAAAGCGAATCAGGTAGAAAAACAAATACAACCGGTTATTCAGTATCAAGAGCGCCCGGCGAATGCCCAGCCTCAGGTGATTCGAGTAAAAGGTTACGGGACGATCCAGAATTCTAAGCAGTTAAATTCAGCTCAAAAGCATTTGATGGGAATGAGAGCGTCAAAGCTTGATGCCTATCGTGCGATGGCTGAACGTGTTTACGGAACGGCGCTGGAAGGTGGATCAAGTATTGAAAATCTGATCATGCAAGATGATCGTTTCAAAACCTACGTTGATGCCTTTGTACACGGCGCAAAAGTCGTAAATACAGAGAAGAAAAAAGACGGTATTTATGAAACCGTTCTTGAAATGACGCTGGATAAAGAGTTCTTCGTGTGTTTGTCGGATGTGAATTATCTGACCAGCAACACCGATTGCCGTTCACCTCTGCCTCCGCAACATCAAGGCCGTTCTAACTACTATCAGCAAAACAAGCACATACGTGCAGGTCACAAGCGTAGCTATTTCTTGGACTAAGTTTTGACTGGATGGGCCGTCTTACAGCTAAGCAGTTGGTGAGACGAGCCATGTTAGGTATGCAAACGTTTAAGCTGTGCAAATGTGTTAGTTGAGCAAAGGTAACTGGGTGACGTTATGTGGCGTGCAATAACGATTAGTTTATTAATGCTGTTCTCGGTGGTGAGCTGGTCTAAGTCTGTCACCGGGACTGGGCATGCGAAGATCGAGAGCGATTTGGAGTCTGCCCGAGATTTAGCGTATCGACGCGCCTTGCGTGATGCCACATTGCAAGCCAATGTCCGTGTGACCAGTACTGAAATCGCTCAGAATGGTTACATCACTCAAGATAACATTCGCATGCAGAGTAACGCCGAGTTCGGTTCCATTGATGTGGTTTCCGAGGTTATTGAAAATAACGTGGTGACTCTGAAGGTGCGTGCGGAAGTTGCACCAGAACCTTTCTGTACGCCGAGCAAATCTCAGAACTACAACAAGCGTGTTGCTGTTCTTGGTTTCTCTCGTCAAAAAATGGATGAAGCCACGTTAGGTCATTTAGATGCCATTGAACGTGAAATGCCACAGCGCATCGCTTTGACTATGGGCTCTTATGGTGGACTGCGAGTTCAACCTGCAACCCACATAGGTTTGTATCCTGATACAACCAATGCACCTAGTCGTTCGATGCCGGATTACAGTCTTTCTGAGTTGTCTCGTATTGGTCGAGATCTTGGGGTTCAGTATGTAATTTCCGGTGTGATTCGCGATATGAGTAATCGCGGAGATTACCAACGCGAAGAGTTATTGATTCAGCCGTTATTGGATTTGGTGTCTGAACCTGAGCCTATTGCCCGTCGTATCTCAGTGGATCTTTATGTGTATGAAGCCTACAGTGGCGCGCTAGTGCATCGTTCAGCCTATTCTGATGAAGGCAATTGGACGGAAAGTGAATTTTCTAAAGCGGGCTTTGGCAGCCAAAATTTCTGGAAGAGTGATTATGGCTTTGCTGTTGAACGAGTGATTGAAAATATCAGTCAAGACATGGCGATGTTAATGAACTGTCAGCCATTTATGGCGGAAATTCTTCAAGCCGAAGGCAACCAATTACGCATCAATGCCGGTGCTCTGGATGGACTGCGTCCGGGCGATACCTTAACGGTTTATCGTACAAAAGAGCATTATGAGCATCCGGTACGATTAGATGCATCCATGAATAGAGTGGAAACTATCGTCAAGGTCGGGCAGGTTCAGCCGCACTTTGCTTTCGCTGAAATTACAGGCTCTATGCCGGTGTTGCAGATCCAGATGCGGGATATGGTGGTTGCTTGGTAAGAGCTAGTAACAACAAAATTATGTAAATAAGGGAAGCTAAGCTTCCCTTATTTCGTACTATGGCGGTGTTTTTTGAATCGTTAGATTTTTTCTGGAAATGCTTCAAAGATCCGTTTTACCGCATAATTGATGCGTTTCTTAAGTTCTTCACCTTCCGCTCTGTGTTTCCCTTCGGCAGAGAGGGAGTTTTTCCAAAACACTTCGTTGGTCTTGGTGTCTCTTAAATGAATCACTAAAGAACCTTTTAAAAAGTCTTCCATCCGATAATCGGTGAACTGGCCAGCGGGTGTAATGATCGGGCGCATTACCATCTTTTTCTCTTCGGTTCGTCGAGCATAAAACTCGACGGCAAAGTCGCCGTTATCATTACTGAACTGATAGCCTTTTTTTCCGAGTTCTGATTTTACAGCGTTGTAAATGTCGGCTTCTGCATCACTGGCGGCTCCGACGAACTGTTTGGGTTTAATTGAGAAACTGGAAAGTTGTTGATAGTTGTATTTGGTATTGGCTTCGAGATGTGTTTTGACATTATCTGAGGTGGTTGCACATCCAGACAGTAATACGCCAGAGGCTAAAAGTGTTGCGGTGAATAATCCGGCTTTGAGCGCTTTTTTAGGTGTACGGCTTAAGGAGTTAATAAGGCGAACCATTGTTGGGCTTCCTTCTTCTTATTGTTGTTAGTATTGGTCGATAATTGGTCTAGATTAGCACTTTAAAATCAAATATCTATGTTAAACTTAATGGATTAACGTTTATGAGACGGATTTTTGACTTAAGGACGCACTCATGCAGGAATTTGAGGTAGTAGAGGTCGCATCGAAAGCCTTTTCAGATCAAAAGCCAGGGACATCCGGGCTTCGAAAGAAGGTGCAGGTGTTTCAACAAGAACACTACCTGGAGAACTTTGTTCAGAGCTTTCTGAATGTAGTTCTAAAGGATGAACCTCGATTGATCGTCATTGGCGGTGATGGTCGATTTTTCAATTTAGATGCCATTCAGACGATCGTTGAAATTGCGGTTGCGAATGAAGTTCCTCAATTACTGATCGCTCGTGATGGTATCTTATCGACACCTGCGGCTTCTCATTGGATTCGAAAATACCAGGCAGATGCCGGAATTATCCTTTCTGCCAGCCATAATCCTGCGGGTGAAAATGGCGATTTTGGTATTAAGTTCAACGGTGCCAATGGTGCGCCAGCGCCAGAAGCCTTAACAACCGCCGTGTTTGAAACCTCTAAGTCCATTTCTTCTTATAAGCGCGCAAAGATTGAGGCGTTGGATCTGACTCACGATCAAGATATCTTGTTGAATCACACTCATGTGGTGATTCGGGATGGTATCGAAGATTACGTTCATCACATGGCGGCGCTGTTTGACTTTGATGCGCTTCGCGATGGCTTTGAATCAAAACAAATCAGTATTCTGTTTGATGCCATGAATGCCGTTACCGGGCCTTACGCAAAGCGCCTGTTCTTGGATGCGTTGGGGGCTGACGAAACGTCAGTGATTAATGCTGAAGCCAAAGCTGATTTTGGTGGCGGTCATCCGGATCCGAATCTGGTTCATGCGGCAGAATTGGTTGCGCAAATGAACACCGCAGATGCGCCTGTGTTAGGTGCGGCTTCGGACGGTGACGGCGATCGGAATCTGATTTTAGGTAAGCAGCAGTTTGTTTCGCCAAGCGATAGTCTGGCGGTACTGTTGGAGCATCATAAGCTGTTACCTCAATTTTCCGAAGGTATCTTGGGCGTTGCTCGTTCGATGCCAACCAGTACCGCAGTTGATCGCGTTGCTGAATCGCTTGGTATTGATTGCTACGAAACGCCAACAGGGTGGAAGTTTTTCGGTAATCTGTTGGACGACAAGCGCATTCAGCTGTGCGGTGAAGAGTCATTTGGTACCGGTTCTGACCATGTACGCGAAAAAGATGGCCTGTGGGCGGTGTTGGCTTGGCTGACGATTGTGAACAGTTTGAACAAGCCTGTGGCTCAGATCATGTCTGAACATTGGCAGCGTTTCGGTCGTTCTTACTATTGTCGCTATGACTTTGAAGGCATTGCCAGTGACTCAGCAGATGAGATGATAACGGCCCTGACTAAGTCGGTGACTTCTCTGGCCGATCAAACCTTTGGTAACTACCAAGTGAAACGTGCAGATATCTTTGAATACACTGATCCGGTGGATGCCAGCGAAGCGAAGAATCAAGGGGTGCGAGTGTTCTTTACTGATGGTTCGCGTGTGGTTTATCGCTTATCCGGTACAGGTACCGTTGGCGCAACGTTACGCGTTTATCTGGAGCAATATCAGGATGCGAGTGGTGACCTTCAGGGGGATGCCCAGGTCGTGACTCAGGAGTTAGCGGAAGTGGCATTAACCATTGCTAAGGTTAATGAGTTTTCTGGTCGAACCACGCCGGATGTTATTACCTGATTTATTTGGTTAGACACACGTAAAAAGCTGGGATTGTTAATGGTTAACAATTCCGGCTTTTTTATGTTTGATGTTCAGAGAGGTTCCCTAGATCTGTAACGGGTTATTGAGCTATGGTTATTGAGTTATGGCTTCCGGAAATAATACTCGCCAGTGTTCAAAGCCGCCGTCCATGCTGTAACTCATTTCAAAGCCTTGTTCTGCCAGATAAGCCGCTGCCGGTTGGCTGGAATTTCCGTGATAACAATAGACTACCAATGGTTTACTGAAATCTGCATCGGCAATAAATTGCGCCAGGTTGTTATTATCCAGTAACAGAGCATTAGGAATGTGACCGAGTTGATAGCTGCCAGGATCTCGAATATCAACAATTTGAGCGTCCTGATCATCAATCAATGTTTTTGCTTGTTGTGGTGAGATACGTTCAAACATGGAAATCCTAAATAATCAAGTTGAGAAGGGGAGTCGTCTAACTGCGTTTGTAGGCATCGCAGGGTAGACTGAATCTTTGTAAGTCTTCTAATCGTAAAGCGGTTAAAGCGCCGCCCCACACACAGCCGGTGTCCAGCCCGAACACTGTATCAGATTGGGTGTTTCCTTCCAGTGCCGCCCAATGGCCAAAGACGAGGCGTTGTTTCTTAAGTTTAGCTCGTCGGAAGTTAAACCAGGGCTGATAGCCTTCTGGCCAGTTATCGGCCGTTTCTTTTGTTTCCAGCTCCAGCTTACCGGCTTCATTACAGAAACGCATACGAGTGAAATAGTTAGTAATCACTCTCAGGCGATCCAGTCCTGTTAGATCATCCGACCAGGTATCGGGTTGATCTCCGTACATGTGCTCGAAGTAGCTCTGACGCGAGTCGCTTTGTAATACGGCTTCGACTTCACGACTGAGTTTAATGGCTTTCTTAAGATCCCAAATCGGTGGAATACCAGCATGAACCATAGTGAAGTTAAGTTTTGAGCTGTGGTGGACCAACGGCTGCTGGCAGAGCCAGTTCAGTAATTCGTCCCTATCCGGCGCTTCCAGGATGGCTTTTAACGAGCCTTTCGCTTTTTTGATGCCGTGAGCACAGGCCAATAAATGAAGGTCGTGATTGCCCAGTACGCTAATGGCTGACTTACCCAGAGATTTAACGTATCTGAGTGTTTCCAGTGATTTCGGGCCGCGATTAACCAGATCGCCGGCGAGCCACACCGTATCTTCTGATGGATCAAATTCGATGAGATCCAATAACGCAAGCAGTTCATCGTAGCAGCCTTGAATATCGCCAATCGCGTATGTACTCATAGTCCGATTACTTAGTCTCTTATCCGTAGATTGCTTCAGTTAGCACGTTACTGGTTAGTGAATCATTGCTGAATGGGCGAGGCGAAACGGTGCGATGGGAGCAACAAATTGCGTGCCGTCTTCCCGTTCAAAAATGTAGTAGCCTTCCATGGCACCTACTGGTGTCGCGATGGCCGTACCACTGGTGTAGGTGAAGTCTTCTCCTGGCGCGAGGTTAGGCTTTTGGCCGACAACGCCTTCGCCTTCAACTTCGTGTACTTGTTCGTTACCGTCAATTATCTTCCAATAACGAGACAGTAATTGCGCAGGCTCGTCACCGTTATTGGTGATGCTGATGGTGTAGGCAAAGACAAAACGCTCTTTGGCCGGATCAGATTGTTCTTCGACAAATTTTGTTATTACGTGGATGCTTATGGCATCCGACGTCGGTAGCTTGTCTGCGTTAGATAGCTTACTCATGTAATTTCCTGTCACTGTTGCACGTAGCGTTGATTGCAGTGTATCTGTGTCATTGACTGATAATGTTGGTGATTAGGACAGTGCGTCACTGATCGCCACGTACTCAGCAACCGAAAGCGTTTCCGGTCTGGCGCCAGGGTCAATGCCTAAGGCTTCGAGTTGTTCCGATGTAATTAAGCCTTTTAGGGTGTTTCTTAAGGTTTTACGTCGTTGACTGAACGCCTGACGAACCACGTTTTCGAGCTGTTTAACGTCTTTTGCCGGGTGTGGTAATTCTTTGTAAGGAACGAGGCGAATCACGGCAGAATCTACCTTGGGGACGGGGTGGAAACATCCCGGTTTCACAATAAATAAAGACGCCACCTGGCAATAATACTGAACCATGATACTTAGGCGGCCATAGTTTTTCTCACGAGGGCCTGCTGCAATTCGATCCACCACTTCTTTTTGCAGCATAAAGTGCATGTCAGTGATGCGGTCGTGATAGCTTAATAGGTGGAAAATCAGTGGCGTTGAAATATTGTAGGGAAGGTTACCCACAACTTTCATCGGTTTGTCTTCGGTTAATTGAGAAAAGTCGAATTCCAGAGCGTCCCCTTGATTGAGCTTAAATCCGGGATAGACGCTAAACTTACTCAACAAGATGGGGATAAGATCGCGATCCAATTCCACGACATTCAGATGACCTTCGGTGGCTTTTAAAATTCCTTCGGTGATGGCCCCTTGTCCTGGGCCGATTTCAACCACATTGTCGCCGGGTTTGGCGGATACGGCCGCCAAAATGTTATCAATGATACGGTGATCATGAAGGAAGTTTTGGCCAAAGCGTTTTTTGGCGCGGTGTTGAGAATCTGATGACATGAAGTGTCCTAACGAAGAATCTAAAAGAGTGAACAAACGCATGAGCCGCAAAGCTCAAATCAGTATCCCATAAATGTGTGGATCTATGCTGGTAGATTTAAGCGCGTTGACGTTTTGCTCTGGCTGCCGCCATTTTATAACCGTAATCGATGGCTGTTAAGAGACTGCCTTGATCAGCAATGCCTTTTCCGGCCAAATCCAATGCTGTCCCGTGATCTACTGAGGTACGGATGATAGGTAAGCCTAGTGTAATGTTTGCGGCATTACCAAAGCCTTTGTACTTCAGCACCGGTAGGCCTTGATCATGATACATTGCAAGCACGGCATCGGCGTGTTTTAAGTATTTGTCCGTGAATAGCGTATCTGCAGGTAAAGGCCCGGTTAACTGAATGCCTTCACTTCGAAGTTGGTGCAGGGTGGGTTCGATAATTTCAATCTCTTCCATGCCTAAATGTCCGCCTTCACCGGCATGTGGATTTAATCCACAGACATAAATATGGGGGTTCTCGATACCAAAATAACCCTGTAAATCCTGATGGGTGACGTGAATGATTTCTGTCAGCAGCGAAGGTGTAATGCTGTCGGCAACGTCTCTCAAGGGTAAGTGGGTGGTTACTAAGGCCACTTTAAGACCTTGCGTGGCCAGCATCATGACCACTTTCTTAGCCCCCGTGAGTTCTTCTAGAAACTCGGTATGGCCTGAAAACGGAATGCCGGCATCATTGATCACACTTTTCTGAACTGGTGCGGTGACCATGCCTTGGTAGACGTCATTCATACAGCCCTTGGCGGCATGAGTCAGAGTATCCAATACGTATTGTGCGTTTTTGGTGTTCAGTTGGCCATGAGTGGCAGCTTCTGTCAGCGGCACATGATGAATGGATAAGCGCTGTTCAAAGGTGGTCAGCGGCACTTTAGCTTGCTGTTCTAACCAAGCCTGATCTCCGATCAGGGTGAGATGGAGATCCGGGTATTGGTGAAAAAGCTGCTCAAATGGCAGTTGCGCTGAGAGCTCTGGGCCGATGCCAGCAGGTTCTCCGGTGGTGATAGCCAGTTTAATCACGGTAACGACCTCTTGAGCGTTTCTCTTATCCGATAACGATTACAGCTTGACGTCGATGTAGGCTTCGTCTTTCAGTTCCTGAAGCCAGTTTTCCAGTTCGTCTTGGAACTTACGTTTTCTTATAAAATTCTTGGCGATGGCTTTCTGGTATTGAGAGGCCATGTTTTCGCTCTTACGTTCAAGCACTTGCAGAATGTGCCAGCCAAACTGGCTTTCAAACGGTTTGCTGATCTCATCAATTTTGGTGTTGTGCATGGTTTTGGCAAAGCTGGGCACCAGCTCTTCACCGCTCATCCAACCTAAGTCACCGCCATTGACTGCTGAGCCGGTATCGTCGGTATGAGTTCGGGCAAGATTGGCAAAGTCAGCACCGTCCATCAGTTTTTGATAGAGATCGTCAGCAATTTGCTTCGCTTGGCTGGAATCACGAATGATGTTTGGTTTGATCAGGATATGACGAACGTGAGTCTTCTCAATGATGAAGTCGTCACCACCTTGCTTATCTTCAAGCTTCAAAACGTGATAACCGATGTCACTCTTAATCACGTCACTCAATTCGCCTTTTTTCATGGTGGAAATGGTTTCGGCGAAAAGACTTGGGATGTTCTGAATCTTTGCCCAACCGATAGTACCTGAACGGTAGTCCGGGAATTTTGCAGCTAGGGTCTCAAAGCTAGTAGCTTTTTGGCGCCAGAACTTAATGACGGCTTGTGCTTTTTTGTGAGCGTCAGCAACGGCTTCAGGCGAAGCGCTGGCTGATACGGGAATGGTGATATGTGCAATCTTGTATTCAGGTGCAATTTTCTCTTTGCCTTCATCGGAGCCCAGAAACGCCTGAACTTCCTGATCGGTAATTTTAATTCGACGATTCACCAGATTTTGACGAATACGGCTGACAATCATTTCACGCTTAATTTGCTCACGAGCATTGGCATAGCTGGTCCCTTCCGCTTCAAGTGCGCCTTTAAACTGTTCAAGGGTCATACCGCTTTTTTTGGCGATATTAGCAACAGATTGGTTTAGCTCTTGATCGCTGATTCGAATTCCGGCTCGTTGCGCCATTTGTAGCTGAAGTTCTTCAACCACCAGTTGATCCATGACCTGCTGGGTTAGAACGTGTTCCGGAGGAAGAGGGCGGCCAGAATCCAAAATTTGAACTTTCACCAAATCAATACGATCAATCACTTCGCTTTCCATGATGATGTCATTGTTGATTTGTGCGGCTACACGATCCAAGGGTTGCTTGGCGGCATAGCTGTCATTGGAAAGAGTTAATCCTGATGTCAGGATTGCCATTGAAAACGCAAAGGCAGAAACGGTCTGAGCCAACGTTTTTAACCCTGAGCTTTTTTCCCCAGATGTGATGTCTTGGTGTGTCTGGTGAATAGAGTGATTGAGCTTAATAGTCATAAATGGTCCGTTGGTTAATACCTTCGATTAATTCTTGAAGCAGATCTTCGGTGGAGCTGCCTGTGCCTGCTAAACCTTTCAATTCAAACATAAAGAAGATGCCGTTATCGAACTCGTCACGTAGCTCGGTTACACCATTCTTTTCTATCACTTCTTTGTCGCCTGTGTAGTAGTTACGATAAACCACCGACGCTCTCCAGCAGCAGGTATTGTATTCAACACCGTTCATGATGTCCGAGGTGCGATCCAACGTCAGGTCGTACTCCCAACGATGGAAAAGGCTCCAGAAAGGTGTGACCTGCCATCCGGTGGAAAATTCCAAAAATTCTTCCCGGTTCGCCAAGCCGTCCTTTTTCTCGTTGTAACGAAGTGTCGCTACATGATCTTTGTCTTGACGATAGAGAATACCGTGGCTACTGCGCTCGGTTTGATTAAGGCGATCGCTCCATTCAAAGTCAAATTGATAAGACCAACGACTAAACGGGCTGTAACGGATTTCGCCCACATAATTAGACATGTCGTAGTCGTTATCGGTATTGGTTTTGACTTCATCGTGGTTATTGGTGAGATCTACTTTGCGGTCTTTCAAATAGACGATGGTGCCGGCACGCGCTTGCAGCGTTTGATTGCCATTGTCATCGATCAGGCGAGACGTTACGCCGAGGCTGACCTGCGAGGTATCCCCCACACGGTCACTGCCGGTAAAGCGATTTGGTTTAAACAATTGGTTAAAGCTTAAGTCAGCGACTTTGGCATCAAAAATAGGGATGTCGTCTTGGTTCTCGTAAGGAATGTAGGCATACATCACCTGAGGTTCCAGCGTTTGCAAGAAGCCTTGTCCAAACAAAGAGGTGGAACGTTCGAAGAACAAACCACCAGTAACGTGTGCTGACGGCAGTGTGTAACCTGCAGAGGATTCAAAGTTTTGTTCGTCGTAGCCGTTTAATTTGTATTGGCTGGCATACACTGACACACCTGGCGTTAAGAAGCCCCAGGTTTTGCGTAAGTCGTAATCTAGCGTGAGTTCAGTCGCCCCTCTCATGGCCGAACTAACAGACGTTGCGTGTTCGATTGCGTTTAAGTCTTCTTCGGCTCCAACACGATCAAAGTAGGAAGTTTGGAGGAACAGCGACGGACGCCAAGCACCGAAGTCTGTCCATAGGCCGGAAATGGCGAGATCCGGAAGGGTTTTATATTGATCGGAATCAACTTCGTCTTTATCGGTAATTTGATAACTGCGCAGCTGTGTACTGATCGAAATATTTTCACCAGCCCAGCTGGCTTTTGCGGTTTGATCTACGGTTCCGTCTGTGGATCGTTTCAGTAGGCCACCAAAGTCCGATATGTAGTCGTCATCACTGACTCGATTGAAGTTAACTTCGGTTTTCCAATCGTTGATTTTACCTAAGTGATCGTAATGGAACGACCAGCGATCTTCGCCAGCTGGCTCTCCTGAAAGTTGACGATCATCTTCCGATGGGTAATCGTCATCGCTACTAAGAAACCCACCACTGAAGCGGTTTATGCCCCATTCGTTGAGATAACGGAATTCGCCTTCCAGCATTTCGCCACGATTTTCAAAGTACCTTGGCGTTAAGGTAGCATCGTAGTTAGGGGCTAAATTGATGTAAAACGGCGTAGACAGAGAACTTTCACCCGATTTCAACTGGAAAGATGGGTATAGGAAACCTGTTTTACGTCGATCATCCAGCGGGAAATTCATCCAGGGGATATAGAATACGGGTACATCTTGGATCTTAAGTTGAATGTGAGACGCTTCACCCCAGCCTTCTGCAAAATCGAGCTCGATGTCTTCGGCATGCATTTTCCAAGCATCGCTCGAAGGTTCGCAGAAGGTGATATAGCCTTCGTCCATCTCCACGTATTGAGTGTCGCCGAGAAAATCAAAATTCAGAGTGTTGGATTGGCCCCGTAAATGGGCATCTGCCACGGCAAACAGCGCATTGTCGAGCTGTCCTTTGTCTTTGGTCAGATCGACCATGGCTTGGTCGCCAAGCATGCGCACACCGGAATGACTGATCAGCACATCACCAAAAAGACTGGCCTGGTTGTTTAACTTATCATAACAGGCGGAGCCTGACAGACTTTGACTCTTCTGCTGAGTAATTACTACGTTGCCATCGAAGCGGCTGGTTTGTGCTTGAGAAGAACCCAACACTTGATCCGCTTCGATACTCACCGGCGCTTCGGTGTTGTGTTCGATGTTTTGATTGCGTTCTACATAAAACCCGTCACAACGCGGTGAGGCTTTTGCTTGCAGTTCTGCAGGTAAGTCGGCTTTTTTTACCCATCCGAGTTTATCGGTGTAATTTAATATCTCACCGTAATCCGTTGAGGTTATCTCTGGTGACAGTTCGCAAAAATTAGGTGTTTTAGCTGTCTCACCGGTGTTATTAGCGTTATCGGTTTGGGCTGTGGCCGCAACGGCTCCCCCCATAATGACTCCGCCAATTATTGAGCGAATAAACAGTGCTGGCACTAACCTTGATCGTACTAATGAGGCCGTTGGCTGGACGTGTTTAACTGAAGTGTTACCTTGTTGCGTAGCCAGTTCATTGGATGGCTGACGGTGGGTTCGTATCTTCATATAAAGAGTGATAAGGTTAGGTGATTACCAGTATTGAAATTTTTATGGCTTGGGATTCTATACTGAATTCAGGTCAGCTCCAATTCATCCTACGCATAATCGTCCAAATAAATATGTATTCAGCGCGAATTTTTCATCTTGGCCATCAGTTAATGAGTGAGGATTTCTCATGACCCGCCATCAGAGCATCAATGAGCAAGAGCAGCTGTGGCTGGAAGAAAGCCTCGCGTGCTTGTCGGTGAAAGGTACTCCAGAAGTTGAAGCGCTTACCGGTGATGCCAGTGCTCGACAGTATTTTCGGGTGAAGCTGTCTGGTCGGAGTTTCATTCTGTGTAAAAGCCTGGATTTGGACAGTAATGCCCGCTTTCGTCGGGTTTCTTCGGCCTTAGAACATGTAGGGGTCATGGCCCCCTTGGTGTTTGCATTCGATGATGAACTGGGGTTGATGTTGTTGTCTGATCTTGGCAATACCCTATTAATTGATGTTTACCAGATGAACGCGCACAGCCAGTCTTACAGCGTGTTACATCGGGTGCTGAATGACCTATTGCGCTTGTCGCAAATTTCCGATGAGTTACTAATAGACGATGATTCTGCTGGTGGTCGTGTTAGAGGCAGTCTGGCCAGTTATGACGAGAGCTTGTTAAATCGGGACTTCGGATTGTTTACTGAGTGGTGTATTGGCAAAGCCTTAGGATTGACACTAAGTGATCAAGAACAAACCTATTTACAAGCTTTGGCCGATGGTTTCGAGCAAGCCTTTGCTGAGCAACCTTGGGTTTGGGTACATCGTGATTTTCATTCGAGAAATTTGATGCTCACCGATAACGACATTGGGGTGATTGATTTTCAGGATATGGTGAAAGGCCCGATTTGTTATGACCTAATCTCGTTGATTTACGATGCCTATTGGCAGTTTCCTCAACAAACTAAGCAGACGGTGGCGGTCGATTATTACAAGCTACTGACGTCAGAAGGGTTGATCTCTGTCTCTGAACAAGCGTTTCAGTGCTGGGTTGCGATGACCGCGATGCAGCGTTTGATCAAAGTGCTCGGAATTTTTTGTCGTTTGGCATTAAGAGACGGTAAAACTGGCTATCTGGGGGATTTGCCTATGGTGATTTCGCACATTAACGAAATTCACCAAACACATACAGACGCTTTGCCATCGGGCTGGTTAACATTGTGGGAAACTAAGCTGATACCTGCGTTGACGGTATTTTTAGAAAAATGATGTTTGCTGAGTAATATGTAGCAACTCTGTTTAGGTTAATTCATGAACGAACAATCAAACGGTTCTGATATGGCACCGGTCGCCATGATACTTGCCGCAGGCAAGGGAACGCGTATGCGCCCTTTGACTGATCATTGTCCCAAACCTTTGTTGTCGGTATCGGGTCAACCTCTGATTGAGTGGCATTTGCAAAAGTTAAAAGCGGCGGGTGTTCATCGTGTGGTGATCAATGCTTCGTATTTGGCAGAGAAAATAGACGAGTACTTTTCTCAGCGCTCGGACGATGGATTAATCATTGACGTCATTAATGAGGGTGCGGAACCGTTGGAAACGGCCGGTGGCATTGTTAATGCGTCAGCTCTGTTGGGAAAGGATGCGTTTATTCTAATCAACGGCGATGTTTGGATTGATTTGGATTATCAGGTATTGGTCGAGAAAGCCCGTCAGCTGACAACTGATGAACCAACTACATCTGCAAATCCACTGGGTGAGTTGGTGTTGGTTCAGAACCCTGATCACAACCCTGAGGGGGATTTCTCAGTGTCTGAGCAAGGGTATTTGCAGAATAAGTCGTTAAATGAGCTTTGTTTAAAAGTACCTGGTTTAAATGAGTCTGGTTTTGAAGCGCCAAGTTCATTGAGCTACACCTACAGTGGTGTCAGTATCTTTCATCCTTCATTGTTTAAGTCTTTATCCAAACATTCAGGAGCGCTTGGACCTTTCTTACGGCAATGGGCGGATCAATCCTTATTACGAGCTTCGGTCTACGACGGCTATTGGTTGGATGTGGGAACGCCAGAGCGATTAAGAGAACTCGACACTGCTCTGACATTGGATGCTGTTCATGGCTAAGTGGTTGGGGCTATTGGTCGGTGCTTTGCTGGGCAATGCTCTCAATACAGCCGCGTTGATCTTATTATCCTTGTCTGGCTATCTGTTTGGCGTGTGGTTAGAGCGTCGTTCCGACCCTATCTTGCGTCATCGTAAGTACCTGTCCAAAGACCATGAAGCCTTTCAGCATTTATTGCATCAATCGACTTTCTTGATGATGGGGTATCTAGCGAAAGCCGACGGTCGTGTCAGCGAACAGGAAATTGCGACGGCGGAGGAGATTTTTGATTCCTTTCATTTTGACAGCGGTGGTCGACAAGAGGCCATCCGCTTGTTTAACGCCGGTAAGCATCCGGAATTCAATCTCGATAGCATATTAAATCCATTAGCCTCTGTGTCACGTCGGCATCGCAGTTTGATCAAGGTGTTTTTAGAGATTCAGGCGCGCATTGTGATTGCTGATGGTGGTATGGACACCGCACGAAGACGGCCTTTTATTATGATCGCTCGTCAGCTGGGTTTTTCCGAGCAATTGGCTGGCAACATTCTCCGTCGTATTCAGGCACGAACGTCTCAAGCTAAACCAAGTGACGCCTCTGGTTTGGATTTAGAATCCGCGTATGCGCTGTTGGAGGTGCCGCCCAATTGTTCCAAGCAAGAACTTAAACAGGCGTACCGCCGAGCTATGTCCGAGCATCATCCGGACAAGCTGATGAGCCAAGGGGCGACCGAACAAATGATTGAAACTGCCACCGAGCAGACTCAGTTGATTCAAAAAGCTTACGAAGCCATCACAGCCGTTAGAAAGTAAGTGGTCAGATGTCAGCTCACTCGCTTAATTACGGAATCGAGTGCTACTGAATAGGTTGTTCTTCGCCGGGGGCGTTCTGAGCCAACCAGCCTCTGACCCGTTTTACAATTCTATGATGCTCTGTCCAAGGATCGTTGACCGGACGAGTAAAGAGTTGCTGAAATGCCGGTAATTGTTTTCGGCGAGCAATGTTTGAACGCTCTTTGGCTTGGCGTTTGGGAAGCTCATTCGATTGACTAACGATGTCTAAGATCGGCAAATTTCCAAATTCCCCGAGACGGGTATTGATGAAGTCCTTGTCCGTTTCAGTGGTCGGTAGTTTGGGGTTGATCATCACAAGCGTAAACATTTGCTGTTCGGATGAGGATTCCAAATAACTGACCGCCCAGCTTGCGCCAATGCCTTGGCCAATGATGACAATGTTCAATTGGCCTCGGTTGATTAACTCCTGAACAGCGCTGCCAATGCGTTGCATGGTGATTTCTTGAGCGCTTGGTTTATCATCTTCTGAATCCTTACTGGCTGTTTCAGCAGAATCATCGGTTCCAGCTTCTGATGTTGCACTGTCTTCTGTTGAAGTGTCAGAACCGGTGTCCGCTGAGTCGGTGCTTTCTTTGTTCTCGTTAGCTTCGTTTTCGTTGGCTTCAGTGTCAGATTCATCTGCCTCTTCATCAGCCTCCGGCGGGTTCAGTGTGAAATCTGCAGGATACTTAGGCCACTTACGTTCCGGTAATGGGGTCGTGTCGGCTTCAGGAATTGCGATGGCTAAGGTATTCCAACCGTAATCCGGTAGATATTTGCGAAGCGGCGCAATCAGACGGTTGTTGTCTGGATGAGAGTCTTCATCATGAAGGATCAAGACCGCACCGAGCGGTTGGGCGGTGTTGTATTCCAGAAAGAGCCCAATGAATTCTTCGTCGCCTGCCTGCAGTTTCAGGACTTCACGGTCATCGACTTCTTTGAGTAAGAGATCAATCTTGGTTCGATCAGAAGATGGGCGAGGTCGTTTGATCTCACTCCAATCTTTGGTCGTTAACGTGACTTTTGGTTTTTGTTGTTCGTCGCTGTCGTCGGACGATTCTTCAGTCGCCGTGTCTTCACCTGATGTTTCTTCCGATGCGGTGGTTTCGGTAGATGACTCGGAACCCTCTTCTGCATACAGGGGAGAACTTATTCCCAAAGCAAGAAACAAAGTAAAGAGGAATATCTTGCCAAGCATTTCTTTAGACAATTTTGCCTCAAGAATGCTTAGTCTTCCTGTGAATGTTTGATGACGGGTAGAAAAGTTTGTTTTGGTCATAACGGGTTTTTGACGTTCTGATAAATATTTAGAGTTTATACAAGAATCGAGCCGTTTTTATTAGTTTCTAACGCATCTTTTGAGCTGAAAGCTAATGTCGGCTGGGGTAGAATGCTGAGCTTATTGCACAGCCAACGCCATTGAGGTTAATTCATGAAGTCATTTAAGATCGCACCATCAATTCTATCTGCCGATTTTGCTCGCTTGGGGCAAGATGTGGATGCTGTTCTAGAGGCAGGGGCAGATATTGTCCACTTTGATGTGATGGATAACCACTATGTACCTAACCTGACCATTGGCCCTATGGTATGTAAGGCGTTGCGCGATTACGGTGTTACCGCACCGATTGATGTGCACCTGATGGTTAAGCCGGTGGATCGCATCATTGGTGATTTCCTTGAAGCGGGTGCGTCTTACATTACTTTCCACCCTGAAGGTTCTGAGCACATCGACCGCTCTTTGCAGCTGATTAAGAGTGCGGGTTGTAAAGCCGGTTTAGTGTTCAACCCGGCAACGCCTTTGCATCACATGGATTATGTGATGGATAAACTTGATATGGTGTTGTTGATGTCAGTGAACCCAGGTTTTGGCGGTCAGAAATTCATCCCTGGCACCTTGGATAAACTGCGTGAAGCGCGTGCCAAGATCGATGCCTCTGGTTTGGACATTCGTCTTGAAATCGACGGTGGTGTAAATACCCAGAACATTCGTGAGATTGCGGCGGCCGGTGCCGATACCTTCGTCGCAGGTTCAGCAATCTTTGGTGCTGATGATTACAAAACCGTCATCGACGAAATGCGATCTGAATTGGCTAAGGCTGGAACAAAAGAAGCGTAACATGACGAGCGTATCAAACGACCTTCCAACGCGCTTACCGAGCGCTATTTTATTTGATCTTGATGGTACACTGCTCGACAGTGCATCTGATCTGACCTACGCCATCGGCGAAATGTTAGAGGCTCTTGGTTATCCAAAGGTCGGAATTGAAAAGATTGTTACCTGGGTTGGCAATGGTCTGCAAAAGCTGATTGAACGCGCTTTGGTGGATGCTAAATTGAATCTGTCTGAAATGTCGGACATCTACCCGAAAGCGAAACAAGTGTTCGATCGCGCTTATAATGAAGCCTGTGAAACTCCGAGTGGTTTGTATCCTGGTGTGCGCGAACTGTTGAGCTATTGCAATGAGCAAGCACTTCCTATCGCGTTAATTACCAATAAACCAGAACACTACACGCACATGCTGTTGAACGGCTTAGACTTGGCTTCTCATTTCGGTGCGATTATTGGCGGCGATACCCTGGCGGAGAAAAAACCGTCGGCATTGCCTCTGTTGCATGCGGCCAAAACTCTCAACGTAGATATTACTGACTGTTGGATGGTCGGCGACTCAGCCTCTGATGTTGAAGCGGCAAAAGCGGCTGGCTGTCCGGTGGTCGGATTAACCTACGGTTATAATCATGGTCGCCCGATTTCGGTGGAAGCGCCGAATTGGCTATGCGATTCACTAAAAGAGTTGCAAGACAGGTTAGTAAACCTTTACTCTCAGTCTTCTGCGCTCGTTTAATCTTTTACCTGTCTTGATTATCAGATTGGCTTTGATAATACCTGGACATTGTCAGTCCTGATGGACTGACACAAACACACTAATTTAGCACTAATTGAAACCCATAATTGAGTAGATAATGGACAAGCAAGAATTCTTAGCGTTTGCCCGTGAGGGCTATAATCGGGTTCCTGTGTATCGTGAGATCACAGCCGATTTCGATACTCCGCTGTCAACTTATCTTAAGTTGGCTGAAGGAGCTTACTCTTACCTCTTTGAATCGGTACAAGGCGGTGAGAAGTGGGGACGCTACTCAATTATTGGCTTGCCTTCAAAAACCTTGCTTAAGGTTTCCGGCTCGAACATTGACATCATTGAACAGGGTAAGGTGACAGAGTCTTTCATCAAAGAAGATCCTCTGGATTTTGTTGAAGAGTTTCGTGAGCGCTATAAAGTGCCAGAGCTTGAGGCGTTACCTCGATTCCACGGTGGTCTGGTGGGCTACTTCGGTTACGACACGGTTCGCTTTATTGAAAAGCGTTTGAAAGATTCCGTACCTGAAGATGATTTGAATACGCCGGACATTCTATTAATGGTGTCTGATGAATTAGTTGTCTTCGATAATTTGAAAGGCAAGCTGCAGCTAATCGTTCATGCCGATCCTTCTGACGCAGATTCCTTCGAACAAGCCCAAGCCCGCTTGGATGAGTTGACCGAAAAGCTTCGCAAACCACTGCCTACAAAAATTCGTAATCGTTTGTCAGCGGACAATGCGCCAGGCAATGACATCGAAGAGAGCGACTTTAAACCGCGCTTTGAACAAGACGATTTCATGGCATCGGTCGAGAAGATTAAAGAATACATCCTGGCCGGTGATGTGATGCAGACGGTGATCGCACAACGTATGTCGATTCCGTTTGAAGCCGAGCCAATGAATCTTTACCGCGCATTGCGTTGTCTGAACCCTTCTCCTTATATGTACTTCCTGAATTTGGGAGAATTCCATATTGTGGGCTCGTCGCCTGAAATTCTGGCGCGAGTTGATCATGGTGAAGTGACGGTACGCCCAATTGCGGGTACGCGTCGTCGTGGTCATACCGAAGAAGAAGATCTGGCACTAGAGCAAGAGTTACTCGATGATCCAAAAGAGATTGCTGAGCACTTGATGCTGATCGATTTAGGTCGTAACGATGCCGGTCGTATTGCAGAAATTGGCACCGTCAAAGTGACCGACCAGATGGTAGTTGAGCGTTATTCTCATGTAATGCACATTGTATCGAACGTCACCGGACAACTAAAAGACGGCATGAGTGCCATGGATGTTCTTCGTGCGACCTTGCCGGCGGGCACATTGAGTGGTGCACCGAAAATTCGTGCAATGGAAATCATTGATGAATTAGAGCCTGTGAAACGCGGTATCTATGGCGGTGCTGTGGGCTATGTCTCATGGCAGGATAATATGGACACCGCTATCGCCATTCGTACCGCTGTGATTAAAGACAAAACGCTTTATATCCAAGCCGGTGCTGGTGTGGTGGCCGACTCTGTTCCTCGTCTTGAATGGAAAGAAACCATGAATAAAGGGCGAGCGGTCTTTAAAGCGGTTGAGATGGCCACCAAAGGTCTCGTTTAGAATTGGGTTTAACAGCACTGTCCATTCGATAGTGCTGTATTTGGCTAGGTTTAGCCTCGATACAGAATTTAAGGCAGGACATGCTCATGCTAGTCATGATTGATAATTACGACTCCTTCACTTACAACGTGGTTCAGTACCTAGGTGAGCTGGGCGCGGATGTACGAGTTTTTCGTAACGATGAAATCACCATCGAAGAAATTGAAGCCATGAAACCGGATCATCTGGTAGTTTCACCTGGTCCATGTACCCCAAATGAAGCGGGCATCTCAGTAGAAGCCATTAAACACTTCGCAGGAAAGCTCCCGATTCTTGGTATTTGTCTTGGTCATCAAAGTATTGGTCAGGCGTTTGGTGGCGATGTTATTCGTGCCGGAGAAGTGATGCACGGTAAGACGTCTCCGATTCGTCATTTGGACAGCGGTGTCTTTGAAGGCCTAGAGCAAGACTTCAATGCCACGCGTTACCATTCGTTGGTGATTGATAAACACACCATTCCTGATTGCTTGGAAATTACCGCGTGGACTGAAAACACGGACGGCAGCATGGACGAAATCATGGGCGTACGTCATAAGACGTTGTCGATTGAAGGTGTGCAGTTCCACCCTGAGTCGATCTTGACTCAGCATGGTCACGATATGCTTAGAAACTTTTTGAAACGCACTAATCACTGAACGTCAGACTTTTGAGAACAAAGGTTTGAGAACAAAGGTTTGAGAATAGAAGCTGAGTAAGGCTCGCTAGAAGGGAAAGACATGGACATTCAACAAGCGTTATCCAAAGTTGTAGATCGAATTGATTTATCCACCGAAGAGATGCAGTCGGTGATGACCCAGGTAATGACCGGTGAAGCTACGCCTGCCCAAATCGGTGCGCTATTGATGGGGCTTCGCATGAAAGGCGAAACCATCGAAGAAATTACCGGCGCAGCAATGGTCATGCGTCAATTGGCCTCAGGTGTCAAAGTGACAGGCGAGCATGTAGTCGATACCTGTGGTACCGGTGGTGATGGTGCCAACCTGTTTAACGTGTCGACCGCTTCTGCGTTTGTAGTGGCTGCGGCTGGTGGTACGGTGGCGAAGCATGGTAATCGTAGTGTCTCCAGTAAGACGGGCAGTGCCGACTTGTTGGAAGCGGCGGGCGTAAACCTACAACTGGATTCAGAACAAGTAGCACGTGCGGTGGAAGAAATCGGTGTTGGCTTCATGTTTGCGCCGGCCCATCACGGTGCGATGAAGCATGCCATTGGCCCTCGTAAAGAAATGAAGATGCGGACCATCTTCAATATGTTAGGTCCTCTGACCAACCCGGCGGGTGTGAAGAATCAAGTGATCGGCGTATTTAACAAAGCCTTGTGTCGTCCGCTGGCCGAAGTGCTTAAGAACCTGGGCAGTGACCATGTGCTGGTGGTTCACTCGGATGATGGCTTGGATGAAATCTCATTGGCGAGTAAGAGCTTCGTGGCTGAGCTTAATAATGGTGACATTACCGAATACGAAATCACACCGGAAGAGTGTGGCATTGAAAGTCAGACTTTGATTGGGTTGTCCGTCGATTCGGCACAAGAGAGCTTAGCGCTAATTAACGACGCATTAGGTAAGCGTGAAACGGAAGCGGGCCAAAAGGCGGCTGACATCATTGCACTTAATGCGGGGGCTGCTATTTATGCAGCAGGGCTAGCGGCCAACCTTAAAAATGGCGTTGAAATGGCACAAGACGCTATTTACAGTGGCCTGGCCAAAGAAAAAATGATTGAACTGGCAAGCTTCACCGAAGCTTTGGCCTAGGACATCTTTGAAATAAGTGAGATCTATGAACACTCCTACCATTCTGACCAAAATTGTGGATCGTAAGCGTGAAGAAATAGCTGAACGCTCCAAGGCAGTCTCTTTGGCAGATCTGAAAGCCATGTCTCAGGACATCGCGCCTGCACGTGGCTTTGTGAAAGCCATTCAAACCAAGCTGGATCAGGGCCAATCGGCCGTGATTGCCGAGATCAAGAAAGCGTCGCCGAGCAAAGGTGTGCTGCGTGAAAATTTCGTACCTGCGGAGATCGCTAAAAGCTACGAGCAAGGTGGTGCGGCGTGTATGTCGGTACTGACCGATGCGGATTTCTTCCAAGGTCATGAAGACTATTTGAAACAAGCGCGTGCGGCGTGTTCATTACCTGCAATTCGTAAAGATTTCTTGGTGGATGAGTATCAGATCTACGAAGCTAAGAGCATTGGTGCTGATTGTGTGTTGTTGATCGTGGCGTGTTTGTCTCAACAGCAATTGGCCGATCTGACTGGTTTGAGCCATGAATTAGGCATGGATGTGTTGATCGAAGTGCACGATGGTGAAGAGCTGGATGTAGCTCTGACGGTGGATAACCCGCTGGTGGGCATCAACAACCGTAATCTGCACACTTTTGACGTGTCATTAGACAACACCTATCAGTTGTTGGATCGTATTCCTGATAACCGTATTGTGGTGACAGAAAGTGGTATTCATACCACAGCCGATGTAGCAGACATGCGTGCGCATCAGGTGAATGCCTTCTTAGTGGGTGAAGCCTTTATGCGTGCTGAAAACCCGGGTGACGAGTTGGCAAAACTGTTTGTTTAATCGCACGGTTTAGTCGAACGGTTGAATTGTGCTGTTGAATTGAGAAAGGCGCTGCTGAATAAGTCGCGCCTTTTTTCGTTTCTGAATTGACCTTATCTGGCAGTCTCCCTACCATTTGGCTTCCATTTATCCTAAATCGTGAATTTTCTTATCCCTTCTTTTTATTTTGTGTGGAGCAAGTATGAGTTATCAAGGCACCTTTTATTGGTATGACTATGAAACCTTTGGTGCCGATGCTCGGGTGGATCGTATTTCTCAATTTGCGGGGATTCGTACCGATGCCGATTTAAACATCATCGGTGAACCGGATATGTTCTACTGTCGTCAGGCGGAAGACTATCTGCCTGATCCGATTGCTTGTCTTGTTACAGGCATTACGCCGCAGCAGGCTAATCGTGAAGGGCTGTCGGAAGTGGAGTTTGCACGACGAGTTCATGATCGTTTCAGTGAACCGGGCACTTGCGTCTTAGGCTATAACTCGATTCGTTTTGATGATGAGTTTACCCGTAACCTGTTCTACCGAAATTTTATCGACCCTTATGCTCGCGAATACAAGAACGGTAACAGCCGTTGGGATTTGATCGATGTGGTGCGTTTAACCCATGCGTTGCGTCCTGAAGGCATAGAGTGGCCTAAGAAAGAAGACGGAACCACCAGTTTTCGACTGGAAGAGTTAACTGTAGCGAACGGTATTGTGCACGAAAACGCGCACGATGCGTTATCAGACGTCTACGCCACCATCGCGATGGCCAAGTTAATTAAAGACAGGGTGCCTAAATTATTCGATTACGCATTCTCACTCAGAAGTAAGCAGACGGTCTTTGATGCTCTGGCGGTGGGGTCGAATAAGCCTGTGCTGCATATCTCCTCCATGTTTGGTGCAGAGCGTGGTTGTATGGCGTTGGTGCTGCCATTGTGTGCCGATCAGACTAATGCCAATGCAATTCACTCTATTGATTTGTCGTTTGACCCTGATCAGCTGGAAGGCTTGTCGGTGGAAGAGATTCAACGCCGCGTGTTTACCTCGCAACAAGAGTTAGGTGAAACACCACGTATTCCGTTTAAAACCATCCATGCCAATAAATCGCCAATGGTGGTGGCAGCGAAGATGATGACAAGTGAGCTTGCAGAGAAATGGGGGCATGATTTGAATCTCTGTCGACAGCATTGGAAAAAGTGGCAGTCCAAAACGCATTTACTACCAATCATTCAGCAAGCCTTTGCTTTTGAAGGCAGTGAAGAAACTGATGTGGATCGTATGATCTACAGTGGTTTCTTTCCCCGTCGTGATAAAGAGGCTATGGATTACATTGGACGCTCT
Source organism: Litoribrevibacter euphylliae (assembly GCF_042646085.1). Classification (NCBI taxonomy): domain Bacteria; kingdom Pseudomonadati; phylum Pseudomonadota; class Gammaproteobacteria; order Oceanospirillales; family Oceanospirillaceae; genus Litoribrevibacter; species Litoribrevibacter euphylliae. Next base: position 1,191,523 of record NZ_JBHRSZ010000002.1, on the reverse strand, counting down.
GATATTGAACAGCTCGACCCTACGTCGTTTAGCTTTCAGGATGTCCGTTGCCCAGAGTTACTGTTTCGGTGCAGAGCGCGAAGCTTCCCTGATGCCTTATCAGATGAAGAGCGCATGAAATGGGAGCAGCATAAATACCGAGCCTTGATGGAAGAAGGTTATGGTGCACCGCGTTGCTTAGCTAATTACCCAGAGCTTCTTAATAAGGCACATGTAGAGTTCCAAGATAGAGCGGATGCGCAGTTTTTGCTCGAAGAGTTGATGCTCTATGCGCAATCCATCGCGCCTTTTGATGCGTTCTAACCAAAGTGGGGTGACGGTGTAGTTTTTGGTGCACGCTATCGTGCACCAAATTGTTGTTTGAGATTAGGAATAGTGCATCTTTTTTGTGGAACGAATCGAAAATAAGAAAATTATATCTCTAACTAATTGAAATTATTGATGAATTCTTTGGGTGGTACTTGCCTTGCTATTTCCGGGTATCCGATTTCTAATTTTAGCAAGGACCTCTGCCATGAGTACTTCTGATAAATTCAACCTCTTTTCCTTTAGTGGGAAGATGAAAATCCTCCACATGAGTTGGATTGCCTTCTTCCTTACTTTCTATGTGTGGTTTAACCACGCGCCATTAGGTGGTGTGATCTCTGAATCGTTGGGACTAACCACAGCTCAGTTTAAGACATTACTGATTCTTAACGTGGCTTTGACCATTCCTGCTCGTGTCATCATTGGTATGCTGACGGACAAATACGGTCCTCGTATCGTTTACTCTTCTATCTTGTTCCTAGGCAGTATTCCTTGCTTCATGTTTGCTTTGGCGGACACCTTCGAACAAGCGGCCATTGCGCGTTTCCTTCTTGGTTTCGTGGGTGCTGGTTTTGTAGTTGGTATTCGTATGGTGTCTGAGTGGTTCCCTGCAAAACAACTGGGTACTGCGGAAGGTATCTACGGCGGTTGGGGTAACTTCGGTTCGGCAGCCGGTGCGATGAGTCTACCGGCGATTGCTTTGTTGTTTGGTGGTGAAGACGGTTGGAGATATGCAATTGGTATCACGGGTCTGCTTTCTTTAGTCTTCAGCTTCATCTGGTACAAGAACGTTACCGATACACCAAAAGGTTCTACCTATTTCAAGCCTAAGAACAACGGTGGTATGGAAGTGACCTCGAAAGGTGACTTTGTATTGCTATTAATTATGAAGATTCCTATGTATGCAGCCTTGGCGTTGTTGACTTGGAAGTTGTCACCAAATGGCGTTTCAATGCTTTCTGAATTGGCCGCTAACCTGATCTACGTTGGTTTGGCAGTACTTTATGTTTATGACAGCTATAAAGCCTACAGCATTAATAAAAACATCTTTAAAGAAGAAGTACCTGAGATTCATCGTTATGAGTTCAAACAAGTGGCGGTATTGAACATCCTGTACTTTGCAACCTTTGGTTCTGAGCTGGCAGTGATTTCTATGTTGCCATTGTTCTTTGCTGAAACCTTCGAGTTATCTATGGTTCAGGCTGGTTTGGTGGCGTCTGCTTATGCCTTTATGAACCTAATGTCTCGTCCTGGTGGTGGTTTGATTTCAGATAAATTCGGTCGTAAGAAAACACTGCTTATCTTAACGGCTGGTTTGGCGGTTGGTTATCTAACCATGGCGATGATTGATTCAAGCTGGCCGTTAGTTGTTGCGATTATTGCAGCGATGGCGTGTTCATTCTTTGTGCAAGCGGGTGAAGGGGCAGTATTCGCAGCCGTACCTTTGATCAAGCGTCGTTTGACAGGTCAGATTGCTGGTATGACAGGTGCTTACGGTAACGTCGGTGCAGTGTTCTATCTAACAGTTCTTTCGATGGTGAGTTATCAAACCTTCTTCTTGGTGATCGCGGCGACGGCGGTACTTGGTTTTGTAACCTTGTTCTTGATGAAAGAGCCTAAAGGTGAGATCGCGGAAATTGATGAGCATGGTCAGGTACAAATGATCAGCGTGAGCTAAGTCTTACAGTGTATTGCTCTGGGAAGGCCGGTTTTTGAACCGGCCTTTTTTGTGGGTGAGAGAAATTGGTGCGCTGAATTAAGTAAACCTAAAGTTTGCATGGGTATTCTGGTTTGGTTCTTGCTAATTAATGGTAGTGAAAAATTAAAGCTTATATAAAACAATAAGTTACATCTTGGTGCTGCATGAATCTGGTGCGATAAAGGGAGTATTGATATCAGGTTGCTTTGTTGTGGTGCGAGGTGTGGTGAGGAGAGCGAAACATGCTTTTTGGTCGTAAAGACAGAAACCCCATTCGTATTGCCGATAAAAAGGTAGCCGAGTGGAAATACACAACGTGTGGTTATTGTTCCACCGGTTGTTCGATTCACGTTGGTTTGGATAAAGAAGGCAACGCCGTTGCAACTCAAGGGGTGGCTGACGCCGATGTGAACCGAGGCAAGTTGTGCATTAAGGGTATTTTCGAGCATGAATTGTTTGAAGCACCAGGCCGGGGCAATAAACCATTAATGCGTCAAAGACCCTATGAAGACGAGTTTCAAGAAACCGATTGGGATACCGCGCTTGATCACATGGGCTCTGAAATTCAGCGCATTCAAAGCACCTATGGTAAAGACAGTTTTGCCATTATCTCGACCGGTCAGCTGTTAACAGAAGAATTCTATACTTTGGGTAAATTGGCTCGCGGTTGTATCGGTTCCAACAACTACGATGGTAATACCACGCTGTGTATGGCGTCGGCAGTATCCGGTTATAAGCGTTCGTTTGGTTCCGATGGCCCACCAGGATGTTACGAAGACTTTGAACATACCGAGTGTTTGATTGCCTGGGGCTCGAACCTGCCAGAGCAGCATCCGATTATTTATTGGCGTTTAAAAGAAGCACTGGAAAAGCGCAAATTTCCGCTGATCGTAGTTGACCCGCGTGTGACCATGTTGGCTCAATTTGCCGATATGCACCTTCCGATTACACCGGGCACGGATTTGGTGCTGCTGAACAGTTTAATGCACGTGATTCTGGACGAAGGCCTGGAAGATCGCGACTACATCAATGCGCACACCAAGGGCATTGAAGAGGTTGAAGCCTGTGTGAAGGATTACGATCCGATTACGGCCTCTAAAATCTGTGGCATTGACGAAGATACCATTCGCAACGTGGCGCGCTTGTATGCGAATGCCGGTGCTGCAATGTCGATCTGGACCATGGGCATTAACCAAAGTACTCACGGCTCAGACGGTGTCGTAGGCATCAACAGCCTGAACCTGATCACGGGGAACATCGGTAAGCCGGGCGGTACGTCGTTGTCTATCACCGGTCAATGTAATGCCATGGGGACGCGTGAGTGGTCTTCGTGTTCCGGTCTGCCCGGTTATCGTGCGCTGGAAAAACCCGAGCATCGTAAAGAAATTGCCGATTTCTGGGGCATTGATGAAGAGTTCTTCCCGAAAAAACGCGGTCTAACCGAAACCGATATTTTCCCTGCCATCGAAACCGGACAAATCAAAGGCTTATGGTTGGTAGCGACTAACCCAATGACTTCGATGCCTAACACCGCACGTATTCGTAAGACGTTAGAGAAACTCGACTTCCTGGTGATTCAGGATGCCTACGCGGATGTGGAAACGACTCATTACGCGCACATGTACCTACCTGCGGCGGTATGGGCTGAAAAGGAAGGTTGTTTCACTAATACCGAACGCCGAGTCAATATTGTACGTCAGGTGACTAAGCCGAAAGGTGATTCAAAACCTGACTTCTGGATCTTCAAAGAATTGGCCAAACGTTTCCCGAACGGCCAGAAGATTCATTTCCCTGAGACACCTTCGGGAGCATTCGAAGAAATGAAGCAATTGTCCAAAGGCGATAAACGTACCTTGGATATTTCCGGCATGAGCCATGACTTGATTGAGAAATCGCGTGGTATTCAGTGGCCGTTCCGTGAAAATGAGCTGGAAGCATCTGGTGATACAGCCGGTTCAGGCGTAAAAGGGAACTCACGTCTTTATACCGACGGTGTTTTCCAAACGCCGGATGGCAAAGCGAACCTGATCCCGTTGCCTTTCATTAATAACAACGAAGTGCCGGACGACGAATACCCATTCTGGATGAACTCCGGGCGTGTGGTTGAACATTTCCACACTCGTACTCGTACCGGTAAGTTGGGTAACTTAAACAAGTTCAGCCCAACGCCTTACATGGAAATGAACCCGGATGCGGCGGCGGAATTGGGTATTCAGCACCAATCGTATGTGCGTATCGTCAGTCGACGTGGCGATGCGGTAGTGATGGTGCAAACCACTCAGCGTGTACCGCGCAACATGGTGTTTATTCCATTCCACTTCCACGATTGTGTTAACCGTGTGTCATTAGGTCTGTTAGACCCACACTCCCGTCAACCTGCCTTTAAACAATGCGCGGTGCGTATTGAGAAGGTCGATCAGCAATTAGCGGCTGAATTGAATGCAGAACGACGCGCGTTTTAAGAGGAGTGACAGAATATGTTGATGAATGCTTGGTATAAAGTTCGCGATCGTCTTGATCAGATCGGAACCGATAACTCTGATTTGGACGACACTGCGCGTCCGATTTTCCAACCTCGCCCTGGCGAGCAAGAGTATGCAAAATTGAAAGACCCTGCGGTTCAGGATGTGAACCGTTATGGTGAAAAGATTAACTTGCTGGACATCACCCACAGTACTGGTGGCGAAGGCAACTCCATGTTTATTAACGGCAACCCGGAAGTGGGGTGTAACCCGAATCGTAATAAACAACACGGTTTCCACTTTACGGCGGATAACTGTATCGGCTGTCATGCCTGTGAAGCGGCGTGTAGTGAGAAAAATGATAACCCGGCGCACATTGCCTTCCGTTCGGTGGGTTATGTGGAAGGGGGCTCGTACCCGGACTTCAAACGCCTCAACATCTCAATGGCGTGTAACCACTGTGATAATCCAGTGTGTTTGAAAGGCTGCCCAACTAAAGCTTACACCAAGCATTCAGAATACGGTGCGGTGTTGCAGGACCCGGAAACCTGCTTCGGTTGTGGTTATTGTACTTGGGTGTGCCCGTATAATGCGCCGCAGTTAGACCCGATCAAAGGTCGCGTTTCCAAATGTAATATGTGTGTGGATCGCCTCGAAGTCGGTCTGAAACCTGCGTGTGTTTCCGCTTGTTTGGGGAATGCTCTGAATTTTGGTGTGATCGAAAATACGCCAGAAAATCGTGAGCAGATCAAAACCCAGATTCCTGGTTTCCCTGATCCATCGATCACTCAGCCAAACATTCGTTTCCAGCAAACCCGTTCTATGCCGAACGAAATGGGTCGTACCGACTCTATGCCGATTAAATACCGTAAAGAAGACGATGGTTCGTTCCGTTCTGTGGTGGATGAGAAAGCCGGTAAGGATCGTTTCTGGAACTTGGGTCGTTTGAGTTCTCGTGAGAATCCGTTGGTGATCTTCACGCTAACGACACAAGCAATTCTTGGTGCATTCTTGATGTTGTTCCTAGGTTCCATGTTAGGTGTGGATGCCATCGAAGCGGTTGAGCAAAGCGCGGTTTACTTCCCATTGTTGTTCAGCATGGTTGGTTTGCAGGTGTTGGTACTTGTATTGTCGACCTTGCATCTTGGTAAACCACTGCGTTTCTATCGAGGCTTTAACAACTTGCAAACCTCGCCGTTGAGTCGGGAAGCCTTAGGCATTGCCATGTTCCTGGCGGGCTTATCAGGTTTTACCTTCTTCAAGCTGGTCAATGTGTGGTTGGAGCTTGGCGTGGTTGATTTGATTGCTAATGGCTTTGGTGTCTTTGCCATTGTGACTGGCCTGATCGGTTTGTACTTCATGCACTGCATTTATCGTATTGAAGCGCGTCCGTTCTGGAATCACTGGCAGGTACTGACGTCGTTCTTCGGCACCATGTTCAGCTTAGGTGCGGTATTGTTGGGTGCGTTCGTGATCCCGGCGATGCTGATTGCCGGTGAGTCGGTAGCGACCATGTTGCCAATGTTGGCGGCCTTCTCTGCTATTGGTTTGATTGCTGAAGGTATTGGTTTGGTAGCGCATGCGAAGTACTTGAACACCGAAAGTGGTGAAGGTGCGGCAGCGCATTACATCCAGTGGACGACCTTTGGTAAAACCTATCTTCTACGAAATCTATTGATTGGCGCCGGTGCACTGATCATGGCTGGTATTGCTATTTTTGGTGGTGATAACGCAATGTCAGTCACTGTTGCTGCATTAACTTCGCTTGCTATGGTGCTTGCACTGTTAGCCGGTCGTGCCTTGTTCTACGTGTTGGTGATACCAACTACAATGCCAGGGGCCTTCTTCTGGAAGAACAAAGGCTTTGAGCAACACGCGCGTGATATTGGTTTGGCAGAGATGCCGCAGGTGGGGGTTGTTCCTGATCTTCACTAAAACGTTTTAGTTTTCGCTGAGTTAAGACAATAAAAAACGGAGCTATTTATCAGCTCCGTTTTTTTATGTCTGTGAGAGGTGAATGACGTTATTTCTCTTGCTCGCAATCACGCTATTTCACTTCATAGAAGTTGTCATCATCGTCGTTTTTATTATCAGTGGCCTGAGTCGTTGTGCTTTCATTACTAGGTAAGAAGGCTTTGAACTCTTGTTGCAGTTCTTCAAGCAAAGTCTTTCCTGCCAGAATCTGTTCGCTTTTGAGTTCTTCGGTGAATACTGGTTCAGTTTCCTGGGCTTCTTTCAGTCCGGCTTTTGCCGCCAATAATACCCAAGCGTAGGCGGTGATCGGGTTGCGTTGGGTGCCTTTGCCTGAATAGTGCATCAATGCCAGGTTGTGCCATGCAGTAATGAATCCTTGGTTGGCGGCGGTTTGGTAGAGTTCAAAGGCTTTTTTGAGATCTTCGACGCATCCCAAGCCGTCTTCATAAAAGGTAGCCAGATTAAATTGAGCCTGAGCCAGATTTTGTTTGGTGGCTTCGGTAAACCAATAGTGAGCAGACACCAGATCCACTTGACCCAGTTGCCCTTGGGCATAGAGTAGCCCGAGGTTGTACTGCGCTTCGGCAATATCGAACTTACCTGCACGCCAATAACATTCAGCTGCCAACTCGGGGTAGGTTTTCTGACCGTCCCCTTGTTCGTAAAACACGCCCAAGGTATAGAGCGCTTGCGTCGCGCCTTTCTCAGAGAATTGAATGGCGAGATCATACCGAGCTTGAGGGTCTTCCAGCTCTGCCAACCTTTCTATAAAGGTGGTGTTGAGCTTTGTTCGTTGCTGTTCGGTCAATAAGGCTTCCGGGGGTGCCTGCTCAGATGCCCCTCTATTAAAGAGCTTATTGATAAATTGTTTTAAGACCATAACTGTTTTCCATTAAAACTCACGCTTGTCGAACCTGATTAATGTTCTTTAAGGGTGAAGACTATTAATAGGCTAATTAGATGCAAGGTCTACGCCTTATTTATAGAAAGAAGCTTATGTAAACGTCTTGTGCTTCGAGCTGGTACAAAAAATAGTCAGTTCTTATGGTGCGTTTTTTGTTATTGGCTGATTTGTCTGTGTGACTTGTTAGATCTTGGGGCGATGAGGGATGACAAAACTGAGCAAGTGCTTGTTTTTGCACTGAACTTATTCAGAAAGATAACTAAAAAGTTAGAAAAAGAGGGTTCTGCCTCATTTTGGTAATTTCATACTGGGTGTGTGGTTTTATTTGGTGCGCCTAATTTACCAAAGCGGATGAAATTAAAAATAATAGGTGTCTATAACTTTATAACTCATTGAAAATATTTATAAAAATAAGTTTTTTCTTTCTTGGCACGCTCTCTGCTATGTCCTATGTGTATTAGAAACAATCGTGATTTTCTTAGAGTAGCGGGAAGAGTTCCATGAGTAAGCAAAGAATAGTAATTGTCGGTAATGGCATGGTTGGACATAAGTTCATCGACAACGTACTGGAAGGTGAGTCACGCGATCAGTATCAGCTCGTCACTTTCTCTGAAGAACCACGCCAAGCGTATGACCGAGTTCATTTAACAGAGTACTTTGCAGGACGATCAGCTGAAGACCTATTAATGGCTCCGGAAGGCTATTACCAAGAAAACGATGTCGAGATTCATATCAATGAAAAAATCGTAGACATTGATCTTGATGCGAAAGAAGCTATTGCTGCCAGTGGCGCCCGTGTTGCTTATGACAAACTGATTCTGGCGACGGGTTCATATCCGTTTGTTCCGCCTATTCCTGGTCACGATCAAGAACATTGTTTGGTTTATCGTACGATTGAAGACCTTGAAGCCATTAAAGCGTCTGCAAAAGTCTCTAAATCCGGTGTTGTTGTTGGTGGTGGTTTGCTTGGTTTGGAAGCCGCGAAAGCACTGCACGATTTAGAACTTCAAGCGCATGTGGTTCAGTTTGCGGATCGCCTAATGAACGTTCAGTTGGACGTGGGCGGTGGCGAAATGCTGAAGAATAAGATCGAGTCGCTAGGCGTACAGGTTCATTGCTCTAAGAACACTCTGAACATTACCGATGGCGAGAACGCTCGCTATCGTATGGAATTTGAAGACGGCGAATTCCTTGAAACAGATATGATTTTGTTCTCTGCCGGTATTCGCCCACAAGACGAGTTGGCAACCAAGGTTGGTCTAGAGGTTGGTCCTCGTGGCGGTATTGTGGTGAACAACCAGTGTCAGACATCGAACGAAGACATTTACGCGATTGGTGAGTGTGCCCTTTGGAATGGTCAGATCTTTGGTTTGGTTGCTCCAGGTTATCAGATGGCGCAAGTGGCGTACGATCACATCGCAACCTCAGGTACGACTGACAATGCCTTCACCGGTGCAGACATGTCGACCAAATTGAAGTTGATGGGTGTGGATGTTGCGAGTATTGGTGATTCATTAAGCCAGACCCCTGGTTGTCACAACTACACCTATGTGGACGAGCCTGCTGAAATCTATAAGCGCATAGTGGTCAGTGCGGATAAGAAAAAATTACTCGGTGCGGTATTGGTGGGTGAGGCCGAAGATTACGGTACCTTGCTTCAGTACGCATTGAATGGCATTGATCTGCCAGAGCATCCGGATTCATTGATTCTTCCAAATCGTGACGGTTCAGAAGCTGTGGGTCTTGGCCCAGATGCTCTGCCTGATACGGCTCAAATCTGTTCGTGTTATGACGTCAGCAAAGGGGCGATCTGTTGCAGCGTTCAAGAAGGCGCGCACACCATTGGTGATGTGAAAGATGTAACCAAAGCCGCAACGGGTTGTGGTGGTTGTGCTGCATTAGTTACCCAAGTAATGAACAGTGAACTTGAAAAGCTGGGTGTAGAAGTGAACACAGACATTTGTGAGCACTTCCCACACACGCGTCAGGAACTGTTCCATATCATCAAAGTGGAAAAGATTAAGTCATTCTACGAGTTGCTAGAGAAACACGGCAAAGGTCACGGTTGTGATATCTGTAAACCAACCGTTGGTTCTATCTTAGCCTCCGTATGGAATGAGCACGTGATGGAAGCACAAAATCATCCATTACAAGATACCAACGATTACTACATGGCCAACCTTCAGAAAGACGGTACCTACTCCATCGTGCCTCGTATGGCTGGTGGTGAGGTGACGCCAGACAAGCTAATCGTGTTGGGTGAAGTGGCTCGTGATTACAATCTGTATACCAAGGTGACAGGTGGTCAGCGTATCGACTTATTCGGTGCTCGTGCAGAGCAGCTTCCTGAAATCTGGCGTCGTCTGGTTGATGCCGGTTTCGAAACTGGTCATGCCTATGGTAAGTCGCTTCGTACAGTGAAGTCTTGTGTTGGTAGTACGTGGTGTCGTTACGGTGTGGATGACAGTGTGGGCTTAGCGGTTGAAGTTGAAAATCGTTATAAGGGCCTACGTTCGCCACACAAAATTAAATTTGCAGTTTCCGGTTGTACTCGTGAGTGTGCGGAAGCTCAAGGTAAAGACGTGGGCATCATCGCCACAGAGAACGGTTGGAACCTGTACGTATGTGGTAACGGTGGTATGAAGCCTCGTCACGCGGATTTGATTGCAACCGATCTGGATAAAGAAACCCTGATCAAATATATCGACCGCTTCTTGATGTTCTATGTTCGTACGGCAGATCGTCTACAACGTACGTCGGTATGGTTCGAAAACCTTGAAGGCGGTTTGGATTATCTGAAGAGCGTTGTGATCGACGACAAGCTTGAAATCTGTGATGAGCTTGAAAAAGACATGCAGTACGTCGTTGACACCTATGAGTGTGAGTGGAAGAAAGCGATTGATGATCCTGAGAAGTTGAAACGCTTCCGTCACTTTGTGAACTCAGATAAGAGTGACGAAAACGTAGTATTTGTTGAAGAGCGTGGCCAGATTCGTCCTGCCACCGAAGATGAGAAAAAAATTCCAGTGGCTGAGTTAGCGTAAGGGTTCGTTTTTGAACCTTTACCTAGCCATTAGCTGACTATAGAGAGAGATAGAAATCATGAGCGAAAATTGGATTGAAGTGTGTTCACTAGACGACATCGTTCCTGACACTGGTGTATGTGCCTTGATTGAAGATAAGCAGGTTGCTTTGTTCAAAACACGTACCGGTGAATTGTTTGCCATCGATAATTTTGACCCGTTCAGCAAAGCCAATGTGCTGTCACGTGGCATTGTTGGTTCTTTGGGAGACAAATTGGTTGTGGCGTCACCAGTCTACAAACAGCATTTTTGTTTAGCGACGGGCGAGTGCCTTGAAGACGAAAGCGTCAAGCTAAACGTGTACCCGGTAAAAGCGGCTAACGATAAGATCGCAGTGCAAGCCGGGTAATTAAGACCTACACAGAATAAGGTCTGAACAGAATTAAACAGTTTTTCGATTTGTTACTTCGGTAACATCTTCCCCCACTTGCCCAATACTCTGTGTTGGGCTTTTTTTCCCCAGAATGTTTAAAGGTTAGTGTTTGAAGGTCAGTGTTTAACGACTCTCAGGTTAGTGATATGACTCTTGCTTCGCAATCTACCGTCTTATTAGTTGATACGACTCAGATTCAAAGCTCGTTACTGAAGCACGCGCTTGAAGATGAAAGCTACCACGTGGTTGGTCATTTATCGGATATCGTAAATTTGGTCGACAGAGTACAGGACTCCAATGCCGAGATCGTGGTGCTATCGACTGACTCTCCCAATGATGAATTGATTCATCAATTGTCTATGCTTAGCCATCGAGCGCCGAGACCAGTGATCATGTTTGCCGAGCAAGATGCACCCGCAGTAATTGAGCAGGTGGTGAAATCGGGCGTCAGCGCGTATGTCGCCGCAGAGATTCACCCTCATCGTATTCGCTCGATTATCACTGTTGCCGTAGCACGCTTTAAAGAACAGCAAAGCTTGATTGGTGAACTTAATAAAGCAAAAAATCAATTGGCCGGACGGAAAATCATTGAACGGGCCAAAGGCTTGTTGATGGATCAGCAAGACATCAACGAAGAAGAGGCTTATACCAAGCTTCGTAAAATGGCGATGGACAAAGGTGAGCCGTTATCGACCGTTGCTCAGTCGGTTGTGGACGTTCTTTCGCTCTAAGTATTCTTTACGTTTCCATTTCTCTCACTTCAATCTGATTGATCTAATATTTTCGTTTCTCGTTTTCTTCAGAAATGCTTATTTTTTGCGCGAATTTTATAGTCGTTGGATGTGACGAACATTTCTTGTGCAAATTATTGACTCTACGGTCAGGCTATTTCGTCCTTTTTCTGGTTATGCACACAGTTTGGGCGATGTTTAAAGGAGGCGTTGCGAAATGGGCCATTTAAACAGTCGTTTGAAAGTGAAATGGGCTGTAAGCCTGGAAAATCAAGGGTTTCAAAGTTGGCACACTAGATGCTTTATAAGAAATAGGTTTATTAAACAGGGGTATCTGTTTAATAGGCCTAACTACTAACTAGCTGCCAACGGCGGTGGCTAGTGACAGAATACATAGGTCTCTTTAAGCAACGGCGCTTAGGTAGAGGCAGAGCAAAGGCGCTCATTCAGAGGTTTCAGTTCCCGCTGGAAACACTCTGAATGAGCGCCTTTTTTTGTGGTTTGGATTTGGTACTGAACACATCGGTACTGCTGATAACAACAATGGAATGAATAGTACTTCCAATAAGAACGAGCAATTAGATAGGAGCTAGCCATGAAAAAGTGGTTGAAACCGTTTAAGTTTGCAGCAATCGCTGCATGTGTAAGCCTGGGTGCCACAACGGTACACGCTGAGAAATTGGGTTATCCGGAGAAAGAAGAGCTGAAGTTCGGCTTCATTAAGCTCACCGACATGGCCCCCATCGCGATTGCCTATGAAAATGGCTACTTCGAAGACGAAGGTCTGTACGTCACCATCGAAGCTCAGGCCAACTGGAAGGTACTACTTAACGGCGTGATTGATGGCAGCCTAGATGGTGCACACATGCTGGCAGGTCAGCCCATTGCCGCCACCATGGGCTTTGGTACTAAAGCCGACATCATCACCCCGTTTTCCATGGATTTGAACGGTAATGGCATCACGGTTTCCAATGAAATTTGGGAGCAAATGAAACCAAACATTCCAAAAATGGCGGACGGCCGTCCAGTTCATCCAATTAAGGCAGATGCTTTAAAGCCCGTTGTGGATAAATACAACTCGGAAGGTAAGCCTTTCAATATGGGGATGGTATTCCCCGTATCTACGCATAACTACGAACTTCGTTATTGGCTAGCAGCGGGTGGTATCCACCCTGGTTACTATGCACCGCATAAAGGGGATACATCCGGTCAGATTGACGCCGATGCTTTGTTATCAGTTACTCCACCACCACAAATGCCAGCGACCCTTGAAGCAGGCACCATCTACGGTTACTGCGTAGGTGAACCATGGAACCAGCAAGCGGTATTCAAAGGCATTGGTGTACCTGTAGTGACCGATTACGAGATCTGGAAAGACAACCCGGAGAAAGTGTTCGGTATCACCAAAGAGTTCGCCGAAAAATACCCTAATACCACCATTCGCTTAACCCGTGCTCTGATTCGTGCGGCCAAATGGTTGGATGAAAACAACAACGCCAACCGCCCGGCAGCAGTGAAGATCTTGTCTCAACCTAACTATGTGGGTGCCGATTACGACGTGATCGCTAACTCTATGACAGGAACGTTCGAATACGAGAAAGGTGATAAGCGCGACGTGCCGGACTTCAACGTGTTCTTCCGTTACAACGCCACATACCCGTACTACTCAGATGCGATCTGGTATCTGACTCAAATGCGCCGCTGGGGTCAAATCAGCGAAGACAAGTCGGACGACTGGTACAAAGACATGGCTAAGAAAGTCTATCGCCCGGACATCTACGAGAAAGCGGCTCAGTCGCTTATCAAAGAAGGCCTGATGGCGTCGAAAGACTTCCCGGATTTCACTTCTGAAGACGGTTTCCGTGACCCTCAAACCCACTTCATCGACAACATCGTTTATGACGGTACTAAGCCAAACGAATACATCAATAAGTTCAGCATTGGTTTAAAAGCCGGAGACAAGTTGTAAGACAGTTACACGGGGCGTCTTGACGGGGGCCTCAAGAGACGCGGTTCGGTGCACTGCGCTGAACCCTGCGCTCGAACATCAGGATTGAGACAGGAGTGAATGTTATGTCCAGTACGACATCATTAATCAAAAAAGTAGAAGAGCAGTTTGAACTGCCAAATGCCGCTCAGGAATTCATTAAGAAGAGCGTTCAGTACGTGGGTATCCCCATGTTAGGAATTTTGGTGTTCTTGTTTTTGTGGTCGGTTGCGGCGAAAAACATTGATACCTCACTCGGTAAGTTTCCGGGGCCATCGGTGGTGATGGAGCAGTTCGGTAGCTTATATGAAGAGCATCAGGCGTCACGAGAGAAGGAAGAAGCTTTCTACGAGCGTCAGGAAGCACGAAATGCCAAGCGTATGGAAGCTGATCCGGATTATGTGCCTAAGATTCGCGCCTATACCGGTAAAGAAACCTTTCTAGATCAGATCTTTACCAGCTTAATTACTGTAATGAGTGGTTTCTTGTTAGCTGCCATCATTGCTATTCCATTGGGTATCGCCATTGGTCTAAACAAGACACTAAACACGGCAGTGAACCCGATTATTCAGATCTTTAAGCCGGTATCCCCGTTAGCCTGGTTGCCACTTGTGACCATGGTGGTCAGTGCTCTGTACACATCTTCTGATCCATTAGTAGCTAAGTCATTCCTTAACTCAATGATCACAGTAACCCTGTGCTGCTTATGGCCAATGGTAATCAACACGTCAGTAGGTGTGGCTTCCATCGACAGTGATTTGGTGAACGTAAGTCGCGTACTTCGTCTACCAGCGATTAAACATGTTCAGAAAATTGTTTTACCAGCGTCTATTCCAATGATCTTCACGGGTATGCGTTTATCACTAGGTATCGCTTGGATGGTATTGATCGCTGCAGAAATGCTAGCTCAGAACCCAGGTCTAGGTAAGTTTGTTTGGGATGAATTCCAAAACGGTAGTTCCGATTCATTAGGTCGCATTATGGCTGCAGTAATCGTAATTGGTTTCATTGGTTTCTTGTTGGATCGCGCAATGCTTCAAATTCAGCGCATCGTGTCATGGGATAAATCGTCAGCTTCCCGTTAACTAAAAGCCATTAACAAGAAACATCTTTAATCTGAAAAACATTATTAGAAAGCGTAATCAAGGCAGGCGATACAAGGCAAAAACTGACGAAAAAGCGGAGTTTATAACTCATAAATGAGCACTTTGAGTCAGTTTTTAACACAGTAGCGGCCACGTCGATAGCTTTCAGGAGAGGAAAGAACAATGAGCGCACTTCTAGATATTTCAAAAATGGACATGGTGTTTGATACACCGAAAGGCCCGTTCACCGCATTGCAGGGTGTCGATCTAAAAATTGAAAAAGGTGAATTCGTATCGCTAATCGGTCACTCAGGTTGTGGTAAGTCAACCGTACTAAACGTGGTGGCCGGCTTGTATCAGGCGTCTAAAGGCGGCGTGGTTCTTAATGGCAAAGAAGTGAATGAACCGGGCCCGGAGCGGGCGGTAGTTTTCCAGAATCATTCCTTATTGCCTTGGTTATCTGCCTACGAAAATGTCGAGCTTGCAGTGAAGCAAGTCTTCGGAAAGTCAAAAAGCAAAGCCGAAGTCAAAGAGTGGGTGGAGCATAACCTGAGACTGGTACACATGGATCACGCCATGCATAAGCGCCCCGATGAAATCTCCGGCGGTATGAAACAGCGTGTAGGGATTGCCCGCGCATTGGCTATGCAACCTGAAATCTTGCTAATGGATGAGCCGTTCGGTGCCCTGGATGCACTAACGCGTGCTCACATGCAGGATTCTCTGATGGAGATTCAGAACGAACTGAACAACACCGTCATCATGATTACGCACGATGTGGACGAAGCCGTGTTGCTGTCGGATCGCATTGTGATGATGACCAACGGTCCGGCGGCAACTGTGGGCGAAATTCTGGATGTGAAACTGGAACGACCACGGGATCGCTTGTCGCTGGCGGAAGACCCGGAATACAACCGTTTGCGTTCTGAAGTCTTGAAGTTCTTGTATGAGAAACAACGCAAAGTTGAACCGATCAGTAAGGCTGCAGCGGCTAAGAAAGATAGAAAAGCAGAAGAGGTCGCTTAGAAGAGGTCGCCTAGAAAAGGTCACGTCAGAGATTTCTAAAACGAAATACCCAAAACGTGCACCACGATCATCAGAAGTCGTGGGCGCGATTAAAAAACTAGCTAATTACTAACATCAGCACTTGGAGAAGCGTAAATGAAAGCGTATTCAAACAATAAAGCAAAAGCGAATCTACTTAGCCTGGCCGTAGCAGCCGTGGTAGCAGGTCAGGCCAGCGTGGCTTCTGCCGATTTGGGCAGTGACATCACTGAAGCTCTGAAAGGTGGTAAAGCCTACGGTGACTTCCGCTTACGCTATGAAATGGTGGATCAGGACAATGCGCTAAAAGACGCCGATGCGCTGACCTTACGTTCGCGTTTGGGGTACAAAACCGGTGAAGTTCAAGGCTTCTCAGGGGTTATCGAGTTTGAAGATTCTCGCAACGTGTTAGGCATGGACGACTACAACAATACTCAAGGTAAGAACACTGACTATTCGGTGATCGCTGACCCTGAAACCACCGAAATGGATCAAGGTTACATCCAATACAAAAACGAGATGGTGACAACCAAATTTGGTCGTCAGGTGCTGACGTTGGATAACCACCGTTTTGTTGGTCATGTGGGCTGGAGACAAGATCGTCAGACCTTTGATGCGGTGACGTTGAACGTGACGCCAATGAAAGACTTGTCTGTTCAATACGCCTTCCTGGATCAACGCAATCGTATTCTAGCGGAAGAAGCCGACATTAACTCTCAAGACCATTTGTTGAACGTGGGCTACAAAACGCCGTTCGGTAAGTTGTCCGCTTATGCCTATCTATTGGAAAACGAAGATGTTGAAGACGATGCATTGGACACTTATGGCCTGCGTTTCAGCGGCAAAACCGAAGTCAGTTCAGAGTTAAAAGCTCTGTATACCCTGGAATACGCGACCCAAGACAAAGAATCTGCAGCGGGTGACAACGACGCCGACTACATGAATCTTGAAGCGGGGGCAGAGTTCAAAGGCGTGACCGCCAAGTTGGGCTACGAAGTACTGGGTTCAGACGACGGTGCCTACGGTTTCACAACCCCTCTCGCGACACTTCATAAATTCAACGGTTGGGCGGATCAATTCTTGGGTACACCAGGCCAAGGGTTAGTGGATATGTCGTTGACGGTCAGCGGCAAAGTGGCTGGTGTAAAACTGATGGCTGTGTATCACGAGTTTGAAGCCGATGAAGAATCTAACGGTGTGGACGATTTGGGCAGCGAACTGGATCTGTTAGTGGCTAAGAAATTCAGCGACAACTACTCCGGCGGTATCAAATACGCAGCCTATTCAGCGGGTGATGACGCCGCAGGCAAAGTGGATACCGATAAAGCGTGGTTGTGGATGAGTGCGAAGTTCTAAGTCTTGTAGCGAAACCTGACTTTGAACATGCAGTAAGAAGTACTATCAAGTGACTTGAAAGTAACTGACTTAACCCCGGTGCTTAGTACGCGAGTGCCACGCAGCTTTTTGAAGCAGTTAAGTATCGGTGGGAATAAGTATCAGTGGGTCACTTGATAGGTTTTTGTGATGAAGAGTGACCGTGATGAATAGCTCGAATGTATCGCTGAAAGACGTAGAGATAGTTGATCCTTCTGAGGTTGCAGTGGATCTTGCCAACGAAAGCAGACCGACCAAGGTAACGGATCGAATCGTTGTTATTGGTTCTGGCCCGGTAGGCATGCGTTTTGTTAAAGAGCTGTTGACGAGACAACCCTTAGCGAAGATTCAACTGTTTGGAAACGAGCCGTTTCAACCTTATAACCGAGTACAACTTTCGGCGCTGTTAGCGGGGGAAGTCACTCGTGATGACATTGATCTGTCGTTACCTGATTCCCACCTACATCCGAATTTTGACTACCTCATTGCCACCATTAAAGGTGTTGATACCGAGCAGAAAACGCTGGTGGATGCCAACGGACAACGTTATTCCTATGATCGACTGATTTTCGCTACGGGGGCACGAGCACATGTGCCGAATATTCCTGGTGTGGATCAAAGCGGTGTTTATACGTTTCGAAATTTAAAAGACACAGAATTCTTATACGCACGCGTTGCCAGTGCTCGCCATGTGGTGGTTGTCGGTGGCGGCTTACTGGGCTTAGAAGCGGCGCGCGCGTTATCCCGACTCAATACCAAAGTCACCTTGGTGCAACAGGGATCACGACTGATGAATCGTCAGCTCGATGAAACTGCCGCTGAGTTACTGAAACAGCAAGTGGAAGCCTTGGGGATTCGGGTGATTACCTCGTCCGGTGTACGAGCTATTCACTCGGCGAAAGAGGTGATTCCCGGTCGCAACAGTGTCACTGGTGTAACGACTTACTACGGTGAAGACATCGAGTGCGACACTGTGGTGCTATGCGCGGGCATCAAACCCAATATCGAATTAGCCAGAGATTCCAAGCTCAAAGTGGCCAATGGCATCGTGGTCAACGATGACTTACAAACGTCCGATAAGGCGGTCTATGCCATTGGTGAATGTTGTGAACACCAGGGAGAAACTTACGGATTAGTTAACCCTGGGCTAGAACAAGCGGCCATTGCTGCTGATGTGATTTCAGGCGGACACTCAAAATATCTTGGCTCTCTTACCGTCAGTCGCCTGAAAGTGGTGGGGCAAAAAGTCTACAGCATGGGCGAAGTGACTGATTTGGTTCGTCGTCCGTTTCAAACCGTGGTGTGTTTTGAGGATAAGCAACAAGGCCTATATCGAAAACTGGTGTTTTTGAAAGGCAAACTGATTGGCGCCTTGGCCTATGGTGAATGGCCGGAGTTAAACCGAATTCAAGAAGCCTTTAAACAAGGTCGAACCATTTACCCTTGGCAACTGCTGACGTTTCAATTAACAGGCCGTTTGTGGCTCAAAGAGCAGTCTCAGGATGTCTCGACCTGGCCAGTTGAAGCCGTAGTCTGCCAATGCAATAACATCTCTCAAGGTGAGCTCAGTCATTACTTATCCACAGGCTGCGCTTCGGTCGCCGAGCTTTCTGAACAGACTGGTGCCGGAACCGTATGTGGTTCATGCAAGCCATTACTTTCGCAGTTGGTCGAACACCATTCTGGTGAAAGTGCAGAGCGTGAAAAAGAACGCGGATGGATGCCCGTATTGTTCGGCAGTGTGATGGCAGTATTGCTGGCCTTGCTGCTTATTTTTCAACCGGAAGCGCACGTCTCCGACAGTGTTCAAACACAAGGTTGGTTTGAACACATCTGGAATGATGGTTTTTGGAAACAAGTGACCGGATTCACTCTGCTTGGGCTGACTCTGATTGGCTTGATCATGTCTTTGCGTAAACGACTTAACTGGTCTTGGATGGGGCAGTTTGCATACTGGCGGACTTTACACACAGTGCTTGGCATGGTGTGTGTTGCTGTGCTGATTTTTCATACTGGCTTTCATCTGGGCGTCAATCTTAATCAACTGTTGATGATTAACTTTCTGGCAGTGATTGCCTTGGGAGCTATGGCCGGCGCGGTTGTTGGACTGAGTCATAAACTGCCCATATCAGCCGCGTTGAATGTTCGTAAGACCTGGACTTGGTTACATATTTTAGTGACATGGCCGTTGCCAGCTTTGCTCGCGGCTCACATTTTGTCTGTGTATTACTTTTAGCGAGAAGACGGTAGCGGAGAAGACGAAATGAAGAAGTGGTTATGGATTTTTTGGGTACTTATTACGCTGTCAGTCACCGGCTTTTATGGCTACAAAATGACACTGGATGAGGACAAAACTGAGCTATTGATTGGTGATGCAACTCACGGTCATTTCCAGATCGAACTGGCCTGTGAGTCCTGTCATAGTGAACCCTTTGGCGGCCAAGAGGTACTTCAGAATGCCTGTACTAATTGCCATCAGCAAGAACTCAAAGACGCCCATGATTCACACCCGAAGAAGAAGTTCACTGACCCTCGTAATGCCGATCTATTAGAAGTGATTGATGCGCGTTATTGCGTAAGTTGCCACACTGAACACCAAGAAGAACAAACACATGATATGGGTGTGACCCTGCCGGACGATTATTGCTTTCATTGCCATCAATCGGTGGGTGAAGAACGTCCTAGCCATAAAGATTTACCGTTTGATTCGTGCGCCAGTTCAGGCTGTCACAACTACCACGACAACAAAGCTTTGTATGAGTCTTTCCTGGTTAAAAACAGCGGTGGTGAATGGTTGAAGCATCTGGATGAGATCAACACCAATCGTGCTATTCCCTCGTATGCGGCTTCTCAATCCGTGGATCAGCAAGAAATTAGCACGTTAACGGCCGAGCTTTTTGCTCAGAAAATGGCATCGCATCCGGACATCAATAATCACTGGCAAGCCAGCGCCCACGAGCAGGCGGGATTGTCTTGCGGTGGCTGTCATCTTACCGGGGCCAGTACAAACGATCAGACCTCTTTGGCAGCCGCGTGGATCGAACAACCAGGCGTCGAGCAATGCCAAAGTTGCCACCAACAAGAAGCGTCCGGTTTTCTGGAAGGCAAGCATGGAATGAAGTTGGCGCAGGGCTATATCGCCAAAATTTCAGACATGTCATCAGAATATTCAGGACTGTCGTTTTCTGAGCTAGTTCAAGACAACCAACATGGGTGCAACAGCTGCCATAGCGCGCACTCTTTTGATACCGAATACGCCGCTACAGAAGCCTGTTTATCCTGTCATACCGATGAACATTCGAAGAATTTTACGGCGTCTCCTCACGCTCAACTTAAGGACAAAGTACTGGAAGGCAGTCTGGCTGCGGCTTCGCAAGTAACCTGCGCTACATGCCACATGCCAAGAGTAAAAGAGAAGCAAGCTGGCACAGAAGTTGTTCGTGTAGAACATAACCAAAATCTGAATCTTCGACCCAATGAAAAGATGATTCGAAGTGTTTGTCTCGATTGTCACAACTTGGCGTTTTCCATTGATGCCTTGGCCGATGAATCACTGATTCAAAGCAACTTCAAAGGCAAACCCAGTAAACACATAGAGTCGATTGATTGGGCGCTGGAACGGGAAAATAAGAACGCTCGTAAAGAGTAACGAATACAAAACATAAAACAATAAGGGTAACTCATTACCCAAGGCAGTCAGAAAAGAGGGACGCAGTTAAAGGTTCCCAGGGCTGTCGGAGTGAACACGGATTTCTGCGAGCACAGACTCAAGAAATACCAATAACTGATTAGCACGATTATTAGAACGACCAATTTTTGCACTGATGAGGAAGCAATTATGAAGAAACTAATGAAAGGCAAAGCAATCAAGTGTGCACTCTCGGCCAGCGTTGCAGCGGCTGCATTAACTGTCAGCGGATGCGGTGAATCGGAGGCAAGCAAAGGCATTGAGCCAAGCTTGTATACCGATTCCTTGTTTGCTGTTATGAAAGCCGACCGTACCAACTATACCAAGTACATCATCAAGCGCTTAGGACCAAAAGGCGCTGGTGTAATCAAGCCCGACGAGCATTGGCAGGACATCGAAAATGGTGCCTTGTTGCCAGCTCAGATGTTCCGAGCAGGGGCTGAAGCCGTGGCTGAGATGACCGACAAGTTCACTTACTCACTGCAATCGAACTGGCCAATTAACTCGCAAAATGCGCCGAAAACGCCAATGGAAAAAGAAGGTTTGGAGTTCATTGCTGCCAATCCCGGTGAGAACTTCTACGGTGAAGAAACCTTGGGTGACACCACTTATTTCACCGCCGTTTACCCGGACGTAGCAGTATCGGAAGCTTGCACCAGCTGCCATAACGAACATAAAGATTCACCGAAAACCGACTTTAAGATTGGGGAAGTGATGGGTGGGGTGGTGATCCGCGTTCCTTTATAGCGATTAAACGTTGTTTGAAGTGAGGCAATCACTTAGTGGATTGCTTCCGTTCATGAACAGGAGAATCTCTTATGGAAAAGACAGCCATCCGCCTACAACGAAGAACTGTCGGACGACTAGGGTTAGTATGCCTAACCACGTTAGTACTTACGGCATGCGGTAACCCTGAGTTGGAGTTGGGCGAACAAATCTACACGGGAACCTGTAAAGCCTGCCATGCTGGAGGCATTAACGGCGCGCCGATACTTGGCAATAACAAAATGTGGTCAAAACGAGCACCGCAGGGCATCCCGACCTTGGTCGAGCACGCCAGTAACGGTTACGGCTTGATGCCGGCAAAGGGCGGTAATACCAGCCTCAACGAACAAGAGATCACGGCAGCAGTCAAGTTCATGCTGAGCCAGTTAGAAAACTAAAAACGAATACATAAATAACAACGATGATGAGGAACTGACTATGTCTGTTTATGAAAAGATTGGTGGTGACGCGGCAGTAAACGCAGCTGTGGATATCTTTTATCGCAAAGTCCTGGCGGATGATCGCATCAGTGACTTCTTCGATACAGTGGATATGGAAGCACAGCACGCCAAACAAAAAGCCTTCTTAACCATGGCGTTTGGCGGGCCGAACAGTTACACCGGAAAAGACATGCGTGAAGCACACAAGCACATGAACCTGACCGAAGAACATTTTAATGCGGTGGCCGAGAATTTGGTTGGCACACTTGAGGAGCTGGAAGTACCGCAAGAATACATCGACGAAATTGTCGGCATCGCCGTCAGTGTTAAAGACGATGTGCTCAATAAATAACTTATCAACTCACTGAGTAATACATCAACGTAATGATTATTCATCAAGCAGGTTTGGGTTATGTCTCAGGTTCACTTTGAAGACGCAGTGATTGATTTAAACGAAGGCGAAAGTGTGCTGGATGGCTTGCTTCGTTCCGGTGTCGACATCGCTTTTGGTTGTAAATCCGGGGTGTGTCAGTCGTGTTTGGTTGAGGTTTCAGACGGTGATCCGCCAAGCCATGCACAGAAAGGCTTGAGTGATGCCCAAACCGCGTTGGGATACATGTTGAGCTGTCAGTGTCAGCCGACGGGCACCATGACCATCAAACGAGTGGATGCCTCGGCTCAAATGATTCCAGCAGAAGTCATCGAAAAGCATTGGCTGAACGACAATGTTTTGGGGTTGCGACTTAAAGCACCGTTAACCTATCGTGCCGGCCAATACGTCACTCTGTGGCGAAATGAAACACTAGCTCGGAGTTATTCTCTAGCGAGTCATCCTGAATCGGACGACTTCCTCGAATTCCATATTAAAGTCATCCCTGAAGGACAAGTAAGCTCATGGTTAGCGAATGACGTTTCTGAAGGCGAGAAAGTATCGCTGCAAGGGCCGATGGGGAAGTGTTTTTACACGGCTTCTTCTCCGGAACAACCGATTCTAATGGCGGCCATTGGCACCGGCCTCGCGCCAATATACGGCATTCTAAAAGACGCTCTAGCGCAAGGACACTTTGGCCCTATTGATGTGGTGCTTGGCGCAAAAGACGCCAGCGGTTTTTACTACCTCGAAGCCTTAGCCGAACTTGCTCAACACTATGAAAACCTATCGATTCATGCTGTCAGCCAGGACGCTTCGATCGCAGAGTGTGAAGGCATTACATCAGTACAGTCTGATGTTTACGACTACTGCAACGAACTCTGGCCGAATCTAAAAGGCTATCGAATTTTCTTATGCGGTGCCGACAGCTTTGTAAAAAAACTGCGTAAGCAAAGTTTCTTAGCCGGAGCCGGAATGGGCGACATCTCCGCCGATGTTTTTATTCCGGCTGGTGGATAAAGCCAATTGATTTAAGATTTCACTCCTTTGAGCCAATCGTTGAAGACAGTCTCTTTAATGGGCGGCTCTTTTTTTGTTTCTGCATGATCTTTTTAGATGCCGCTTGTTTGGAACCGCTCGCACTTGTCTGTGGGTATAGAGCTTACAAGTTATTTCTATCTCCTCTTAAATATGACTTTTTTGTTACAGATCAATGAAATGTATAAAACCTGATAGTAATACTCGGGTATTGATACCTATCAGTGTTTGTCCTTCCGCTCGGCGTAGGATGCCAACTGTTGGAATCGGCGGGTGGCTCTTTCTAAAGCAAGCTAGAAACCCAGAACTAAGCACTTAGCCAAGTGTTCCTGTCGTATTCCAACTCACATCCTTACAAGAAATGACGATAGACGATGCCTCACAAGGGACATCACTGGAGTTCAATATGAAGAAAGCTAGCTTGAAAGCGCGTGGTCAAAATGCGCGAGGTTTGAATGTGTTGGGTTTGGCTATTGCAGCAGCAATGGCAGGTCAGGTGACAACGGCGTCAGCGGATTTGGGAACTGAAATTACCGATGCCTTGAAAGGCGGTACGGCCTATGGCGATTTCCGACTGAGATACGAAAACGTTGATCAGGATAATGCTCTGAAAGATGCCGATGCGCTGACCTTACGATCGAGACTAGGCTACAAGACCGGTGAAGTTCGAGGTTTTTCAGGCGTCATTGAGTTTGAAGATTCCCGAAATGTTTTGGGCATGGATGAGTACAACGATACGCAAGGTAAGAACCCAGATCGTTCGGTAATTGCTGATCCTGAAACCACTGAACTTGATCAAATGTATCTCCAATATAAAACCGATATGGTGACCACCAAGTTTGGTCGTCAGGTGTTGACGTTAGATAACCACCGCTTTGTCGGGCATGTGGGCTGGCGTCAAGACAGACAAACGTTCGATGCGGTGTCTTTAAATGTCACGCCGATGAAAGATTTGTCGATTCAGTACGCGTTCATTGATCAACGCAATCGTATTTTGGCCGAAGAAGCGGATGTGAACTCCAAAGATCACCTATTGAATGTGGGCTATCAAACGCCGTTCGGTAAGTTGTCGGGCTATGCGTATTTATTGGAAGTGGATCAGTCAACAGATAACGCGCTCGATACCTATGGTGTACGCTTCGCAGGTAAGAAAGAAGTGTCGTCTGAGCTAAGCGCACTTTATACCGTTGAATATGCCATGCAAGACGTGGAAGTAGGCAGTGCCGAAGCGGATGCTGATTACATGAATCTGGAAGCCGGTGCCGTGTTCAAAGGTGTAACCGCCAAACTGGGTTACGAAGTACTGGGGTCAGACGACGGTGACTATGGTTTCTCCACGCCATTAGCAACCCTGCATAAGTTCAATGGCTGGGCCGATCAGTTCCTGGCGACGCCAGACGAAGGTTTGGTCGATATGTCATTGAGCGTGAGCGGTATGTTGGCTGGTGTGAAACTGGCGGCGGTGTATCACGAGTTTGAAGCGGACGATGCGTCGGATGATGTGGATGATCTGGGTAGCGAACTGGATTTATCCGTCACTAAGAAATTCAGTGACAACTACTCCGGCGGTATCAAATACGCGGCTTATTCAGCGGGTGACAGCGGCGCAGGTAAAGTCGACACTGACAAAGCTTGGTTGTGGGTAAGTGCCAAGTTCTAACGCCTGTGGTTAACGCTTCATGTTAATCTAATGCGTATAAGGCTCTAGGAGTGTACTGGATCGTGCCAGTCCAGTTTGCTCTGTAGAGCCTTTCTTATTGGGGGGGGAGGATTTGTGATCGGTAGTGTTAGACTTCACCTTATCCAAATCAAAGTTATTTTATAAATATAGAACGATGTCATGAAAAATTTTTCAATATCGCATATTTATCCTGAACCAGGAGTTAATTTTAAGATCTCTCACAAGGTGGTTCATTATTTAAAAATACAATTACAAGACTTAATCGAACTGAATGATCCGGAACAGCTTAGAGATAAGAGCTTAGTATTTACGGTGTCCACGAAATATTCATGTGAAAATTTTCATATGTTGGGACCTATTGACTCTAGAGATGAGGTTGTATGGACAATTTGGCTTCCTTATGAAGAGTTCTCAAATTTAGATGAAGAATTAGAGGGATATCTGAATATGCTATCGAGTGCTACTCACTTGATATTAAAAAACTATGATGTGGATAAGAACGAAGTTGATAGTGTTTTTATGAATGTTAAAAGCGAGGTTCTAGGTAACAAAAAATATGAATACAAAGAACTTGCTATACCCATGCCCGATTTTGATCAGTTGGGTATTGATATTAAAAATCTAAAGTAGTCGCTAATACTGGCTACACAGACTTTTAAAGTTATTTTTGGGTGAGGGAGCGGTTAGTGCAGACAAGTGAGTGTCTAGATAAATTATTGAAAGTTTCCTTGATGACGTGATTTCCTGAACGAGTTATCTCCATACGGGTCATAGCCCTCTACAGTAAGAACCGTAGTTGATTCTTTATCAAAAACAATCCGCGAAACTTCCGACCTACCAAATTCGCTATCATAGTTTAGAATAGTTATTTCTTTACCGAATTGTGTAATGTTTACTTCCGATTCAGGCTTTAAAGTTGTTAGGACTGATACTTCCTCTATTGTCATTCCAGGTGAAACTTTGTTTAACTCCAGAAGCAAATTTTGAGTTGAGTACATCGAACAAGTTAACCAAATCCCATAACTCAGCCCGATAATTAATAGAATAGGAAACAGAAATCTGTAATTGATGTTTACTCTTTTCATAGTTCAGCGCGTAGACTTTTATTCTCCATCTACTCATAAAAGTAATTAGATTTCAATTTGCAGTTAATCTACTTTAATCAGTCTTCTATTATTTTAATTAATGCGCAAAAATGGTGCGCTCTATTCCAAAGATCCCATATTTCTTGGGGTTCTGTTCTGCACTTGTCTGGTGCGTTTTCCATCCCTTTATTTACTGTCTTAACTTGAATAACACTCTTGGTCGTAGTGTTTTTCAGGGCTTTTCTAAGTTGGTACACATCCTGCTCATCTACAGTTAAAGAATTCCCTTTACAGTGAGCATTCTATGGGCGAAGCAGCGGATATGTATCAAACGTTTCTTGCACAGCATCAGTTACCTGATAGCTACGCCAGCAGTGCGCGCAGTTATTTTGAGCCGGTGGCTCAGCATCTTCTTGAACTACAGCAGGCCAAGCAAGCGCCGTATTTTGTGGCGTTGAACGGTTGTCAGGGGTCGGGGAAGTCCACCTTGGCGGATTTCTTGGTGCATTGGTTTGAAGCGCATGGCAAGGCCGCCATTGCGATCTCGCTTGATGATTTCTATCTCACCCAAGCCGAACGTCAGGCATTGGCCGAGCAGGTTCATCCTTTGTTCAAAACCCGAGGCGTACCAGGAACCCACGATACCGGGCTAATGGTGGATGTGTTGTCTTCACTGGCGGTAGGCAAAGCCACAGACATTCCCCGTTTCAATAAGGCGATCGACGATCGCGTTGAGCCGTCTGAATGGACGTCGATTTCAGGCCCTGTGGATATCGTTATCTTGGAAGGCTGGTGTTGGGGCGCTCGTCATCAATCGGAGGATGATCTCTTAACGTCGGTGAACGACTTGGAAACGGCGCAAGATGCGGATGGCATTTGGCGTGGTCACGTCAATCAAACCCTGACATCGGACTATGAACCTTTGTATGCCTTTATGGATTTCTGGCTGATGTTGAAGGCGCCGTCGTTCGATTGTGTGTACCGTTGGCGATTAGAACAAGAAGAAAAGTTAAGGGCACGTTTGAGTGTCCACTCAGACATTCACTCAGACACCGATTCAGCGTCGTTAACCGCTTCTTCCGGGTTAATGGCTAATCAATCAGGGCTAATGACCACTCAATCAGGGTTAATGACTTCGGAACAAATCGCCCAATTTATTCAGTTTTATCAGCGGATTACCGAGCGTTTATTAATCACGCTGCCGGAACATGCTGATGTGGTTTGGCATCTGGACGAGGATCGACGCATTTGTTTGTGTACGACCCGTGCTTCATTCAACCACATAAATTCATCCTCCTATAGGGAAGGAGAGTAACCGTGACAGAAAACCAACAAGGGAAATTGCTCAGAGCCACGCACCAAGTCTTAATCTTTACTGACTTGGATGGCACTTTGCTTGATCACTATAACTATAATTTTCAGCCCGCCGTCAGTTTGTTGCACATCCTTGATGAAGCACACATTCCGGTGATTCCTGTGACCAGTAAGACTCGATCCGAGTTATTGGCGCTACGAAAAGAGCTAAATAACCGAAACCCATTTGTGGTGGAAAACGGAGCGGCGATCTTCATTCCCAAAGGCTTCTTTGATACCCAGCCGCAGGGCACCGATGAGTGCGAAGAGTTCTGGGTGCGTTCATTTGCACCGAGACGAAGCTATTGGGTGGAGTTATTAGAGAAGTTATCGAAACGCTTCCCGGATCAGTTCACTTACTTCTCAAAGTTGGGCACGGAAGGCGTTCAGGAATTCACCGGGCTGTCAGCCAAAGACGCTGAGTTGGCAAACCAACGCGAATTCAGCGAGCCGGTGCTTTGGTTGGGCGACGACGATACCAAAGCTCAGTTTAAAGACGCCTTGCTGGAAGAGGGCATTTGGATCGTAGAAGGCGGTCGCTTTCTTCATCTCAGCAACGGGTGCGATAAGGGCAAAGCCTTGAGTTGGCTAAAAGCCTTTTATCAAGCGCGAGACACGGAAACGCCGATTCATACCATCGCGCTGGGGGACAGCCACAACGATGTCTCGATGTTAGAAGCCTGCGATCAACCCATCGTCATTCGTTCACCGACAAAACACCCGCCTCAGTTACGAACCGACCAGCCCATTATTCACAGTCACTTGTCTGGGCCAGAAGGGTGGGCCGATACCGTGAGCCGGTATTTGGGCTTTCGTATAGGTAATTAAAGACGTATCGGAAATTAAGGGCGCATTAGTAATTAAAAGCGCACTGGAAATCGAACGTCCATTACAGAACTAAAGAATTCCAGAATTGAAGAATTAAAAAATTTATAAGTTTGAGGTTGTTATGGCAGATTTTTATCAGAACGGAATCATCACCACACTGCACAATTTATCGGAACGCACCCATGAGGATTTGGAATCGGAACTGGTGGATTTTTCCAAGTCTCGTCCTATGTCGTTGATCTTACCCTCCCTGTTTTCGGAGTTAGAAGGCGAAGCGCTTCCGAACATCATTCAGCATCTAAAAGAGGTGCCGTATTTGTCGGAGGTTGTGATTGGTCTCGACCGTGCAGACGAAGCCCAGTATCGACATGCGTTGAAATTCTTTGGTGAATTACCCCAACATCACCGCGTGCTGTGGAACGATGGCCCACGTTTAAAAGCACTCGATGCCGAGTTAATGGAATTAGGGGTGGCACCGAGAGAAATGGGCAAAGGTCGCAATGTTTGGTATTGCATGGGTTATGTGTTGGCCTCTGGCCGTGCTGAATCGGTGGCGTTGCATGATTGTGACATTCTCACCTATGACCGCGAGTTGTTAGCACGGTTGATCTATCCGGTGGCTAACCCACGTTTCAACTACGAATTCTGTAAGGGCTATTACGCGCGCGTGGCAGATGGCAAGATCAACGGCCGTGTGTCCCGTTTGTTGGTGACGCCGTTGTTGAGATCGCTTAAACGTGTGGTGGGTTATCGTGATTACATTGAGTACATGGACAGCTTCCGCTACCCATTGGCCGGTGAGTTTTCCTTCCGTCGTGATGTCTTGAACGACATTCGCATTCCTAGTGATTGGGGCTTGGAGATCGGTGTATTGTCCGAGATGTATCGCAACTATGCACATAATCGTTTGTGTCAGGTGGACATCGCCAAAACCTACGATCACAAGCATCAGGATTTGTCGTTCGGCAATGATCAAGGTGGCTTGTCGAAGATGTCCATCGACATCACCAAAGCGCTGTTCCGTAAGTTAGCGACGCAGGGTGAAACCTTTACGACCGAAACCTTCCGTTCATTGAAAGCCACCTACTACCGAATCGCCTTGGATTTCGTTGAAACCTACCACAACGACGCGGTGATGAATGGCTTGAAACTGGATATCCACAACGAAGAAAAAGCCGTTGAAATGTTTGCTGAAAACATCATGAAAGCCGGTCAGCACTTCCTGGAGCGCCCAATGGAACGCCCGTTTATTCCAAGTTGGAACCGCGTGGTCAGCGCCATGCCGGACGTTTTGGAACGTCTGAAAGACGCCGTTGAAAAAGACAACGAAGAGTTTCTTGGCTAAAGATTAGCGTGAAATAAAAAGTGGAATAAACAGCGAAATAGAAAGCGGAATGAATGAGTTGACGCGGAAAGGGAGAAAACAGTGATGTCGGACGTGTTAGAGCAGCTTCGTCAACGCTTGGAAACTCAGCTTGAATTTATCTATCGGGACATAGCAACGGTGTCGGATTACCCCGGCATCGCAGAAGCATTGATCTCGGCCATGGGGTTGAATGAGAAAGCCTATGAGATGTCGGAACCGGTGGCGTATCAGAATCACTGGTCGCAGCAAGACGTGGTATTGATCACCTATGGCGACAGTTTGGAAAAACGCCGCTCACGAAGCAGTCAGCAAGCGTGCCTTTCCGGTGAGCAAGAATATGGCTTTTCGGACATGGATGGTGACGTCGGCTTGGCTGAAAAACCGCTGAAAACCCTCAAACGGTTTTTGGATGAGCGCTGTAAAGAGGTGATCAACAGCGTTCATATTCTGCCGTTTTACCCGTACAGCTCGGACGACGGCTTTG
This sequence comes from Litoribrevibacter euphylliae, assembly GCF_042646085.1. Classification (NCBI taxonomy): domain Bacteria; kingdom Pseudomonadati; phylum Pseudomonadota; class Gammaproteobacteria; order Oceanospirillales; family Oceanospirillaceae; genus Litoribrevibacter; species Litoribrevibacter euphylliae. Next base: position 1,161,403 of record NZ_JBHRSZ010000002.1, on the reverse strand, counting down.
CGGTGATTAACTATTCGGCGGTGAATGAATCCCTCGGTGGTTGGCCAGACATTAACGCCATCGCTGAAGACTATCGGTTAATGGCGGATTTGGTGATTAACCACTGTTCCAGCCGAAGCATCTGGTTTGATAACTTCATCAAAGGTGAAGGGCCGGGGCACGATTTCTTCTTTACCGCTGACCCGGAAGCCGATACTTCCAAGGTCGTTCGACCTCGCACCTCGCCTTTGTTGAAAGAAGTGGAAACAGCCAACGGCACGCAACATGTGTGGTGTACTTTCAGTCATGATCAGGTGGATTTCGACTTCACCAATCCCAAGGTGTTGATTGAGTTCGTCTGGATCATTCGCCTGTATCTCGACAATGGTGTGCGTCTGTTTCGTATGGATGCAGTGGCGTTTCTGTGGAAGATTCTTGGCACCAGTTGTTTGAATCTCGAAGAAACCCACGAGGTTGTGCGACTGCTGCGAAGCTTGATTGAACACGCGCAGCCGGATGCCGTGATCATCACCGAAACCAACATCCCTAACCGTGAGAATCTGGCGTACTTTGGTAACGCCAACGAAGCCCATTGTGTGTATAACTTCTCGCTGCCGCCCTTGTTGGTGAACACCTTAGTCACCGGCAGTTGTCATTATCTCAAGCAATGGATGATGAGTATGCCACCGGCGCAACACGGCACCGCCTACTTTAACTTCATTGCTTCCCACGACGGCATTGGCTTACGACCGGCCGAAGGGCTGTTGGAAGATCAGGAACTCAATACTTTGATCAGCACCATGCAATCCTTCGGTGGGCGAGTTTCCATGCGTGCGTTGGATGACGGTCAGAACAAGCCGTACGAGATCAATATTTCTTTATTCGATGCACTGCAAGGCACCACCAAAGGGCCGGATCGTTGGGCGCTGGATCGCTTCATTTGTGCTCATGCGATTATGTTGGCGTTGGAAGGCATTCCCGGCGTGTACATTCACAGCTTGCTCGGTACACGTAACGACTATGACAAGCTAAAACACACCAACCACAATCGCTCGATCAACCGACACCGTTGGGATGTGGAAGCCTTGGAGGAAAGCCTTGATGATCCGTTGAATGATCACCACAAAGTCTTTCATCGGATAAAGGCATTGTTGAAGATTCGTACCCGCCAGCAGGCATTCCACCCCAACGCGACCCAATTTACCTTGCATCTGGGGGATCAGCTATTTGGTTTCTGGCGTCAGAGCATGGATCGTCGTCAGAGCATTTTCTGCATCTATAACATTTCAGACGAGCCACAACCTTTGGCGTTATCGGAAGTGAACTTGATTGGCTTGGATCGTTGGCATGAACTGATCTCCGGCGAAGAGATTACCGATCTGGCACAAGAGATGATGCTCGCGCCGTATCAGGCCTTGTGGATAACTAATATGTTGGATAGTTAATAGAATCAATGGGGTCAGAGTAAGCGAATTGATTTTACTCTGACCCCAATTGATTTAGGGAAGGTTGCACTAAGTTGGTGCCTTGGTTTTTAGGTTTATTGTTATGCCTTAATTTGGTGCGCTTTGTTGTTTCTGAGATCTTTGGAATACAGGGGGAATGGTTGAATTTATAAATAAATCAATAAGTTAAAACCAGTGGTATAGGTATTGCTGTTTCTTAGTGTCTTATTTACCTCATTCGCCTTCCAGGAGTCCTGAATGAAACAGCAGTTAGTGGTCATTGGTAATGGCATGGCCGGAATGAAAGCCGTAGAAGAGTTGCTTTCTGCTGCGCCGGATAAGTTCGAGATCACCGTGTTTGGTGCCGAACCTTACGGCAACTACAACCGCATTATGCTTTCCCCCGTGTTGTGCGGGGAGAAGTCCATTGACGACATCATCATTAATGATCGTCAGTGGTACGAAGACAATCACATCACCCTACATGCCGGGCCGGACAAGGCGGTGGTGAATATTGATCGTACTCACAAACAGGTGATCGCCAAAGATGGCACTGAATGTCATTACGACAAGCTGTTGATCGCCACCGGCTCCAACCCCTTTATTCTGCCGATTCCAGGTCATGACTTGGACGGCGTCATTGCCTTCCGTGACATTTTCGACGTCAACAAAATGCTCAGCTACAGCGAGAGCAAACGCCACGCGGTGGTACTGGGCGGTGGCTTGCTTGGGCTGGAAGCCGCCAACGGTCTGGTGCAACGCGGCATGGACGTGACCGTCATTCATAGCAATGAAATCCTACTGAATCGTCAGTTAGACGACACCGCCGGACACCTGCTGCAATTGGAGCTGGAAAAGCGCGGCGTGAAATTCAAGATGTCGGCTAAAACTACGGCCTTGATCGACAACGGCGAAGGCCATGTGTGTGCTGCTCAGTTTGCCGATGGGGTTGAGTTGCCTTGTGATTTGTTTGTGATGGCCATTGGCGTTCGACCGAATTACAAACTGGCCGAAGCGGCTGGCATTCATTGCGAACGTGGCATCGTAGTTAGCGACACCTTACAAACCTTTGACCCGTCGATTTACGCGGTGGGCGAATGCATTCAGCACCGTGGCGATACCTTTGGGTTGGTGGCGCCGTTGTTTGAACAGGCTAAGGTCTGCGCCAATCATTTAAGCGGTCACGGCATGGCCAAGTATAAAACCTTACCGAGCGCGACCAAATTAAAAGTCACCGGCATTAATCTGTTTTCCATCGGTGATTTTATTGGCGATGAAGACTCTGAAATCATCAAATTCTCTGATCCGTCCGCGCAGGTGTATAAGAAGATCGTAATCAAAAATAACGGCATCATCGGCGTGGTGCTGTATGGCGATACCAAAGACGGTGCCTGGTATCAAAGCTTATTAGAACAGCGCACCAATATCGAAGAGATGCGTGAGTATTTAATTTTCGGGCAAGCTTATTTTGGTTAATAGAAAGCTCAGGCTAATGGCTCGCTTTGAATAGCAGTACATTTGGGAAAAAGTATGACAGTTGAAACATTCGAGATTCCGGTAAAAGAAGTGACGGACGTTCAAACCATCAAAACGACCTGCGCTTATTGCGGTGTCGGCTGTGGTATTCAGGCGACGGTGTCTCACTCTCAACGTACCGTTGCTGTGAAGGGCGACCCGGAACATCCTGCTAACTTCGGACGCTTATGTTCGAAAGGCTCGGCCTTGGCGGAAACGCTCGATCTCTCCAGCCGATTGCTGGAACCGCAAATCTACGGTCGTACGGCTTCTTGGGACGATGCCTTAACGCTGGTGGCCAGCAAGTTCCAACAAGTGATTGAAGAACATGGCCCGGAGGCTGTGGCTTTTTATGGTTCCGGCCAGCTGCTTACCGAAGATTATTACGTGGCCAACAAACTGATGAAGGGCTTCCTTGGCAGCGGCAACATGGATACCAACAGCCGCTTGTGCATGTCGTCGTCTGTGTCTGGGCATAAACGCGCGTTCGGTTCCGACACCGTGCCGAACTGTTATGAAGACTATGAGCACACTGATCTGATTGTGTTGGTGGGCTCCAACACCGCGTGGTGTCACCCGGTGTCCTTTCAACGTATTCGTCAGGCCAAAGAGAACAACCCGAACCTGAAAGTAGTGGTGATCGACCCACGCAAGACCGACAGCTGTGACATTGCCGACCTGCATGTGCCTGTAAAAGTCGGCTCCGATGTGGCTTTGTTTAATGGCTTATTGGCGTACCTTTATCAAGAAAACGCATTGGACCAGGACTACATCAATCAACATACAGAAGGCTTTGATCAGGCCATTCAAGCTGCTCAGTTAGATGCCTTTAACGTCGCAACCGTGGCGGAGAAATGTCGCTTGGCGCCACACGTGGTCGAGATCTTTTATCGCTGGTTCAAAGAGACCAATAAAACCCTGACGTTGTACAGCCAAGGGGTGAATCAATCGTCGTCTGGTTCGGACAAAGTCAACGCCATCATTAACTGCCACTTGGCTACCGGCCGCATTGGTAAAGAAGGGGCAGGACCGTTCTCTCTGACTGGTCAGCCGAATGCCATGGGTGGCCGAGAAGTGGGTGGCTTGGCGACTCAATTGGCTGAACACATGGAGTTCAGCGAACAAGACAGAGACATCGTTCAGCGTTTCTGGCAGTCCGACAATGTCACCGATAAACCGGGCTTACCGGCGGTGGATCTGTTTGATGCCGTGGCGAACGGGAAAATCAAAGCCATTTGGATCATGGCAACCAACCCGGTGGTGAGCCTGCCGAATGCCGATAAGGTCAAACAGGCGCTGCAACAATGTGAGTTTGTGGTGGTGTCGGATTGCGTGGCACACACAGACACACTCGATTTAGCGCATGTGAAATTACCGGCGGCGGGTTGGAGTGAGAAAGACGGCACCGTCACTAACTCCGAACGTCGTATTTCAAGACAACGGGCCTTATTGCCGTTGGCCGGGAACGCCAAACCCGATTGGTGGATCATCACCCAGGTGGCGAGAAAAATGGGCTTTGAGAACGCCTTCCCGTATGAAACCCCTGCGGATGTTTTTAGAGAACACGCCCGTTTCTCCGGCTTTGAAAACTCGCCGGAACAACGACTTCGCAGCTTTAACATTTCAGGCTTGGCAGAAATTACGGATGAACAATACCAGTCCTTCCCGCCGACCCAATGGCCGATTGTGTCCAGTGATGCGCTGCAAGATATTAACAACTTCGAGAACACCAAACGCCTCTTTGCCGAGGGTGGATTCTTCACGCCAACGCGCAAAGCCAAGTTTGTGGCGGTAGAGCACCGGGCACCACAAAATGCACCGGATGCAGACTGGCCTTTGATCCTCAATACCGGCCGTTTGCGTGATCAATGGCACACCATGACGCGTACTGGTTTGTCGGCGCGACTTAACCAGCACAAGCCCGAACCCTTTGTGGAAATCACACCGGCAGACGCACAAGCCAATGGCTTAGAACAAGGCCAACTGGCTCTGATCGAAAGCCAATGGGGTAAGATGCTGGCGCGCGTTACCGTCACCGACCGCATTGCCCAAGGCGAAATCTTTGTGCCCATGCACTGGACGGCGCAATTCAGCAGCCACAGCCGCATGGGTGGCGTGGTGAACCCGGTGGTTGATCCGGTTTCCTTCCAGCCGGAAAGCAAACACACGCCGGTACGAATCTCTGCCTTTAGCGCCGCATGGCACGGCTTCATTCTCTCCCGTCACCCACTGGTGTTGGACGGCATTGATTACGTGGTCTTGACAAAAGGCAACGGCTACTTCCGTTACGAACTGGCGGGCAAACGCGACGTGAAAAACTGGCAAGGCCACCTCGCGTATCAGCTCAAACCGTATTCCGGCGAGCTGGACTGGCAAACCTTCCAAGATCAAACCAAAAAAGTCTTCCGTACCGCCTGCTTCCACGAAGGCGAACTGCAGGCTGTGTTAATCACAGGCCCAGACAGTCACCTGCCAGAACGGGAGTGGATTGGCTCACTGTTTGACCCAGCCCGTGAAACTGAACTGGAAGCCGACGAACGCATGGCACTGCTCACCGGCAAACCACCACTCGGCACACCGGATGTTGGCAAGATCGTCTGCGCCTGCTTCAACGTTGGCGCCAAAACCATCGAAAACGCCATTAAAGACGGCAAACTCACCACTCCGCAAGACGTCGGTAAATGCTGTAAAGCCGGCACCAACTGCGGCTCCTGTGTTCCTGAAATTAAAGAGATTATTAGCGCAGTGAATAGCTGATAAGGCTTGTGTGAAATGCTCTGAAACCTTGCTTATTGTGCGGCCCTGCGGGGCCGTTTTTTTTTGTTCCTAAAAAATAGATTGGAAAAGGTATGGTTTGTCTACTAGCGTTAATGAGAGTCAAAAAGGAAGCACGGACGAAGTAAGGTAGTTGTTATAAGTGAGACAAGTGCTGTGTTTAATTGCCAAGTAAAGAGGGAACTATGAGAAACGACAATGGAAAGGAGTTGGTTCAAAATTCTGAAGAAATAGATCAAAAAATACAACAGGACCTTTCAGAAGCCCTTGGTGGCGGAAATCGTAAGAAATATTCTCGTTTTGTGTTAGCTGCACTTGGAAGTATTCCATGGGTTGGTGGATTTTTAGCTGCAAGCTCTGCAATAGATGCAGAAAATGAGCAAGAGAATATAAATAAGTTAACGCACCTTTGGCTAAAAGAGCATCAACTAAAAATACAGGAACTTGGGAAGGCATTTATTGAGATTCTTTCTAGGGTTGAAGGTTTTGGGGAAGAGATACAGGATAGAATTGAGTCCCCTCAATATTTATCACTTGTAAGGCAGGGATTTCGCGAGTGGGATCAGTCTGAAACACAGGAGAAAAGAGATTTAATTCGTAGATTGTTAACGAATGCTGGGGCAACTGTATTATGTCCAGATGATTTAGTTAGGCTTTTTCTCGATTGGATTAATCGTTACCACGAAGCTCATTTTTTAGTGATTAAACAAATATATCAAAACCCAGGAATCAGTAGGGGCGGGATTTGGGATAGAATCCACGGCGAGAGGCCTAGAGAGGACTCCGCTGAAGCGGATTTATTTAAATTGTTAATACGCGATCTAAGTATGGGGAGCGTTATTAGACAACACAGACCAACCAATGCATCAGGTCAATATTTAAAACAGCCCACAAAGAAACGAGGAAGCTCTTCAGGTGTGATGAAATCAGCATTTGATGATTCAGAACCTTATGAGCTTACTGAACTTGGTTCTAAGTTTGTTCATTATACAATGGAAGACGTTGTGCAAAGAGTTGAGAGTTAATAGGGATATTTTGATGTTGTTGCTTAGGTAAAAGGAATTATTTCGTGGGATGGTCAATTGAATGTTGTGATCTTAAATGTGGTGCTAAAACTTCTGCACGAAACATTGTGGATTTGATCGATAAACATAGAAATGAAGAGGGATGGTTTAAATGCTCAAAATGCCAAAGTCATGGGTATATTGAAAAGAGGTTTGCTCTACAGGAACCAGGTGAAACATGGGAACCTTACTTGAAAGGTATAGTTACTTTGGGTAACCCAGAGGATATCTACCAGCCATTCGTGTTCTTAGTGAGTTACGAGCCAAATGGACATCCAAATGATGCTTGGTTTTCATATTATAAGGACACTCGTCATCTAGGGGGACGGCTAAAGCTAGGATATGGGCCTGGTGGGCCTCCCGTTTTAGGGGAGGATAAGATAATTGAACTTGTCAAAACAATGGTTCAAAAAGGTTGTATAGAGCGAAGTAAATTACTGGATGCTATAAAAGAATAACTATTAGGAACACAGTCTATTAAAACGGCCCAAAGTGGCCGTTTTTTTGTGTTGGAAAGAGTAGGGAGCTTTGGTAGTGTTCTTGAGCATTAAAGGAGTTGTAACGGCTCATGCCGTTTCACGTTTTGTAAATGTCATTGATGAACTGATTTGTCCCATGAGGTGAAAATGGAATGTAGTTATACATTGTCTGAGTCAGAGGTTGTAAAAGCGTTGCAACTTCACGGCAGAGGGACGAATAAGACGTTAATTGTGCTCGCAGTGCTAGGTATCGCTTTAATCTTGTTGGGCATGTTTACCAAGTTTAAATTTATTGGCTTTGGCGGCGCTATCGGTGGACTTGTTGGATATTTCGTCACTATGTTCCTGATAACCCCCTTTAATGCTAAGAGGCAGTTTAAGGAAAATCGGTCTTTGCGAGGCGAATTGACGATTTCATTTTCAGATGAGGAAGTTGGTTTTAAAGCCGAAACAGGTGAAAGTAAATTGAGTTGGAGTGATATTCATAAATGGAAGCTGGGTGGCGGTATGTATCTTTTATACATAACCAGCAATATGTTTCATATGGTTCCTTTAAGAGCATTAGAAAACGAGAATGAGCTATCAAGTTTGCTACTTAAGCATGTTGGCCCTCAAAAGGTATGACATTCAACGCTCCAGTATTACCGTTCACGCCAGTGTTAACTTCTTTATAAAATACTAATCAACAAACCAAAGCGTAGGATGCGCTATCAAACATCTATGTTTGAAACCTTGTCTCATGAAGGACTTGATAATATGTTCAGATTACCCATTTTCTTTTTTACTCTGATGTTGTCTTTTAGTTCATCGGCAGAAAAAATCTATGAACCCGATGTTAAGTTGAAAGCGAATCAATGGGGTCAGAGTAAATTGAAATTGGCTTTTGAGTTGATTGCAGGTCTTGTTTGTGTTGGTTGTACTTACTCTGATCCCAATTGATTTCCATTACTTCTTCCATAAAAATATCAAAAACCTAACCTACTAGAACGGCCCAAAGTGGTCGTTTTTTGTTGGAGAAAGTATGCCGCTTTGGTAGTGTTCTTTCGGTTGAAAGGCGTGGTCATGGCACCTGCTGTTTCTAAATTGATAGATGCTCTTGATTGACTGTTAAGTGAAAAGGAAAAATAAATTTGTACCGAATTTTAATCATCATGTTCACCTCCCTTGGTGTCGGCTGTGCTTCTAATCAGTATCTGGATCGAGCTGAGGTCGGTTTTCAAATGAGCAAGGTCAGGGAAAAGGTATTCGTTACTAATCCCGAGATTGGCACTCCGTACGAAATCCTTAAATCGTCTGAAGTATATGAGTTAGTGGCTGAAAGCGAGACTGATACAAAACTCACGTTAGAATCTACGCAACGAGAGTATCTGTGCGGAAACTCATTAATTGCGTCAGCTCTATTTTTAGGTTTAATTCCTGTTAGCTTGTCAGATACAACATATTTTCGCTATGAAATTAGCGACAAAAACGGAACGCAAGAATACATCCATGAAATACCCATATACACCAGGGTTTCTATGTGGGAGTGGCTCTTCAAGCCTTTCTCTAAATCAGAAGATGAACTGCTGATTTTGGGGTTGAAGCAATCAGAACGTGAGTTACTGAAAAGTGGATTTAGATATTAAAGAGACCCGAGTTAATTAGACCAGAGCAATTGACTCTGGCTTATTAGTTGGTTTCAGGTGTTGTCTAGGTGTTCAAGTTAACACTTGCCCTTCCATTTGGTACGCACATACAATCCCCCTGCCTATACAGTTTCTTAGCTAGCACTAAGAAAACACGGAAGAATAATTACAATAAAAAGGAACAGTAATGTTTAATCGAGCATCACGCTTGAGCTTAGTTTTAGCTTTAAGTACCGCTTTTCTTAATGGTTGCAGTAGCAATAGTTCTGGTGGTTCGAATAGCGATTCGGACAACGTTCTAACAGGCCAATTTACCGACAGCCCGGTAAGTGGTTTGACCTACACTACGGCAACACAATCCGGTGTTACGGATGCCAACGGTTCATTTAAATATGTAGCGGGAGAAACCGTTACCTTTTCCATTGGTGCAACCACGCTTGGTAGTTCTCCGGCGCAAGCGACTGTTACACCGTTTGATTTAGCAAAAGCGACTATCCCAGGGAATAGCTTTATTGAAATATCATTAATTTTGGTTACGTTTCCTTTGATATATGAAGCTGAAACAACCCCTTTGCATACCACAATCAATATTGCCTCCCTATTGCAGACTTTAGATCAAGATGGGAATCCGGATAACGGGATTGAAATTACGCCTGAAGTTACCGCCTTATTTAATAATGTTCAGCTTAATCTTGAACAGCTCTATTCCCTGTTTGAACAAGACATACTTTTTAGACAGGTACTTGAGCAAGCAAATGATCAGTCCGTCTTCAGTGAGCCTCGTCAAATAAGAAAACCTTGGTTAGTGATGGATCATATGTATGGGTCTTTAGGTATGCATTCCATATCAACTCAAACAGGTAGAACCGAAGACCGTAATGCGGATGGCGTTTTAGATTACATTGATAAAACAACGTTGGATGTAAACGGGAATCCGTTGAGGAAAGAAAGAGACATGGATGGCGACGGCTCACCAGACTATGTCGAAATCAGAAGTTACGATAATTACGATAACTTAACCTTGCGAACCATAGATGAAGATAATGATGGAACACTGGATACTACCGAAAGCTGGGCCTACGACGAAAACAGCAATCTTATAAGGTATGCCAAGCAAGACGAGTCAGATAACTTCATCAAAGTTTACGCTTACAATGCCTATGGAAGACAAACGTATTTTAGTAATGATTCCGATGCAGACGGCACCCCAGAGACAATAGAACAATGGGAATTTAATGCTGAAGGCTATAAGACCAGATATGAAAATGACACGGATGGAAATGGCCAAGCCGATTTTATAGAAATCCATATCTATGATGTGAACGGAAATAAAATCCGATTTGAAAAAGATAGGGATGGCGACGGTACGCCTGATTACATCGAATATTCAGAGTTCGATGACAATAACAATCGATTAAGCCTAGAGACTGACATAGGTGGCGATGGCTCTATCAATAAAATTTCTAGCTGGCGTTTTGATACCAATAATAATCAAACTCGATATGCCATAGATTTTCGCGGAGACGGCTCTGTGGACTTTATAAGAAACAGTGCCTACGACAGCAATAATAAATTAACACGGGTGACTGAAGACAGTAATAATGATGGCACCATAGATCTCACCAAGATCTATAGGTACAACGACCAAGGTATTCAAACCCTCTTCGCTGAATACAATAATGGCGATAATCAGTCAGAAAAAGTGATCACCGATTCCTACGATGACCGAGGAAATCATACCTTTCATAGTGAGAAAGAAAATGGTGCTTTAGTTCTGTCTGAGACCTATCAGTACGACAATGATGATAACCTCACCCTCTATACCAAGGACAGTGATGGGGATACGGTTGTCGATATATCCAGAACCTATGCCTATGAAAATGGTAGGAAAATCTCGTATACAAGTGACGATAATGGCGATGGCGTAGCTGAAGTCACTGAAAGTTATACCTACCACGACAATGGCAACCTTAATCAAACTCTGATAAACAAAGATGCCGATAGCGATGGCACTATAGACTCCGTTCAGCGATTTTTCAGTGATCAGCAAGGAGAGCGTATCCGTAGTGAGATGGATAATAATGCCAGCGGTACAATCAATGAAATCAATCATTATGATAACGGTGATCTGGTTCGGACCGAGTCAGATACTAACGATGACGGGGTAATTGATAGCATTGAAACAAAGGAATACAGCACTAAAGGTGGTTGGCGCTGGATTTTCACTCAGCTGTTAGGTATTGGTGGTAAAAATATACCCATCGTCCTGTAATCAATGGGGTCATAATCAATGGGGTCAGAGTAAATTGAAATTAATCAATGGGGTCAGAGTAAATTGAAATTGGCTTTTGAGTTGATTACAGGTCTTGTCTTTGTTGGTTGTACTTACTCTGACCCCACTTGATTTAAGAGAGCTTAGAGCTTTTGTAAACCGTCTGGAGCACGCATGGAATACCAATCCCATTTCATATTGATGGCCGATTACAATCTGCGTATGAACGAGCAGTTTTATGAGGCTGCAGGCAAACTCTCGGAAGAGGAAGTCAGTGCTGATAAAGGCGCCTTCTTCGGTTCCATTCTTGGTACGCTCAATCATATATTGGTGGGTGATCTCATCTGGCTATCACGATTCTCAACGCACTCGACACGCTATCAATCTCTAAGAGCACTGAAAGACTTACCTCAACCAGAGGGCTTGGATCACGTTCTATATCCAAGTCTGGAATTGCTTACCCCAGTTCGTCAGCAGGTGGATGCTTCCATTAAGCGTTGGCTGGAAACTGAAGTCGAAGCATCCGATTTCACTAAGACACTGACTTATCAAAACGTGAAAGGCGTGACGAGTGAAAGAAACTTCGGTGAGCTTGCCTCTCACTTTTTCAATCATCAAACACATCATCGAGGCCAGGCATCAGCCCTGCTGAATCAGTTGGGTGTGGATGTCGGCGTGACGGATTTTCTGATTGATATTCCGGATATGAGGGTGGAGTAGGATCGTTGAGCGAGTGTTTATAGATTCATTAGAGAGGGATTATGTCTAAGAGAAGATTAATCGCCATTTTAGTAATGCTGAACCTGCTGGCCGCTTGTTCACTGATTGAGAATGTTTCTCAGAGAAAAGAATCTCAGCAATTGATTGGTAAGGCTGTTTTTGATCAGGATGTTTATCTTTGCTCTAAGGCTGTAGATGACCTTCCCGATCACTCGTTTCCTTTTAATCAGATGTATCAGAATCAAGGACGTATTCACTGTCCACGTGGAAAACTCGTTACTCAAATAGCTAAAGGTTCTACGGTAACCGTTAAACGTGTTATGGCCCGAGAAGTCTATTCAATACTGTCCGTTCAGCATTGGTATCTTATTGGGACGCTTGAATATAACGGTACACTCATGGATTTTTTCTATCACTATGGCATGGGTGCTCTTTCAGATTCAGCCCCATACAATCCAGAAAAACCTCCTTGGACTATGTAAATGTGTTAATAGAGTTTTGATGATCTCAGTACGTCTATTCACTTGTCGTTGAAATAACTGTTTATGCTACCATGCTGCGCCGCTATCACGCTGGTTTATGTGGCTCTTAATCTGGTGCAAGTAAGCGATTGTGATCTGTTAATTCCGTTTAGAAGTAAATTAAGGTTATTGAAAAGTGTTTTGGATTTTATTTTTATTGATTGGTGAAATTACAAAAATCATCAAGCTTAAAACGCAAAAGTATTTCACTCCGGTTAGAATTTTAGGAATGTTATCAATTTTAATTGGATTGTATTTTCGTCAGATTTCAACCAATTCGACTCAGATGACTATTGTAGGTGGCTTACTTATGGGGGGCTTACTTATGTATACGCTTGGGTGGGATCGTAAAAGGAATCCTAAAGATAAGTAACTGTAACTAATAGATTGATTCTTAGCATTAAGCACCACAAGGAACCTTATGATAGAGGATGTCGTAGAAGGACTGTTAAGGGGACTTGGCCGCTTCATCGGTCAGATTTTAGTAGAGGTAGTACTTGAGATTCTTATCAAAGGGCCTGGCTACCTAATCTGTAGGTTATTCGCGAAGGGCGATATAAACCCCGATAGTTATATTGTTTTTTTCACAAGTCTCGTGTTTTGGCTGATTGTAGGCTTTGGTGTCTATATGGTGTTTATTCAGGGTTGAGATAAAACCAAATGAAAAAATCCTCAGCCTGGGGGCTAATTGAAAAAGACGGGAAGTTCCTATTTATAAAGCGCAGTAAGAATACGAGTCGTTCTGGTCAATGGTGTCCGCCTGGTGGCGGAGTAAAGGAACTAGAAACACCCGAGGCGGCGTGTTTGCGTGAAGTGAAAGAAGAGGTTGGTCTTGCTGTACAGACCAAATCGCTGATTCGGAAGGACGAGTCGTTTTACTATTTTCATTGTTTCATGCTCAATGAAAGCGATGAGATTGTGCTCAAGCTCAATGAGTGTGAGGCTTATGAATGGGTTTCTATTCCCGACGTTTTAAAGTTAGGCCCGATTATGGAGCTTAAGCGGATGCTGAGAATATTCCGTGATATGGGTTTTATTATCGAAGAGCCAGAGAATGAAAGATAATCTGGAATCACTATTCATACGTATCTCAATATTTTCTATAACCTTTCGTTACGGAATATGCTCAAAAAAGGTCGAATTAGGAAACTACTCTGAAGCACATCAGACTATTCCCACGATATCGCTAATTAATTCCGAATCTTTCCATCAACTTATGTAAGAAGTTATTTCAATCTTATTGTGTAATTCCGAGTAATATTTATTTCTGATCTTCTAATCTACTTTTTGTATTCACTTAAATCGACTAGGAATGGTGATTAAGATGGATACTAAATCTGAAATTAAAGCGGTTGAAGCATGGTTGGCTGCCCTCTCTGAGGCTAAGTTGCTCCGAAAAGGTCTGGCTAACTCACAAAACAAAGAATATGTAGTGGGTGGCGGGGTATTTCTGGGTGTAGATACCAGCGCCCCTGATGCCTCAAAAATAGAGATTTTCTCAGATCCCAAGAATTTGCCTACTGCTATTTCGAGCTTGCTGGGGCTAGCACAGAACAGTGCGAACTTTCATCCTGGAGACCCTAAGAAAAATACTACCTCTGAAGATTTTAGTCAGTACATAAATAAAGTTGATCAAAGTCCGTTCTTTTCTCTGACTGATACAGCGAGAAAAGAAGGAATGGTGTCTTCCAAAGATTATGATTCACTGATTGATTCTATCGTAGATGTATACAAAGGAGTCTTAAGTGATAGTGTGGAAGCAATAACGAATAGTGTGGAAAATATGGCCAAAAATGTATTTTCCCAAGAACAAGCAGAGCAGTCAGAAGATCTCTTTGCTCAGAATGTTATTGCTATGTCATACAACAATGATTTTGGTTATCCGATCGTAACGATTGCCTATACCCATTTGCATATGGAAACTCAAAAAGATGGTAAAAGCTCAGTAAGTAGTCAATCATTTTTGGTGACGAGATCTACTTATAGAGTACTAGATGCCAAGATTCATGCCTATGCAGATATCTTGTCAGGCCAGGATACTCAAGATGTAGAAGATTGGTTGAAATCAATGAATACAAATGATGATACGAAATCTACGCCTTGTATTAAGACTTTACTTAAGTCTGCGGTTGAGAATTCAAAAAGTGATACATTAGTATCATAATTAATGAAACAGGCCCTTCGGGGCCGTGTCAGTCTTTCTGGACAATATCGTTAAAGCTATTGATCAAAACATCAATCCTGCCAATGCCAAGCCGGCCCATCCAACAATCCCTGATCCACAATAAAGGTTTCTCCTAGGTCTTTGTTTAAGGCTATGGAGTTACATTCACTGTTCGCTTCCAGGCTTGCGATCAAGCGCGGAGCGTGCGACACCACCCACACTTGGGTTTGTTCTGCGGCACGAATAATCAAGCGGCCCAAGGCTGGGAGTAAATCAGGGTGCAGGCTGGTTTCCGGCTCGTTTAGTACCAACAGTGACGGTGGTCTGGGGGTGAGTAAGGCCGCGACCAATAGCAAGTAGCGAAGTGTTCCGTCAGACAGTTCTGCTTGGTTGAGTGGTCGTAATAACCCATGCTGAATGAACTTCAGTGAGAAGCGATTCCCCGCATCCGATTCAAAGCCTATGGTGGCTCCGGGGAAGGCATCTTCTATGGATTCATACATGGCATCCCGATCTCCAATTTCATGGATGGTTCTTAATGCCGCCACTAAGCTGTGGCCATCCTGATCGAGTACAGTGGTTCGGGTACCAATTTGAGGGGTTCTGATGATGGAGTCAGCATCTGTTCTGAAGGAATCGTAGAACCGCCAATTCCGGATCGTTTGTCTCACTTCATAAATTTCAGGCGCTAACACCGGGTCAGTGATCTCACTCAAGATGCTCTCATAGGTATTGAGGCGAGTGTCATACACTTCCCATTTACGGCCAGAACGTACTTTGACGATGGGCCCGTTTCGATCGACTAGACAAGAACTCGGGCGATAGGCGTTTCCAGCCCAGATGCATTCGCGTTTGATCTCTGGGTCGAACTGGAACATGGAAGGATCATGATACCCGGCGAACCCTTGAGGTGGGGGCATGCCCAACGAAATAGAGTAACCGAAATTCTCGCCGGAAAACCCTAATCGTAATCGAGTTTGTTTCTTACTGGCACTCCCTTGAATGGGCTGTGAACCATCCTTCATGGATTTGCTGAAGGTTTCCGGCCCAGCCCAAAAGGTGTAATCAAGCCCGCCTTCCTGTGCAATGGAAGAGATCAAATTACCCCTGGCCGTTTCTGACAATAAGCGCAGTGCTTTATAGAGGTTGGATTTACCGCAGCCATTGGGGCCGGTTACAACATTCAGCCCGGATAACGGCGACACGATGTCTTTTAGGGAGCGGTAGTTGGATACTGAAAAGGCGTTGATCATGTGACGTTTGAATCTCCATATTCCATTACGGATAGCTACTGACAGACTATCTGAACCATGGTATCTGAACCAGACGTTGGTTTCTTACCATTGTTTACGATGTTTACGATGTTTGTGATCTGTTATTCGGGTTGAGAAACCAGTCTTGCACAAAATCGACACAACGACGAAGCGCCGGAGGCAAATGATGTCGAGCCGGGTACAGGGCATACAAAGTTAATTTCGGTCGATCTACGTCTTTGAGAATCTCAACGACATCGCCTTGTTCCAGCATCGGGCGACACACAAAATCCGGAATAAACCCAACGCCTAACCCGGCTTTAATGGCTTCCATCATAAAGATGGTATTGTTCGCCTTTAAGTTCCCTTTAACTCGAATTCCTTCCGCCAATGGCCAGTTTTGCTTTCCTTGAAAGTAGCTGTAGATATAACAATTGTGATCGGCTAAGTCGTTCGGTGTGTTGATCGGGCCTCGTCGTGCCAGATACGAGGGCGATGCACAAACGCGATAACTGAAACTGGTCAGTGGCTTGCCAATGTAAGCGGAATCGACCGGGCGGCTGGACGCACGAAAACCAAGATCAAACCCTTGTTCAATGAGATCAATTGGTTCATCGTCCAGGTGAATATCCAATTCAATCTCAGGATACTGGCGCATGAACTCTGCAAACAGCCGTGACAGATCCGTCACCCCTAAGGCCATTGGCGCATTAATGCGTAATTTACCTTTGGGCTGTTGCTGGACGGTCTGAATGTAACTTTCCGCGTCCGATAACTTGATCAGAATTTCCCGGCAATGTTGCAGATAGCCTTCGCCCACCGGCGTTAACTGGAGATTACGAGTGGAGCGATGCAGTAAACGTGCGCCCAACGATTCTTCCAGTCGAGACACTTCCTTACTGATCATTGATTTCGATGACCCGACTTCATCGGCCACCTTGGTGAAACTGCCTAAGTCTGCCAAGCGCACAAAGAGTTGGATGGCCCTCAGTTTATCCATCGTGTTTCCATATTGAGAACAGTAAGTCTCCATTGTAGCTATTTTTCGGAAAAGACAAAGTCACTAACCTTGATTCTGTTCTTAACAGATACAGAAAAAGACACTGACTTTAGGAGAATTCTAATGTACTCACTGTATTTTATTCCCGGTGCTTGTTCACTTGCGACTCAAGTAATTTTGCGTGAACTAGGGCAGCCAGTTACCTTGATCCACAAAGACGCTGACGATCAATTTTCGACGTTAAACCCGGTTGGAAATGTGCCTGTTTTACAAGACGGAGAGCAGACCATCACAGAAGGCGTGGCAATCTTGCTTCATCTGCTTGAAAAGCACAGCAATACCTTAATACCTGCTCACGGTGCTGATCGTTTGAAGGCCATTCAAGAGATGCTGTTTGCCAATGCTACCATGCACCCAGCCTACGGGCGTCTGTTTTTCATCGCTCAAAACATTGAAGACGGTGAAGTAAAACAAGCGGCGTTCGATCAAGCCGCCAATAGCATTAATCACCTATGGCAAGTGGTTGAACATAAACTGTCAAACCAAGCCTATCTGGGTGGTGACCACGTATCACCGGCCGATATTCTGCTGGCTGTGTATGCTCGTTGGGGCGAGTTCTTTCCTGTCTCTATCAACATCGGCGCTAACACCAAAAAGATGTTAGAACGCGTTTGGCAACGCCAGACGTTCCAGGATGCGTTGGCGGCTGAAGACGCCAAAATGGCCGCTTAGTTTTTATTTTTATGACAAGTATTCTCATAACAAAGGGCTCGCCTATGAACGCACATACGCAAAACAACATCAAAAATCATTCGGAAACCTATAAGCAATTAGAGCAGATGCTGAAAGATTACTTTGATGGTTTACATACCGGTGATACGGAAAAACTACGAGCTTTATTCCATGATGATGTTGTTCTTAAAACACCCGGCAAACGCCGCCCACGAAACGAATGGCTGCAGGATGTTGCTACGCGGCCAGTTCCTGAGACGGAGTCGTTGCCTTACCGTTTCAAGGTGTTAAATATCGAGATTGAACATGATATGGCGATGGCGAAAGTGGAATGCCCTTTGTTTGATTACTTCTATATCGACTACTTGATCTTCTTAAAAGAAGACGGTCAATGGCGGATCGTTAGCAAGGTTTACACGGACGTAAACCAGTAATTGCGCTTAAACACTTAAGATCAACACTGCAAAAAATAGGAAGTTCACATGCCGTACATCAATATTAAAATTACCGATGAAAATGTTACTAGAGAGCAAAAAGAAAAGCTGATCCAAGGCGCAACACAACTCATGGTCGACGTACTGGATAAGAATCCGCAAACGACCTTTGTAGTCATTGATGAAGTGAATACCGACAACTGGGGTATTGGCTACGATGTAGTGACGGATTTGCGCGCAAAGGCAAAGAAATAGTTACTAGAAAGATAAACGTAATCAATGGGGGCTAATCAATGGGGATCAGAGTAGTTGAGGCAGGTTGTTCTTACTCCGATCCCAATTGATTAGCTCATCAAAGCGCTCACCTTCTCCAACACCTCTCGATATCGCAGGTGCTCACAACTGGCCCAGCCGCTCATCTTTCTTAACTGAGTTCGTGCAAACACGGGTACTGCAATACCGGTTAGAAAACGGGTGATCAATGCAGGGGAGATGTCGTGAGCTGCTAAGCCTTTTTTATCCATTAACTCGGTGGTCATGGCCTGAATGCTTTGAATAAGAAACGGATCTTCGGGCCAAACTGCGGTTTGTGAATATTGAAGTTTGGCAATCTGCCCTCGGCATACCGAGCAATGCCCGCAATGTTGCGGTGCGGCTTGATCATCAAAGTAGCGGGCGAGGTTCCAGCTTAGGCAGGATTCTAATTCAAAGAAGCGAACCATGGCGGCGATGCGTTGAATTTCGCTGGTTTCTTTTTCAGCGAAATAGTGAGTGAGATCACTTGCTAGGTTAGCTTGGTGAATGACCTCCATATTCACTTGGTAGACTTCCGTCATGCCTTTGGTTTCGAGTTGAATCAGACCTTGCTCGTCAAGGTATTCGAGGGCGGCGATGACTCGATTTCGGTCACTGCCATATGCATGGTAGAGGCTATCAAAATTCAGTGTGCCCCAGATTTTTTTGAATTGGGTATGCTCGAAAATTTGATTTAAGAACTGCTGACGTTCTTCGTTGAAGCGACCGAGGATAGCCTCTTTGCTCTCGATGAGTTTTATTTTGAATTCGGCGAAGTAACTGTAAACCGGCTTGATGGCCTTCATCATTTCCAGCTGAACCAACAAGGTTTTCAGCGCCAGTTGGCGAATGTTACTGGCGTTGCTTAACGGGATGATCTGGGTTTCCCATTGACCGTTTTGGCTTTCCGTTCGAATGTTATCAATCACCGCTTGAATGCCATTCAGCTCGGGGGTGTCTCCGTAAACGAAGTTTTCGACCGTGTTGATGCCGTCTAAATTAGCGAGCACAAAGCAGTTGGCGTGTTGACCATCTCGCCCGGCGCGGCCAATTTCCTGGCTGTAATTCTCGATCGATTTTGGCAGGTCGTAATGAATCACATAACGAATGTCGGACTTATCAATGCCCATGCCAAAGGCAATGGTGGCAACCACCACATCGTATTGGCCGGCCATAAACTGATGTTGAATTTGCTTTCGTTGCTCGCTATCAAACCCGGCGTGATAAGCGACAGCGTTTAAGCCTGCGCGCTGTAGAAACTCAGCAACGGTTTCGGCAGTGTTTTGAAGGGTGACATAGACAATACCGGTGCCTTGTTGCTGTTGAATGATGCTCAACAAGGTCTGATCTCGCTGTTGGGCTGTGACTGGGAGAATGTTGAGATCAAGGTTCGGTCGGTAGAAGCCGGTTTGCACCACATGCTCCGGTGCAATGGCGAATTTATTGCTCATGTCCCGTTTCACTTTTTTGGTCGCCGTGGCGGTTAACAGCAGCACCAGCGGGATGTTTAACTCGGCTTTGTATTGCGGCAGTTTCAGGTAATCAGGGCGAAAGTTATGACCCCATTCGGAAATACAGTGGGCTTCATCCACCACCAACATGGAAATAGCCACAGAACCGATGAACTGGCGGAAGCGTTCGTTTTTAAAGCGTTCCACACTGATCATCAGAATTTTGATTTTGCCTGATCGCACATCGGTCATGACCTGCTGGTTTTCTTCGGCGCTTAAGCTGGAATCAATGCTTGCCGCCGCAATGCCTTTGCTTTGTAGAAACGCCAGTTGGTCTTTCATTAACGCCAGTAGCGGGCTGACTACCAGAGTTAAATGCGGAAGCTGAGTGGCGGTAAATTGATAACAAAGTGACTTACCAGAACCCGTAGGAAAAATCGCCAGGGAACTGACCCCGGATAATAACTGCTGGATGGTTTGCTCTTGCCCCGGACGAAAGTGATCAAAGGAAAAAGTCGATTGTAAGGCTGGGACAAGGTTCATAGAGTGCATGTTGATCGTAAGTAGGTTTATTGGTTGAGGTAGTTTTTTATCCACTGCTTTGGTGTAACCCCAAAGCGTCGCTTAAATACTCTGGACAGTGTGGATGCATTTTCATAGCCGACACTGTTGGCGACTAAACCGACCGGTTTGTTGTTTTTCAAAAGCCCTTTGGCAAGAGCCATACGAAGGTCCGTCAAATAATCCAAAGGCGCTTGGCCAACCGTCTCTTTAAATAGTGCCGAGAATTTAGAGCGGGACATAGCAACGGTTTCTGCCATTTCTTCCACCGTCCATTCGTATTCCGGTTGTTTTTTTAGCATCTCCATTAACGGCATCAATCTAGGGTGCGTGCTTCCGGCGATCATACCGAAACTGACAATGCCTATGTCTACCACATGACGCAACAGTTGAACCATAAATACATCACACTGGCGATCAATCAATAATTGGTAACCGGGCTGTTTTTTAAAGGCTTCATCAAAGATTGATTGGGTTGTGGTGTTGATGCTGCCACCGCTTTCTATGTCGATGTAGATAAACTTGGGCAGTGCTTGGCGCAGGAAGTCTATTTGTTTGGCTGGGAAATGGATAGATGCACAGACCAGCTCAGCACCCGACTGAGCATCGACATTGATCGAATGCCTCATCGCTTTGGGGAAAAACAGAACACTTGATTGGTTGATGGTTAACTCGTGACCATCTTCTGTTTTAACCGTAATTTGACCAGATTTAAGAAAGTGAAGATGACCAACGCCTTCCTCTTCAAAGCTTTGTAATCCACAAAGATTACCGCTGAAAAAGACCTCAGCTCGAACATCTACGCCTTGCAAAAGATCACTCAAGGTATCCATGTCGCCTCCTTTGGACGATCGGTGCTTTATTTTGGACGCCTAGTCCATTTTAAAAAATTCACGTCAGTAATCTATGTCTCATGGGTGAGGCGAACAGCCAATACGCCCGAATAAAGAGTAACCAAACTTTTATTAAGGACATAGCATGAAAATCGCAAAAACTCTTAAATTTTTAACCGCTGCAAGTGCATTAGTGATTAGCAGTTTGAGCTTCGCATCGTCGGTCAATATTGGTGATAACGATGTTGCCATCCACGGATACGACCCTGTTGCTTATTTTACTAACAGCAAAGCGGTAGAAGGCTCTGCAAAGTTTACTGCAATTCATGACGGTGCCATTTACCGCTTCGCCAGTAAAAAGAATCGCGATCTGTTCAGCAGTGACCCAAGCCATTATGCCCCTCAGTTTGGTGGCTATTGTGCAATGGGCGTTGCTTTGGATAAGAAACTGGACATCGATCCAAACGCTTTTTACATCTACAAAGACAAACTCTATCTCAACCTGAATAAAGACGTTCAGAAAAAATGGGTAACCGATATTCCTGGTTATCTTAAAACGGCAAATCGCACTTGGTCAGGAATTGAAGATCTATCCGTAGCTGAGACTAATGCGGAGGACTAATGGTTCAGGCGACAAAGTCCGTTATGCCTGAGTCTTTGTCTGGGGAAGTAGTACATCAGTTCAGTTTATTGTGCTTTAGCACGAGCTGGTGTGCTCCTTGTCAACAAATGAAACCTGTAGTGGAAGCGTTAAAAAAACACTTTGCCGACAGGATAAGCATCTTACCCGTGGATGCCGATGAGTACCCCCATTTGACTCAAGGCTACAAAATTCGAGCGGTGCCGACCTTTGTCTTTCTAGATAAAGACGTTGAAACCGCACGGAGATCTGGTGCAGTCAGCTTACCCGAGATGGCGAAGTGGCTGGATCTTCAGGTTCAAGAAGCTACACAGAAATGAGGTGATTTATGAACTCAAAAAGTATGGTTGCTACCGCTGCATTTGCAATGGCAATTACCACTATCTCAAGCATCTCTGCCCCTGCTCATGCGGCAGGGAAAGAAAAGTGTTATGGCATTTCTGCTGCTGGACAAAATGACTGTAGTAATTTGGCTGGCACGCATTCATGTGCAGGTCAATCGAAGGTTGATAACGACCCTGGTGAGTGGAAATTGGTTGCCAAAGGAACGTGTCACGATTTGGGTGGCATGTTGAAGAAAGAAGCCAAGAAATACTATCAAGAAACACAAAACTCCTGATAGGAGAAACGGTATGACCCGCTTAAGTTCGCGTTCTGTTGATAACAATGATCGTTCGGCATCTGTGGGTGTCGGTCTTAGACATTCGCATTACAAGGATGCGCTAAGCGGGCCATCACAGATCGATTTTGTTGAAATCCATGCGGAAAATTTCTTTTCGCGTGGTAGTGCCTCTTTGCAATTATTGGAAGCAATCGCTGACAAATACCCGATCAGTTTGCACTCAACCTCCATGGGGCTTGGATCGGCAAGTGGTATAAATCAGGATTATCTTCAAAAGTTAGATGCATTAATTCAACGTATTAACCCGATTCTGGTATCGGATCATGCCAGCTTTAGTTGGAGTGAATATCAGAACCGACCTGTTCATGCAGGTGATTTACTGCCCCTGGAGTTCACCGAGGAGAGCTTGGATGTGATGGTAGAAAACATCGATCAAGTTCAGCAGTTGTTAGGTCGTCGAATATTGGTTGAAAACCTATCGGCCTATGTCTCGTACGATACCAGTCGCATGAGTGAAGTTGAGTTCCTGACGAAGGTGGTGGAGCGCAGTCAGTGTGGGCTGCTGGTGGATTTAAATAACATTTTGGTGAATGCACATAACTTTCAAGAAGGATCAGCCTTGGAATTCGCCAAACAGTGGCTTAATAAGTTGCCTTTGGCGGCCATCGGTGAAATCCACTTGGCGGGGTATTCGCCTGTTCCTAGTGGAGAACTCATTATTGATGATCACAGTCAGGCGGTGAGTGACGAAGGTTGGTCTTTGTATCAGTACGCTCTTGAACTGCTAGGGCCGATCACCACGCTTGTCGAGTGGGATAACAATCTTCCCGAGTGGCAGGTTCTTGTTGGTCAAGCGCATAAAGCTTCTCGGTTTATCAATAGCTCTCTGCCAAAGGAGGAAGACGATGCCTAGTCATCCTGAATCTACTTTGGCGAAGCGCCAGGCCGAACTGGTGTCTTCCATTTTTGCCTTTAAGAAGACGTCCAATCAGGCCGACGCCTTCAATACCAAGGGCTTAGCCATTTATCGAAATAATCTGGTGATGACGGCGACGAAAGCCTTGTCGATCAGTTTCCCTGTATTAGACGCGATGGTCGGGTCACAGGCGATGGTCGAATTGGCAAGACGACTTTTACACATGACGCCACCAAATACTGGAGATTGGGCCGATTGGGGAAGCGATCTTCATCAGGTGATTCGCTCATCAGAATTAATTGAGGAACACCCGTATCTCAGCGATATGGCCAAGCTTGAATGGTCAGTGCATTGCAGTGCTCGAAATCACCTTGTGGACTTTGAATCGGACTCTTTGATTCACCTATCGAACCAACCGCTTGAATCGGTGTATTTGACGTTGGCGGAACCTGTGTTTGTGATGAGTAGCCCACACCCTGTAGCGGCTATTTGGTATGCCCATCAACCTATCGAAGGCGAACTGCGTTTTGATCCTGAGGTATTCCAGCAACAGCTCAATGTGTTTAGCAATCGCCCGAGTCTCGTGATCCATTCCTTACCAGAACCGGCCTTGATGCCTATTGAAGACGATGAATTTACGTGGCTCGAAAACATTCAAAAAGGCTTAAGTGTCAGTGAGCTTTTAGACCATCAGCCTGAGTTCGATTTTGCGACTTGGCTTTCCAAGGCCATTCGGGAGCAGCTCATTACCCGGCTTTATTACCAAGAACCCCATTTAACCGCTCTATGAGGACATTATTTATGAAAGCGTTAGTTGTTCAATCCATTCGAGTTCATGATCAAATCGCAGAACTGGCAACTCGGGCGTATCCCTTGTTATCACTGATGATTCGTTTGTACTTGGCCCAGGTATTTTTCAGTGCTGGGCTAACAAAAATTACTGACTGGGAAACCACACTCGTTTTGTTCGAATATGAGTATGCGGTGCCATTATTGCCGTTTGAGCTGGCCGCATACTTGGCGACATTTTCTGAGTTACTGTTTCCATTGCTATTGGTTGCAGGTATGGGAACACGCATCGCTGCCATTGCTTTATTCATTCTCAATATTGTTGCTGTGATCAGTCTTGAAGAAATGGCAACGGCGGCACTTTATCTGCACGTTATTTGGGGGATTTTGCTGGCGCAGTTGATTCTTCATGGGCCAGGGTTTATCTCATTAAGAGCGTTATTGGCTAAGAAATTTGTGTCCTTAGAAAGCGCTTCGAACGCATCCAAATAAGTGAAAAAGGCCCTGAACTCTTGCAACTAACTGCAAGGGTTTAGGGCCTTTATTGCGCTTACGCGTTTACTCCTCAAAAGCGCTTTTGAGTTCTATTAATCTTCAACGCGTTATTGATCTTCAACGCATTACTGATCTTCAACACGTTGGTGCCTGAAGAAAACACCGCCATCACCAAAAGATGAGCTGTTGAATTTAGAGGTGGTTTTAATGGTGCCGACTTTCACCGCGCTGTTTCTGCGTTCGTTCGCGTACTTATTGTGGAAGTACGGAATGATAGAAGTCTTGATGGCTTGAGAGGTCGCATAGACGTCATAAACCGGTGTGCCTTCTGGCAGGCTTTCCAGATCATCTCGGAAGTCATGCGATGCGCTGTCAAACAGACCTTGAACTTCAGGGCGAGGCGCAAAGTAAATTTGAGTTGGCGAAACAACATTCGATTCCTTGGTTCCGTCCACTTGTACTTTGGCCATCTTACTCACCGCTAAGGTTGTCGGTTTGGTTGACACCAAAGAGAAAAGTGCAGTTGTACCCAGGGTTTCATTGATTTCTTTATCTACGTAGTTGGATAGCTCATTGGCAAAGAAATTATGGTTATCACCTTGCCCTGATAAGGTATAAAGGGCTGAGACATTGCGTGAGTTTTTGCCATCGACAAACACTTTCCAGGCAAGCCCAGGCGCAAACCCTCTGTCATTTGGATCACCCGTTACGGACAAACGCAGCAAGCCACAGTCGGCGCCTTTGAATACACCGGTGTAGGGGTGATTCGCTGTGGCTTCAAATTCAACGGTGGCCATAGTGCCATGTGCATGGATCGGCTTTTCATATCCGAGTGGTGCAACATCGTCTTTACGATTTACTTTTTCCCAGAGAACGGAGTTGATCAGTCCGCCGATATCCACTTCCGTTAGCTCTGGACGCTCGCTTTGATCGTATTCGGTTCTCATTGCGCCATTGGTCCAAAGCAGTGATTCTTTGTCACAAGCTGCCCAGCTCTTATAGTCTTCAGGGATTTTAAGATCCCAAGGTTTAAAGGCATTATCAACGCCGGTTAAGCTCAAGGACAGCTCAGGGAAGTGACGCTTCAGTACGTCCACCATGGTGTAACCTTCCACCCAGTCGATACCTTCTTGGGTGTAGACTTCCGGGGTATAACTTTCGGTGTAGAAGCGGTCGGTCATCAGACGACGAGACGCGTTAAGAATGAAGATTTGGAAAGCGGTTTCACCAAAAGCAAAGCCGTCTGGGCGGATGGTTTCAGCAAGTTGACCAACCAAGGCATCGATTTGTTCGATGTCGTTGTTGTAGATGCGTTTAAGTTCGGCCAGTGTTGTAGGGTCGGTGGTCAGATCTTCGAACTCATTAATCGGGGTTAAGCCAATCTGACGGCGGAACTCGTTATAACGCGGCACGCCACGTTCACGATCACGAATGATATCAATTGTTGCGAGATCGATGTCGCCGATTAACGGCATTGAAAGATTACGCAAGAATTCTGGGTAGTTATTCAGCGTTAATGACCCCGGGTGAGTAATGCCGAATGAGTACCAGAGTCGGTCGCCGCCTTCGCTATCAAGAATGTCTTCTGCATCTCCGTCGCGCGTATCTTGTAACGGAATACGGTTGGATACGATATTGGAGCCAATGTCGTAAACGTCGACTTCATCACGCAGAAGAGGGTGCATTCTGTAAACAGCGACGAATTCCTCGGTCAGGGTATAAGGTACACCGTAGTTGTTAGGTTTGGACTGACCGACCAGGCCGCCTAAGGCGTGATCTACTGCACCTGGCGTGCTGAGTGCTGCGGCTTTTTCCGGATCAAACAAGGCAATGGCGTTGATGATCCAGGAATTCGGCCCTTTCAGATCATCCGTGACTTTTTGTATGAGATCACGAGTTTCTGCGTTTCTGCTGATGCCCCACCAGTTTGATTCCATGGAGAGCTCTAACACCGGGTTTTGAAGCAGTGCAGGCGTCCATTCGACGGTATGAATTTTTGCCATCAACGCAGAATTCACCAAGCGCGCTTTATCATAGAGCCATTGGTCCGTTGCATTCGGGTAGGATTGCTTAAGTGTGTCGGCAATGGCGTTATGTTCTAACGTAAAGAGCTGGTGCATCATGCTCAACCCTAACCACCAGTTGTCATTGAAACCGGTGACAGGAACACCACTCCAGAATTCTGTTGGCAAGGTGCCATCGGACTCTACTTTTAACTTACCGTCTACAAAGGATCGAACCTTATCGCTGGTTTCTTTGTTGCTGCCGTAAAGTTGAGAGCCATCCCACCAGTGGGTGTTGACGTTTCTGTGGGTCGGAGGAAGGTTGATGTCGTCATCGGTTGAACGGTCTGTGTCCGGAGCGGTTCTTTGGATGGACATAACGCCACTACCGAGAGGGTCGTTATCCGGTAGGTTGACTAAAATCGGGTCGTCACTGGTGTTAGGGCCGTGGCTTACCCAGTCGTGCACCATGAATTGAATCCAGGCCGCTGCAATGAAGTTGATGCTGGTGGCGGGTTTGAAGTTGTCTCGCGCCATCAGTGAATTACTTACTTCACGGGGATTCGGGGTCAGAAGGGTATCCGCTTCGGTTTCTCCCCATGCGGCTTCAAGTTCAACATTACGACCAAAGCGTCGATGTACAGAGCCTTCTGCCGGATTTTCTAAAATGTTACATGTCCCATCTTCTGTTCGAGCCGTTTGGCTTCGATCGTCACAGACGATTTGGTCATTAATCTCATCCAGATTTTCTGTGGCAAACATGTTGTTTTTAAGCAGTTCGGTTCGTTCCAGACTTAATGTGAGCGCAGCCGCAGCGACACCCAGCGTTCCGAACTTGACCAACGATGGCCAGGTCACCCATACCGAGTTCATGATATTCGATCTCCATTAATTTTATTTTTATTGTGTTTTGTACTGCACGTTTTTTGTTCTTCTTTTCGCACTTCGAGCTTCTAACGAGTGTTTTTACAGCGCGTATGGCTGTGCAGCGCACTTTGGTCTGACGTTTGTTAAAAGATACAGAGGTTCTTTTTACTTCTGGGGTCAGAGAAGCTGCGAGAAAATCTTACTGTCTACGTTTGTTTTATTTACACCCGTCCTAAAGAAGGGGGATGAACTTAGGCGATGGTTGGGTATTGTTAAAAGGTGGCTGAAACAGGGCGGGATTTTGTATCTGAAAATAAGGAAA
This sequence comes from Litoribrevibacter euphylliae, assembly GCF_042646085.1. NCBI lineage: Bacteria > Pseudomonadati > Pseudomonadota > Gammaproteobacteria > Oceanospirillales > Oceanospirillaceae > Litoribrevibacter > Litoribrevibacter euphylliae. The sequence continues at coordinate 1,133,632 of NZ_JBHRSZ010000002.1, read as the reverse complement.
TATCATTAGATTTGAGGCTGTTTTTTGCTCATCTTGAGAGGTGTTTCATATTTGCTTGATTGTTTAAATAGTAGACAGTGAATCTCTGGCCCAATATTTTGAGTAACAAGTGTGCGCTGGAAATGACGTACACAAATGTCGCTTTAAAAAATAAGAATAATAATGATGAGCAACTACATAGTCCGACAAAATCTTATTGATTTATTGTACAGGGGGTGTGAGTACTCTTTGATCTTGTCCATTGCGCCAGCAGGGTCAGGGAAGAGTATTCTGTTAGAACAGTTCTCCAACCATTTAGCTAAGGTATCTCCGTCTACTCAGGTGCTTATGTTTGATATTTCAGAGCGCCACGATGACAAAAGCGGTAGCTGTTTATTTGCTCAACTGTTTAAAGCGATTAAGCGCATTGCTCCGCTGTGGGATGAACCTTACTTTAATCTCTTCAAAGACGATCGGGAGGTTGAAACAGAGCTACTGATCGACGTCTTTCGTCAGGCGCTTACTCAGTTAGATTTTCCGTTGGTCATTGTCTTCGATGACTTTCATAACTTGAGTTCTGGTCAGGTACAGCACACGTTGGAGAAGCTGATTTATGCGCTCCCGTCTCACGTTACCGTGGTTATTTCATCCCGATATTATCCTGCATTGTCGTTAACCCGAATGAAGACGGATGGCATTGCCCTGGTGATTGACAGTAATGACTTCAAGTTGTCTGAGGATGATCTCGAACGATTGAATAAGGCCATTGGTGCCCCGCAGTTGGATGCGTCCCAGGTGGTGGCTGTGTTGCAACAAACTGAAGGTTGGTTTGTGGGGACTAAGTTAGCGTTGCTGGCTCTGGATAAATCCAACGGTACGCCAATGACGGTGTTTAACGGAAGTCGATCCGAGCTATTGGATTACTTAGGCCATGAAGTGATTCACCGATTAAGCCCGGGTTTGAAGACGTTTGTATTATTGACCTCGGTGTGTCAGTCGTTCAATCGGGAGTTATGTGAAAACGCATTTGGTTTGGATTATGGCAGTGCCAAGCTGGAAGAAGTGCGGATGCAGGATTTGTTTCTTGGGGCTGACCCTAATCGACAAGGTTGGTATCGCTATCACCCGTTGCTCAGAGAGTTCTTGTTGAAAATTTTGGAGCAGGAAAACGGCATCGAATACATTCAGCAACTGCATCTTAAAGCCTCTGAATTTTATCTGAGCATTGGCGATAAGACAGAAGCCATTTATCACGCCCGGTTGTCCGCTGATCAGAACTACTATTTACAGATTCTTACCCAAGTCTGTTCCGACTGGTTTAAAGAAGGCGACTTGGAGCCCATCGTTCGCTCGTTAAATGATGTATCCGATGAACTCTTGAATATCCATACCTCGCTGTTGTTGTATAAATTATACGCTCTGAGTTTTACACGCTGTTTTAATCAAGCGGCTTATTATCTTGAGATCTTAAAGGACATCGCACGCTGTGATTCCAACACGGAATTAACCTCTTATTGCCGATTCTTTGAGCGCATTCTTGCGGTCTTTCAAAACGATTCTGAAGTTGAAAAATACACCCTTCGTAAAACCAAACGGCAAGCCAGTACCCCTGTAGTTGTTGATGCGTTTAATAAGTTGCTGGATGCGTATTTATTGATGTGTCACGGGCAGTTGAATGAAGCCTTCAGAGTGGCCAATGATGTCCTGCCGAGTTTACAACGGATGTCTCACAAGTTTTTCGAGAGCTTTGCGACTCCCATTATTATTCTTTGCGATCGCAATTTAGGCCGGGGCATCGAAGCAGTACAAGAGACGTCTAAAGCGTTTAATCCGATCAGACATGGCAAAAAGACGCCTCGCTGGATCAATTTGGCGACGGCTATGATGGTGGTGGATTATGAACAAAACCAACTGGATGAAGCGTGGAAGTTAGGCACGGAGCTTGTTCCCTTAGTGAATCATTCATGTGCCACTGAAGCGGTTGCCATGGCCTATCTCTACAGCTCCAGGCTGATGCATATTGAAGGTGACGGTGCAAAAGCCGGACGACTATTGGAACAGCTAGAGCGAATTTTATCTCTGGGTGATTACCAACGATTTTGCAGTCAGGTTATCCAGGAAAAAATTCGTCAGGCATTGGTGGATACCAAAAAAAATGAGTGTGATTTGATCTTTGAGCGATATGGATTATCCGAATTCATGGTGAAGGGGGAGGTGCAATCGTCACGTCACTATGAAGAGAGGCGTGAACGTTTAGTGCTGGCTGCCGTGTATTGGTTGATTGCGAAGACTCGTTACAAACAAGCCATCGAATTACTGGAAGAGCTTGCGGATGCGCTTGATTTACTCGGCATTAAGTCCAGAGCGCTGATCGCACGAAGTAATTGTATCTCGATTGCATTTCGCCAAGGTCATGTGGAATCGGCAATTCATTCACTCACTAAACTCATAGAGCGTTATGGTTTGGTGTGTTTTTCTCGCAGTGTGTTTGATGAAGCCCCGGGGTTGGCCGATGTTTTTAAGGCTGGGATTGATCTGGATAAGATAAAACTGCCGAGCTTGTTTCGTGAGACTTTTGATTCCTTATTGGGGACGCAGCGACTGTCTTCCCACGACGTTTCTTTAAAGCATCTTTTAACGGGAAAAGAGTTTGAGATTTTTGAGTTGTTGCGATCCGGCATCACCAACGAGTCGATTAGTCAGCAATCAGGCATCGCGCTTTCCACCACAAAATGGCATTTAAAAAACATATACACCAAGCTCGGCGTGAGCAATCGCACGGAAGCGGTCAGCTTTGTGCTTCGTCAGGTGGATTGATCCATAGGCGATTAAAATGAACGGTTCTCTTCCCTTTCGTGATCTTTTTAGGTGTATCAAAACATAAGCAGACTTGGTAATCTCGCTCGGGTTTATTTAGTTCCGATGACCACTTTGTAATTCTTCTGGTGAGGTTTGCTAAGAGTGATCAACGGATGCGATCAAAAACGGGACCTTATGACTCATAAATACCTTCATGAACTGTGTGACATTGCCACCGAAGCTCATACACGTTTTCAGAAAGAAATCGCCGACATTGACCCTATTGTGGGGGTCAGTCAGAACATGCGCGACAGTGGTATTCCAGTGGACGTGATGACCATTGATTGCCTGAAAAATGGTAAGCGAATCATCCTGATACTGCATGACGACAAGCCGGATTCCATCAGCTACCAGTTCGCTTGGCGGGACAAAGACCCTGAGGGCAGTTTCACGGAAATCCCGTTTAGTGGTGTTACAGCTGAGGTGATGCTTGAATGGATGAAGAGCTATTTGGCTGTGTGATGTCGCCGTGTGATCAACTGAGCTTGCTAGACTGATTTAATATCAATCGAAGCAATACAAATCAAATCACGGATCAAACCAAGGAGTGGACCATGAACATCGAAATGCCTCAAAGAAACGAATCCGAACAAAACGCGCGACCAGATCAAATTGAAAAACTGCAATCCATGGGTATCTCCGATTCGGAAGTGCTTTCCAAATTGGGCGAGCATCAGGCGAACAATATTTTATCCTTCATGGAGGGCGCGAAACATGCCATGGCGTGTTTAGATGCTTCTTCAGCCACAACTGCATCGGCTGCCTCTGTCAACTCTCAAGCAGTAGCCCCTCAAACAGTGAATTCTAAGGTAGTTGACTCTGTCACCCAAGCAAATACAAAGGTGTTAGGGGAAGCTCCGGCGATGGCAATGGGCAGCCTTTATCAAACCATTGGCAATGCTGTTGCTATGGCTGCTGCTAATGCAGTGTATGCTCAGCAACAAGCGAATGTTACGTATCAAGCGGCGACTACGCTTGGGGTCACTAAGCTTTTTTCGAAAACAACATAATTCTCATACTGGAAATAGGTGTGTTTCAGCTATCAAAGTTAGCCTTCATGAAAGCTCTCTTCATAATTACGTGTCTATTCGCATCTTCTTTAAGTGCAGAGGAACACCAGTTCGTTCTTGGTGAGGGGCTTTCAATAAAGATTGTCGAAAGTGCCTTTATTTCCAGTGAATGGAATATCTCATATTGCCCAAACTCGAAAAGAGTGTGTTTTATTAATGGTCTGACTCCTATGGGAGTCGATGGGAATATTCCAGAAACGTATGTAAGCAAGTTAGTAGCAACAGTGAATGGTTTGTCGTACCAACTTGATACTTCCAATATGTTTAATGCTTGGGGAGATCGCCCATTAGAGCATCCCGGTTCAATCAAATATTTTTCAGGTGTTTGTCAGTATCAAGCAAACTGTACATTTAGAGGTATCTTCTCTGATGCCGCAGCCAGCTTTGTTGTAGAGTGGAGGATTAATCAGGGTGTACCTGAACGAACAATCATGACGTCTTCACAAGATGTTGTGAGTTTGTTTATTGATAATATTGATCCGCCTGTCTATGACTGAAAAGTTAGTCAGGTTCATTTTTTATAGGAACTTTAGGAAGCTGTATTAAGCTTGTTATGAACGCATGTGCGCCATTTTAGGTTATATATGAAACACGTAAAACTACTCTCTGTTCTTACCCTTTTACTCCCTTTACATGGCTATGCCTCGGATCTTAATCCCGAGGCTGAGAAGCAGATCAATCATCTGTTGTCGTTTGTTTCTGCGTCGTCTTGTAAATTTATGCGTAACGGCACATGGCATGAGGCCAGTGATGCCGCGAAGCACATCAAGAAAAAATACGATTACGTGTTAGATAAAGGCTTGGTGGATACCGCAGAAGACTTTATTAAATACTCTGCCACTAAAAGCAGTTTCTCTGGCAAAAAGTACAAGGTTAAGTGCGATACTGCGCCGGAAATTGAGAGCTCTGAATGGCTGCTTTCTGAGTTGACCTTGTACAGATCTGCTCAGAATTAATGTTTTGAATTACAAACGATCAACGCATGAGTAATTACTTATTGGGTTGATCGTGACAGGGATGTTTATGTTGTCTTCAGTTCAAATTGCGCGTTTTATGGTTAGCTTCGGCTGGATCTACCATGGAATCTTTCCCAAGTTGATTCATGTTGCTCCGATGGAGCAGTTGATGACGGCAAGCTTTGGCTTTTCAGAAGAGATTTCTTATTGGATTACAAAGACGGCAGGAGTGGGAGAGGTGATCTTTGGTCTTCTGTTGTTTGTGTTCTATACGTCAAGACCGCTGGTGATTTTCAACATCGCTGGGCTGGTTGGTTTGCTGTTGTTTGTTGCATTACTGCAGCCGCAAATTCTGATAGAAGCTTTTAACCCGGTGACGACGAATCTTTCTATGATTGCGTTCAGTGTTATTTTGTTAAGTGGCATGACGCCTAAACCTTCTAAATAAAACCTTTTGTATTTACTTTCTTAGAATGAATCAAATTAATATTCAGTACTTTAAACATCCTTACGCAGAGTTTGTGCTTGGCTCGTATGAAGGCCAGCTGTGCCTGTGTGATTTTCGTTATCGGAAAATGAGGACGTCTGTTGATAATCGTATTTGTCGTGGACTTAATGCCTCTTTTGTAGAACGAAACGACGAGGTCTTAGAGCGCACTAAAACCCAACTCGAAGAGTATTTCCTGGGCGAACGCAGTGAATTTGATCTGCCATTATTGCTGGTCGGTACCGATTTTCAAAAATCGGTTTGGCAGGCATTGGAGCAGGTAAAATACGGCGAAACGGCAAGCTATATGGACTTGGCTGTCACCATTGGAAATGAAGGTGCGGTAAGAGCCGTTGGAACAGCTAACGGTGCAAATGCCTTGGCGATCATTATTCCGTGTCACCGCATTATTGGACGGAATGGAGAACTTGTAGGGTATGGCGGTGGTCTGCCATTGAAGAAACGGCTTCTCGAATTAGAACAAAATTTGTTTCTATAGGAACTTATCCAGAGGTTCCTGAAGTTTGAACAGGTCGAAATTAATGATCCTTTCTTTGTGTATAAATACTGACTAGATAGATTACTTTTCCATAAAAGCGTTAGTAACCTCTCCATAGGAAGGATGGCATTGGTTTCTTCTAATAAGGTGGCAAAAGTATGGTCGATTTACGTCTTATGTGCTAAAAAGACTCGAAAATGACAAGTAGCTCAGTTAGCAGCACACAATGGAGTGGGAATAATGAGAAAGTTAGGACTAATAATCTCTGCAGTAGCACTAATGCAAGGGTGTTCAACGACGGACTTAAATAAGATTGCAACGGATGCCGTTTCTGGGGCAATTGATGGTGTGATGAATTCAGCGGGCGGCAGTGGCTCGATGATACCAACGGGTTCAAATTCAAGAAATTACTCAGTAGAAACTGAGAGTATTACGACGCAAACGGCTAAGAAAACCCGAAAAGATTACGGTGCAATTACGATTGTAAGAACGGAAGCGAACCCGAAAAAACAGACTCGATTAGTATTGGATTCTTGTACCCACCCTAGAATTGGTAACTTACGTTGCGGTGGCCATCTGTTTGAAGTGACACCCGAAGGTTGGTTGAAAGACGATCCTATTACCTTTAACGACGTGAATTATCCTGAGCTGACTTTGGCGGCGGGAACTTACTATATCAAAGCCCATAACTGGGATTCAGGTCAAAACCGTTTTGTGACTGGCGAATTTACGATTGAGCCATTTGTAACCAATATGGTAAGCCTCGAACTTGAATAACGTGTTTTAGAATACACACTATTATTCACATCTGATGTGAGCTTTCTTGCTTACATTCTTGCTATTCTTTCAAGCAAAGTCTCTTATAGCGCAGGGCATTAGTAGTTAATAAGTAATAGATGATGCCCTGCAACTCTTAATTTTGGTGCCTGCGATGACCATTGAAACAGAAGAAGATTTACTAAAGCTCAAAGCCATCGGAAGAATCGTGGCAGCAACCTTAAAGAAAATGATGCAGTCTACCGAGCCAGGAATGACCACTTGGGAACTCGACCAGATTGGCAAGAAACTGTTGGAAAGTTATGGGGCGAACTCAGCACCCAAAGTGACTTACGATTTTCCCGGTTATACCTGTATCAGCATTAATGAAGAAGCGGCACATGGCATTCCTGGTAGTCGAGTAATTCAGCCCGGTGATATCGTGAATATTGATGTGTCCGCTGAAAAAGACGGGTACTTTGGCGATACCGGCGGAACCTTTGTGGTGCCACCGAGTAATGAACTTAAAGATCGGCTGATTGCTTCAACACAACGTGCGTTAAGCAATGCGTGTGTCAGTGCTAAAGCCGGGAATCCTCTGAACCTTATTGGTAAGTCCATTCAGAACGTAGCAGAACAGACAGGATTTCGAATCATTAAAAACCTTTGTAGCCATGGTGTTGGGCGAGGGTTGCACGAAGAACCGACTGAAATCTATGGCTACTATGAGCCTCGTGATAAAAGACGTCTGCACGAAGGTTTAGTCATCACCATCGAACCTTTCCTATCGACGAAAAGCAGTTTTGTATCAGAAGGGAAAGATGGCTGGACCTTGCTTGGGCAGGAAGGCAACTTATCGGCACAGTTTGAACATACGATGGTGATTACCAAAGGAAAGCCAATTTTGTTGACGGTGGCTTAAATTTTCTTAGGGAGTTGGAAATACAGGGATTATTTAATGGATTTTCAGACGTTAGATTTAGGGAACGGTATTTTTTCTGTTGAAAATTTTTTAACGGTTGAAGAATGTAATCAGCTGATTCGAGAGAGTGAAGAAAAGGGCTACCAAGAGGCTAAAATCAACACCAGTTTCGGTGAACAAGATATTAAAACGATTCGTAACAACGAGCGAATTCTTTTTGATGATTACGATTTAGCAAAAAGCCTGTTTGAGAAACTTAAATCGCTGTTACCAGCTGAAATAGATTTGTGGAAACCGAGTGGGCTTAATGAAAAATTCAGGTTTTATCGATATTCCGGTCAGCAATTTTTTAAGTGGCACGTAGATGGCTCGTTCAAAAGAGATTACTTTGAAGTCAGCAAACTGACGGTTTTGTTTTACCTTAATGATGACTATGAAGGCGGTGAAACTGAGTTCGAAGGTTTAAGTGTCACACCTAAAACAGGCATGCTTTTAATCTTTCCTCATAAGCTTCGTCATCAAGGTACGCCGCTCTTGCAAGGTACAAAGTATGTCCTTAGATCTGATGTCATGTACGCAAAGATCTAACCACGGCTCTTATTTCTTGAGAGCCTGATTTGTCATTTCCTCTTTCTTATTCTTCTTGTGATCTTTTCAGTCTGTTTCGATCCATTGTTTAGATTTCTCAATGGCACTATCCATGATTATGTGGGTCATAGCTTGGGTTACTAAAATATACTAAGATTGAAAACTGGATATAGCATTGCTATATGGCAGTTTTTGCTGCCTTGGTTACTTTTTGATAACGAGTAGGATGGCAAGTCGATGGCGACAGAAACTAAGAACGGAAAAAGAATTTTCTTAAAGAACGAAGAGTGCCCGATTCGTAATGTGGTGGCTCAAATCGGTGATAAGTGGTCGATCTTAATATTGTTCAGTTTGCTCGATGGGCCAGATCGCTTTAATTCGTTGAAAACACGAATTGAGGGTATTTCGCAACGCATGTTGACCCAAACCTTGAGAGACATGGAACGCGATGGCTATGTGGATCGCACGGTTTATCCACAGGTTCCAGTTAAGGTTGAGTATGAGTTAACCGACTTAGGGCGAGGCCTAGCCAAAGCTGCTTGGGGCTTGGTTTCATGGGCGGATGAGCACCATAAGGATATTCGCAGCGCTCGCCAGCAATATGATAAGGAGAATGGGTAGCGTGTTGGGTTTAAATATTAGGACGTTACCTAAGTTGCGAATTATTCTTTTATTGTTCTTATGCTTTTTCTCCTTTGGTTCTGTTGCTGAGGAAACTGATCCGTGTGCGGATATGCCGCCTGAGTGTCGATATCTTTTGCTTTACGAGGCTACCGATACCAAGCTTAATCAGACCTATAAAGCCATTATGAGCAAGATAAACTCGGGTGGTTTTGATGGTTATAGGGTGGAAAAAGAGTATATCAAGGAAGGGCTGATTCAGAGTCAACGCGCATGGTTGAAGTTTCGAGACAGCAATTGCAATGCTTACTACCGCGTGTGGAGTGGTGGTACATCCAGAAATACGGATGAGATGGTGTGTCTAAGCAAAATGACAGAAGAGCGCAGCCAGTACCTTGACCGTTTGTATCTGCAAGAGGAATTGATGGATCTGCCTGCCATTCCTTCGGGGCTAAAAGAACGATTTCAGTAGCTTGAGTGACGGGGTGTTGTAGCGAACCAATCAACCCAATATTCGACTGATAGCCTAAGGTATATAACAGGTGTATTTGTTTTCTTTTGGTATCAGCTCATGACAAACAGCTATAAAGCATTATTTCTTTCGCATGGTGGCGGCCCAATGCCATTGCTTGGCGATGTCGGTCATCAGGAGATGATTGACTGTCTGAAAAAGATTGCGTTAAGGATTGCCAAGCCAAAAGCAATATTGGTTGTTAGCGCTCACTGGGAAGAGGATCGGGCGACGATTACTTCAGCTGCCAACCCTTCGTTGATTTATGACTATTACGGTTTCCCGGAAGAGTCCTACGACATCAAATACCCTTGTGCGGGGGAGCCTGAATTGGCTCATAAAGTCCATGCTCTATTAGGTAAAGCCGGTATTGATTCGCAGCTTGATGAAGAACGTGGCTTTGATCATGGCTTATTTGTGCCGATGAAAATTATGTATCCAGAGGCTGATATTCCGTGTGTACAGTTGTCTTTGGTCAACACCTTGGACCCTGCTGAGCACATTGCGATTGGTCGAGCGCTTCAATCACTCAGCGATGAAAATGTGCTGGTCATTGGTTCAGGGTTTTCTTTCCACAACATGAAAGCGTTTTTCCAGCCAGAAAGCGCTGAGATTCGAAGGCTGAATCATGAGTTTGAAGAATGGTTACTAGAAATTTGTGGTGATCGGGAGTGTCAGGAAGACGAGCGAGCAGAAGCGTTTATTCGTTGGCAAGATGCGCCGGGAGCGCGATTTTGTCATCCGCGAGAGGAACATTTAATCCCTCTTCATGTGTGCTATGGCTTAGCTCAGACGGCATTTGTGGAAAGCTTTGAACTTAAGATTTTGAATAAGAAATCGAGCATGTATTTGTGGTGAATAAAAATAAAAAAATAAAGGCTGGACTTCTGAAAGGTTTGCTCATAATATGACCAGCAGCTAGAAAGAGTGCCTAAATTTGATTTCTACTTTTCGTGTTTTATTCGTAATAACTCATCCTGAAGTATCCAAGTTAAAGTCAACGTTTCAAAGCTATTCCCGCCTATCGTAGGCAAACAAAAATTTTTATACAGGATATTTATTATGTCTAATACAGTTAAAGGTACAGTTAAGTGGTTCAACGAAACTAAAGGTTTTGGTTTCATCGCTCAAGAATCAGGTCCAGACGTTTTTGCTCACTTCAGCGCAATCTCTGGCGACGGTTTCAAAACATTGCAAGAAGGCCAAGCTGTTGAGTTCACTATTACTCAAGGTCAAAAAGGTCCTCAGGCTGAGAACATCGTAGCTCTATAAGCCAGACCTTCCATTACAGCTTTCTTGTAATGTGAAAAGGGTAGCCTTAACAGGCTGCCCTTTTTTATTGCCTGAAAAAAGCGTTTAATCGGGTCATGGCTTATCCACTCAAAGGAATTAGTTGAACGGGATTAATTAAAAGGAATTAACTATGAGCGATCAAACCTTGATATTGATGGCATTGGCAGAGCAGCTTGAAGACTTTATTGTGACGACGGTTCCTGACGCTGAAAAAGTCTCTAAGTACGGTGGTGTGCTTTTTACTTTAAAGCCTGAAGAAAAAGAAGGGCAGTTCTGCGGCGTCTTTATTTACAAGGAGCATGTACAGCTATCCTTTAGTCTGGGTGCTGAATTGCATGACCCTGCTGGGGTATTGGAAGGGTCGGGTAAGCGGCGTCGTCATGTGAACTTTAAAGCGGCTTCGAATCTGGACTTTAACGTGCTTGAAGGTTTGTTGAAGCAGGCTGCTTCTCTATAACAACCGATAAGAGCGTTTATTGAAAAGTTTGAGCGGTCAGACCGTGTCGTGATACCGATCTATTTGGATTGTCTGCGTAAGCAGTGTCTTAACAAAAGTAAAATAGTACTTAACGGTTTGCTGTATCAATAAATCGTAAGGTCACGCATAAGCCATTGCTTGTATTAATCATCTCCAACTGAATATTCAAACGCTGGCAGGCGGTGTTGACCAGGGCTAACCCAAGGCCGATGCCGCCAGAGCGTCGGTCCCGGCTGTGATCTAAACGGCTGAAGGGCAGTAGCGCCTGTGGTTGTTGTTCTTCCGGAATACCCGGTCCGTCGTCCTGAATTTCAAGGATTGTTTGTTGGAGTTTTTGATGAACACGCACCGAGACTTGACTGGTGGCGTATTGTTCGGCGTTGTTCAGTAAGTTATCGATAATCAGTGTCAGCAAAGGTAAGGTACCGAATGTTACTTTGCAATATGGCAGCTTTTTCTGCCTTAGCTACCTTTTGATAACTGTTGGGATGGCAAGCCGATGGCGATAGAAACTAAAAACGGGAAAAGAATATTCCTAAAGAATGAAAACTGCCCGATTCGTAATGTAGTGGCTCAGATTGGCGATAAGTAGTTGATCTTAATTTTATTCAGCCTGGTTGATGGGCCGGATCGCTTTAACTCGTTGAAAACAAGAATTGAGGGCATTTCGCAACTCATGCTGACTCAAGACATGGAGCGGGACGGCTATGTGGAACGCACGGTATATCCACAAGCACCTGTCAAAGTGGAATACGAGTTAACCGACATGGGGCAAGGGTTAGCAAAAGCTGTTTGGGGCTTGGTTTCCTGGGCGGATGAACACCATGAAACTATTCGGGCGGCTCGGCAGACGTATGATGAGGAGAATGGATATTAGTTAGGGAAATTCTTTGATTTATAGTTTGAGATACTGACCTTTGGTCGAGCAAATTAATTGATCAATTGAGATTGCTCTACACAATGATTAGTATGCCGAGCCAATTTTAATCCTACAGGTGGCTGGTTCTCAGCTGTCTCAGCTTTTACATTTCAGGCTATATATGAAAAAACTACTGTTAATTCCCCTAATCATATTTCTAACAGCGTGTGCTGCAAACTCTAAAGTGGCAAATACTCAAACCACCGAGAGATTTAAATCTGCAATGCAGACAGGGTGTTTATTGAAAAATAAAGGTCTAACAGAACATTGCGAATGTTGGGGTAAAACTTTAGCTGAGATCACTCCTTTGGACTTGCAGCGAAATATCATTGGAGGCAGAGCTTCTAGCCATAAGCTCGATCTGTTTGCGGTGATGTTTAACAATAAAGAAAAGTTGGATAAATGTGATGCTTTCAAGCCTAAGGATGTAGAGGCTGCGAAGAGCGCGATTAAGAAAGATGAGGAGAAGCAAACTGCTGAGTTGGTTTGTCCTGATTTCGAATATGAAAAGCCACAAAATGCTTTGACTGACACGGATCGATTTAAGGGGTTTAGTGATGATGATATTGAGCTTATCAAAAGTGTTGATTCTTCATTGACTGAGGAAGAGCTTGGCCAACATTATTTCAAAGAAGTAAGAGAGCAAATGGAAGGCATGGCGAAGCTGTTAAAAGGTAAGTTCGGATCTAAGAGTAGCTTGAACATTGAGAAGATATTTAAGCAGCAAGCTGATAATGCAGTAGCTTGTTCTATTTCTGTTATGAATAAATTCTACTCTGATGATGAAAGGGACAGTCTGTACCGCCTTTACTATGCATCGTCGGATAGAGATCAATCTATAGAAAGTCTGCTTATTGCGAGAGTAGAAACATTAGGCTTAAAAGATGAAGAATTGAGTGTGTACGGTGATGCTCTACAAGCTAGTTTAAGCTGTGAAATCAAAAAATGTATGAAAAAGTAGTTTAAAAATTCGTTTTACATCTGACTTTTCACACTTCTCTAAATGTCAGTACCACGCACAGTCCGGTTTTACAGTTGTTCATCTCCAACTGAATATTCAAACGCTGGCAGGCGGTGTTGACCAGGGCTAACCCAAGGCCGATGCCGCCAGAGCGTCGATCCCGGCTGTGATCTAAGCGGCTGAAGGGCAGTAGCGCTTGTGGCTGTTGTTCTTCCGGAATGCCCGGTCCGTCGTCCTGAATTTCAAGTATTGTTTGTTGGTGTTCTTGATGAATACGCACCGAGACTTGGCTGGTGGCGTATTGCTCGGCGTTGTTCAGTAAGTTATCGATAATCAGTGTCAGCAGGCGTTCATCACTTTTAATGGTGATTGGTGGTAACTCACTGTGCCATTGGATGTGGGACGTTTGCCCTTGTCGTAATGCCAGTTTTTGTTCCAGCCAGTGGTGCAGTTCTATGGCGGTTAGCTGAGGCGCGGTGTTTTGTAGCTTAACCAACTGCAGGCTGTTATCGGTGACGTTTTCCAGCTCATCGATGTAGCGGCTTAGGTCGTTGACCAAGGCTTTGGTGTTGTCATCCGGCAGTTGTTTTTGCAGTAGCGCAAGGGCTAACCGGGCGCGGCTGAGTGGAGTGCGTAACTCATGGGCCATGGCATTGGAGAGCAATTGTTTTTCTTCAAGATTGTTTTCAATTAACGCGGCCATTCGGTTAAAACGTTGGGCGAGTTCACTTAATGGCGTGATGTTAAGCGGTGATAAACGCACCGAGTAATCTTCTTGTGCCAGGGCATCGGTAGCGTGCTGCAGTTGCGTGAGCCAATGTTTAAGTCTTCGTACCGGCCAGTAAAGAAAGAGCGCAATGCCCACTAACAACATACTGGTGATCACCGCTGCCGTGTACAGCATGTCGAGCGGGTCATTGTCTTCGAAAGCTTCGGTCAGGTGTTCCTCATCGTCCCGAATCCACCAGCTGGGCTGATCGGCCAGTTGCGCCTGAAAACCATGTTCGTAGCTGTAGACTTGAAGCGTTTTTGAGTCTGTTGACCACAGTTCTAATCGTTCTGCATTGACTGTGTAAAAGTCCGGGCTGACTTCAAAACCGGATTCCATTAAGTATTGCTGCACACAAGGGCTGTCCAGTTGTGTGCTTTGGCAGGGTTGTTTTGCAAAGTCGAGCACTTCCAACAGGTCGTAGGCAAAGTCTTCCTGATCGTTTTGATATTCTATGTAATCAATAGTGAAAAACAGCGAGGCCAACGTCAGCACTAAGGCCATCGCGACGACACCATATAAGTACCAAAAAATATTAACGGGTTTCATCGGCTGCCAACATGTATCCGACACCGCGAACGGTTTTGATCCAACGTTGAGGTGTGCTGTCGCCCAGACGTTTGCGTAAGGATGAAATCCTCATGTCCAGGGAACGGTCACACCCATCGTATTCAATACCGCGCAGCGCTTTAAAGCAGCGTTCACGACTGACCGGTTGCCCTTGATGACGCGCCAGTAATTCCAATAAATCGTATTCGGCGCTTTGCAGTTCGATCACTTGCTGGTTTACCAAGACTTCACGTCGACCAGGGATGATGGTGATGGGGCCGCTTTGGTATTGGTTTGCACTGGCGACTATGGGGCCGCTGCGTTTCAGTAAGGCCTGAATGCGCATCAGCAAGACATCTGGGCGGATGGGTTTGCGGACATAGTCGTCCGCACCGGACCGAAAGGCCGTCAGTTCCGAAACGTCGTCTTCCAATGCAGTGAGCATTAAAATAGGCCCATCGTAAAAGCTGCGCAGTTGCTGACAGACTTCGAGGCCGTTTTGACCGGGCAGCATGATGTCGAGAATAACGATGTCCGGCGGCGATTGGCGCACACGCAAAGGGGCTTGATCGCCCCGATGACAGATATCCACCCGGTAGCCTTCGGTTTCCAGAAACAGCGTTAATAATCGGCTGATTTCTTCGTCGTCTTCGACCACCAGTATGTGTTTGTCCTGTTGTGCGTTAATCGTTGAGCTCCAGTTCTTCATCCCGAAATTCGATCATGTCGATGTTGACCAGTTGATCGTGACCGTCACGGCCTGCTACTGAGTCAATCACGTGCCAAACGCCGTTTTGCTCTTCAACTTGATATTCGCGACGCAGGCCGCTGAATAACACCACATTTTCATCACCGGCACCACCATCGATGCGGTTGTTGCCAGCATTGCCTTGCAAAACATTGTTGTCATCATTGCCAAGTATATGGCTGTCGTTGTTGCCTGTCAGGTAAACATAGCGCAGATGTTGGGATTGATGGGTATAGGCTTTGTCGGCCTGATAGCTGAGTGTGAAGGTGTCACCGGCTGGGAAATCCGGGCTGACAGGCATGGCTGTGACTATGTGATTTGGCCAAACTTCTTCAATCAGCGCTAAGCCGTTCGGGTCTTGGGCCTGCTGTGTGGTGCGGTTAATGCCCAGGTAGCCATCCAGACCTTCGGTGAGGTGGCCCCATAACCCGTAGTAACCTTCCACAGCTGCGGCCAGGTATTCGTAGTTTTGGCTGGTGTAACCCTGTTGGTCGACTTCGGCATTCCACTCGGCAACGTCTTCTGCGCTTGGGTTCCAGGCCTTATCCATCAAGGCATTTTCAGCCAAGGTGACGATGCGTTCTTGCAGGGCTTTTTCCACCGGTGCCAATCCGTGACCCTGTACTAAGTGCAGCACTTCTTCGTAGGTGGCGTCGCGGCCATCGGCATTTAGACGGTTAAGGTAGTGGTTGTCGCCTTCCACAAATACTTCGGTGGCGTAAAGGTCTTGGCCATGTTCGGCCAGGGCGTGTTCACCGAGATCACCTTCCAGGGCGGTTTGAGCGGCTTCTTCGCTGGCAAACATAAACAGGCTGGCCTGATGGTCACCTAATTGGTTGGCTATCGCTTCTTTGCTTTTCAGGCCTTCCACATCGCTTAGATAATGTGCCATCACCGCACGAGCTTTGGCTATTTGCAGTGCAGAAACCCCTTCCGTCGCAAAGATGTGAATCGGTTTGTTATTGTCGGCATCCAGCCAGGTGTATTGGTTGAACAGGTCCTTAATCGTATCGTTGGCAATGGCATGATCGGTAATCATGTTCAATTCCTGGAATGTGGGGGTTCGGGTTGTGATGCCCCATTGAGTACGTTCCGCTGAACTCATCCAGTGTATGTTGTTGGCATCGGCGGCCTGAATGGTGAACCAATAAAAATCCGGATCAATGCCAATGGCCTGGAAGTAATCCAGATAGGGTGTGTGATCTTCATGACCGCGTGGCAACGTGGTGGCGTCGGTGATGTCGTCACTGCCCCAGGAGTGAACGCCCACTAACACGTCGGGTGCTGCAAAACGCTCTTTACCGGCCAGAAAAAGATCCACTCCGCCAGATGCAATATGGCCGCCGGGTGGAAGATAGGTGTTCAAACCGAGCGCATGTAATCGTAATCCGGCTTGCAGGTTGGCATCGTCATCTATGGAGCCGGGCACGTCTTGCATCACGATGGTAGTGACCTGAGGGTTGGCACTGACCAGTTGATTGAGTTCGGTCACAATGTTGCTGTCGATTTCACCTTCCATAATCGCCCAGTCGCCACGCACGGTGAATAACTCACTTTGGTAGCTGCCGGCGGTTGTGGCGGTATCGGTTTTGGTTTTGTTGTTATTGCTTGATGAGTCATTACAGGCGGACAGACCCAATACGGCAATCAGCGCCGTTGTCAGCATCAAGGTTTTCTTGAGTGTTTTCATTACGATCTCCTATGGCTTTGTGCAAGCTTATCGAGGGGGCGTGAGAGATCGGATAGGGATACTGTCTGAGTTTTGTCAGCAAATGTCAGATGAGAGAATGTTCAGGCTCTTTACCCCGAGGCACTCAATTGAAATATTCAGGGTGCGTGAAAATAGAAGAATACGGCTTTCCCAGAATGAGTTTATGAAAATCGGTGTGGGTAATCTGGTCTTCATCTTATTGTTCGTACTTTCTATTTTCTCATGGGGATGGAACAACATATTGAGATACAAGGTTCAAGCATACTTTTTGTTTTGTTGGTTTTTCACATACAATGCTTTGCTTCACAAGAGGCTAGCTTCCATCTTCAGTTAGCCAAACAAACAAGGATGATCCAATGATGCGTGTAGCTTTTCTCTCTGT
Source organism: Litoribrevibacter euphylliae (assembly GCF_042646085.1). Classification (NCBI taxonomy): domain Bacteria; kingdom Pseudomonadati; phylum Pseudomonadota; class Gammaproteobacteria; order Oceanospirillales; family Oceanospirillaceae; genus Litoribrevibacter; species Litoribrevibacter euphylliae. The sequence continues at coordinate 1,116,574 of NZ_JBHRSZ010000002.1, read as the reverse complement.
TCTTTCGCTCTTTTTTTCCGGGTGCATTGCTTATTATCAGGGCCCAAATCATCGTGACATCGAAGACGATTCGGGCGTGTACAGCAAGATGACCATTCAGGATTTAGAAACCAGGGATTTGGAGAATAAATATGAACTCACTATTTACTCTGAATATCGGTACTTTGGCGGTAAGCCGGAAAAATATCCCAGTGGCCGAGACTTTGAAATTGTTAAACTGTATTCGCCAACGGCTGGGAGCTCAGATACTCAGACGGAATCGTCTGTGTCGGATTATAAGCAAGTTGGGGCTTTCCGTTTCAAGGGGAGTTTTGATTTTGAATATAAGAACTGCACGTTACGTTTAAGCAATGAGAATAAAATTAAGTGGCTAAATAAGAAAAAATACAATGAGAGCGTCACTTTGGTAGGTCGGATTCATAAAAAAGATCCGTTGCGTCATACCGTCACCATGGCTTATAGCGTTAAGGAGAGTAGCATCCCGGAACTACTTGGTCAGGTGTTCTATGGTCGTGCGTTCGGGTGTGCTTTTAATGAGCCGAAAGAAGGTCTATAGCTTTTCAATCGACTGCAATAATTGAATGCATTTACGTGGTGTAGAAAAATCACTTTCCACATACGCGGTATTAATCGCGCCTTCCTTGAGTAAACAGATGGCATCGAGCAAGGTGTCATTCTGGGTAGGTAAGTGTGTCTCAACCAGCTGTCTTACTCGTTGTTTGTGCGTCTGACAGTACAAGGAAATGTCACTGTTCGAATCACTGAACTCCGCTGAAGTATTTACGAAAAAGCAGCCTCGAAAGTGGCCCAGTTCCGGGATGGCACTGGTAAACCATTCCTCTAATGCCTTAAACAGTTTTTCAACTAATTCGTGATTGGTTTCCGCACCGCTCAGTTTCTTGTCCAGCCATTGAACAAAAATATCATCCCGCTGTTTTAAGGCGGCGAGTACCAAGGCTTCTTTGCTCTCAAAGTGCGTGTAGAGGGTTTTTTTGGCAACACCCGATACCTTGAGGATTTCATTAATACCAATGGAATGAATGCCCTTCTCATAGAACAGTTTGAGGGCGGTATCGACCAGCAGTTGACGTTTATCACTCATGTTTATCTCCCGATGTGAGTGCATGTTGACATGAGTAGACCGACTTGTCTACTATGCGGAAAGTTGGTAGACAAATCGGTCTACTTTGTTTGATCTTATTTGGGGGAACATCATGAATAACTTTTTCTTAGCGCTGTTTGCCGGTATTGGCGCAGCATTGGCCATTGGTGTGCTGGCATACTCGGATGCCGAGATATCTAACATGGCGTTGTTAATGGCACCTTTTGGCGCAACCACTGTGTTGGTGTTTGGCTTACCTGACAGCCCTTTGGCTCAACCGAAAAATGTAATTTTCGGGCATTTAATTACGGCTTTTATTGGTGTTTTCTTTACTCAGTTAGTAGGAGTAACCCCTTTGACACTGGCGTTAGCAACGGGGCTTGCGGTGAGTGCAATGTTGCTGACTAAGACGACCCACCCGCCAGCGGGCGCGAATCCGTTGTTGATTATGCTGACCGGGCAAAGTTGGTTGTTTTTAGTCACGCCGGTGTTGTCCGGGGCGATTGTGATCGTGTTGGTGGGGTTGATGATGCGCAGGCTCAAGCGTTCTTTCGCCTAGGTTCTTGCGCTTAGGTTCTTTCGTTTAGACATTAATGAGTTAATTGAGCGAGGGTGGGGAACCAGAAATTCATAGCATTGTCTGTTGATGATCTTTTATAAATCTTCTTCTATGAACCCATAACTGAGTGATGTTGTGCTGACTATGAAAATGAAATTCTGGGTACTCTGTTTTATCTCTTTGTTTGCTTCTTTTAGTGGTGTTCAGGCCGAGCTTGTTCAGGCCAAAATAGTTCAGAGTGATACAGCTGAGCGCCCCGATTGGGCACAGTACTTTGATCAGTTTGACGCCAAGGGCACGATTGTAGTCATGGATCAGCGAAAGGCTGAAGATCAAACCATGATGTTTAATTCGACACGAGCGGCACAGCGCTTATCACCGGCGTCAACGTTTAAAATCCCACATACCTTGTTCGCGCTTGATGCAGGGCTAGTCAAAGATGAGTTTCAGGTATTTCCTTGGGACGGTGTAAAGCGGGGTTATGCGCCGCACAATCAGGATCAAACCTTGCGCTCGGCCATGCGTCACTCTGCGCTTTGGGTGTATGAAGGTTTTGCTGATCAATTGGGAGAACAGAACGCCCGAACTTACTTAGAGAAAATCCGCTACGGCAACCAAAACCCGACAACAGCAAAAGGCACCTATTGGGTGGATGGTAAGTTAGCAATCTCTGCGGTTGAGCAGGTGAATTTCCTCGAACGGCTGTATCGTAATGAATTACCCTTCCAACTCGATCATCAACGACTGCTTAAAGACATTATGATTGTTGAAGCGGGTAGTGATTGGATTCTTCGAGCGAAAACCGGCTGGGAAGGTCGTCATGGCTGGTGGGTTGGTTGGGTTGAGTGGCCGACCGGACCAGTGTTCTTTGCGCTGAATATTGATACGCCAAACCGGATGGACGATCTCTACAAACGACAGGCCATCGTTCGTGAAGTTCTGAAATCCATTCAGGCGCTGCCTTCTGAGTAATGTTTTACAGAACGCACAAAGACATTGGTTGAAAGCGCTATTTAATCCCTAACGCTTTCAAACGTTTGTAGAGGGTGTTTCGGCTGATGCCTAAGGCTTTGGCAGTACGAGAAATATTGCCTTTATTGGTTTGGTAGACTTCTAACGTATCTTGATGCACTTGATCGAGGGTTGCTTCTAACATCGGCGAAGACGAGTTTGAGATAGGTGCTTCCTCGGGCTGTTCTTCTTGATGAGTCGAGTGACGTTCCTGACGTCGAATGTCTTCAAAGAAATCGTCAGGTAAATGATCTGGGCGAATAATTTCATCGTCGGCCATGGCCAGAGAGATTTGAATCACACTGCCAAGTTGACGAATGTTGCCCGGCCAGGGATGTTTTTCAAACAAGGCCAAAATGTCAGCTGACAGCTCTTGAGCTTGATCGGGAGCACGGTGAATGCGGTGCAGCTCTTTGAATAGATCGGTCTTGTCGGTGCGATCTCTTAATGGCGGAAGTTCGAGGTTGAGCCCGCTCACTCGATAATATAAATCCTGTCGAAACAACCCTTTCTCCACGTCGTCTTTCAATGAACGATTGGTGGCGGAGATTACTTTGATATCCACCGGGTAGGATTCGGTTGAACCCAGTGGCGTGACTTTACGTTCTTGTAATACCCGAAGCAGACGAGCCTGAGCCTTAAGCGGCATTTCGCCAATTTCATCGAGAAAGAGGGTGCCCTTATTAGCTTTACGGATAAAACCAATGCCCCCCTTGGCATTGGCACCGGTAAAGGCTCCTTTTTCATAACCAAAGAGTTCCGATTCAACCAATTCGCTGGGAATGGCGGCACAGTTCACTGCTACCAATGGGTGAGACTGTCGTGTGCTCTTCTCATGCAACGCTTTTACGAAGACTTCTTTACCTACCCCGGTTTCCCCATGAATAAGAATGGGGATTTCTTTCTCGATGATGCGCTCTGCCTGACGAATGCAACGGGCAACTTTTTCATCGCCAAAGCCAATGCGATCTAAGGAAATTTCAGAATCGCTTTCCGGTGCCGAGCTTGTATCGGCTAACGTTGATTGTTCGACGGTCGTAAGCGAAGGCTGTGAACCTGTTTCTGCTGTCTGCAGTTGGCGGAAGTCGTTTACCTGAATCCCCTTGGCCGTCGGGCGCTTAACCAGCCCGAGCATTTCATACTTGTTAAGGGTCATCAGGGGAATGGGCAGGTTTTCTGGGTGATTCTTGAAGTTGGTCAGTGAGCAATTGAATAAGTTGGTGATCTTAGTCAGGGCGATGTCGTGGCCAAGAATCAATTCCGCCCTGCGATTGGCAGAGATAATGGTGCCTTGTTCATCAAAGACGATTAGCCCAGACCAGGCACTGTCGATGTTATCTAGGTTGGCATTGAAGATCAGAATGAAGTGATCACGCTGAAAGGTGCTCATGATTAAGCGGTTTTCCACCGACTGAGACATGAGTTTAACTAAGCCAAAGGTATGGGCATGGGGCAAATAGGCATCGCTGGAGACATCCAGTACACCAATGATTTCTTTCTTGGAATTAAGAATCGGTGCTGCCGAACCTATCATAAAACGGTTGGCTCTAAGGAAGTGTTCGTCTTTGGCCACTTGTACGGCACTGCCAGTGGCTAACACGGTTCCTATGGCATTGGTGCCGTTGTAGCGTTCAGTCCAGCTGACACCTTGAGTGAAGAATTCCTTTCGATTGCGATCTAAAAACCGTTGATCGCCCCAGCTGTCCAGCAATTGCCCTTGGTTATCCGTTAACACAATCAAACATTGAGTGTTTGAGAGAATGTTCTCGTAATAGGGCAGGACTTCATTATTAGTCGTGGTAACCAGTGTCTGGTGTTCTTCGATGACAGAACTGATTTCACCCTGAGTGAGCTTATGCAAATAGGGTGAGGTGTGATGATCTAACCCGTATTTTCGACAGCGGTTCCAGGAGCTGTCAATTAACTCACTTTGCTCTTGTGTGGGGGAAAATGACTGCATCTGTCGGAACTCGTGGTGGATGAAAATTGTTCAGTGCTGGGTTTGGAGTGTTCATATTAAGTGTTCAAAAGTGTTCATTGTCAACAGTTTGAGTGTTCACTTTGATAAACCCAAAGTGTTCAGTGTTAATAAATGAATCTGTTCAGTTGTGTTTATAAGTATATATAAAACAATGGCTTATATGGTTTGTTTTGGTGTTTTGAGCTGGGCTGGCATTCGAATTGCTCTCTTCGTGCCCCATTGTGGTTTTTTTGTAGTAGCGGGCTCAGCCGTAGGGCGAATGGCGTCGTTAAGAAAAAAATTCGTTAAGAGAAAAATAAGAAAGGACAGCTGAATGTCGCTTACTTTAGAAAATGTGAGTCGTATCGTTGATGGTGAAGTTCACATCAACAACGCATCGCTCATCCTGGAGCCAGGTTCCTTTAATGTGTTGTTAGGACGAACCTTGGCCGGAAAAACGTCCTTGATGCGTCTGATGGCCGGTTTAGATCGACCAAGTACCGGTCGAGTGTTAATGAACGGTGTCGATGTCACTGGTGTACCGGTTCAGAAACGTAATATTTCCATGGTGTATCAGCAGTTCATTAATTACCCGAATCTGACGGTTTGGGAAAATATCGCTTCGCCGCTGCGCTTGGCCAAAGTAAAACCGGCAGAGATTACACGCCGTGTACAAGAAGTGGCTGAGTTACTGCACATTGAAGCCCACCTTAAAAAGCACCCAATGGAATTATCGGGTGGTCAGCAGCAACGAACTGCGATGGCACGTGCCTTGGTCAAGGATGCGAGCTTAGTGTTGTTTGATGAACCCTTGGTTAATCTGGATTACAAGCTGCGTGAAGAACTGAGACAGGAATTGCGCAGTCTGTTCCGAGCACGCAATACCATCGCTGTATACGCCACCACTGAGCCGAACGAAGCACTGGCGTTGGGGGGAACCACAACTCTGCTTCATGAAGGCAATGTGATTCAGACCGGGCCTGCATCTGAGGTCTATCGTAATCCGGCCAATGTTAATGCGGCTGAGTTGTTCAGTGAGCCACCGATTAATCTGGTGGATGGCAAGATTACAGAGAACCAGGTGTTTATCAGCGAAGCAGTCCACTTCCCGATGGTTCAGGAACTTCAGGATTTACCGCCAGGGGATTATAAGTTTGGTATTCGTCCAAGCCATATCGGTTTAGTCCCTCAGAACGACGATGACCTTGAGTTGGCAGTGACCGTTGAACTGTCTGAAATCAGTGGCTCCGAGTCCTTCCTGCATGTTCGTAATAAACATTTCCCTTTGGTGATGCAGCTGTCCGGTGTCTATGAATTCCACACCGATACCGATGTGAATGTATATCTGCCCGCGCATCGCTTGTTTGTATTTGATACGGAGGGGAACTTGATTAAAGCGCCTTCGTCTGTGGTAGGAGGTGCCGCTCATGGCTGAGATTCATCTGAAATCCCTGGCTCACAGTTACAGTAAAAACCCGAGTGGCCCGGAAGATTACGCCATTCGTGAAATGAATCATGTATGGGAGCAAGGTAAGGCGTATGCCTTACTTGGCCCTTCTGGTTGTGGCAAGAGTACCTTGCTGAACATTATTTCCGGTTTGCTTTCGCCATCGGGTGGCGAAATTCTGTTTGATAATGTGGTGGTGAACGACATTCCACCGGAAGATCGTAACATCGCACAGGTGTTCCAGTTCCCTGTGGTGTATGACTCGATGACGGTGTTTGATAACTTGGCGTTCCCGCTTCGTAATCAGAAAGTCCCGGAACCTAAAGTCATCGCCAAAGTAAATGAAATTGCTGAAATTCTTGAGCTGCAAAGCGTGCTTAAGAAGAAAGCAAAGAACCTTACGGCCGATGAAAAGCAAAAAGTGTCGATGGGCCGTGGTCTGGTGCGCGATAACGTATCCGCTATTTTGTTTGATGAACCGTTAACGGTGATCGACCCGCATTTGAAGTGGAAGTTACGTCGTAAGCTCAAGCAAATTCATGAACAGTTCAACATCACCATGGTGTATGTGACGCACGATCAGCTGGAAGCGTCGACCTTTGCCGATCAAATTGCCGTAATGTATGACGGTCAGATTGTGCAATTCGGTACGCCTCGTGAATTGTTCGAACGACCAAATCACACGTTCGTGGGGTACTTTATTGGTAGTCCGGGGATGAACATCACCGAAGTGCGTCGTAGCCCTGAAGGCGTGTTCTTTGATGGTGTTGAGTTAGCGCTGCCTTCTGGAATTAATGACATTCTCCAAGCGTCTTCGTCGAACAACATCAAAATCGGTATTCGTCCTGAGTTTGTTCAAGTCACCCAAGAGCCGACTGAAGGGTCGTATCAGTGTGAGGTCTTATTTGAAGAAGACTTAGGCACCTATAAAGTGCTGGCATTGCAACTGGGTAACTGGGAAATCAAAGCGATTCTTGAAGAGAGTGCGGTTTCTCCAACCAAAACTGCTTACGTGAGCTTTCCGGCGCAATGGTTAAAGCTCTACATCGATGAATATCTGGTTGAGGAGGCTCTGTCATGAGAAAAGTAGAAAACAACAAGGCTTGGTTCCTAGTACTTCCGGTCTTCCTACTGGTGGCTTTCTCGGCGATTGTGCCTTTGATGACGGTAGTGAACTATTCGGTTCAGGACATTTTTGACCAAAATACCGCGTATTTCGTAGGTGCTGAGTGGTATCGCGAGATTTTGACCGATACCCGTTTGCATGACTCTTTGTTGCGTCAGTTTATGTTTTCGTTTGCGGTGTTGGCGATTGAGATTCCATTGGGCATCGGCATTGCGTTGATGATGCCAACCAAAGGAAAAATGGCGTCTGTGTGTTTGATTCTGGTGGCAATTCCCTTGCTGATTCCTTGGAACGTGGTAGGCACCATCTGGCAGATCTTTGGACGTGCGGATATTGGGTTGTTCGGTTCGGCGATGACCAGCCTCGGTCTAGATTATAACTACGCCTCTAACACCACCGATGCCTGGGCGACGGTATTGCTGATGGATGTGTGGCACTGGACGCCGTTGGTGGCCTTGCTGTGTTATTCCGGTTTACGTGCAATCCCTGAAGCCTTCTATCAGGCGGCTCGTATTGACCGTGCATCAAAGTGGGCAGTGTTCCGTCATATTCAGTTACCGAAATTAAAGAACGTGTTGGTAATCGCGGTGTTGTTGCGCTTTATGGACAGCTTCATGATCTATACCGAGCCTTTCGTATTAACCGGCGGCGGCCCTGGTAATTCGACGACCTTCTTGAGTCAGACATTAACCAAAATGGCGATTGGTCAATTTGATTTGGGGCCGGCGGCTGCTTTCTCATTGATCTATTTCTTAATCGTATTACTCGTTTCTTGGTTGTTCTTTACCACAATCAGTCACATGGATAAGGACAAGTAAGGAGAGCACCATGGAAATGACTCGTAAGAAAGCCTTGGGGATTACCCTCTACATTCTGTTTGTATTGGTGCCTATCTATTGGTTGTTGAACATGTCGTTCAAAAGCAACGAAGAGATTCTGGGCGGATTATCGTTGTGGCCGACGGAGTTCACGCTAGAGAACTACATCGTGATCTTTACAGACCCTACTTGGTACACAGGTTACTTTAACTCGATGATCTACGTGACCATGAACGTGATCATTACCTTGCTGGTGGCTTTGCCAGCGGCGTATGCGTTCAGTCGTTATAAGTTCTTGGGCGATAAGCAGATGTTCTTCTGGCTTCTAACTAACCGTATGGCTCCGCCAGCGGTGTTCTTGTTGCCATTCTTCCAGCTGTATTCGTCGGTTGGTTTGTTTGATACCCATATTGCTGTGGCCTTGGCGCATTGTTTGTTTAACGTACCCTTGGCGGTATGGATTCTGGAAGGCTTTATGTCGGGTGTGCCGCGTGAAATTGACGAAACGGCATACATCGACGGTTATAGTTTCCCAAGATTCTTCGTACGCATTTTCTTGCCTATGATTCGTTCGGGGATTGGGGTAACGGCGTTCTTTGCCTTTATGTTCTCTTGGGTAGAGTTGCTGTTGGCCAGAACGCTGACATCGGTAGATGCCAAGCCAATTGCTGCCATCATGACCCGTACGGTCGGGGCGACGGGAATCGATTGGGGGGTACTGGCAGCGGCCGGGGTCTTGACCATTATTCCAGGATTATTGGTGATTTGGTTTGTTCGAAACCATGTCGCAAAAGGCTTTGCACTTGGGCGCGTATAAGCGCTGAGACAGGAGTAGTTTTATGATGAGTTGGATGGCATGGACACAAACCACGGCAATTTTCTTTAGCGTCATTGCCATGATGTTGGTTTGTATGACCATTTACGAAATTAAGGTTCCGAGTACGGAACGCAAAGGTTTTCTACCTATCGATACCTCTCGTGGGGATCGATTGTTTATCGGGCTTCTCAGTAGCGCTTTCATCCACTTATTATTTGTGGGGCTAAGTGAAGTCACCTTATGGATACCGCTGGCAATTTCAGTGGTGTGGGTAGGAATAGTGCTTCGTTGGGGATAACTCTGTTCTGGAGATTACTCTGTTAAGAAGCGATTTTTCGTCTGAACCAGATGTACGGACGCTTTACGTGCCAGCTTTCTTCGAAACTGGCGACGCGAAACTAGAGATAGCTATAAGAGGCTAGACATGAAAATAAATAAAATAACATCGAAGGGACTCGCACTTAGTGCCGCCATTTCATTGTCCGCAATGGGGGGGACTGTGTACGCCGATGAATACTCTGATGCGTCTAAGAAGTGGCTAGGTGAAGAATTCACTCAGTCCAGCATCAGCAAGGAAGAACAGATGAAAGAACTGGCATGGTTCACAGAAGCGTCTAAACCGTTTCGTGGCATGACCATCAATGTTGTTTCTGAAACCATCGCGACACACGAGTATGAGTCAAAAGTATTAGCGAAAGCCTTTGAAGAAATCACAGGCATTAAAGTTAATCACGACTTGATTCAGGAAGGGGATGTGGTTGAGAAACTACAAACTCAGATGCAATCAGGTCGTAGCATTTACGATGCTTACATCAACGATTCTGATCTGATCGGAACGCACTTCCGTTACGGTAAAGTGGTGCCAATTTCAGACATGATCGAAAACGAAGCAAAAGATTTAACCTTGCCGTCTTTGGATCTGCAAGACTTCATCGGTCTTGAATTTACGACTGGCCCAGACGGTAAAATTTACCAGTTGCCTGATCAACAGTTTGCCAACCTATATTGGTTCCGTGCCGACTGGTTTGCACGTGATGATCTTAAGAAGCAATTCCAGAATATTTACGGCTATGAGCTAGGTGTACCGAAGAACTGGTCAGCCTATGAAGACATCGCTGAATTCTTCAGCAAGCATGTGAAAGAAATCGATGGTCAGCCGGTTTATGGCCACATGGACTACGGTAAGAAAGATCCATCGTTGGGTTGGCGTTTCACCGATGCCTGGTTCTCTATGGCAGGTGCGGGCGACAAAAATCTACCAAACGGTTTCCCTGTGGATGAGTGGGGTATTCGTGTAGAAGGCTGTCAGCCTGTTGGTTCAAGTGTTGAGCGTGGTGGTGCGACTAACGGCCCTGCGGCTGTGTATGCAACAACCAAATACGTTGATTGGTTGCGTCAGTATGCGCCGCCAGAAGCACAAGGTATGACCTTCTCTGAAGCTGGTCCGGTTCCGGCACAAGGCGGTATTGCTCAGCAGATCTTCTGGTATACGGCATTTACGTCCAGCATGACCAAAGAAGGCTTGCCGGTAGTAAACGAAGATGGCACTCCAAAGTGGCGTATGGCACCTTCACCGAAAGGGCCGTACTGGGAAGAAGGCATGAAGCTGGGTTATCAGGATGCCGGTGCTTGGACCTTCCTAAACTCCACACCTGAGAAAAACCGTCTAGCGGCGTGGTTGTATGCTCAGTTCACTGTGTCTAAAACCGTATCTCTTAAGAAAACTCTGGTTGGTTTAACGCCAATTCGTGAGTCTGACATCAATTCTCAGGCAATGACCGATGCAGCGCCTAAGCTGGGCGGTTTGGTTGAGTTCTACCGTAGCCCTGCGCGTAAGCAGTGGACGCCAACAGGTACTAACGTACCGGATTATCCGAAGCTGGCTCAGCTGTGGTGGCAGTACATTGCAGAGGCCGCAAGTGGTGAATCTACACCGCAAGAAGCCTTGGATGGTTTGGCGAAAGCACAAGACAAAGTACTTAAACGTCTAGAGCGTTCAAAAGTACAGGGCGAGTGTGGTCCTAAGCTGAATCCTAAGCGTGATGCCGAATACTGGTTGTCGAAAGAAGGTTCTCCGAAAGCGAAATTGGCTAACGAGAAACCTCAAGGTGAAACTGTACCTTATGAGCAACTTCTGAAGAGCTGGCAAGTATCTAAGCTCGATTAATCAATGTATTGATCAATTACGATTGATTAGTACTTGATATCAAAACCCCCGGTCATTGCAATTATGTAATGGCCGGGGGTTTTGTGTTATTAAGGTATGATTATTCTGCATACTTTATGGTGTCTTTTATGAAGAGCCCCCTTATCTTATGAAGAGAGTGTTTGGTTATATGAAGAAACTGACGGGTCTTTGTCTTTTAAGCAGCTTTCTTTCTGGTTGTGTTTATTATCATTCACCTAATTACCGTTCCCCTGAAACACCGGGACAACGAGTGTCTGACACCCATTATGGCAGTTTGAATACTGAAGGCGAGGCGGTGAAATACAACATTGGCTTCGTTTTTGATTACGACTACCGCAATGGGTCGCGGCCTGAGTATCCAACGGGTCGGGATTTTACGCTGACCAAAGAGTACTCGGCATTTGCTGACAGTGAGGAATTTAAGAAGAACCCAACGCAGTTCATTCCCGGCTATCGGCGAGTCTCCGGATTTGAATATGCGGGGACGTGGGAGTTTGATAAAGCCAGTTGTTCGCTCAGCTTAGGCAATGAAGAAACGGGTTTTCTGGTGAACATGACAGGCAAGGTTGATCGATGTTATGAAACAGTTTCAGGATCAGGGCGTTATGTCACACGCATGGCATATATTGTGGTGGAGTCTACGCTGCCAGAATTAGAGGGTAAGGTGTTTCAGGGTAAAACCTCTGATTTTATCTGCAGACTGGATGAGTACTTAAAGGAACATACATTATGAGCACCTCCGACGTAACCTTTGAACTGATTGATGCCCCTTCGGCAGAACAAGTGAACGAACTGACGGATAATTTCTTTCTCTATGCCAAAAGCTTTACTCCTGGCCTCCCGCCGGAATCAGAAGATAAGATTTTTATGATTCGGATGAAAGATGAGTCACAAGGTTTCATTGGCGGCATCTATGCTAACTGTTATTGGGACGCTTTAGAAATAGACACTTTGTGGGTTGCAGAATCTCAGCGTGGTAAGGGATTAGGCATTGAGTTGGTTCAGCAAGCGGAAGCCTTTGCGTTACAACACAACGCAGGGATTGCCTTTCTAAAAACGGTGGATGCAAAGGACTTCTATGAGAAGCTGGGCTATGAAGTGTATGGTGTTCTGGAAGATCGACCTAAAGGTACCTTGCTGTATCACATGAAGAAGCGATTGGCCTGAAGTTCATAGCGAACGGATAAAAATAATTAAGGATAATTATGACCCTAACATGGACGATCGTAGGATCAATAATCACGTTTGTTGTCTTTACCTTGTCTATTCCTATGATTGGGCTTGCGGCGGCAGGCATTGGGATGAGCAGGCAAGGCAATTCACCTGAGAAAAAATTTCTCCTTCCTTTCTATCTTTCAAATACTATCTTTATCGTCGCCTGCTTAGCGCCTTTATGGACGATTGCCTTTGCCTGGGTTTTTTACTTGTTCGACTTTTCTGCGTATTGGTACTGGTGGTTTTTAGCTCCGTATCCCACTTATGTCATCGGCTTGATGTTGCAAGATTAAGCTTGATGATTTTCTTTCTGACAAGCGGGTTCATTACAGATGTTGGTGAGTAACTCTGCCAACTTCAATGTCCCTGGGCCAGCTTGATCCGGGTCTTTAAACACCAAATAACTTTGAACGAATCTGACGCCGCCGTCTTTAAGGACGAGAGGTTTCAGAACCCCTTGTTCCAGTTGATTTCGAATTCGCGTCACTGGCAACCACGCAAAGCCCAAGCCTTGGCTTACCTGATCAATGGCAATGCTCATCTGGTTGACTGACCAACGTTGCTCAGCACCTAACCACCCGGAATCGACACGTTTACGGCCGGAATCCATGGTCACCAGTTGGCGCTCACGTTTAAGATCTTGTAAGGAAATGGGCTGACCGGATTGGTGCAGAGGATGACCCGGCGAGGCGACGGGCTGGAATTCTACATTCAATAGCGGCTCACCTAAAAAGCCTTGCGGCACAGTACCGGTAATGGCGAGATCGGCGGTACCATCAAACAGCGCCTCATTGGTGCCCGACAACACCGTTTCTTTAAATTCAATGCGAGTGTCTGGTGTGATTTCAGCGAGCTTGTTCAATGCTTCTGTCACTATGCAGGTAGGGAAGATGGCGTCCATCACAATGTTAATCTGTGCTTCCCAGCCTTGGGATAAACTGGAGGCTACCCGCTCTAGTTCATCGGCTTCTCGTAACAGTGTTTTTGATCGTCGCAGTAGTACTTCACCAGCGTCCGTCAGCACAGCTTTGCGACCCTTGATAGTCAGTACTTTGATGCCGAGCTGATCTTGTAGTTTCTGAATGCCGTAGGTGATGGTCGATTGGCTTTTATAGAGTTTATCGGCCGCTTGGGCATAACCACCGTGTTCAATGACGGCATGAAACATTTTCCATTGATCCAGTGTGACTTTTGGCATCTTGAGCTCACTTCTTTGCTGTTGATGAATGACTGTAAAAGTCGACATCCGTGTAATTTTTATCAGTCTAGTCGATGGATTGTATCAAATCAATTGTCTTTTTTATCGGTTTGGGCGATATAAAATGAACTCATCTCTTACAAACACAGCTACAAAAAATAGCGACAAACAGTAAGTCAGTTAAACAAATTTGATGAGGTGAATTATGGCTAAGGCATTAGTAATTAAGAGTTCAGTTTTTTCAGGTCAGGGTGAGTCTTCAAAGTTGGTTGATCACGCGATTGCTACATTGAAACAGGAAATTCCAGGCATTGAAATTATTGAACGCGATTTAGGCTCAAACCCTGTTGATCATTTGAGTGGTGCAACCACAGCGGCGTTTTTCGCAGAAAACCCAGCTGAGCTTTCTGAAGATCAACAAGCGGCGTTGGCTTTGTCGAATACGTTAATCGACGAATTAAAGTCGGTGGATTACTTGGTGCTAGGTGTACCTATGTATAACTTCGGTATTCCTTCTACCTTAAAAGCCTGGATTGATTATGTGGCGCGTGCAGGTGTGACTTTCCGCTATACCGAGAATGGCCCGGAAGGGTTAGTGACTAATGTTAAGAAGACCATTATTACAGCGGCTCGTGGTGGTATGTATAAAGGCACACCAAAAGACACTCAAACCGGCTATCTAAAAGACGTATTAAGTTTCTTAGGGATTAACAACGTGGAATTTGCTTATGCCGAAGCTTTGAACATGGGTGAAAAAGAGTCCGCAGTTAAGCAGGCGCAACAAGATATTGATGCGATCGTCGAAGCCATATAACTGTTTGTTACTGTTGAAAACTGTTCACCGTTAGGAGGTATTGAGTATGTCCAAGGTACAAGTATTTAAGGCCAGACCAGCCTCCGATGGAGCTGGGGTAAAGATCAATCGGGTGTCTCATATGTCCAACCCGAAGCTTATGGATCCCTTCTTGATGCTGGATGAAATTCATTCGGATCAAGCCGAGGACTATATTGAAGGCTTTCCACCGCACCCACACCGAGGTTTTGAGACCGTTACTGTAATGCTGAAAGGTCAAATGCGTCATCGTGATCACTTGGGTAACAATGGAGTGATTGGTTCCGGTGGTGGCCAGTGGATGATGACAGGGCGTGGGGTTATTCATTCGGAAATGCCGGAACAAGAAGCAGGCTTGTTGCATGGTTTTCAGTTGTGGCTCAACTTAGCGGCGAAAGACAAAATGAAACCGGCGCGCTATCAAGATCTTCAGCGTCAGGATTGGCTCGAAGAAACCGTAGATGGTCTTGTTGTCCGAGGTATTGGCGGTACTTTGATTGTCAATGATCAATCCCTTAAAGCGCCAGTCGACTCTGGAAAAACACGTGCTTCTGTGTTTACGGTGGCAGGGAAGGAAGGTGATCATTTGACGGTATCTCATCCTCAGAATACGAAGTTCTTTGCTTACGTCTATCAGGGGGCCGTTGTTTTAGACGGAATGCATTTTGAACGCGGTAATTTGATTATTGTGGAAGATACTTCGCAGTTGGAATTAAGTTTGCTGGAAACGTCAGGCTTGTTACTGCTATCCGGTGAGCCCTTAAACGAACCTGTGGCACAGTACGGCCCCTTTGTGATGAACACCATGGAAGAAGTTGAGCAGGCGTTGCAAGATTATCGCGAAGATAACTTCGTTTAGACGTATACCACTTAACGATTAAGGCAGAGCGGATTCTACTCGGTTTCTGCCTTTTTGTTTGGCTTGGTATAAGGCCTGATCAGCGACTTTTTGAAGGTGCTCTTGTTCACGTCGCTCGGTGCTTTTAGGAATGCTGCTCGCTATCCCAACACTGATCGACAATACACCACCGGCTGGATGCGCAATGGCTAGGCTGTAGACTTGTTGCCGCAGCTTTTCCCCCAACGAAAGCGCATTGCTTTGATTCATCTGTGGGCAGACGATAATAAACTCTTCGCCGCCAAAGCGTGCCAACAGATCACTGCTGGCTCGAATCGATTCTTTCAGCGTCTGGGCAACGGCGATCAATATCTCGTCTCCCTTGTGATGGCCTGCCAGATCATTAAATTCTTTGAAACGATCAATGTCGATCATCAGCACACTGATGTCTTTTGCCTCTTGATGGGCTTGTTGCCACAGTATCTTATAGTGCTCATCGAGATAACGGCGGTTATAGAGTCCGGTCAGTTGATCAATATGAGAGATGTGTTCGAAGCGCTGTTTTTCCTGATTGAGGCTTTCTTTTTCAGCATTCAGTAACAAGCTTTGCAAATACGTTTGGCGCAGACCGTGATTGATTTGATAGTTACCGACCAAACCAAAGAAGGCGACGCCGAGACAGATAAACAGGTTGTTCATGAAAATATCGGCTGGTGAGGCTTTGGTCATACCAATGACCAGTGCATAACTGAGGATCATCACCACTGTTGATGACAGTGCATAACGAAACGGTAAACGAGCCAGGGTACAGCCGAGCATGATGGCTAATAAAGTGCCACTTTGATAGTAATGTTGTCCTTGCTTTGCCGCCCAATATCCCAGTAATACGATGGATAAGTTAATTAAGCAGAGAGTGATAGATGCTAATATGTATTGCCAATGCGTGGCTGGCCCCCAGCGCAGAAAGATCAGGAAAAACAGCCCGGGGACGGTGATAATCGAGCGAAGTAAAATACTTTGATCAAGCAACTGAGGAATAATCAGGCTGTCTGCAAATATAAAGCCTAAATAAACAGAGAGTCCGACTAATAATGGGAAGAGCGCACCGCGAAAGTGGTGGTCAAAGAAATAGCGGCGATACTGGAGTTCTAATTCGCGATCTGAAAACGTGAGCGGTTTAAATCCGTGATTCAAAGTCGCTTTGATTTTGTCTGTGGTTATCGTGCTCACGCGTATTTATCTTATTACTCTTGTTATTTTGCGAAGCATAGTGCGATTAAGGGACATATATTGCAAGAAAAATTGTTCGTTTTATGATCGCTTCTACTTAGTGATGCTCAGTTTAAGCGAACTTTTTCCAGCGACGTAGCCAGCCATTGATTCATTTCATGGGTATCAGAAAGAATATTCACACCTTTACACAGATCTGTTAGAAAACCGAATACCATGCGTGTACGTTCCGAGCCGGAGACGATACCCAGCTGAATTTTATCCTGAACATGGATCAGCTCTTTCATGGCGCAAAAGCTCACTGAGTACTGATTGTGAGGAAAGAATAGAATCGGTTTGTTGGTTTCTACGCTTTGTTGCATTTGACAGGACGATAGCTGTTCACAGTTAGAAACGTGAGTAACTAACTCTTTTAAATGCTCTGATGTTAGCTCGTGACCAGGATGAGGTACGATTACGGCAAAGTCATCATGCAAAGTTATGGTATGGTGGGCTGTCTGTATTAGCATTAATGTAACGTCGCTTCAGGAATGTCCAGTTGGTCATTTTACTGAATTTCTTTAGCGCGCTATTTATCATTTTTGTAACAACTACGAAACGATTTGTTCTTCTACGTATAGGTTCCGAATGTCTAGGTTACTGCTGTTAATTGCGTTGGGTTTTATCATTTGGTATGGATTGCGCTGGTGGAAGCAGCAAGATCCTGAACACAGAAACAAGTCATTGGCGACCTACTTACTTTGGGGGCTGGCAGGTGTATTAATATTGCTGTTTCTGACTGGACGCGCGCATTGGATTTCTGCAGCGATAGGGGCTTTGCTTCCTTTAATGAAGTCGGCACTTCCTTACCTTCAACGACTGATTCCTTATGCTATGCACTGGAAACAACGCCAAAATCAACAAGGTCAATTGACTGGTGAGTGGCTTGAACTCAAAGTCAATCCGATGTCTGGGAAGGTGGATGGTTCAGTGATGAAAGGCGAACTAAAAGGGCGGCAGTTAAGTGATCTTTCAGAATCGGAGTTAAAGCAATTGTTACGCGATTGTCTGGAAAACGAGATGAAGTCCGCTCAGTTGTTGGGTGCATTTCTACAGCAGGCTTATGGGGCTCAGTGGCAGGCGAGTTTTGCGGATGTTCTCAACGAGCATAATGCCAAGCAATCTCAGCATGCGAACTTTGATGGCAATCATCATTCTGGCCCCATGACTCAAGATGAAGCGTGTGAGATCTTAGGGGTGGATAAGGATTGTTCGAAAGAGGATGTCTTAAAAGCCTACAAATCACTGATGCAGAAAGTGCATCCGGATCGTGGCGGCAGTGATTATTTAACGCGCTTGGTGGCGGATGCCAAAGAGTTATTAATGAAGCGTTTTAAGTAACTTATGTTTTAAGTGATTAGTGACTTACTTACAACAACCACCGAGCGTTTTTCAGAAGATACTTAGCCTGATTTCGGCTTTTTTAGGCAAAAAAAAGGTTCGGGAGAACCGAACCTAAATAACAAAAGCTAGCACTTAAGGAAGCATTAACCTTGCGCGAATTCAGGAAGAAGACCTACAAAGTTAATCTAATACTGAGTATATGAAGTAAGTTCTAAAAGGTCTGTAAGACTTTTTGGGAAGGATTGTTCAAAATTTGAACCTATAGTTTATAAGGTTTTTCCCGCAGATATTCTCACTGAAGTAGCCATTTGAAACTCCCGCCGAAACGCTATTTGAAAGAGTGATTGTTTGAAAAGTAGCAGGCATAAAAAAGCCGTCCAAAACAGACGGCCAAAAACAAAAATGAAAGATCCAAAACGCTCTCAAACGCTCACATACTGTGA
This sequence comes from Litoribrevibacter euphylliae, assembly GCF_042646085.1. Classification (NCBI taxonomy): domain Bacteria; kingdom Pseudomonadati; phylum Pseudomonadota; class Gammaproteobacteria; order Oceanospirillales; family Oceanospirillaceae; genus Litoribrevibacter; species Litoribrevibacter euphylliae. Next base: position 1,098,407 of record NZ_JBHRSZ010000002.1, on the reverse strand, counting down.
AAGGATGTGACCATTGTCACACTTGTATAAAAAATAGTCTGTTGTGTTTTTGTTATAAAATTCCAAGTTGTGGATTACGTTTTGTTACATGGCTTTTTTGATGGTCAAAAAAACGACAAATAATGCGCGTTTTTTACGAAAAATGCCGTTTCTTAGTCGTTATTTATAAAGTTATCAATTAAAGTGTTGCTCTAAGAATGTAGTCTTTTAAATTGAATTTATTAGTATTTTCTGTTGAAGGTATTGTGCCGAACATGTTTCCTGTGTCTGAACGTAAACGGGCTGCACAGAAGAGGTCGGATACCATCTCATTACCTGCATTGATGAGTATACTGCCTTGCAACAAGGTGGCTAATTTTTCAACAATGATCCGTCCTTGCGATTCGAAACTGTTCAAATCTTTCATGAACGTCGAAGCTTGTTTTAGTGCCGCATCGTAATCTGAGTTTTTACCTTGGGCGGAGTGCAGTTCACTCATCAGGGCATCAAGCGTTTTAGGTGACTTATTGATGGCTCGTAGAACATCCAGACACTGAACGTTGCCGCTGCCTTCCCAGATCGCGTTGATCGGTGCTTCACGATACAGCCGCGGCATAATGCAATCTTCCATCACCGCAGCACCACCGATGCATTCCATGGCTTCATAGGCATGAGCCGGCGTACGCTTACAAATCCAGTATTTACCTACGGCAGTGCCAATACGTAGTAACAGAGCTTCGTGTTCATCATTAGCCATGTTGTCGAGCGCTTTCGCCATACGGAAAGACAGAGACATAGCGGCTTCACTTTCTAAGGCTAAATCGGCCAGAACGTTCTGCATCAATGGTTGCTCAATCAAGGTGTTGCCAAAGACACTCCGATGTTGCGCGTGGTGAATGATTTGGCTGACGGCTTGGCGCATTCCTGCAGAAGAACCGACCATACAGTCGAAGCGAGTCAGTGCCACCATTTCCAGAATATTGGCGACGCCTCGGCCTTCTTCACCTATTAACCAGGCAATGGCACCACGGAACTCCACTTCACTGGAGGCGTTAGATACGTTACCCATTTTGTCTTTCAACTGCTGAACATACATTGGGTTGCGTGTACCGTCCGGTTGCCAGCGCGGAACCAGGAAACAAGATAAGCCACCTTCCGCTTGCGCCAATACCAAGAAGCCATCGCACATTGGCGCGGATAGGAACCACTTGTGACCGATCAACTGATACAACTCGCCAGGTCCAGGTTGGCCGACTGGAATGGCTCGAGTGGTGTTGGCGCGTACATCCGAGCCACCTTGCTTCTCGGTCATGCCCATACCGATGGTCAGGCCTGATTTTTCAAAATAAGGCTTATTGCTTGGGTCATAAGTGGAGGCGTGAATTTTGGGTAGCCACTCTTTGGCAACGTTAGGTTGCTTTAAGAAGGTCGGCGTACAAGCAAAGGTCATAGTGATCGGGCAGCCATGGCCAGCTTCGACTTGTGATTGCATGTAGGTTTTGGCCGCACGGGCCACATGCGCTCCGGCTTTTGGATCTGTCCATGGGCTGGCATGCAGGCCGTTTTCAATGGCTTGTTGCATCAGGTGGTGATACGACGGATGAAAGTCCACCTGATCCACGCGACGGCCAAAGCGATCATGAGTCTTAAAGCTGGGTTTATGTTTGTTGGCCAGAAAGCCCCATTCGATCACTTTAGACGAGCCTGTCAGCAGGCCAAAAGCTGAAAGCTGTTCATTAGCCCAAGCCGCGCCATTGCGTTCAACGGCTTCTTGTAAGGCGGTGTCTTGAGTGAATAGGTTTTGATTTTCCAATGGGTGCAATTGGTTAAATACGTCATGAGTTTCCGATAGCACCTGGCTGTTATCTTTATCTTGGTGGGTCATATCTCATTCCTGTTTTTATAGTAATGTTCGTCGAATTTGAGTCTGTCTTGTCGTCTTAGGCCGAGAGTGCTCGCAAACAAAAATCTACGATGTCTTGGGTGAGTGTCTTACTTTCAATGCGATCGCAGTTATTCGGGGAGAGCGGCCCGACCAAGGCTTCTGACATGGCACCTACAATGGCGGTGGCCGAAATCATGGCGGATTGGTTACGGAAATCGCCAGACGCAATTCCTTCCTCAATCAATGCCGCGAATTGTTCTGCATAGGCACGACGAAACTGCAATCGGGTTTCATCCAACATGCTGTCTACCGGCTCTGCAATTAGGGCATAGGCCAAACGGCGACCTTTAATGGCGCGGTAGGCGAACTCAGATAACGTCGTTTCCATGCGTTCGCGTGGCGATTTATTCGGTGTGTTACAGGTTTCCGTGACCTTCGATAATTCAATTTTGGTGGCTTTTAAGAAGATCTCTTCACAGAGTTCGCCCTTGGAAGCGAAATAGCGGTAGACCGTACCTGTAGCGACGTTGGCGTGTTGTGCCACCTTATTGATGGTTATGTGAGAGAAGCCGGCTTCTAGTACGAGGTTCAAGCCCGCATTGAGCAGCCGCTCTCGGCTTTCTGCTTTTTTGGCTTGGGTGTGTGCGGTGGCTCGATAGACCATGGTATGAATCCTGATTCATTTTTTGAAGGAGTGAATCATTATTCATTTCTTGGGTCAAGGAAGTTTTGACCTTTCTTTCGGTTTTCGGCCTAATAGCGCTAACATTTCGAGCTATGGAGAATAAAGGGCTTATGTTGATTGAGCGATCAAGCTATCGCGCGCCTTGGTGGTTACGAAACGGGCACCTGAACACCATTTATCCCTCTCTCTTTCGTAAGCTGAATTTGCCCTTTAGTGAGCGTGAAAGTATTGATACCGATGATCAGGATTTGCTATGTCTTGATTGGTATCGATTGTCGATGTCTCACACTTCAGTATCGACCCCCAGAAAGCTCGTCATTATTTCTCACGGTTTGGAAGGGCACAGTGAACGGCCGTATGTATTGGCTATGTGCCGGAAAATGAATGCGTTGGGCTACGACGCGTTAGCGTGGAACTTTCGTTCCTGTGGGCCTTATATGAATCGCCAGAAACGTTTCTATCACAGTGGTGCGACCGAAGACTTGTCGCATGTGATTGATCATGCTCATACAGGTTATGATGCGATTGCTTTGGTGGGCTTCAGCATGGGTGGTAATCTCAGCTTGCTTCATGCGGGAAGGGAGCATGAAACACTTAATGATAAAGTCCGGGCCGTGGTAGGCGTATCGGTTCCTTGTGATTTGGAAGGCTGTGCGCATGAACTGGCTAAGCGACAAAACGCCATTTATATGACCCGATTTCTTAAGGATTTACGCGGTAAAATGCGGGTTAAGCATGCTCAGTTTCCGGATATTCCTCTGGATTCTTTGGATAGCGTCAAGAACTTCCAAGACTTTGATGACCTCTATACTGCGCCATTGCATGGTTTCGCTGATGCCAAAGATTATTGGACAAAGTCCAGCTGCCTTGGTTATCTCTCCGACATCAGAGTACCTGCATTAGTGATTAATGCGAAGGATGACCCCTTCTTGTCAGATTCCGCTTACCCTTATGATTTGGTTAAATCGTTAGAGAATGTGTATCTGGAAACCCCTGATCACGGTGGGCATGTGGGCTTTGTATCTTTTCATGCGGGTGGCAGTTATTGGATCGAAGATCGTGTTGCGGAGTTCCTAGAGACACATTTTTAAGCATTTTGTAACAGGATAACCCCCTATACTTATAGGTAAGGAACCCTACGGAGTTGGATGGCATGAGGTGCAGAGACTCGGAGTAGGCAAAACAGGAGTGCGATTATGAAAGTATCGGATTTAATGACGCCGAATGTCGAAACGGTGAAGATGGACACGATATTGTCGGATATCTGGAAAATTTTCCGTCAACATCGATTTCATCATCTACCTGTGGTGGATGATAACAATAAGTTAGTTGGGATGATTTCTGATCGCGATATTCTCTATCATATTTCACCGCGAGTGGAATCGGGAAATGCCACCGTGGCTGAACTTGAAGTGTTGCGTAAACCTGCTCATCAATTTATGAGTCGTGGCCCTTTGACGGTTTACCCAAACACCAGTGCCGCCCGTGCTTTGCGAACCATTATTGATCAGTCGGTGTCTTGTTTGCCGGTGGTGGATGATGAAATGAACCTGAAGGGCATCTTAACCTGGCGGGATGTGATTAAGTTTGTTATTCGCCGCACTGAAGGAGACGGTGCCTCAGTCGATACCACAGGAGTATCGGTGGATATGGAAAACCCTAGCTCGTAGGGTTTTCTGAAGCTCTAAACCGGGGAAGGTTAGCAGGTCTCTTTCAAGTGAAAGACTCGGTCCATTAGCTCTGAGAAGTTATGCAGCATTTTCGCTCGCTGCTCCAAGCTATTGGCGTAGGTTTCCTGATTAAGGTAATTGCCTTCTTTTTCTTGGCTGTATTCTCTCAACATATGCAGGCTTGGTTTTAATAATTGCCAAGCCTGATCTGTATTGGTCTTACAGACTTCAGTGTTCTCTTCTGCAGCCGTTACCAGCTTTTCAATTTTCAGCTTATTACTGATCAGCACTAGCAATGGGGAGTGTTTCCCACCTGCGTAACTTTGTATTGGGATAACAAAAGAAAGGATCAGGCTGAGATAAGCGCACATTCTCAAGAACATTAGAGTGCCTCTGTTATTTTTCGATATCTTACCGTTATTTTGAATCGCTGCTATCAAAGAAGTAACGTGCCCCAAGCATGAATTCGGTGTTGTCCAGGTCGATATTTAATCGGAAATAGCTGTCTAGTCGATGATTGGAAACATTAAAGCTCTTATCAAACTCGACTCCAAGCAGGCCTTCGACCTCGCTGTCGGCAGCGCCCAAACCAAAATAAGGCGCAATACCTATACCGTACTTTTCGTAAACCGGGTCAGTTTTGACGCTTACGCCCAAAACTTCATAGCCTAAGAAGACTTGAGGATGAAGGCCGTGTTCTGTTTCTTGATAGACTTCAATGTACGGGTTTTCTTCCACCCAATAACCGGCACCGATGGAATCAATTTGAAAGTCAGCAAGACTCAGAGAAGAAATCAATAAAAAAAGTGCTGCAAACGCAGCCTGAAACGCGCGCATATTCTATCCTTAAGTAGTTATTATTTTTTTCAGTATTTTAAGTTCGGTTCATCATATAAAGATGTTAACTGGGAAGCAAAAATGAATATTGTATTTGGGGTGACAACTCCCCGTTTTTTTCTTCGTTGTTGTGTTGGTATTTGGCTTAGTTTAACTCTGCCTCTTTATGCTCATGCGACAGAAACGGTCTCAACGGGTGATCTTTATCCGCCTTACGTTGATCGTAGCTTGCCTGAAAATGGGTTGATGGTGCCGATTATCCAGAAAATTTTTGATCTCACCGAAGATTATTACGACATTGAAATGGTCTATGAGCCTTGGGTTCGAGGCTACGAACAAACCAAACAAGGAGTTCATTTAGGAACCTTTCCTTATGTCTGGGATAAAGATCGCGATCAACACTTTTATTATTCTGACCCTGTGTTTGATATAGGTAGCTATTTATTTGTTCGCGATGAAGTCAATGAAGATGAATGGTCGATCGAACTGTTAAAAGAAAAGAACTGGACGCGAATTTGTCGACCTAATGGATACTCGATTGAAGAATTAAAAGAGCCGCTGTTATCTTTAATGGATTTTACCGTCTATTCGCCATCTGATTTACCGGATTGCTTTCGTTTGTTAGGAACTGGGCGTATGGACATTGTTCCTATCGAAAAATCTACGGGTGAATTTACCTTGTTTAATCATCTTAGTGGACTGAAGATCAAAGTGTTTAAGAACTCGGTATTTAAAGCGGGGTTGTATTTCATTGTTTCAAAACAACGTAAGGACGGTGAAAAAATCGTCCAGCAGTTTAATGCGGCGATGAAAAAGGCGCGTGAATCTGGTGAATTTGATTTATGGGTTAAAGACTTTTATGACCGGCTTGCGGTGGAGCGCCAATAAAAGAAAACCCCCATCAAGAGTGACTTGATGAGGGGTCGCTGAATGCTGGAATGTGCGATTAACGATTATCTGTATTCAGCGTTATTTGTATTCAAGAGCAACCAAAAGACGATTCAAATACTCTTCAAAATTCTGAGTAGGAACGTCCAGGCTTAACCACTCTGCAAGCAGTGACGTGGTTGTTTCTTTGGTGTTATCCCCTGAATTCATGCCTCGTGACAGGCGCTCAACCTGAAGCGACATACGCAAGCTTTGATCGGCTTCTGGAGACGGTTTGTCAGCAATGATTTCACTGCGGATACACAGCTCACGAAGCTTCTCTTCGCTGGTTGGTTGTAAGCTGGACTTACCAGAAAGTAAGTTTTTCCAAGCACTTTCAAGTACATTGCCCAATTTATCGTCCTTGATGCCAATGGCTTGCCATTGCTGTGAGGCGTCCTCTTGAGATAATTCATTGGCGCTGGTGGCCTGATAAATTTTCAACTTCTCAATTAATGCCTCACCTTGTTGTGCTTTTTGGGCACGTTTCAGTTCAGACATACGTACTTTCACCTGATTACAGGCTTCACGGTAGTTTTGTTCCAGGCTTTCGTAGTGATCCTTTGGCAGACTACCGAGGTTGCCATAAGCGCCTTGCAGATCTCGTAATTGAGCGGCCAGTTCTTTCGCTTCGCTTGCGTCAGATGAGGCCAGTTGCTTGATTTGCTCAATAACATTGGTTGCTTCTTGCATGTTAGATGAGCGTTGATCTTGCTGTTCTTGCCATTGTTCAGAACGTTTGCCAAAGAGTTGATCGCAGACGGCGCGGAACTCTTTCCAAAGGTGCTGTTCTTGACGACGGTGGCAGATGCCAACCTGTTGCCATTTTTTCTGAAGCGCTTTGGCTTTGCCTGTGGCTTGTTTGAGATTCTCTTCCGACAGTAATTGCTTGGCTTCTTCCAGAAGTTCTTGCTTGATCTCAGTGTTAGCGTCACGTTCTGCTTTAATGCGGTCTTTCAGAAGATGCAGCGGCTGATCGAAACTGTCTTGGATCTTCTTCACTTCGGAACGATCAACCGGTGTCGCTTGTTTCCATTCTTCAATGGATTGCTTGTAAAGCTTATCAATCACTTTCCAATCGGCTTTTTCCCAGTTCACTTTTTCAACAAACTCGGTTAATTGTGTAATGATGGCTTTACGCGCTTCTAGGTTGTTTTCGCGCAATTGAGCAATTGATTCGAAGTAAGGCTTACAGCGCTCATTGACCTTCTCTGATGCGTCTTTGAATCGGTGCCACAGTGCTTGACCGTAGTTATTGTCGCCATAACCAAGACCTCGCCAGTCTTCTCGCGCTTGTTTTAGTTGGTTTGCCAGTGTTTCTAAAGGAAGCTCAGCTTCGACTAGGGATTCCATGCGCTCACACAGTTCTTCCAGCTTAGGAAGAACCGCATAGTCCTGCCAATCCTTCATTTCTTTAAACTTATACTGCAGCTGACGAAGGCGCTTGTTGACTTTGCGCTCGTTTGGCCAGCTGTGCATGAGCTCTTGAGCCTGACGCAAATTTTGGTAAATGCCTTTTAACGTACCCTGGGCAATCATGTCTTCGGCTTTCGAAAGCAACTCATCGGCCTGTTTGCAATCTTGTTTCAGGTTGCTGCGAACGCGACGCTGTTCTTTTTGAGCATCACCTAGTGCATTGTGTGCTTGGGTGAGCAATTCCGGTTCTTGTAATTCTGAAGGCCAGTTGAGTGTTCCGAGCAGTGTTTTCAGCTTACCAAGGTCAGGTGTTTCTTCGGCTAATAGCGCTTCTAAAACGGTTTTCTGTTCTTCCAGTGCTTCTTTGGCTTGGATGAACTGCTCAAGCGACTTACAAACACGCGAGTAGCGGTTTTCTAGAGATTTAGACGGTTTAGTAGTTTCACAGCTATCTTGCCAGCGGTTTGCTTGCGTTTTTAGCAGTGCGTTCAATGCAGGGCTGTTAAAGTCACCTTGCTCGATGATGCCATCTTGTTCTGTTTCAAGCAGTGTAACGGTCGCTTCTTGCTCTTCTTTGGCGTCTTTGTGAGCTTCTGCTTGCGCCTGTTTTTCGCTTTCTGCTTGATAATGATCAGCAATGATTTGCTTGCACTGATTGATCGCATTTTCGAACTGGGTGTGTTGTTCTGGTGTGGCGTTGACTTTGATTTTGTTCCAACGAGTATGAAGCGTATCTAACTTTGCTTCGCATAATGGCTGAAAAGGTAACTTGGCTTGCAGTTCTGCGGCTTCAATCGCCTGCATAATTTCCGCAGTCGCTTGCTGTTGTTTCTCTCGTTCTTGATGAAGTACGTTTAGCTTTTCACGAATGATTTTCTGACAGCCTTTGTCTTTACCTTTGATGGCTTTTTCCAGAGTCTCGAGAATTTTTTCATCGGTAATGGCTGACGCAGCTTGTTGACGAACCCCCGCAACTCGAGCCTGTTCAGTGATTCTGGCAAGCAGTTGCTGATCTTGCACTTGGGCTACGAGTTCGGTGATTGACGGTAAGTTCGGTAAAGTCACCACCAGTTCGGTAATCTGTTGCGGATCTTTGGGCCAGTTTTGTTTGTTGTCTGCAGAGAGTTCTTGGCTAAGACGTTCTTGAGCGAGTGTTTGAACTTCTTTGACATTGCTGTGACTTAATTCAATCAAATACTCTAACGAAGAGAACTGGTTGATGGCGGTGCGCTTTACAGTAGCGGAGCTATCGGTTGTTAGGACTTGAAGCAGGATGTCCTTTTGCTCAGGGCTTTGATCTGATAGTTGTGCAACGGCGTTATTTCTAACGTCTTCAGACTTATGTTGCCATTTTGGTTTGAATAATTGCTTTAAAAAGTTTGCCACAATGTCATCCTCAAGTGATTAGGCTGAGCAGAACCTCAGCGTCGAATCAAGCCAGAACTCATGCATGCTTTGTATTGTATATGCGCTTCCTGAAATTCATTCTGAAAGTGCATTGTGAGTTCTGGTCATTCGATAGAGTGGGTAGATAAGCAGTACTGATTTGAAGGTGTGTTCTAATCAATACTGCATTGAGTTTCTTACTATTTCAGAAATTAACAGCTTACTTGTGATAAGCCATTGCGCGCTCCACTTCCTCTTTCGAACCAAGGAAGACAGGAACTCGCTGGTGAATTTCTGAGGGTTGAACGTCTAGCATACGCTCTTTATCGGTACGACAAAGACCACCGGCTTGTTCTACCAAGAACGCCATTGGGTTGCCTTCGTACATCAAACGCAATTTACCTGCTTTATTTGGTTCACGGCTGTCCCATGGGTACATGAAGATACCGCCGCGAGTCAGAATGCGATGAACTTCCGCCACCATAGCTGCTACCCAGCGCATGTTGAAACGCTTGCCAATTGGACCTTCCTCACCGGCCAATAAATCTGCAACGTAATTCTGTACTGGTTCCGCCCAGAAACGTTGGTTTGACATATTAATGGCGAATTCTTTGGTTTGTTCTGGAATTTTTACGTCCGGAGTGGTGAGTAGGTATTCACCGACTGTGTTGTCCAAGGTCCACATGGATACGCCTTGGCCTGTGGTCATCACCAAAATGCTGGATGGCCCGTAAAGTACATAACCTGCGGCAATTTGTTGAGAACCGGCTTGTAGGAAATCTTCGTTTAGGTCGGATTTGCCCGTGGTTTTCATGATGGAGAAGATGGTGCCAACGGAAACGTTGATATCGATGTTCGATGAACCATCAAGCGGGTCGAAGGTCACCAAGTATTCACCTTCGTCATTGCCTTGTACTGCGAAATCTTCTTCTTCTGAGGCGATACCAAACACATGAGGAGATTGTTTCAAGGCATCTTTCAGTAGGTCGTTAGAGATTACGTCCAATTTCTTTTGAGTCTCGCCTTGAACGTTTTCGTGGTCGGTGGAACCCAGTATGCCAGCTAAAGCACCTTGCTGCAGTCTGAAAGAAATTTCCTTACTCGCTGACAGAATTCGTTGAATTACGTCAATAAGTGAGGCGTCACACCCTTGCTGCGTTAAGGCGTCTTTAATTGCGGTCATTAGCTATGCTCCAAACGATTAACCATAAAAAATTGCCGCTAATTCTATCTAAAAAAGGTTTTTTTTGCGACGAGAAAAGGCAAAGGTTATGCTGTATTGATGCTGCTTGTTCTGTTGCTATCGACAAGCGGTTGTCTTCAAATCGCTGCAGCTGTTGAGAAACTAAGCTCAGAGCAGAAACAGATTAACTATTCGTGATCGTACTAACCCATACGCTAAAAGGGCTAAACAAAAGGATGTTTCCAATATGCACATACACATTTTAGGAATTTGTGGCACTTTTATGGGCGGCTTAGCTCAGATTGCTAAACAGCTTGGGCATAAAGTGACAGGTTCGGATGCTAATGTGTATCCACCGATGAGTGATCAGTTGATTGCGGCAGGAATTGAATTAATTGAAGGCTTTGATGCGTCGCAATTGGACAGCAAACCGGATTTGGTGGTGATTGGTAATGCCATGAGTCGCGGTAATCCGTGTGTTGAACGCATTCTGAATGAAAACATTCCCTATACCTCCGGCCCGCAATGGCTAGGCGATCACCTGTTACGAGACAAGTGGGTCTTGTCCGTAGCAGGAACGCATGGCAAAACTACCACTTCGAGTATGCTTACTTGGGTGTTGGAATGTGCGGGTTTTGAGCCTGGTTTTTTAATTGGTGGTGTTCCTCAAAATTTTGGTATATCGGCTCGGGTAGGTAAGAGCGATTTCTTCGTGATCGAAGCGGATGAATACGACAGTGCGTTTTTTGATAAGCGCTCCAAGTTTGTTCATTACCATTCAAACACTCTACTGATTAATAACATCGAATTTGATCACGCGGACATCTTCCGTGATTTGGAAGCGGTTAAGACGCAGTTTCATCATGCGGTCAGAACTGTGCCTTCGAATGGCATGGTGATCTCGCAAGCGTCTGAAGCGAATGTTTTGGATGTGTTGTCGCGAGGATGCTGGAGTGATCAGAATACGATTGCTATTGATGGGCAGTCGGCGGATTGGCAAACGCTATTAGTGAATCCTGATGGTTCTGCCTTCGACGTATTGTTCCAAGGTGAGACAGTGGCACGAGTCGAGTGGGGCTTGTTGGGCATGCATAACGTGTCGAATGCGCTGGGTGTATTCGCGGCGGCTCGTAGCATAGGTATTCTGCCGGACGTAGTGGCGGACGCACTCGCCAGTTTTAAGAATGTTAAACGCCGCTTGGAAATCCGAGGGCAGGTGAATGGTGTGACGGTGTACGATGATTTTGCCCATCATCCAACCGCAATTCAGTTAACCCTTGAAGGGGTTCGCAGTCGTGTTGGTGAGCAGCCAATCATTGCTGTGTTGGAACCGAGATCGAACACTATGAAGATGGGGGTTCATAACGAGTTATTGGAATCCTGTGTCAGATCCGCAGATCGCAGCTATTGGTATCAAGCAGATAACCTCAAATATCAATTGTCGGACTTCTTAGGTGAGAAGCCCCATAATATCGTCACCAAAGACTTGGACGATTTGGTGTTGCAAGTGTGTGCGGCGGCTAAGCCGGGAACGCACATCGTTTGTATGAGTAACGGCAGTTTTGATGGGGTTCATCAGAAGTTATTAGATCAACTGGAACGTCTCCAGTCATAAAATTATCACTCGTCTCTTTTGAGATATAACGAAGAAGTTGAAATGCAATCTCAATTACAGCCTAAGAGCAAACCTCCTGTCACTGTTGCAATCACCGGAGCATCCGGGGTTCAGTACGGTATACGCCTTATTGAATGTTTATTTGCCGCAGAGGTGCCTGTTTTTTTGATGGTATCCAAAGCGGCACAAATGGTGATCACGACTGAAACCGATGAGAAGTGGCCTGCAAACCCAGAAGCTTTAAAACAGCACTTGGTTGAAAAATACAAAATAGACGGTGCTTTGCTTGAGGTGTTTGGGCGGGAGGACTGGTTGTCTCCTGTGGCCTCCGGTTCCAGTGGTCCTGGTCAGATGGTGATTTGTCCGTGCAGTACGGGCACTTTATCAGCGGTTGCATGCGGTGCCAGTAATAACCTAATCGAACGAGCAGCTGACGTTGTTCTTAAGGAACGAAAAAAACTCATCATGTTAGTTCGGGAGATGCCACTGTCGGATATTCATTTGGAGAATATGCTGAAGTTGAGTCGCATGGGAGCGGTAATCATGCCGGCGGCTCCGGGCTTTTATCATCAACCTAATTCGATTCAGGATATGGTGGACTTTGTAGTAGCTCGTATTCTGGATCAACTGGCCATTGATCAGCTAATGGTGCCTAAATGGGGCTATGTAACAGCGCATAAGGACTAATGACAGATTCTTAATGGATGTCAGAAGTTTCTCTTAGACGACTCTATGAATTTTTTATGAAAAGGCTGTTCTGCTCTTTATTGGTGCATTTTTGCAATGATTTTTGACCGATTGGTCTGTTATTTGGTGAGTTATTGGCTTTGAGAGTGTGGCCATAGGTAACAGGGTGTTACCTATGGTTTCTGATAATTTGGATGAAATTAGAGTTCGTCGAACCAAAATTCTTCAAGATCTTTGGTTAATTGCTTTTCCTCTTGATAGGCTTCGATATTTCTTCGTGCTGCTAACCGCTTCGCTGCTGTGTTCTTGCGGCCCCTGCGCCCTTTCTCTTTAGTGTCGTCTGATTTGGTGTTGTATTCTTCGATATAAAGTTCTTCTGCTGCGCCCATCCTGCAGTCTCCCTTGTTTCCCGTTTATAGTTTTGAGTTTCCTTAAGAACATCAAGATTATTGCAACTAGAATGCCAACACTGTGTTTCAAATTGTTGAACAAAAATTGAGCATTTGATGACAAGGAGGATTTATTGGAAGAAGAGGGGCGTGTATTTGGAGAAATAGGGGCGTAAAAAAGCCGGGAAATATCCCGGCTTAGTTCAGGTGCAGGCAATGCTCACTTAGTGTTTAACAAAGTGCATCCAGTTTCTGTTTTAGAACCTGGTTTACCTGCCCTGGGTTAGCGGCACCTTTCGAGGCTTTCATTACCTGACCTACGAAGAAGCCAACCATTTTACCGCGTTTGTCCGGCTCGGCGTTGACGTACTGCTCCACTTGTTGAGGGCAGTTGCTGATCACTTCATCTACGATGGCTTCAATGGCACCGGTGTCAGACACTTGTTTCAGACCTTTAGCGTCGATGATGTCATCAACAGAGCCTTCGCCATTCCAAAGGGCTTCAATCACGGTCTTTGCTGCTTTACTGGAGATGGTGTTGTCTTTCAGACGTGACAGCATGTCTGCCAGTTGTTCTGCAGAGACTGGGCTTTCCGTGATGTCTTTGTCATCCTGATTCAATAAGCGAGACAGTTCGCCCATTACCCAGTTAGCCGCAAGCTTCGCGTCATTGATCTTAACGTGTACTGTTTCAAAGTAGTCGGCCATCGCGCGACTGGCAGAGATAACAGAGGCGTCGTAATGACTCAAGCCCAGCTCATTCTGGAAGCGCTCACATTTCTGATCTGGCAGCTCTGGCAGCTTTGCACGAATTGATTCCACATAGTCTTCGGTAATGTGGATAGGCAGCAGATCCGGGCAAGGGAAATAGCGATAGTCATTGGCTACTTCCTTACTGCGCATAGAGCGGGTTTCGTTCTTATTAGCATCGTAAAGGCGGGTTTCTTGTACCACTTTGCCACCGTCTTCAATCAGATCAATCTGACGTTCGATTTCCGCATTAATGGCTTTTTCGATGAACTTGAACGAGTTTACGTTTTTGATCTCAGTACGGGTACCGAACTCTTCCTGACCTTTTGGTCGGATCGATACGTTACAGTCAGCACGCATAGAGCCTTGCGACATGTTGCCGTCAGACACATCCAAATATTGAACCAAAGAATGGATCTTTTTAACGTAAGCGACCGCTTCTTTAGCAGAGCGAATGTCTGGCTCAGATACGATTTCTAGCAGCGGTGTACCGGCACGGTTCAGGTCGATGCCTGACTGACCGTCGAAATCTTCGTGCAGCGATTTACCTGCGTCTTCTTCAAGGTGAGCACGGGTCACGCCAATGCGTTTTGTAGTGCCGTCTTCTAACTCAATGTCTACGTGGCCTATACCCACAATCGGGTAGTCCATCTGAGTGGTTTGATAGCCCTTAGGTAGATCCGGGTAGAAGTAGTTTTTACGATCGAAAGCCGACTTCATGCCGATCTCGGCATCAATGGCGAGACCAAAACGAACGCCTAATTCGATGGCCTTTTCGTTAACCACCGGCAAAACACCAGGCAAGCCCAAATCAACGGCACAGGCTTGAGTGTTTGGTTCGGCGCCAAAGGTTGTGCTGGCACCGGAGAATATTTTGGACTCGGTAGCAAGTTGAACGTGGATCTCCAGTCCAATAACCGTTTCCCATTCCATAATGTCTTCCTCTTACGTTGAGCAATTTGCAATGTCAGTTAAGTCACGCGGTGACGTGACATTCTGGTTCGAGCTGTTATGCAAACTGCTCAGGTGTTTTCTTGTGCCAATCGGTGGCTAACTGATACTTGTGACCAATGTTCAATAGTTTTGCTTCCTGGAAGTAGTTACCAATCAGCTGCAGGCCTGTTGGCATGCCGTCGGCGAAGCCAGCCGGAACGGTCAGTGCAGGTAGGCCCGCAAGGTTCACAGACAGAGTAAAGATGTCTTCCAGATACATGGTCACAGGGTCATTGGTCATTTCGCCCAACTTAAATGCGGTGGTTGGTGCCGTTGGACCAGCAATAACATCGACTTCGTTGAAGGCATTGGCAAAGTCGTTTTTGATCAGACGACGAACTTGCTGTGCTTTCTTGTAGTAAGCGTCATAGTAGCCAGCAGACAAAGCATAAGCACCAATCATAATGCGGCGCTTAACTTCATCTCCGAAGCCTTCACCACGGGAGCGCTTGTAGAGATCTTCCAGATTTTCCGGGTCTTCACAGCGATAGCCGTAACGAACACCATCAAAACGCGATAAGTTCGCAGAGGCTTCGGCCGGTGCAATCACGTAATAAGCAGGCACGGAAAGATTTGCTGTAGATAGGCTGATTTCTTTCAGAATCGCGCCTTGCTTTTCCAGTTCTTTGATGGAAGCTTCGATGGCCGCTTTCACCGAATCGTTAAGACCTTCAGCGAAGTACTCTTTCGGTAGACCAATTTTTAGGCCTTCAAGACCGTTATTTAGACCTGCAGTGTAGTCTTCTACCGGTTGATCCATGGAGGTGGAATCTTTCAGGTCCAGTCCGGCCATGGTGTTCAACAGCATGGCTGCGTCTTCTGCAGTTTGTGCCATTGGGCCTGCTTGGTCCAAGCTTGATGCGAAGGCGATCATGCCCCAACGGCTAACTCGACCGTAAGTTGGTTTAAGGCCTGTGATGTTACACATTGAAGCGGGCTGGCGAATAGAACCGCCAGTGTCGGTACCTGTTGCAATCGGCGCAAGACGTGCTGCGACGGCAGCGGCCGAACCACCCGATGAGCCACCCGGAATTTTCTCTAGATCCCAAGGGTTATGACATGCCCCATAAAAGCTGGATTCGTTGGTTGAACCCATGGCAAATTCGTCCATGTTGGTTTTGCCCAGCATCACCAAACCGGCGTCGTTACATTTTTGAGTTACGGTAGATTCATACGGCGCAATGAAGTTATCCAGCATTTTAGAACCGCAGCTGGTTTTAACGCCTTCCGTACAGAAGATGTCTTTATGAGCAATCGGAATGCCGGTCAGCTGGCTGGCGTTGCCTGCCGAACGAAGTTGATCGGCTTGTTTGGCTTGAGCTAAAGCCTGTTCTTCTGTGGTGGTGATAAATGCGTTGGTTTTATCATCCAAAGATTTAATTCTGTTTAGGTAGTGAGTGGTTAGCTCAACACTGGAGAAGTCCCCAGATTCAAGGCCTTGAGCTAACTCGGCAAGCGTTTTGTTATGCATACATTGTTTCCAATCAAACGTAAAAAAATTGCGCATCCGTTGTATCGATGCGAAGTCTTGTTTGGTTCTTGGTTTACATTATTCGATAACTTTTGGTACCAGGAACAAGCCTTGATCCGCACTTGGGGCGTTCTTTTGGAAATGCTCGCGTTGGTTAGTTTCGGTTACCTGATCGGGTCTAAGACGCTGGGTTGCATCCAGAGGGTTCGCCAGTGGCTCAACACCGTCTGTATCTGCGGCTTGCAGTTGGTCAACTAAATCAAGAATGCTGGAGAGGTTTTCCGCATATTGATCCATCTGAGCTGGTTCTATTTTTAAACGTGCCAGCTCTGCAATCTTTGCCACCTGATCGTGGTCAATGCTCATCTCTTGCTCCTATGGATGAATGTATTCAACGGTCATCGGTTGTTATACCGGCCCGACTCGTATTGAGTGTCTGATATTTAAGGCCAGAATAGACAGGAAACAAGGTCAGTCTTAAGAAAACTTGCCTTTAGCCGATGAGTGTTGTGTATATAGGTTGTTTTAGGCACTTCAAGCGTTGCAGCTTTGCCTGAATACTCATGTCAGCAAACTATATGATGTATCCAGAGAAAGTGCGAGGGGTCTGTGCTTTGCAAATAAACTTGGTATTCTAGGTGAAATTCGACTACAAAATACATAGCTGCAAGGAATATTAATTAAAACAACAACAAAAGATGCTGTTTTAGCTTTATTATGGCTTGCTCTGGCGTTAGCTGGTTGATACAGTTTGTTTCAATTTTTTTCGATATATAGTGGGCGTCATTCCATCCTTATTTGGTAGCATCGGACGTTATCGATAATCTCACTTTATGGCATAAGAGCGTTAAGGCGAATATGAGTCTTTTTAAGAAAATCCGCGGGATGTTTTCCAGCGATCTCTCCATTGATTTAGGAACAGCAAACACTTTGATTTATGTACGTGGTCAGGGTGTTATTCTAGATGAACCGTCGGTTGTGGCGATTCGAAATCACAACGGTAAGAAAACAGTCGCAGCAGTCGGTACCGACGCAAAACGCATGCTGGGGCGCACACCCGAAAATATCACTGCAATTCGTCCGATGAAAGATGGCGTCATTGCGGACTTTCATGTGACTGAGCGTATGCTTCAGTTCTTCATTAATAAAGTTCATGAAAACAGCATGATTAGCCCAAGCCCACGAGTGCTGGTTTGTGTGCCATGCAAAGCGACTCAGGTAGAGCGTAAGGCGATTAAAGAGTCAGTTCAGGGCGCTGGTGCTCGTGAGGTTTATTTGATTGATGAGCCAATGGCGGCTGCTATTGGTGCAGGTCTTCCGGTGGAGGAAGCGAACGGTTCGATGGTGGTTGATATCGGTGGTGGTACCACTGAAATCGCGATCATTTCGTTGAACGGTATAGTGTATGCGGATTCCGTCAAAGTTGGTGGTGACCGTTTTGATGATGCAATAGTGACTTATGTTCGTCGTAACTATGGTTCTTTGATCGGTGATTCAACGGCTGAACGCATCAAACAGGAAATCGGTTCTGCTTTCCCTGGCGGTGTGGTACGTGAGATCGATGTACGCGGTCGCAACTTGGCTGAAGGTGTTCCTCGCAGCTTTACGTTGAACAGTGATGAAATTCTAGAAGCTCTACAAGAAGCTTTATCTCAAATCGTTCAAGCGGTGAAGAGTGCGCTTGAACAGTGTCCGCCTGAATTGGCTTCAGATATCGCTGATCGCGGTATTGTGTTGACTGGTGGTGGTGCTATGTTGCGTGATCTGGATAAGTTGATTACGCATGAAACAGGCCTACCAGTGATCGTTGCTGAAGATCCTCTGACCTGTGTGGCTCGTGGTGGCGGTATGGCATTGGAAATGATGGACAAACAGTCGTTTTCTCTTTTAGCGGGTGAATAGCTACTAGACGACAGGCTGGTGATTGTTCTGTAGTGGCGATTTAGACCGCTACAAAGATTAAAAGCCGTTTGCAGTTTACTGTAAACGGCTTTGCTGTTTTATCACTTATAGGAAATGGATCTGCAAATGCGGTTGTCTGGCTTTTTCATGCAGGCTAGCCAGCGTTAAATATTAATTGGTATGGTAGCTGGCTATGCTAATTAGTATTATTTAGCAGAATTTCCACGGGACTTTATGGCTTCATGAAATCGATTTTTAGTTCGGGTTCGTCTGTGTATATGCGACTTGTCATAGTCGCGCTCTTGTCTGCTGTCCTGATTTTGATCGATAAGACGACTAATTGGTTAGACCCGGCAAAGCGAGTGATTGGGTTGACCACCATTCCTTTCTATCATCTTTTAGACATTCCTTATGAAACCGCTGAAGTGGTGGATGACATGCTGACCAGTCGTGCGGATCTCATCGAGATGAATCGCAAGCTGATGTCAGAAAACGTTATTCTTAAAAAGAATATGCAGCGTATGGCGGCTTTGACAGCAGAAAATATTCGCCTAAGGGAAACGTTGGGAGGCTCTAAACGAGTAGACGTTGATCATATGCTGACTGAGGTGGTGAGTGTTGATCCTGATCCTTTTGTTCACCGGACGGTCGTTGACGTAGGCTTGAATCAAGGCGTACAAGAGGGCTGGCCGGTCATTGATGCAAAAGGATTGATCGGTCAGGTGGTTGAAGTGGGTTATAACTATTCGCGTGTGTTGTTGATTACCGACAGTACTCATGCTGTCCCTGTGGAAGTTATTCGAAACGGCACGCGAGCAATTGCCGTTGGTACCGGTGATATTACGGAATTAAAGCTGATTTATGTGGCCGATACCGCGGATGTGGTCGAAGGTGATCTACTCATTACATCCGGGCTGGGTGGTAAGTTTCCGCAAGGCTATCCGGTGGCCAGAGTGTCTTCGGTTTATCATGATCCGGGAAGGCCTTATGCGTTAGTAAAAGCATTGCCTGTGTCGGAATTAGATAGAAGCCGTCAATGGTTGCTTCTAAAAACTCCGAAAATTAAGCCTTTGGAAGATATTCAGATGGCACGCGAGGCGTCTGAGGAGACACCATGAATGACAGTGTCCCAAAGAATTGGCATTGGCCGTTTTATCTAGGCATTTTTTGCGCTTTGTTGTTGGAGTTGTGGCCGTTACCTGACTGGTTGGCTGTGGCCAGACCCGAGTGGATGGCGTTGATCTTAATTTTCTGGGTGTTATTCCTCCCCTATAAAGTCGGCATTGTTAGCTGCTGGGTTGCAGGTTTGGTCGTGGATATCTTTAAAGGGGATTATTTAGGATTAAACGCCATTAAATACGCTGTGATTGCCTACTTATGTTTGGTGTTGTATCAGCGCATGCGAATGTTCAATCTGTTCCAGCAATCGATGATGGTGTTTTTGATGCTGGGGCTAACGAAATTAATGAGCTATTGGTGGCAAGAGCGTGTAGGTTCAGTCTCTGATGTCTTATGGTTTTTGTTGCCTTCGTTGGTCAGCGCACTTTTGTGGCCTTCCATGTACCATATGATTCGCCGTTTGAATCTCAGATGGCACATCCAGTAATGCGTTAGTGGATCATCTTGATGAAATTAATACTGGCTTCACAATCGCCACGCCGAAGAGAGTTACTCGGGCAGTTAGGCGTTTCCTTTGAATGCTGTCCTGCTGATATTGATGAAACTCCTCTGAATAATGAATTCCCGGATGCCTATGTAATTCGTATGGCGATGGAGAAAGCTCAAGTGGTTGCTGCTGTGAACCCTAGCTCTTGGGTGTTGGGCTCGGATACCAGTGTCATCGTGGATGGACAGATCTTGGGTAAACCTGAATCAAAAGAGCATGGCACCGACATGCTTCTTTCGTTGTCGAATAGAACGCATGAGGTATTAACCGCGGTTGCGTTAGTGGCTGTGGATGAGTCAAATCAACATTCACGTCATTGTTTGGTTAAAACGCAAGTGTCTTTCCGTGAAATATCTCAGCAAATGGCAGAGGCCTATTGGCATACTCAGGAGCCAGCGGATAAGGCGGGAGCCTATGGCATTCAAGGATTGGGCGGAATGTTGGTACGCTCAATTACCGGCAGCTACAGTTCTGTGGTGGGATTACCGCTTGCTGAAACTGCAGACTTGCTTATGGATATTGGAATAAAAGGATGGTGGTCATGGCCGCAGGAATAAAGAACGGCGAAATTTTGGTGAACGTAACACCTGTGGAAACTCGAGTTGCTGTGGTTGAAAACGGTATGCTCCAGGAAGTTTACATTGAACGGAGCAATACTCGAGGCATTGTTGGCAACATCTACAAAGGGAAGGTTGTTCGCGTGTTGCCCGGTATGCAGGCCGCTTTTGTTGATATAGGTTTGGAGCGTGCGGCGTTTATTCATGCAGCGGACGTTAATTTGCCTCCCAAAAATTCAGAATTTGCTAAGCAAAATCCGGATCACATCAGTGCTTTATTGAATGAAGGTGAAGAAATTGTTGTTCAGGTCACCAAAGACCCGATTGGCACCAAAGGTGCTCGCCTAACGACTCGCATATCTATTCCGTCCCGATATTTGGTGTATATGCCGGAAAACGAACATGTGGGGATATCCCAGAGAATTGAAGATGAAGAAGAACGGGATCGCTTAAGAGCAATTGTGAGTGACGCCATTGAAGAAGATGTGGCGGACGGAACGGCAAACCCGGATGGTTTTATTCTTCGAACGGCGGCGGATGGGGTGCCAGAAGAAGACATTCTGACCGACGTAAACTTTCTTCGTCGCTTGTGGGGGTACATTGGTGCAAGCATGACCAATGTGAAGGCACCGGCTTTGATTTTTGAAGATCTGCCTTTGTATAAGCGTGCGTTACGTGATCTGGTGCGACCGAACATTGAAAAGATTCGTATTGACTCAAATGAGACGTACCAAAAGTCCATTCAGTTTTCAGAAAAGTATGTTCCTGAGGTAGTAAGCCAGTTGGAGTACTATCCTGGAGAAAGGCCGATTTTCGATCTCTATGGTGTTGAAGATGAGTTGCAGCGTGCCTTGACTCGAAAAGTACCGCTGAAATCCGGTGGTTATATCATCATTGATCAAACAGAAGCGATGACCACGGTTGATGTAAATACCGGTGGTTTTGTAGGACATCGTAATCTCGAAGAAACCATTTTTAAAACCAATCTTGAAGCCGCAACAGCGATTGGTCGTCAGCTCCGACTCAGGAATCTTGGTGGTATCGTTATTCTTGATTTTATTGATATGGAAGACACTGAACACCAACGCCAAGTCCTTCGTATGTTAGAAAAACAGCTTGAGAAGGATCATGCGAAAACTAAGATCAGTGGTGTTTCTGAGCTTGGTTTGGTGGAGTTGACTCGCAAACGAACGCGAGAAAGTCTAGGGCAGTTGTTAACCGAGTCTTGTTCTTCTTGTGACGGACGAGGCACCTTGAAAACGGCTGAAACCGTGTGCTATGAAATATTTCGAGAGATCATGCGGGAATCTAGAGCTTATGGAAGTACCGGCTATATGGTGCTGGCATCACAGCCTGTCGTGGATATGCTATTGGATGAGGAGTCGGCCAGTGTTGCTGACCTTGAGGAGTTCATTGGGACGCCGATACAGTTTCAAGTGGAACCTGGTTACTCACAAGAACAGTTTGATGTGGTGCTGTTAGGTTAACGCATTATGGCGCTTCCATTATCGACCCTGCTTCGCAAAATAGAGCTTTGGCTTTGGCGGCTGTTTTTTGTGTGCGCAATTGTTTTCATGGTGACCTGGTCGCTAGCGCAGGTCATGCTCTGGGGATACAACCATTACAGCAAAGACATCGAGTTTTGGTTGGAAACCCAATCCGGTTATGACTTGGTGTTTTCCAGTTCTCATAATCAGATGTCCGGGTTGAATCCTCTGTTGTCGTTTTCTGATTTAAAGGTCATTAATACGGAATCAGATAAGCCTCTGGCTGAAGTCAAAAATCTATTAATTGAACTTAATACCTTAAAGTCGTTATTTTACTTCCGGCCAGTGTTTGATGAGTTTGTCATTGATTCACTGGAAATGACGGTTCGACAACAAGATGACTTGTCATGGTCATTAGACGGTCTCTACAAAGATAACTCTCAGATCAGCAGTGATGATACTTTGGCCCTTAATCGGTGGGTCGATATTCTCTTCTATCAGGGCAATATTGATCTGAGAGATGCGGTCATTCACCTTTATCAGGCTGATGAAGCCTTTGATCGCCCCTTGAAACTCGATGTCTTGGTCTCAAAGCGTGGCGATTACACTCAGATGGAAGGGGAGATTCAAGGCGAGCGTAACCCTATAGATCTTTCGTTTCGAGGTGAGGCGTTTCAACTGCCGGGCGAACCTTCATTCAATTTCGACATATTTGTCGATGTTGAAGACTTGGACTCCTTAGATTGGGCTCAGAGTTTTCAATTGACTGAAGCCTATCGATTGGATCGGTTAGCGACCTCGTTTCAAGTATGGCTGAATTGGAACTACCAAGGCGCGAACTTTGTTGTCGAGTCTGAAGTTTCTGATTTGTCCTTGTTTAAACAAGACGATCAACGCGCTTTGGATATTGAGACTCAGCGCTTCTATGTGAGCGGTGAATTCTCAGACAGCTATTGCTCTATCAATCTTCCTTCCGCGAAAACTCGATTTAATGGAGAGGACTATACAACCAGTCCTCATCGCCTGTTATGCGACTACTTAGGAAACTGGTGGTGGACCACCCCGAGTGTTGATCTTGAAAAAGTTAACAGTATGTTAACTTGGCTTCCCAATTCATTTGAAAAACTGAAAGAAAATCTTAGCACGTTGGCGCCTACTGGGCTGATGTCTTATCCGGTGCTGTGGTTCAACACCAATGGTGACATTCGGTTTGAAAGCAAGTTGAAGGATATTTCAGTCCAGCCGTGGGAAGGTGTCCCAGGAATGGATGGGTTGAATGGACGTTTAGTCGTGGAAGAGAGTCAGGGTTACTTTGATTTTTCTGCTACTGATACAGTGATGGTTTACCCAGATATTTTTGCTAAAAACCATGCGTTCAATTCTGTCGAAGGTCGAGTGGATTGGTGGCTTGATCAGGATAATCTTCGAGTATACAGCCCTGCCTTGGCGATTAACTCTGAGCTTGTTGATGTTTCGCTTGGTTTTGCGTTTGAATGGGAATTTGTCTCTGATGAGGCGCGGTTAGCGTTGGATATTGCTGCATCGAAGGTTGAAAAAGGGGAATTGATTAACTTTCTTCCTATCGATCTGGATAAAGAACTTTTGGGGTGGATGGGAAGTGCGTTAACAGATACAGAGGTCTCTGATGGGCGTGTTCTATTGACGATGACCATTGATCCAGCGGGACCTGTTACTGATACCCTGCAAGTGGCTACACAGGCCAGAGGGGATCGGTTAGTTTTTGATAAAGAATGGCCGAGTGTTGATAATTTTTCAGGCCATTTTGAAATTAATAATCAGGACTTAATTGCGAATGTTTCAGGTTACTCATTAGGAAATCCCATTGAAGACTTAAGTGTTGTGTATCCTAACATGTGGACTAAAGACGCTTATGATATTGATGTTGCACTGAGTTCACGATCGTTATTGTCTCGCTATATGCGCTTTGTCGAGCAAAGCCCACTCAAGTCTACGGTTGGTAAAGCGTTGAGTGACTGGTCAATCGAAGGGGAAGCGGTTGTATTGGGTGAATTTCGTTTCGATTTATCCAGTAATGATGTGAAGAAAATTAATTTTGAAGTCTTCCCGCAGAAAGCAAGTGTTCAGTTACCTGATTTACCCAGAGTGGATCAGGTACAGGGAGAAATTTCATACAGTGATGATCAGCAACTTCGTGTTAAAGATCTCTCAGGTAGATCGTTGAATGGGCCGGTGTATTTCACTCTGGAATCACAGTCTGATACGTACCACTTGAAAGGACGGGGAACGGCTGAGGTTCCTTCATTGTTGGCTTGGCAGTCATTGCCGAAGCATTTAAATGATTACTTGTCTGGTACCGTTGATTACTACTTTAATGGTGTTATTGGTGAAGACGACAATTACACGTTTAATCTCCACTCTAATCTAAAAGGCGTTACGTCGTCTTTGCCTTACCCTTTGACCAAAGATGATGAGGATCAGTCAACGATCTTTGTTTATCAAGCTAAATCTAATAAAGGTGAACAAAGTCATTCGGTTGATGTTGGAGCACTGAATATTGATTACGAGTCTCAGCCTAACACGGGTAAAGAACGAACGGTTGTGTCTTTTGGAAAGCTTCCCAAAGAATCCCGAGTACCTGACCAAGGGACATTTTTGTTTGCTCGATTGACTAAGTTGGATTTTAAAGCTTGGGCGAAAGCTTTAGAGGGAATTAAAACCGGGGATGATGGCAAAGCACCGTCCATCTATGCGGATGTCATGATTCAAAAGGCCTCCTTAGGTGACATGCTTTTTGATGATCTCTCTATTAGCAGCAGTTCTTCTTATCTTGGGCATCGTGTCGCTTTACGTTCACGACAGGTTGCCGGGACGATTCGTTTTCCGAGAGCACAAGGCGTTGTTGATGTTGATTTGGACTACCTGATTCTGCCGGCGGCAGACAAAGCAACCCCTTCCAAAACTGAGTCCATCGAAAAGCTGACGGAAGAAAAACGGGCTGCTGATCCACTCGAAGAACTAAATCCAGTCGATTTCCCTGAAGCGGCGATTAAAATCAGTCGCTTGAAGCAGGGCAATAAAGAATTAGGGTTTTGGCGAACCCGCCTGGAGCCTGTAAAAAATGGTGTGTTATTAAGTGTGGATGAATCCAACTTGATGGGGATTTCAACCACTGGGAAAGTTGTTTGGACTTACATTAATAATAAGCATACGACTTACGTTGATAGCAAATTAGCCGTTTCAGATATTCGTAGCGTCTTTAAAAAGCTAGGCTATGAGCCATCGTTTGAGGCAAAAAAGGTCGAGCTGAATACCATTGCTTATTGGCAGGGCAGTCCTGCGGCATTTGATCATTTACAGACGCAAGGCATCATAGACATCAATATTGAAGATGGGCAGTTTCTGAATGTTTCCAATACTGCCAGCCCATTAAAGGTTTTAGGCTTATTTAATTTGAGTTCTTTGGGCCGACGATTAAAGCTCGACTTTAGCGATGTCTATTCTTCTGGTTTGGCGTTTGATGAGATCTCTGGGGTGATGTCGATTAATGGCCCCGTTATGGATATTGATGAAGCCGTAGAGATTACTGGGCCTAGTGCAAACATCAGCCTTATTGGTGCTACCAATATGAAAGAAGAAACGCTTGATATGCAAATGCGTCTTTCTATACCTGTAAGTGGAACATTACCGTGGGCGGTTGTGGTCGCCGGAGTCAATCCTTTAATTGGCGGTATCATGCTATTGGGGCAAGGCGTGTGGGGCGGTGTAGTTGATCAGTTTACTGGGGTGAATTATCAAATTTCAGGTTCTTGGGAAGAGCCTGTGATGGAAGCAACTTCAAAAGTTGGCCCGAACAATTAGTGGAATCGTTCGGGCTCAATCAAATCAGAACGGGATTGCATCTTTAAGCCATTGAAATAGCTTTTTGCTGTGACCTCGGTTTTTCTGTTCTTTTTGATCTTTTCGGGCGTTGCGAACCAGCTGTCTGAGCTGCTGTATATCCGTGTCATACTCATTGATAAACAGAGTAAGGTTGTCATCGCTCTCGATCAGGCGATCTCTCCAACGCTCAACACTGTGTAGGTGTTTGATCTGCTGATCGCTTCCTGCTCTTTGCTTTTCCAGAGCTTGTTCGATTGTATCAGCATCCACTTCTCGCATCAGTTTACCGATGTATTGAAGGTGTCGGCGTTTGGCTTCTCGTTGCTTGAGTCGTTTATGCTCTTGAATCGCCGTCATCAGATCCGGTGTTAATTCCAGCTGATCCAGAATGGATTGTTTTTGCTCAATCAGTTCTTTGCCTATGTTTTGTAGGCGTGTCGCTTCACGTTTAAGTTCGCTCTTGCTGATTAACTCAATGTCGTCTTCGAACTCTTCGGTTTCATTAGGTCTTTTTCGAGCCATAGAATAGATTACCTTAAGAATATGTTTGGGCGTGCATTAGGCGAAGCTATAAAAAGCGGTAGCTAACCCTAAGAATACGAAATAACCAACCACATCAGTGATGGTGGTAAGTAGTACGCTTCCGGCTAATGCAGGGTCGATATTTATAGATTTTAACAAGGATGGCAGCATACTGCCTGAAAAGACGGCTACTACTAAGTTGATAATCAGGGCTGTGCCAATGATTAGGCCTATTTTGGGGTCGGAGAACCAGAGGGCTGCGGCTACAGCAACAGCGCCTCCCCAAAGGAGCCCATTAAGTAGTCCTACCATGACTTCACGGCTGAGTAACCACTTTAAGTTGTTCTTTCGAATATGCCCGGTTGCAATACCACGAATCACAAGGGTGAGGGTTTGGCTACCTGCGATGCCGCCCATACTGGCAACGATAGGCATCAAAATGGCCAGAGCCACTACTTTATCGAGCGTATCTTCAAAGATGCCAATCACGGCTGAAGCGATGAATGCGGTTAGAAGATTGATGCCTAGCCAAATTGCTCTGCGTCGACTGGTTTTCATTACAGGCGCAAAGATGTCATCCTCTTCATCCAGACCGGCCATACTCATTAATGAGTGATCCGCGTCTTCACGAATAACGTCAACTACGTCATCAATGGTGATACGTCCTAGCAGGTGACCGTTTTTATCGACAACAGGTGCTGACACTAAGTCTTCTCGCTCGAACAGTTGAGCGACCTGATCGTCCGGAGTATCCGCTGTGATTCGCGGAAAATCGGTTTCCATGATTTCTCGCACGGTAATCGACGGATCTGTCACCAAAAGCTTTGAAATGGGTAATAGGCCAATTAATTCATCTTTTCGGTTCACCACGATGAGAGTATCGGTAGTTGCGGGAATGCTTTCATGGCGTCGAAGGTAACGAAGTACCACGTCCAATGAAATGTCCGGACGGATGGTGATGGTGTCTGTGTTCATCAGACCGCCAGCCGTATCCTCTGGATACGAAAGGATGGCTTCTACGCGCAGGCGGTTTTGATCGTCCATCACATTCAGAACGTCTTGTGTAACGCGTTCTGGTAATACTTGCAGGATGTCGACAACGTCATCGATGTCAATGTCTTCGTCTGTGGTGACATCAGCAACTTCTTCGGCACTCATTTCCCGAAGTACATCTGCAACCAGTTCGTCACCTAAGAACGGAA
The DNA here is from genome assembly GCF_042646085.1 of Litoribrevibacter euphylliae. Lineage (NCBI taxonomy): Bacteria > Pseudomonadati > Pseudomonadota > Gammaproteobacteria > Oceanospirillales > Oceanospirillaceae > Litoribrevibacter > Litoribrevibacter euphylliae. The sequence continues at coordinate 1,071,337 of NZ_JBHRSZ010000002.1, read as the reverse complement.
GAATGGTGCTTTGCTTTTTCTTTTCCAGCAATTCCCAAAGAACTTTTCGGGTATGAGGAGGTGAGGACTCAAGAAGATGACCGAGTTCAGCACTGGATAAGGTATGGTTAAGCATTCTGCTTACTTGCGACAATGCCCCGGACTCTAACGCCCGGTTTAATGCTCTCATGCGAGATGAGCTATTTGCACTGCTCAAAGCACTTGCCATATTTATACCTAGAATTCGTGATTAAGTACTGTATCTGTTAAATAAGAGATTAGCACCGATAATAGTGGGTAATTATACACACTCAGAGTGTTGATTTTGTTAAAAATCTACTACTCAGGTTCATCGAAGCGATCAGAGATAAGTTGCTCAATTGCTTTGAGCGCGTTTTCCTCATCTTGGCCTTCGGCGGAAATGGTAAGTTGGGTTCCGCATGATGCCGCTAGCATCATAACGGCCATAATACTTTTGCCATTCGCTGACTGACTGTCTTTATTGATGGTGATGTTGGATGAAAAACTGGTGGCTGTATTAACCAATTTAGCTGCAGCGCGAGCGTGAAGACCGAGTTTATTAATCAGGGTGACTTCTATTTGCTGCATTGGGGGGGACATCCTTATCGAGATTCGTGAAAGACGATAGAGCAAAATAATAATTCATTTTTGCTAATAGATGGAAATTATTTTGTTTCTTTTTATATGAAGGATCAAGGGGTTAGAGTTGGGTGTGTTTTAGATGAACTTCAGAATACTTAGCAGAGAAGTGCTGTTTAAGTTGTTCTGCAATATAGACAGATCTATGGCAACCACCGGTACAGCCTATTGAAACCGTTATGTAGGCACGCCCGGATTTTTGATAATGAGGTGTCCAGGTTTCAATGAAACGTGTAATGTCATCTAACATGTCTTTTGTAGTTTGTTGGGCACTAAGAAAGTCCACGACTTCTTGATCTCTGCCGGTAAAGTTTCTGAGCGTTGGTTCCCAGTAGGGGTTTGGTAGGCATCGAACATCGAACATTAAATCGCTGTCGCTGGGCACGCCGTACTTGAATCCAAAAGATTGAATCAGCAACGATACTTCATTGGTTTTATGGGTGGCGACACGATTACGCATTAAACTACGAAGTTCATGAACAGACATGGTCGATGTATCGACGACCAGGTCCGCATTGTTCAGTAGAGGACCGAGAATTTTTCGCTCTAATTGAATGGCTTCTCTCAGGGAGCACGAGTCTGAGCTTAAGGGGTGTTTTCTTCGTGATGCGTTGTAGCGCTTAACGATAATATCTTCATCGCTGTCCAAGAAGATTACCTGATATTCGATCGTCTTTTTCTTTAGCGCTTCAAATGTTTTGTTTAACTGTTCATGACTGCCGTCGAAGTTTCTGATATCGACACTGATGGCTGTGTTTTCATAAGCACTGGAGTTGGAAATAGCATCAAGTAAATTAAGCAGAAGGGGTTCAGGAAGATTGTCGATGCAATAGAAACCACAGTCTTCTAAGGCGTGTAACGCAGAGCTTTTTCCGGAACCAGAACGGCCACTGACAAAGATTAATTTCATTGGTGACTCCTCGGTTCCTTCAAATTATGGCTATTAAGTTTAGCTGGTTATTACGTAAAAAAGTTCATCGTCTGATTGGGTCGCTCGCAAAGAGTCCCTGAAATCAGCATGACTAAACTTTCCTGCGATGGTTGCCAGAATATCTAAATGATCATCATTGGCTTCTTGTGGTACCACCAGTGCGAAAATAATATCGACTTTTTGTTTGTCCAACGAATCAAAGTCGATAGGCGTTTCCAGCATCAGTAATACACCGATTGGTTTCTCGCAGGAAGGTAAGCGACAGTGAGGAATACCAATACCATCCCCCAGGCCAGTACTGCCGAGACGTTCGCGTTCGATGAGCGCATCAAAAATTTCGTGTGCGGAAGGCCCTGAAATGTGTTCAGCGAGGATCTGGGAGATTTCTTCGATGGTGCGTTTTTTACTCTGACAGGAAGCGCACCATAAGGTGCGCTGTTTGGATAGTATGCTTGATAAATCCATTAAGGCTGCTCGTTAATTTTTCTCATGTCGCAGCTACATGTTATATGGGTTGATTTGTTTACTGGGGTTAACGAGCCAAAGATTTTTCTTTGTGTTTAATTAATTGACGATCTAATTTATCTGTTAGTGCGTCAATTGCAGCATAAAGATCATCATGCTCTGCATTAGCAAACACTTCACCACCGGTTACATGTAACTTGGCTTCTGCCAGTTGTCTTTGTTTTTCAATACTCAGTGTAACTTGAACATTTGTTATTTGGTCATAGTGTCGCTCAAGTCGATCCAATTTGGAAGTAACATAATCGCGAATGTTGGTAGTAATATCGAGGTGGTGGCCACTGATGTTTACTTGCATATAGGACTCCTTAATTTAGTATGCTGTGGTCCAAAAGAATCCAGCTTATAAGGTGAAGCTGGAGGAGGTCTGTGCCTCCTTCATCTTTAATATAGTCCTAGCATGCAATGAATACAATGACCTGTATCAATTAGCTACCTCAGATTAAAAATTCCTTTAAACCAAGCGCTTACGTTCATTCGAAGGTGGGATGTTCATCGCCTCCCGATACTTGGCGATGGTTCGTCTTGCAACTTTAATCCCTTGCTCACCCAGTAAAGTGGCAATTTTGTTATCACTGAGCGGCTTTTTAGGATTCTCTGCGGCGACAAGTTTCTTGATAATGGCGCGGATTGCGGTCGAAGAGCATTCGCCACCAGAAGAGGTGCTGACGTGGCTCGAAAAGAAGTATTTCAACTCGAAGATGCCACGAGGCGTGTGTATGTATTTCTGCGTAGTGACACGGGAAATGGTTGATTCGTGCATTTCAACGGCTTCAGCAATGTCGTGCAGAACCAGAGGTTTCATGGCTTCATCGCCATAATCCAGGAAGCCGCGTTGGTGCTCCATAATTTTAGTGGCGACTTTTAGCAGCGTTTCATTCCGACTTTGAAGACTCTTCAGAAACCATTTTGCTTCCTGCATGTGATCCTTCAGGAAGGTATTGTCAGCACTGGAATCCGCACGTCGAATCAACGAGGCATAACTTGGATTGATGCGAATCTTAGGTGTGATTTCCGGATTTAAATCGACACGCCAACGGCCATTGGTTTTCTGAACAACTACGTCAGGCACCACATAGTCGGGCGTCTGTTGATTGATCTGTTCGCCAGGACGAGGATGCAGTGTTTGAATCAGGCTGATGATTTCTTTTAGTACATCTTCTTTGATGCGTCCTTTGCGCATAATGCCGGCAAAGTCTTTGTTGCCAAGCAGCTCTAAATGGCGCAATACGACGATTTTTGCTTCTGATAAAAACGGTGTTTCAGGTGGCATCTGATTAAGCTGAACCTGAAGACACTCCTGTAAATTTCGCGCGCCAGAACCGACTGGATCAAAACGTTGAATCAAATGCAGAACCGCTTCAACTTCCTCAATGTCGACGCGATTCTCGTCATCTTCAGAGAGGTCGAGTTCTGAGTTGGCGCTGATACAAATGTCTTCAACCGATGTTTGCAGGTAACCATCATCATCAATGCCGTCGAGAATATTTTCTGCAATGATACGATCCGTGTCGCTCATTGGCGTTAAATTCAATTGCCAGCTTAAGTGATCTTGAAGTGTTTCGGTGACGGTATTACGGGATTCAAAATCATAGTCATCATCGTCTGACGGCGCTGAAGCTTGAGTTGGAGTGTGTTGATAAATGTCATCCCAACCGGTATCTATGGTGAGGTCTTCAGGGATGTCGTTGTTCCACTCACTGTCAGTTTCAGTGGCTTCTTGCGATGATGTTTGAAAATCATCACGACTGAAATCGTCGCCGCTGTCGCTATGATCGCCCGCGAGAAAATCGGTATCTTCTGAGTTTGATGGTGTTTCGCCTGGATCGGAATCAAGCGGCTTTTCTGCCATTTGATCTTCAATGGAAGGTTGTGAGGCTTGTTCAAAATCCTCTTCCACTTCTAGCATTGGATTATTTTCCAAGGCTTGCTGAATTTCTTGTTGTAAATCCAGGGTTGAAAGTTGTAACAGTCGAATGGCCTGTTGCAACTGAGGTGTCATGGTTAATGACTGCCCCATCTTGAGCTGAAGCGATGTCTTCATAAATTACAACGTATCCTTATGCTTTCACTCAGCGTGTGCGGTTGTAATCTGAAGAAATGATGTTGTGAAAACCGCACAAGCAAATTATTTGCCATTGGCAATCAAGTATAAACCAAAATAAGTTCAAAAGTGTTGATTTGTGTATCTGGAAAACTCAAAACAGTATGGCCTGAATTAAATGTTGAAGTTCTCTCCGAGATAGATGTCTTTTACTTTTTGATTATTCAGGACGTCATCACTTTGTCCTTCGGCAATGATATGACCTTCACCAACAATGTACGCTTTGTCACAGATTCCCAACGTCTCTCGAACATTGTGGTCTGTAATCAGTACGCCAATGCCCAACCCTTTCAAATGATTGATAATGCCCTGAATATCGTTCACCGATATTGGGTCGACTCCGGCAAAAGGTTCATCTAATAGAATAAACTTAGGATCCGTGGCTAATGCTCGTGCGATTTCTGCACGTCTGCGTTCACCACCGGATAAACTCATCCCTAATGAATCGCGTATGTGAGTGATGTGGAATTCTTGCAGAAGATACTCAAGCTTCTCTTTTTTCTGTTCTTCGGTCAGGTCTTTTCTAAGCTCTAAAATACCGTAAATGTTTTCAGCAACGGTGAGCTTTCTAAAGATGGACGCTTCTTGAGGTAGATACCCTAAGCCGACTTGTGCTCGACCATGCATTGGGTAATGCGTGATGTCTTTATCATCTATGGTGACCTTTCCTTGATCCGCTTGTACCAAGCCCACAATCATATAGAAACAGGTGGTTTTACCTGCGCCATTAGGCCCTAGTAACCCTACGACCTCGCCACTGCTTACCGACAGAGAAACGTCTTTAATGATTTTGCGTTTATTATAGCTTTTAGCGAGGTGCGCGGCTTTTAGACAACTCATGTATCTATCTCGATATTAATTGGTAGGCTACAGAAAAGCTCTATGCTCTTACTTGTTCGATTCCTGTTGCGGAGTCTCTTCTTTCTTAGGGGGATAGAAGATCATTTTTATAGGTCTATCAGTTGTATCTTGTGATCCATTTTGGTTTTTCTTCGCATTAAGCTCGCCCGTTTTTAAAGAGTAGATAATTTTCTCTGCTGAGAGTCGATCTTTGTCTTTATAGACAACGCCATTTCCGGTGACTTCAGCAATTTCTTCGGCGACCTTAAGATCCAGTGTCTTGCCTTCAATATGGGTAGGCTGTTCACCGAGCTTAAGAATTTGTTGGTACTTGGCAGGCTCACCAAAGGCTTTCATACGGGTCACTTCATTGTTAACGGAATACAGAATGACTCGATCCGCCTTTAGTTTTGCTGTGCCCTGGGTAATGATGACATTGCCCGTGTATTCCGCAATACCAGTTTCATTATTGAGTTTGGCTTGATTGGCTTCCAGCTCAATCGGTTGGTTCCTGTCTTCAGGCAGTGCTATAGCTGTGCTGGCACTGAATAGAGTTAATAGAAACAGTGGTGTGAGTAATTTACTTTTGAACGTCATGCGTTCCTCTTACATTCGATTTCAATAGGGTTTCACTGGTATTGAAGTCAGTAAAAAATCCACGACTTTCGATAAAACTCGGTCCGGAATGAATAACGGTTAAGACGTCATTTTCAGCTGTATTCTTTTGGGTGTCTATTGTAAGCTCGGAAGTTCGCAGTGAAACAGTTTGTGTTGCAGTGACCTTGTCAATTTTGACTTGGTCTTTAAGGAATAGGGTGTCTGAATTTAAATCAGCGCGACCTGATAAAGCATTCGCCTGCCATTGAGCATCTTCTGCTTGGTTGATCAAGTAAGGCTTTTCTAGGAGAGCAATATGGCTTTCTTGGAAATGATCAATTTTAGTTGCGGTCAGTTGATACTGTTGTTGGCCCGTCTCATCGTAATGTGTTGATACTGAATTTATGAGAATCAGATCTGGGGCTGAATCGTCCGTTGGTGGGGCGGGTTGTATATTATTGCCTTCTTCTTGAAAACTAAGCCAAAACAGCAAAGCAACGGCCGCCAGTAGTAAAGGGCTGCTTTTTAGTATTTGCTTGATTTTGGCTTTGGTGATCATGCGTTCTTACCTGATGGGAGTTATTTGAGGTAGAACGCGTGGGCATCGGCTAGAGTGTCTTGAGCCTTCATGATCAATTCACAGAGCTCTCGAACTGCACCTTTACCACCCGAGCGAGTTGTACAGTGGTGAGCGTGTTCTTTCATTAAATCTGCACCGTTAGGAACGGTAACACCTAGGCCAACTTTTCGAATGACAGGAAGATCCGGTAGGTCATCACCAATATGCGCCACTTGATCGAGTGTGATATTTAAGTCCTGAGCAATTTCCTGAATGGCATCAATTTTATCTTCACGGCCTTGATGTAGAATTTCGATGCCTAAGTTCTTAGCACGATTTTGAACCATGGCTGAAGTACGACCAGTGATAATACACACTTTGACGCCACTGTTCTGAAGCATCTTAATGCCTTGACCATCAAGAATATTAAAGGCTTTGATTTCCTGACCTTCGGAAGTAAACAAAAGCGCGCCATCGGTCATAACGCCATCAACATCACAAGAAAGTAGTTTAATCTTTTTGGCGCGTTCAATTACATCTGTCATCGTAATTCTCTACTTACATATCTGTTGTTACATGATGCCGGCTTTAAGTAGGTCGTGCATATTTAACGCACCGACCACTTGATCGTTTTCGTCAACAACGAATAAACCGTTAATAGACTTGGTTTCCATGATATTCAGTGCTTCCGCCGCCAGAATACCTTGCTGACAACGAACGCCAGGAGACGTCATTACATCTTTGATGGCGGTTGCATGGAAATCGGTTTCGTTATCAAGAACACGACGTAAGTCACCATCGGTAAAGACACCGATTAGACCTTTTTGTTCATCGACAATGGCAGTCATGCCTAGCTTTTTACGAGTCACTTCCAGTAGTGCATCTTTAACCAAGGTGGTTGGGGTTACAGAAGGGATATCTGCACCCTTATGCATCAGGTCTTCGACTTTAAGTAGCAAACGACGGCCTAGTGCGCCACCGGGATGGGAAAAAGCAAAGTCTTCCGCAGTAAAGCCTTTGGCTTCAAGTAGCGCAACTGCAAGTGCATCACCCATTGCCAATGTCGCAGTGGTACTGGCTGTTGGCGCTAAACCTAGTGGACAGGCTTCTTCTTTTACTGAAATGTCGAGGTTAACTACCGCGGCTTTGGCCATAGTGGATTGTGGATTGCCGGTAATGCTGATCATAGGTGTTTGCATGCGTTTGATCAGAGGCAAAATGGTAACGACTTCACTGGTGTTGCCCGAGTTGGAGATGGCAATTACAACGTCGTTAGGGGTAATCATCCCTAAGTCGCCGTGACTGGCTTCCCCTGGGTGCACAAAGAAAGACGGGGTGCCGGTACTAGCAAGGGTTGCGGCCATTTTTTTACCTATGTGGCCTGATTTCCCCATCCCAGTAACTACCACTCGGCCTTTGCAGTGAATAATCAATTCACACGCAGTAACGAATTCTTCGCCGAGACGATTTTTCAGTTCAGTGACGGCTTCAGCCTCAATGGTTAAGGTTCTTTGGGCTGTAGCAATGTAATCAAAGTCTGTCATAAGGTGTCCTAACATCAACACGTCTGGTAAAACAAATTAGTCTGGTAATACAAGTTAAATCTATGCCATTAACCGGCGGTACTGTGTAAGTACAGTTGAACCATATAAGCAGTATAAACGCCTAAGAAAAGTAAACCATGCAGCTTAGTCAGTTTACCGCCAACTTGCATATTGGTACCGGATGAGGCCGACGTTGAGGTGCGAGATTTTACTAGAATAAAGAAAGACAGGGCCAGCGTTAAACCAAGCATGACAAAGTAGTCTCTCGAAAAGCCCAGTGGTTCGATGCTGGTAGTGACGATAATGCCTGGCACGGAAAGCACGGTCATTAGATTAAATAGGTTGGAGCCGATCACATTTCCGATGGCTAGATCATGATGGCCTTTAAGAGCGCTTGCTACTGATGCCGCTAACTCAGGTAGGCTGGTGCCGATTGCAACAATGGTCAAACCTATTACCAGTTCGCTGACGCCCAACTCTCTTGCAACACCGGATGCACCCCAAACCAAAATGTGAGCGCTTCCGATTAATACGGCAAGGCTTACTGTTAATAGCACCCAGGCTTTACCTGTAGACATTTCAGGCAAGTCTGCCACTTCTTCCAGTAGTTCGTCTTCGGCGGCATCGTGATTATCGCCTTCTTGAGCAGTGTGGGAGAATTTATGAAAGATAAATAAGGTTAATGGCAATAACGCTAATAAGATCAAACCGTCCAATAGATCAAGTGATAAATCCCACATTAGGACGCCGGATACACCTGTTACCAGTAGAAGCAGTGGGATTTCTCGTCGAATCAGACCTGATCGAATTGGAAGTGCGCTCACGAGAGCGGTTACGCCCAGTACTAAGCCTATGTTCGCTATGTTCGAGCCTACTGCGTTACCAACGGCAATTCCTGGTGAGTTATTAAAGGCTGAGTTGAGCGCGACCATGATTTCTGGTGCAGATGTTCCGAAGCTGACGACAGTCAGACCTATCATTAAGGTCGACATTCCTAGAAGTTTTGCAACAGAAGCTGCTGAATTTACAAATTGATCTGAACTCCAGACCAGTGTAATGAGTCCTAAAATGATAGCTAGCGAATGATAGAGAAGCATAGAGCTGGAGTTCCTGAGGTTTCTGTCTTAATCGAGCGTTTGAAACATACTGAATGTGGCGCTGATTGTATAGATTTAGATGGGATTAAGCGAACTTTTACCTCGATCGATACGCTAATGACTTAGATCTGATGCGAGGCTCCTTAGAGTTGTTCATAGAAACCATTATCGGTGCTACAATAGCGCACTTTTATTAGTTAGGTACTGGTTAGGGATAACTAATGAATGCAGTCTCGCGTGAAAGAAACCGAACTGGTTTGATGTTTTATTAAGGATTAGAAGCATTAAACGACATTACCGTCATGGAAGAATAATTGGGTGGAATTGATGAGAATGATGAAAGTATTTCGAGTGTTGTTGGCAAGCTTGATTGTAATGCTGTCGATGGAATTGCGTGCGGAGAGTGCTGAGGCGTCAGTAACTCCTACTGAACCAGATAATGGTGTGGTTGATATTGATAAGCTATCTGGTCCTGAACAGGCGGTTTGGAATACGACCCAAACCTTGCTTTCTATTATCGAAGATGAGCGAACTAGTTTCACCGAAAACCCTGAAAAGTTTTACACACGAGTAGCTGAAGCATTGCAACCTGTTGTTGGTTTTAAACGCATTGCTGCGATGGTGATGGGGCCGTACTACAAAAAAGCCAATAAGGAACAGAGAAAGAAATTTTCTCAATCTTTTGAACGTAGTTTGGTAGAGACTTATTCCGGTGGTTTGATTGAATACGAAGGTTATACCATTGATATCCTGCCGGGGGAGCCAGTTCCTGACGGTGATCGAACTGCAGTGGTTGATATAGTGATTACAACATCCAGTGGCAGTCAGGTACCGTTGAAGTACAGCATGTATAAAACTAAAGCTGGCCAGTGGAAGGTTCAAAATGTAACCGTTGCCGGTATTAATGTTGGTTTGCTGTACAGACAGCAGTTTGCTCGCAAGGTTGTCGAGGCCAATGGAGACTTGGGATTGGTTGTTAATCAGTGGTCTTCTAAGTTGGATGTAGAGGTGGAAGACGGACAAATTAAAACACCGGGCGAATAGTCTTAAGTTTTCCGTAAGTTAACTTCCAGTTAAAGAATTGATACCCGATTTTTATGAGATCGGGTTTTGTTGTTAAAGAAGAATTGAATTTGAGGTCGAGATGGACGTAGAAGACGTTAAAGCGTTACTGAAAGCTGAATTTCCTAATGCAGAAATCGATGCATCAACCGATGGCTATCATTATCAGGTGACTGTAATTACTGACGCATTCGAAGGTTTGAATGCTGTAAAGCGTCAGCAGGCAGTATATAAGGCTTTAAATGCTCAGATTCAGGATGGAACGATCCATGCTGTGCAGATCAAAGCATTAACTCCTTCTGAAGCCTAAGCTTGATTTTTGAATATTCGTTAGTAATTGGTGAAATATTAAATGGACAAATTAGTCATTCGCGGTGGTAAGCCTTTATCTGGTGAGATTCGCGCGTCAGGTGCTAAAAACTCTGCACTACCTATCATCTCAGCTGCATTGCTTTCCAGCGAGAATGTCATCATTCGAAATCTTCCGCATCTGCAAGACATCACAACCATGTTGAACTTGCTTGGAACTATGGGTGTTGAGCCTGTCGTTAATGAAGACCTTAGTATTGAGCTGGACAGCAACCAGATTAAATCCGTGGTCGCACCGTATGAGCTGGTAAAAACCATGCGTGCCTCCATCTTGGTATTGGGGCCTTTAGTTGCAAAAAATGGTTATGCTGAAGTGTCTTTACCCGGTGGTTGTGCTATCGGAAGCCGTCCGGTTGATCTTCATATCCGAGGTTTAGAAGCCATGGGTGCCGAGGTGGTTGTAGAAGACGGTTACATCAAGGCAAAAACCGATGGCCGTCTAAAGGGCGCGAATGTGTTCTTTGACACAGTGACTGTAACTGGTACTGAAAATATTCTGATGGCGGCAACGTTGGCGGACGGTGTTACCACCATCGAAAATGCTGCACGCGAACCAGAAGTGGTTGATCTGGCTGAGTGCTTGATTGCCATGGGTGCACAAATCGAAGGTCACGGCACGGACATCATTAGGGTCACGGGTGTAGAAAAATTACATGGGTGTGATTATTCGGTTGTTCCTGATCGTATCGAAACGGGAACCTACTTGGTTGCTGCAGCCGCTACCGGGGGTAAAGTGAAAGTTAAAGACACTCGCCCTGATATCCTTGATGCGGTGTTGGTTAAGCTTGAAGAAGCTGGCGCCAAGATTGAAACCGGCGAGAATTGGATTTCTCTTGACATGGAAGGGCGTCGTCCTAAAGCCGTGTCACTGAAAACTGCGCCGTATCCAGCATTTCCAACGGATATGCAAGCTCAGTTTGTAGCGATGAATGCGGTTGCTGAAGGTACCGGAACCGTAGTGGAAACCATCTTCGAAAACCGCTTTATGCACGTTCAGGAAATGACCCGCATGGGGGCAGATATTACTGTTGAAGGCAACACGGCGGTAATTAAAGGTCTATCGGAACTGCATTCGGCTCCAGTGATGGCAACCGACTTACGTGCTTCGGCAAGCTTGGTGATTGCAGGTTTGGTTGCTCAAGGTGAAACGGTAATTGACCGTATTTATCATATTGATCGTGGTTATGAGTGTATCGAAGAGAAGCTGCAATTATTAGGTGCAGACATTAGACGTTTACCAGAATAGGATTGGATTGATCAGTAATGGATCAGACACTTACGATTGCTCTATCTAAAGGGCGTATTCTAAAAGACACATTACCTTTGCTGAAAGCAGCGGGTATCGAGCCAGCAGAAGACATTTTTAAGAGTCGGAAGCTGATTTTTGAAACCAATATACCAGGTGTGAATTTAGTCATTATTCGTGCAACGGATGTTCCTGCGTATGTGGAGTTAGGCGCAGCTGATTTGGGCGTTTCTGGTAAAGACGTTCTTATGGAGCACGGTGGAGACGGCATGTACGAATTGCTGGATCTGGATATCGCTCGTTGTAAATTGATGACGGCTGGTAAAGATCCGAAAGAGCCGGAAGGTCGCCTTCGTGTTGCGACTAAATTCGTTAATGTAACTAAGCGTTATTATGCAGAACAAGGTCGCCAGGTTGATATCATCAAACTGTACGGTGCGATGGAATTGGCGCCTATCATGGGTTTGGCGGATCGCATCGTTGATATTGTTGATACCGGCAATACGTTGAGAGCAAATGGTCTGCAGCCACTTGAAGAGATTGCATATATCAGCAGTCGTTTGGTGGCGGGTAAATCGGCTTATAAAAATAAGCACCACATGATTCAACCGATTATTGAAAAATTGAGTAAGGCGATTGAAGCGGCGAAAGTCGTTGAAATGGCTTAATTTGAAGTTGATTGGACGCTTTAGTTTTAGAAGCTTGTAAGCGTTCGATATGTTGTGTACGTCTCTTCAGGACGTTGAAAAGAAAGGTAAAAGTACGCGTATGATTAACATTAAACGATTGGCAAGCAGTGACAGTGATTTTGATACTCAACTGGCGAAACTGACGGCATGGGAAGGTGTATCCGATGCTGAAGTGAATCAGCGAGTTCATGATATTGTTCATTCTGTACGAGCCAACGGTGATCAGGCGTTGATTGAGTTTACCAATCGATTCGACCGTCTCAACTTAACAGATTCGTCTCAATTGGAAGTGTCGAAAGAGGAGCTGAAAGCTGCTTTGGATGGTTTACCTGAGAAAGAGCGTGTTGCTTTGCAAACCGCTGCGGATCGGGTGCGTTCATACCATGAAAAGCAATTACAAACCTCTTGGGATTACACCGAAACAGACGGTACGGTGCTTGGTCAGAAAGTGACGCCAATGGATAAAGTCGGCTTGTATGTGCCTGGTGGCAAAGCGTCTTATCCGTCATCTGTATTGATGAATGCGATGCCAGCAAAAGTGGCTGGTGTTCAAGAGTTGATCATGGTTGTGCCAACGCCGGACGATGAGATAAATCCATTAGTGCTTGCAGCTGCAGAAGTTGCGGGTGTTGATCGCGTTTTCCGTTTGGGCGGCGCTCAGGCGGTGGCTGCATTGGCGTATGGCACTGAGTCTGTACCTAAAGTTGATAAGATCGTTGGGCCGGGCAATATCTATGTAGCGACGGCTAAGCGTATGGTATTTGGTACTGTGGGTATTGATATGATCGCAGGGCCATCTGAGATTCTTGTGGTGTGTGACGGCCAGACCGATCCAGATTGGATTGCAATGGATTTGTTCTCGCAGGCGGAGCACGATGAAGATGCTCAGTCGATTCTGATTGCGACCAGTGAAGAGTACTTGTCACAGGTTCAAGCGTCGATTGAAAAACTGCTGCCTACTATGGAGCGTCAAGAAATTATTCGTACTTCCTTGGTAGAGCGAGGTGCGTTTGTTTTAGTTACAGATCTTGATGATGCTTGTGACGTAGTGAATAAAATTGCTCCTGAGCATCTTGAATTGTCAGTTGAAGATCCTGAAGCATTATTACCTAAGATTCGCCACGCAGGTGCGATCTTTATGGGGCGTTATACTGCTGAGGCGTTGGGTGACTATTGTGCAGGGCCAAACCATGTTCTGCCTACTTCGGGTACAGCACGCTTTTCTTCACCTCTGGGTGTGTATGATTTCCAGAAGAAGTCCTCGATTATTCACTTCTCTGCGGATGGTGCGTCTGAAATGGGGAAAGTTGCTTCGGTATTGGCAAGAGGTGAGAGTCTGACCGCTCACGCACGTTCAGCGGAATATCGAATCAAGGATTGATCCTTAAGTTTAATAAAAAAAGGCCTCGCAAGAGGCCTTTTTTGTGTTTGTATAGTTTGTAATTTAGTGGGAAGTGCTTATTGCTTTGTGAGGTTTGGATGCTCGGAAGCCGTCACTGTCGTTTTAAGTTCGTTATTGATCCGAATAAGCTCAATTTCAACGTTATCGGCCGGTCGAACCATGGCCACTTGTCGACTGGCCGAGCGGAAGCTGGCGATGGTTGCGCCATTGATTTTGGTGATGATATCACCGGGCAGTAGGCCTGCTTTATGAGCAGGGCTGTCTTTGAATATTTTAGTGATCAAAATACCTGCATGATAAGGGATGTCGAATCTTGCTGATAAGGCGGGCGTTAAGTCTATGGTTTCGACACCTAACCAGCCTCGGTTTACACGCCCATATTCGATAAGATCCGACATTACTAATAATGCGACTTCTACTGGAATGGCAAAGCCAATCCCCTGAGCTTCACCGCCCTTATTAAATACTGCGGTATTAATTCCAATAAGCTCACCGTTGGCATTGATTAAGGCGCCGCCCGAATTGCCAGGGTTAATCGCCGCGTCCGTTTGGATGAAGTTCTCATACGTGGTAATACCAAGGTTGCTTCTGCCAAGCGCACTGATGATGCCTATTGATACCGATTGATTAAAGCCAAATGGGTTACCAATGGCTAATACGATGTCGCCCACACGTAAGTCGTTATTGGATAGTGGCAAAGGCACTTCGGGCAGTTGATCAAGATCGACCTTCAAAACAGCAAGATCCGTTGCTGGATCGGTACCAATTACTCGTGCTGGTGATTTTCGACCGTCGCTTAATGCTACAGCTATTTGTTCGGCTCCTTGGATTACGTGACGATTGGTCAGAATATAGCCGTCTTTGCCAATAAAAACACCAGAACCTAAGCTGTTCTGCATTTTTTCCTGTTGCTGAGGAAGTGTAAAGCGTCCTAAGAACTGTCGGAACTTAGGGTCTGATAGCAGAGGGTGCGTACTCTGGGTGACTGTGCGACTAGCGTAGATATTTACCACCGCAGGGGAGGATGCTTCTACCGCATCGGCATAAGAGGGCGCAGCCAAGGGGTGTGATGGTTGAGGTGTGCTTCCCCGTGTGCTGTTTACGTGTGCTTCTTGAGTTGGTTGATCTGATGAGTGAGACGCGGAAGTTGTAGTGTGTTGGGATGAATCTGGTGTGAAAAAGGATGTAATAACGTTCCTTTCTTGATTGAACAAAAGAACGGTTAGGCCGATACAGGCACCTAGTAAGGCGGGCACTATCAATCGATTGAACATGCGGTCTGTCTTATCTCTATCTCTGGCTATTTAAAATGTGGTCTTGAGCTCGGCACAGATTATTTTACTATTGGTAACTGCTAAATGATAATCAAGATTAGTTAATTTATTGATAAGTATGTCATTTACAAAAGGTTCTATATAGAACTAGGGGTTTAGACCGATCATTGTGGCTTTAGTGAAGCGTATTGAAGTGATCATAATTGTTGAGAGAGAAAAGAAATGTCGACCGTTTCGCGAAATGAGTTAATGAACTACCTGACTGGCCTGCTATCTCCGGCAAGCTTTAAAGATTACTGTGAAAACGGCCTTCAGGTTGAGGGGGTTGATCAGATTGGCACACTCGTATCTGGCGTCACGGCGTGCCAGGCGTTACTGGATCGTGCTGTGGAATTAAATGCTGATGCGATTCTTGTACATCATGGTTATTTCTGGAAAGGTGAGCCTCAAAGCTTGGTGGGAATGAAAGGCCGTCGTATTCGTACCTTGATCAAGAATGATATCAATTTGATCGCCTACCACTTGCCTTTGGACGTACATGCGGAGTATGGAAATAATACGCAGCTAGCAAAACTGTTGGGCTTAACAGTGACTGAAGGCTTGGAAGAGGGCAACCCGCTGAGTGTGGGGTCGGTTGGCGAGCTGTCAGAGCCTATTACAGCGCAGGCATTCTCTGAGCGTTTGGCGAGTGTATTGGGGCGTGAGCCATTGCATATCGCGCCTGATAGAGAAAAGGAACAGATTCATAGGGTTGCATGGTGTACTGGAGCTGCACAGTCTTATATTTATAAGGCTATTGTTGCAGAAGTGGATGCCTTTGTGACTGGGGAAATCTCTGAGCCAACGGTTCATACGGCTCGGGAAGAGGGGATTCATTTTTATTCCGCCGGCCATCACGCAACCGAGCGTTATGGAGTGAAAGCATTGGGTGAGCATTTGGCTGAGACGTTCGGTATTCAGCATCACTTTGTGGATGTTGATAATCCAGTGTAGAGCGTGAGAGTTTCAGATAAGGGCGACAGAACCTACGTTGTAGGTGTTCTCTGTCGTCAGTATTTGTCAGATATAGTCTGAATTACTACATCTGAACTAATTCATCTCAATTAATTCGGTTAAGAGTCTATTGGGCTATCGCGCTTTTTCTGAAGTCCGAAATCTTCCGATAATGTCCCGCCTTGTTGATTTTTATCGGAACTGTGTGCGTAATCCTTTGGCATTTCAAAGCTCATGGTCTCGTCCGCGGTATCCTTTTCAGTTTGATCGGAGACCGCTGGTTGTTCAGTCAATTCGCCTAGCTTTAATTGGTCTGTAATGACGTCGTTGTTGCAAAGTTCTTGTGAGCTTTTTGAAAGATGGTCATACACCTTTTTGTATTGGGTGGTCAGTTCGGTAAAGAGCTCAGCTGTTTCCGCAAAGTGCTCTGTCACTTTATCCTGATATTCTGCCTGGTGTTGTTCCGTTTCTGATAATTGCTTTTCTAATTGACGGCTTTTTTGATTGGATGGCTGAAGCCAGAAGGTGAGTAGTGCACCAATGGCTGATCCTAAGATAAACGTAAGGCCGTAAGATAACCAATCAATAGAAGTGCTTTCCATAGAAGTGTCTCGCAGGTTGATCAAATAAATAAAATAGGATTAAAGGCTAACTTAATTAGAGTGCCTTGAGCAGTGCAGATTGGCAACTATTTTTGGTGTCTTTCATCAGTCATAAACTTGCCGTTGAGTTGAACATTCAAGGCGTCCGAGGTAAAGTGCGCTACCTCTGATTGACTACGATATAAACAGTATTGTTGAGCGCTTATGACAACTCCTTTAGAGCTTTATAAGAAAGACCTGGAACGTGACGACTTTTCATACGATTCTGCACAGGAAATGGCAGTAAAACACCTTCAAAGATTGTATGAAGATTTAGTTGCTGAATACGACAAAGCAAAGTCTCGAAGCAAAGTGGCTTCCTTCTCTAAAGTAATTAAGCGCAAGAAAAAGAAAGAGCCACTGCAGGGGTTGTACTTCTGGGGTGGTGTTGGTCGTGGTAAGACTTACTTAGTTGATACCTTTTATGATGCCCTGCCATTCGAGCGTAAAATTCGTACTCACTTTCACCGTTTTATGCAGCGGGTTCATACTGAATTAACAGATCTTAAAGGTCAAAAAGACCCCCTTGAAACCGTTGCGGATCGCATTGCAAAAGACGGTGTGGTAATTTGTTTTGATGAGTTCTTTGTATCAGATATTGGCGATGCGATGATTTTGGGCTCATTGCTGCAGATGTTGTTCGATCGTGGGGTAACCCTGGTAGCGACTTCTAACATTGTGCCGGATGGTCTCTATAAAGATGGCTTGCAACGAGACCGTTTCATCCCGGCAATCAAGTTACTTAATCAATACACCGAAGTGGTGAATGTCGACAGTGGTGTTGATTACCGTTTACGTGCGTTAGAGCAGGCAGAGTTATATCACTTTCCGCTTGATGACGGTGCAGAGAAAAGTTTGCAAAAGAGCTTTGATAGTTTGATTCCGGATGTTCAGCATATCGAGAAGGATGTGCCGGTCGAAGTCTTGGGTCGAGAGATTCAAGCGAAGGCGATTTGTGATGATGTGGCCTGGTTTGATTTCAAAGCCTTGTGTGATGGCCCGCGTTCTCAAAACGATTACATTGAGTTGGGCCGGCTGTATCACGCGGTGTTGGTCAGTGATGTGCCGGAATTGGGCGCGAAAACCGATGATTTAGCTCGTCGCTTTATTAATATGGTGGATGAGTTTTATGATCGTGGCGTTAAGTTGATTATGTCAGGTGAGAACGCCATTCCTGATATTTATTCCACAGGGAAACTTGAGTTTGAATTCCAGCGAACGACCAGCCGTTTGTTGGAAATGCAGTCACATGATTACTTAGCCAGAGAGCATAAAGCGTAACCGCTACCTCCAGATGGGAACTTTGTGCTTGAAATAGCAACTAAAAGCCGTGATTCATTCGAATCGCGGCTTTTTTGTGTTAGCTTTGATGTCAAAATTTAAAAGAGGAAGTGTTGGATATGGGTAAGCGTTTAATGGCGGTCATGATGTCGGTTGGTATAGCTGCGGCAGTGACTGGGTGCGGTAATGAACAAGAGCCTGTATCCAAGGTTTCAGAGTCTAATGAGCCTATCATGACGATGGCTTCAGGTCAGTTACAAGAAGGTACGCATTACTTCAAATACGACAACATCATGGCGAATCAAGATGCAAATCTTGCACAGGCTGATGTGGTTGAGTTTTTTAGCTATGGCTGTCACCACTGTCAGGAGTTTGCGCCAGAGTTGAAAGACTGGAACAAGCAGAACCCATCGAAGAAAGTCAGCTATGTGCCTGTTGTCTGGAATCAAACGACCGGTCTTTATGCACGTGTATATTACGCCATCGAGCCGCTTAACAACTTCGATGAAGTTCACCATGAAATGTTTAAGCTATTCGAAACCTTTGGCCATGAAAAGAGCCTGGGCGAACAGTTAGACAAGATTTACGCCATGCTAGAAGAAAAGAGCGTAGATGTGGCGGCTGTCAAAGCGCGTGTGGAGAGTAAAGAGTTAGAAGACAAGTTGCGTAATTCCATTGAGCTGTCTAAGCATTATGAAATTTCTGGTACGCCGACGTTGATTATTGAAGGGGCGAGACGAGTGAACAATAAGGCGCTAACCTCTAAGGATGACTTCTTTACCTTCGTTGATCAGTTAATCGAAATGTAAGGTTTCTTAAAGCATCAAGTAGATGCTGAGAGTTGGCAGAACCAAGCCCTGATAATTATAGTGTTATCAGGGCTTTTTCTTTTTTGGGGAAATGACATGACCAAACCTATCTCTTGTGAGGCACACGATTATTTTGAAATTGTATGCATGAGGCATTCTAAAGTGCAGTTAACCTTGGTGGATCACCAAACAGTGTTAGGCATTGCAAAAGACATTGTCCGCAAGGGTGATAGAGAGTTGATTGTTGTTGAGGCTGCGCAAGGTGCGGTGGAAGTGGATCTTACTGAAGTAATGATCTTAGAAGCACTGGATAACTCAGTGGACGCACATAATTTTGAGATGGTGTTTTAGACTTCTTAATGGCAATCGATAAAAAAGCCCTGCGTTTGAAGCAGGGCTTTTAGATCGATGTGATCGAAACGATCAAATCAATACATAATCTGGCTTAGATCAATTCAATCGCCATTGCAGTTGCTTCACCGCCACCGATACAAAGTGCTGCAACACCTTTCTTCTTACCGTAACGCTCAAGTGCGTACATAAGAGTTACCAGTAGACGAGAACCAGTAGAGCCAACAGGGTGACCTTGAGCACAAGCACCGCCGTGAACGTTTACTTTCTCAGGATCAAGACCAAGTTCTTTGATTGGCATCATAGCAACCATTGCGAACGCTTCGTTAATTTCAAACAAATCAACGTCTTCTTTCGTCCACTCAGCTTTTTCCAATACTTTCTCAATCGCGCCCACAGGAGCAATGGTAAATTCAGAAGGGTGCTGTGATTGAGTTGAGTGAGCAACGATACGAGCCATTGGCTTAAGGCCGCGTTTTTCTGCTTCAGCTTCGCTCATTAGAACAAGTGCAGAAGCACCGTCAGAGATAGAAGAGGCGTTTGCAGCTGTAATCGTACCGTCTTTAGCGAATGCCGGGCGAAGTGTAGGGATTTTCTCAATGTTTGCATTGTGTGGCTGTTCATCGTCAGAAACAACCGTTTCACCGCGACGAGTTTTTACTGTCACAGGAACGATCTCATCTTTGATCAAGCCTTCATCAATGGCTTTTTTAGCACGTTTTAGAGAGTTAATTGCATACTCGTCCATTTCTTCACGAGTATAACCCTTGTCGTCAGCAGTACCTTGCGCGAACTGACCCATCAACTTACCGGTTTCTGCATCTTCAAGACCGTCCAGGAACATATGATCTTTTAATTGATCACCGTGGCCAAGGCGATAGCCAGAGCGAGCTTTCTCAAGGATGTAAGGTGCGTTCGACATGCTTTCCATACCGCCAGCAACCACTACTTCGTTAGTACCTGCTTTAATCGAATCGTGCGCCATCATGGTTGCTTTCATGCCAGAACCACACAGCTTATTAATGGTAACCGCACCAGTGTTGTCTGTAAGACCTGCTTTACGCATTGCTTGACGAGCTGGGCCTTGTTTTAAGCCAGCTGGAAGAACGTTACCCATGATAACTTCTTGTACGTCATTGGCATCGATGCCTGCACGTTTTACTGCTTCTTCGATAGCAACAGCACCAAGGTCAGTGGCTGGAAGTGCGCTTAGAGCACCTGAAAGACCACCCATAGGGGTACGGGCGCCGGATACGATTACAACAGAGTCTTTGGACATGTTTCTCTCCTGGTAATGAAGCAGCTATGCTGGTTTACGCTGTATTTACATCAGACTTAATTGCTCGCTTACAAATTTGTAAGCTCAGTTCTTTCATCTGTACTTGGCTTGCCTAAACGTCGCTGGCTACGCTTCTTGAGTGTGAAGTGTAATCTTCTCTGTAATGAGCTTTTACAGATAGAGAATAAAAAGTGCGCGTGATTATAAGCTAGAAGCGGGTGGAATCCTAATTGCCCTGCTTGAACAATAGGGATTACCTACTATCTTGTAACAGAATGTAAATTTCTATGGCGTTCTTGTTGCTATTTGGACGGAGTGACAAAGAAATCATGGTGAATCATCCTTTAGGGTGATCTCATGCGGGGAACTCCTCCGCTATATTGTGATGTTATTCGCATAGTGGATTGATAGGGTTAGGAATTCTCCACCTAACAAATACCGCTACTTAATAAAGATAAACAAAAAGTCAGACAAGGTTGCATATGTTGAAGAAATCTCTTCTGAGTCTTTCCATTGCCGCAGGCATGGGACTCGCTGGTTGTTCTGGTACCGATAGCACCGGGACTACAGGTCCAAACGGTGGTGTTATTCCTGTTGGTGGCGATGGTAATACCAAGGTAATCTATAGTCCTGAACAAGGGTTATTACCTTTGCAGAGCGATTTATTGTTCGTTGATGCTGCCTCTACAGATGGCACGGCAAATACAGACGATACAACTCCTCCAGTGACAACAGCAATCAATGATCTTGATGGTTGGTCAACGGTTAGCCAGATTGATATCGCATTTGACGGTTCAATTGATTCTGAATCTTTGGATACCGATCCTGCTTCTTCGACACAGAATGTTTTCCTAATTAAATTAGCAACTGACTCTGCTGTTCAGTCTTTGGATATCACCCAGATTGCTGCCAAAGCTGAGCGTCAGACGCTTATTTTTAAGGCTTATGCAGCTACGGCAGCTTATCTTCAAGCCCTAGCAGGTGGAGCTGACGCTGCAACAGCGATTGCGACTGCCCAGGCAACAGCTGCTTCGTCTTCTGTTCAAATCCCACCGTTTGCTGTGTCAGATAGTGACTTTTTGGTTGATCTTAAAACAACTATTTTGACTAACTTAGCTGCTATTAATACTGGTGGTCCTTTAAATGGATCGTACACAACTTTTAAAGCAGTATTCGACTCTATTACCACAGACGGCACGCTAAATGGTGAAACCATCTTGTCATCTGGTGTAGGTTTTGCCTTTGCTCAGTATAACGTCGACAACAATGGTATGACTGATGATGGTGCAGGGCTTTATGATTTTCTTGTTGACGAGTTTAATCTTGAAGCTGACGATTCAGTAGCAATCACTGGTACTGCTGCAACCCTATATGATGGTGATTATCGCGCAGAAGTTATTACTCAAGATGGTACCAGTAACAATACGCTTCGCATTACGCCAGTTAAGCCTTTAGATCCTAAAACTAAGTATGTCGTAGCTGTGGTTGGTGGAGAAAACGGTGTTAAAGATTCTTCAGGTGAGGCTGTCTTAGCAAGTTCAAGCTATAGTGGTTTTAAAAAGAACCCTGCAACTGACCCATACGATCTACCTGAATTACGAGGCCTACAAACTCTAGTAAATAACTTGGAAGATATTACGGCTGGGTTTGCTTCAGCAACTAAAAATCTTTCTGATGAAGCAACGGCTCAACTAGAATCCGACATTATCCTGTCTTATACCTTCACTACAGGTGGTGTGGATGATGTTCTTCTAGGTATGACCATTCCGAATGTTGCACTAGATAATGCAATTCCGGGTGTGGTTGCTGGTGTATTTGCTTCAAGCTTTGACGATACGATTGAAGCTCAGTACCGTACTGATAATGGTATTGATGCAGATGCTGAGTTAACTGTAAACCAACAGTCAGCCGTAGAGTCGCTTCAGTCAGCGTTTGCAACACAGGTTAAGCTGTACCCTGAAATCGCCGTTTCACCTGCACCTGTGTCTTTGAACGCATACATTGCGACGCTTGATTTGAGTGCTTTGGAAACGGCTCAAGTACAGGCGTTACTTCCTAAACCTCAAGCGAGTTCTGAAGTCGGTTTCTGGAATACGATTGAAGCAACCAGTGGGACCATTACATTCCCGGATAACATGACTGTTGCTCCTGGTAAAGTTTATGAAGGTTGGATCGAGCTTCCTTACTACGGCTATGCGCCAGATGGAACAGAATCTTCTGATGCTGGAGTAGAAGGTATTAAAGGTTCTCAATGGGTTGCAGATCAAACCTTAGGTGGTGCGCTTGAAACCGCATTGACTGGAGCCGCTTCTGGAGCACTTCCTCCTGCAGATGCAGACGGCGAATATAATGTGACTTATAACTTCCCGTTTGCTGCTAAGCAGACTGATGAAACTGTACCTGTTGTTGTTAGTTACCCAGGTATGTCTTCAGTAGTTGATGCGGGCTCTGGTGCTACGCTTGAACAGGCAATCCTGGCTTCTGCCTATACTGCAATTTCTGGTGATACCAATCTACCTGCTGCATTGACTAGCTATTTAACCGCTGAAGCTGCAGATCCTTCGCAACTTGATGTTAAGAATGCTTTAATTGCAGGCGATGCTACTGGTTTACTTGGCGCTGCAGTTGATGGTCCTTACCCAACTGTTATTTATAACCATGGCATTACTAATGACAGAAGTAATAGTTTACCACTAGGTAACCAGCTGGGTGCTGCTTGTTATTCCGCAGATGCAACAACTGGACTCTTTAGCATCACGGGTGTTCCTTGTTATGTAACTGTTTCAATCGATCAGCCATTGCATGGGGCTTCAGTTACTTATGATGAAACTGGCGTTCCTACAGGCTCAGCGACTGAGATCTCTGGCCTAACAAATGTGGACTTTGCTTCGGCTGCTAATGCTTTGCCAAACACTGTTCCTGCTGAACTTCGTGAGCGTCATTTTGGGTATACCATTCTTGATGCGACAACTCAGGCAGCAGGTCAGTCACCAAATGGTGCGGTTGCTTCAGGGTCACTATTCATTAATTTGTTGAACTTCCAAAACAGCCGTGACAATTTGCGTCAACAGATTTTGGATCTTTCAACTTTGAATGCTTCATTAACTGCAATTGATGCTGAATTACAGACTTATGATGCATCGACTGAAGGTTTCTTGACCTATACATCACCACTAGCTGCGCTAGGTGGTACGGATCGAGTAACTACTCACTTTGTTGGCCACTCACTTGGTGGTGTGAATGGTATTCCGTTTGTAGCATCTAACAATAAGTCATTTGGTGGCGCAGCACTTCAAGCTGGAGCAGTTGCAACGGCTGGTGGTAACCCTGCTCGATACTTACCAAATATCAACCCTGTTCTAGGGGCTAACTTCGCTATGACGGGTGGTGGTATTCCTAAATTGTTGGAAAACTCTGCAAGTACTAGTTTTGGTGCACCAGTCATTTTAACTGGCTTATCTAATGCTGGTATCGAGCGTGGAACTGCAAACTATGAGAAGTTCTTGAATGTCTTCCAGGCTACGTTGGATTCTACTGATCCTGTTAACTATATGGATAACTTCCAGCAGGGTGCTCTCTCTACGGCGACTCCAGGAAGCTTGTTCTTTGAGATTTCTGGTGCATGGGATGTAAACGGTACCTACACGACTGCTCCTGACCAAACAATTCCAAATGACGCTGATAACCGTCCTTTACCTCCTTTAGATTTGAGTTCACTAGGTTTTGGCGTGGCTGAATCTGCTCCGCTTTCAGGTACTGAACCTCTATTACGTGAGTCAACTTCTAATGCTGCTCTACCAAGCGATTTGCCTTTGGCAGGCTTAGGTGCTGAAGGTAATGAAGGGGTTTATGACACGGTTGCAGGTTTCCAGGCTGCAGGTGCTGCCCTAGCTGCTGATGCTGGTGCGACAAGTCAGTCAATCAGTGTTGCTTCACGCTTCAATGCTGGTTCACATGGGACCATCGTAAGTGTTGATAACGCTTCTGTATTTGGTGAAATGGTAGGCCAAATTGCAACCTTCTTTGCAACATCAGGGCGTGCGGTTCTTGTCAATGATTCTACATTGCTAAGTGATTGTGACCCTTCTGCGGATGCTGCTAATCCTCAGTGCTTGTAATACCAATAAAAATAAATTGAATGCGTATCCTCAATGAGGGTACGCAAGAGAAATTCCGAATCTGGAGAGATTCCATGAAATTAAAAGATTTTAAAAAGCTTCCCTTGACCGTTGCTATTTCAGCTTCAATGGTAAGCTCGGTTCACGCACTTCAGTTTGATGTGGGTGATGAAGGTTCTCTACAAATTGATACACAAATTACAGCGTCTGCAGCATGGCGTACCGAAGACCCTAATTTAGACCGTGTAGCTCGTACGAATAGAGATCACGATGGTAACCCTGGGCGTGGATCAACCTATAACTATGATGACGGTACGTTAAATTTTGAGAAGGGTGAGACGTATACTAAAAAAATCTCTATGACCAATGACATCGAATTCTCTCATGGTGATTTTGGTGCATTTGCTCGTGTTAAATCTTTCTATGATTTCGAACTGCAAGATGAGTCGCGATCTCACAAAGAATTAAGTGCTTCTGCTCGTGATGATGCAGGCTCTGATATTGATTTACTGGACGCGTTTGTTTGGTGGAACACCTATGTAGGTGAAGATGAGATGCCAGTAAGTTTACGTGCTGGTAAACAGGTAATTTCGTGGGGTGAATCAACTTTCATTCAAGGTGGTATTAACTCGACTAACCCTGTAGATGCAACAGCTGCTCGTACGCCTGGTGCTGAAGTTAAAGATATTCTTCTACCTGTTGAAATGCTTTATGCATCTGTTGGTTTAACAGAAGCGTTATCGATGGAAGCTTATTATCAATTGAAGTGGAGAAAAACACAGGTTGACCCATGTGGTACTTTCTATTCCACGATTGATTTTGCTACTAATGTTGATTGTGGCAACGTATTGCTTTCTACAGTTGATACAACGTCGACGCCAACGGCTACCCCTTACGATCAAGATGGTGATGGCTTGATTGATGATAAGGAATATCTAGGAACAGATGTATTACCTGGGTTACCTCAAGTACAACACAGAGCAGACAAAGAACCTGATGATAGCGATCAGTTTGGTATTGCGTTCCGCTATTATGCAGAAGAGCTGAATGATACTGAATTTGGTTTCTACTACATGCAGTATCACAGTAAGTTGCCTGTAATTACTGGACAAGTTGCAGATCGTAATCTTGATGGTACATACAATGATTATGGTTTCTTTGAAATGTCTTTCCCTGAGAATATCAAGTTGTTGGGGATTAGCTTTAATACCAGTACAGAATCAGGTATTTCTCTGTCTGGTGAAATTAGCTACAAACAAGATGTTCCGGTTCAACATAACGCATTTGAATTGGTTCATGGTGTAATTGCACAGCCTTCAAGTCTGATTCTTCAGCAGAGAATGGAAGAAGCTGGTGCTTCAGATATTACTGAGTTCTACGGTGCTGATGACTTTAAAGGTTATGACTTGTTTGATATCTGGCAAGCTCAGATGACAGCAATTAAATTCTTTGATCAGGTACTAGGTGCAAGCCGTTTGACACTGGCTGGTGAAGTAGGTGCTACCTATGTCGAAGATTTACCAGATCAATCTAAAGCTCGTTATGGTCGTTCAGGTGCTTATGGTATTGGTGCTTTCGGTCCTGTACATCCAGGTTATAACGATACGCCAACGCCAGGTACATGTGCTTCTGGTCCATTAGCTAATGATCAATCTGATTACTGTACACAGGATGGTTATGTAACTGAGCTATCTTGGGGTTATCGTATCCGTGGTAAGTTGGAGTACAACAACGCCTTTGCTGGTGTAAACCTGGAGCCATTCTTTGCATGGTCTCATGATGTTGATGGCTATGGTCCTGAGCCTGGCAGTCAGTTCATCGAAGATCGTATGGCATTGAACGTTGGTGTAAATGCACTTTACTTGAATGCTTGGAAAGCGTCTGTTGGTTACACCGCATTCTTCAACAATGCGGATTACAACGACTTGGATGACCGTGATAACGCGTATGCAAGTTTGAGCTATTCATTCTAAGCTGAAAATAACGAATAACATCAATGGAATGAGTAGTGGCCAAGGATGGGCAAATAGAGTTTTTGATATTTGCCCCACCTTGTAGGGTGGAAATTAAATAAAGGGTTCGATATGAAACTGAAAAACACATTAGTGTTGAGTGGTGCACTGGCTTTCTCAGTAGCCGCTTCAAGTGCATGGGCAAAGGTTTCTGAAGCAGAGGCAGCGCGTCTGGGTGCTGACCTGACACCAATTGGTGCAGAAAAAGCCGGTAACGGTGGCGATATTCCTGCTTGGGACGGTGGTATTTCAGCACCACCTGCTGGTTTTGATGGTTCTAATTACATTTCTCCATACGCTGGAGAAACGGCTAAGTTCACCATTAATGCAGGCAATATGGCGCAGTACGCTGATAAGCTGTCTGAAGGTCAAAAGGCAATGTTGACTAAGTACGATACGTACAACATTCCTGTGTATCCTACGCATCGTTCGGCAGCTTACCCAGCTGAGATTTATGATGTGATCAAAGACAATGCAACCAAGACTGAATTAGTTGATGGTGGTAACGGTCTTAGAAATTACATTAAAGCGGTACCATTCCCGATCATTGATCAGAACGATCCTGATGCCGGTTTGAAAGTGATCTGGAACCATATCGTGCGTTATCGTGGTGGTTCGGTAATGCGTACCATCAACCAGGCAACGCCTCAGGTAAATGGTTCTTACACTTTGGTTAAGTTCCAGGACGAATTTACGTTCCGTTCAAACCTGAAAGGTGTGGACTTGAGCCAACCGTCTAACATCTTGTTCTACTTCAAGCAGCAAGTACTGGCACCAGCGCGTTTGGCAGGTAACGTATTGCTTGTTCACGAAACACTGGATCAGGTAAAAGAGCCTCGTTTGGCATGGTTGTATAACGCAGGTCAGCGTCGTGTACGTCGTGCGCCTCAGGTTTCTTACGACGGCCCAGGTACTGCAGCAGATGGTCTTCGTACCTCTGATAACTTCGACATGTACAATGGTGCCCCAGATCGTTATGACTGGAAATTGGTTGGTAAACAAGAGATGTACATTCCATACAACTCTTACCAGTTGAACTCTAAGTCATTGAAATATGATGACATCATTCGCCCTGGTCACTTGAACCCTGAGCACACTCGTTATGAGTTGCACCGTGTGTGGAAAGTGGAAGCGACGATTAAAGAAGGTCAGCGTCACATTTATGCGAAGCGTACTTTCTACATCGATGAAGATAGCTGGTCAGCGTCTGTAATTGATCACTATGACGGTCGTGGTGAGCTATGGCGTGTGGCTGAAGCCCATGCAATGCAGTTCTACGATTCTGTTATTCCATGGTATGCCGTAGAATCTCTTTATGATCTTCTTGCGGGTCGTTACCTAGTTCTAGGTTTGGACAACGAAGAAGACAAATCTTATGAGTTTAACTTCGAACGTTCTGAGAAAGACTATACGCCAGCAGCGTTGCGTCGTTCAGGTCGTCGTTAATACGGTTGTTTAGTTAATACAGCTGTTATAAATCTGATAAGAAGAGAGTTCGCTTTCTACGAAAAACGCCCGATATGGGCGTTTTTTTATGTCTGGAGAAAAGCTCAGAGTGACCATAAGGGTGATATTTTTGTATTTTCCTATCACTCTTTAGTATGATGCGTCGATATTAGAATAAAAATTCTAATTTACTGAAGTGAATGGAAAGGCCTATTCTGCTATGGAAACGACGCAAACCAGATCTGTTCCTGCCAGCTTGAAACTGCATTCTTCGAGACGACTGATTCCTGCCAAAGGCAGTATTACGGTACGTCAAAAAGTGAAAGAAGCAGTTGAACGAGGGCTTGAACGTTCACGTTTATTATTTGCTTGTGCGCCGAAAGGGTACGGAAAGACTCTGGCGGTGAGTGCCTACGCACGTTCTGTAGTTGCGCATGGCGGCATGGCTGAGTGGGTTGAGCTTTCTCGTGAGGGAGAAGATGTTGAAGGCTTCCTATGTTATTTATTGGATGCCGCCAAAACCTTACTAGAATTACCTGAGCCGTCCATCGTCGATCTTCAGAAAGAAATTCAATACGGTTGGCGAGATGCTCTGGAAGTTTTTTTGTTGAGCATCAATCGTCACTCGTTATCCGACTCAGAAAAGCCAAGCGACAGAACCAAGCTGCTGGTCATCAATGGCTGGGATGGCGTGAATTCCTCTCCTGATCAGCGATACATTCTCGAAACCTTGATTCGTTTTACACCGGCAGAGCTTAAGATTCTGATCGTCTCATCCAAGTTGGACGAGACCTTGGTTAACAGCCCGGTTATGATCAACATTCAACCTCAGTTGATGCAATACATGGATTTTTCCATGGGTTACAGCGATGTGGTAGCCAGACTTCAGCAGTTTGATGTGGTAGATGCAGAAGACAGAGCCAACTACATCATGCAAAAAACCCTTGGCTGGCCCTTGGCCGTTGAGGTGATGGTCAAAGATGTTTTAACCAGTGATCCGTCCAGTGGCTTGGATGAACCTATCTTACTTTCAAGATTGAGCTCCTTTTTAGCAGAGCAATTTAACCTGCCGGAACTTCAACAAACTGCTCATGTGTTGGCGGTCTTGTCTTTGGTGGAACGGGTTTCGGAACAGTTTTGTCGTGATGTCTTTGGCCGAGAAGGTGAGCTCTGTTTTGGCGTGATTAAAGAACAACTTATTCTTCAATCGCCACCAGAGGGGGCGAGTACCAACTATTTCTTATTTAATCCGGTTCACCGTAGTTGGTTGGTCGAAACCCATTTAAAGGCGCTCTCAAAAGAAGAACTTGAACCTTGGATTGTTAAGTCTGCCGAATGGTTCGTACAACACCAGGCCTTTTCAGAAGCCATTAACCTCTGTACGTACTTGGGCAAGGCTGATGTGATTTTGTCGGTGGCTGAGCAATCTTGTGACTTCCTGCTTCAGCAACACGGCTATCACCAGTTAAAGAAATTAGAGACGCTGTTAACTCAAGAGGTTATCGATTCCAGCCCTAAACTAAGAGCTTCCATTGCGTGGGCCTGGGCGTACTCGATGGATTTCTCAACCGCGTTGACTTGGTTGAACAGCATTTCTGACGAAGATGCCGAAGCGCATCAGCTGACTACTTTGGTTCAGTTGATTCGTGCTTGGTGTGTTCGTTATTTGGGGGATTACGATCAGGCCCGTGGCTTATTGCAACACTACCGTGATCAACCTGATTCGAACGAATTAACCGAAGCTATGTCGTTGATTTTATCCGCTCGGATTTCTCTAGCGACCGGCGATATGACCTTGGGTGAACAGCAGATCAATGATTCCTTGCGGAAAGCCAGAAATTGGTCTGACGGTCGTTTGGAGTCGGCGGTGCTGATTGACCTGTGTCGTTATCATCAGCAGCGAGGGGATTGGCACTCTGCCTTGGCCGCTATCGACAAAGGCATCTCGTTATTGCACCAGCAAACGTTAGGTACTCAATCGCCTTTTTATGGGCGAATGATGATGCTGAAAGCCTACATTTTGTGGATTCAGGGCGATTGGCTGAATGCCGAAGAAGTGTGTGATCGCGGTGTAAAAACCGCCTTACATAATGAAGACCCAATGATTGTATTAGGGTTTTCTGTGAAGGCTTTATTGTATCGAGGGAAGCGTTCTTATCGAAAAGCGCATCGCGGGATTTTCGAGCTTGAACGTTTAATGCATTGCTGGAATGTGCCCGATGATTTTTATCAGCCATTGGTTTCCTTGGTGAAAGCCTATTTGAAGCTGGATGAAGGCCAAGTCAGTATTGCTCAGTCGTTATTTGATGACCTGAAAGTTCGTGATTTTTGGCATCCTGCGTTGTTGGAGTGGTTACCTCACGTTTCTTATTATTTGGATGTGTTAGGCATTCGGTTGTTAACGGCTCAGGCGCGTTGGACAGAAGCACTTGAGGCGTGTGATCAGTTAAACCGAAAATTGTCTTCAGAGTCGCGTTCGGTGATGTACATTCCTGTGATGGTACTTCAGGCCACCTGTTATGAAGTCATGGGCGACTCAAAGCAAGCCAGTAAAGTGTTGAAACGAGCATTGCAAGAGTCCATGAGTTGCAACTACATAGCACCGTTTATGGAGTTGGGCGGACAAGTTGCTCCTATGTTGGCGAAGCTGAATGAACGCGGTGATTTGGGGGAATTCATTTATCACTTGCAGCATCTCGAAGGCTTGCGAGAGCACTTGAGTATTGGTCGTGATGTATGCGTGCCGTTAAGTGATCGTGAGCAAGGGGTGTTGGCCTTGATTGCAGAAGGCCATTCGAATCAGGCGGTGGCAGACAAGCTCTTCATCTCGTTGAATACGGTGAAAACCCATGCGCGTAAGATCAATAACAAACTGGGTGTGAAAAACCGAACCCAAGCGATTGCGAAGGCAAGAGAACTTGGGTTGCTCTAATTGAAATGTGAAATGTGAAATGTGAGAAGGGGCTGATGAATGCCCCTTTTTCGACGCTGTTACTTAACCGTTTTGCTCAATGGTTTTTTTATGCTGTTCGATCAACTCTACAAGGTTTGAGTGCAGCTTTGTCATGGCTTCCTGGACTTGCGGATAGTCGTGACTATCACGCAGGTTTTCTACTTGAATCAGAATGCTCTGTTGTTTCGCAAGGGGCAGATGAACAAACAGCTCAGGCGTAATATGCGCCAGTTCCCAGCCATAGACTTCCAAGTCCTCGCGTTTGAAAAAGCTCACTAGTGCCAGATATTTGAACGCCGAAGAAAGAAGCGATGCGGCCCCGTTTTTATACTCAGCCAGTTCAGCCAAGCGAGTCGGTGTTTTGGTTTCAATCTGTGGAAGACCTAACCAATATTCCACGGTTAAGGTGAAGAAGATGGCTTGCTGCCTCAACGAATAACTGACGATGCCAAGCGCTTCGGCACCGTAAGATTGTTTTTTGGCTTTAAAGTCAAAATAGGTGCGCATCATTTCTTTCAATACCACCGACACTCTGACCGACTCTTCACGGCGTTCTTCAATGGGTTGTTTGATGTCCAGCTGATAGCGGAAGTTGTCTTCAGAAATAAAGCGATCATACACCGCGCCGGTGAATTCACCGCGGCGCTTGGGTAATAAGTCAGGTTCGGACTTTTGAATGGTAATTAAGCTGTCCAGAGCTAATTCATAATCGTCCGCATTCCAGCTTTTCTTGATGTCGGGAAAGGGCTGTCCTAAATATTTCAATTGCTTGGCGCTGGAGAGTGAGCTGAAAACGATCAGCGTGATGAAAACAAGGGATTGAAGCAGAGGCAGTTTGGCTTTCATTATCAGGTCTTTTCGGAGATAGGCTAAAACAAGGTGTTATTTTTAATTATTGTTTCGATGGTCTGGCATCGGCTGGATGCGGGTTCTGCTACATCCAGCGAAAGATAATGACACAGCCGCTCTTAGACTGGAACGGGGCCAGTTCAAATTTCCGAAAGTTTCTTCGCTTCTCGTTGTATTTGATGTGCTGCGCGTTGACGCGTATCAGTATGAAAGGCCTTGGTAATCAATTCCCTAGCAATTAGGGACTTCTAGCTGAGAAATATCCGGGTATTCGGCCGTGTGATCGTCCCACTGCGCCAGCTCGTTGTAGCCAATCATGTGACGAAGTTCTTCAATATAGGCATCACCACGAGCGGAGTAACTTTTTAATCCTCCGACCACCGAGCTTCCTGGAATTTCTTGACCTTGAGCCCGATATGAATGACGGATGTTTCTGACTTTCTGGTAGGAGCTGTTGCGGTTGATGTTGAGCATGTACTGGCCTACCGATTCTGAAGGCGTAGAGAACACCTTCACTTCATAGGTCGCGCCTTCAGGTCGGAGTTGTGGCACTAGACCGCAACCTTCTTTGAAGCACCACTGGCCGAACAGATTGTTGGCTTCAATTGCAAAACGGGAGGTACCCCAGGCCGATTCATTGGCCGCTTGTGCCAGTGCCATGGACGCAGGAATGACATCGAGTGCAAACAGCAATTGATCAAAGAATCGAGCATCCTGTGTTTTGGTATTAATACGGTGAGTTCGTGCTAACTTTTTCAGCCATAGACGTTCTTCTTCGGTAAAGATTTGGGGGGGCGAGTCTTGAGTAAGGGCTGTATTGGCATCGTTTTGTGTTGTACTGGCGTGTGCTACACCGCTGCTGGCTTCTATTTTGTCGGAGGTTGTTTGAGACAAAGCAAACTTGTCGCGCAGAGCCAGCACCGTTTGTCGAGTCTCAAGAATCATGTCGTTATGCTCTCGGACGAGGTTTAGAGTATAACCAAAGAAGATTTGTTTCTTGGTTTGTACATCCTGAATACAGGCAAACTCAGGCAGTTCGGCGGAATCCTGGCTGCGGTACAGGCGCGAAATGTCATTAAGTTCAATGTCCTGCAGCGGCTCTTCTTTCTTTTCAGGCTCCGGGCATAGGCAGCAGCTGGCAAGTGTAGTAGTGATACCAACTAGCAATAGTGTTTTAACGGTACGACGTGACATAAATGACATTAACAACCCGAGAACTCCTAAACTGAAAGATATCGTGCAATGATGTTGCGTTAGGGAACCTCTAAAATACGTCCCTTCGATATAAACGGCGCATTCTAACACCCTTTGATCAAGGAGTAATCTATCTGATTTCAATGAACTATTTGCCTTTCCTTACTGCAAATACTGGCCAGCTCTTTCGTCGCTTTTCACGAGTGGTGCTGATTATTTCTATCTTGTGTTTCTGTGCAGGCTGCTCTCAAACTCCACCGGAGCGAGAGGTGGTGGAAGATTATTTATGGCGCCTTGCCAATGTCTTGGATCAGGAATTTGAGTCACCAGGGATTCATCTTCATTCCTACCCGGAAAAACGCGATATGGGGTTATCCTTATCTACTCACTCCATTGATCTGTTGGACTTTTTGTCCATGACCGGGTGCAAGCTTCAGATTACCGCGGCTCAGAAGAACAGTGGCTTAGGTCGAGTGATGATGTCGAGTCAGACGTTTTTGTACCAATGGCAGTTCTTAAATGACAGTCGCGAATGCCTCGATCATCTTGAAACGGAAGACCCTGCGCTCTATGCCCAACTGCAACAGGTGGTCGCTGTAAAACGTGAGGAACTGGATAGATATGCCTGGTTAGCCGTCTGGGGTGGCCCTGAGATGCGGCACTATTATGGCGTCACACAACAATGGCTTTCACAAGATGAGGCTATATCGTTAGCGGAAGACGATTATCGCTTACTGTTAACTTTGATTGAGTTTACTCAACAGATTAAGCGTGATCGGGAATCTACGGCATTGGATGTCGGCCAATATCGAGAGCCGTTTGAATTAACGTTAGCGCGTTTAGGGCAGTCGAATATGGGTGGTAAAGTGCTGGCAACCGTATCGGATCTTACGACCTTGTTAACTCAGGGAACAAAGATGCTTCAGCGTTCGAAAGGGCGCATATGCCCAACGGGAAAGATCACGCCGAATGCAAAGATTCTTCATACCGTCTTTTTAAAGTTTTACATTGGAAAGGTACAGCCTTATATGGCGTTTGTTCATCAGCAAACAGCGCCGTGGTTTGATCAGCAACATAATTTACTGAACGGTTTTAGCTTGGACGTGCCAGACGCGTTTGATGAGTTTCAACAAAAGCTGGCATTAACCAGTTCAGACAGTCTTTGGGCGGGTTATCAACAAGCGGTTAAGAGCCATACGTTGGCATGGCAACAGATACTCGGTGAGTGCGGTTTAATGCCCGGCGGCGGTTGAATATAGGTTTAGTAAAAAGCAGTGAATAGAGGTAAAGGAAAAGATGTCTTCCTTCGCAGTAGTATTTATGGGGTTTGTTATTTTGTCTTTGGTTGCAGGCATTGCCCTGTTGTTTTGGCGATTTAATCAAATTCAAACCCGAGTGAATGAGTTAGAAAAAAGCCTCTCCCAAGAGGTGGTTTCTGAGTTCTTACCGCATTTGAGGTTGGTGATTCATGAGCCTCACATTGTGGCACAACGAGAGTCAAAATTAGCCAAAGCCGTCAGTGCTGTTTCACCGGAATACATCAAGTACCGGGTATACAAACAGGTGGCCACAGAATTGGAACTGGCACTTAATGAACGGGATATCGATGTGTCGATTGAGTTGGTGGGAATGCGCGGCGGTGCATCAAAGAACACCAAATCGACGCCGGATGATCAAGTGATTGAGCGTTAATAGTGAATCTTTTTCAACCGCGCCCTGAGGAAAGAATATGGACGCAGTGATTTTTGCTTTTGGAACACTTTGTTTGCTTTCGGCAGGGTGGATGCTCTGGCGGGTTTGGCACTCTTCAAATACGCTCGATCAGTCGTTAACTCAGATTGAATTGGCGCATCGTCAGCGAGTTGAAGAGTTACAAGTCTCGCTAAAACGAAAAGAGTTGGACATCAAAGGTCTCACTGAAGCGGTGGATCTCAGTGCCAGTTCGATCGAGAAAATCCACCGCTCGATTGCGGATACCTCATTCGATTTGATTGAAACCGTGAAGCCGGTGGAAAAACCGGCTCAGGTAATCCGAAAGGCCCATAACATGACGACCAAAGAAGTGTACGGTTCGATTCGACGCATTAACCGCTTGGTGGGGGATTTGTCGAAACTCCGAACACCCGATAATAAAAAGAAACCTTAATGTAAATAAAAGGGCTTAGTTCTCTTTCCTTTTCCGCTTTTCCTGCAGGCTCATTCCAAACCAGCGTTTGCATGCTTTGTGTAAGCTGCTGATCTCGCTGAAATCCAATAACTCGACTAAGTCAGAGGTGGAGCGATTTTGTGCGATGTACTGATCCGCCAGCGATTTCCGCAATGAGTCTGATAATTCTTTAAAACTTGTCCCTTCTTGCTGAAGCTTACGTTGCAGTGTTCTGGCGCTGGTTTGCAGTTGTTCAGCGACCGCTTCTTTGGATAAGTTCTGGAACTGCCCCAACACACTTAATTTGCTGATGACTTGCGCACTGAGGTTAACTCGCCCGAGTTCCGCCAGCTTTTGATCGGCTAACTGCAAGTGCATATTGAGTAAGTCCGAATCGGCACCAATCAAGGGAAAGTCGAGCCAGACAGCATCAAATTCAATCAAAGTTTGTGGGCTATTGAATTCAATAGGGCAGTTAAAAAAGGATTCCAACTCTTCGACTACTTCAGGTTGTTGATGAGGAACGCTGATCTTTGTCGGGGTAAAGCCATCATCCACTGACCAACGGATAAGCGATACTAAGATCGCCAAGACAGCATCAATTTGATGGTAACTAAAGGCCAGTTTTGCCGCTCTGGGTTGATACTCAATCACGGCCTTGTTCGACATTGAATTGTCTTGATGTTGAAGTGATAAATCACCGCCATCACTGATTAATGCTTGGTACTTTAATGTGGTCTCAATGGCTTGCTGAACGGTTGGGCTGTTTGCCCATAAATGATGAATCAAATGAAACCAGTTAGGGCGAAATTGACGGCCCATGTGAAAGCCGAAGAGGGGATCTTGAGTCAACTCAATGGCTGCATTCCAGATGTTAACGGTGGCATCCAACGGCACGCGTTCATTGGCCGACTGTGGCAACGACACCACCCCTGCTTTTGCCATCACGCTTTCCTGATCGATGCCTTGTGCTTGGGCACTGGCAAGAATGCCTTTTAACCAGAAGCCAGAGACGGTTTGTTCAAACATGTGTGCGCCTTGTGAGTTCGTCGTAGGGTGTCTTACGATCAATGTTTATTCTTGTTATATGCCAGTTATTCACATTTTGGCTCGCTAGGACATATTAAGTTTATCGACGGGCCAGTGTCCACTCTTCTCTCTTTCAGTAAAGTAGATTCCTATACTAATTATAAAACTGACCCAAAAACCAAGCTCACCAATGTGACTGGCGAATGGGCGATTAGGAGAGGTTATTATGTTTGCGAATAAAAGCGCTGATCAGTGGTTTGATGAGTACGGCGAAAGTCATCAAAACAAAATCAATAAGATTATTCATTGGATTATGGTTCCGGCCATTTTCTTCACGGTGGTTGGTTTGCTTTGGGATGCCCCGCGGATGGCGTGGATGGGTGATTCAGTGTGGATGAACTGGGCAACGCTGGCCATGGTGCCAGCCATGATTTTCTATTTCAGAATGTCGCTCTCAATTATGTTGGGCATGGCGTTGTTTACCGCCGCGTGTTTTTATCTTTCTTTCTGGTTGTCGATGAATGTGTCGATGCCTCTATGGCAAATCAGTTTGGGGATTTTTGTCGTCGCTTGGATTTTTCAATTTGTCGGTCACAAGATTGAGGGCAAGAAACCCTCTTTCTTCAAAGACCTTCAGTTCTTATTGGTTGGCCCTGCCTGGTTGATGGGCTTCATTTACCGTAGTCTCGGTATTAAATACTGAGCGGTAGATGACGCTATGACAACTGATAAAAACGAGGATGGAAACCCAGCCTCTTCTGAGCAAACTCGCTCAGAAGGGCCGCATTGGGTCATCGCAGGCGCAGGATCCATCGGGATATGGATTGGTGCTCATCTAGCGTCTGCTGGAAAAAAGGTCACCTTTCTTGCGCGGCCTAGAATTATTAATAAGGTTCAGGAACACGGTATTCAGCTTACCAGCTGGACGGGCACGTCTTTATCCTTACCTGCAGATCAAATTGTGATGACAGAGAACGAAGCGTGTCTCGCGGACGCTGATGTCATTGTTGTCGCAGTTAAGAGCAAAGATACCTTTGCCATTGCTGAGCAGATATCACGGCACATTAAGCCGGGTGCGCGTATCATTAGTGCTCAAAACGGGATCAATAACGCGTCTGCGTTAAGCAATATTCTCCCTGATCATCAGGTGGGCTCAATGATGGTTCCTTACAATGTGTTGCCAATGGAAAAGGGGCGATACCACTGCGGAACCCAAGGTCGTTTGGTGATTGATCAAGGCTTGAGTGATTTAGCCAAGACAATTCGTGCAGCCAAACTGGACATCGACACAGCGGAAGACATGCACGAAGTGCTTTGGGGGAAACTCTTGTTGAACCTCAACAACCCATTGAATGCCATTTCAGGTATGCCTTTAGTAGAAGAGTTGAGTGATCGAAAGTGGCGCTGTCAATTGGCCGATTGCATGGAAGAAACGCTGGGGATTTTGGATGAATTAGGCATTCAACCGAAGATCCAAGCCGCTGTTCCGGCCACTTGGATCCCAAGGATTTTGAGACTCCCGACTTTTCTGTTTAAGTTACTCGCGAAGCAAATGCTACAAATGGACCCGTTGGCAAGATCGTCCATGCAGGAAGACATTCAATTAAAACGTCCAACAGAGATTGATTACATCAACGGAGAAGTGGTGCGTTATGCGCGTAGTTTAGGCATGCAAGCACCGTTCAATGAGGCGGTCATCGCACAGATAAAACGACTGGAACAAACGTACGCGTTAACTCGTTAATGTTTGAACACTTTTGCTGAAGCCTTTCAGTATTATGGCAATGCTCAGATTTTCTGGTGCATTGCTTTTTTTTTGCCTGAAATCATTCATCAAATCGCACGATGATTATTTCTCAGAAAGCTAACTTATTCACAGTCTTCCATCATGGAATCGGTATCGTTGAACC
Source organism: Litoribrevibacter euphylliae (assembly GCF_042646085.1). Classification (NCBI taxonomy): domain Bacteria; kingdom Pseudomonadati; phylum Pseudomonadota; class Gammaproteobacteria; order Oceanospirillales; family Oceanospirillaceae; genus Litoribrevibacter; species Litoribrevibacter euphylliae. Next base: position 1,033,451 of record NZ_JBHRSZ010000002.1, on the reverse strand, counting down.
AACAATAGATCCATTAAATGGATAAGAATAAATCCGTCAAATGGATAAGAATAAAACAACCGATAAGGACATCCTAATGAATACCTTCCGACACGCGTTCGTGTTATCTCTTGCCTTACTCATTAGCTGTTTTGCCAAGGCCGATATCGCCGAAGTGAATGGCATTAATATCTACTATGAAGTTCATGGCGAAGGCACTCCTTTGGTGTTGCTGCATGGTGGCTATGTAGACTCCGATATGTGGACCATTGAAACGCTTATCTTGTCTCAATCCTTTCAAGTCATCGAAATCGACAGTCGTGGACATGGTCGTTCAACCGATGGTGAAGATGCCATCAGCTATGAACTTATGGCGGACGATACGCTGAAGTTACTCGATCAGTTAGAGATTAATAATGCGCATTTTGCCGGGTGGAGTGATGGTGCGGTTGTTGCGGCTCAAATTGCAGCTTATCACCCCGAACGAGTGAACAAGTTGGTACTGATTGGTGCTGCGTTTGGTGGTGACACCTATGTTCCTGCGTTCTCCACGGTATTGGGCAGTGAACCTGTGTTTAAAGTCTTTGCAGATACCACTTTTGGCATTAAATACAAACTGACGAATCCTCAGCCTGATCATTGGCCGGTGTTTAGAGACAAGCTCTATGACCTGTGGAATACCGAGTGCTATTTACCGACCAACCCGGAGTATTGTCTGGAGCCTTTAGAAAGCATTAACGCTCAAACCCTTGTGCTGGTGGGCAAGAATGAGATCATCCGGTTTGATCATACCGAAGCCATTGTCGAAGCCATTCCTGATGCTGAATTAGAGGTTGTTCATTTGGCCGGGCATTTCCTTCCAGAAACCAGGCCGTTTACAACGGCGTATAAAATTCGGAAGTTTATTGAGTAGGCCGTAGTCACTGATAGGATCAAAGCAAAGTTAGAGGCGTCAATGGGGTGGCCTAAATGCCGAAAACGCCCTAAAGCTTAAGAACATGATAAGCGGTTGAAGTGAAGCAGGCATTCTCTGTGTGTCAGGCATAAACTTAAGGAACCTATGAACAAGTTCGCTCTAGCTCAGCGGGCGCTAGAAGCCTTGTCAGCCCGAAAACGTCAGAACAAGGCGAGCTTCGTAGAGAATGTCTAGACCTTTTCAATAGGTTCCTTAGTAAATGGCGTCTAACCATAAAGAACTGTAATAAAAACCTGATACAGTACTTATTGTGAGTTTTTACTCATATTGTTTTGCTGGGATACTGATATCAGGAGCGTTGCTATGAACTACCAACTAACATCAGGGGCCGTCGGATTAGTGGTGATAGGATGGGCACTTTGTTCTGCGCCAATCCTTGCTTTGGAACCTCTTTCGGAAGAGGAAATGAGTGCTACATCTGCTCAGAATGGGAAAGCCTTAGAAGAGGAACAAGTGGAGCAACTGCTGGCTACCAGCGTTTTATTATCTGCTGCAAATACCATTAAGGAAGCCATTCCGGTTGAAGCTGACATTGAAGTGGAAGGCTTGGAACTGGATGGTCGCGAAGTTGTTATCAAAGGCGAAACGACAGATGCTAGCGAAGTTGTAGTGGGTCTGAATGAATTACTGCAAGCCAGCCGCATTACCATCGACACCATTGAATTTAATAACATTCGTATCACTGACTCACCGGATACTTTTGGCAGTACTACAGTACATGGCTTACAGGTGGATCAATCTGTTCAGATTCAATTGAGATAGGATGTGTCGCTAAGGACGCTAATATTTAACGCACTAAGCCCGGTACTTTACTCTTGAGAATCCTGATCAGTTCTTCATCCATATAATCATAGTCATCCGGGATACCCAAGGAAATCACCACCTGCTTGTTGAGTGCATGAGCAAACTTATTGGCTAATTTTTTCTTGTGAATGTTTTCCATCACAAAGATGTAATCCGCCCATTCGATGTCTTCCAGGCTAACCGGGACTTCCGCGTCTTTGCTTATGCCAGCAGAAGTTACCTGCCAACCTTCTACATTGCAGAAAATGGCTTCGGCTGTTGGGCTCCTGAGTTTGTTTTTACTGCAGAGAAATAAGATTTTCGTCATCAATAAGCCCGATGTTTAACGTAAGTACAAGGTTGCTAAGAGATGTTTTTATCATCTTATTTCATCCGTGGAGCGATAAAGAATAGCATGGAGTGGTAGGTCAGAGAGATATTCCCTGAGTGTAAGTTCTACCGACTCTGACCCGTTTGTGGTGAGTTAATCTACGCCAATTCGATTGCTTCTGGAATGTCTTGTGACTCATATTTGGTAGAGAAATTACGTAACCGTTGAATTAACTGTTCGGCATGATCCAGCGCCCTTTGCTCGATGTCTTCTCGTGAGTTTTCCCCGCCCGGAATAAACACCATGCTGTGCGAGATAACGGGCTCATTATATTTCATGCCAGTGAAGTTAGCCGCTTGTACCATAGGTTTTAAGAAGTCTTGGACGGTGAACATGTTATGTCCGCCTTCCTGATAGCTTTCTTCTGGCCCGCCAATGGTGGTGGAAATCAGTAAATCTTTACCTTCGAGTTTTCTGCCAGGGCCGTATGCGAACCCGCGTACAAACACCCGATCCATCCATTCTTTGAGCAGGCCAGGCACGCTGTACCAGTGAAAAGGGTATTGAAACAGGATGACATCGGCATCACTCATCGCTTGTTGTTCGGCTTCGATATCAATTTTGAAGTCTGGGTAGAGTTGATATAGATCTCTGATCTCTAGGCCATCGACGGTTTTTAACTTGCTGATAATCAAGCGGTTCGAAATAGAGGAATGTTTAACATCGGAGTGTGCAAAGATAACGAGTGTTTTCATAAATTCACCTTGGCTATTGATTGTACGATCAAGATAGTTGATATCTTCCATAAATATAAGTACGCACAATTTTGGTATATAGTACCCTTTTGTATACCGTCTAAGAGTTCTTCATGAAGCATTCCGATTATGACTGCAACTTAGGTTGCCCTGTGGAAGCCACGCTCAACACCATTGGAGGGAAGTGGAAAGGGGTGATTTTGTATCATTTGCTGGTTAGAACACATCGGTTTAATGAACTCCGTCGGCTGATGCCGGACGTGACTCAACGCATGTTGACCAAGCAACTGCGCGAACTGGAAGCGGATAACCTAATTATTCGAACGGTTTACCCTGAAATTCCGCCCAAAGTGGAATACTCGATGTCAGACTATGGCAAGACCTTAGTGCCGGTAATTAATGCGCTGAGAGAGTGGGGCATTCGGCATTTAGAAGGATTAGACGCTGACGCGTCCGAGGGCTAGTCGGTGATTCTTTTACACGGTATCGCGAAATCCACATGATAGTGCTCATCATGTCGTACCCAGGAAGGCTTTTTCGAAAATTGAATGTGTGCTTTTAAGTAACTCGCATATTTCGTTTTAAACAGATTGGGTTGAAGTTTCGGGTCGAAGATCACTCGCCATAAATCATACCCGCGTTTTTGCGCTTGCTTATGCAGAGTGACGATGTGCGCTGCAATGGCTTCGTAGTCAATACGCATTCCATCGAATTGGTCATCGGTATTAAACTCGATGTTGTAGCCAAACTTGTTGAGCGGATGTGTGGGCAGGTGAACAGATGCTCCCTCCTCGTTAATCACTGGCGTCATGAAATCCACGGATAGACCATTTTGGTGAGTCTTATGAGGTTTAAATTGGCCGCCGTCTTCAAAGCCGGTTTCTGCATACTTAAAGACGTTATTTGGCAGCTCTGTTTCAAGATCTTGGTACGAAGCAACGATGATGTCTCGAACGTCTGAATGTACATAGGTTCGCCCGGCTAATCTCGCAATCGTGCTATATCCGATAAAGTTATTTCCTTCTGCAGGTAGCTCAACTCCGTTTTCCAAGTGGCCATGGGACGTTGTACCAAAGCAGGTGCTGGTAGTTGCTGAGGCGATGGTTGGTAGCCAGAGTAATACGAATAAAAATGGCTTCGTCATGAATGATCTTCCTTGGGGTTACGTCTGGTTCTTTACACGAAAGGCATTAGATCATGTTTGTGCTTGTGTGTTTAGCAATGGTTAGAGATTTAATTGTCAGGTGAATCCCGTTCCTTAGGGCTACACTCAATAGCACAACCCCAAGTTTGTTATCTTTAGGAATGGAATATGAAGAACTCTCTGGTAGCCGTGTTGCTTTTCGGTGCTATGCTCTTTGGTTATTTTCTTGGTGACGATCAAACTGTACCTGACGTGCCGCTTATCTTTGAGTGGAAGATTCAGTCTCAAGCGCCCAAGCAAAGTCCTGACTACCAAACCTTGGTTGAATTTACCGAGAAAGTAAACGTAATGAGCCAAGGTCGCCTGATGATAACTCCCTATTCCGAAGGGGAAATTACCCAAGGTGCGGGTCTGTTTACTGGTGTGAAAAATGGTACGACTGAAATGGCCTTGGGGTGGCCAAATTGGTGGCTTAAAGAAAATAAAGGGTGGGCCGCAATCCAATCCGGGCCGTATGATTTTATGAATCTTGATGGCTCTATGTTGTATTTCTTCGAAGGTGAAGGAACCCGGCTGGCGAATGAGCTATCACTGCCTCAAGGGGTAATCTGGCGACCTGCCTGGTGGGCGGGAATGGAGCTTGGCATTCTTTCCAACACTAAAATTGAAGGGTTGAAAGACTTGCATGCAAAGAAAATCAGAATAGGTCCTGGTATTCCGGCAGATACCCTGATTGAAGCGGCAGGTGCGTTTGCTACTCCTATAACACTAGAAGAGATTATTCCTCTTGCTGACAGCGGCTTGTTGGATGGTGTCGAGTGGACAGTCCCCGGAGCCACCTTGAACATGGGATTTGCCAAATCTTTTCCCTATTTGATTGCTCCTGCCGTTTGGCAACCATCCGTACTTGCTGATTTTTTGATTAACAAAGACGCCTATGATGTGCTGCCTGCTGATCTGCAAGCCATTTTAGAATCCGCGATGAAGGATTACACCTTAACTACCACGCTAAGGAGTAAGAACTTAGACATTTCAGCTTTTCGAAATTTTGTTAACGAAGGTCATGAAGTGGCTACCTGGAGTGAGGATGATTTAGCGGCATGGAAGAAAGCCTCCGATAAGATTTACAAACGTTATCGGGATGATAGTGCTACCTTTAATAAAATTTTTGAAAGCAAAATGCGCTATAAATCTGAATACGACGATTACTACAAAACTTTTGGTGCCTATGACTAATCAACGTACAAAGATAACGCTATTTGTTTTGATTACATTATTCGGTTCCGTGAATGCGTCCGAGAAAATCACCATTATTTATAATGAACAATCCCCTTATATTATCCACGGCAGCTGGGGCCCGTATGGCTTGATAGGGGATGTTGCCCGGAATATCTCAATCAAGACGCCATTAGAGTTTCTTTGGGAAAAAAATTCGGTTCCTCGGCAAGTGCATACGCTTAAAGAAAACCCGACCAATACCTGCGTTTTGGGTGTAAGTAAGACAGAAAACTGGGATAGCCTGGGTGTATATACACTGCCTATTTATCAAGAAAAAGATTACTACTTGTTTGCTCGCAGCGATGACGAATTTTTCACTCAAGAGCTCTCCCTGAAAGACGTTTTTTCCAACCAACAACGAAAACTCATTCAAATAACCCAATATCCCTATCAAGACAGCTTATTACGACTGATAGGTAAGCTTAACCCTCCGTTCATATCTATTCGTGGCGACGCTGAGTTTGCTTTGATTGCACTCGAAGAAGGGCGTGGAGACTATGTATTCCTTTCGGAAAGTGAAGGTGCCTATCTCGCTCATTTATCAAATCGGCCACTCGAACAGTTTAAGAAAATCAAACCTGCTGATCTTCCGCCTGGTGAAAAGCACTATTTTCTGTGTACCAAGGCAACCAGTACACCTGTGATGAACATACTAAACGAAGCTATTAAAGAAGTGACGCATAATGGGGAAATGCACTAGGGGGAGACATCAAGGATTAATATTTACTGCATTGGAACTGGTGAATTGAAGATATTGGCATCAACCACCACACTCACCCCCTGTAACCGGCGAGGTTCTTTCAGTGTCTGAGCTGCGGCTCGACTGATCATCAAGAAAATCCATAATACTACCAGAGGTCAGCTTGAATATAGGTGAAATATCCATGCCTACGCTCTTTAGCCCTTTTGCTGTCCACGAGTTACAGGTATTCAGTAAATAGTAATCTCCAACGCCTTTATAAAACTGACTGTTTCCGTAGATGCCGTTTTTCTGGGGAAGGATGTGTTTGTCTTTGTCGCGGTAAAAACTGCCAGCAATAAAGGCGACAAGCGAATCCAATTCAGCTTGGTTTAAGCACAGTGATTGCACGTCGCTGTTGTTGAAGTATTGGGGGACATCCTCAGGCACTGCAACGGCATGAATGACTGATTCCGTTGGCCAGAATATGGCTCTGAGCGTTAGGCCAGAGGTGATTTCTTCGGCTTGATAGAAGCCTTTATCTCCCCAGCCAAATTCAATGTTTGGGCTGCCTTTAAATCGCGTTTTCAGTGCTGGAATGGCTTTATAGACATCCTTTGAAGGAATGACAAAGCCAGTGTGCCAGCCATGACTCACAACGTAGATTTGATGTTGGCCTGTGGAGGAGTACGCTTCTGAATGATCTACAGCCCAAGGCTGTGAAGAGCATCCGGTTACCAGAAATAACAGGAGCACGGCTAGGAATCTATGCATAGTGAAACTTATTGGTTGATGACTTGTGGGTGGAGATGATTGGTCTTCATTGAATAGTATCCTCCAACGGTTTTTGTGTTCAATACAGAAGCGCCCGCATGTCAGGGGATGTCTTAAAAAGACAAAATAGTATGCTGTATGTTTTAATGCCCAAGTTATTTGAATTCCATCTATATCAAGTGATGCTTTTACGGCTTCATATCTTTAAGAAGAGAACCAACATTGAAGACAACCATCAAAACATCCCATTCTGAAATCATCTTCAACATTGAAGTTGATGACCTTAATTCTTTCGAACGTTTAAATGCCTTGGCTGATGTGTATCTCGATTTGACTCATCAGATTGATGAGAATCTCTCTAAACACAATGTGAAAGTTGAATACGGCACGTTGACGTATTCCATTGATGTCATTACTCCTGAAGGATTAGTGGATGAGGAAACGATCTTCTCGAAGTTTGTTGGTAACTCAACCTTGGAAGCTAAAGCGGTTAATTTTATCAGCAACGTAAATATGTGGTGTCGGGCGAACGAAGCCAATCTTTGGCAGGATGACGAGAACCCTCTGGCAGAGAGTGCCGCTTATGTTTTGTGTTTGCAGGATCTCAAATACATCCCTTTATACATCGAGCTATTACTGCAGAACGATTTGGATCATGAGGTGTACCAGAATGATCACATCGCAGCGTTGATTGCAAAACATGGTATCTGTAGAAACATTGTCACTCTGCTAGCTCATCGAGTCGGTGGCGCCTGTGGTCAGTGGGGAATGGATCAAGTCGGCCAATATCAGGAACAGTTGCTGGAATATTTTGAAGAACATCCAGAGCATCGCTCCTTGTTTTTGGCGACAGGTGTTAAATCCGTGTTTGATCAATACATGGGATACCAGTTGTGGTTTGAGCCCATTCGCGTTTTGGCAAACGTCATTCAGGATGAGAAAGAACGAGCTGACTGGCTAAATGATCAACAGGAACACGCAGAAGTCTATTTCGGTAGCATTGATTTTGATTGATTGGTGCTAACCACCACACCCAAATTCTCTACTTGGTATGTTTCTTTCTGTGGATGATTTCGAATCTGATTCATCCTCAGAAAGCCCATAATGCTTTCAGCAGTCAATTTGAACATCGGTGACATGTCCATTCCCATACTCTTCAATCGCGTTTGCCGTCCATTTGTTGCACGTGTTCATTCCATAATAATCATCAACACCTTTATAAAACTGGCTGTTTCTATATCTGTCTTTCAATACAGAGACTTTTATAAATCAGAGACTAGCCTAAAAAGACAAAATAGTACGTTTTGTGATTTAATGTTTGCTCTAAATGACTAGTAATTGTATCTCTATGATACATATAGAGTTTTATGTTTTTAGCGGAGAATTAATATTGAAGACAACCATCGAAACAACCCGCTCTGAAATCATCTTTAACATTGAGGTTGATGACCTCGATTCTTTCGACCGTTTAAATGCGCTGGCCGATGTGTATCTCGATTTGAGTTATCAGATTGATGAGAATCTCTCTGATCATGATGTAAGTGTTGAATACAGTACACTCTTCTATTCCATTGATGTCACGACCCCTGAGGGCAGGGTAGATGAGGAGGCGATCTTTTCTAAGTTTGTTGGTAACTCAACGCTGGAATCTAAAGCGGCTAACTTTATCAGCAACGTAAATATGTGGTGTCGGGCGCATGGTGATGACAGAATCTGGCAGGATGATGAGAATCCGCTGGCAGAGAATGCTGCTTATGTTTTGTGTATGCAGGATCTGAAATACATCCCGCTATATGTTGAGCTATTACTGCAGAACGATCTGAATCATGAGGTGTACCAGAATGACCACATCGAAGCCCTGATCGAAAAACACGGCATTTGTAAACCTATGCTGACGCTGCTGGCTCATCGAGTGGGTGGCGCATGTGGACAGTGGGGAATGAATCAGGTCGAAGAGCACCAACCTTTGCTGCTGGACTATTTTTCAGCGCATCCGGAGCATCGAGCTTTGTTTTTGGAAACCGGGGTTAAATCCGTTTTCGATCAGCACATGGGATCAGAGCTGTGGTTTGCACCGATTCGCTTTCTTGGAGATTTCATTGCTGATGAGGATGAGCGTGACGATTGGTTGAGTGAACAGGAACAAAATGCAGAGTGCTATTTCAGCAGCGTTGATTTTGACTGATAGAAGTTAAGGAATTGTTGGGTTAAGGGAACGTTCGATACGTTCCCTTGTTAATATACGAAGTTTCCCCACTCTTCACGATCTAGCTGTTCTTAACTAACTATTCTTCATCATCGCAATAATACGCTGTGCCGCTTCTTTTGCTGATGCCGGGTTCTGGCCCGTGACTAAGCGGCCATCAACCACGACGTTCTCTGCCCAAGCCTTACCGGGAACATGAATCGCCCCGCGCTCAACCAGCTTATCTTGTAACAGAAAAGGAACGATCTCGGTTGTACCCAGCGACGCTTCTTCTTCATTCGTGAATGCAGAGACGCGTTTGCCTTTCACTAATAATTCTCCATTGGATAGCGTCAAATTCACCAGCGCTGCGTTACCATGACATACCGCAGACACGATGCCTTGGTTATCATAGATCGCAGCAGAAATACGGCTGATGTCTGGATTGTTCGGGAAATCCCACATCGGCCCGGAACCGCCCGCGAACATAATGGCGCGATAGTCTTCAGGGTTAACTTCTGCCAGTGGAATGCTACGGATGACCTTCGCCATAAGCACTGCATCGTTTAAGAACACCTCGTGGTATTCATCTTCTTCCTTAAAGGCTTTGCTGTCGACGGGCGCCATTCCACCACTGATGCTGGCGACATCCACTGTGTAACCGGCTTCCGTAAACTCATAATATGGGTGGGTCAGTTCAGGCAGCCAAAAGCCTGTTTTTTTACCCGTGTTCCCCAGTTCGGTATGACTGGTCAGTACGATGAGAATCTTATCCGTGTTGCTGGCAGTGTTCTTTGCATGGGTTAACTGAGTGGTAAGCAAGGCTACAAATAGCAATGCAATCGTCATCATGTTCTTCATGGTTTGCTCCTTTTATTAAGAAAATAAGCCTGGGTAATCCAGGTCGATGTTGGGAGAAACTTTATCTCGTTTCTTATTTGGTGATAATCCGGTCTATAGGAATAATATTGTTGAGAGAAACTCATTAATTAAATGTGAGGATACGAGGTGGCTTAAGTGATTCTTCAGTCCTTTTAGTTGAAACAACTATGCTTTCGGAAATTGAATTCTTTACACTGCATCGGGATTTAACGTTTAATTTAGAGAGTGGCTCAGGCCGCTTTTTTTAAAAAAAATTTAGGAACGCTAGCTAGATGAATGATGTTATTACAAAGGAAACGTTAGACATCGTAACTGCCATTGCCAAGCAAGCAGGCGATACGATTATGGGAATTTATCATAAAGACTTCTCTGTCTATGAAAAAAGTGATGAAAGTCCGCTAACTGAGGCAGATCTTGCAGCCCATAAAATTATTTGTGAGGGACTGGCTAAAGCGTTTCCTGATTTACCTATTTTGTCTGAGGAATCAGTTACTGTTAGCTATGAAGATAGGAAAGGCTGGGATGTTTTTTGGTTGGTAGATCCATTAGACGGAACTAAAGAATTTATTAAAAAGAATGATGAATTCACAGTTAATATTGCATTAATTGTTAACGGTGCTCCTGTGTTGGGGGTAGTCTATGCCCCTGCGCTTGATACCGTTTATGCTGGTGCACAAGGTTTAGGTGCAATAAAAATAGTTGATGATCAAGTTTCAGATATTGCAGTAAAAACAGCACCGGATGATTCATGGGCCTTGGTGGGGAGTCGTTCACATCGTGGTGAGCACATGGATAATTACTTAAAGTCATTTAGTAATTATGAGTTTATCTCCAAGGGGAGCTCTTTAAAGCTCTGCATGGTGGCCGAAGGTGTTGCAGATTTGTATCCTCGTTTAGGCCCAACCTCCGAATGGGATACTGCTGCTGCACATGCAGTAGTGGTAGCAGCAGGTGGTGTTGTAAATGACCAGGAAGGGAAGCCGCTTCAATACAATAAAGAAAATATTTTAAATCCCTGGTTCTTCGTTCATAGCGCTGATATAGAAATTCCCAAGCTTTAGGGACTTATTCAGAGGTTCCTAAAGTATATAAACTCTAAAGGGAGCACTTCTTGCTTTCTTTAGGGCTTAAATACTGCCCGGTCTTGAATAGAAAATAATTAGGGAATTCACTTCTAAACTCTTTTAGCCTTGCGTCTATTCATCCTTGAATTCAAGGCCGAAGAATTCTTCGGAAATGCAGCCATGAGACATTAAGGTGTAGCCAGAAGAGTCTGGTATCCGCTTTCAACTGACTTGTGGTGGTTAAAATCCAACGTCTCCCATGCAACGAAACGCTACAAAAAATGGTTTACGGAAAGTGTTGTTTGGGTTGTAGACTAATGCTTAGCATCTGTAACTGTATGAAATAAATAACATTAATTGCATGGATACGCATGATGATCGTTGAAAACCAGTCTCATAAGGCCATTTTTTACGGCGAAGCTGTAAGCATTCCCGAACAAAACCCAAAACTGGCAGACATGTGGTTTGTCCAAAGTGAGGAGAAGCCTGACCAAAGCTTTCTTCAGTCGTTGGAAGCGGAATCAAATATAAAGCTTCCTCAGCTCTTTCTAGAATTCATTAGCCAATGCGGCGGGTTTTACGCAGACATCAACCACAGCTATCCCTGCGCGTTTGACGATATGACGAAGTCCCTGAAACTGAGTTTCAACGTTGTTGATGATGACCGGACAAGACGTGTTACTTTCACCTTATTTGAAGGATTTGATTTGCCTGGAAGTGGAGGCTATCACCACGAGACTGATATTCTTAAAAGGTGCTTTGGTTTGGGTGATTATGAAGACGCGCTTAATGGCCGCGACTGGAAAAAGCTTATCCCATTCGCAAGCGACAATGGTGATGTGTTGTGCCTGGATTATAACGCAGAGGGTGGGCCTGAAATTGTTTATATAACCTATGACGGTGTTGGTGTTTACTTTGCGTTCAGCAGCTTCGAACAGTTGTTGTTGGCCTTGGATTATTAGCTTTCCTAGGCAAAACTTCAGAAGCAGACTCCACAATCAGCTCTTCAAAGAGCGCCAACATGCGTTCAGAGTCTAGCTTTGCTAATATCCTTTAGCACCGCTAAATATAGTCTTTCGCAGTCCAGATACTCGGGGTTCATATAAACGCAGTCTTAATACAGAAAGTTCGCCGGACTATGTTCGATATGACTTTCTGCAATGTTCATGTAGACCAAAAACTGCCGGGTTGCTTTGTGATTCTTATGTACCGATTTTATTCAACTTTAATTGGACCATCATTTGCTTGTGCATAAACGGTATAAGGCAACAATGCTGTATCTCCTACAAAAGAAAAAGCAAAATCATAAAACTCTATTGGAAAGCCATTAATGGAGGTGCCTAGATTACTTGTTTGAGAAGGCTCACCGTGTAGTAGGCAGAAATTATATGCAACACCACTATAAATACGAGGAATCGTTTTACATTTACTTTTCTTACCTTGATAGGTGATCGTAACTTTATTATCTACTGGGTTTAATGTTTTTACTGTTCCGCATCCAGTAAGAAAGAGTCCAATCATAACTAGAATTACATATCGTTCCATACTACATCTCCTTGATAGATTGTCTCTGACATTCTTTAGTCATAATGATTCCCAAGCAATAATATAATTAAGTGAAATTAGGGGGCTCTCCAAACAGAGCCAACAACTTCTACAGAATTGATGCTAATTAAGAGAATTACTTAGTACTGCTAACATTAACTTCGCTACGCTGTTCAGATCACGTCAAACTCTTCATCAAAATCATACCTAGGGTCAGAGACTCTGATCTTAAAATCCTTCGACAGGTTGTAGCCTTTGATTGCCGACATAACCTGCTCTGATTTCACCACGCTGGAGAAATGACGAAACATTTCTTCTCTGGTGATTGCGCCTTCTGCATTTTCATCCCAGTTATCCCAATACTCAAAGTCCTCCCAATATTCAGCAAAAAGTTCTTCCAGAGCATGGCCCTCATGTCCATCGAACATGTTATTAAATTCATTGAATTTCCAGTCCGGGGTGTAGTATTCGCTGTTTTTTTGGGCTTTTTCTTCCCAATGATCTTCCCCCACGACCAAGTAGCTGATGATGAGCTGTCCGTGATCCCAGGGCCAGGGGAAGAAATCGAGATCAAGGATTCGAATCTCATACTCCGCGAAGAAAGACTGTTGCTTGGCTAGATAATCCGCAAGTTCCTTTTGCAATGATGACTTAAATTGCTCAACGTTCTTCATGTGATGTCCTTATTCAATAATGTTTTATTTGCGTACTAATTTGTACTCTCCTGACCATCCTGTATCTATCTGTCTTCCCTGATCAGTGTCGTTATATTTAAGGTCAATAGTAATTCGATCTGTTTGAATATCGATGAAGCCAACATATTTGTAATAGCCTTTTGGCACTTCAATTTCATAACCTTCAATACGGCCAGAGCTTCTCGGAATCTTGAAGTGCTTAGTTTCTTCGTAGGTTGCACCCTTAATTGCAGAGATCGGATCATGCGCCATGAGCCGACGTTGTCCTTTAACTTCAACCAAGTACATAGTCATGTCTTGATACAACGACACCTCTTCATAGTTGTAGACAGAGCTGCAACCCAGTGTGATAAGAAGAAGGAGGTAAGGTAGAAATTTCATGATTTTTCTAGAAGCATAGAGCAATGTGCCCCATTGTAAGATGATCCTATAGTCCGTCCAGCGAATTCTTGCAGTATAATAACTCACCCGCACAACCAAAGTGCAATCCAGCTAGTTAGCTATTATCCACTCCGTGGTCAGTCATTTATTGTTAGTAATTCATAGCCCAAAGGACGTTTTGTGTCTCAGTATCCTGTTCGTATCAACAAGTTCATCAGTGCAACCGGATATTGCCCACGCAAAGAAGCCGATCGGCTGATTAAGGCAAAACAGGTCACGCACAACGGTGAGGATTGTCGACTCGGAACCTTGGTAGAAGCGGGGGATGTGGTCATCGTTCAAGATCAGATCTTGGATCACAAAGACTACACTGATCGTCAGCATGTCTATCTGGCCTATCACAAGCCGGTTGGTGTCACCTGCACTGCGGCGCCGACCGTTAAAAACAACATCGTTGATGCCATCACCCATGAACAGCGTATCTTTCCGATTGGCCGTCTGGATAAAGCCTCTGAAGGCTTACTCTTGATGACCAGTGATGGCGACATCGTGAATAAAATTCTTCGTGCAGAGAACGCCCACGATAAAGAATATTTGGTGGATGTGGATAAACCCATTACCGAGGACTTCCTTGAGAAAATGGCTTCTGGTGTTGAGATTTTGGACACCATCACTAAACCTTGCGAAGTTAGCTTAGTTACCCCTCAACAGTTTCGGATCATTCTGCACCAAGGATTGAATCGCCAGATTCGACGAATGAGTTCTGCGTTAGGGTATAAAGTACAACGGCTTCAGCGCTTACGAATTATGAATATTGAATTGGCGGATTTACCCGCCGGAGAATGGCGAGCGCTTTCAGAGGAAGAACTCGCCGAGCTGAAAGCAACCACTCATAACTCAATCAACTGCAATAAGTTCGGTTAGTTGCTTTACTGTTCGATAGATTTCACATCGACGTTGTGGCATCGCCTGCCAATCAAGCCCCCCAATGCTCTCATGACCTGACCAGTAATGCCTTTATCTACGTTTGACCGCAACTACTGAATAGGTATGCCAGTGTTTTAATCTGCCCAACGCTGTCTTGGCTTGTTCGTCACGCTCAAAGAATCGGATGATTTCAAAATCTGAGAACAGCGTCCTAACGTTTGACTTGGATAATGGGGTGGTAGGGCTGCGATAATTTGAAGCCCAACTGTCTTTCTCTCCCATGAAATCTCCTGCGAAGACGCCACCGATTTCAATGGATGATGTAATCTTGTCCCAGGTTGCATCGAACAGGGTTGGGTCAGCAAAGAACAAACTAGAGTTTGCGATCACGACACCGGCTTTTGGATAGTCGAAAGACTCAAAAGAGGATTCAGTTATATTTACTAATGGCTGTGAGGCAAAACGATCACGACAAAGCGCAATGGAATCTGAACTGTTGTCAAAGCCGTGGACTCGATAACCTTGTTGTGCCAGATACTCGATGTCACTGCCGGTTCCGCAGCCGCAGTCAACCGCGACCTTGGTGTTGGACTCATTCAGTTTGATCACCAATTCAGTACGTTTGGCGTGAGGTTTAGACAGGGTCTTTTCGTAGTAGCTGCGCAATATCGCAGTATTTTCATCCATAAACTTTTGATGTTTCCTTGAGTAATTGTGTTGATATCAACTGCCGGAGGTTGCGACTACTAAATAAATTAGCCGCAATAAGTGGATTTAATCCAAGTTAGCCAAACGTCTGGCTCTTGCTCGAATGTCTGCCGCGTGTGCTAACCCTTTTCTGAATCTTGTTTCGGCGACCGTGACTTCCGCTTCATCGCCCTTTGCCAGCAATATCGCTTGAGATAAGGCTTTGTACAGTGCGCCGATGTGGTTTGTGTAGGCAGTTTCAATGGCTTGTTCTGTGTTCATACGTTTTCCTTAACTTTATGACTTGCTTGATGATTTGCTTGCGGGTTGATGAAACTCGATGACGTTGTCATCAGGGTCTCGAATAAAGAAAAACCGAGCGCCTTCGTACTCAACTTCACCGGTAATCTTAATCCCCAATCCTTTTACGAACGTTATGGCTGATTGGTAATCCGATATCTCCAACGCTACATGAGTGTAGCCGGTATGTTTTTGAGGTACGTCCATGAGAACATTGCTAGCGCACTTGGCGTCTGCATTGAGGATAAAATTGATATTGATTCCTGAAGGGTGTTCCATAATGGCCACTGGTTCCGGGCCAACGGGGCCAGCGAGAAAGATAAATCCTAGCTTTTCGTAAAACGCTCTCGAAACGTCTAGCGCTTTTACTCGCAGCCCAAGATGATTAATCCTTGTTATTTGTTCCATGTGTTAGCTTCCCTGTATTTTTTAGACAATGCTCTTAGCTTCTCGGTGTTGTTCGTACTGCTCCGGAATTACGAACCATTTCATTAGCATACACGGGCTGGCCGTTGTATTCCGTGAGAAACTGATCAGACACTTTAAATCCGTACGCCTCATAAAGCGCTTTAGCTGGCGCATTTGATTCAGCGACAAACAGATTGGCATTACCGTGAATCTGTGACAAGAGAAATTCTAACATCTGCTTTCCGATGCCTTGCCCTCTCGCGCTAGGGCAGACAAACAGCGCTCGAATCTCTGACTCAAATACCGCTCCGTACCCAAGAATCTCGCCATCATCAAAGACGTAAATCGTTGACTCCTTCAGTGCAGACAATCTCTTCTCATCATCTTCGAGAGGCAGAAACTGAAACGTCTGTTTCTCAAAGCGAAGTTCGTCCAACTTGGAACGGGAATAAATCTCTAAGATTCTGGGGTAGTCTTCTGCGCTGAAAGCTCGAATCTTCATGGGGCGTAACGTCCTTGTGTTGGTGAGGTGGTGCATAGAAAAGTGTGAAGCCTGCTCAAGAGCGTAACATGTTCTCTGTTATTAAGCCGGAGGATCAATCTTCATAGGAAGGGAAAATCTGGGAATGATACATTTAGGAAACGTAATATCTTTGCGCTCAGAGAGCTTAAGCTTTTCCTATGAAAGAAATTGCCATTATTGATATTGAAGCAAGCGGTTTACACTTTGACTCATACCCGATTGAAGTCGCCGTTTTAGCGGGCGGCGAATGTAAATCCTGGCTCATAAAACCAGAACCTAACTGGCAACACTGGTGCGAAACTGCTGAGAGTTTACACGGAATTTCGCGCGCTCTCCTGGAAGACGAAGGTTTACCAGCCTTAGACGTTGCTCAACAGCTTAATGACTTTTTGTCAGAGTCAGGCACCATATTGTATAGCGATGCCCAATACTGGGATGATGATTGGATATCTACTCTATACTTCGCAGCAAAAATCGAACGGTTCTTTCATATTGAATCAATCTACGAACTCATTGGCGCTGATCGAAAACATATTTTTGATTCTCATAAAGCGCTTTTAGCAAAGTCTGGACGTTTCCAACAGCACAGGGCTGCGGATGATGTTCTGATGATAAACGAAGCGTATCTTCACGCTATCTAATCTCTCGATTTATAAGGCTTGGTTTCTGCGTCAATCAATGGAGCATGATCGGGCAGTGAGGGAAAGTTTAGGGGGGCGATTCCATTGGTTAAAGAAAAACAAATGGCGGTACCTATGTTCGCAAACCTTAGAGCATTTTTTCTGAGTTGTGGTTTGATTTTTAGCAGTCTAGTTACGGCTAATGAGCAACAAGTCCTACTTGAGAATGGTCTGGAAAAATGTGTAAAGGCTGGAGCTATAACTCTGTCTGAGAGAAATAATCTTCTATTGGCAGAGACGGATCTAACCTTGCTTCAAAGCATTGGGTATTGTGGCTGTAAATCTGCTGTAGCAAGTTATGCCGTGGTCGATGATGAAGAGTTGATTCGGCACGAAATGTTTATTTTGAAAGATTCAAGACGGATGTCTTTTGTTATCTCTAATGACATTCTGAGAGATTCAGAAGTGTCTGGTGTTAACGTTAGGCTCTCATGTGGTAATTGAGTTAATGGGGGCAAGAAGTCGTTCTATTGACTCTGACCCCATTGAATTCTGCTGACCCCATTGAATTCTTTACTTGTTAGACTTACATTCCATCGATAAAGTCTGCTACCTCCAATGCCTCTTTTGTACCTTTATTTTTTAAGTAGTTGATGGCTTCTTGTGTATCACCTCCAAGAAAATACTGTGATAACACCCCCATTTCTGTATCCCAATTTATGTACTTTGCTTCATAAAGGAGAATTAGATCTTCAGGATGACCAATGGAGTACAAGTTTTCTACAGCCCATGACATAGCTCCGGGAAATCCCCAACAGCCACCCTTAGTGTGTAAGATTTCTTGTTGCAAAATGAATCTGTTTATAGAGCGGTATTTAACGTCTCCTTCAGTCGACCAAATTTTTTCTAGCAACTTAAACCTTAGATGTGAATTTTTACATACAACTTCGTTGCGATCTGTTGTAACAGGTTCATAAGCCAGAGTTTCAGAGATTACATTGGTCAAATTCCAGTTGTTTCTTTCCAGTTCTTGGATTAGTTCAGTTTCATTCATTTTGATACAGCCTAATAATTGCAATCAATGAGTATATGGGGAGGAGAAGGAGCGCTCAGTGTGTTTCTATTTACTTTGACTATTGATTTCGGGCTCTAACTATAAATCAAACGCCGAACAACCCAATATGCTACTTAGTGTTATAACCTCACCTTGTAGTTTTGAAATAACACGAGGGTCATAAACAATTTTGGGGCGAAAATTAGTAAGATTTTTAATACGAATAGAACCTTTTATAAGTCTGTTCTTTCGCCGATAACGACCCACAACTTTCAATGTCTCAGCCATACTCCAATAGCCACCATAAATATATAGAATCTGTCTTTCGGTAAAACTGTCAGTAGAATTTGACACATTGGCAGCTACGAGAGGCACCTCATCCATTGAAGATTGTATAATCAATCTTTCATCGTTCGAAAAGAACCTTTTCTCTATATCCTCTATTCGAGAATTAATTTCATCTATTCTCATATTCACCTAACGTCACAATAACTGCGCGGATCTAAGCGTGGTATTGCGAGCAAAGCGAACCACGCTATGGGGAGTACCATTAATTTCTTATTTAGTGATTGATTTCTGATAATGCTGATTTTATAGATGTAACATCTTTAACCCAAAATTCGAAGTCATCAGTTTCTTGCCATAATTCTTTTAACTCTGAGCTATCAGATAAGAGTTTGTCGATAGCTTGAATAGCTTTGTCCCTTAGACCGGATGTATCTAAGGATTTGTTTTTTGAGACCCACTGTTCTGCATTATCAGGTAGGCTCTCTTTAGCTTTACCATGTAACGCTAATATGATCTCTGCAGCAGCTAAAATATTACAGCCTTCTGGCGCTTCAATATAATCTTCATTAGCTTCACTTATTGCTGATTCTATTACAGTCAAATCGGATGATTCTTCCAGCTCATATAGCCAGTCACTAGAATCATCATTTTCAAATGTTTTAAATCCCCATGCACCCATATCATTCTCCTTTTGTTCCTGAGTACTTATGTTTATTAATGTCTATAGCATGTGAGGTTGAGTTCGTTAGCTGCCTAGAATGCCGAGCCAAGCACTGTCTATTCTAAGGACATCTAAGCGAGACTTTAGTGAAACAGCCGTTTCTTCTAGAGTCTCGAAAAAACCTTGCTTACGCAGTTCAATCGAGTTGAGTTCGTGATAGTAGTAAAGATTTAGCACATACAATGCTGCAAAAGAATTTAGCACGTTGCCTAGATTGGCATCTTTGAAGTTTATGTCTCTGTTGTGCTTTACACCATTATGTTTTTTCCACCAAATTGGTGTGGATCGCTGTTCCCATTTCGCAAATGGAGTCATTGAGATCCCGAATCTCTGTAGATTAACAGTTTCCGAAAAAAGCGTTCTCTTTGACAAAATGATTACTTCAGCATATTCGTTGATTTTTGAGGGATTAGAGTCAGCATCGAGAAGGGTGCAGTAGGCTTTTAAAAGGACGTCTATTTCTGAACAAATTGCCAAGTACAGTCGTGTCAGTTCAACTGAATAAACGGAAAAGTTGTGTTCAGAGGGTTCGATATAGCGAAAAAGACGATCAATATCTTCTTCAAATGAAAGGTAGTACTGCCAATAGTTAGCTTCCACTATATATCCTTAATAAAGGTGCTATTAATCCAACATCATCCAGCCGTGTATTCATTTTTTATAACAAACCATTTATCCACAAAGCTCTACGAGAATCAATGGACTCGTATACTCATGCGTACAGTGACCTGGTCGAGCGGGGTTGCTCATAAAAAAAACACCCTACCAATGTCTAATACCGTCCATCCCCATAACCTAACCCATTGAATTTCCTAACCTAAAAATCCCGGCTTTCCCTCTCATACGCGGCATTCGACCTAAGTCTAATACCCTTTTTTGCCAGTTCCCCTACATTCGTTAGTAATGGCAGAAAGCAGTCCATTGCTTGACGATTGTTTGTTGATCGAGCGTTCGTTAATCAATGGATTGCCTTCTGATCCACACAACCTCAGTGGGAGAAGAATCATGCACGACGAGATCTATAAAAAAATTGAAAATGATCCGCGCTTTCAGCAGCTGGTCAAGCGTCGTCAGAAGTTTGCCTGGACATTGTCATTGGTGATGCTGGCGATTTATTACACCTTCATCATGGTGATTGCGTTTAAGCCGGAGTTGCTGGCGATCCCAGTATCGGCGGATGCGATTACAACGGTGGGGATTCCAGCGGGTGTAGCGATCATTCTGTCGGCCTTTGTATTAACGGGTATTTATGTGCATCGCGCCAACAGCGAGTTTGATGACTTGAATGCCATCATTGTGAAGGAGGCAAGCAAATGAGTGCCTTAATCAATCTTTCTCGTCGTGCGCTGCAATTAAGCAGTGTCTTTGTTGCCAGCTTGCTGGTGTTGTTTTCTAACTCGGCAGTGGCGGATGCCATCGAGGTTGCAGGTGAGCAGCAACCGCTGAACATGCCAGCCATTAGCATGTTTATGATTTTCGTGATCGGTACTTTGGGGATCACTTATTGGGCGTCTCGTCGTACCCGTTCGGCGTCGGATTATTACGCGGCGGGCGGCGGTATTACTGGCTTCCAAAATGGCTTGGCCATTGCGGGAGATTACATGAGTGCGGCGTCCTTCCTGGGTATTTCCGGCTTGGTGTATTTGTCTGGCTATGATGGCTTGATCTATTCCATCGGCTTCCTGGTGGGCTGGCCGATCATCTTGTTCATGATTGCCGAGCGTTTACGTAACTTGGGTAAATACACCTTTGCGGATGTGGCGTCGTACCGTTTGGGTCAAAAAGAAGTACGTGTGTTGTCGGCGGTAGGTTCGCTGTGTGTGGTGTCTTTGTACCTGATCGCGCAGATGGTGGGCTCTGGTAAATTGATCGAGTTGTTGTTCGGTTTGCCGTATGAGTACGCAGTGATTCTGGTGGGCATCTTGATGGTGATGTACGTGACCTTTGGCGGCATGTTGGCGACCACTTGGGTGCAGATCATTAAAGCGGTGTTGTTGCTTTCCGGCGCGACCTTCATGGCCGTTATGGTAATGAAGGCGACGGGGTTTGATTTCTCTATGTTGTTCCAGAAAGCGGTGGAAGTGCACCCGAAAGGGGAGTCCATCATGGCGCCGGGTGGTTTGGTGTCAGACCCTATCTCTGCGATTTCTTTGGGCTTGGCATTGATGTTTGGTACGGCGGGTCTGCCTCATATCCTGATGCGTTTCTTCACCGTAAGTGATGCGAAAGAAGCCCGTAAATCCGTGTTCTATGCGACGGGTTTCATCGGTTACTTCTACATTCTGACGTTCATCATTGGCTTCGGTGCGATCGTGTTGGTATCGACTAATCCTGAGTTCCGCGATGCCGCAGGTGCCT
This sequence comes from Litoribrevibacter euphylliae, assembly GCF_042646085.1. NCBI lineage: Bacteria > Pseudomonadati > Pseudomonadota > Gammaproteobacteria > Oceanospirillales > Oceanospirillaceae > Litoribrevibacter > Litoribrevibacter euphylliae. The sequence goes on along the minus strand of NZ_JBHRSZ010000002.1, from coordinate 1,012,114 downwards.
TGATCGGTGGTAACAACATGGCGGCGATTCACTTGTCGAAAGCCGTGGGTGGTGATGTCTTCCTTGGTTTCATTTCAGCAGTGGCGTTCGCAACGATTCTGGCGGTGGTGTCTGGTTTAACCTTGGCGGGTGCGTCAGCGGTGAGTCATGACTTGTACGCGAGTGTGTTCCGTAAAGGTCAGTGTACTGAAGAGCAAGAGATTCGTGTGTCTAAGATGACAACGGTGGCGCTGGGTATCGTGGCCATTCTGTTGGGGATTCTGTTCGAGCAACAAAACATCGCCTTCATGGTAGGCTTGGCCTTCGCGATTGCAGCCAGTGCGAACTTCCCGGTGTTGTTCCTCTCTATGTATTGGAAAGGCTTAACCACTCGCGGCGCGATGATTGGTGGCTGGATTGGTTTGTTAACCGCAGTGGCGTTGGTGATTCTTGGGCCAATCGTGTGGGTGCAAATCCTGGGCTTTGAAACGGCGATCTTCCCGTACAAATACCCTGCGTTGTTCTCTATGGTTGCAGCCTTCGTGGGCATCTGGTTCTTCTCTGTAACCGATAGCTCGGTAGCGGCGACGCATGAGAAAGGCTTGTTCCGTGGGCAGTATATTCGTTCGCAGACGGGGTTAGGTGCTGCGGGCGCGAGTGCCCACTAAAACTACTACGCTCGATTAGGCGTTGTTAAAGTTCAGTTCGAAATGCTCATTTATAAAAAATAAACTCCGCTTTCTCACTGAACTTTGCCTAGCCTAATCTTCGCTCGTAACGTTTTAGTATTTTGATGGTGTTGAATAGCACCAAAGGAATGGCAGTTCAAAGGTCGGGGTGGTCAGGCTGAGTTAACAAAACCATGTGTTCTCATTTTTGCTACCGCCCAGTGGCAGATGGCCAGATCGCCTAACCTTTGAACTCCTCTTTTGATTTCCCTTGTGGAAATTAATCGTGCGGCATGAGTTTCCCGGCAAATGCTGCACTGAATGCAAAACACCTTCCCTGGGTGTATTCGCTGGCTTCAGTTTGAAGCCAGCTTTTTTCTTTTTAAATGTGATGCGGAGGCGGTATGTCTTCATCTAATTCTTCAGTCATGCCTGGTGCGTCCTTTTCTCCAAACTATTCGCAAGACATTCCAACGTCTTTGACCTTGCCGCCGTTTGATGTGTTGAGTGAGCGTCAGCGTGTTCAATTGGCTGGGCGGATGAACATTCATTACTTCCCCAAAGGCACGACAATCATCGAGCAGGGGGAGCGCCCGACCGGGTTGTTTCTCTTGATGAAGGGCGTAGTCGAAGAGCGACAGGCTTTGTCTGAACAGGATGAGGTGAACGTGTTCACTCACTATCATCAGGATGATTTGTTGGATGTGTCATCGGTTGATCGGGCGGGGCATCTGGTTGCAGCCAAGCATGAGTTTAAGGCGGTGGAGGATTCTCTAGCTTATGAAATTCCTAACGGTTTGTGGTTGGAATACGTCGAACAAGTGCCGCAAATGTTGGCGTATTTGCACGGCGATATTGATCAGAAGTTGGATCTCAGCAAGCCGGAGCATCATCAGAATCTCGCGGAATTTATTTTAACGCGTATTGATGAGCAGGTGTGTGAACCCATCCTTCGAGTGAACCCCAACGCCCATTTGGGCTTTGTCTTAGAACATTTGTTGGATGAGCCCAGTGGCTGTGTATTGGTGGAAGGTATAGGTTCTGCTATTGGACAAGTGAAGGAACAGGTAGAGAGCACCAATGAGTTTCAGGTGATCATCACCAAGACCGACATGCTGCGGGAGATTGATAGGCTCTCGAAGCTCGATGACCCGCTTCCCGACATCATGACCTTACCCCTCAGTTGCAGTGAACTCATTAAGCAAAAGCCGTTGGTGTCCGTCGCCTTGGGGGAGTATTTGTTTAACGCCATGCTGCTGATGACCAAACACGGTGTGGAACGTGTGCTGGTGACGGATGATAACGCCATTATTGGCGTGCTCTACCAAACGCAACTACTGAGTTTGTTCTCCACTCACAGCCATGTGTTGAGTTTGCGTATCGCCAGAGCCAACACACTGAGCCAGTTGAAAGAGGCGTCAGAAAAGCTCGATGCTATGGTCGCCACCTTGTTCAGCAACGGTATTAAGGTTCAGTTTCTGATGAGCCTCGTCAGCACCTTAAACGAGATGATCATTGCCAAGGCGTTTCAGATCATCATGCCAAAAGAGGTTCAACAAAATACCGCGTTAATGGTGATGGGCAGTGAAGGGCGGGGTGAGCAAATCCTCAAAACGGATCAGGACAATGCCTTGATCATTCGGGACGGTTTTCACTACGAAGGCTTATCGGAAAAGCTCGATGCCTTTTCTTACACCTTGGAAGAGCTGGGCTATCCCAAATGCAAAGGTCGGGTGATGGTCAATAACCCGCATTGGGTGGCCTATCAACAGGTTTGGTTACATCGAATTCGCGCGTTGACCTTAGTGCCGAATAACGATCGTTTGATGGAGTTGGCTATTCTGCAAGATGCGCGTTATATCGCAGGAGATCCCCACCTATTCGATGAATTTAAAAGTGATTTGTCGGGTGGTGTGGCCTTTTCGGATTCGGTGTTGGCCGAATATGCCGCGACGGCGCTGAAGTTTGAAACGCCGTTAACCTTTTGGGGAAACTTAAAATCTGATCACGATCAAATCGATATCAAGCAGGGCGGGTTATTCCCGATCGTACATGGCGTTCGTGCCTTTGCGCTTAAACATGGTGTGAAAGCCTTATCGACGATGGATCGTATTGATGAACTAGAGCGACGTCGATTACTTGAAGCGTCTTTGGCGCGAAAGTTAAAGCATGGCTTTTGTTTGTTAATTCGCTTTCGTTTACAGCAACAGCTTGATCATCTTCAGGATGAAAATACGGACTGTACTAATAGCAATAATCAACTCAAACCGAGCGAATTGAATCGTGCTGAACGGGATTTATTGCGTCAGAGTTTGCACACCGTGAAGAAGTTCAAGCAACGTTTGATACATCATTTCCATCTGGAAATGCGATAAAAACATTTGAACCAGGAAAAGCAGGGCGGAGAAAAGATCATGAGCTGGCTTCGACACGCGTTCTCAAAACTAGCGCCAACCTTTTCACTATTCACGTCGAAGCCCTTGCCGGATACCTTGGTCTGCCTCGATACCGAAACCACTTCCTTGAACGTGAACGACGCGCAACTGCTCAGCATCGGTGCCGTGCGAATTCGTAATGGCGTGATTCAAGGGGAAGAAAAGTTTGATGTGCTGGTGAAGCGGGATGACTCAGACGCAACTGATCACGACGAACACACCGCCATCCCCATCCACCGAATTCTGCCGCAAGACTCCCAACAGGGGATTCCTTTGGAACACGCCTTATCGTCCTTACGGCTGTTTATCGGCCATGCGCCCATCACTGGTTACAACATCGACTTTGACCGAAAAGTGTTGGAGAAACACTTGGGCACGTCGTTGAAGAATGACTTCATCGAAGTGTCTGACCAATTCTTAAAACGGGAAACACGACGCCGAATGAGTTCTGCCCCCGGTGGGCATATTGACCTCAGTTTTGATCATATCTGTGAAACACTGAATGTGCCTGTCTTTGCTCGTCACAGCGCCTTGGGTGATGCCATGACCACGGCAATGGTGTATTTGAAATTACGATAAATTTCTCATTGAGCATGGAACGCGCCATAATTAACGTATATGACCTTAACTGCCCCAGACTTAGATCGTGAGTGATGAATGATGACTTTACAACAAGCACTTCAGGATGCGAAAAAACTGTCCAAAAAAGAGCGGGCGGAGTTAGTTCATTCCTTATTGAATTCGCTTGAAGAAGGACAGGATGACAATGTTGAGCAAGCTTGGCTGGATGTTGCCAATCAACGCCTGAAAGAATTGGAATCCGGTGAACAAGATGCAGTTAGCTGGGAAGACATCAAAAGCTCTTACTAATGGTATGAGCATCAAGCGGAAGGCTTAGGTGAAGACTTCCTATTGGCACAAACGATTATTTACATAAAACTCCATCACTTTTTGTCGTTTCCTTTACTGGTTTTTTTACCTCTGAAACATTTTGTTCACATTATCTGTGGATAACCTGTTGAACAAGCTATGCGGAAGTCATTCAAACGCCCGTTTTAAAAGGGCTGTATGGCTTCGTGCTTTTTATGACCAGAGCGAAATATGATCAGAACAAATAGCGCTCAGAATGGGATATTCCGCATAGTCTTAAGGCAATCTTAAGATCCTTTGTTATAGTCTTCTAAGTTCCCATGATGTAATCCATTTTTTAGGATATAGGTCGTAAGCGGTTATTTTTTATGAAAATACTGATTGTCGAAGATGATGTGGCGTTGGCAACGTCGATTGCAGAGTTTCTGGAACTGCAAGGTGCCGAGTGTGATTTTTCTTACAACGGTTTGGCCGGTGTTGAGCTGGCGACACAGGAATCTTTCGATGTCATTATTTTGGATTTGATGTTGCCTAAGCTGGATGGCATGGATGTCTGCCAAGCACTTAGGAAGCAGGGAAATACCACGCCGATTTTAATGTTAACGGCGATGGGCACGACGGAAGATCAGTTGTCCGGCTTTCGTGCGGGTGTCGATGATTATGTGGTGAAGCCGTGTCCGATGCCTTTGCTGTGGGCGAGGCTCAATGCCTTGTATCGACGTTCGCTTAATCAACAGGCGCTGCATACATTAGGGCCGTTGACGGTGGATATTGAATCCCGTCGATTGCAGCGTGACGGGGTCGATATTACGTTGACGCCCACTGAGTGGAAAATCCTGGAAATCCTGTTGCGGTACAGCCCGAAGGTGGTGTCTCGTTCTCATATCGAGCAGTGGGTGTGGCCGGATGAAGAGCCGGATAAAGGCCGTTTAAATGTGCATTTACATGCGCTGAGAAAAGCCGTCGATAAGCCTTTTGAGTTCCCGTTAATTAAAACTGTCACCGGCTTGGGGTTGAGTATCAGTGCAGAATAATAAGCCAGTGCCGACAAAAAATACGGTAGCGCCTAAAACCCTGTCGCAGCAACTTCGTCGGCAGGTGATTTGGGCGGCCGTTGCATTTTCTATTGCCGTTATTGTTTCCATTTTTTACATCAATTGGCGTTCGTTGCAATTTGCTGCCAATGAAATGTTTATTCTGGATGCCCAAAATATTTTGCAGAACTATTTAGAGAGAAAAGTAGAAAAACAAGCAGAACCGCAATTAGAAATACAGACGCAACCAAGTGAAGATCAAAGTCCTAAACGCACTTTGCAGTCTGCCCCCAACAGCGATGTCTATAAGGTCTATTTAAGCTTGGATGAGATGTCGGCTGAGTTGCGCTCGGTGTTTCCAAACGAGATCGAGCCCTTTGAAATTTACGAAGGTGAATTGATGTCGCCCAACGACGATGGTGATTACCTGTCGCTGTTTCGGTACGACGATCAGGGCCACTCCATTTATTTGTTGTGGCAATACGGGGCAGAACAAACGGAAGGCATGATCTCCGGCGTGATCTGGACGCTGATAGTTAATTCCGCCTGGTTATTGCTGTTGATTTTCATCGGTTTGTTTTTGTTTGTGTTCTGGTTGTTGAAACGAGCCAACGAGCCGATGGTGTTATTAAGCGCCTGGGCAGAACGATTGAAACACGATGATCAATTGAGCCAACAGACCTTCCCTATTGCCGAGTTGAACGATCTGGCTAAACAGCTTAAATCCGGGGTGGATCGCATCACCGAATACAACCTTAGGGAACAGCAATTTCTCAAGCATGCCAGTCATGAATTACGCACACCGTTGGCGACCATTCAAGCCTGCCTCGATACCTTGGATTTCAAATTGAGTGGTGCAGAGCAAACCACAGTGCAGCGCGCGTTAAAAGCCAGTTTGGACATGAGCCGTTTGTCTTCCGCCTTGTTGTGGTTGGCGCGGGAATCGGAAGTACCCATCGAGAAAAGCCCGGTGAATTTGCAGAGCTTTTGCGAAAAACAGATCTCGGATCATCAGTATCTCATCGCCAACCGCGACGTGACCATCGAGCCGTTTGTTGAAGAGATTTCAATACACATCGAAGAAGACTTACTGGTGATTGTGTTTGCCAATCTGCTCAGAAACGCCTGTCAGTTTACGATGGAAGGGGCGATTCGAATCCACCTTAATCAAGACGGCTTTAGCATCGAAAACCCCATTGATGTGGACGCGGATCATCGTTCTTCAGAGTTTCGAAGCTTCGGGTTAGGGCTGCAATTGGTGGAGCGTATTTGTCAGAAACTTGATTGGAAGTTTCATTTTCAACAGCAAGTCGATGGTGTTGAAGTTATAGTGTTCTGGTAGGTTCTTCTTCAGGACAACACATTTGGGCGGATGCTAGAAACGCTTTAGAACAAGGCGAGCTTCGCAGGGAATGTCGCGAACCTTTTCAAGAAGTTCAACGAAGTTATAAAGCGTTTAAAGCAGCGCATCTCATACCTTAAGCCTTTCTTAATCTCCTTATAGATATTGTGTTCGCTTGAATGATTAACTCAGGCGAACACGGTTATGCGACAGTTTCTTCTTCGCGGTTTTTATTTACTGCTGGCTATTGGCTTTTTGTTTTTGGCGTTGATCGTCATTGATGAGCCGGTGGCGACGTCTTCAGATACAACTCAAACTAAAGCTCTGCCACCCTTGGTGAGCTATATCGAGGTGAAGCCCGATCATCACTCCAGTCAGATGGCTCTCTATGGTGAGTTGGTGCCTCGTTGGGATGTCACCATCAAAGCGCAGGTGAATGGTGAAGTGACGGCCATTGCGCCAATCTTCGAAGCCGGTGCCTTGATTTCTCAGGGCTCGATTTTGGTGGACATTGACGACACCCGTTATCAGGCGGAGTTAACCAACGCGGAATTGAATTTGGCTCAGGCTGAATTGGCACTGTGGCAGGCCAAAGAAAAAACCGAATTGGCTAGGAAGGATTGGACTCGTTCTGGTTTCAAAAAGAAGCCCAGTGATTTGGCGTTATTTCTGCCTCAATTATCTCTCTCAAAACATAACGTAAAAGCGGCTGAGCGACTTTTGTTGTCGGCGCAACGCAACCTTTCTTACACGCAGGTGAAGGCGCCTTTTTCTGGTGTGATTACTGAGCGCTATGTGGGCTTAGGGCAGTTGGTGTTTGAAGGCGATCCGATTGTGCGGGTGATGGATCATCAACACCTGTTATTGAAAGTCTCTCTGAATGAAGAACAGTGGATGAATCTTGTGGAGGATTGGCAAGAAAAGCCGGTGCCCTTATTCAGCACTCACGATCAGTTATTAGGGTATGGTAAGGCGGTACGAGGCGGGCACAGGGTGGATCAGGAAACTCGACAATACCCGCTCTATTTGGAAGTGACGGCTCAAACAGTTCCAGCGAGCAAGCAAGGATTTTCTCAGGGACACTCGCATGAGCTCTCTCAGGAAAACGTGCAAGAAAACGTGCAGGAGAACGTGAAAGAGTTAGGACTGATTCCTGGGAAATTTGTGCGAGCTAAGTTACCGGGCAAAGCCAAGCCTGGCAGTTTACGACTCCCCCAAGGTGCAATAACGCGGGAAGGCCTGGTGTGGATCATCACGCCTGAAAATACCTTGCGCTCTTATACGCCGACGGATGTGTTGTTCGACGGTGATCACGTCATCGTTTCTCCTCCGACGGGCTTGGATGGCCTGAAAAACAGCATCGTACGTGTCGCTACTACACCGCTGGCCTTCTATCTTTCTGGCTTAGCGGTTCAGCCCGTGGCGGATGACTTGTCTGTCGCTCAGTTGGGGAATTAATCATGCACGCATTAACCAGTTGGTTTATTCGTAATCCGGTCGCCGCCAATCTGATGATGTTATTGATCGTGATTGCGGGTTGGCTGACAGTCTCTTCCATTCGAGTGGAAGGCTTCCCTAAACTTCCGGCCGATACCTTGATTGTGACGACCGAGTTCTCAAGTGCACATGTGAATCAGGTGGATCAACAAGTCACTCGGAAAATTGAAAAAGCCTTTGAAGGCATTGCCGGAATAAAACGAGTCACGGCGTTTTCCAGTGAAGGGGTGTCCGAAGTACAGGTGATGAAGCAGGAAGGCTATTCCTTACAACGCTTGTCGGAAGATCTTCGCACTCAGCTGGATGCCATCGATGGCTTGCCTGCTGCAGCTGAAAAGCCGGTGGTAACGCGCAATGATTTTGACCTCGCGGCGATGATCGTTCAGCTGTATGGCGATGTTGATACTACAACGTTACAAACGGTCGCTGCAGATGTACGAGAAACCTTACTGGCCTTGCCCGAGGTTTCTAAAATTAAGAGTTGGGGCAAGCGACCACCAGAGATTCGGGTGGAATTGAAACCTGAAAAGTTACTCGCCTATCAGTTGAGTGCCGACGATGTGGTGCGGCAAATTCGTCAGTCTTCGTTATCGTTTCAAGCCGGAATTCTGAAAACCCGCGACGGCAATATCTCCCTGCGTGCAGACCATGAACGCTTGCGTCGTTTGGATTTCGAGCAAGTCCACATTAAGTCATTAAGCAACGGTCAGGAACTGACACTGAAAGACATTGCCGAGGTGGTTGATGACTATGAAGACGATCAGTCGGTGGTGCGGTTTGATGGCGTGCCAGGGATCGGCATGGAAATCCTTATTGGCCGGAAAGAGAATCTACTGGACATCGCCGAGGCGGTGAAAGTCTCTTTGGCCGCACAACGAAAACTGTTGCCGGACGGCGTATTTATTGATTCGTGGGCAGACAGCAGCGGTTATATCTCTGAACGACTGACACTGTTGAAAGACAACGCCATTCAAGGCTTGTTGTTGGTGTTTGTGTTGCTGGCGTTGTTCCTCAATATCAAGCTGGCCTTTTGGGTGGCGATGGGGATTCCCATTTCTATTGCTGGTGCCTTAGCTGTGATGGGTTCTGATTGGGTGGGTTTTTCACTCAACGACATCACTACGTTTGGTTTGATCATCGCGCTGGGGATTTTGGTGGATGATGCTGTAGTGGTGGGTGAAAGTGTCTTTGAGACTCGAACCAATCATCACAAATCTAATGATCGAGACCCCATAAATACTGACCCGATAACCGGAACAGAAGCCGGTGTGAAAAAAGTCGCCACTGCAACCATCTATGGTGTGCTGACCACGGTTGCAGCCTTCTTCCCGATGCTGTTGATTGATAATGCCATGGGCAAGATTCTGGCGAGCTTTGCCGGTGTGGTGATTCTGACGCTGCTGTTCTCGTTGTTTGAGAGTAAGTTTATTTTGCCTTCCCACCTGGCAGCCATTTCCATTGAACCGAAAGCTCATCGCTCAATTTGGGGGATTATTTTCGGGCTGGGAAGAAAGGTTCAAGGCTGGGCTCAAGCGAGTCTGGATTGGGTGAAGTTGCGCTGTTATCAGCCCTTATTACGTTGGACATTGGAGCAACGTTATGCGGCTTTGATTCTGTTTTTCTCTATGGCGGTATTGGGTCTGGGGTTGATAGCCAACGGCAGCATTCGAACTGTCTTCTTCCCTGACATTCCTGGTCAGCTGATTAATGTGCAGATGGAAATGGATCCGCGCTCGCCTCATCGCTTAACGGTGTCGAATGCGGATGCCATAGAGCAGGCACTGAACCAGCTTAATCATCAATGGCAACAAACCTACGGATTAGAGCAGTTACCGATTAAACATGTACTGACTGTGGTGATGGACGCATCTTCTGTGGAGCTTTATGCTGAATTAACCAAACCGCAAGACCGACCTGATTTACCAGCGCAAGAGATCGTTTCCCAATGGCAACAAACCGTAGGCCAATTGGAAGGCGCGACAGAGCTGAGTTTTAGTGCGACCGAAGAAACCGGAGGTGGCTTTGCGTTACAGGTGTTCAGCAAGAATGATCAAGCGTTGCGGGAAGTCAGTGACTTATTGATCGAGCATATCCGCGCCATCGACGGTACGAGTAATGTCCGGCAAGACTTAAAGCCTGGTCAGCCGGAATTACGCTTTCGACTGAAACCGGAAGCGCGCTATTTGGGCTTCACCGATGAATCCTTAGCCGCACAGATTGGTGGGCGTTTCGGTGGCATTGAAGCGCAACGTGTACAGCGTGGTTCCGACGAAGTGAAGGTGATGGTGGAAGATGGCAAGCACGCACGCGATTCCCTGGCGGACTTGTTTGATCTTCGGGTGATGAATGATCAAGGCCGATGGTTTCCGATCTCCACCGTTGCTCAGATTGAATCCTCCTACGTCACCGATTATGTGGCGCGTCGCGATGGCAAACGGGTAAATACTATCTCGGCATCTTTGGATAAATCGCATCTTTCGCCATCGGAATTGGGCGCTGAGATCTTCGACGGTCTGGTGCCAAAACTGGCCGATCAATACCCGGAGGTGGAGATCAAACAGGCGGGCGAGCTGGAAGAAATCTTTACCATTAAAGGCAATCTGATTAAGGCGCTGTTGTTCACCTGTGTGCTGATTTATGTGCTGTTGGCGGTGCCGTTGAAGTCTTACGTTCAGCCGTTCGTGATCATGTCGGTGATTCCTTTCGGCTTTGTCGGCGCAGCCATCGGGCATCTGATCATGGATGTGCCGCTTAGCCTGTTGTCCTTCTTTGGGATGTTGGCGTTGGCGGGTGTGGTGGTGAACGATTCGCTGGTAATGCTCACCCGATACAACCAAGGAAGAGAGGAGGGGCTGACCTTCAAAGACGCCTTGATCGATGCCGGAATCGGACGCTTCAAAGCCATTTTTCTCACCACAACCACCACAGTCGCAGGGTTAACACCTCTGATGCTGGAAACCTCGGAGCAAGCGCAATATCTGATTCCTGCGGCTATTTCGTTGGCGTTCGGTGAGATCTTCGCTACCGCTATTACCTTGTTATTGATTCCTATCTTGATTGCCATTGGTCATGACATGAAACGACTAGTCGCTGGGCCAAAGGTAGAAAAAACGTCACAACTGAATTCGTTAGAAGGAGAAACCTTATGAGATTAAATCGGGTTAAAACGTTAATACCAGGTATTCGATGCTTGTTTTTAATCGTCGCGACTTTGGCAGGGGTTTTGGGAGGTATTTTGTCTTGCGCGCATCCCGCATTCTCGAATGATTGGGTGTATTCTGTGACCATGGATGGCGAAGACATTGGGCACATGAAAACTAAGGTTCATGCGCTGTCGTCCGGCCAGCAAGTCACCGAAACTTCGGAACTGTTTATTCCTTCCATCTGGGGTGACACCAAGATCCACAGCTATAAACAAGAACGGTATGGGAACAACGCTAATGGGAATGTGTATGCACTGGCTCAGGCAAGTTATTTAACCCTCTATAACGATTACCTGATGCTGGTGGACATTACCCCTGCACACCGTGGCTTATTGAAATATCACTTATTGTGGTTTGAGTTAAGTTCTGATCAATCAGAACAAGTGAGAGCATCGTGGACGCAATTATCGATCTCAAACATCGACTCACCGGTTGTTGATGGCCAGATCAGTACATGGATGAAAACTAAAATACCAACGCTGAAAACCACCGAAACCTACTCCACGTTTCTTGATCCTAACGACTTCGACATGACCCTAACGGCGTTTAATTTACGACTGCCGAAACTGCTGCCGGACGACCAAAAACGATCCTTCCGATTGTTTGATCCAGAGAGCGATCATGATGTGCCTTTCTATCAAGTGACTGCTCAGACGATACCTGCTAAAGAGCTTCAACAGATTGAGGTAGATTACGAAGGCGGTGGCCGGTCGGTCTACCAATACGATGTCGGTGGTGAGCAATCTCGTTTGGTGACGCTGCATGATCAGAGTGGCGAGGAGAGTGTTGTGTTGAAATTGAGTGGCTTTTGATATTCGTTTATTTGGAATTCAGGGATTCCCTCGCAGTGTAATTCATATGGACTAAGACTGATTCTGGTCGATGTCATCACATTTCAGGTAGGAAGATATCAACAAAGGCTGTAAGGCTTGGGAAAAGTTGTCTAATGTTTAGGTTTCTTAGGAGTAACCTAATCAAAGGAATTCAAATCAAAGGAATTGATATGTTAGTTTTCGAAACACTCTGGAATAACTTTCCTGATAAATCTGAAATGAAAGAACAATGTCAGAATAAGCAAGCCGATGGCTCCAAACCCTTTGGTAATTACTGCGCGATCCTGTTGAGTGAAGCCCTGATTAAATCGGGCGTGTCTACTGAGGGTGCCAAGGTTAAAAAGTGTTGGTCGCATTCAGGCATGAAACATGTCTTATTGGCGGAAGAATTAGCGCATTGGCTAAATGGATCTGGCATTGCCGGTTTAGGTTCAGTAGAAAAAGTTAACCCCGAGACCTTTCAGGATGATTTAAGTGACCGAACCGGCATCATCTTTTTTAAGGATTATTGGCAACGAGGCAGCGAGTCCCACGAGAACCGAAGCGGCGATCACATTGATTTGTGGAATAAGGATGAGATTACGGGCAACAGTATGTTTGTTCGCTCTATCTACGAATTTTTTGGAATGGTCTCTGATCTTAACGACAGCCGTGATGTTTGGTTTTGGGAGGTCAAATAGCGCGATGAAAACCAAACCTCTGGTTAGTTTCTTTCTCTGGATGGTTGTCAGCTCGGTTTTAAATATCGCAATATTTGTGCTGGCATACAGGCAACTGGTGTTTCCTTTTTTACATGAGGAGCAAAGAGTAGATAATGCGCCCTTCATCTTCATTTACGTGATGCCCGGATTCGTTTTAGTGTCTCTCATCACCTTTGTGTTGTTTTTGTTCTTAATGAAATCCGGCCCTAACGAGTAACGAGTTAATTTTTTCTAGGGAACCACCTACATGGAGTCTACTTATGAAAATTCGGTGCTTTGTTGATAGCGAAGGGCATGTCTGGACCATTGATGCAAATGGCAATTCTAACCATCCTAAAACTATTGAACTCACACAAAATACCGTGCGTATTTTAGGGGTAGGAGGTGAGGTTCTGAATGAATATCAATTATGGAATTCCTTAACGGCATTAGCGCTTCATATAGAACAAAAATGGGAAGATTACGATTCGCCAGACGGGATCAGCGTCAGCCTAGAGCAGGTAGTCACAGAGTTTTATCACAAAGTATATGCGTTTGAGCAATACATGGTTCGTGAAAGTAATGAACCTGCATCAGAGATTGTCATTTCTGGTGGCTATGCCCGAGCATGGCTTGAAATGTTTGATCAATATGACCAGGACAAGGATGAGATTATTTCCATTGATTAAATTCCCTTCATTTGTTGTTCAGTAAATCTCCAAATCAACCCATTTTTCTGTTCTGACATGAGTTGTTCACATTCTTTGTGGATAACTTGTTGAATAACCTATGTGGAAGTGATTCAAACGCCCGTTTTAACTGAGTTTCAGACTTTAGTGTTAAAAATAGCCAATGTTGTGACTTGCTCAAACATTCACCTAAGGTATTGTAAAAACTGAATAAAAAGTGCTCTAAAAGGCATGTTGGACATGTTTAGTTTGATCTCCCTGTGGTATTACTAACCGCACAAAAAATGAACTTAAAGGAATCGGGTTAACAGGGAGCGTTTATGATACTAACGACATCCACCAGCATCTTTTATCCGGCGTTTGCGATGTTTGTACTGACTATGCTGTGTTTGCTTTCACTGGGGATTGCTCGACTGATCTCAGTTAGAACGGGCAAAGTAAAAATCAGTTTTTACCGAACCTATAACAAAGGTGAGGAACCGGAATATCTGCACCTGCTTTCAAGGCATGTGCGTAACCATTTTGAAATTCCGCCTTTGTTTTATATCGGTGTTCTTTTTGCCTATGTAACCCATTCGGTTTCTGACACAGCCATTGCCTTTGCCTGGGCGTTTGTCATCACACGACTAATTCATTCGGCAATTCATTTAACGATCAACAATGTGACTTATCGTTTTCTAGCCTTTGGCTTAGGGCTTATTTGCTTGACTGGATTGTGGGTCACATCCTTTCTGACTCTACTGTGATTCTTCTGCATGAAGTATCCCGACCTTAGTCAAGGTCGGGAATGTTTGAGACGTGTGCTAAGCGTTGAAGAGCTTAGCCAGTGATTCCTTTCTATAGAATAATGACAGCCGTCAGATACATCCCCAGCCCAAATACTGCATGAGTCAGTAAGCTCTTGCTTCGAGCGTTCATAGGCTTGGGTGTTCTTGATGCGGCGATGCCTAATCCCAGGCAAGGTTGCATCAGGAAAAACGGAAAAATAACGGTCGCGACACCAAACAAGAGAGCAGGAAATAGTGTCGGAGCCGTTAGCCATTCTGAACCGACAACAGCGACCAAGCCTCCGGCAAAGAGAACTCCAATCAGATAATGGCTGAACCAACCGATGGCTTTTTCAAAACGAGCGGGTGCTGCATTGAAAATGCTTTGATGGGCAAAGGTGCCTTTAGGCATGTGACCAAGCCAACGACCAACCAAGGCATAATCCAGCGAAGGGATATTGAATAATCGCTTGAGCACTATCGCCCAAACATCCATCACCAATGTTGCCCCGATGCCTATGACTAGAATCTGGTAAAGAGCGGTTGAGAGTTGAGAAAGCTCTGACATAAGACGTCTCCTGAAGTGATCGTATTAGCGTGTTTTTGCTGTTGCTATTGTTGTTGATTAATACGATACAACTTCAAGTCGACTTTAGGTCAAGAGGCTTTCTAAATTTATCTAAGTGGACTCATATGGTACTTTGGTTTTCCATCGTGGTGTTGGAAGTAACAGAGTGTTGGGACATCAATGTTTTTTGAAGAATGTTCTAATAATATGAGAAGAAACAGCAGGTTCGTTATTAATAATTCCTTAACTCAAAGTACTTATTTACTATGATCACACTCAAAAATATTGAAGAAAGAATAGATTTAGAAATTGAAGTCGTAGGTTATCAATTTCCCGAAATTGAAGATGACGACTGGTGTTTCTTAAGACTTCGGATTCAACAAGATAGTGACAATATTGAGTTGATTGATCCTGCTATTGAAACGACCGAACTCGTTCAACTTTTACGTTGGTTTTCATCTTTAGCTGAGGGGCGTTTACCTGAGTATGCTCACCTTATGTTTACAGAGCCATGTATTAGCTTTGAATTTTTAGCATTCAAAGAGGGCGTTGTTAGAATTTCCATAAATCTAAGTCACGAGTTAAAGCCCGATTTCCCAATGAAGCAATTTGGATATGAGGAAAACGAATGGTCTATTGCTTTCGATCTAGAAGAAGAGCAACTCAAAAGTATCTGTAGTGGTATTAAAAAGACACTGGATCAGTATCCAATCCGTGGATGCTAACATTCAATTGATTACCAAGGGCATTCAGATTCAAAACCTGAAAGCCCCTTGAAAAACTATTCTTTACCAACCTCTATCTATCGCATATATAGCTTCTTTGCGGATACGCTGAAGTTCAGGGTTATCGGACGTTTTATAATCGTCTGTTAGATTTAGTGTGCGATTGTAGCGCTTATCATCCAAAGCTTGCTGGGCGATACGTAATATACGTTCCTGATTTTTGTTAAAGAAGGCTAGGTTTCTTTTACGCCTTGCTTCTGCCCAATCTTCCTCTTGAGCAGCGGTAATTTCCTCTGGTTGCTCCTCTTCGGCTTGAACGAAATTCTGTTCGACAGACGCATATGTTTCTTTTAGTTCATTCAGCCGTTGTCTATCTCGATTGGTGAATGTTGATGAATAAAGTGCTTCGCCATCAGCGCCATCCAGTTTTTCAACGACGACAGTAAAAACAGCATTTTCTGGAGCCGTAACCTTGTCCCAGTCAGAAAACATATTTGGGGCAAGGTGCCAGTTTTGTGATTCTCCTGGTTCTAAACCACCAGGGATAGTGTAGTTGAATGTGTCCTCATGCCAGGGAACACTACGGCCTGAACTGGAAATAGTGCCTTTGAAGTAAGCACGAGATACAGCGTGAGTCGTTAAATTTCTTACTGATAATTCGATGAAGGGTTTATCTGGCCCAAATCGTTGTTTCTCTTTGTAGAATCGCGAACGAAGTACTTTAAAGTTGTTGAGAGCTGTTTGCGCATTTTTTGATTTTGCGAGCTTGGTTTCTAACTCTTGAATTTCGTTTAATGCTTGTTGCTTAGCTTTTTTTTCTCGTTCTTCTTTTATACGAGCAGCTTCAGAAATGACTTCACTAGCGGTTTTACCATGCAGTACATCTTTAACCTTATTTTCTAGGTTAATTTCCCCGGCACCGGATGTTCCGGCCGAGAATAGATCCTTCATCTCAACTTGACTGAAGCTGATTAGCAGTAATGCAGCATCGAACTCTTCTCGTTCGGTGTCGGAAAGGGTATCTCGAATAGCTTGAGTAGAAGTTTTGATCGTTTCTTTAGATGAGGCATCAATGGTCGGTTCATAACATCCAGTTAGTACTGAAGTTATTAAAAGAATTCCAACATACTTTATAAATTTCATGTTTACTTAACATCCTTGTTATTTAAGTAAAATGATCCCTACAGTACGACTAGTAAGAGTGTTTTGTTGTAGGTCCATTCTGTTGATTATTGAGTAACTTATTGTAAAAGCTTAATTTAATCAATTCTTAGCGTTGTAAATACTGACTGATATTGCTCTACGCAATGAGTCTCAAACCTACCCTAGACTAAGGTCTAATGGTTAACTTTCCCTTCCCGCGCAACACTTAACTCATACGTTAAATTGTCTGTTATTTGCTCAGTCAGATTCTAGCTTTTATATGAATGTTCTCGTATTTCCTAACGGATCAGATTCATAATCAGATGAATCATTAACTCTTTTTGTGCCGGGTCGCTCTGTGCTACCAATAAAGCGATGGCCGCCAAGGCATTATCATTAATCTTTAATTCGCCTGACTTCTTCAGGTGATGCTTGTTACGTTGTAAAAACCAGATAAACATAAACGCGCCAATGCGTTTATTGCCATCATTGAATGGGTGATTTTTGATAATGAAATACAGAAGGTGAGCTGCCTGCGCTTCAATACTGGGGTACAAATATTCACCACCAAAGCTCTGTACCACACTACCCAGTACACCGGCAAAGCTGTCGTCTTTTTCGTTACCAACAAGTTCGGTGGCCTCGCCTTTGGCAATTAAGTCTTTTACCAACAGGGCGATGGCGTCACGGGCTTCTTCATAGTTGATTTGATAGCGGATATCTTCATCAAAATCGGTGGTAGGCAGTTTTTCGCTATCGTATTGATTCAGAAGCACAAATGTATGTGCGTAATCAGCAATCACTTTTACCAAGCCCTGAGCTTCAGGAAGGTTTGCCTGATCAATGACATTTTGCTGAAACAGGCTCAGCGTCTGTTCTAATTGTTTTAACTGCTGTTGATGTTGACACAGTCGTTGCTCGTTCAGGGTGTAGCCTTGAATTAAATGCTCTTTAATACGAGCGGTTGCCCATTGTCGAAATTGCGTACCCTTTTTGGAATTGACTCGATAACCTACGGAAATGATTGCATCAAGGTTGTAATAATCTACCTGATATATTTTGCCGTCTGCTGCAGTTGTTGCATTTTTTGCAACAACTGCAGCTTTCTCTAGCTCGTTGTCTTTAAATATATTTCTTAAATGGCGAGAAATTACCGACTTATCACGCTCAAACAAATCAGAGATCTGCCGCAAGTTTAGCCATAAGGTTTCCAGCTCAGTATCCAGCTGCACCTCTATGAGGTTATTTTCACTTTCATAGATAAGTATTTCATTACTCATACCACGCTCCCTGTGATGAACGATTAAGTTATATGAAGAGTCGCATTATTAGTGCCTGTTGCCAATTGTTAGCGCTGACTTGTATCCTTCTTCAGACTGAATCTCGAATCCCCCTAGACTAAGGTCTAATGGTTAACTTTCCCTTCCCGCGCAACACTTAACTCATACCTTGATTTGTCTAATATTTGCTCAGCCATCGAATCGACTGGGCCGACTTTGGGAGAAGAGTGATGAGTGCTGTAAGTTCTGAGCAAGCCTTTAAATCTGAAGAGCAAGTGGTTCCGGTTAAGCCTGAGTTTGCGAAAAGTGCCTGGATTGATGAGGCCAAGTACAAGGAAATGTATCAACAGTCGATTATTAATCCGGATGGTTTTTGGCGTGAGCACGGTCAGCGCATTGATTGGATGACGCCTTATACTAAGGTGAAAAATACTTCCTTCGATGACCATAATGTGGATATTCGTTGGTTTGAAGATGGCACCTTGAATGCGTCCTCGAACTGTTTGGATCGTCATCTCGAAACCCGAGGTAATCAAACGGCGATCATCTGGGAAGGCGATGAGCCGGATCAGGATCGCACCGTCACTTACAAAGAACTGCATCGCGAAGTCTGTAAGTTTGCCAATGCCTTGAAGAGTCAGGGCGTTCGTAAAGGCGATGTGGTGACCATTTACATGCCGATGGTGGTTGAGTCTGTCGTCGCTATGTTGGCCTGTGCCCGTATCGGTGCAATTCACGCAGTGGTATTTGGTGGTTTCTCACCGGAAGCCTTGGCAGGCCGTATTCTCGATTGTGATTCGAAACTGATTATTACTGCTGACGAAGGTGTCCGGGGTGGTAAAACCGTTCCATTGAAAGCCAATGTGGATGAAGCGCTGACGCACCCGGACATTCGTTCAGTAGAACGTGTCATTGTGTTTGAACGCACGGGCAATAAAGCGGTGGCGTGGCATACCCATCGTGATGTGCGTTGGGATGATCTGATGAAAACGGCGTCGGAGCATTGTCCGGCGGAAGAAATGAACGCGGAAGATCCGTTGTTTATTCTCTACACCTCGGGTTCGACGGGGAAACCGAAAGGCGTGGTGCACTCTACGGGGGGCTACTTGGTGTATGCCTCGATGACCCATGAATACGTATTCGACTACAAAGACAACGAAGTCTATTGGTGTACTGCCGACATTGGTTGGATTACCGGACACAGTTATTTGGTGTATGGCCCGTTAGCCAACGGTGCGATTTCTTTGATGTGTGAAGGCGTACCGAATTACCCGGACTCAACGCGTGTGTCTCAGATTGTGGATAAACATCAGGTGAACATTCTGTACACTGCGCCGACCGCCATTCGCGCCTTGATGGCGGAAGGCGATGCGCCGGTAGCAGGTACGGATCGTAGCTCTCTGCGTTTATTAGGAACAGTGGGTGAGCCGATCAACCCTGAAGCGTGGAATTGGTATTACCAAACCATCGGTGAAGAACGTTGCCCGATTGTTGATACCTGGTGGCAGACGGAAACTGGCGGCATCATGATCACGCCATTACCAGGCGCGACGGATTTAAAACCGGGCTCAGCGACCCGTCCGTTCTTTGGTGTGAACACGGCGCTGGTGGATAACTCGGGGAACCTGATCGACGGTGCTGCCGATGGTAACTTAGTGATTATCGATAGTTGGCCAGCACAAAGCCGAACCGTGTACGGCGATCACCACCGATTCATTCAAACCTACTTCAAAACCTTCAAAGGCATGTATTGCACAGGCGATGGTGCGCGACGTGATGAGGACGGTTATTACTGGATTACCGGTCGAGTGGACGACGTGCTGAATGTCTCTGGTCACCGCATGGGCACGGCTGAAATCGAGAGTGCGATGGTGGCACATAAAGAGGTCGCCGAAGCTGCTGTGGTTGGTTTCCCACACGATGTAAAAGGCCAGGGCATCTATGTCTATGTGACCTTGAATCAAGGTGCAGAAGCCTCAGAAGAGCTGCGCATGGAACTGAAAAAGTGGGTGCGTAAAACCATTGGTCCGATTGCTTCACCGGATGTCATTCAGTGGGCGCCGGGCTTACCGAAAACCCGTTCCGGTAAAATCATGCGTCGTATTCTTCGCAAGATTGCCGCAGCGGAATACGATGGTTTGGGTGATACTTCAACCTTGGCCGACCCATCGGTGGTGGATGATCTGATCGAGGAACACAAAGGCATTTCAGCGGCGTGATCCTGGGATGTAAAGTCACAGACTGAAACTAAAAACCGGAGCTTCGTCTCCGGTTTTTTTGTGTTAAAGCTATTTTATTACATTTTTATGCGCGTAATAATGTATATTATTATTCTTTTATGCGCATAAAAATGTAATATTTTTTTTTCTTATTATGGGCTTATAGGTTTTTACTCGAATGACAATCCAGATATTTGATTTAGTTACATAGGTTCTGTGATTTAGGATTAGGAGAGGGTCGATGAAAAGAGTGTTATTGGAAAAGCTTCTAGCTTGGAAATCAAAAGAACAGCGTAAACCTCTGTTAATTGATGGTGCTCGCCAGACGGGTAAAACTTATCTTCTTGAGACTTTACTAGGGGAAACGTTTGGAAGCGTGCTTCGTATTGATTTCCTGGAAAATCCAGACATGGCGGAAGCTTTCTCGGGTTCCCTAGATCCAGAGGATGTCATTACCAATATAGAGTTGCTTACAGGCAAGGCTTTTAATGTTGCAGAGGATTTACTCATACTGGATGAAATCGGAGAGTGCCAGAGAGCAGTGACCTCGCTAAAGTTTTTTGCAGAGAAAGCGCCCGATATGTTTGTAGCAGCAAGTGGTTCAAACATTGGTTTATTGGATGCTTTTCCTGTGGGGAAAGTGGAACAACATATTTTACGTCCCCTAACATTTCGAGAATTCCTTCTTGCATCGGAAGAAATCGCGTTAATAAAAGCCTATGAAACTCAAATGAACACTTCGGCAGCTCATACGAAACTGTTTGAAAAGCTCACGGATTATTACTTTACGGGTGGTATGCCTGAAGCGGTTCACTCTTGGTTTAATATGTCGGATCGCAGCATTATTGAACGCATTGAAACTGTATCAAGTATTCACCGTGACTTGGTTTCTGGCTATCTACGAGACTTTGGGAAATATTCTGGAAAAGTGGATGCTGGAGTTATTGAGGCGGTATTTCGTAATGTCCCATCACAACTTTCATCAGTTATGGATGAGTCGGTTAAGCGATTTAAGTTTAAGGGGGTACATCAACGTAAATCTCGTTATAGTGATTTCGAAAATGCCATTTTATGGCTAGAGAAGTGCCGCTTAGTGTTAGTTAATTATCCCATTGAAGGTACTCCTCGTAGTCCTTTAGCTGCTTACCGTAAAGATAATCGAGTGAAACTATTTTTACTGGATATTGGTTTACTCAACCATATGCTGGGGATCAGCTATAAAGAGATTAAGCAACAAGGGTATGAATATAAGGGCTTCGTGGCTGAAAATTTTGTTCAGCAAGAATTTGTCGGGCAAGGCCTCGATCCCACCTTTTCCTGGGGGGATGCACGAGCAGAGATCGAATTTATCGCCGCTGATGAAGACGGTAATGTTATCCCAATTGAAGTGAAAAGTGGTAAGCGAACACGAGCTAAGTCACTTCAGTCTTACATCACAAAGTGTCAGCCGATTAAAACCATTAAGCTTACAGGAACACAAGGTTCAAAACCTCTGGGGACGACCAATATCGTAGTGCCTCTCTATTACTCTGAGTTTGTAGTGAGTGAATATTTGAAAAGCAACTGAAGCGTTGGATAACTGAGAGAAAACGATTGCGGTTTAAGTAAATCTGGATTGAAAAGCGGAAGAGTAAATAAAAGAGAAGGTGGAGAGCCCTTTCGGGCTCATAATGGTTTTCTTTGCTCGCTTTTTATTTTTATTGTTGAGCGTCAGTCCTGAGTTTCTATTTTTATTTTTATTGGTGAAACCGAACCGATGTGTTTTTGTTGTTCTTAATAAATAGATTGCTAACCGCGTGCCACTTTTAAAAAGTCTTTAATATTTAATGGGTTAGTGTTTTTGTTGCTTGATCGGAACACTGAGTTGTTACCTATGTTCCATAGTTTGGACGGTGTGTTGTGTTACCGGGGTGGTAGAAAAGTAACACTTTGGGTCTGAAAACTAGGCTAAACAAGAACTGTGTGATGGCTGTCCTTGTTTAGCCTGGCTGACTTTGGTCAGATTGGATTTGAACTAGCTAACGTTCAAAAAGGCTATTTGATGGCCGTCTTGGAATTGGCTTTCTTGGTGGTATTTCTTCGTCTTTTTAACGGAACCACTTTCGGCTGATCGATGTTGAGTTCCGCGCGTTTCTTGATGGCAAAGTCGCGAATGCGCTTGATGTCTTCATCCGTGTACACACCGTTGACGCCGGAAATCGCGGCCAGCTTCATACCGTGTTTTAAGCCCATTTGATAAATCTCTTTGACTTTTTCCCACTCGATGTTGCGACCGAGCGTAAAGTTTTCAAAGCGACCTTCAAGAGCAAGGACGATGGTTTCGGCCAAACAGGCGTAAGCCACATTGTCTGGAAGACCGATGTTCTTCATCTCAACGTTACCCGGCAATTCAATTTCACCGGATTCAATGACTAACACATCCGGACGTTTGGCAACGTCACTGGCGGGAATATCCAGCGGACGCGCAACGTCAGTGATCACACAGCCAGGTTTAACCTTCATGATGTCGAGGATCTTTTTACCGGCACCAGAGGTGGCGGTGACAACCATGTCCATTTCACTGAGGTCTTTGTCGGCATGAGTCGATAAATGCACTGTGGCTTCCGGTGTTTCTTTGAGGATGGTTTCTTTCATCGCTAAAAGCTTGGCCGTTTCTGGCGCGACCATGTACACCTCGTCCACGGCTTTGGCTAAAAGACGAGCACAGACTGAACCAATGGCACCGGTGGCTCCGACAACCATGGCTTTACCATGGACGCGTCCGGTTTTGTTAATGTCCACCAGACCTAAACGGCGTGTTGCATCGGCTGCGGCCCATAATGCGCCCGAGGCACTGTAGCTGTTGCCGGTGGTAATAGGTAACGGCGCGCGTTTCGCGACGGTAATGCCAGCATCGCCAACAACCTTGGTGAATGCACCTAAGCCCATGATCTGAGCACCCATGCGTTTTGCCAGTTTGGCTGCAGCCAGTAGACGACGATAGGTAAACTCAGGACTGTGGGCCATGATTTCTTTCGGTGTTCCGCCTACGGTAATCAACCAACCTTCGGCTTCAACACCGGTCGGAGATTTGATGCCTTTGACATGGGAATACACAAACGGCGGCGCATAGGCCATGACTTTCTCGACGGTATCCATCACCACTGGCGGCGAGTATTTAGCCACCATGTCTAACGGTTTGGCGTTCTTAAAATATTGTTGTGACAACGGATGAATCACAAAAGCAAAGCGGTTGGTGCGTTTGTAACCGGAAGGAAAGAGGATCTGTGGTTCAACGTCCAGCGTTTCCATAATCTCTAGGAAGTCGTCTTGATTCAGTTCGCCTTGCTGTTTATTGAGCGCCGCTAAAATCAAGGCTTCGATAACGTTAATACCGACGGTGATGTCGAAAATCTTAGGGCAGATGTCCACCACCATGTTGACGCCTTTCTCGCGTAATCTGGCTAAACGTTCATCGGTGATGGTGGAGGATAATAAGGTTTTGCCACCCATCTCTTCGAGGGTGAACTGCTCAATTTCTTCATAGCCTGCGGCAATCACATCCGCTTTTTGAGCGGCTTTACGCAGGATGTATTTATTCCACTCTTTGATCGGCGCGACACTTGGCGACAATACATGAGGTGGTGACCATTTGTTTAACGGGTGCGTGCCGGTGGCATAGAGTTCCAACGCGTTTAACGAGGTCAGTAATTTGGGCATGCCCAGTTGAATGACCGGATCAGCAAAAAATAGATTGTCGGTGTATTCGTTCATGACCGAGGCTGCGCGGTAATTGGCAATGCCGTTGAAGAACATCACGCGCGAGTTGTTGAAGAAATTACCTTGTGAAATCTGGGTATGACGAATAGCCCATTCATGAAGAATATTGCGCAGCTGTGAACCTGTCGTCACCGGGATCTCTGTAACCAGGTCTTCCAGGTGTTTCGTGGTCTTTTGTACGAATAGTTTGGTTCCAACGTGGTAGTGTTCACGCACACGACCAAGCCCTAATACGTCGGCTTCGTTCTGCCATTTTTTAATCAGCGCTTCTGCTTTCTTAATATTTTTATTGGTGCCGATGCGTACGACGCGGAATTTCTGTCCGAGAAATTCTGTGGTGAAGTCGTAGTCAAGTGCATCGCTTCCCAAACTGATGCTTACTACCGTTTTCATGATCCCTCCGGGATTACTCGACTGAGAGGTTATGGAAGTCGATGTGATGTGTTTATTCATGACATCTATCCGACGTTTTTTCTTACTTTATATAGGCACGAATAATTTGTGAATACATTAGCCTAGATCAATTAATGAACACTTCTGAAGTTAGTAAAGGATGGTTGCCGATAACTGGTGAATCCGTCTAATCTTAAACCACTATTTATTTGCTCATATAAATCGTTCGTTTGAATGAGTGAATCACATACTCGGATAAGGACATTGAGATGGAATTTCTACGCACCCCAGATGAACGCTTTGAACGCCTCATTGGTTACCCGTTTACAGATAACTATGTGGATGTAGCCGAGGGCACTAATCAAACCACCAAAGAAACGGAAGCGCTTCGCATGCATTATGTGGATGAAGGCCCAAAGGATGCCGACCCCATTCTAATGTTGCATGGTGAGCCAAGCTGGTCGTATCTCTATCGTTATATGATTCCCATCTGTGCGGCAGCCGGACATCGGGTGATCGCGCCGGATCTGATTGGTTTCGGTAAGTCAGACAAGCCTGTCGGCATAGACAGCTACAGCTATCAAAGTCACATGAACTGGATGCAGCGCTTTATCAATGAACTGGAATTAACCAACATCACGCTGGTATGTCAGGATTGGGGCTCGTTGATTGGTCTTAGATTGGCCGCTGAAAATGCCGATCGCTTTAAAGCCATTGTTGTTGGCAATGGCATGTTACCAACCGGTGATCAAAAAGTGCCGATGGCGTTTCATTTGTGGAAAACCTTTGCGTCCTACAGCCCGTGGTTTCCAATCAGTAAAATTGTTGAGTCCGGTACCTTTAAAAAGTTATCCAAAGCGGAAGCCTTAGCATACGATGCTCCGTTCCCGTCGGAAGATTACAAGGCAGGTACGAGAGCCTTTCCTAAATTGGTGCCTGTGACGCCAGATAACCCGGCTACCGAAGCCAATCGTGCGGCATGGAAGGTGTTGGATGCCTGGGATAAACCCTTCTTAACCACTTTCAGTAATGGTGATCCGATCACGCGGGGTGGTGATACCTACATGCAGGAGCGCATTCCTGGCAGTAAAGGTATGAAGCATCAAACCCTGATCGGTGGGCATTTCTTACAGGAAGATTCACCGCAGGAATTTGCCATCGCCATTAACGACTTATTGTCATCAATGGCGGAAACAGATTGAAGCCAAGAAGAAGAGCAAGAGTACGAGCAAGGGAACGACTAAGAGCGTGATTAAGAATTACTTGACCGTTAGCCCGTATTTCTCGATTTTCCGATCCAACGCGGGTCGGGAAATGTCGAGAATCTTAGCACTTTTGCCTTTGTGCCCCCCGGTATAATCCAACACGTATTGAATGTGCTTGGCTTCCAAATCTGCCAAGGTCGACAACGCTTCATTAGCGTTATTACTTGAGTTTGTGGAAGCCTTGTCTGAGTGCGTAGAGCCGTTATTTGATTGAACAGCATATTGCGCATCTTTGCTGATACATAATTCTTGGTCGCCGATGAAATTACTTCTGGCGCGGATCACCGCTTGAGTGAGCACGTTTTGTAATTCACGAATATTGCCCGGCCAGTGATAGTGCTTGAGTAAGGCCATGGCTTCCGGCGTGGTACTGAGATTTGGTTTGCCTTCGGAACGACAAATACGTTCCAACAAACCTTCCACCAAGGTGGGAATGTCTTCCGAGCGTTCTCTCAGGGGCGGAAGTTGAATCTGCATCGCGTTCAAGCGGTAATACAAATCTTCCCTAAAATTTCCGGCATCAATTTCATTGGGCAGATTACGATTGGTCGCTGCAATCACACGCGCGTTGCTTCGGAGTTGCTGGCTGCCACCAAGGCGTTCAAAGGTGCCTTCCTGAAGGACACGGAGTAATTTGGCTTGAAGTGGCAGTGCCATTTCACCAATTTCATCCAGAAACAAAGTGCCGTTTTCAGCCAGTTCAAATTTACCGGGTTTACGGTCAGTCGCTCCGGTAAAGGCGCCACGTTCATGACCGAACAGTTCGCTTTCGAGTAAGTTATCCACCAACGCAGCGCAGTTAATTGCCATGAAGGGGCCAGGGCGGTGACTGTGATGATGAATCGCTCGGGCCACCAACTCTTTCCCCGTCCCGCTTTCGCCAGTGATCAGTACGCGAGCGTTACTGCCTGCCACCAAAGCAATTTCTTTACTGACGTCGAGCATGGCTTGGCTTTTACCGAGCAGACGCGGTTCGTTTAGCGCTTCCTCACTAACCGACGACAGCACTTCAACCTGGCGCGCTAATTTCTGATGTTCTAATGCTCGATTGACGGTGTGGTTCAGTTCATCGGTTTTGATTGGCTTGTGAACAAAATCAAAGGCGCCGGCTTTAATGGCAGCGATGGCGAGTTCGAGATCGTGTTCCGCCGTCATCATTACCATGGTGGCAGGCGTGTCGTGTTCTTGCAGTTCCCGCAGTAAATCGTAGCCCTTTCCATCGGGCAGACCCTGATCCATCAGAATGAGATCGGGCTGATGTAAGGGCACCAGCTCTCGTGCTTCCCGTAAACAACTGGCATGAAAGACTTCATGGCCTTCATCCTCAAAATGCATGGTCAACATTTGAGCGAGAGCAGTTTCGTCTTCAACGATGAGGATGCGGGAGTTCATATCACAAGGCCTTTGGAAAAATCGATTCTTATTAGGTTAGTTATAGTGTTGTTGTAATAGGAAGCGTCACTTGGATGCAGGTGCCGGTTTGCTCCGAAGAGGTGATCGACAACTCGCCTCGATGGGCATCCACTAAAGATTTTACAATGGCCAAACCCAAGCCTGTGCCATTGGGTTTACCACTGACAAAAGCATCAGTAATGGTCGCCAGTTTTTCCGATGGAATCACCGCGCCTTGGTTGGTGACTTGTAACACCGCATAGTCGTCTTGCTGATCAATTGACCATTCGATGGTTTCTTGTTCAAGGGCTGCATCGCAGGCATTGGACGCCAGATTTAACAGGATTTGAGTGAGCTTGTCCGGGTCCGCTTGTACGTTAATGGCTTCTTTCGCCTGAAGATTGAAGGCTTGTTGTTTTGGCTCAACCAGACAGTGATGAGTGGATAAGAAATGCTCCACAAAAGCTTTTAGCTCAACCGATTGTGTTTCAAGGTTAGCCGGTCGTGCATACACCAGCACTTCATTCAGCATGCGTTCTAAGCGTGAAACTTCATTGCTGGCCAGATGTGCGCGTTTACTGGAGCGGTCATCGCCTTGGCGATCAAAATACTCTAACGCCAGGCGAATGGTCGCCAGTGGGTTACGAATCTCGTGCGTTAAGCTGGTGGCAAATTCACCGATGGCAGCGAGCTTTTCTTTCTGCGCCAATTCATCACGAGCGGCCAATAATTCTTTGGAACGCTGTTCTACCAGATCTTCGAGATTTTCTGAATGTTCTTTGAGCTGAAGGTAGAGCTCATAATTATCCAACGCGATGGCAATGCGTTCGGCGAATAAGCTGGCCACTTGGGCATCGTCTTCACTGTAGTTGCGGGTGTTTTCATCGAAGTAGCAGAGGGTGCCAACGACTTCACCGTTGGGCAGCTTCAATGGAATGCCAAGATAGGAACAATAGCCTGCGGGTGGCTTGCCGTATTGAGGCGTTGCCAGCGCATCTTCAACTCTTAGAATCTCGCCACTGTTGACTACGAAGGTGGACAGTTGACCGTGAATGTCGAGCGGTACACCGACCTTCGGGCTGTGCGGTTCACGAGCAATGACGTTTTTCTTGCCATTACGATACAAGGTTACCGCCGCCGCACCGTCGCCTAGTACATCCAACACCGCTTTACAGATCTGATTGAGATAAACCTGCAGTTCTCCCGTTCGATAACTGAGGGTCGCCAGAGACGCAATGGCTTTTTCCTGTAGGGTGTTAAGCGAACGGTTTGACAGCGTTGGAGTTTCAGGAGACGTGCCTGAATCGGCCATGATGTAATCCTCGTGGATGAGTTCTCCCGAGAGATTATACTGGCTAAAGCGAAGGCGAGGCGAGTTTGTAGATCTCATTCTTAATTATTGCTCTCAGCGATTCAGTTGTGCGCTGTTCTGTAATTGAATTGAAGTTTGATTCGTCTTTAAGAATCTACGCGCCAACCAATAATCGGTGCTCACAAACTTACCACCACCGATGAAGAGTAACACCAACAGCATGATGAAGTAGGTGGCTGCGAACTCGATGCCGTTATTCAGAATCACCACCGAGCCTTTCTCGGTCAGCCATTGGTAGTTGCCGTGCTGTTGCAGAATGTCTTTAACTCGATCCAAACGGTCAATGGCGGCCATGGTTCGATCTGTCGCAAATAGACCATCACCACTGGCAATGGCTAACCAACCGTTTTTCCAGTGCACACTTACAGCGGCCACGAACATGGTGAACATCATCGGGATCGAAATCCAACGAGTAAATAAGCCCAACGCCAGCAAAATTGCACCACCTAATTCAGCGGCGATCGCCAGTACCGTCATTAACCACGGCAGTGGCAAGCCCAGCCCCCAGTCTTCATTACCGAACCATTGAACGGTGTTGTCAAAATGGCTGAGCTTTTGAGTGCCTGCCATCCAAAAAATGGGCACTAGATAGAGGCGTAACAGTAACGGTGCGATGAAGTCGAAATGCTTGGTGTGATTGAGTAATCGTTGTGCTTTATGAATGAGTGTCAGCATGGTTTTAATCCTAAATTGCACTTAAGCCAGTAATGAGTTCTGCGTTTACAAAGGTGTCTTTGTTAATGGTTGGCTACTGATTGGCTAATGACTGGTTGATATGAGTACGCCCAGTGCGTGTAACTGTTTCAGTAACCCGGCACCTTGCTCATAAAACTGTTCAGTTGTCGGAAGCTGCAGCTGTTCGGCAAGCTCGGTGAGCAAGTCATAACCCGTACTGTGTTGGTTTTCGGCCAGTTTGATCACCAAGTGATACGCCAAGGGTTGCAACTCGAAGAAACGGACTTCTTCTTGGTCGTCTTGGAATAACAGTAGGCAGGTGGGCTGGGCGGGTGGTTCACTGGGCTGAAAATCTGGGCTGATTTGATGTACCGGATATTGATACACCAATGGTAAGGCAACGTTGCATAGTGTGATGGCGCTGGTTAGTAAACCTTCTTCCGTATCTAATTCAGGCAAATGAGAGGAAGGCGCTCGATCGAGCATAAACAGATCTAGTTCCACGCGTTCATAGTGCGCCAGTTCCAGAAGAAACTCGGGAGCATGAAACGCTACACTTTTCTGTTCTGCATGGCTTTCCTGCTCTGCGTGACTTTCCTGTTCTGGATGAGCAGCCCGGTGGCTGAGGAAATCGACAAATTCCGCAGACAACTGAGAAAAATAGGGCGTTTGTGCTCGGTAGTCTCGTAAGAATTCACGTACCAAGGCGTACCACTGTTCTTCGGTCAGGATACTGTGAATCACAGGAAACGAGGTAGACAGTTGTGATTCCACATTGTTAAACACCAGATCACGATAGACGCCAACGCGACGCGCATCTAATTGTTGGGGTGCCGCTACCTGCTCCGGGTCTCTTAGATAGGTGGTCATAGCTTCCTGATGTTGAGCCAGCGAAGTTTGCCTTTGAGTGTCGATTTGAGCCTTATGCATGATGACCTCCCACGGCTTTGTGTTGAGTCTGACGATTTGTTGTCTGAGTGCGTGCTTGAATTCGCTTAATAACGTCCAATTCTTGCTTAAGATCTGTCAGTGATGGCAGATTGAAATCGCGTTCAAGCAGGGTCGGGAGCTGGCCAAAACGCTGATACGCTTGATCCAGTAATGACCACACCGGGTCAATCACATCGGCACCGTGGGTATCAATAATGAGACCGTCGTCTTCGCGATAATGACCTGCCACATGGATGTAGGAAACATGCTCTGCTTCCAACTGGTTGATGTAGTCTTCCGGCTGATAATTGTGGTTCTGGCTGTTCACATAGACGTTGTTGACGTCTAACAGTAAGTCGCAGTCGGCTTCTTTCACCACAGCGTTGATGAACTCGACTTCACTCATAGTTTGTTCAGGCACTAAATAATAGGAAATGTTCTCGATGGCGATACGACGTTCCAGAATATCTTGTACCTGACGAATACGCGAGGCTGCGTGCTTCACTGCTTCTTCGGTGAAGGGCAGCGGCAGTAAGTCATACAGCTGACCATCGTCGGCACAGTAACTCAAATGCTCGCTGTAAATTGGCATTTGGTGCTGGTCCAGAAACTGTTTGATGTCTTTGACCAGTTGCGTATTAAGGGGGGTACTGCCTCCAATAGAGAGGGATAACCCATGAGCAATCACTGGCGTACGTTCACTGATTTCTCTCAGTTGGCGACCCAAACGACCACCAATGCCTATCCAGTTCTCAGGCGCCACTTCAAAGAAGTCGATGGCATTGGCTGCGGCTTCGACGATGTCGTTGCCTGTCAATGACGACAGCAGTGATCGTCTTAGTCCGAGGCCGGCACCTGCAATGGTTTGGGTTGCTTGGTTGATCGTGGTCATGGGGGAATCCTGTGTCTCTTTGGAGTCAGTTAAAAGGGGAATGAGTGAATCAAGGAATTACCCTTGACCACCACATTTGCCTTCACCGCAAGCGCCTTCGGTGCTTTTATTGGCACGTTTGTCGGCACCGCATTTGCCTTCACCGCATGAACCTTCAGTGCTCTTGTTGACATGCTTATTACCACCACAAGCCCCTTCAGCGTTTTTGTCAGCGTGTTTTTTGTCGGCGCCGCACTTGCCTTCACCGCATGAACCTTCTGAAGTCTTGTGATTCTTTGCGTCACCACCACATTTGCCTTCACCACATGAACCTTCGGTGCTCTTGTGATTCTTTGCGTCACCACCGCATTTGCCTTCACCGCATGAACCTTCGGCAACCACCATGTAACCGCTGGTTAGTTCAGTGGCTCCGAACGGATTAACATCAGCTTGTGCTACAGACACAGACAATGCAGATGCCATCAAAGTACCGATCGTTGTAGATAGAAGTGTTTTAGTTTTAACGTTGCTCATAATGTGTCTCTCTTAGTCATCATCAGTTGATTGTGTGAATGATTTAATTCATTACGATTTAAAATCACTTTATACATAGCGAAGGCTGTGCCAGTTTTTAACTTATTGAAATATAAGGACTTATTTTTATTTTGGTGTTTTTTTTGTAATGAGTCGTTCAATTAAAAGAGAGAAGGGATGTAATGAATCGTTACGTTTTAAGGAAAGGAAAAAGACGTGTAACGTTTTGGCTAAACCTTGTTTCATATCCTATAAATTGGGTCAGGAAATTGCATACATGGAAACCTCTTCACCGTGATTTGGTGTTTGGTTCATATTCAGAGATACAGATTTAGAGGTTCTGATGTCAGCATATTTTCCGTATTTCCAGCCCATTATTGATATTCCAAGTGGACGCATTGTCGGCTATGAAGCTTTGGCTCGTACCTTGGATAATCAAGGTAAGGTTTGCTCCGCTGGACCGCTGTTTTGTGATCCGTCAGTATCAAAAGAAATGCTGCTGGAGGTGGATAGGAGCGTACGGAAACAGGCCATTGAGCAAATTAATAACATGCCTGAAGGTACTTTTTTGACCCTGAATATTTCGCCAGAATGGATTCAAATGCTAAAACATCAGGATGCGATTCCTACTATCGATATGGTGTTGTCGTCGGGTATTGATCCTCATCGGATCATCATTGAAATTACAGAAAATGAAGGCGAGCTGGAATCTTTGCAGCGACTGGTTGAAGAGTATCGTGCACTAGGAATGCGCATAGCAGTGGATGATTTTGGTGCAGGGTATTCGGAATTGAATCGAATGATCGCTTTGGAACCGGATTTAATTAAGCTCGATATGCGCTTTTTTAAATCAGCGATTGAAGGCGGTATAGCCAACGACGCGATCCAGGCTATAGGCTTTATGGCAGAACGCATCGGCTGTGATGTGTTGTGTGAAGGGGTGGAAACAGAACAGGAGTTTAACTTTGCAGTAGCGTGCGGTGCGACGCTGATTCAGGGCTTTTTGTTTTACCCAGCCAAAGCATCATTTATCCCGCCTAACGCATCACAAGCGCAGACAACCGCATTACGTCAGTCGTTCTTGGAATTAAAGCTTGAAGAAGAGAAAGCGCGCACCAATTACTTTAAAGACATTATGAGTAATGTGCACTTTTTGACAGACCTCTGGTTAGGCACCAAGAGTGTGCCTTCCATTGATTCATTACCGCACATGCCGGAAGGCTTTATTCGCTTTTATATCTGTGCCAAGAATGGCGATCAGTTATCCCCGAACTACGAATACTACGATCAGCAATGGCATCAGGAAACTGCTTATATTGGTTATAACTGGTCGGGTCGCCCGTATTTTCATCAGGTGTTGGCGATTTCAGATATTTTGTCCCGCACTGAAGTGACATCCCGTCCTTATCGGGATCGAGCTTCCAGAGAGCTGTTTCAAACCATAGGAATAAATCTTGATGATCGACGCGTGTTGCTGGTGGATTACCTTTACGATGTTGATTGATTTTCTGTTTCCCACTATTGAAGTAAATCAAGGGGATTATGTGTCCTAGTTATATACTGCTGACATACGTTTAATGGTGAGAGGACATTATGAAAAATAGATACCTTGTGAAGGTTCGAGGCTTAGCTGTTGTTATAGCCGGAGTGTTTCTGGTGGCGACAATGGCGGCGTGTTCCAACTCGAACAACGCTAATGATGAGCCTTCTGTCAGTAGCTTGGCGGCACCGCAGTCCTCCAATCTTGATTTGAATGTGTATAAGAGCCCAACGTGCGGTTGTTGTGGTGCTTGGGTCGATCATGTGCAAGCGGGTGGTTTGAACGTTAAGAGTCACAATGTGGATAACTTAACTCAAATGAAGGCCGAAAAAGGCTTGAAGTCTGAGTATCGTTCCTGTCATACCGCCGTTTCTCGAGAAGGTTATATCTTTGAAGGTCATGTGCCGGTGGAGTACGTACAGCAATTTTTGAAGGAGCAGCCAGAAGGTGCGTTAGGCCTGTCGGTTCCTGGTATGCCAGTGGGCAGCCCTGGGATGGAAATGGGTGATCGCATCGATACCTACCAAGTCCTGAAGATTAATCTTGATGGCAGTGCGGAAGTCTATGCCACCGTTCAAGGTAATCATTAACGTCAAGGGATTTCACTATTACAGTGATTAATGCGCTTGGTGTTGCTCAAGCTGTTCTATAGTTAAGCGATTGATGGCTCAGTTTTCTCAGGAAATCAGGGAGATTATATGTCGCTTATTCTAAGTCGTTTTTATTTTTTGCTGATATTGATGGGCTTGAGTTTTAGCTCTGCGGCCTTTGCTCAAGGGCGAACTGTTGACTACAGCTCTGGCGACCAAAAGTATGAAGGGTATTTCATCAGTGCCGGTAGTGATGCGCCTCTGGTTATCTTGATTCACGATTGGGATGGCTTAACCGACTATGAAATAGAGCGCGCTAACATGCTCAAAGCACTCGGTTACAGTGTCTTTGCTGCCGATTTGTTTGGTAAGGGCGTTCGCCCCACCGAAGTGAAAGATAAACGTCAGCACACGGGTGAGCTTTATAAAGATCGAGTGAAAATGCGTCGATTATTGAGAGCTGCGTTAAAGCAAGCGCAATCCTTGGGTGGCAATACCAATAATGCAGTAGCGATGGGCTATTGTTTTGGTGGTGCGGCGGTATTGGAATGGGCTAGAACAGGTGATGCGTTAAAAGGCTTTGCCACCTTTCACGGCGGGTTAGCTACTCCTGAGGGGCAAAGTTATCAAGATACCCAAGGAAAAATCTTGGTGATGCACGGCTCGGCAGATACTGCCATTACCATGGATCAATTTGCGGCATTAACCAATGAGTTGGAAGCAGCAGGGATCAATCATGAGATGATAACCTACAGTGGTGCGCCGCATGCCTTTACTGTGTTTGGTTCATCGCGATATCGCAAAGATGCGGATAAAAAATCCTGGGCGCGGTTTACCGGGTTTCTGGAGAGTGAGTTAAAAGAATAAGTTTTATTTACAGATGATCCTGAACAAAAAAGGCCCGACTGAGCATTCTCAGTCGGGCCTTTTTCTATAACGCTTTAGCTACTTTAGAAACTAGCTAATTAAGAGCCTAGCTCGCAGGCGTTACGTTCAAGGTGCGAGTCGCTTCGTCAATGTTGATGACGTGAGTACGCAAGTTCGCAATGAAATCCGCAGAACGCTCATACCAAGACTCAGAAATGTACTCGTTGCCATTTTCTGAGGTTGGAACGTTGTGCATCGTCACCTGGAAGTTATCCGCAGTGACATCAACAATCGCCACACCGTGTTCTCTCAAACGGGCGAAAGAAAGCGTTGATGCTACATCCGCAGCGCTGGTGGCATTAGGAAGAAGCTGATCCAATGCGGCCATCAGTGGTGCAAGGTCTTCAGCGCTGCCGCCCAAACCTTCAATCAAGCCTGTTGCTGCTTCGTCCAGGTACGAGCCGAAGGTACCTGAAGTCGCTGAAGAGGTGGTGATGTCAAATGAACCATTGCCGTGATCAGTCACGTAAGTAGAGTGAATGTCTCCTGCGATGCTGATGACATTACTTCCTGCGAACACATTGTTGATCAGGTTTTGCTTAGCGTTCGGGAAACCATCCCAGTGATCCGCGTTCAAGTAGAAACGGCTTTGAAGTAAGCTCGGGATTGCGTCAAAGGCACTTAGAGCATTTAGTGTCGTGAAATTAGGGTTTGCAGCACTGTTTCTCAAATCCAATAGTAGAGGTGAGAAAGATACCGAGCTGCCCATCACATTCCAGGTGCCGCCATTGGTGGCCAGTTGCGTACCCAACCAAGTATTTTGGGTGTCGCCGTAAGCGTTTTGGCTTGCACCACCGTCAGCGGCTGCAAGGAAGCCTGCGTAAAGATCAAACAAGTCTTTGTTGACGAAGTAACGAGAACCTAGATCACTGATCAGGCCTTGTTTGCCGAAGTGAACGAAGGCAATGCCTTTTTCGGCGGCGGTCATATCAGCGTCGCTGATGAAGGCTGAATCAGGCACCGCCAATGCACCCGAGTCGCGAGCCGTTGTTAGCGCTGCGTTGATGTAGAACGCAGACAAGTTACCGGTAACGGCTTCATTTGCTAATTGTGCGTAGTTCTTACCTGCATCTTCAGCACTGATGCCACGAGCTTCAAAGGTATCGCGATACTGAGAGCCCATGATCAAACGCAAATAAGCGCGAGTGGTGCTGTAAGCTGCGTCATCAATGTTGATGTAAGCAAACGTGTTGGAGCCAAAAAGTGCAGCATGAGTCGCTGCGCCATTACCGCCTGTAGTTACATCTAACGTTGCAATAATCTGTGCCTGAGTCATCGCCAATGCACCCGGGAAGGCATCTTCCGCAATGATGTGATCCGGGCGGTTAGTACGGAAGTCTGTTAGGAACAAACTCAGGTTGGCACCGAATTGGAAGTCACGGTAGATGCGTGTGTTTGGATATAGCTGATCTTCAGTTACATCCAGAGCGCCACCTGCGTTCAATGCGGTGTCATCAATCGCAGCTTCATGGTCGATTGGCATGAATTCAAACCAAGCTTGTTCAGAGTTGTGCTTTCTGAAGGTGCTTGCTTCGGATTTACCGGCATCAAAGTAAGTACCGTTGTTTTTCCAGCTGTCATCTGAGTACTCGTGATCATCCCAGATCGCAATCAATGGGAAGCGCTCATGCAACTGCTGAAGTACGGAGTCGCTACGGTATTCTTTATACAGCTGGCGGTAGTTGCTCAGGCTTTGCGCTGCATAACCGTCGTCACCCAAATTGATTGCACCGTCAAGGTCATCAAATTGAATGCTGCGGCCTTCGCTTGATTGGAAGCTGGCACCGGTTGTTTCATAGATGTAGTCACCCATGTGTACAACAAAATCCAGATCTTCTTCCAGCAATGGTAAGTAAGTGTTGTAGTAACGGCCGTTGTAGTCCTGACAGCTTACATAAGCAAATTTTAGATCGGTATCCGAGCCTGCTTCTGGTGCCGTTTTAGTACGACCTGTGTTAGTACGGTTGGCTTTGCCATTCTTCACATAGGTGAAGCGATAGTAATATTGCGTTGCCGCATCCAGATTGATCACACGAACTTTCAGGCAGTGGTCGTGATCGGCTTCAGCGGCAAACTCTTGGGCCAATACTAAGCTGGCTTCGTTGAAATCAGAGGCTGTTGCCACTTCCAACGCCAGTGTGATATCACCGCTCGCGGATGAATCATTAACGCGAGTCCAAAGAATCACACTGTTCTCACGAGGATCTCCCGACATGAGTGACTGTGGAAAATAGTTTGGAGCAGAGGAAGAAGAGTTGGAGTCACTGTTTGAACAGCCTGTTAAACCAGATAAAGGCAGCGCTGCTGCACCACTTGCTGCTACCGCTGTTTTAATAAAGCGGCGGCGTGAAATGTTCGTTTTCAATCCCATCGTCTAAACACCTTGAATTGCTTGGTTAAGGAATGTCTGAACTAGAACGGACTGGTTCAGACATTCATAAGAGTTCTGTTTTTTTGTCGTTATAGTTTGTTGAATGTCTATTAAAGGAACCTCTGAATAAGTCCCTCTCTGCTCAGGCCTATAAGAGAAATGTCTCTTTGAGGCGCGGTTTTGAAGGCATAACGGGTTACGTCAAAAAGCCGCAACAAAAAAGAGGCATTTCTCTTAAGGCCCCGAAGGGCGGGGCTTTAAAAACGTTATAACGTCGTTGAACTTCTTGAAAAGGTCTAGACATTCTCTACGAAGCTCGCCTTGTTCTAACATTTTTCTAGCGCCCGCTGAGCTAGAGCGGACTTGTTCAGAGGTTCCTTCATAAAAAATCATTACTTTTATGTGACAAGGGGACAAATAAGGCCAAATTGAGTCAAGGTTTCGGCCATAAAGTGATAAATGGTCATCAAAACTACACAGACATTCAGGTGCTTTGAGGGACATTTTTCCTGTCTAATGGCGTCGATTTGGGCCTACGATTTGTCCAATAGTGGGATTTTGCATGTTCATTCAATAAACGGGTATGACGGATCGAGACAAAAAGGTGACCTTTTTGTCACACTTTTGTCTTAGTTGATGAGAGGTTGTTTTTTGGGCGTGATCGGTAGAGGACGAAGTAAGGGTGGCTTATTCAGAGGTTTTTTAGCTCTTATTTGCCGAAAAGCTTTTGTTTAATCTGGCTGGCTGCGACTTGAGCGACCCCTTTTACTCGGGTAGGACGTTGGACTAATTCACCTTCGCAGTTAGGGCAAATGTGATTCATACTGGTGGTACAGTCGTGGCAGAAGGTGCACTCATAAGAACAGATGAAGGCTCGATCGGTCAGTCCTAATGGTGCGCTGCATTTTTCGCAGGCTTTTTTCATTTTGAGCATGGTAGTGGTTTCCTGGTTGTTCCTAATATCAAAACGTCTCTCGATAGTATGGAACACCTGAAACGGCATGCAGAGTCATTTTAGACAAACAGGGTGTTTTTCAAGATTCTTAAACAAGAAGATAAAACGACACCCTGTTTGGATCGTTAGTTGAAAGGATTAAATATCACCCGAGCGCAGTTTCTTGGCAATTTCCAACGGCTCTACTTCTAGCCCAAATAAACCGGCTTCCCAGTTCATTCCAATCATGTGGTCTTCCTGATCTAACCCTTTAAGCCAGGTTTCAATGAACGCCTCTAAATCGATGGCGGTGGGCTTAAAATCTTTCCACTCACCCTGGCCGTATTGAACCGCGTTATCTTCAGTCGACCAGAATAAAAAGATCGCGGTGTCTTCGTAATCTTTCGATTCGCAGGATGCCCAGCCACCTTCGTCGTGTTTTAACGCCCACACTTGTTTGTTTTCAACGGACTCTGAGAGAAAGGTTTCTGCATTGGCAAGTGCAGCGTCTTGATCTTGAATGGCTGACATAGGAAGTTCCTCGTGATAATCGGCTGCATTATAGCGATTCATACAAGGGGTTAACAGTTGGCGCTTGATCAAATGAAACGCCCCTTGGATTAATCTTCCTTAGGGCGTTGTGTGTCGCTACTGATGTGTGAACGATAAGTTAGGCGTTATCCAACCACGCCCAACCAGCATGTTTACGTTGACGTTTTACCATGGTTCGACTCGGAGTGTCTGAGTTGGTGTTTTTATCTACGCTATAGGCAGTCCATTCGCAGTAATCGCGATTGAATTCCAAGGTGCTGTAACCATTCTGGGTCGAGTTGAAGTAACAAATGTGTGGATTGTTGATGCGAATCGCCCCTTCACTTAAGGCTTGCAGTAGTTGCTGTTTTTGCTCTAAAGATTGCGCTTGATTGGAGATCATCTCAAACAAATTGGATGAGGTGACGGATGGCGTCATGAACTCAACGCCTGCAATGTTGCGCCACCACAGGTTGGTTAAATGGCCGTAGTCGTACTTCACATAGGAGCTGATGTAGGTATGCAAATCCCCTGTGAGTACCACGAAATTTTCGAGATTGGCGTCGCGTACTGCTTCCATCAAACGGTCGCGTTCGTATTGATAGCCATCCCAGGCATCGACGTTAATGTAGGCCAATGGTTGTCCTAGTAGAGACGCTGCCATACGCCCCATGTAAGTTTGGTTGCCTAATACCGTCCATTTTGCCGTGCTGTCTTGAAGGCCTTGCTTCAACCAATTGAATTGCACTTCGCCCATCATACTCTGACTTTCGTTGTTCATGTTGTGGCAATTCAGTGGAAGGTAGCGGGAGAAAATGTCGTTCTCGCCACACGGGTGAGCAGTACGATAAGTACGGGTATCCAGCATGAAAAGCTCAAAGAGATCACCG
Source organism: Litoribrevibacter euphylliae (assembly GCF_042646085.1). Lineage (NCBI taxonomy): Bacteria > Pseudomonadati > Pseudomonadota > Gammaproteobacteria > Oceanospirillales > Oceanospirillaceae > Litoribrevibacter > Litoribrevibacter euphylliae. The sequence continues at coordinate 973,208 of NZ_JBHRSZ010000002.1, read as the reverse complement.
AACTTAAAGTTACGATAAATCTGTGTGAAATCATGAGGATGGGTTGCGTACTCGTTTACAGTCACCCGAGTCGGGGTGTATTCGACCCAAGCACGTTGGCTATCGAGTTTTAACTGACGAAGCGCGCCTGCGTCATTGCCTTCTTCGGTTACGAATGGATGATCAGGGGCGCCGAGCGTGTCTCTTTCGTAATCCCAATAACAGTCATTAGCGGTTTCATGATCGTCAGTGGTCAAAATCCAGGTGTGCACCTCCATTGCCAATTGTAGATTCAAGTCACTGCGGTAGGTTTTGTAGAGGTGACGATAATCATCCACACCTAAAGCAACGACACCATCACTCGGAAGGATAATAGTGCGATCGTCAAATGGCAGACTTTGGAAACGTGGGTCGCCTGCGGTTTCATAAATGAAGTCCCCTAAATGAATAACGAAGTCAATGTTGAGATCGTTTGCCACATAGTTTAATGCGCCGTAGTAACCGTTGGTGTAGTCCTGACAAGTCAGTACAGCCAGCTTCAGGCTTTTTAAGTAACTGTCTTCCAAAGGTAAGGTTTTACAACGACCGATGCGTGAGCTGACGTCCTTGTAAATGAAGCGATAGTAATAGGTTTCGTTCGGATTGAGCTGACCGTCAAGATCGATTTTAACGGTATAGTCGTTATTGGCTGAAATGTCCCACGCATCCACAGTGCCTTCTAACAGGACGTACTCACAAGCTGGATCTTGGCTAATTTGGAAGGTCAGAGTTTCGTTGCTGTCGTATTCTTCAGGATTAATGTGAGTCCATAGCATCACGCCTGTTGACGTTGGATCCCCTGATGTAACCGACAAATCAAATACTCGTCGTGCCTGTTCTTGGTTGATCTGGCTGTTGTCTGGTAAAGCCGCAATGTTCTTGCTGGCGCCAAAGTCGAAGAAACCGGCTTGAGCTTGTGTGGTTTTTAACGCATAAGGCGTGGCCAGTGCGGCTGCTGATGCGCCCAGAAACTTGCGGCGATTCATTTTAATCGTCATTTTTGTTATCCCTCAGTGCTTGTTTGTCGTTGGTGAGTCTCTTGCTTTCGTTTTTGTTTTTATTAGGTGGTTGTTATAGAGACTGTTTTTAGAACCGCTTATTTTGGTAAAAGGGTTCGCTAGGGCGCATTAGAACGAGGCGCTGTTACAGGGCTACGAAAAAATTATGACAGTGTAGAAAAGTGGGAACGGGTTCAATCTTTGAGCTGAGTTGCATTTAATGTGATTGAACTTGAGGTGACTGAACTTGAGATGATTGTATTTGGGGGAGGTTGTATATGGGAGCGCAGTGTCAGTGGGGTATTCGATGATCAAATCAAAAACGATATTTCAACAGGAAGCTCACACTTAGGCTGTCTGAGTCGTCGAATTGTCCTGCAGTGGCCGCTTTGGAACGTTTACTGTTGAGGTAGAGAAATTCAGTACCAAGGCTGAGAGGGTTATCCTCCGGTTGCCACATCACTGCGAGGGTCATGCTGCGACCAAAGTCGTTGTTGTCATCATCCATGTCATCAAGGTCATCCATCCCGAAGAGATCATAACGAAGGGAATATCTGAATGCGTCTCGAAGATAAGAGGCCATTAGGTAGGCCGAGTAGAAGTCGGCATCGACACCGGGTGCGGCGCCCATGGTGGTGTTGCCGAGGGTGGCTTCGGAGAGCAGTTCCAGTTCATCCGTGATTAACCAAGAGCCGCCAAGTACGGCAAACTTGGTACGCCAGGCGTATTCACCGTGATGCAGTTTGGTATCCCCCATATTGTCTATCCAGGCGAGACTCAGAAGGTAGGCGTCTCCAGTGACGGAGGTTCTTAGAATATAACCCGGTCTGTCGTCCAATTCGCGACCAAAAGGTTTGCTGCCGTCGTCTCTTTGACCTTCAAAATTACCGCCATCTTCGAGACTGGTCAGTTCAGGTACGGCCAGAACATCACCGAATACGGTACGGTGTCGACCGTAACTCCAGCCCCGGTAAGCCAGAATGGCGCCCATCGAATCATTTCCGCCAAACAAGCTGGCTGCGAATTCCCATTCCAAGCCGTGATCGAAATGGTACAGATACGAGGCTTCGAGCCCTATAGGGCGAAATTCTTCACCAATCCAGCTGTTCAGTGACGAGAAGGAGAGAGTGTAAGGTGAATCCCAAAAGCGGTCGGTATTCTCCATTGAAATGGGGAGGAAGAATTGGCCGAAGGTGAATTGGACACTTTGGTTAAAATCCAGATCGGTGCGGTAACGGCCTTTCAGTTCTACCAAACCTAGGGTTCTTGCTGAATCTTTTGTTGAACTCTCTCGGGCTTGAATATGCGTCGAGAGTCTCAGGGCTGGGCTAACTTTAAAACTGTAGCCAAGGTGAAACTCGCCGAGGCCGGATACCGAATCGCCATCACTGCCTGAGTTATAACGACCTAAGCCATCGGACAGCCAGGTTTCGTTGTCGTTGTTATAGTTTGCAACCACATTCACTTCTGCATGAAGGCTATGAGGTGAGTTTTCCGTTTGGGAAAACAGCGATGTAAAAACAAACGGAAGCGAATCGGTTTGAGAGGACTCGGCTAAAACACTAGGTGAGAAAAGGGCGGTTGGGATAATCAAAGCGGCGAACACGGTATGGCGCTTCATGCTGACTAGACCTTTCCCTTTTCTGTGTTTAATTATTTAGAGGTTTCCTTAACCGGATAGACTATCAGAATGTGATTCGGAAGCGTACTCGTTGTTAACATCGTATTCTTTAAACCACTGAAGGAAGTTCTGGGAGTTTTGAGGCTTGCTGATGTAGTAGCCTTGCAGTTTGTCGCAGCCATAGCGCTCCAGCAAAGACCATGATTTACGGTTTTCGACCCCTTCTGCGACAACCGTCAGCCCCAGGTTATGACCCATTTCAATGGTGGATTGAACGATGGCTTGATCTTCTTTGCTTTCATCCAAGTTAAGGACAAAGGACATGTCGATCTTTAATTCATCCACCGGCAATGACTTCATTTGACTTAGAGATGAATAGCCTGTGCCATAGTCGTCAATCGCCAGTTTTATGCCTTCACTGTTGAACCGATTCAGAATAGATAACGCTTGATTGGAATCTTGCATGACCGCGCTTTCGGTCATTTCTAAAATCAGGTGTCTACTAGAAAGCTTCAGATCTTTTAACAGTCTCATGACATAATCAGGAAGATCATCGTGTGCAAGGTCGTAGGCCGAAATATTAACGGCCATGATGAGATCTACTCCTTCCGATTGCCATTGTACGGCGTCGTTCAATACACGCCGAATCACCCAGCGACTTAACGTTGGCATCAAGCCTGACTGTTCTGCCAACCCAATAAATTCATCTGGTGGTATAAACCCCAGTTCTGGATGGAACCAACGAATTAAGGCTTCTACTTGAGTCACACGTTTTTCGTGAAGATCCACTTTTGGCTGATAGAACATGGTGAGCTGATCTTCGGTGAGGGCAATCTTGAGATCATTTACCAAGCGAATCTGTTTCAGATGTTTTTCATCACTGCCGGTTTCGTAAACACCGATGTCTTGGCTCTTGGCTTTGGCTTGATTGAGCGCGATATCGGTCCGGCGTAAAAGTTGATCAGTACGCGTGCCGTGAGTTGGATAAAGAGCCACGCCAATATAAGTGGTGACCGGAATATTCAGACTGGAGATGGAATAGCTGGTGTTGAGTTCAGATTGAATGTCGTTGAGCTTTTCGTACAGTTCTGATTCAACGATGTCCGGTAAGATTAATAGGAACTCATCGGCACCTAAACGCGCCGGTTTTAACTCATCGGATGTCAGGGGATATAAAGACTCTGCAAAGGCTTGAAGTAACAAATCACCGGTTTGATAACCGAAGGTGTCATTGATCAATTTAAACTTTTGCAGGTTGATGGAAAGCAGGGCGAACTTGCGATCCGTCTGATCATAATGATGTATCAGGCCTTCAATTTGTTGTTGAGCTGCCATGCGATTGGCAAGGCCTGTCAAAGTGTCATGATAGACCTGATAAAGAATCTTCTCTTCGCGGTCGGCAATTTCCCGTTGCATGTGATCAAAGCTCGCCGCCAGTTTGCCTATTTCATTGCGCTTAAAATCACGTTGGGCATCATGAGTGGCAATGCTCTCTGAATAATTACCGCTACTGATACGCTGTGCTGCATTGACCAATGAATTTACCGGACGGGTAATATTGCGGGCAATAATGAACCCCATCAGAACCGAGACTAGAAGAGCGACCCCGGATATGGTCAGAATTTGTACCTTCAGCGGAGAGAAGCTGGCAAAGGCATCGTCCAGAGAGGTACTCAGAATGGCGTCTACCTGATAGTAGCCCGCATCAACCAGAGGGGTGAGGAGTGCCAAAAACTGTTGATCATTCCAGGTAACGCGCTGCCATGGATCTTGGGTCATGGTTTGGGCCATGGATGTCGTGTGAACAACGTCATCCAAGGTGCTGATGTTCAGTGTTTGTTCTTGTCGGTAAACCCCAGAGAAGCTTACTTCCAAGGTGGTCAATTCTTTTAATTGGTTGGCCAGGTTGTGATCAATCAGATAGCCCACCACAGCCCAGGCCACTGGCACCGGAGCATTAACCTGCAGCATCAACATTTGGTAGGCATTTCCGTTAAGCATCACGGTTTTCATCAAGCCGCCTTCTTTTTCAGCGTCACTCAAAAGGTCGGAAAATGGGAAGCGATTTTCGGCTTGAGTAATGGCGTCGGTACTGGCCAGCAATTCACCGTCCAGTGAGGCCAGCATCATGAGATCCGCATCAATGCGAGCACCGTGATTTTCTAATACCGAGATTAGGGTTTGCTCATCTTTATCGAGCACCGCCGCTTTAAAACCAAAATCGGCAGTGAGAACTTCTGCCGATTCAAAGAGTTGGTTGGCTCGAATGTCCATTAACTGCTCAAAGACTTTCAAACCGACTTTTAATTTATCCTGCGCTTGTCGTTCAACGCTGTTATTTGTGGCGAACAAAACCGAGACAATGGTTGTGATGGATGAAATCACAATCAAGCTGAGAAAGAGAATCAGGATTTTGTTGCGCAGGCTAATATCAATCATTGTAGCGTTTCTTGTACTTCTTCTTGTAGCGTTTAACGGGCTGAGGTTGATTCAGGTTTAGTGTGATCTGAAACAAGTTAACGTCTTCCTGAGCAGTAAGTTCCACCATCATTGGCTCGGTCAGGTTAGGTATCCATGGGTGCCAAACTGCAACTGTGTTTACGGCTTTGGATAAGGTCACCAATCCCGATGTGTCGGTGATTTTAAATTCTGGCCACGGAGAGACAAAAATATAACCCAGCATCGAATCGTGAATGTTGCAGCCTAAAGCCACTAACCCTGATTGGTCAAAGGTAATCGGCGTCTTGGGTACACCTTTGTACAATTTAATCTCAAAACGTTTCGGTTCTGAAAAAGAATAGACGTGGTGTCGGATGTCGTCACTGTTGGGAAAGATCACTTCCCGGCCTTGTTCAATCGCGAGTACGTGAGGCACAAAGGCGACGTCAATCTGATCCATAATCGCAGGTTCCGGGGAAATCGCCGTGATGCTGCCTTCAGGAATGGCAATGACGGCATCTTTTACTGGTGCTCCATTTTGATCAACCACTTTAATCTCAAGAGCAAAGGCGCAAGGCACCATAACGCTCACCCAAAGAATAAGTAGTTGTCTAAGGTAAAGCATGATGTTCAAGTGATACTCCATTATCTTTTTGGCAGAGGTTTCTAAAGCTTAGGTTCTCTATGCGAGAAGGGAAAGGGTTAGCTCATAATGTGTTTAATCACAGTAATCTTGCTATGCATTTATTAAGGCTATAACGAGTAAAGGGGATGTGTGATTGAGTGAAGATGCATTTAATTCATGAAATGCTTGTGTTAACTGTTGCGGCTTATCCAGTCTTCTATCCAGCCGATTAAGTCATCTTCTTGCATGGGCCGCGACATATAGTATCCCTGAATGACATCGCCGCCGAGATGATCCGACATGTTATAGAGTTCGGAATTTTCAATACCTTCAAACACCACTTTTAAACCCAGTCGCTTGGCTAACATTACGCTTGATTCGACAATTGCACGATCATTGTCATTTTCACGAGCGTGCAACATGAAGCTCTTGTCGACTTTGAGCTCATCGAAAGGGTAAATCCTTAAGCGTTCTAAAGAAGAGTGGCCAGTTCCGAAGTCATCAATAGATAATTTAACGCCATGCATTGAAAGCCTGTTTAATACCTCCAGGGAGTCGGTTTCATCCAATTCTAATGCAGATTCTGTAATTTCCAATGTTAGGTATTCGGGAGGTACAGAATTTTCTTTGAGAAGATTGAGCACATATTCAGGGAAATCGAGGTTGCATATTTCTTTTGGGGAAATATTGACCGCGATATTGAGTAGATGTCCTTTAGCTTGCCAGTGACGCCACTGGCTTAACGATTTCTCTAACACGTACTTGGTTAATTCATTGATTAAGGCGGTTCGTTCCATCGCCTCAATAAAGCGATCAGGAAAGATTAAGCCAAGCCTGGGATGATTCAAGCGGGTTAATGCTTCGATACCAAACACTGAACGATTTACGCAATTAATTTTTGGCTGATAAAAGACTTCGAATTGTTCTTTTTCTATGCCGCGAATTAATTCATAAATTTTAAGTGATCCTTCTGAGAGTGCGGATTTGTGTTTAGGTTTCTCCCCAATGCTACTAAGCAACTTTATAATTGCATCTTCAGAAATGGGTTTGGCAAGACTGCCTAATAGGTTGATGTCATGGACTCGGGCCAGCTGTTCCGCGGAATTAATGACTTTTGCTGCCATGGAACTGATGATACCGAAATAGCCTCTAAAGCGTTTTTCTCGTAATAGCCGAATCATTTCTAAACCATCGACCTTCTCCATATTCAGATCGCACAACACCACATGGATGTCTGGATGAGATTCTATGATGTTTAAGGCTTCTATCGCGTTATATGCCACAAAGACTTCTTTTAACTGAAGTGATTCTCTAAGTAATGTTGCTAGGTAATCAGACACTGAGTGGCTGTCATCAATGATTAGACATCGCATCCATGTGAAGTCGTAATTGGGCTTCATGAGGCCTCATTAATTTGTTGAGTTGTGGTGAATTTTTAATCAAAAGGTTTTTTTACTATGGCAGTTAATGATTGGCTGTCAAGACAAGCTCAGACGTGTGCTGATCATGAATCGCGTAGGGTAAAAAGTTGTGAGAACGTGCGGTGTTATATCTGGTACTTAGGTTTGAGGCTGAGTGCAAACACTTACTCTTTTCCTTACACGGTCAGCCTGTAATTACCTACAAATGGAGATTTTTAAGTAATGTTTTTATCAATAAAGTCAGAAGGTTAGCTCTTCTGGTGCGAAGTCATTAGTCATCGTTTTGCCATCATTTAGTCATAAAAAAATCACCGGACTGACATGCTTCATTTTTAGGGTCGGACATCAGGGAAGCGCTCCATAAATCACTTCTCCCAGATAATAACAATACTGAGGGTAAAGCTATGACTGATGAGATCCAGAAATTCGATGACAGTGATGATACGGTTACCAACTCGAGTAACAATCGTCCATTTGAGGAAGTATTAAACGCAAACCTTAGCCGTCGCAGTGTAATGCGTGGCTCTTTGGCGGTAGCTGCAACAAGCTTTGTTGCAGGCTCTTCAACGGCCAATGCCTTTGGTTGGTCAGGGTTGAAATCACGCCGAGGTCGTTCATTGGTAAATTTCACACCGGTGACGTTGGCGGAAGGCAATGGTCCAACGCCTAGTATCTCGCCTGATTATGAGTATCAAGTGTTGATCCCTTGGGGTGAACCACTTGAGCCGGGCGGCCCAGCATACAGCTGGCCACCAACTGCAGAAGATCAGCGCCAACAAATTGGTATTGGTCATGATGGCATGACCTTCTTCCCGATTGATCGTCGTATGCAGGAAGGTGACTATTCGGACCGCTTATTCCGTAAGCATTGGGGACAAGGTAACCGCCACGGTATGTTGGCGATTAATCATGAGTTTGGTCGTAACTCAACGGTACTGGGTAAAGATTTCCCTGAAAGCTTGGATGATGTTCGCACGTCACAACACGCTCACGGTGTGGCTGTCGTTGAGATTAAAAAGCAGCGCAATGGTGAGTGGCAACAGGTCGAAAGTGAAAATGCGCGCCGTATTCATGTGAACACGCCGGTTCGATTCAGTGGGCCGGCTGCAAGCAGTGAATTGTTGAAAACGCCAAACGGTAATATTCCGCTAGGTACAGTGAATAACTGTTCTAACGGTCATACGCCTTGGGGTACTTACCTAACGTGTGAAGAAAACTTCAACGGCTACTTCGGTGCAACTCACAACAAAGCCACCTGGACTGCCACAGAAGAGCATGAGCGTTACGGTTTCAGTGAAAACGGTTTTGGATATGGCTGGCACGTTTTTGACCGCCGTTTTGACTTGTCTGATCCTGATTATAAAAACGAAGAAAATCGCTTTGGTTGGGTGGTAGAGATTGATCCGTTCGATGGTACGCAAGTGCCGGTGAAACGTACCGCGCTCGGTCGTATTAAACACGAAGGTGCAACGGTAACGGTTGGTAAAGATAACCGTGTTGTGGTGTACATGGGCGATGATCAACGCTTCGATTACATCTATAAGTTTGTCTCTGCAGGTGATTGGGTTGAAATGCGTGCCAACGGGGTTGATCCTTTGGACGAAGGCACTCTGTACGTGGCTAAATTCAATGAAGACGGGACTGGTGAATGGTTGCCGTTGACCATCGACAATCCGGCTTTGGCGGCTCGTTTTGCGGATCAGGCGGAGCTATTAACCTTCACTCGTATCGCCGCTGATATCTTAGGTGCAACGCCTATGGATCGTCCTGAGTGGGTAACTGTTGCGCCAAACTCCGACGTGTATTGTACATTGACCAATAACAGTCGTCGTACTGAAGCGGATGCTGCTAACCCAATGGCGCCCAATGCCGATGGTCACATCATTCGTTGGAGAGACACTGAAGAGCACACAGGTACGAACTTCGCTTGGGATATCTTCCTGATTGCTCAAGATACCCATGGTACGGAAGAGTCTTTCAGTGATCCGGATGGCTTATGGGCTGATCCAGATGGGCGTTTGTTTGTTCAAACCGATGGTGGTCAGAAAGATGGTCTGAATAACCAGTTGTTGGTTGTTGATACCAATACCAAGGAAATCCGTCGTTTGTTCACGGGTGTGACGGGCGATGAAATCACCGGTTTGGCAATCACTCCGGATCGTCGCACCTTGTTCATTAATACTCAGCACCCTGGTAACGGTGATCCATCGGTGACGAACTTCCCGGCACCTCAAGATGGTGTAACCGTACCGCGTGATTGTACGTTCGTGATCACTCGTAAGAACGGTGGTGTGATTGGTTCTTAAGGTAAGTGGTTCTTAAGAAAAGCGGTTATTAATTGCGATTCTTAATAGTGATTATTACTAGCAGTTATTAAGAACCAAACAATAAAGCCCGGTTGAGGTTGCCAGCCGGGCTTTATTGTTTTGAAACGAGGGACTTGTTCAGAGGTTCCCTAAGTTTATTTCCAGTCTTTCAAGCCGTACTTCGCCATGATGGCATCAAGCTCGCCTGAGGCTCTTAGAGCTTTGGTGCCGTCGTCGATGAGCTTTATATAGTCTTTGCTATTGGGTTTCACCGGTGAACACGCAATGTACATGGGGCTGGGGTCACCGAGTGTTCCGGCTTCATCAATATTACCCTCCATGCCCATTTCTTTGAGCTTTGCGGCAACCACCAATGGCGAATCAATAAAGGTGGTCAGACGACCAGCGATGACTTTCTTGATGTTTTTCTCAAGTGCGTTGTCGCCTTTTACGGTTTGAATGTTGTCATGCTTGTTTTGTTTGACGTACTCATCGAATTCATCGCCATAAGCGTATCCTCCGATGACTCCCAGCTTGATTGTATCTAATGAGTCGAGGCCGGTGTAACGCCAAGGGCCGCCTTTTTTGATATAGAAGGCAGAGTTATCCATTCCCCAATGCTCTTCCGGAAAGATAAAGTCGGGAGCGTCTTCTTTATAGGCACCCACCACACAGTCTTCGGTGCCAAGTCGTACTTCGTTGAGCGCCCGTTCCCATGGCATCAAACGATAATCAACGGTGTGCCCATGTTTTGAGAGGATGGTTTGAGCTAATTCAATCATATAGCCAGGCTGAGCAGAGCCAGGCTCACCATTCATCGGAAACCACACATCGGAGCGAATGGTGATGGTATCTGAATGAGCGTGAGAGACTAAGAGTAGGGCGCTAACTAGGGTCAACAGGGTCTTATTAATCAAATGCATCATGATTTTGCCTCGTACAGTTTGTGAGCACGGGTGACCATCAGGGGTCCTTTATAACCATAGACAGGGATAGAATGACTGCAAAGTCCGAGTCTTTCCTAGAGACGCCTTTTAGACCCTGAGATTTAATTTTTTACAGTTGATTCGATTTTTCTTTGACCATAGTATGCCCACCACCTATTCTTTCTCGTACTAAATTACCAATCTAAAGAGAAAACGAATCCATGAAAACACTGGCTCTTTTCGTAAGTTTGTTCATCTCATGCATTGTTTCCAATGTAGCGCTTGCTGCTAATGAGGCTTCTGCCGCTGTTGTTGATAAGCCAGTTCGTTTTTTGGCTTCCGAGTGGCCTCCATTTGAATATACCAAACCAGATGGCAGTTTGACTGGTTATTCAATCGATATTCTTAAGGCCATGTATGCGCATTTGGGCGAAGAGCCCGATATTAAAATCTTTCCTTGGAATCGTTCTTATAAGTTGGCTCAAGAGGAAGAGAACACGGCGGTGTTCACGATGGCTCGCAGTAAAAAACGGGAAGATCAGTTCAAGTGGGTTGGACCAATTGCCCCCCGTGAAATTTACTTATGGAAGTTAAAGTCGCGTGACGACATCAAAGTCAAAAACTTCGACGATGCTAAAAATTACATGATCGGTACTGTGCGTGGCGAAGCAGGTGAACAGCAGTTGTTGGATCTAGGGTTCGATCTGAAGAAGAACATCCATCAAGTGGATAAGCAAACGCGCAATTATCTGCTGCTATACAAAAAGCGTGTCGATTTTATCTATGGTCTGGAATTCACTACCATTTATGGTTTGCAGAAAGCCGGGTTCGATCCAGCAAAAGTTGAAAAGTCGCTATTATTGAATAGTGGACTAGAATACTACTACGGTTTTAATAAGAACACGTCGGATGACGTTGTGAATCGTTTCCAGAAAGCACTGGATGCGATAAAAAGCAACGGCACCTTCGCTAAAATTGTTAGTAAGTATGCGGTTCAATAATAATGATAATTCTCACATCACACATTCAACTTAAGAGCATCCTGCGACCCTTCCGGTTGTGGGCGATAGAACAAGTTTTGCAACGCCAGCGGGTGTTTCTCCGACCGAGAGATGGGTGTGGGATTCCATAAATAGGATCACGCTCATCTTTATCTAAGCGTACTGTTATAGCTCTCTTTTTTAGTATCCAGCGAATACCAAGAACTCAGAGTGTAACGAGTACAGTGATGTTCATCAGATTTAGGAAGTTCTGGTGAAGTAAATTGTCCGACGGATTGGGCGCTTCTCACGTTTGTTAATGTCACTTTTGTTGATGTTATGTGTATAAGCTCAATCTATCTTCTCGATTCTATCTTCCTTTGTAGAATTGTTGTTTATAGAAGGGAAGCACTATGCATGACACTAAACTTGATTCAAATACTATCTCCTCTGCTGTATTACTTGCCGCTGGCTGTGGTACCCGACTCCAACCATTAACTCTTGATGCGCCTAAATGCCTTACGCCTGTAGCGGGTGAGACGATCTTGTATCGTCTTGTTCAACATTTGCGGTTGCATGGCATCAAACGGTTAGTGGTGGTGATTGGCTATAAAGGTGAACAAGTACGAGCGTATTTAGAGCAACACGCGTCAGATTTTGAGTTGGAGTTTGTTGTGAATCACCAATACGACTCCACCAACAATATTTACTCTCTGTGGTTGGCTAAGCAAAAAATCCAAGAAGACTTCATGTTATTAGAGAGCGACTTGGTGTTCGAAACGGCGATGTTGAAAGACATGCTCAAGCCAGATCGAATCGCGGTGTCCAGCCCTTTGCCCTGGATGAATGGCACCATGCTGGAAATTGATGAGCAGTGCCATGCCAAGCGGTTTTATTTGGGTAAAAACCTCTCTACCAATCGTTTCTTCAAGACCGTCAATATCTGCAGTTTATCCTACATTTCATGGCAGAAAATTCTCGAACGTCTTGAATCCTATGTGGCAAATAATGAGCTTAACGGGTATTACGAAGTGGTGTTTGCGGATTTGGTGGCAGAAGGCCGGCTGGATTTTGAAGTGGTCGAGTTTCGTAAGAACGCCTGGTATGAAATCGACACCTTGGAAGACTTAGACGCGGCGAACCATTTGTATGGCTATGATACGGATGAACCGCTAGTGCGTCATATCACCGCAAGTCGTTAATCTCAATTTCAGGAAGGATTCTTTGTGACAAGTCAGACGGAAAATATTGATCCAGCCGCAGTAACTCGTTATTTCAATTCAGTACAGCCCTCCATTATGGGGCCATATATGATGGATGGCTTTGGCTTTCCCCAAACCGCAGGGGATTATCGCTTCAAAGAAGAGCTTAAGATTGTGGATCAGTTATTGGCTGATCTCGATAGCCAGCATATGGCGTTGGATTTAGGCAGTGGCGTAGGTTTTTGGGCGGAGGCTTTCGCTCAACGTTTTACCCGTGTAGAAGCGGTGGAAGGCAGCGAAAGCTTGTATCAAGAGCTGCTCAGTCGCTGTTCCGGGTTATCAAACGTTCAAACTCATCATGCTGATGTACTTAATTACCAGCCTTCAGAGCCCTTTGATGTGGCGTTCTTGGGCGGGTTATTAATGTATCTGAATGACACAGATGTGGTGAGCTTGCTTAACAATTTGAGACGTACTCAAAGCTTCAGAGCGAATGTTTCGGGCGCCGGAAAAGTACTGTGTCGGGAATCGACGGTACGGGGTCAATCCATCACCAAGCAAGGTGAATATTCGGTGATCTATCGCTCGGTGGAGCACTATCAAAAACTGTTTCAAGAGTGTGGTTATCACGTTAAAACTGTACAGCCAAATGACCCTTACATTTTGATGCAGACCGGTTGTGAGTTGATTAAGAAATGGAAAAAGCATGTGCCAGAGAAAGCTCAGATGCTGTCTTTGGTCGGGCGTGCGACCTATTTGGGGTTAAGACTGACCAACCCTTGGATCACTAAAATACCTAAAGCCTTAGACGTTGCATTCCCTGAATTAGAGAATCACTTTTTCTTGTTGGAACCAGCAGAGTAGTGGCTACTCGACGCTCATTTTGAACACATTTATCCAAGATAAAGGGTTATGACTGAACAGCACTTTTTATATCGTAATGCCGCCAATATCGTGTCCGTGTTGGGGGTTCTGCCTTTGTGTTTGTTGTTTATGGACGGCGGGTTCCAGTATCTGATTCCTCTGATCATTTACAACAACATCATGGATGACCTCGATGGCATTCTGGCAGCGAAGATGAATATCCGAAGCCAGTTTGGCGCACATCTGGATAACGTCTGTGATGCGGTGGCGCATGGCATGATCGCATTAGCCGTAGGTGTTCACTTTGGTGGTGCAGTCTTGGTGATGTCATTGCTAGCGGCTGGGGCTGCTATTCTCCGTTCAACGGCGCGGCTTGATCCCGCATCTAAGATACAAGGATCGCCGACTAATGAACTCATGCGTCATCTGCTTTTTGTCCTGTTGTTATCGTCGCTCTTTTCTTTTGAAGCTGAAGTCTGGTTGATTCTGGTGTTCCTGTGTCACAGTGTGACTATGGTGTCGTCACGTGCAATACCGGGGATGATTCGTAGCCGTGCCAATACCGCCACAAAAGTGGTTTGGGTGAATTTGGCTTTGGTGGTGGCGTGGCTGTTCTCCTGGTTGACCTTACCTATCGCGCTGGCCTTTATCCTGACCTATGGTTATGGGGTATATCGTGGTTTTTATGAAAAGAAAGACGATGCTGTGAACGCTTGATTTCATAGATGCTCTTACATTGATAAATACTTATATGCCAGGGCTTGATAAGTGCGTACACTCCAGCCCTTGGGCCTATAGGAGGGGTGACTCGTGAGCTCTAACGTTGATAAAAAGGGTGTTGAAACTGCTGCCAATATCAGTGCTGCTGTTAAACAATTAGATCAGGATTTATTCTCGGCAGTGCGAGGTATCAACATTCTTGATGCGGTCGCACCATTAAATTACCGACAAGAGCGGGATGCTTTTTTTGCTTCAAACTTTTCGGTAAACCCTCAGTTTGCCTATGCAGATCACAGCTTGGATTTATTTCAGCGAAAACGCGCCTTGTTTAATTTGCCGGTTGAACAATTAAAAGACGATGACTTGATCAGTCTGTACAGCTCCGTTATTGAATCCTATGTGGATAAGCTTGACCAATATAAGTCGATAGGGACGCCGGAGTTTCTTTACGATGCGTTGCGCTATTACGGTGAACCTTCTGAAAAAGACATCGGTAATGCGCGGTTTATTCTGCATCTTCCGGATGATCTCGACCCAAGGGCGGAGGAGTTATTGAACGCTGAGGAAATTCAGCGTCGTCTTGAAGCCTTTGCCATACAGGAAGGGTATCAGTATCAAATCAAGCTCGACGATTCCATGATTGCTAATGCCTTGGTGTCGGGTTTGACGGTCAAAATCAATACAGGTGCTCTGGCCTCTGCGGTGGAAACCAAAGCGCTGGCGCATCATGAGCTGGGAGTGCATCTGGTGACGACGTTGAATGCTCGTAACCAGCCTTTGCAGGTCTTGTCGTTGGGGTCGCCAGTGAACACCACCACTCAGGAAGGGTTGGCGATTTTGTGTGAATATCTCTCCGGTTGTTTGACCTTGCCACGGCTGAAAATTCTTGCGCTGCGCGTGGTGGCTGTGCAATCCATGATTCAGGAAAAAGACTTCAAACGGACTTTTTCCCTGTTGAGAAACGGATATGGTGTGGCGGATGAATTGGCCTTCACCATTACCGCGCGTGTCTATCGCGGAGGTGGATTCACTAAGGATTATCTCTACTTGCAGGGCTTCCACCAAATGTTGCACGCCTCTGAAACTCAGACGGACTTTACGCATTTGTTGGCAGGTAAAGTGTCTATGGCCCATCTGCCGATTGTTCGTCGTTTGATTGAAAAAGGGTTTTTAACCGCGCCCGGTTTTATCAGTCCGGCCATTGCGCGTCCGGAACCGATTGATGACGTTCATAAGTTTATCGCTCATGCCATTAAGTAGGCTTTGTCTGCTTTCTGTGTGATGCACCGCGGTCTTAACAGTGCAAGACGATAAAAAGTCTTGCCTCTGCACTCAAATCAGTATAAATAGTCAGGGAACCCAATACTCATGTGGGAAGCCCAAACCGTCAGTCCTTGATGTGCCTAAGCATCACCCCACCGTGGATTGACTATTTAACGTAACCGCTAAATTAGCTTGTTGATGTGCTCTTGAACTTTTGGTTCGTGAGTGCTCGATGCTGCGTAAAAAGTCAGGTTATATATTTGCTCGGAACTGAATCTATTACTTTCAGAGCCGAAATTCCTCTATTTGGTCAGTTGACCTTTGTATAGGCAGAAAACAGTGGGCATCACTAAACGTGCACTGTTGAGTGACGACAACTCAACGAATGAAACCTTGTTTGCTCGTATAGCAGACGATATTGAACAGCGTGGCTACAGCATTAATCCGGTGGCGTTACCGCCGTTCTTAAACGAAGCACTGCTGGAACAGGTGCGGAGTATCGACGCCCAGAAATTCTCCGATGCTGGTATTGGTCGGGGTGAAGATTATGTGCAAAGTGAGTTTGTGCGTACCGACGAGATTTGTTGGATCACCGGTGAATCAAGTGCAGGGAAACTCTGGCTGGAGTGGTCTGGCGGGCTGCAACAATACCTCAACAGGCGCTTGTTCTTAGGCCTGTTTTCTTTCGAGAGCCACTTTGCGCATTATCGCGTTGGGGATTACTACAAACGTCATTTGGATGCCTTCAAAGGCGAAGCCAACCGCGTATTGTCTTTGGTGGTTTATCTTAACTCGGGTTGGTCTTTGGACGACGGTGGTGAACTGGTGCTGTATCAAGATGAACAGGATCGAGAAGGCACTAAAGTAACGCCGTTAAACGGTACAGTGGTGGTGTTTTTGAGCGAGGAATTTCCGCATGAAGTATTGCCAGCAAGTCGAGATCGTTATTCGATTGCGGGTTGGTATCGGGTGAATACGTCTCTGGGGAATAAGATTGATCCGCCGGTTTAATACTTACAATTGCTCACGTTCTTAACACATCTTTGCAGAACCTCTTGGTAGGGTGTCAGTCTTACTTAGTGAGCCTTCAGAAAAGCCTAAAGAAAGGCTCCAAAAATACTCAACAAGAGGGAAAGACGATGAACATACAAGGCATTCGTAATTTTCTAGCAGGGTTGGTTATGGCCGTAGGTAGCTTGTCTGCAGCGTCTGTTTTCGCGGCTGAAGAAATTCGTCATCAGCAAGAAAGCCAACAACGTCTGGCACAAGTGGAAGCCATTGAGGAAAAACTGGCCTCTGTGGAAAACAAACTCTAAATGGTATAAGTTCAGACCAAGTCTGACATTCTTGTAAATTCTAAAGGGCTGCTCTTATTGGGTAGCCCTTTTCTATGGTCCAACCCTTTTTTGGTTCAGCTCCCTGAGGATCTATTGGCTTCCGGGGGATGTTTGTAATTACGCGCCAACTCAATGAATGCGCTTAAATATTCGATGTTATGGTCGTTTTCGCGGGTACCGAGGTAGATTTGTTTGGCGATCCCTTCTTTGCCCAAGCGCACCACCGCTAGTGGTAACTTGGCGCAATATTCTTCCGCTAACCAACGTGGCAGTGCGGCAACACCACGGTTGTTTGCCACCATCTGCAACATAATGTCGGTAGTTTCACTGGTTTTGTGACGCTTGGGCACCACGCCTGCCGGATTAAGAAACTGGGTGTAAATATCCAGTCGATCTGTGGACACCGGATACGTCAGTAATGTCTGATCGCGCAGGTCTTCTGCCTGAGCGTATTGCAGAGTGGTTAAGGCGTGGTGCTTAGGCACAACCAAGACTTGCTCGTAATCAAAGACAGGATTAAAACACAGGCCGCTTTTGTAGAAGGGGTCTGGTGTCACCAGTAAGTCAATTTCGTAATCCAGCAGCGCACCCACGCCACCGAATTGGAATTTTTGTTTTACGTCTACGTCTACATCTGGCCAGGCGTCCAGGAAAGGCGACACCACTTTCAGTAACCACTGATAGCAAGGGTGACACTCCATTCCAATGCGCAAGGTACCGCGTTCGCCTTGAGCGATTTGTTTGAGTTTGCTCTCCGCATGATCCAGCAGTGGCAGTACACGGTTGGCGATATGAAGAAGATATTTTCCGGCTTGGGTCGGGCGCAAGCTACGTCCTTCACGCAACCATATGTCAGTACCAAGATTTTGTTCCAGTTTACGTACGGCGTGGCTCAGAGCTGACTGGGTGACGCAGAGTTCTTTTGCGGCTGCAGTGAGTGAACCGTGCTGATCAACGGTTTGTACGATCTTTAGATGAATATGTTCGATCATGATGTGTATGAATGAAATTAATGAATTTATATAAGTGTATCATTTTTATTCATTTAAATGGTGAGCCACACTAGTTAGACGTTAGGACGGTTTCACACGCCTAACGTCTGAAAAAGGCTTACAGGAAAAGTTGAGCCAACATCCGCAAGCCGGTGATCAGCAACACAATGGCAAAGATTTTCTTCAGCTTTGCAGCATCTAATTTAGCCGCCAGTGATGCGCCGACAGGGGCAAACAATACGGTGAGCGGCACAATACAAATAAAGCCAATGAGATTGACCAAACCGAAGGTTCCAGCAGGTGCATCGTTTGGTGTACTGCCCATAGCTAGCATGGTCAACGCCCCCGGTAACGAAATGATTAGCCCGATTGCAGCCGCTGTCCCCACGGCTTTGTGAGCAGGGTAGTTGTAGAGTGTTAGCAAGGGCACAGAAATAGTACCGCCGCCAATACCGACCATAGAACTGAAAAAACCAATCGAGGTTCCCATGGTCGTTTGCCCTGCTGTGCCAGGCAATTGCTGGAATAACGCCGACTTTCCGGTTCTGAACAGCATATTGAGCGCAGAAAGTGTTGCGATGACACCAAACAACGCGGTTAACCAGGTACCGTCTACACGGGTGACTAACCAGCTGCCCGCTAATACACCGATAAGAATGAATCCCGACCAGCGCTTTAACAGGTCAAAATCCACGTTGCCTTTTTGGTTATGAGAGCGAATGGAGCTAATAGACGTGGGGACGATGGTGGCTAACGAGGTTGCTGTAGCAACCACCATGGCCGATTCCGGCGAGACACCAAAACTTTGGAATAAGAAAAACAGCACAGGCACGATGACGATACCGCCCCCGACGCCTAGCAAGCCTGCCAGGATACCGGCGAAGACGCCGGTCGCAAGCAGTGCTAAAAAGGTAGGGATATTACTGGTGATGAATTCGATGATGCTCATTAATGATTACTTCTGTTATTGATGGTTTTTTCAGCGGTTCCCAAGCTACTTGTTAAGCGGCATGATCTTCTTGTTCTTTCTTTGTTCGAACCAGCTCTTCTCGAACAAGCTCAGCACCAGCGCTTAATGCTCTCAATTTACCTCGTGCCACTTCTCGTGATAGCGGTGCCATGCCACAGTTGGTGCACGGGTAGAGTTTGTCTGCATCCACATATTTGAGTGCTTCCCGTAAGGTGGTGGCTACTTCTTCCGGGGTTTCAATGGTATCGGTAGCGACATCAATAGCACCCACCATCACTTTCTTGCCACGAATCATTTCTAACACTTCAAAGGGAACGCGACCGTTGTGGCATTCCAACGAAATAATGTCGATATTGGATTTCTGGATGGCTGGGAAGGTTTGCTCGTAGTGTCGCCATTCGGCACCCAAGGTTTTTTTCCAATCGGTATTGGCTTTGATGCCGTAGCCATAACAAATATGAACTGCGGTTTCGCATGTAAGCCCTTCGATGGCTCTCTCCAGAGCGGCAATGCCCCAGTCGTTCACTTCATCGAGGAAGACATTAAATGCTGGCTCATCAAACTGGATAATATCCACCCCCGCCGCTTCCAATTCCTTAGCTTCTTCGTTTAATGCTTTGGCAAATTCCCACGCTAATTTCTCGCGGTCTTGGTAATAGTCATCATACAGGGTGTCGGCCATGGTCATTGGACCGGGTAATGCCCATTTGATCGGTTGATCGGTTTGTTGACGCAGAAACTTAGCGTCTTCCACAAACACCGATTTACGTCGACTGATAGGGCCAACGACGCCCGGCACACTGGCGTCGTAACGATCTCGAATTCGAACCGTTTTCTTATTTTCAAAGTCAACGCCGCTCAAGTTTTCGATGAAGGTGGTAACAAAGTGCTGACGAGTTTGTTCACCATCGCTGACGATATCAATGCCCGCATTTTGTTGTTCTTGCAGCGTAATACGCAGAGCATCTTGCTGCCCGCTCGTTAATTCTTCACCTTGTAATTTCCACGGCGACCAAAGCGTTTCTGGCTCAGCTAACCACGACGGTTTAGGTAAGCTGCCCGCTGTGGAGGTAGGTAGCAGTGTTTTCGAAACCAATGTTTTTGAAGGCAATGGTTTTTTAGGTAATGAAGTGTTCATGTTGGCTTCCTTCAGCTGAGGCTTACGCGTAGTTTTGAGACCATTGTTCAAGCACAGATTGATACGGTTTGATGAAGTTCTCTTCAGCAAACTTGCCTTGCTTGATGGCTAACTGGCTACGTTCTTCACGGTCATAAACAATTTGAGTCAATGAATGATCAGAATGTTTCAAGTTCGGTTGGTAGTGATTGCCTGCCACCGAATTGGCGTTATAGATCTCTGGCCGATAGATCTTTTGAAAGGTCTCCATCGTGCTAATGGTGCCGATCAACTCAAGATTGGTGTAGTCACTGAGTAAGTCGCCCACAAAATAAAAAGCCAACGGCGCGACACTGTTTGGCGGCATGAAATAGCGCACCTCAAAGCCCATCTTCTTAAAGTACTGCTCTGTTAATGAGGATTCATTTGGCAGGTATTCAACGCCCAATACCGGGTGTTGGTTTTCGGTGCGGTGATAGGTTTTGTTATCCGACACACTCAGGCAGATCACAGGTGGCTTATTAAAATTCTCTTTGTACGTGTCTGAGCAGATAAAATCTTTAAACAGTTTTCCGTGCAGATCGCCAAAGTTGTCTGGAATGCTAAAGCCTGATCGGTCTTTATTGTGATCCAGCAATAACACACTGAAATCATAATCCCGAACGTAGGAAGAGAAATTATTTCCTACAATGCCTTCTACCCGCTTATTGGTTTTATGATCAATGATGTAGGTCTTCAGCATTTCAATGGAAGGGAAGCGTTGACCATTGCCTTCAATATCCATATCCACTGAGATGATTTCGAGATCAACTGAGTAGCGGTCTCCTTTGGGGTTATCCCAGTTGGCCAAGGCATTAAAGCGGCTGTCCACCATTCTTAAGGCATTACGTAGGTTTTCCTGGCGACTTTCACCTCTCGCTAGATTAGCGAAGTTGGTGGTGATCCGGGTGTTGTCCGATGGTTGATAGTTTTCATCAAAGCAGATTTTTTTAATGGTGTATGTAAAACCTGTGTTCATAGTAATCGGTATCCTGTTTCTTCCAATCTGAGTTCTGTTATTGCTCGAATGGGCGATCAACGTCTGTTCTGATTTCCCTGACTGTCTAACTCTGAATCAGTCGTCTTACTGTCGAGCGCTAAGAGGTAATGGACACGTTATACTTGGATCTTTGCATGAAAAAAATTGATTTTATCTCATAGATTCATGATGTTTATTCATGGTTGTCAGCATCTGTTGTGAATACCAATAACGTTAAGAGGTGTGGAGTTAGCTGTGGATTTTAACTATGAGGAAAACTAATCGATGTGTGAAAATATACCATTTTTATTCATTTTCTAGGTGCTCTAAGCTTTCTGGCAATTGATCATTGAACTCTTAATTATGGGTCTGCATATGAGTAAAGCTGCCACTGTCACAGAAAACCCAATCAATACCTATGCGTGTCAGGTAACGAGCATAACCCCCTTAAGTAAAGACACTTTTCAGGTTGAGCTGGTGTCGCCTGATGGCACAACGCTGAATTACCAGGCAGGTCAATATCTTCAGCTTGAACTGGATGTAAATCGTGATGGAGCGTTTCATTCATTGTCTTATTCCATTGCGAATCGCTTTAATCCAGAGCAACCTCGTCGTTTACAGTTGTTTATTCAAAACAGCAGTGACTTTGCAGAGAAGGTTTTAACGCGTCTTGCTGAACTCAAAGAAACTAATGTGAATATCGCCGTCACATTGCCAATGGGACGGGCGTTTCTACAAACTGATCTTGGTCTGATTCATGTGTTAATTGCCGCTGGCTCAGGCATTTCTAAGATTAAATGTTTAACGGAAGAAATTTTAGAACAACAACCGGATGCCGATGTAAATATTTACTGGTCGAACAAAAACGTCGGTGACTTTTACTTGCTCGACGAGTTTCAACGTTGGGTAACTCAGTATAAACACCTTAATTTCACTGCCATCTTGGAATCGGCCAGTGCTGATTGGCCGGGACGTTCGGGCTACATTTATCAAGTGATTAAAGAAGACTTTGATGATCTTAAAGGGGTTCAGGCGTATCTATGTGGTTCGCCGCAAATGGTATACGGCACCATCGATCAGCTTAAATCTCGGGGCCTAAAGGAAGCAGCGTGTTACTCGGATGTGTTTGAGTATGCGCCCAGAGATCAAAAAATAGCGATTTGAACCGGTACGAATAATTCGTCGCAGAGAAGAAGCGATTAGTGTTGGATGGGTTGAGAAATGCCCAGAAACAGGAAGCATGTTACATGGCTTCCTGCTCCAAGCTTAATTACAGGCCGCCCAACGTCAACTTAGCTGGATCGAGCAGGCGCTCTAATTCTTCACGCGATAAATCGGTGTTTTCCAACGCCACCTCAATCACCGGGCGACCTTCTTTGTACGCCTGCTTGGCAATTTCAGCCGCTTTCAAGTAACCGATAATCGGGTTCAGAGCCGTTACCAGAATCGGATTGCGTGACAGCGCTTGTTTCAGACTGTCCTCGTTCACTTTGAAACTGGTAATGGCTTTGTCTGCCAGGAGGCGAGAAACGTTAGCAATCAGTTCGATGCTTTCCAATAGGTTGCGAGCAACCAGTGGTAGCATGACGTTTAATTCGAAGTTACCAGACTGACCAGCCACTGTAATGGTGGTGTCGTTGCCCATGACCTGAGCGGCCACCATCGCCGTTGCTTCTGGGATAACCGGGTTCACTTTACCTGGCATGATGGAAGAGCCTGGCTGCAGAGCTTCCAGTTCGATTTCGCTCAGACCTGCCAGCGGACCAGAGTTCATCCAACGCAGGTCGTTGGCGATTTTCATCAGAGACACCGCTGTCATCTTCAGTTGGCCCGAAACGGATACGGCAATGTCCTGAGTACCGATATGGGTGAATAGATTTTCGGCCCTAGTGAATGTCACTCCGGTTAGGTCGGTGAGTTCTTGATTGAACTGTTCAGCGAAATCTTCATGCGCGTTAATACCTGTGCCGACGGCTGTCCCGCCTTGTGCCAAGCTTTGTATCATTGGCAGGGTGTTCTTGATGGCCACGATGTTCTGGTCAATCTGGGTTGCCCAGCTCAGTAGGCTTTGCTCCATACGAACCGGCATTGCATCCATCAGGTGAGTTCGGCCCGTCTTGATCTGATCTTTCACCGTTTCAGCTTTGGCCTTGATGGCGTTAGCCAGGTAAGTCAGTGCCGGGATCAGTTTTTCGTTAATCTCCAATGCAGCACTGATGTGAATGCTGGATGGGATGATGTCGTTACTGCTTTGGCCGTAATTTACGTGGTCGTTGGGTGACACTGTAGTGCTTGCAGTACGGCTGGCCAGGGTTGCCAGTACTTCGTTGGCGTTCATGTTGGAGCTGGTGCCGGAACCGGTCTGGAACACGTCAACAGGGAAGTGCTGCATATAGTTCTCTTCACTCAGGACGTTATCCACCGCTTTACAGATGGCAGTACCGGTTTCCTCATTCAACAGACCCAGTTTAGTGTTTGCTTGAGCGGCCGCTTTCTTGGCCAGCAGCAGAGCGCGAATGAATGGCTGTGGCATACTTTGGCCACTGACCGGGAAGTTGTTGATCGCCCGCTGGGTTTGTGCCGCGTACAGAGCATGTTCGGCGACTTCCAATTCACCCATGCTGTCGCGTTCAATACGTGTGGTCATAATGAATCCTTGCGATTGAGTTGAGGGGTGTTGGTTAATATAGTGGATACTGACTCAATAAGGCGGAGAAAAGCTGGGCTATGGTGTTTTTGTAACCAAGATATTGAACTGCTACAGCATCAAATTGCTGAAGAGCATAGCTTTGAATTGATTGATCATAGCTTGATTCTTTACGTTCGTAAGATGTAACGTCTGGATATGACAAAAAAGCCGCCTGAGTTTGTTTAAGTTCAGGCGGCTTTTTTAGAAATGGATATGTTAAGTTGGAGCTACTAACGCTCTCGTTGGAACCAGTCTTTCATCACTTGGGTGATCTTTCTTAGCTCTTCTGGCGTGATCACGTATGGTGGCATGGTGTAAATGTAGCGTTCGAACGGGCGAATCCAAACCCCTCGTTCCGCTGCAAATTCCTGGATGCCATGATGAAATCTGGCTTCTTTGACTTCAATGGCACCGGTTGCGCCCAGTACTCGGGTTTCTACGATTTCATCGTGCTCGAAGCCTAGTAGCTCTTCTTTGAGAATAGACTCAATCGTGGCAATTTTTTCCAGATAGTTGTCGCGCTCAAAAATCTCTATGGCTTTAAGACCTATGGCGCACGCTAATGGATTACCCATGAAGGTTGGGCCGTGCATGAAGGCTTTGGATGGGCTGTCCGACAGGAAGGCATTGAATACTTGGGTGCTGGCAATAGTGGCTGCATGGCCGACATAACCTGCGGTCAGACCTTTGGCGAGCACCATTATATCCGGTGAGATATTGGTGTGATCGGCAGCAAAGAGTTTACCGGTACGACCAAAACCAGTGGCCACTTCATCGAAGATCAACAGAATATTGTGTTCTTCACACAAGGCTTTTAGTCGATTGAGGTATTCTGGTGAATAGATATTAAAGCCGCCAGCCCCTTGTAGCAGCGGCTCTACAATAACGGCTGCAATGGTATCACCGTGCTCTTCGAATAATGTCTTCGCGTGAGCTATTTCTTTCTCTAATGCGTCTTCTGATGGCGCAAAGCCGCTGGTCGGTGCTGGTAAGAAGAATTGTTCTGGCGTAATGCCATGAAACATCTTGTGCATGCCTTCTGCGGGGTCACAAACTGACATGCAGGCCGTGGTATCTCCGTGATAGGCGCGTTCCAGTGCCACAATGCGTGTTTTATTTTGGTTGCCTTGATTAAAGAAGTATTGCAGTGCCATCTTGATCGCTACTTCGACACCAACGGAACCACTGTCGGAGAAAAACACGTGATTCAAACCGTCGGGTGTAATCTCGACTAACTTCTGGGCGAAGCTTTCGGTCACTTGGTTCTTCAAACCACCCAGCATGACATGACTGAACTTTTGGGCTTGTTCAAACATAGCCTGGTTCAATTCCGGGTGATTATAGCCATGAGTCACACACCACCAGGATGAAATGCCATCCACGAGTTGCTTACCGTCTTTCATGGTGAGATAGACGCCATTGGCTTCCACCACTTCCAGATTTAATTCCAGGTTTTGCATTTGCGCGTAGGGATACCATAGCGTATTACTGCTTGGATTCTGCAGTACTGGCTGACTGGATTGTTGAGAACTTTTTTCTGGATGATTCTTGTTTAGAGCGTGCGGATCTTGACTATGATTAGTATCAGACGTATGCATGGTTAGGACGGGCTCGCAATTGATGTGTGTGTGTCAATCTTCGAAAAAATGAACCTAGTATATCATTTTGTGCAAGACACTGATTTAGAGGTTTCTTGAACGGATCTTACAATATTAGAGGGAACCTATGACACCCCGAAAATATGACATCACTCTGTATGGCGCAACGGGCTACACAGGGCGTCTGATTCTGATTAATTTATGCCAAGCTTTATTGGAAAGTCATAAACAACAACCCTTGTTGTCCATTGCCATTGCCGGACGAGATCATAAAAAGCTGCAGCTGCTTAAACAGGAAATGGTTGCAGTAGATCGTGCGAATGAAGCCTTATCGATAGAAGTGGCCGATTGCTTTGATGAGCCTGCTTTGATGGTGTTGGCAGAACAGAGTCGAGTCATGATTTCTGCCGTTGGCCCTTATATGTCTTTTGGCGAGTTAGTTATCAAAGCGTGTGCAGAGAATGGGACGGATTATCTTGATCTCACCGGTGAGAATGAATTTGTTGATCGTATGTATCCGAAATACGATATGGTGGCTCGGTCAACAAAGTGTCGTCTCATCCATGCCTGCGGTTTTGACAGTGTACCCCATGATCTGGGCGTACTGTTCGCGGTTCAACAGTTAAGTGAACAATGTGACGACTTGATGCGAAAAGATGTGGTTGTAAACACCTACGTTAATCTGGGCGGTAAAGTGTCCAGTGGCACTTGGCGTTCGCTGATTTCTATTATGTCTCGGCTCAGATACTCATTGAATTTGAAAAGCCTGTGGCAAGCTTTCTCTTATGGTAAATCTGTGGATGGGCGTCGAATTAAGATTGCTCGGCCTAAGCTTCATTTTTCGCCTAAATTGCGCAGTTGGGTTGTGCCTCTGCCAAGTATCGATAGCCAAGTGGTGCGGCGATCTGCCGAATTATTTGAGCAGTATGGGCGCAACTTTACCTATGGCCATTATCTGCAAATCAAATCGCTGCCTAAGTTGATGGTGGCGTTGGGTGGCGTTACCGCGGCGATTGGTTTAGCTCAATTGTCCTGGACTCGGGAGAAACTGTTGGAATTATTTCCTGATGGTGACGGGCCAACCGATGGGGATAGAGAACGCGCCTGGTTTAAAGTCACGGTCGATGCCCGATCTGGTTCGCATCAAGTGGTGGCAACGGTTCGTGGTGGTGATCCGGGCTATGGTGAAACGGCGAAAATCATTACTCAGGCGGCGTTAACGTTAATTCAGGATCGGGATCATCTGGAGCCTGTCTATGGCGTATTAACACCGGCCTCGGCCTTTGGTGAGTTATTGCTGGATCGACTGATTGAAAACGGCATTCAGTTTACGCTGTTGGATGAGTGTTAAATCTAACCGAGCTGGCTGAGTGCTAAATCCAACAGAGCTGGCTGAACGTGATCGTATATTCAGTTCTTCTGATACAGACGTTCAGCACGAATAAGATTTACGACAGATGGTGTAGTGAAGGTCAGTAGCTCTTGGTCAGAGGCTCTGTCTGCTATCTTGTCTCTCAATAGGGTACTTCGAATGGGCGCTTGTTCGTCACAGATGATTTTCTTCCAGCGAGCATCAATCTCCTGGTGTTTGTAAAACTTTTGCCAAGTCGTTGGGTTGGCGTTATCTGGCCCCATGATAAAGGCCAGTTTTGTTGTGTTTAATTCACTTTCTAATCGATCCATAACATCAAAGGTGTATATGGGCGTCATTCCTTCGTTAAGCATCTGGTGTTCAATGTCGCAGACTTCAAGTTCGCAACTCACGTCGGGTTGAATGTCCTGAATAAAGCCCATCAACATACGATATCGTAATTCGTAAGGCAGCATGGTTTTCCCGAAGGCGTGACTGGCGGAAGGCACCAAAAGAATCTTATTGCAGTCTTGAGCCGCTTGAAGGATGGCGTCTTTATGACCAAGTGTGGGTGGGTTAAAGGCAGAACCAAAAATACCAATCATAGCTGCTTATCCTATTGAACAAGCAGCTACTCTACTGAGATTAGATTAAGCTTTCCATATATTCGGAGAATTCTTCATAGGTGGCCTCTTCCATCATGATTTCTTCTCGCGCGGCATCGTGGAATTTCAAGAATTCCATGGTTTCAGGAACGTCTACTAAGCGGACTCGTTCCATATAGCCGGTTGCAATACGAATGACGCTGATCAGTGTACCTAAATCATCGACATGTTCGGGGGTGATGCTGGCATCGTGCATATGATAAATGGATTTACACACGCGACTTGGCAAACTCCACAGTTCAGCCACGATAAACCCAACCACGGAATGATTGGTGTTCATCAGTCGTACCTCTAGTTCGTGTGTGGTAAGCGGATACGCTCTGGCCTTTTCATAGAGAATTTCATACTTTTTGTTGCCTTGGGATAACAGCATGCAGCCAATATTTGAGAAAAGACCTGCCAGGTAAGCTTCATCTCGATCCACATGACCAGACGCGCTGGCCAACCATGCGCAACCGGCTGCTACCAACATACTTTCTTCCCAAAGTTTGGCGTGAAACGCGTTCATCGGGTGTAAAGAGGCTTTCAGCGCTACGGCTATGGTAATTTCATTGAGACGCTTGACGCCCAATACTTTAACTGCATGAAAGATGGTTGTAACGTCTTCGGATAAACCATAGAGCGGAGAACGCGCTGCTTTTAGCACTTCACCGGTTAGGGTTGCGTCTTGGCTAATGAGGTTGGTGATGTCGTCTATGCGCAGGTTGGGTTCCTGCAGGAGTTTTTGAACTTCGGTAATAATATCTGGCACCGAGGGCATTCTTAATTTTCTAATGACCTCGTAGGCGGACTCCATTTCTTGTTTTGACGGAATGCTTGCAGCGCTCATAAATTAAATCTCTTCCTTACTGCATGAATTGCCAGGAAAAGAGGGGGACTTCGTGGCAATATATTTGTCATTTTAGTTCAAATCATTGATGAGGCATTTGTGAACAGTGGCAAGTCAGGACAAATACTTCATACTTTTACTCTGAGCATTAATCAGCATAGAAGAAAATTGAATAAATGCTTCATGGAGCATGAAGTTATTGAACTTATATAAGGAACTACAAGCGTTTTTAGCGTGCTTATGATGAGTGTGCTTATGAGTAGTTCCCCCAGAAGTGTGTCTTAAACTGTTATGTGGAAGAACACAAAATCTGAAACGAAATGTTAGGTGTTGTAACGCTATGTCGATGGTAAATGGATTTGTAGTACCCGAGTTTTATTTGGTCAGAGAAGCCTTTGAACAGCTATTGATGAGTGACGACAGTAGAGGTGCGTCGCTTGCCATAGTGCATAAAGGTGAGCTGGTAGTTGATCTTTGGGGTGGGATTGCGGATGCGGATGAACAGCAAGGGTGGCAACAGGAAACCATTGCTAATGCCTTTTCCTGTACCAAAGGTATTGCTGCAATTTGTGTGTTACGTGCCGTCGAGCAAGGGCGTTTCAGCCTCAATGATCGCATTGTGGATTACTGGCCGGAGTTTGCTCAGGAAGGGAAATCTCATCTGAAAATCTCAGATATTTTGTCTCATAAAACCGGTGTCTCTGCCATTGATGCGATGGTGCAGGCAGAGCACTTGTATGACTGGGATTACATGTGTCACGCCGTGGCTGAACAAGCGTCTTGGTGGCCTTATGGCCAACACGGTTATTGCCCTTTGACTTTCGGATGGATGATTGGTGAGGTGTTCCGTAAAGCGACAGGCATGACCATGGGACAGTATCTGCAAGAAGAAATTGTTCAGCCGATGGGCTTAGATTGCTTTATTGGTACGCCTGAAAGTGAGTTTAGTCGATGTGCTAAGATCGAACGTGGTCGCCCTGTAAAAGGGGATCCGATGGTTGATTCCTTATTCAAAGAAATTATGAAAAATCCAACAGGTGTGTCTTCGAAAGCCTTTGCTAACCCACCGTCCGCACAGCGGGGAACCAACTCCAAAGCTTGGCGAACCATGGAGTTACCGTCAGCTAATGGGCATACCAATGGCCGTGCTCTGGCGAAACTGTATGGTGCTCTGGCGAATGGTGGTTCATTAAATGGTTACCGCTTACTTAAGCCGGAAACTTTACCGTTATGTTGGACCGAAACCGCCAAAGGGTATGATCCGGTATTGCATACGGATACTCGATTCAGTAATGGTTTTATGATGTCTCAACGCAGTCGCTTGGCTGAGTTTGGTGGTTCAAGAAGCTTTGGGCATCCTGGAGCGGGCGGTAGCATCGGTTTCGCCGACCCAGATCAACAGCTTGGGTTTGGCTACATTCACAACTATATGGGGCCGTATATTTTAGTGGACCCAAGAGCGGAAAAATTAATCAATGCCACCTATGAGTGTTTAACTTCTTAAATGATTGTCATGAAACAGACATATCACCTTGTTAGCATTCGTCACCAATATGAGCTTAGTCCTGAACTCCTTGGCTTTGGTCATATAACTGAGCCGGATTCGTGATTATTGAAAGGATCACGCTTTGACTCGGTTTCCTTGTTGATGTGAGATAATTGTTTGGGGGCAAGAAAAAGAACTACTTTTTCTTTACCCCTTTTTTTCTTTTATCAGCATGAAACGGCAGGATGTAGATCATGAAGCAATTGATATTAGTTCGTCACGCAAAGTCCAGTTGGAAGTATGAAGGGCTTGCTGATAAAGACCGCCCGTTAAATAAACGCGGCACTCAAGATGCTCCTATGATGGCCCTGCACACGTCTAAAGCGCTTGAAAAGAGCGACCTCTGGTTGTCCAGTCCGGCAACGCGTGCTGTCCGAACGGCAGAAATATTTGGTCAATATTGTAATCGTTCACTCAGTAGCCTGAAACTTAATGAGCAGCTTTATGATGCCAATTACCACCATCTGTTAACTGAATTACGTCAGATAAAAAACAAGTGGCAGAACGTGGTGGTGTTTGGTCACAACCCTGGCTTAACGGATCTGATTTTTACCATTACCGGAGAAGATCTGGAAAACCTTCCTACTTGCGGAATGGCCTTTCTCGAATTAGATATCGAGGATTGGAAAGATTTGAAGTGCGATGTTGGGACGCTTACCCGTTTGGAATACCCAAAAAAATATAAGCAATCAGCGATATCTAGTCTTTCCTAAGCTGATTTGCCATCGTCTGCTTAATGTAATTCTTTGGTTAATAAATGTACGCCTGTGATCTGGGTCACAATCTAATTTCTGTTTGTTGTCTACTTTTTAATCAGTGATTCGGGGTATTCGGCTTTGTATTCAGAGCTTGCCTTAATCTAAATAACAAAACACAGGGGCGTTGTGTGCTTTTACAGCAACAAAAGACCCTGGCACTTAGGAGTAGAGTCATGCAGTACGATACGCAGTGGAAAGTCTTTGTTGCACATTCGAGAGAAGAACAACTAAATTGCCAGGCTTTGAGTATTTACTTGGAGGATCTTGTTGCTCTTTGATGGCCTTTCACCAACCGACGTCTTTTATCCTTCCATTCCCTGTCTGTGATTCTTTCGCAGACAGAGATCTGTCTTTTCACTACCCAACTCTTACGCGATCCTTAGGCAACTTCTGCACAGGGATGCGTGATAGACATTTCTAATTCACTGTCTGCCTGCCGGCTTAACTGTGATTCGATTAAGCAGTCGTAATGGTTCTGCATCATGCGTCGAATCTTTAACGCCTCTTGAGTAATGATGTCCTTGGCGAATGCTCTATCTCGCAACACGGAAGGGTGAATGCTGGGGTGGTAGAGCTTACAGAGCACGTTGAGTTGAGGAATACTGCCGCTCAACATGTGTGGAATATTGATCAAGCGGCTGCGTTCGAGGCCTTCTCGATAGCGCTTGGGGAGCAATCGAGTCAGTGGCATCATCCGTTCTGGCATCTTGACGGGAACGCTCCAGTGTTCGCTGCCCTGATGTACAAACAAGAGCAGCGGTGTTTGAGTTTCGATACTGAGTTCAATAAAGCGTGGGCTAATAAAGGGTTGCAGCTCTCGGCCATTAAAGTAATGGCAGTTGGTGCCTTCCGGAAGAATGATCAAATCATTGAAGGTTTTGTTGGTGAGAATGGCTTGGCAACCGGGGTAATCCAGAGGGTGTTCCAGCTGAGTTAGATAGCGCGTGACTTGCTTGTAAATAGGTAAGTTATAGAATCCTCGCCAAGCCACCCCGGTTGGTTTTCGTGCATGGCCGCCGTGATTCAAGAACAAATAATGGTAGGCCAGTGCCGCGGCCCAAGGGCCGTAAAAGCCGCCGTGATTCATGATGCACAATAGGTTAGTGTGTTTGTTGATCACGCTTTCAAGGCAATCGGAGGAAGGGTGCAGTTGTATGTCTTTGATAAACCAAGGACGAAACTTTTTGGCAATGCTTTCTTCTAATTCAGCAAGATCTTTCATGATGCGCATCCTTGAGCAGTCTTAGCCTTAATTCATATTCATTGTGGCTTCTAAATATGACGGATCGAAGACAATGGTCATTCTGGCGTGTTTAAGAAAAAAGATTGCGGTAGAATGTCGGCAAAATTTCTAAGGTGAGTTTGTTCGGAGATTTCCAAACTCTCTTCTCTACGTTTCGATGAGGTGTTTTTTGGCTACGATTGGATTGTTTTATGGTTCGAGTCTAGGTAATACAGAAACCGTTGCTGAAAAGATTCGAGATCTTTTGGATGAGCATACGGTAGAAATGCACGATATTGCCGCCGTTACGAAAGACAGCTTCAGCGAATACGATTATCTGATTCTGGGGATTCCAACCTGGGATTACGGCCAAATTCAAAGCGATTGGGATGAGTTCTGGCAGGAACTGGGTACTGTTGATTTTTCCGGTAAGCTGGTGGCTCTGTTTGGGCTTGGCGATCAGTTTGGTTATGCCGATTACTTCCTGGATGCAATGGGCATGCTTCACGATGTGGTGATTGATCAAGGCGGTGCTGTGATGGGGTATTGGCCTGTTGATGGTTATGAGTTTGAAGCTTCAAAAGCGTTAACAGAAGATGGCAAAGAGTTTGTTGGATTGGCTATTGATGAAGATCAGCAACCCGAGTTAACGGATGAGCGAGTGGCTCAGTGGGTAGCTCAAGTCGAAGATGAGTTTGATTTCTAAGCCATCTGATTGAGAACCTCGATCGAGGTTCTCATCTCATTCCAATACCGACTTATTGCAGTATTGGATTTTCTAAGCTGGTTTTGAATTTATTAAGTTAGTATTGAATTTTCTATGCTAGTTGGACTCGGTGTCCATCCCTCGCATTTTCCAGCGCCCTAGCATCATGGATGCCGTGAACAACAGCCCCACCACGATGCTTTCTGCTAAGCCAATGTAATACATGCCTGGGTAGAAGATATTTAATACGGCGATTAAGAAGTAGAGCAGCAACATAAAGCAGAACCACTGAAAGGTTCTTGACGTTGGTTTCAGTAAAAACGGAACAAACAGTAATAAAGGCACAGTTTGGAAGGCCAACAGAATCCATTGGATTTTCTCAACTTGCTCAGGCATTACCAGTTTGTTGTAGATAAAAATTCCGAGTAGGCCGACAAAAAGTAACCAGAAAGCGGCCTGTGTTTTTTTATAAAAAGACGTCATGCGTAGCCTTATTTAAGTGTGTCATTCTTAGGTGAAGCTTAGGGAATTAAATGCCCGCTTCACCCATTCTTTCGTTTTAGTGCCGTAGCTTTTGATTCGTAACATTCAGAGTGTAAGTTTCAGCGCGCCAGTTTCAAAGCGATCTCGGCCAAGCGTTTTCCTTGGGCATAACACAAGGTTTTTTCGTCTTCACTCAAGCTGTGTTCACCTTGGCTACCTGCAAGATGTGAGCTGCCGTAGGGGGTTCCACCCGTGGCGGTTGAAGACAGTTCGCTGTTGGAATAAGGAATGCCTGAGATAACCATGCCATGGTGCAATAAAGGCAACATCATAGTTAACAGCGTTGTTTCCTGTCCGCCATGCAGGCTGCCTGTAGATGTAAAAACGGAAGCCGGCTTGCCTTCTAAATCACCCGATAGCCATACGGATGAGGTCGAATCCAGGAAGAACTTCATCGGCGCTGCCATATTGCCGAAACGGGTGGGGCTGCCCATGATCAAACCACTGCATTCACGTAAGTCATCCAAGGTGGCAAAAATGGCACCGTCTTCAGGAATGGCTGGTTCTGTTTGCTCTGAATTGGCGGAGACGGCTGGAACCGTTCTTAAACGGGCTTCGATGCCTGAAACGGCCTCGATGCCTCGGGCAATTTGATCCGCCATCGCAGCGACATGGCCGCTACGACTGTAATATAAAACCAGCACATAGGGTTGCATTAAAGGATCTCCAGCACTTGTTCTGGTGGACGGCCAATACGCGCTTGTTCACCTTTGATGACGATAGGGCGCTCGATCAATTTAGGGTGTGAAATCATTGCGTTAATGATGTCGTCGTCTGATTTGGCCGCGTCTTTCAATTCCAGATCTTTGTACTCTTGTTCTTTGGTGCGAAGTAATTCACGTGCACTGATACCTAGCTTGTGTAATACCTCTTGAAGTTCTTGAGCGCTGGGGGCGTCTTGCAGATAAAGACGAACTTCAGGTGTGATGCCTTGTTCTTCAAGCAGTTGAAGTGTTTGGCGAGATTTAGAGCAGCGTGGATTGTGGTAAATAGTTACTGAAGACATGTCAAACCTCGAAAAAAATATTTGGGGTATTCTACTGAATTCTTCGAAGGTGAGAAACGTCTGAGGACATCAATGGTGCTTAATGGGCAGCATGAATTTTGAAATGATCCATAGAACGAGTGTGATTTAATAAAGTACTGGCTTTGATCAGATAGCGGCGTTGCGGTTGAATGGTGTTAAGTTCATAGGTTCTTCCACAGAGATACAGGCTAGGGCTGGTGATGATAGAAAAGTCTCTGTCGCTTTGTTTGTCCACAATAATGATGGCTGGATGGGTTTTTTGAGCGACTTCTGAGCCAGATAAGCTACGAACAAAGCCCGTTTTTATCAAGCCAGGCAGGAACTTAACGCCGATTTTTGAGCCCTTATATTTGTCCTGTGCCACCCAACGAATAATGCCTGCAAAGGTTTCTAGTCCTTGATTCTGCGACGCTCGGCTGAGGTGGATAACGACCAATTGACCAATAATGATTTCTTGATGTGTGTTGCCTGAAACTCTCACACAGCATCCATGAGGGCTTGAATCTATCAGTTTGATTTCCATTAACGATTTGTCGCTGTTTATCGTCGATTTGGAAAGGTCTTTGTGGCAATGGTACAAGCCCATCGTCATGGTGGCAGGGATGGCACACCGGCTACGAGTTTCACTTCGTTTAAATTTTTGTGCCCAGTGGTCTACTGCATTCTCCAATACCTGCTCGGCCTCGCTGCGATTAGGGTTGAGGATAAAGCCGAGAGAATGGGTATCAATCCCGTGATGCAGTTGATCTATGTGTTTGGTGGCCGTGGTGACTAAGCCATTGGTTGTCAGTGTTCGGAGATATTCATTGTCTTTGGCACCGTTGAAATCACCACTGATGGCATAATTCCGACTGAGGTCGATATTAAAATGCGGAACGTCGATTTGTTGGCGATAGGGTAAGAGCTCTGCGCAATAGCTCCATTTGCTTAAATAGTGGTTCAGTAGCCAGTTCTGAGCGGTTTCCATATGGTAGGGATCGGCGGTAAACATCAACAGGGACTTCTTATACATCCACTCTAAGGTCATGCCTTTGGCGAGTGCAATGTATTTTTGTGGCATACGCGTCCACTCCATTTCCTCTGCAAGCTTGTATAGACGATGCAGTTCACCCCAGATATTCAATGGCTGTACCTGATGTACGCTGTAAAACAACATCAGCAGCGACGACATGTAATAGAAGGATGCGAAGAGTGAAATAAAGGCGCGCTTTTTGTCGTTATGGGTCAGAGCATCCATTAATACCTGTTTATAGCCATAACTCATTTCTTGAGTGAATTCTCTGAAAGCATCTTGTTCCTGTAATGAGCGTGATCGAATGATGCCAAGTTGTTCAGGGCATTGAGGGGTGTAAAACAAATGACAAACGCCGTAGGGAACGTCAAAAGCATGCATTAGCTTGAGACGTAGCTGGTAAGAAATCTGACTGCGATTGATGACGGAAAGAATGTTAACGGATTTCATCACTGCCGACGGCATATCGGCGAATGGAAGGTTTCGTAAAATTTGGCCGAGCTCGTGCGGATCAGAGTAGAGTGATCCCCGATCTAATTCGTGTATTTTTGGAACTGTCAGTCGTAACGGCTGCTGCATTCGATCTCCTTATCCCGCAGCATACGGCTTTGTATTTGCGTGATTACAACTTTTTAATTGTCTAGAACTCATTTAAATGAGACTAGACTGAAATTACTTAGATGGAGTAGGAAAACGGATGAGTGGTTTGTAAGAGATTTACTAGCGGTAGGTATATCGTGACACGATTAGCAGCGCATCGAAGTGTTTGTTGGTCAGAGGTTCCTTAATTTACTTGCCAATACTTATCCATAAATTTAAAAACTTTTTCCGGGTACTTGGTTCGCCCAAGGCTACCGTTATATCGAGCTAAGCCTCGTTGCCAATCGCCTTTTTCTTTATCGATGTAGTATTTGAGAATGGTGCAGCCATACCGAAGATTGGTAGCTTCATTCATTAGATTGTCGTTCGTCCGGCCCAGCTCTTTTTTCCAGAAAGGCATCACCTGCATGTAGCCTTGAGCCCCGACTCGGGATAAGGCGAAGCGATCAAAACCACTTTCCACATGAATAACGGCAATCACCAGTTGAGGGTTTAGATCTGCAATGCTGGCTTCTTTATGGATGTTGATGAGAAGTTTCATCCGGGTTTCATCGTCTTTGATGTAACGCTTTAAGCGGCCTGACATGTCGGTTAACCAGACATCAGCATCGAATCTGTCTTTGAAACCATGATGGGTGTTCACGGCAGATAACAGACGTTGTTTTAATTCCGGATCGGGTTGTTGGCTGGCAAATGACTGGGAGGGTAAGAAAACTGTACAGAGGAAGGCCAGTATTGTGGCTATCACCGTTGCAACAACTTTCACCGCAGGTAAATAAGCTGCGGTAAAAGGTTGGATGGATTGCTGCCCTTGGTGGCTCAGGGCAGCAGATCGGATGCAGTAAACGGCTTCTTTCATAATGGTAATGAGAAGATTACGACAGCATTATCGTAAGTGTTTAATGCTTTACTGTATTCGTCAAGAAGCTAACGATGTCATCTTTTGCAATGTCTTGAGCATCGGCTTCACGTCGATTTTTGTATTCAATAGTCCCGTTGTTCAGACCACGATCACTGATCACGATGCGATGAGGGATACCAATCAAATCCATATCAGCGAACTTCACGCCAGGGCTGGTTTTCTTATCGCGATCATCCAGAAGAACGTCATAACCCATTGCGGTTAACTGGTTATAAATGCTTTCTGTCAGCTCTTTTACTTCGTCAGATTTACCCATAGGCACCATTCCAATCTGGAACGGAGCAATCGCATCAGGCCAAATCATGCCACGGTCATCATTGTTTTGTTCGATGGTTGCAGCAACCACACGGGAAACACCAATGCCATAACAGCCCATGATCATGGTTTGCGCTTTACCGTTTTGGTCCAGTACTTTTGCGCCGAGCGCTTCGCTGTATTTTGTACCTAGTTGGAAGATGTGACCCACTTCGATGCCGCGTTTGATGGTCAAGGTGCCGTTGCCATCAGGCGCTTGATCGCCTTCTACTACATTACGAAGGTCAGCAACTTCTGTGATTTGAGCATCACGATCCCAGTTGACACCCGTTAGGTGGAAGCCGTCTTTGTTGGCGCCAGAAACGAAGTCGGACATAACCGCAGCCGAGCGGTCCACGTATACAGGGATATCCAGACCTGCTGGGCCAATAGAACCGGCAGAGCAGCCCAAGGCGTCTTTGATGCGCTCGTCACTTGCAAACGTCAGTGGTTCCGCAACGGCTGCAATATGCTCGGCCTTAATCTCATTTAGCTCATGATCACCACGAACAACTAGAGCAACTAATGGTGCTGGGCCTTGGTGATCTTCAGCTACTGCGCCTTCAACGATCAATGTTTTTACCACTTGATTGGCGTTAATGTTCAAGAAGGCCGTCACTTCTTCAATGGTTTTTTGATCCGGTGTTGCTACTTCTGCCTTGTCTTGAGTCGGTGCTTGGCGCTCCGTCGCTGGTGCAACGGCTTCAGCTTTCTCAATGTTAGCTGCGTAGCTACTGTCTGTACTGAAGACGATGTCGTCTTCACCGGAATCCGCCAAAACGTGGAATTCATGAGAGCTTGAACCCCCAATGCTGCCGCTGTCCGCTTCTACAGGGCGGAAGTCCAAACCTAAACGGTTGAAGATGTTGCAGTAGGTTTCATGCATTTTGTCGTAAGTGGATTGTAAACACTCCTGAGTGACATGGAATGAGTAGGCATCTTTCATTAAGAACTCACGACCACGCATCAAACCAAAGCGCGGACGAATTTCGTCACGGAATTTGGTTTGAATTTGATACATGTTCATTGGCAGCTGTTTATAGCTGGTTAATTCATTACGAGCTAAGTCGGTAATTACTTCTTCGTGCGTCGGGCCTACGCAGAAGTCACGTTGGTGACGGTCTTTAAAACGAAGCAGTTCCGGACCGTACTGTTCCCAACGACCACTTTCTTGCCAAAGTTCAGCAGGTTGAGCAGCAGGCATCAGCACTTCCAGAGCGCCGGCTTTGTTCATTTCTTGACGAACAATGGTTTCAACTTTTTGAAGAGTCTTTAAACCCAAGGGTAACCAGGTGTACAAACCGGCTGCAATTTTTCTGATCATCCCGGCACGTAGCATTAATTGATGGCTAACTACCACAGCATCGGATGGCGTTTCTTTAACAGTAGGAATCAGATATTGGCTTGTACGCATTGGTTTTCCTGAGAAATTAACAAATTTAAAGGTTCAACGATAGACAATCAGCTATTGTAAAAAGACTCAGGCTATTGGTATAGCCCTAAAGTCTAAAAAGGAGTGGGAATTTCCAAGCCTTGTTACAAAAATTAAACATAAGGGCGATTAAAACCCGATAGAATCCAGACGCTTGGTTATGGATGAGCAACTGGTCGGCAATAAAAATTAGGTGTAATAAATGATGACTGTGATTTCTCGTAAATGGTTTGCTGCTGTTTCCTTAGGTTTATTAGCTTCTGTGGCGTGGGCTCAGAAGACGCCAATGGGTAGCCCGGTGGAAGGTGATGGAAAAGATATTCCGCGCTGGGATGGCGGTTTGACGCAACCACCGGAAGGATTTGACGGTGATTACATCGATCCATTTAAAGATGATATTGCACTATTTACCATTGATCGCACCAACGTAAACGATTACTCGGAGTTTTTGAGTGAAGGCCAGAAAGCCATGTTCAGAAAATATCCGTCGTATAAAATTCCTGTCTATACCTCTCGTCGAACAACGGCCTACCCACAAGAAGTTTACGATGCGTTAGCGGCAAACGATAAAACAGCTGAGCTACTGCCTCGTGGAACCGGGGTGAAGCAATCCGACCTTACCAGCCCGTTTCCGAACGCTGAAACCGCCGAAGAGATGATCTGGAACCACATTCTTCGTTATCGTGGTGAAACGTCTGTGGCAACCTTATCCGATGCTGTGGTGTATGACACTGGCGCTAAAAAAGTTATGCGCAAAGAAATTTCTGTGTACGGGGTCTATTTTAACCCTGAAATTCCGGCCAAAAAGCGTAAAAACAAGATTTTTCTGAGAAAGACAAATAACCTTTATCCCCCTTCAATTGCGGGTCAGATTACCTTGGTTCATGAGACCTTGGATCAGGTCCTAGCACCTCGTAAAGCCTGGTATTACGCGCCGGGTCAACGCCGTGTTCGTCGTACTCCGGATTTGGAGTACGCTGATGAATTGTTCAATAGTGATGGCTACAAAACGGTAGATCAGGTGGATCTGTTCAATGGCGCGCCTGATTTATATGAGTGGAAAGTGGTTGGTAAAACCAAGAAATACATTCCATACAACTCGTATCGCATGATGGGTGAAGATGTGTCTTCAGACGCATTGCTGGGTGAAAAAACTTTGAATCAGAATTTCACTCGTTATGAGTTACATCGCGTGTGGCATATCGAAGCGACGTTGCGTGCCGGTATTCAGCATCAATACACGAAACGCGTCTTCTATATCGATGAAGACTCATGGCAGATCGCATTAGCTGAAGAGTACGCTGAAGTCGAAGGCGATGTGTGGCGTTTCAGTGAAGCACATTCAGTAAACTTTTATGATGTCCCTCTGGTATGGACTGCCGGAAATATCACCTATGATGTAAAAGATGGTGGTTATTATGCGGAGTGGTTAATTACGAATGAGGATTCTGCTCACGTCTTTAACAAGAAGCTGCGCAAACGAGACTACAGTGCGTCTGCAATGCGACGTGAAGGTCGACGATAGACTACAGAGAAAAGGCGCTGAGGCGTCTTTTTTTAACCTTGGATTTTGGACACGCCTTGTCTTCAATGCCTCTTGCTTATCTACTGGCGAAATGGACAATGACTGCTAATAACTTAGAAGATACTTCGCTGAATTTTATTTAAGGAGCGAGAATGGACGGCCCGGTTAATTTTGAACTGCATGAACGACTCGAAGCAGATACCTTCCATATTGGTGATTTTCCACTCTGTCGAGTGCTGTTAATGAATGATCAGCGTTTCCCTTGGTTTATTCTGGTGCCAACCAAGGGGCAGTTAACGGAGCTGTATCATTTAACGGCTGAAGATCGTGTCCACTATATTCAAGAGACGTCGTTCTTGTCTCAAAAAATCATGGATGCCTACTCTGGTCACAAACTGAATGTCGCTACATTGGGGAATGTTGTACCTCAATTACATATCCATCACGTGGTGCGTTACCGTAATGACGAAGCCTGGCCAGGGCCTGTTTGGGGCTTTGGTGAAGCGGTGCCTTATACCGATGAGGTATTGAAAGAGCGCTTGTCTCGGTTGAGCTTGTTAAAGGGTGAATTATTCACACCAACGCAATTCTTAAGCGATATTTTGGCAAAATAAGTTTTTTATTAGTACGAATATAACTAAAAGCTGATGGCTCGATCCGAGTCAATCAGCAATAAAAGCACTAATCGGTTGGATAAAGAGAAAAAGCATGAAGACGTTGAGTCTTTCGAAACGTACGCTGAGTGTCCTTCAGTGTGTCTGTGTCGCAGCATCTTTAAATATGTCGTTTAAGGTGTCAGCGCAGGACGAATATCTGGAGGTAATGACAGAGTTTCAGCAATATCAGGATGCCACCGAAGCTGAGTTTCAGGCGTTTGAGGACGCATTGAATGAGGCTTATCAGTCCTACATTGGTGAAATTCAAGAAGTCTGGGGTGACACTCAATTCACCAGTGCTCATCAGTGGGTAGAGTACAGCACAGATCTTAAACAGCGCACCATTGTCGATTACCAAAACGACTCGGTAGTGATTGAGTACATTGATGTCGATGCCCGAGAAATTTCATATCAAGACGTTTCTGTTCAGTTGGGCGACACCTTTCAAACCAACATTCAAACTGCCTTACATCATGATCCTGTGCTGACAGCCGCTTCAGAAGCCTCGGGGATGACTGTTGAAGTTGAAGCTGAGACCGCAGAAGAAGCCATGTTGCCGACCTCAGTGGCCAGTAAAAATACGAATTCCATGGCAATCGCTGAGGAGCTGGTCAGTGGTGAAAAAGCGAGCGTTAGCTATTTGCCTGTGTCGCGTCGTTTGACCGTGGTGATTAGTTTGCCGGAAGAATACGGCATGCATAAAGCGGATCGTTATTGGAAATCCACTGCGAAGTACGCCAAAGAGTGGAAGCTGGAGCCAGCATTGGTGATGGCGATTATCCATACGGAAAGCAGTTTTAACCCGCTTGCTCGATCTCGCATTCCTGCTTATGGTCTGATGCAGATTGTTCCTCGAACGGCTGGCCGAGATGCGGCACGAGCTATCTATGGCAAGAGTAAAACCCTTAAAGCCAAGTACCTATTTGATCCGAATAATAATATTCGTGTGGGGGCGGCATATTTACATGTTCTAAATTATCGTTATTTGAAGGGCATTCATAATCCTGAAAGTCGTTTGTACTGTATGATTGCGGCTTACAATACCGGAACTGCGAATGTTGCTTCTGCCTTTATAGATCAAAAGAGCATGCAAAAAGCCTACGCTCGTATTAATCAGTTAGAGCCGAGTGAGGTATACGATATTTTGGCAACCCGTTTGCCTTACAGAGAAACCCGAGATTACTTGAAAAAGGTAGTTGGTCGGTACCAGTTGTATATTAATTAATCATAATAACCAAAACTGTATTGGATTGAGAGATACGCCCTTTGGGCTTAAGGAACTATATGAAAAACATCGCATTAATCTTAAGTGCATGTCTGTTTGTTATTTTGACTGGCTGTCAAACGCAACCAGTGGCTCAGCAACCTACCACTCCTCAAACACCAGTCTGGATCCATAATCCTGGAAATGGTGTGGTGGGCTCTTCGGTGACGCATGTGAAAGGCCGTCACTTTCAGGAGCAGTTAGCTATTTCTCGTGCTCGTCAGCAGTTAGCTGCTCGCCAAGGCGTTGATGTTGAGTATGTACAGATGTCTTCAGAAACCGTGACCAATGAAACAGCCAACACCAAAGTTAAACGAGTTGGAACGGAAGAAGTTTCAACGAAAACGGTGAAAGCAAAAGTCGTCGAGAAGTGGGTGAATCCGGTAACACGAGAAGTGTTTGTTTTGGTTGTGCCTGTGAATTAATTTTTAGCAGATTTTAGGCACGTTCCCGTGTCAGGGATCAGAAACCTGAGATATATCTGAAAAGTCTGGCTTAGAAGCCTTCAAGGCCTAGCCGGACTTTTTTTTGTTCCCTATAATAGCCTCTTTTTTCCGATTTCTGCCTGCGGTTCAGGTCAGGGGATTGGTCTGAATCGAAAGAATGTTTGAAAGTCACTTATAAGAAAGAATTTACTAGGACAAGATTATGCGCAGCCACTATTGCGGTGCTTTAAGAAAAGAACATGTAGGACAAGAGATTACTCTGTGCGGTTGGGTTCATCGTCGTCGTGATCACGGCGGTGTTATCTTCCTGGACGTACGAGACCGCGATGGTATTACCCAGGTAGTTTTCGACCCTGATCGTGAAGAAAGTTTTGCTACTGCGGATCGGGTTCGCAGTGAGTATGTAATTCAATTAACAGGTATTGTACGTGATCGCCCGGAAGGGACTGTAAATGCTGAAATGCCTACGGGTGAAATTGAAGTTTTAGGTCACTCATTAACGATCCTGAATAAAGCAGATACGCCTCCGTTCCAGTTGGACGAGCATCAGAGTGTGGGCGAAGATATTCGTCTGAAATATCGTTATGTCGATCTACGTCGTCCTGAGATGTTGAACAAGTTACGTCTTCGTTCAAAAATTACTACGGCGATCCGTAACCACTTGGATGGTGAAGGTTTCCTTGATATTGAAACGCCAATTTTGACTCGTGCTACGCCTGAAGGTGCACGTGACTACTTGGTACCAAGTCGTACACATGAAGGTAACTTCTTTGCGTTACCTCAGTCCCCTCAGCTGTTCAAACAGTTGTTGATGGTCTCTGGTATGGATCGTTACTACCAGATTGCTAAATGTTTCCGTGACGAAGATTTGCGTGCAGATCGTCAGCCAGAATTTACACAGATCGATATCGAGGCGTCTTTCGTTTCTGAAGAAGACATTATGTCGATCACTGAGAACATGATCCGTGACTTGTTCAAGAACACCTTAGGTGTGGATTTGGGTGCTTTTCCAAGAATGCCTTACTCTGAAGCGATGGAAAAATACGGCAGTGATAAGCCAGATATGCGTATTCCGCTAGAGTTGGTGGATGTTGCTGATCTGATGACTGACGTGGACTTCAAAGTATTCAGTGGCCCGGCAAACGATCCGAAAGGTCGTGTAACTGCACTTCGTCTTCCTAAAGGTGCTGAACTGACTCGTAAG
This sequence comes from Litoribrevibacter euphylliae, assembly GCF_042646085.1. Classification (NCBI taxonomy): domain Bacteria; kingdom Pseudomonadati; phylum Pseudomonadota; class Gammaproteobacteria; order Oceanospirillales; family Oceanospirillaceae; genus Litoribrevibacter; species Litoribrevibacter euphylliae. Next base: position 930,102 of record NZ_JBHRSZ010000002.1, on the reverse strand, counting down.
CAGATTGACGAATACACCAAGTACGTTGGTATTTATGGTGCGAAAGGTCTGGCTTACATCAAAGTGAACAACAAAGACGATTTGGAAGAAGGCTTGCAGGCGCCAATCGTTAAGTTCCTACCGATTGAAGTACGTAAAGCGGTTCTTGAGCGTACTGGTGCTGAAAATGGCGACATCATTTTCTTCGGTGCAGATTCAGCGAAAGTTGTAACAGAAGCCTTGGGTGCATTACGTTGTAAGCTGGGTGAAGACATGGACCTTTACACTTGTGCTTGGTCTCCGCTTTGGGTTGTGGACTTCCCAATGTTTGAAGAGACATCGGATGGCGGTTTGACGGCTATTCACCACCCATTCACCGCGCCTTCTTGTTCACCGGAAGAGCTGAAAGCAAATCCTGCTACCGCTTTGTCTCGAGCGTATGACATGGTTCTAAATGGTTGTGAGCTAGGTGGTGGTTCTATTCGTATCCATGACCAAGAAATGCAACAAGCGGTATTCGAAATTCTTGGTATCTCTGAAGAAGAACAAGCGGAGAAGTTTGGCTTCCTATTGGATGCATTGAAATTCGGTGCTCCACCGCACGGTGGTTTGGCGTTCGGCTTGGATCGTCTTGTGATGTTAATGACAGGTTCTGATTCAATCCGTGAAGTAATTGCCTTCCCGAAAACTCAGAGTGCAAGTTGTATGATGACTGATGCTCCTGGAGAAGTTTCTAACAAGCAGCTTCGTGAGTTGAACATCAAGCTAAGAAAGTCGGCAACTGAAGAGAAGTAATTCGTTCATTTGTCAGAAAAGGCTCCTAAATGGAGCCTTTTTTATTTCCGGGTGGAAATAATAACTGTATTTTAATACAGTATGGTTTGGTGAGCTTATAAAGCAGGTTTTTGAATGGCCATTATTCTAGGAATAGACCCAGGCTCCAGAATTACGGGTTACGGCGTAATTAATACATTGGGAGCAAAGCATGAGTACATTGCCAGTGGCTGTATTCGTGTTAAAGGGGAATCTTTGCCAGAAAAGTTAAAGTACATTTTTGATGGCGTGAATCAGGTCATCGATACATATATCCCTCAAGAAATGGCCATTGAACAAGTCTTTATGTCCAAGAATGCGGACTCTGCATTAAAACTGGGACAAGCTCGTGGTGCCGCGATAGTGGCTGCGACCACTCAGTCACTTGAGGTTTATGAGTATGCAGCTCGACGAGTAAAGCAATCCGTGGTTGGTAAGGGCAGCGCTGATAAGACACAAGTCCAGCACATGGTGATGACCTTGCTTAAATTGCCTGGAATGCCTCAGGCGGATGCTGCCGATGCCTTAGCCATTGCTCTGTGTCATGCAAATTCCAAAGTAAGTATGGTTCGCATGGGTGGCGCGAATGCGGTTCGTCGCGGCCGGGTTCGAACAGTTTAATTATTCTTAATAAAGGTAGTGTCTGGTGATAGGTCGAATTAAAGGGACTCTTGAAGAAAAAAATCCCCCTCAATTATTGGTGGATGTAAACGGTGTGGGCTATGAAATCGAAGCGCCGATGACCACGATTTATCAAGTTGGTGACGTGGGCAAGGCTGTATTGCTCTACACGCATTTAACCGTAAGAGAAGATGCTCACTTACTGTACGGCTTTATTTCGAAGGAAGATCGTACTCTCTTTAAAGAATTAATTAAGGTGAATGGCGTCGGGCCAAAAATGGCGTTGGCAATTTTGTCGAGTTTGGATGCCGATCAGTTTGTTGGGTGCATTCATGCAGAAGATGCCTCTTCGTTAGTGAAACTTCCGGGGATCGGTAAGAAAACCGCTGAGCGACTCATTATTGAAATGAAAGATCGTTTAAAAGATTGGAGCGGTGTGTCGACTGCATTACCATTAGAAGCTGCTGCAGGCTTGGAACCTGAAATCAATGCCAATGCTGATCTTGAAGCGGAAAGTGCTTTGATTGCACTGGGCTATAAACCAACCGAGGCGAGTAAGTTGGTTAATGCCGTTAAAGGTCAGGCGAATACCAGTGAAGAATTGATTCGCTTAGCATTAAAAAGCCTTTCGAGAAAATAATTCCGGGTTATGTACCCGATGTTTGGAATATAGAAGATGTTAGAACCGGATCGTTTGATTTCAGCTCAACCCGTAACCAACAATGAATCGAATCAGGATCGTGCGTTACGTCCTAAGCAGTTGGCTGATTATGTGGGGCAACCTGAAGTCCGGGATCAAATGTCGATCTTCATTGAGGCTGCCAGAAAACGAGAGGAAGCGTTAGATCACACGCTTATTTTTGGTCCACCTGGTTTGGGTAAAACCACACTGGCAAACATTATTGCCAATGAAATGGGGGTGGACATTAAAACCACCTCCGGGCCTGTTTTAGAAAAGGCGGGTGATTTGGCGGCTATGCTGACGAACCTTGAACCGCATGACGTTCTCTTTATTGATGAAATTCATCGTCTGAGTCCTGCTATTGAAGAAGTGCTTTATCCGGCGATGGAAGATTATCAGCTCGATATCATGATCGGTGAGGGGCCGGCGGCTCGTTCCATTAAGTTAGATTTACCGCCGTTCACGTTAGTCGGGGCTACAACTCGAGCAGGTTTGTTAACGTCGCCGTTGCGTGATCGCTTTGGTATTGTTCAGCGCTTGGAATTCTATTCAGTAAAAGATCTCACCTATATCGTTCGTCGTTCGGCTGAAAAGTTAGGCATGACCATTGATGAAGAGGGGGCAGCGGTCGTTGCCCGTCGTTCACGCGGAACCCCACGTATTGCTAACCGTTTGCTTCGTCGTGTTCGTGATTATGCGGAAGTGAAGTGCAATGGTGTGGTTGATCAGGACGCAGCAGATAAAGCACTTAATATGTTGCATGTGGATCAGCATGGTCTGGATCACATGGATCGACGTTTACTATTGGCGATGATTGAAAAGTTCGATGGTGGCCCGGTTGGTGTGGACAGTTTAGCCGCAGCCATCAGTGAAGAACGAGACACCATTGAGGATGTATTGGAGCCTTATCTGATCCAGCAAGGTTTTATTATGCGCACGCCTCGTGGTCGTGTAGTCACAAATAGCGCTTACCTCCATTTCGGTTTGGATCTTCCTGATTCTGATTAATTGAGTTTCTTGGTAAAGCCTGTCCACTTGCGAAGTTTTCCTTCTTTTTAAAGGCTCTGTGGATGAAGTTTTACGCAAATCGTGTATATTGTTGAGCCAACCTTTGAACTAATCAATGAATCTAGGTTCTTAACTGGAAGAGCTCAGATTTCACTTTAAGTAAGTTGTCACAAAAAAGAACAGCCATCATTTCGTCGAAAAGGATTAAACAATGCAAGAGCAATTATCAGTTTGGCAACTGGTGAGTGATGCATCACTTCTTGTTCAATTAGTTATGCTAATTCTGGTTTTGGCTTCAGTTATTTCCTGGGCCATTATCGTTCAAAGAACACGTATTCTTTCGGCGGCTAAGCGTTCTGCAAATGAGTTTGAAGAGCGCTTTTGGTCGGGAATGGATCTCGCACAATTGTACCGAGAAGTATCAACCAATCCTGATCCTGACAGCGGTCTGCAAAATATTTTTCGTGCAGGGTTTAAGGAATTTAGTCGTTTGCGCCAGCAAGCAGGTGTTGATCCAGATGCCATCATGGAAGGAACACAGCGAGCGATGCGTGTAGCTTGTTCAAAAGAAGCTGAAAAGCTTGAAGAAACGCTTCCATTCCTGGCAACCGTTGGTTCAACCAGTCCGTATATTGGTCTTTTCGGAACCGTTTGGGGGATTATGAACTCCTTCCGAGGCTTAGCGACTATGAAACAGGCTACGTTAGCCGTTGTTGCTCCTGGTATTTCTGAGGCCTTGATCGCGACCGCAATCGGTTTGTTTGCTGCCATTCCTGCCGTTATTGGTTACAACCGTTTTTCGGCTGTAGCTGATGATATTGTTGGTGGTTATGAAACCTTTGCTGATGAATTTTCGGCCATTCTTCACCGTAAAGTTCACGTATCCCAGCACTGATTGAGCTGATAAATCATTATGCGTGTTCAGGTTAAGAGGTAAGAATTATGGCATCTCCTCAACCCATTCGAGGAAGTAACAAAAAGCACCGCCCAATGTCTGAAATTAATGTAGTTCCCTACATTGATGTGATGTTGGTGTTGTTGGTGATCTTTATGGCAACTGCACCTTTATTGACCCAAGGTGTCAGTGTTGAGTTGCCCAAAGTTGATTCTGAATTGATCGATGAAACCAAACAGGCTGATCCGTTGGTGATTTCCATCAATAAGTCGGGTGAATTTTATTTGTCGATCAGTGCCAGCGAAAAAAAATCCATTGCTCTTGATAAGCTGATCATTAGGGTTAAGGCTGCTCGATCTCAAACACCTGATGTGGCGGTATTGATTCGAGGAGATCAGCAAGTGGCTTATGGCAAAGTTGTTACTTTGATGGCGCAGCTACAACAAGCTGGTATTGAAAATGTTGGTTTAATAACTGAACCAGCAGAGAGCTAAGTGTCCGCATGGAAGAACTGAAAAGCTTCAAAAAACCTTTGTTGATCTCGCTGGCAGTGCATCTTGCTTTTGTGCTGTTTCTGTTGGTGGACTGGGGCTTTGAGCACGATCAAACCAAGGTCGTAGAAGTCCCTCATGTAAAGGCCTCTCTGGTCAGTGAAGACCCTTTCAAACAGCAGAAACAAAAAGATTTAGCTGAAAAGCGTAAGAAATGGGAAGCTGAGCGTAAGCGTCAGGCTGAGCTGGAACGTAAGCGTGTTGCTGCTGAGAAGAAACGCATTGCGGATAAGAAACAAAAAGACGCAGAAAAAAAACGTAAGTTAGCGGAACAGAAGCGCAAAGAAGCTGCCAAACGAAAAGCTGCGGAAGAGAAGAAAAAGCAAGAAGCGTTAGCGCTTAAGAAGAAAGAAGAGGCGCGTAAGAAAAAAGAAGCTGAGCAAAAACGTTTAGCGGAAGAAAAGAAAAAAGCAGAACAGCTTAAAGCGAAACAAGAAGCTGAGCGACTCGCAAAAGCAGAATTAGAGAAGCAAGAAGCAGAGCTTGCCAGACAGGAAGAAGAGCGCAAGCGGAAAGCGCAAGAACAGAAAGAATTAGAAGCGCTTGAAAAAGAGCTGGCCGAGCTTGAGAAACAAGACTCTAAAAAACAGTCGGACAAGAATCAAAAGAGTAATAACAAACCTCTAGATCAGGTGGTAGCTATTGTTCAGGAGTCTGTTATAGCCAATTGGACTCTTCCGCCAGGAGCAGAGCCGAATCAGGTGATTTTAGCGTGGCTGTATTTTCTACCGGATGGTGATTTAAGGGATGTTAAGGTGGTTAAATCTTCTGGAAATACTGCTTTAGATCGAAGTGTTGAGAAGGCAGCATGGAGTATGGGGAATATTCCTGAAATCAGAGATTTATCTTCTGATGACTTTAAGAAGCTAAATAAAGGCTATGTGTTTACTTTTGTTCCGCCGAGTAAGTGATATTTATGAGAACTAAATTGATACTAACAGTGTTATTGGCTCTTTGGGGGGCGTCTTCAGGTGCTCTTGCAAGTGAAGATGGTCCAAGAATTAGTATTTTAATCACCAAAGGCGTTGAAAGTGCTATTCCTGTGGCTGTTGTTCCCTTTGCTTGGCAGGGCAATAATGCTCTGCCAGAAGATGTTTCGGGGATAGTTTCCAGCGACTTATATCGAAGCGGTTATTTTGATTTGTTGCCAGTTGGCAACATGTTAAGCCTTCCGCACAAGTCTGAAGATTTTATCTATGCCGATTGGGAGCGAACCAATCAGGATTTCGTATTGATCGGACAAATTGGCTTTGATGCGGTTAAGCGTGAATATCAAGTTCGTTATGAGTTGTTTGATATTTTCCTGGGGCAAAGTGTGCTTGCGGAAGTTGTTCCTGGAAAAGAAACCCAACTACGTGACATAGCTCATTACATAAGTGATAAGGTCTATGAAAAGATAACGGGCAAGCCAGGTGCCTTTTCTACTGAAATTGCTTATGTCACGGTTGAGAATGTAAAAAGTAATCCGATGTTTCAGTTGAATATTGCTGATGCGGATGGTGGTCGGGCACGTTATGTGCTTAGATCTGATGAGCCGATTATTTCACCAAGCTGGTCGAATGATGGTAAAAAACTGGCCTATGTTTCATTTGAACGTCGTAAGGGGCAAAAGTTAGGACGCCCAGCGATCTATATTCAATATAAAGAAACGGGCAAAAGAGTGCGGGTTTCTTCTTTTGAGGGTTTAAATGGTGCACCTAGCTGGTCGCCTGATGATCAAAAGTTGGCTTTTGTGTTGTCTCGAGACGGTAATCCGGAAATTTATGTTCTGGACCTTCAGACGAAAAAGTTGTCTCGAAAAACTCGACATTACGCAATCGATACAGAGCCAAGTTGGACACCGGATGGAAAAGGCATTATTTTTACCTCTAATCGAATTGGAAACCCACAGATTTATAGGTTGAGTCTTGCAACTAATAAGGTTGAGCGCTTAACATACCATGGAGACTATAATGCGCGAGCACAGATGACACGGGATGGTCGTTATTTAGTTATGGTGCATCGCAGTGAGGGAATTTTCCATATTGCAAGACAAGACTTGCAAACAGGACGAATTAAAGTCTTAACTGAAAGTGATCTCGATGAATCACCGAGTGTTGCACCTAATGGTGGAATGGTGATCTATGCTACTAAATATAGAGATCAAGGAGTGTTGTCGGTAGTATCCATTGATGGTGAGGTAAGTATGCGCTTACCATCAAGTAAAGGAGATGTACGTGAACCTGCGTGGTCACCTTATCTAAGACGGTAGCTCTTCAGACACTGGCAGTTTAGATCGAAAAGAATATTGAATTGAAACTGATAAACCTAACTGGATCATGGGAAAGATTATGGACTTAACGCCATTCAAGAAATTTGCACTAGTATCTTTGTCTGCTGCTGTACTTACAGCGTGTGGCTCAAACCCAACTCAAGAAGAGACTTCGTCTTCGGCATCAACTGCAGGTTCTTCAACGGCTTCTGAAACCGCTGGTTCTTCTGCAACTACTGCTGGTACTGGTGAGTCTTCTGGCGTGAACGGTCAGGCTATGACAGGTCAGTCTACTGACTCTATGGCTGAGAACGCGATGTCTGAAGCATCTGCAGCGAAAGATGCGGCAATGACTGCGTTGACTGTGTTCTACTTTGACTTCGATAAGTCTGAAGTGAAAGGTCCTGCATTAGACGCGTTGAAAGCGCACGCTGCTTATTTGAAGGTGGACTCAGGCGCTAAAGTAAACCTTGCCGGTCATGCTGATGAGCGTGGTACTCGCGAGTACAACTTAGCTTTGGGTGAGCGTCGTGGTAAGGCTATTGCTCAGGTTTTGATGTCTGAAGGTGTTGCTTCATCTCAGATCGAAGTTATTAGTTACGGTGAAGAGAAGCCTGCTGATTTCTCAAACCACGCTAAAAACCGTCGTGTTGAGCTAAGTTACTAAGTACCTATTTAGTAACATTATTCAATTAGGCTTTGTCTATCTGGCATTGGCTTAATATGAATAGCAGATTAGTGAATAATCTAAAAAGGGCTCGCTTTGCGAAGCCCTTTTTTATTCGTAAATCCATAACTTTCAAAAGTCTTCGTTATTGTGAAACCTACCATTAGTTTAAGACCCGTCATGGGCGTGTTGTTAGCGTCTTACTTAACTTCGGCGTGGGCTGTTCAGGTAACAGAATCTTCGCCAACCTATGTTGCGCCTTCTGAGCGTGTTTCGTCCTCACCAAAACCAACACCAGAGCCTACAGCTCAAGCTAAGCCAGTGTCTTTAGCTCAGGGCAACGTTGGTAATCAGAACACCTATAGTCAGAGTTCTGCGTCTCAAACAGTTGCTGCTGAAGATACTGCGGATGAGGTTGAAGATTTTGGTATTGTTACTGATTCTATTGAGCCAGCAAATCCGTTGGCGGATGACCGAACGCTATTGGTTCAAGAGTTACAGACCTTGAGAGCCAAGGTTGAAGAGCAAGAGCGTCAAATCTCTGAGTTAAAGCAAAAGAGTAAAGTTCTGTATGAGGACCTTGATCGTCGTTTGCAAAAGTTGGCTGAAAAGCTGGTTGAGATAGAGAAGGCTCCTGTTGTTGACTCTTCAGGAAGTGAGGCATCAACGACAGACTCTATTGCAACCTCTGATGTTGGTTCATCGTCTGATGGTGAAACGGATCAAACACGATACCAGAAGGCAAAAGCGCTGCTTGACGAAGGTGGGCGCGATACTGAAGCTGCGATTGCATTTTTGCGCTTGTTGAAAGCACATCCGGAAACACCTCTGAAGCCGAATGTTTATTATTGGTTGGCACAGATTTATAAGCGTGGCGGTGAGAACGATAAGGCGGAAGGCTATTACAATCGAGTACTGGAAGAGTATCCGAAGAGTATCAAGGCGGCGTCTAGCCTATATTCACTCGCTTCCATGAAAGCTTCGCAAGGTCAAAATGCTAAAGCCAATCAACTGCTGAATAAGTTGGTTGCGGAGTACCCGAACTCTGCTGAAGCGATTAAAGCTAAATCCAAGTTAAATCCTTAAGGAACTTATTTATAGGTTCCTAATTTGGCCTCATTTAATCGGATAAAACCGACGAATACTGGGAATATCGTAAATCCTTAGTGTTCGCCGGTTTCATCTGAACGCCTCTTCGGTTAATATCGCGCCTCAGTTTTTGTTGGTGAAATATTAATCTATGTCTCAATCTGCCTCTTCTGACGTGGTAGCGTCGGAATCTTCGAAACTGCGAATTACTGAAATTTTTTATTCTTTGCAAGGTGAAACGCGAACAGTTGGCCTTCCTACGGTATTTATTCGATTAACCGGGTGCCCGCTGCGCTGTCAGTATTGTGATACTGAATATGCGTTCAGTGGTGGTGAGTGGAAGACGTTGGATGAGATAATGGCGGAAGTATCTAAATATTCCGCAAAGCATATTACCGTCTCCGGTGGTGAGCCATTAGCGCAGCCAAATTGTTTACCTTTATTAGAACGCTTGTGTGATCAGGGGTATGACGTATCGTTGGAAACCAGTGGTGCGCTTGATGTGTCTAAGGTTGATCCTCGGGTTGTTAAGATCCTTGATCTTAAGACGCCTGATTCAGAAGAGTGTCATCGAAATCTTTACGACAATATCGCGTACTTAAATAAACAAGATCAGGTTAAATTTGTGATCTGTAGTCGTCAGGATTATGACTGGTCGAAGATGCAGGTAGATCAGTTGGCACTGCTTGATCGTGTTGATGACGTGCTATTTTCACCAAGCTTCCATCAGGTATCAGCAACAGATTTGGCAGATTGGATTGTTGCGGATGGTATTCAGGTTAGGATGCAGTTACAACTCCATAAACTACTATGGAATGATGAGCCGGGGCGTTAATTTTTTGGCCATCGTAAGATTAAAGTGTTTGTGAATTAGATTTATAAGATAGGTGTGGAAATGACAAAAAAAGCCATTGTGTTGGTGTCAGGAGGATTGGACTCGGCAACGGTTCTGGCTATGGCAAAGGCTCAAGGGTTTGAGTGCTATGCGCTAAGTTTTAACTATGGTCAGCGTCATACCTCTGAGCTGCAGGCTGCGCAGCGTGTAGCTACTCAGATGGGCGTGAAAGAACATAAGGTGGTTACTCTTAATCTTGATGACATTGGTGGCTCGGCGCTAACAGACGAGTCTATCGACGTTCCTGAAGAAGAAAGTGATGGCATTCCTGTGACCTATGTACCGGCACGAAACACGGTTTTCCTTTCCATTGCTTTGGGTTGGGCGGAAGTTCTTGAAGCTCAGGATATTTTTATTGGTGTGAATGCAGTGGATTACTCCGGTTATCCTGATTGTCGGCCTGAATTCATTGAAGCCTTTGAGCGTACTGCAAACTTAGCCACCAAAATGGGGGTTGAAGGGCAACAGATTAATATCAATACGCCGTTAATGAAATTATCGAAAGCGGACATAGTGACGGAAGGAACTAAGTTAGGTGTGGATTATGGTCTGACAGTTTCTTGTTATCAGGCGGATAATGACGGTCGCGCATGTGGACGCTGTGATGCTTGCCGTTTAAGACAAGCAGGATTTGAACAGGCTGAACTCGCTGATCCGACGCCTTATCAATAGTTTAGTTAGTATTTGTTGCTGACTTTGGTTGCTTTATTTGAGTGTTTTTTCACCATCTGAACTTTTTTCAAAAGTTAATTAGGAATTTTTTAAAAAAGTCTTGCATTTGAAATTTTTGACGTTAATATACGCAGCCACTTCGGGTCGTTAGCTCAGCTGGTAGAGCAGTTGGCTTTTAACCAATTGGTCACAGGTTCGAATCCTGTACGACCCACCACGAATTTTAAGAAGTTGACAGCGTCAGCTTTGATTTTGAAACCAGATAATGGGTCGTTAGCTCAGCTGGTAGAGCAGTTGGCTTTTAACCAATTGGTCACAGGTTCGAATCCTGTACGACCCACCATTATTCAGGGGAGCTTATGCTCCCTTTTTTCTTGCCTGAAATAAATGATTTGTAAAATAACCAATGCCAGTCATTGGTTCGTTCGTTTTGCATCTTGTGCTAAAATCCCAGCTAAGAATTCCCTCCGTGTTAAGAAGTAGATAAAGCTTTATGAGTCAACCACGCATTGAAATTGATCTGGATCGGCTGTTTGTTCAACAACACTTTGAGTCGGCTCCAAAAGTCCTTTCCGAGGAAGAAGTTAAAGCTTACAAAGATCGCATTGGTGCTTTGTTAAAAGAGCGTAATGCGGCTCTGGTTGCCCATTACTACTGTGACGAGCATGTACAGGCTTTGGCAGAAGAGACGGGTGGCTGTGTTGCTGATTCGCTTGAAATGGCTCGCTTTGGTAAAAATCACCCTGCTGAGACTTTGTTGGTTGCTGGGGTTAAGTTCATGGGGGAGACGGCCAAGATTCTCAGCCCTGAGAAAACGGTCTATATGCCAACGCTAGATGCGACCTGTTCCTTGGATCTGGGTTGTCCTATCAAAGAGTTTTCCGAGTTTTGTGATCAGCACCCTGATCGTACGGTTGTTGTTTATGCCAATACGTCAGCGGCTGTGAAGGCCAGGGCCGATTGGGTAGTGACTTCGAGTATTGCATTACAAGTAGCTGAGCACTTGGCTGAGAAAGGTGAAAAGGTCATTTGGGCGCCGGATAAGCACTTAGGCAGTTATGTTCAGCGTATGTCGGGTGCCGATATGATTCTTTGGGACGGTGAATGTATCGTTCATGATGAGTTTAAAGGTAAGGCATTGGCGGATCTGAAAAAGGTTTATCCTGATGCAGCTATTTTGGTTCATCCTGAGTCACCACAAGCGGTTGTTGAGCTTGCTGATGTTGTTGGATCAACGTCACAGTTGATTAAGGCGGCTACCGAACTACCTAATAAGCAATGCATCGTGGCAACAGACCGTGGCATCTTTTATAAGATGCAGCAAGCGGCTCCAGATAAAGAGTTGATTGCAGCGCCAACCGCCGGTGAAGGTGCAACATGCCGAAGTTGTGCTAATTGTCCTTGGATGGCAATGAACTCGCTTGAGCGCATTGAGAATGTGCTAAGAAACGGTGGCGAAGAAATCTTTGTTGATGAAGATATTCGTCAAAAGGCAATGAAGCCGTTGCAGAGAATGTTGGACTTCAATGCGCCCAAATAAATATTCGGTTAGATATGTCTGACAGACATAAAGAAAAGCAAAAAGCCTCTCATCGAGAGGCTTTTTTAATTTTGTTGCTTTTTGTTATGGGTAAGAAAAATTACTGATTAAATTCCGTTTTCAGGGATTCGATAAACTTAATACGTTCTTCAATAATCGATTTTTCATGGAAATCAAACTCGGCTAGCTTAACTGCGCGCATTAATTGACGTTGGGCGTTAGTAAAGTCACCGTTTAATTGATAATACTCTGCGGCCGCTTTGTAATAGCCAATCTGGTTGTTGTTCAAACGCTGGGCTTCTGCAAGTTTCGTCCACACATGTGGATCATTCGGACGTTGAAAGCTTAGGTCTTGCAAAAGAAATGCAGCTTTTCGAGCGTTATCATTTTTATTGTAGGTATTAGCCAGATATAAGGTAATCACATAATTCTCTGGATTATCAGCAAGAAGGTTTTTAAGTTTTTGTTCTGCGTCATCCAGCTTCTCTTGCTTGGAAAGAATTTCCGCTTCCAGCACATTTAACGTGATGCTCATTGGGTGAAGTTTTTGAAGCTTAGTAAGCGTTTCAAGGGCCGCAGCGTATTGTTCATCTTCCATCTGACAGATAGAAAGTGCGTAGAACGCGCTTTTTTGTTGAACGCCAGTGCTGTTGGCAGCTTTGTCCTCATATTTCTTGATGCATTCTTTAGACGAAGTCATGGCATGAATTTCAGCCCTGCGCTTCATTAACTGAAACTCAAAGCTGGTTCTGCCTTTAACGTTGGAATATTGGTTGGCACGGTTTGCACTGTCTGAGATGCGCGATTCTGTCAGAGGGTGAGTTAATAGATATTCAGGAGGGTTTGTACCCCAGAAGCGTTTGGCTTCATTCATGTTCTTGAACATGTTGGTCATGTCATTCGGGTTGTAACCGGATTTGTATAAAGTATCCATGCCGATACGGTCAGCTTCTTGCTCCATGTCTCGACTAAAGGCGAGTTCAGCTTGAGCGCTGGCAGCATAAGTCGTAGAGCCTGCTGCAATGGCGGCTGTTCCGCCTGTTGTCACCGCGAGAAGAACGGAGGCGAGTAAGCCAACCATGGTTAGAGGTCGACGCTTCTCGGCGTCTTGAACGCGTCGAGCAAAATGGCGTTGACTGATGTGGGCTAATTCATGGCTTAGTACCGAAGAAAATTGTCCTTCAGTGCTAGAAAACAAAAACAAACCGGTATTAACGCCAATAACTCCTCCGGGCACAGCAAAGGCATTAAGGGTGTTGTTATCGATAATGATGGTTTCCAATCGACGGTCAGTAAGTTGGCTGTTTTCTACCAAACGATAAATCGTAAATTCGAGGTAGTCATTAAGAAGAGGATCTTCGAGAATTTTGGTTTGATTTCTTAACGCTCGTAACCAACCTCGGCCAAGTTTGTGCTCTTGTTCCAGGGATATGAATCCAGAGGTGGAGTCTCCAAGGCTGGGTAATTGGTTGGAAGCATAGGCGATTGACTGAAAGCTGATCAGAAAAGCGCAAAAAAGTGCAAAGAAACGATAGGTTTTATTCATTGGTGCTAGCAGTACCCGCTGTTTTTTACTTAGACTATACCAACTGTTGAAACATGTATATTAGCCATGTTCTGGTAATCTATATCAGACACTAAACCCAACCTCTATACGAGCCAGTTATCTTTAAAGATAGTAAAGACAAGATGAGTAATCCGTCAGTTCCAGAAAAAAATGATGAAGTAACGTTTGATAAGTTAGCTTTTGATGACTTACTGGATGCCAGTGGTTTAAGTTGCCCGCTCCCATTGTTGAAAACCAAGCAATCCTTGAACAAGTTGAATGTGGGTGATGTGTTGAAGGTCATAGCAACGGATGCGGGCTCATGGCGAGATATTCAGGTATTCGTTGATAATTCAGTTAATGAACTCTTACACGCCGAGCAAGACCAAGGGCATTACTGCTACTGGATAAAGAAAGGAAATCGTTAATGATCAATATTTTAAAACGTTGGGCTGGGCAGTATTTTTCTGAAGAAGAGCCGGTGGTGTTTCTTCTGTTGCTTTTCTTTACTGCGGCTGGCTTATGGTTATTTGGTGATATTCTAACGCCGGTGATTGCGGCGATAATTATTGCCTATATGCTGCAAGGGCTTGTGAACATATTAACATCGTGGGGCGCGCCAAAGTTGCTCGCGGTATCCTTAGCTGTGGTTTTCTTTATGGGCGTGTCGCTCGCTCTGATGTTGGTGTTACTGCCCCTGGTATGGTCCCAGCTCACATCATTCTTTACTGAAGTTCCCAGATACAGCACTGAGTTTCAGAGTTACCTAATTGAACTTAGTCATAGGTATCCAGGGCAGCTTAGTTCTGAACAGCTGGATGAATGGTTTTCCTTAGCGAAAGGTGAGATTGGTCAGTTAGGTCAGTTCCTAGTGTCGTTGAGTGTGTCGAGTATTCCTGGTGTGATCACAATTTTGATTTACTTTGTAGTCGTGCCTTTGATGGTGTTTTTCTTTTTGAAAGATAAGGATTATTTCTTATCTGTACTGCAATCTCTGTTGCCGAAAAAACGTCGTATGCTTGATGAAGTTGGTGAGGAAATGAATGAACAAATTGCCAACTACATTCGAGGTAAAGTGATTGAGATCGTCATTGTGGGCGTCGCAACTTACATTGGCTTTGCCATCTTAGGTCTGCAATATTCTGTGTTGTTGGCTTTGTTGGTCGGTTTGTCTGTATTGATTCCTTATGTGGGTGCTACAGTGGTTACGGTACCTGTTGCGGCCGTAGGGATTATCCAATGGGGCTTTGGTTCTGAGTTCGCGACCTTGATGATCGTCTATCTGGTGATTCAGGCGTTGGATGGCAATATTCTGGTGCCATTACTCTTCTCAGAAGCGGTTAATCTCCACCCGGTCGTTATTATTGTGGCTGTACTGTTCTTTGGTGGGCTTTGGGGATTCTGGGGGATCTTCTTTGCGATTCCGCTGGCAACTTTGATTAAAGCCATAATGACGGCTTGGCCTAAGGTGGCGAGTCATCATGAAGCAGTAGAAGCTGCTGAATAAGAATAAAAGGGAGCTAATTCATGCTCCCTTTTTAATGTGTGATCTTACAAGGCCTTTACGGCTTCTAACACCTCATCCACATGACCTTTCACTTTGACTTTGCGCCATTCGTTACGGAGGACGCCGTTGGCATCAATCAGGAAGGTGCTGCGTTCGATACCCATATATTCTTTACCATAGAGTTTCTTTAACTTGATCACATCAAAGTGCTTACACAGCGCTTCTTCAGGATCTGAAATAAGCTCGAATGGAAACTCTTGTTTTGCTTTGAAGTTATCATGGCGCTTCATTGAATCTTTCGATACGCCGAAGATTTCTGTGTTGTTCGATTGAAACTCACTGTAAAGATCTCGGAAGTTCTGGCCTTCAGTCGTGCAACCCGGGGTGCTGTCTTTAGGATAAAAGTAAATGACAACATTTTTGCCTTTTAGGTTGGATAGGGTAATCGTAGTGTCATTAGTTGCTTCCGAAGTGAAGTCTGGGACAGGCTGGCCAACGGCAAGTTCTGACATAGAGAAGTTCCTTTGATTCAAAGTGTGAATAGTCTAGATATTATTTCGAGATTTTATACGAATGAATGTAAACATTGGATTGCCAGAGCATCTGAAGGATGCTCTGGCAAAAGAGAATTATCGAAGAGGTTCGATAATAGCGTCGAGATTGCGATCATCACAAAATTGGATGAAGTCATCTTTCAGCTGAGCAATGCTCTGAGAGCTTGGGATGTTTACACGCATGGTTAGATTAAACATCTGAGTTCCTGTGTGCGGTGCTGCATAGGTGCCTGTGGTCAAGTCATCGATGTTAATGCTGCGATTGGAAAAGAAACCGGTAATGTCGGATACGATACCAGGGTTATCAATAGCGATGATTTCAGTGACATAGGCAATGGTGTCATGACAGGTTTCACGACCACTGGTACGTTTGATGATGGTCGTAAGGTTCAGCGCTTCTACTTCGCTTGGAAGTTTTTTCTCTAATTCTTGAATGTTTTCTTCAGGGCCGGATACCATCATGATAATCGCAAATTCGCCACCAAGAACGGTCATGCGGCTGTCTTGAATGTTAGCACCGTGGTTCGCAATTAAACTGGACAGATCTTTAACGATGCCTGAACGATCAGAGCCCAGTGCAGTAATAACTAAATTTGTTTGAGACATATAAATTCCATTAATCAATATAACCCATTCCGTTTGTATCTCGACAACTTTAGGACAAGGTTATTGGTTGTTAGTTGAGACAAATAATAGGCGATGCCTAAGGGTTATTAAACTGATCCGTAAAAAAATCCTTCAGAGCTCCCAGAAAGCGGGGTATTGCCCTTGTGTCATTGGTATCAGAGCTCTAAAATGACCGGCTTGGAATTCCAACGGAGAGGCCTAATGATTACTGGCAGTATTGTTGCACTTGTCACCCCAATGCTTGATAACGGCAAAGTTGATTGGGGAGCTCTTGATCGCTTAATCGATTTTCATATCGACAATGGCACTGATTCTATTGTTGCGGTTGGTACCACAGGAGAGTCGGCGACTCTGGATGTGAAGGAGCACTGCTTGGTAATCAAACACGTGGTTAATCGTGTGGCGGGTCGTATTCCTGTAATCGCGGGTACTGGTGCAAACAGTACATCGGAAGCGATTGAACTTACTGAGACTGCTCATCAGTCCGGTGCTGATGCGTGTTTGCTGGTGACGCCATATTACAACAAGCCAACCCAAGAAGGTTTGTTTCAGCATCACAAAGCCATTTCAGACGCCGTAGATATTCCTCAGATTCTATACAATGTGCCTGGTCGTACAGCTTGTGACATGCTTCCGGAAACGGTTGCGCGAATTGCTGAACTTAAAAACGTTGTGGGTATCAAAGAAGCCACAGGTGATCTGGTTCGTGCAAAACAAGTGATTGATGCTGTACCAGAAGGTTTTGCAGTTTACTCAGGTGATGATGCAACAGCCTTTGATCTTATTCTTTTGGGTGGTCACGGTAATATTTCTGTGACTGCAAATGTGCTGCCGGCACAAATGTCTCGCCTTTGTAAGCTAGCTCTAGATGGCAAAGCGGACGAAGCGAAAGCGCTAAATGATGAAATCATGCCTGTACACAATGCGATGTTCGTTGAGAGTAACCCCATTCCGGTAAAGTGGGCGTTGGCGGACATGGGACTTATGGGTGAAGGTATTCGTTTGCCATTAACCGTATTGGATTCAAAGTACCATGCACAGGTACATGAAGCGCTGAAAGCTGCTGGTGCTATTAAATAGGCCTCGGGTACTAAATAACGTAACAGGCGCTAAAAATAAGAAAGGACGTATGGCTATCTTTTTGAATCAGTTCAAGAAATGGAATGCAGCAACGGTGATCGTTGCTGCATTTTCTTTGTCTTCGTGTTCACTATTTTCCGATCTGGACGAGGAATATAAAAACGTTCAGGAAACGGCTCCTACCAAAGGGTTGGCAGGTGAAAACGTAGAGTTTATCGATCTTTATCCAATTCCGGAAAAGGACACATTAGCACCGGGCGAGCTGATAGCAGACGTTCCTCGTCCCGAACCTCTGTCGTTGACCGACGATAAAGATGGCGTACAGCTAAGGAAGTTGGATGATCAACGTTGGATTGTAGTCGCCCAGCCACCTAACCAGGTTTGGCCTTTGGTTCGTCAGTTTTGGGATCTTCACCGTATCGCTGTGGTATATGAACAGCCTAGAGAAGGTGTTCTTGAAACGCGTTGGATCAAACGTAATGATGAACGCCAATCTCTGATGTCTCGAGTAAAAGGGCGTGTGTTCCTGGGTGATGATCTATTAGATAAATACCGAGTATCGGTAGAGCAGGGCATCCGTCGTGGTTTAACCGAAGTACATCTGGTGCAGCGTTCAGTTGGCTTGTATGAAAGTGCATCTGCGCCAAGTTCATACGAACCGAATGAGGCGTGGCCGAAGCAATCTGAAAACTTGGCGCTTTCTGCTGCGGTCATTGATGAATTGATTACCTTCTTGGCGAAACAAACCGTATCGGGCCAAAGCTCCTCTTTCCTTGCTGAAGGAATTGTTGGGGATTCCCGAGTTGCTTTGATTCGTGATGATGAGGATTATCCGATATTACAATTGGATGCGAGATTCGATCGCGCTTGGGCATCGGTCGTAAACTCTGCGGATGATTTAGTACTGAAAGTAACGGATCGAAATCGTTCTGAAGGCAAGATGTTTGTGACTTACAATCATCGGGCTAAACAAGAAGAGCCAGGTTTCTTTGCACGTCTATTCGGAGCGGATGAAATCTCAGACAGCGATCAGGAATTACTGATTCATGTGGTGTCTTTGGATGAATATCGTGTTCAAGTCTTAGTGACTGACAAAGACGGAAATAACATGGACGCTGCTCAAGCGCTTAAAGTTCTTGAGTTTGTTCAAGATCGACTGTTCTAAATTCCAGATATAAAGTGCGGACGGTATGTA
The DNA here is from genome assembly GCF_042646085.1 of Litoribrevibacter euphylliae. Lineage (NCBI taxonomy): Bacteria > Pseudomonadati > Pseudomonadota > Gammaproteobacteria > Oceanospirillales > Oceanospirillaceae > Litoribrevibacter > Litoribrevibacter euphylliae. The sequence goes on along the minus strand of NZ_JBHRSZ010000002.1, from coordinate 911,930 downwards.
CCGTTCGCACTTCTTTACACTGCGGTGTATCTCTTCTATTAAATATCCTTTCTAACGTTTGATTTGACTATGAGCATTATTGAATTTGCGTCATTAGGCAGTGGTAGTAAAGGCAATGCTACGCTGGTTAAAGCCGAAGACACCATCATCATGATTGATTGCGGTTTTACGGTAAAAGAGACGGAGATTCGGTTAGCTGCGTTAGGTCTAGAAGCGTCTCAGGTTTCTGCTGTATTGGTGACCCATGAACATGGCGATCACATCAAAGGTGCAGCGCCCTTTGCTCGTCGCTATAAAATTCCTGTCTATATGACTTATGGAACAGCGCGTGCTAAATCCTTGGAAGCTCATCAGCAGCTTGCTTTGATTTGCAGTCATGAACCTTTTAAGGTGGGCGCTCTCAGCATCCAGCCTGTGATTGTGCCGCACGACGCGCAAGAACCGGTTCAGTTTGTCGTTCAGTATCACAACAAACGTTTGGGCGTGTTGACTGATTTAGGCAGCTACACGCCTTACGTCGTTAATCATTACAAGCAGTGTGATGCTTTATTGCTTGAGTGCAATCATGATCTCACCATGCTGCGAAACGGCCCTTATCCGCCGTCTTTGAAGCATCGAGTGGCGGGTAACTACGGTCACTTGAATAATCAACAAGCGGCAGATTTCTTACGGCAGGTGGATCAGGATCGCTTACAACATCTCGTAGTCTCTCATGTCAGTGAGCAGAATAATCAGGTGGAGCTGGCATTGGATGAGTTGGTGCAAGTCTGTGCGAAAGGCCGGGATTGGATTAAAGTTGCCAAGCAGGATGAAGGTTTTTCTTGGCTGGCTATCAATTGATGTCTTAATGCAAAACATAAAAAGGCCTCTTTCGAGACCTTTCTGGTAGTTGAAGTAACCCCTAATTAACTGGCTTCTTCTTCGTCTTCCTCTTCTTCACCTTCTTCGATTTCCGCCAGTTCTTTTAGACGATCAACGACTTTACGGTTGAAGGTGTTTTCTGGGAAAACGCCGTCTTTGTCTTCAGTTCCCGGTTCAGCACCTGTCAAAATTTCTAGCGCTTCATCGGCATGACCAACTGCATACACATGGAAAGTACCATCCTCTACCGCTTGAATGATTTTACGATCCAGCATCAAATTGCGAACGTTGGATTTCGGAATGATAACGCCTTGTTCTCCAGTGAGGCCTCTGGCTTCACAAAGACGGAAGAAACCTTCAATCTTTTCATTCACACCACCAATGGCTTGAACTTCACCGTGCTGGTTCATTGATCCCGTCATGGCCATGGATTGTTTAATTGGAATCTTGGTCAGTGCGGATAGCAAACAGCAAAGCTCTGCCAGTGACGCACTGTCGCCATCGATATAGCCGTAGCTTTGTTCCATCGCCAGGCTGGCCGAAATGGCAAGTGGGAAGTCGGTTGTGTAGCGACCACCCATGTAACCACTCATGATCATCACGCCTTTAGAGTGAATGTTTTGACCCAAGTTGGCTTCCCGCTCAATGTCGAGAATGCCTCGTGAGCCAGGATAGACAGCTGCTGTAATACGAGCAGGTGTACCAAATGTGGAATCTCCGATCTCTAGGACGGTGAGACCATTGATCTTACCAATGGCTTCGCCTTCGGTATCAATCAGCACCGTGCCATCAAGCATTTCTTCGAGAATTCGATCGGCGATGCGTCCGGTGCGATTCTGTTTGGCATATAGGGCTCTATCAATGTGCTTGCGATCAATCCGGGTATCACGAGAGAGCTTGCGTACCATCTCGGCTTCGCCCAGTAGCTCAAAGATATCTCCGATGCGTGCCGATAAATGACGTTGATTATCCGCGAGTCGTGAGCTGTATTCGACCATACGAGCGACGCCTTCAGCAGATAGATCGCGATAACCTTTTTCATCCACGCGACTTTTAAGCAGTTGCGTGAAGAAGGTCAGGGCCGTCGGTGTTCTTGGCAGACGTTCATCAAAATCCACTAGCACGCGGAAGAGTTCCCTGAATTCTTCGTCGTAATCTTGCAGAAGATAATAAACCTCACGCGAGCCGATTAGGATGATTTTTACGTGCAACGGTAAGCTGTCTGGTGACAGTGTTGCCGGACTTAACAGCCCCATGTCGGAATACGGGGATTCCATGGTTAATTTACGGGACTTAATGGCACGTTTCAGAGCATCCCAGACGAAAGGCTCGGACAGTATTTTGTCGGCTTCAATTACGAGATAACCACCGTTCGCTTTATGCAAAGCACCTGGCACAATCTGACGATAGTTGGTGGTTAGCGTACCTTGGTCGGGTGTGTATTCAATGCGGCCGAAGAGGTTCCGATAGCTGGGGTGGCTCTCGTAAATGACCGGAGCACCGCTGTTTTTTGAACGAGACACCATGATGTTCGGTTCGTATTGATCCAGCAAAATAGCGCGTTTTTGAGAGTCTTCGACTTTCTCTAGAATGCGCTCTTCAACCAATTGGTCGATGACCGTTTTTAGAAGGTGCTCACGAGTACGTTCGAGGAACAGCTTAACACCATTGTATTTACCGTAGGTTTTTTTCAGCGGTTTTATGAGTGGCTGAATGGCTTCATCAATCGTTTCTTGGTTGAGGTTGCGAAGTTGTTCGTTGCTTTCCCGGCGCCACTGCGGAAGGTTGATTAACTCATTGTTAAGCATGTCTTCCAGATAGCTGATTGCTTGATGAATCTCTTCCCGATCTTCGTCGGGCAGCTGTGCGAATTCGGTCTCGTCCAGTGCTTTACCTTCACGAATGGGGGTAAAGGTAATGGTGCCTGCTTCTTTAAAAACTGCGATATTGGCACGTAATGCTTCTCGCTCGACGTTATCCAGCGCTTTGTCGTATAACTGGTTAAAAGCGCGGTCGATTTGGTTTTTGTTGTGCTGATAGGTTGGATGCTCGAACACCGAAGGAAAGGTGCTCATCAAGTTATCAACAAAGCGTTCTAAATCGTGTTTGAAGTTGTTCGCTAAGCCCGCAGGCAACTCAATGGCCATGGGTTCTTTTGGGTTCTCAAAGTGATTAACGTAAACCCAGTCGCTCGGTGATTCTTGATCGGTGGCAACGTTAGCCAGATAGTCCTGAACGTATGAAGAGCGGCCTGTGCCGTTTTCACCCATCAGATAAATGTTATAGCCGGGGCGATCCATAGCAACGCCAAATTCGATCGCGTTTACTGCTCTTTCCTGGCCGAGAATACCGTCAAAAGGATCGACCTCACTGGTGGCGCTAAAGGACGCTTCTAAGGTGGCGGTAGCTGCGCTTAACTCGGCTGGCTTAAGGCGTTTTGGGTGTCTTTCCATGTTTCATCCTTACTTCAAATGCCTAAGGCGAAAATACTGAGTAGACCGTGTCAGTGTGATATTAGGTCAAACTGATCAGGGAGTAAGTCCGGCTAAGTACTTTTTATATGTGTATTTCTTAAATCCTCAACGAAAGTAGAGAATTCGTCAAATAGGGATTCGTTGATGGAGAGCATTAATTCCGCGTGCTCTCCAAAATTATGGGAATCGGGTTGTATTTGGTGTTTATCCAGCCATCGTTGAATGAGGTTGATTTCTTGATAGTTGGTGGTGAGTTGTACACTTGTTTTGTTCTCTAATGGTAGCCACTGCGCATGATCCAGTACTTGTTTGGTGGCGGTAGAGTAAGCTCGGACTAAACCGCCAGCACCTAACTTGATGCCGCCAAAGTAGCGTGCAATCACCACAGCGCATTCGCCTACATCCGCATGAGTCAGGACATTGAGCATGGGCTTACCCGCTGTACCTTTAGGTTCGCCATCGTCACTTTGGTTCCAACCGTGAACGTCCTTGGGCATTCGTAGAATATACGCCCAACAATGATGGCTGGCTTTAGGGTGTTCAGCTTGAATGCTCGACAGCCAGTTTTTGAAATCTTGTGTGTTGTTAATTCTGGCGAGGTAAGCGACGAATCGGCTCTTCTTTTCTTCATACTCATGAACGATGGGTTGGGCCGGAGTTCGGTAAATGGACATTAGATTAAAGTACTACTTTTAGGGCGGTCAGAAACCCAATTCTAGCCCTTCGGCACTTTGTTTCAAACCATTAGGTTGATTTCTCACATATATGAAACTTTATGCGTAAAATGTGAACCCGTTTGTCTGTTTTTAGATTTGCAAATTTGCGGCAGTTACAAAGCAGATCTACTCTGAAAGACAGGAACATGGAGATATAAGCTCTAACAAAAACAATCGGTTGCTCGTAGTGCGGCATTCTTGCCTATTACCTCGCAAAAGCAGTCATGAGTCAGTCGAGGTCTGAATGAAGTCACCAATTTTAGCGATACAACAATTTGATTTAAACGGCTTGGAAAGCCTTAGTGACAGTACCTTGATGTCCTATTTGGACGGTAAATTTACTCCAGTAGAATTAAAAAGCTTTCTAAGATTTAAAAGCCGTATCACTCAAGAGTTAGCTCAACATCCAGTGTTTACTGAGAACCACTTTATTAATTGGTTCAGTGAATCCGAATTAACGGATTACGATGTTCAGCACTTTTTGATTCAGTTTGCCATTTTTGCTGAAAGCCTTGCGCATGCCCAGTTCAGCCAGATGCAGTCCATCGATACTGCGCAACAAGCGGCGATTCAGGACATGATCGCAGACAGCTTTACTAACGATGGTAATAACAACTTATTTGGTCAGTTAAGTCTTAACTTGAATGGCGATACTACCTACTCTGAGTTGAAACAACATCAGGTGGAAGGGGGCTTGTTACGTTATATGACGCCTCATTACAGCTTGATTGCTAAAGTGGCAGAGCATTTAGGAATGCCATTTGAACTTTTAGGACAAAAAGAACTTGCCACTGAGAGTACAGACTTTGTCTGTCGTGAATTAGTTAAGTTATACAGCCATCCTGACCCGGAAGTGTCTTACGCCTCTGCGTTTGCGATGGAATATTGGATGGAGCAAGGGTTCTGGGATCATATTCTCGCAGGGCTTATTCGATATAAGCACATGAAGGGTATTTCAGATTTCCCTGTCGCCGTCTTTACCTGGAATGGTCAGCACCATGACCACTACAAAGCGGCACGCATGAAGAAATTAGAGCACTTCTATTTTAATCATGTCGTGAACGAAGAGCATTTTATGAATGCTGCGGATGATCTGTTAGATACGGTTCTCTTGTTTTGGGAGGGACTGTACTTAGACCGAAAGTCGATACATTAACCTCATAACCCAGAGGAGGTGCTTCGTTAAATATGGTGTTTGGACATTAAGATTAAGACCAGGCTCTTTGCTTTGAGCCGCTTGGAACGGGCCTTTACAAAGGCTCACGTGGGGTCGCCAAGGCGGCCCCTAACTCTTTTTGGAAGAGTTCAAATCTTGGAAGAGAGCAAATTATGCTCCAACCAAGTTTTGACCACAGACTCGTAAAGTATTCGCTCGTAATCCAGAGGCTGCTGGATTAGCAAACATCGCTACTGCTTCTGCTACGTCTTCTGGTTGCCCACCTTGGGACAGTGAGCTAATTCTTCGGCCAATTTCACGGCTTAGGAAAGGAATTGCTTGCGTCATTTGGGTTTCGATAAAACCGGGCGCGATGGCATTAATGGTGATTCGGCGACGTGCCAACGGTTTATCCATCGCCTCAACATAGCCGATCACTCCGGCTTTGGAGGTTGAGTAGTTGGTTTGTCCAAAGCAACCGGCGATGCCGTTAATGGAGGAAATGCACACTACGCGCCCACCGACGTTCAGTACCTTGTTATCGACTAACGCTTCGGTAATACGTTGAATGGCTGCCAGGTTGATGTCGATGACGCTGTTCCAGCGTTTGTCATCCATGCGAGCCAACGTTTTATCTCGAGTAATTCCCGCATTGTTAACCAGAATATCGATGGTCTCAGAACCTTTTTGAACGTCTTTAATAAGTTTGTTCAGGGCTTTCTTATCGCTGACATCAGCAATGACTGCATGACCGCCAAGGCGGCGAGCAAGTGATTCCAAATCATCCTTACATGGTTCGATGTCCAGCAGAATAACTTTTGCTCCATCCCGAGCCAGAGTTTCTGCAATGGCTTTACCAATCCCGCGGGAGGCACCGGTAATCAGTGCAGTTTTGTCCAGAAGAGGTTGGCGCCAGTTGATGGCTTCTTTGGTTGGGCTGACTTTGGTGATGTGCAATGTTTGGCCTGTCACAAATGCACCACGAGCAGAAAGCAAATAACGAAGAGGTGCTTCTAATAACGCTTCCGCATCAGGTTCTAGCAGTAATAAATTGGCTGTGGCTGCTTTCCCACCAATTTCTTTAGCGCAGCTGCGAATAAAACCTTCTAGCGAACGCATGACTGACGCTTGAGCTGGTGATTTGCAACTTTCAGGCGTTAAGCCGACGACGATGACTCGTGAATGTTCAGCAATACGGGAAATCGCATTGTGATAAAAATTGTATAAAGAGCTCAGTTGCTCTGGTGTTTCGATATTGGTGGCGTCGTAAACAAGGGCTGAATGCTTGTGTGTGGTTTCCGACAGCACTCTAAGCGGAAATTGCTTACTGGCACTCATCAAATCTTGCTGTTGTTTATTTCCTTTAGAGAAGAACAGCTTTGCGGAGCTCTTGGACAGAACCGTCAGGATGGCATTGGATACATTGCTTTCAGTCTTGGTCCCGTTCGGAGCCGCGCCAAATAATGCTTTGCCTCGAAGGAATTCTTCGCTGGCCTGTTGTTGACGTCTAAGTTTGACGGGAACCGGCAGATTTAAGGCTTTGACTAAGGGTTGAGCCCAAGGGTGATTAACAACATTTTGATAAACATCGCCTTGTGTTGCGCTTTTTTGAAATTGAGAAAAGTTGTGTATTGCTTTTTGTACTTGTCCCTTCGGCATAGGTGGTTCCCTTAGATCGTTCTGGTATTCAGTGGTAGTTATTGCGAGTTGTGGTGATTACTCGTGCAGTGCAGGGAAGTTTAGCATTGGTTCGAAATTATGAGTACCTGAGCTATGGTTAATAACAGGCTTTATTAACGAGAGGCAGTCATGAGTGACCCAGTCAGAGCATCAGATGTCCCTTACGGAATAGACGTCACGGAAGGTGAACGGTATTTTTGGTGTGCCTGTGGGCGAAGCCAAACTCAGCCTTTTTGCGATGGCTCCCATAAAGGTAGCGAGTTTACGCCCGTTAAATACATCGCCGATGAAACAACGAGAGTTTTCTTCTGTGGATGCAAATCCACTAATAATCCGCCGTTGTGCGATGGCTCCCATAATAAGTCTTGAATCTGCGGAATCGCTATTGGCTATTCAATGGATTTCATCGCTTGATGAAGGTGGTTTATGTCCGGTGTTTTCGTATCTCGTACTGCCTGATAGTGGTGATTGAATAAATCAAAATACCGAGCCAACAGATTAGCTTGGCGAGTTTGTCCAAACGCGTTTAAAACCATCATGCCTGCTTCGGCGGTTGACAGTTGATGTTCTTTCGGTGCTTGACGTAATTGGTAGCGCGCAAGGCTGCCTGGCTCAAGGGAGAGGGTTGGTAGGGCGTGTAACCACTTACTTAGGTACATCTTACGAGCTTGCTTCCATGTGCCATCCAGCAAAAGGATGGTTGGTGTTTTTCCATCACAAAGAGTGTTTAAGGTGTCCGAAGAAGGGGCGCGATAGACTTGCCGTTCTGCTCTGAATTCTCCAGGAAACAAGATAAAGCACTGTCGAGAGGGATCATTTATTAAGCTCATCAGTTCGATATCTGGTTCTGTCCGTGACCATTGAAAGGCATGGCAATTTTCTGGAAAGCAATCGGCAATTAAGCGTCCAGTATTGGTTGGTTTTAAAATTTCCTGATCGTGCATCAGCAGTACGATATCGATGTCGCTTTTCATTGAACGACGCCAAGTACATAAACAGGCTTCATTACTCAATTGGCAACGTTGGCATCGAATCACTGAAGCGCCTCGTGCGAGGAACGGCTTGGTGCCATCTTCCAAACGCTGCATCTTGAGCTTTTGAAACGCATTAGGGGTATCGGTTTGGGACGTTATTTGAGTCATTTGAATTCGTGTTGTGTTCAATAAAGTCTGCTATGATTCGCGTTTTTCTGGAGCGCGAGAGTTTAGCCGTTTCTGAACCGCTTTTGCTAACTCTATTATTGTTTAAACTAAGCCCGTTTCAGCTTAATTTTTTAACAGGAACCCCACATGAGCCTTGCTGATAAAGTTTTAGCCGTCAACGATGATCTACCAATTCGCACTGATAAGCCTGTCCACAGTGGCAAAGTTCGCTCAGTGTATTGGCTTACCGAAGCAGACAGCAAACGCCTGATCCAAGAGAAAGGTTACGATGTGGCGGAAGATGCACCGTTAGCCATTATGGTGATCAGCGACCGAATTTCGGCGTTTGATTGCATTTGGAAAGGCGAAGGCGGCATGAAAGGTGTTCCTGGTAAAGGCGCTGCATTGAATGCGGTGTCTAATCATTGGTTCGGATTGTTTAAAGAGCAAGGGCTGGCCGACAGTCACATTCTCGATATTCCTCACCCGTTGGTGTGGATTGTTCAGAAAGCGCGTCCGGTGATGATTGAAGCCATTTGTCGTCAGTACATCACGGGGTCTATGTGGCGTGCCTATGAAAAAGGGGAACGTGAGTTCTGTGGTATTCAACTGCCGGATGGTTTGAAAAAAGATCAGAAGCTGGATGAGATTCTTATTACCCCGTCGACTAAGGGTATTTTAAAAGGCATTCCTGGTGTACCGGAAGTCGATGATGTGAACATCACGCGCGATGACATTGCTAATAATTTCGAAGCGTTCAATTTCACGAAGGCATCCGACATTGATCTATACGAAAAGCTGTTGAAAGATGGTTTTGGTGTGATCTGTCAGGCGTTGGCCGATTTGGATCAAATCTTTGTCGATACCAAGTTTGAGTTTGGTTATGTCACTGATGCTGCAGGTCAAGAAAAATTGATCTACATGGATGAGGTAGGTACGCCGGATTCTTCTCGTATCTGGGATGGTCCTCAGTTCCGTGATGGTAAGGTGGTTGAAAATTCTAAAGAAAGCTTCCGTCAGTTATTGCTTACTCACTTCCCTGATCCAGACATCTTGCTTAATAAAGACCGTATGGATGAGCGTAAAGCTTTGGCGGAAGATAATGAGTTACCGTTAGAGGTTTTGATGAAAGTCTCTGAAACTTATGTCGGGATTGCTGAAAAAGTCATTGGTGGAGCATTGACGGTTTCTGATAACCCGAAAGCGGAAATTATTCAGGTGTTGAAAGACGATTATGGTTTGATTGATTAATCGTTAGATTATTTGACGAAAAAGGGAGCTTTGAATTAGCTCCCTTTTTCGTTTGATAGATAAATTTTGAAGTAGCGTTATTTCATATTCGTACTTTCGAAAATCTTATCAGCGTTTCCTTCAATGAAACCTGAAAACTCTGAGCCGTCTTCTAAGTTGTAACGTCGCGCAAACTCATAGAAGCAGCTTGGGATTTCTTTAGTGCCTTCAACAAAATTAATAGGCTGTTTTTCAGCCAAAGTTGAGGATTGCTCCAAATAGAGCTCAGGCGTCCCTTTGATTTTTCCGCCCACATCATTGAGCTGGAAGCCTTGTGATTCAAGAAACGCATTCACAGCTTCTAAGGAATCAAAGCTGGACAGTGCATTGACCTTCACTGTGAAGTGATTCGCCATATACCCGTAAACGTACATCCAGGCTGCGTATTCTGATTCTTGTCGAAGAGCTTCATAGGTTTCAAAGCTGATGTCGCCCCATGTGCGGCCAGAGCAATAGAAGCTGTCACTGTCTGGAAGCGCATCGTCAATTTTTGAAATGATTTCTTGCTCCACGATGGCATTCAGTGCATCGGAACATTCGTTCAGTTTTAGCTCACTGATAAAGACTTTCGGTTGGCTTGGATCGTCTTTGTGTACCAAATGAATTGCATTTAATTTCTTTTCAACGAAGGTGTACTGACCACAACGTTGATAGCCTGCCTCTTCAAAGGCTTTTGCGACTTTATCTAATCCTACTTTGGGGTGTTGGAAAGTTCGCAATGCAATATGATCGTTGATCACTTCTGTTTCACGCTCAGAAAATAAAGCATGAATTTTGGCAACGGCAGGATTGAGATTAACGTATTGATTCCATAGATTTGAGAAGAGTACTTCTGGGGCATTTCCGAAAGACATAACTACCTCTGACCACTCGGACAATAAAGTGAAAGAGCAGAGTATAGTAGGTCTTAAGGAATTCGCTCGTTACGCTTTTGAGAAAAGTGTAGTGAAATTGTAAAAAAGCCGGAATGAGAGACATTCCGGCTTTTAGAAAAGGCTTAAGGCTTGATCCAGGTTAGAATGAAGAGCGATCGACGAAAGGTTCGTTTTTGCCTGACAGACCGTTTTTCATCGCAATACGCTGGTTCTTACGACCCAATAAACGCATTTGTGTCCAGCGTTCCCAAAGAAGCGCGGTGACCGGGTTGGCCTTCCAGGTTTTGCGGAATAAAAACTTGGTGGCTGAGATGGCGTCCGGTGATTTTTCTGCAATGGTTGTTGCTAATGCAATGGCGTCTTCCATTGGGTTGTCACTCAGTTTACTAACAATGCCGTATTCATAGGCGTCTTTACCTGAGAATTTACGGCCTGTCATTGTCAGTTCTTGGGCGATGTCATAGCGAGTAAGTGTCGTCAATGTCACGGTACCGCTCATGTCAGGAATCAGTCCCCACTTAATCTCCATCACGGATAGGCTGGCGTCTGGGCGAGCAATTCGATAATCGCTGCCTAGTGCGATCTGCAAACCGCCACCGAAGCAATTGCCTTTAATTGCGGTAATGACCGGCACAGGAATGTTACGCCAGATCAAAGCAACTTTTTGGAAATCGTTCCACTTTGACCATGGAAATTTCAGGAACAGTTGTGGAACCATGCTAGGTTTTTTACTGACGGCTTTGAAGTCCAGACCGGCACAGAAGGAGTCCCCTTCACCGGTTAAAATAACTGCACGAATGCTTTTGTCGCGAGTAATTTTTTTGGCTGTATCAATAAGCTCTTTGAACATTAAGAGGTCGAGCCCATTGTGTTTTTCAGGGCGGTTCAAAGACACATAGGCAATGTTATCTTTGACGTCGAAATTGACTCGTGACATATCTGCTTTTGCCATCGTAATGATTCCTGCTTTTCGGTTCGGTTCCGTTTCACCCTTCTTGAAGCATACTCTGCCGGAAAGGAAGCTGAAACAAATCAAACGGTTGTTTGAAAATAGCTTGCCGAATCATTTCAGAATTTCATTAAAAATTCCAGTGTAAAGATTTATGCTGTGCTTTCATTGATACGTTCGTTCTATCACGAAATTGTTTTCCTGAAGAATTTCAATAAGATAAATATATTAGAGATTTTGGGCTGGTTTCTGAATTGTTTGAACTAATTGAGGTATCTATAGCCTACAATTATCCAGAATAAGAAAAGCTGGGCTTTCGAGGGAGTGAATATGCTGACTATTTTTGCAAAGTTACTGAAACTATTAAATTCGGATCAAAATCCAGGTCATCTGGCATTGGCTGTTTGTTTTGGTCTCGCCATGGGGTTGATGCCAGGTTTTTCTGCGTTCCTGCTGATTCTGATTGTTCTTATCTGCATTTTTAAAGCGAACTTAACGTTATTCTTTCTGATTTGGGGTTTGTTCGAAGGGGTTGCCTATGTATTCGACCCTGTGCTCCATCAATTGGGTTATGCCTTGCTAACATCCGACGGTTTGCATTCTCTATGGGCTGGCCTTATTCAATCCAGTTTTTGGAAACTTACCGCCTTTAATAATTCTTTGGTGATGGGCGCTTTGGTGTCGATTCTGGTTCTGTGGGTTCCGATGTATTTGCTGAGTTATTGGTTGGTGAAATCTTATCGGAATAAGATCAAGACCTATGTTGAGAAGTTTAAAATTACTCAGCTGGTTAAGGGCAGTAAGTTCTATAAAGTCTATCAATCATTGGCGAGCGAATAAGGAGCGATAACATGAAAGGAATGATTCGTTGGTCTGGAATTGGTATCGCGGCTGTTTTTGTTGTGCTGGCGTTTTTTCTATTAGAGCCTTTGTTGAAGCTGGTGATTGAGCAGGCAGGAACCCGAACGCTTTCAACTAAGGTGACATTGGATTCTGTAAACGTAGGGTGGTCAGACAGTTCTTTATCACTGAGAGGTCTGGAAATCGCTGATAAAGACCAGCCGATGCGCAATCAATTGGAAGTGGATGTGATCGCCCTTCAGATTAATGCCTTGGATGCCCTGTCAGGACATTTGGTGTCAGATCTGGCTCGGTTAAATGGTATTCGATTCAATACCGCTCGAACGACGTCTGGTGCAGTAGACGATATTGTGACCTTAGGAAACGTTGATGAAAAAGTCTCTTCAGCGTCGAAGTCATTGTCTTTGCCAGGACTGGATTTACCAGATATGGATGAGTTGGTGTCTAAGGAAAACTCCTTAACCTATCAGAGATATCAAGCACTCAGAGAATACATTGATGCCAATAAGGCCTCTTTCAAACAGCGTATTGAGGCCTTAAAAGACGAAAAGAAAATTGAGGACTACAAAGCTCGCTTTAAGGAAATCAAAAAGGCCAAGGGCTTTATGGGCAAGCTTCAAGCGGTTTCCCAAGCGAAAGAACTGAAGAAAGACATCGATAAAGATTTGAAAGAAATCAAACGTATCAAAAAAGACTTCAGACGGTCAGTAGCTGAGATTAAACGTCGAGTTGAAGAGTTGAAGAAATCACCGCAGCAAGAGGCCGATCATTTGTTGTCTAAAGTGGGGGTTGAGGGTGGCACGCAACAGGTAGCCGATGTGTTATTCGGACCAGAATTGAAAGGCTACCTTCAGCAGTTGAAAGAATTTACTGCCAGTGACGATAGTGCAAAAGAAAAAGTTGCTGAGATCCCTACACCAGAACGAGGCAAGGGGATCTTTGTTTCTTTTGCAGAAGAGCAAAAGCTGCCTTTGGTATGGTTCAAGCTGGCTCAGATCAGTGGTGACTTTAATGGCTTGGGAGTTCCTTTTAGATTCAAAGGTGAAGCGACTCACCTTACTGATGACCAAGTGTTAACGAACAAACCAACGGCGGTTGCATTAGATCTTTTAAATGATCAAGTGGATTCGGCAAAACTGGGTGTAATTCTTGATACACGTAATGCTCAGAAGATCAGCATTGATTCTCAGATCAAGGGTTATCAAGTAGCGGATAAAGCCTTGTCAGGTGACTTTAATCTTAAAAAAGCGTTGGCAGATGTCACGGCTGCGATTCAGGTTAAAGATAATCAGCTTTCTGGTGACATCAATATGGCGATGTCGGATGTTGACTTAACCAGCACTGGGGAGTTGTTTGAGACGTATCCGTCTGCAAAAGAAGCGCTGACGTCCGTTAAAAGCTTAACTGCTGATGCCAAACTTGCTGGCTCTTTAGATCAACCAGATGTAACAATAACGTCAAATCTGGATAAGGTACTGAGTAAGGTGTTGAATAAAGCCTTAGAAGGACAAATTGCCGTCTACAAAGAAGAGCTCACAGAGCGTTTGAACGATATGCTGCAAAAAGAGATGAAAAACGTCGATGGTATGCAAACGGATTATTTGTCCCTTTCAGATGAGATAGCTGGCACTGAAGGTGTTTTAGATGGTCTGTTAGATGATCTATAGAGAGTTATCTTGATGCGCTATCAATTCTATTTGGCTGGCGACTTGTTCAGTTATAAGGCATTAGCCGGTAATCACATGTTGGGGGATGCCATTGCGGAGGTTTCCCAGAATCGCTTTCGCGCTTTATTGCCCCAATCGCTGGAAATGCCATCGGAGCGAGCTAAGGACATTCGTAATACCGACTATGCGGCTGTAATCAGCAGTGATTTACTGATCGCACAGTTCGATGGCACTGAGCTGGATTCCGGCACAGTGGCGGAATTTATGTTGGCCAAGCAGCTTGATATTCCAACGGTTTTGTTTCGTTCTGATTTTCGTAAATCCGGGGATCAGGAAACGGGAGGAGATGCCTGGAATTTAATGCTCTCACATTTTCCAAGAACCGAGTCATTGGCCGTGAATGCCATGGCTTTGTATCACCAAGCGAGCGGGCTGACGGAGTATTTTCAGCACATGGCCGATCTTTTGGTGGAGAAATTGGAGCAAGTGGTGGCGATTCAGCCGCTAGTTGCCATGACGGATGATCAAACGCTTAACTACTATCAACAAACCTTAGTTCGCTTGGGGATGGCCGATCATTTTAGTGTTGAACAGTTACAAGAGATTATTCAGGATAAAAAATCAAAAGGTCTTGTTTAACATTTCTTACCCTACAAAAAAGCCCTGTTACAAACAGGGCTTTTTTGCGATGGGAGAAGTCAGTTAGTCTGACTTTGTCTCCGTTTCTTCTTTTAGATTCGCATTATCGTCTTTCTCATCCCCACCTTGGTCGCGGGTGATTTGAAGAATACTGTGTCGAACTTGTGAGTTGAGAATTAAGCGCGCATCTTCTGCGATGGTTTCAATTTGCTGATCGAAAACAAGCTTGTCGTCATCTGCTTTAGTCACCACTCCTCGTTCAAGAAGTATGGATACTAAGTCTCGGAACAAAGCTTTATCGAAGAATTCAGGTGCATTTAGGCCATGAAGAATAGATAAGCGTTCTGCCATGGCTGTCGCTTGTTTCTCTAGTTCTTCTGCCGTCAGCGCTTCTTGACCTCGAATGCGTAACAATTCAATGGCAATGTAGTAGCGCTCCAACGTTGCAAGAATCGGTTGGCCCATCAACTGCAATGTGACGAAGTCCGAACCACCCGGTTCTGGGCTCATCAGGCAATTACCGTCTATTTGGATCAAACCTTCATCAACAAGTGCGTCTATCCATTGGTTGATGTTGTCTTCGATTTCATCCTCGCCCCAGTGAAGGAAAAGCTCGTTCTGTAGGTATGGATAAATCCATTTACTGAAGCGAACAACATAACCACGTTCAAGACTACGGTTGTTAGAACTCAATAGACAAATCAACGACGGGATCGCTAACAAATGCAGGATATTGTTGCGATAGTAGGTCAGTAATACTGCTTGAGTTTCATCCATTAAGATGATGTCGCCCAAGCTGTGTTCTTTGCGGTCGATGGCTTTCATGTCTTCCGCATATTTGACCCAATCTTTACCAGAACCTTCCGGTAAGGTGATTAGCTCACTGTACGGCGCCAAAGATAATAGCTTTTTCAGACGATCCAACTGATCGATTAGAACGTGCTCGCTCAGTGCTTGTTTTGGCGTTGCCAGTAATACCGCACCAATCATATTGACTGGGTTAACAGAAACACTGCTATTAATGCTGGTGGCCACTTTGGTTGATAACAAATCAACAAAACTGTTTAGCCATTCTGGTCGGTAATCATCGCCGTAATCTTCATCGCGCCAGCCTGGACGGAAGTTATCTAACTCTGTTTTTAGGTCAATGGCGTCACCAAAGTTCATGCGCACTTTACCAAAGGAGTTTCGAAGGTGCTTCAAGGCTTTGAACAAACCACCTACCGATTCTTTTTCTTTATTGGCGCCACGTAGCTCACCGAGGTAGGTGTTACCCTCTAAAATTTTCTCGTAACCGACATAGATTGGCATGAACTTAATCGGCTTCTTAGAATCGCGAAGGAAGCTGCGAACCGTCATAGCCAACATACCAGCCTTCGGTGTAAGTTGGCGACCGGTACGGCTTCGGCCACCTTCCACAAAGTATTCAACTGAGAAGCCACGAGTGAACATGGTGTGCATGTATTCATTAAATAGGCTTGAATACAGTGGATTGCCTTTGAATGAACGACGCATGAAGAAGGCACCGCCGCGACGTAAAATACTACCAACAATAGGAATGTTCAGGTTGATTCCGGCGGCAATGTGCGGTGGCTGATAGCCGTTCTGATAAAGAATGTAAGACAGCAACAGGTAGTCGGTATGGCTACGGTGACAGGGAACATAAACAATGGTGTT
Source organism: Litoribrevibacter euphylliae (assembly GCF_042646085.1). Lineage (NCBI taxonomy): Bacteria > Pseudomonadati > Pseudomonadota > Gammaproteobacteria > Oceanospirillales > Oceanospirillaceae > Litoribrevibacter > Litoribrevibacter euphylliae. The sequence goes on along the minus strand of NZ_JBHRSZ010000002.1, from coordinate 895,943 downwards.
GGCGCGTGCGACCTTTTCAAGATTCTCCAGATGGTTAATCTCGATGCCGTCATAGATTTTATTCCAAACCCAACTCAATACCACCTCTAAGAAACGAATGGTGGAATAGGACATATTTGATGCCAGTTCATCGGCGTATTTTAATGCGCGTTTCTCAGCCTTTTCGATGGTAATGTTGTGTTCTTCGGCTTCTTTTTGAATGGCCTGACGCATCACATTACTGTGTAGCAAAGAACGCATTAGAGTACGACGGTGAGACAAATCCGGCCCAACAATCGCTTCACGGGAGCGGCGTTGGTGAACACGTAAAATGCGTTGGATTTTCTTGGCGGTACGTTCCGCCGGTTCATCTGGTTTCATCACAGAACGCAGAGAAATAGGCTTGCTGAACTGAACCAGGGTGTCGCGACCGTGAATTAAAACGGTGAAGAACTGCTGTAATTTACCAGCAGAAGACCAGTTATCTGAGAATAGAGATCTAAATAACGATTTTTCTTTGTCAGGATTTCGGCCCCAAATTACCGTAACCGGAATAATCTGAACGTCATAATCAGCATTGTTCTGCAGTGTTTCAATGCTGTTTAGCAATCGTACTGAGGTTACTGGTACCCAGCGTTTACTGAAAATGCTGCCTTGGCGCTTATTAAGCGTGATGTAGCTACGCTTCTCTCCAAAGGCTTCTGGCATGGCAGACCTAATAGAGGGCAGACCACGTGTCGTACATTCCTGATCAATGATTAACTGCGCACTGAGGGAAGGACCTCGGATGGCATACATGACAGGTTGATTTGGGTCTAACTCCAATTCCTTTGGGCTTCCACCTTGTACGGTGGTCTTCATCCATTTTGCCAGAATGGCTCTAAAAAAGCGGAAAATCAGTTCGGCAAAGTTGAAATTTTTCATGATTCGGTTTTATACCCCAGTCCATGATAAAGCGATAATCCGGCCAAGTTTACCTCGAATGTGGGGGAATCCCAATGCTCGAAACCATCTTTTAATAAAACGGTCAGTAATAACTGATAGTCTATCGCTGCTTTTTATAGTCTGACTATTGTCTGGCAGCAGTATGACGAGCAAATAAAAGTATAAGAGTGGCTGGAAAACGAATTATTGGCTAAAGGTAGACGTATTATGTGGAATAACCTTGAAAAAATAAGCGTTTACCCCAATGATAATGCGCACTTTAGGCGCTATATTCAGACTCCGGTAGGAGTTACTCAGCGAATTCAGATTACTGAACAACCATAGATAGAAATAATAACGAAGTCACGGAGAGGTCAATGATAACGGTCAAACAGTTGACGAAAACATTTGGCTCATTCACCGCGGTTAATAATCTTTCTTTTGAAGTGCAACCGGGTGAAGTTTTAGGTTTTCTAGGTCCTAATGGTGCTGGAAAGTCCACTACTATGAAGATGATTACTGGCTTTCTTGCTTCTACGGCGGGAGCAGTAACAGTAGATGGTCATGACATTTCTAAAGATACCATTGCTGCACAAAAGTTAATCGGTTACTTACCGGAAGGTGCACCTAGCTACGGTGAAATGACGGTGGAGTCTTTTCTATCCTTTATTGCGGAAGTACGTGGCTATACAGGTAACGATGCGGCAGGACGTATCGAAAAAGTGATTTCGGAAGTAGAGCTCGGATCGGTACGAAATCAACCGATCGAAAATCTTTCCAAGGGCTTTAAACGTCGTGTTGGCTTAGCACAAGCGATCTTGCATGATCCGAAAATTCTTATTCTGGATGAACCAACTGATGGTTTGGATCCAAATCAAAAGCAACACGTACGTGAGTTGATCCAAAACCTATCAAAAGACAAGATCGTCATTATTTCCACGCATATTCTCGAAGAAGTCAGTGCGGTGTGTTCGCGTGCGATGATCATCGCTAATGGTTCTATCGTTGCTGACGGTACTCCGGCTGAACTTCAGTCTATGTCTAAGTACCACAACGCTATTTCAGTACGCTTTGCTCAGACAGTGGCCGAGGACGTTTTGGCTGATATTCAGGGGGTGAAAGAGGTGTTGCACGAAGGCGATTGGGTGACATTAATTCCAGAAGCCTCATCTGGACTACTGGATAAGGTCAATGAAGCCTTGACTGCAAAAGGGCTGCATGCAGAAGAAATTTTTGTAGAACGTGGTCGTCTGGATGATGTATTCCGTTCAGTGACAAGGGAAGGAGCGAATTAATATGTTAGGTGTAGTTATTAAACGTGAGCTTTCCAGCTATTTAGCAACGCCGCTTGCGTTTATTTTCACGGTTATTTTTCTGGTCTTGAATGGCGTATTTACCTTCTATTTAGGCAATTTTTACGAACGCGGTCAGGCGGATTTATTCTCCTTCTTTAGTTTCCATCCTTGGTTATATCTATTTCTTGTGCCTGCTTTGGCGATGCGTTTATGGTCCGAAGAGCGCAAGACCGGCACCATTGAATTGATTATGACGTTACCGATTCCGATGCGAGATCTGATCTTAGGGAAGTTCTTAGCATCTTGGTTGTTCATTGGCGTGGCTCTGGTACTGACGTTCCCGATTTGGATTACGGTAAATTACCTCGGCCAGCCTGACAACGGAGTGATTTTGGCAAGTTATTTAGGTAGTTGGTTTATGGCTGGCGGTTTCTTAGCCATTGGCTGTTGTTTATCGGCAACGACTAATAATCAGGTGATTGCCTTCATTCTGAGCGTGGTGGTGTGCTTTATCTTTATCGTCAGTGGTTTCCCGATGGTATTGGATATATTCCAAAGCTGGGCACCGGCGTGGTTGATTGATGCCGTATCCTCTCTGAGTTTCCTAACCCACTTCAATGCTATTTCCCGTGGTGTACTTGATCTTAGAGATGTTCTTTATTTTGCTTTGGTGATTTCTGTGTGGTTGATTGCCACCGCCATCGTTATTGATATGAAGAAAGCAGAGTAAGGGAGTTTAATAGTATGAATAGTAAGTTATTTTCTCGTACAGGATTACTGGTACTCGCTGCTGTTTTCATGTTGTTGGTGATCAGTATCCAATGGTTATTTTCAAATGCTCGTGTTGATCTGACTGAGAATCGCCTTTACACCATTTCGGAAGGCACTCAGAACATCATGTCAAAGCTTGATCAACCTGTGGTGTTGAAATTTTATTTCTCACGCAAGGAAACCGAAGGTCTTCCGGCTGTGCGTGATTATGCCAAGCGGGTACAAGAGTTGTTGGAAGAGTACGTTGCTGTTTCAGATGGCAAGCTTTCACTGGAAGTGATCGATCCGATTGCTTTTTCCGAAGATGAAGACGAAGCAACTACCTATGGTTTACAGGGGGTTCCGCTGAATGCAGGCGGTGCTAATTTGTACTTTGGTTTGGTTGCTGCCATTCAATCAAGTGCTGAGGACGGTACGAAAGAGTTGAACAATGCTCAGGTTATTCCATTTATTCAGTTAGATCAGGAAGAGTATCTGGAATATGACATGAGCAAGTTGATTTACACTGCCGCAAATCCAGAACTGCCTGTTATTGGCTTGTTATCTACTTTGGATGTCAATGGCGGTTTCGACTTCATGACTCGTCAGCAGAAAGAACCTTGGATGTTGTTCGAGCAAATTAAACAGCTTTTCTCATTAAAAGAGCTGGAAGATTCGGTTGCCGAAATTCCTGAAGATATTGATGTTCTTATTTTGGTTCATCCTAAAGAGTTAAGTGATGAGACTCTGCTAGCCATCGATCAGTACGTTCTAAAGGGTGGAAAACTGATGGTGTTTGTTGATCCTAAGGCGGAGCAAGAACAACCGTTATCACCAATGGACTCAGCCGATGGTTCTGACTTCAAATTGTTGTTTGAGAGTTGGGGAGTTGAGCCTAGCAGCGGTCAATTTGTGGCGGATGCCCAATATTCTATGGCGGTTAATTTAGCTCAGTCACAGCGGCCTGTAAGGCATTTAGCGCTATTAAATTTGGTTAATGACGGACAATCGGATGTGATAGCTCCTGACGATATTACAACCGCTGATTTAGAAAGTGTGACCTTCTCATCGGCACTTGCTTTGTCTCCATTGGAGGATGCTCAGACCACGTTCACACCCTTGTTGAAGTCTTCGGCGCAAGCGATGTTAATGGATGCAAATCAATTGGCCACATTAACTGATCCTACTGACCTGTATAGTGGTTTTGAGCCAACAAATACCGAATATGTGTTAGCGGCACGTGTGACAGGCCCTGCCATTACGGCCTTTCCAGAAGGGATTGAGACTGTAAGCTCTAGTGAATCTGAAGGGGAAACAGATGAAAATGTTGAACCTAAGACTGAAACTGTTATGCCTAAGGTAACTGAGAGTGAATCGATTAATGTCATTCTTGTAGGTGATACCGATATCTTATCGGATCGTTTGTGGGTACAGGTTCAAAACTTCTTTGGTCAGAAAATTCCAACACCTTGGGCAGACAATGCGGGTTTCGTGATTAATGCTTTGGATAATTTGGCCGGAAGTGTCGACTTGATTGATATTCGTAGTCGAGGCCGATACACCCGTCCTTTCGAAGTAGTCGATGCTCTGAAGCGTGAGGCTGAGGAAACGTTCCGTGCAGAAGAAGAGCAACTGGAACTTCAGTTACAGGAAACAGAACAGAGATTAAGTGAACTGCAACCTGCAGGTGCTGGTGAAGAGGTTCAACTTACGCCGGAACAACAAGCGACTCTTGAAAACTTTATCCAAGAAAAGCTCGATATTCGTAAGCGTCTGAGAGAGGTTCGGTTGAACTTGGATCAAGACATTGAGCAGTTAGGTACTCAGTTAAAGTTGATTAATATTCTATTAGTACCGGTGCTGTTAACGGTAGTTGCGTTTTTTGTTGCTTTGGCGAGACGGAAAAGTCGTGCGCGTCGCTAACAACTATTGATAATAGAATCGCTCTCACTTTAAAGCCCTTGTTGATTTTCAATAAGGGCTTTTTGGGAACCGGCTGATAACCGTTCGAGGAAGAGAGCAGGATTAGTAATAAGTGGTTTCTTCAGACGTTCTCTGGGTACTAATAATGCGGAGGAGGGGCTTCGTTGTCCGGAGTGGTAATGGAATTCTCTACCGAAGAAATTTTGTCTTTTAGAATCCTAACGTAGGTATTCAGCTTTTCGATTTCTTTTTGCTGTTCGATGATGACTTTGTTTAAAGTTTCAAGGGTATCTTCTTGAAAAGCTAAGCGAGATTCTAGATCTTCTACTTTGTTACTCATAAATTACCTGCTATAAATGGCAAACTGCAATATTTTGTTTTGTAAAAGATTTTTTTACAATCAGATAGTGCTATAGTCCTAACCTGCTTAATGTGGTTGATCATATTGGTTTCAACACGACAATGCATTAAGTGGTTACTAAACCTCTATTAGGGATGTACGCCGGAATTATAATCCAGGCAGTACTTATTATAATCAATTGGGCATGGAGGTGCTTGTGTCCTCTGATATGTTCGATTCTTTAGTTTGTTAGTGAAATGAGATGGTAGTTAGTATGAGTAATAGTGATTCTTCTAAAAATATAATAACGACGATCGTCACTGCTGTTATCGCACCCTTGGTTGGCGGTGCTGTTCTTTTTGCATTGGGAATGCTTCCTGAAGCAACGACAGTTGAGACGCTGGGTGTTGGTTATGGTGTCTTGGTTCTTTCTGTTCTAGTAGTTCAATTTGTAATGGATGCAGTGTTGTCCTCTTCTAGTTCTGAAGATCGTGGTAAGAGTCGTTATGTTACTGAACAAGAAGACGTGAGAGAAACAGGTACTGTTAAATGGTTTAATGTTTCTAAAGGTTTTGGCTTTATCACTCGGGATCAAGGTGAAGACATTTTTGTTCACTTTCGTTCAATTCGAGGACGTGGTCATCGCTTCTTAAAAGAAGGCCAGAAAGTGAAGTTTGATGTGATTAAAGGCGATAAAGGCTTACAAGCTGATGATGTTGCTATCTTGAAGCAACAATAATTTGCTCGCATACAAATTAAGCCTCTTATGAGGCTTTTTTTATGTCTTTGTGTTGAGTTTGTATCAAATCATAGGCATAAAAAAGCTGGCCATATAGGCCAGCAAAACAAGGGAAATTACCGACTAGAAGGGAAGGTAATTCGAGAAGCTGATCGATTAACGACCTAGCTTACTATTCACTTGCTCTTTCAAAGAGTTTGCCTGAGCTGTTAGTTGCTCAAGCTGAGCATTTACTTTTTCACGATAAGGCGCAACAGCCGTTTCAACTTGGTTACGGTAACCGTTAACCTGAGAAAGCACTTTTTGTGTGTAGTCGTTGGCTTGCTCGATGTATGGATTAACCGTTTCATTTACTTGTTCTTTATAAGCTGCAACTTTTGGTTTTGCAGATTCAACCGCTTGTTCTACTGCTTTAGCTGCTTTAAGTTCTGCAAGAGCACTTAGCATGTGAGCATTCCAAGAAAAGCGATTACGAACATCGTAGGTCGCGATATCGATGTTGTTTACCAATTCACGTAAAGATTGGTTGTTTTGTTTAATGCCGTTCAACGCATTCTTTAGTGTGATCGGTGATTCGCCTTCAACATTGACGCCTAAATCCTTAAGGATTTTTCGTACCTCAACGCCTGCTTTTTCAAACTGTTCGTTTAGTACGGTTTGGATTTTTGACTGTGCAGCTTTTGCTTGTTCAAGTTGGCTATTCAATGTCTTTTGTATACTCATAACTATTTTACTCACATCGTTTGCTTAGAGTGGCCTGGAAGAGGTAATGAAGCTTATATAGACGGTGTTCGTTCAAGCGGAATGCAAAGCGTTAAGAGACATTGCTTGCCGATTACTCGACACCTAAGTAACGATTTCCAGGCTCTGACTATGGGATTAATATAATTGTAAAAATTAGAATGTTCCTACTAAGGAATGATATTCAGTCTTTGTGTGTGAAATTTGTTCAATGGGGGGCGAATGAAATGACCGACAGTAAAGATTTGGAAAAAGAACGGTGTATTGAGCGATTAAAATTGTTTTCGGAAGTTATGGAAGGCAAGTGGCGTATTCCGTTTACGAAGATTCGGTTTGGTGTGGATTTCTTGGTCGGGCTTATACCTATTATTGGTGACTTTCTGACTGGTGCTTTGAGTTTATGGCTGGTTAAGGAATCGTTAAAGTTCAACCTGCCTAAGTCTGTTTATTTCAGGATGTTGATTAACGTTGTTATCGATATGGTGATAGGGTCTGTGCCGATAGTGGGAGATATTTTTGATTTGTATTACAGGGCAAACCGACGAAATCTTAGATTGATACTACGCTACCTTGAAAAGTCAGAGGTCTTTGGTCAAAAGAGGTCGTAGTTTTAGCTTTCCGGGTGCTCGAATAGGCGCTTATAGACTTTTCTAGCTAGGCTTCGAGAGAGTGTGGATAGCACAAGAACAATAGCGATGAGCCAAATAAAGTTTTGCTGTGAGTCGATGGGATAAAAGGCTTTAATCGTGAGAACAGCGACAAGTAAGGTTGCGACTGAAAACATGCTGACGAATACGTTTTCTTTTACGGACATCTACTAAAGGCTCTATGAATGGAAAAGCGTATAGTAAAGTATTTTGATGATTGATAACAATGGATTAGGCTTTATCTGCTTTTACCTTGTTCCAAGGTATCAATATAACGAAATGGGCGCCGGTATCTGATGTCTGATCTAACTCGATGCTTCCATGTAGGGCTTGAGTGACTAAGTTGTAGATAATGTGGGTTCCTAAGCCGCTACCGCCTGTATCTCTGTTGGTGGTGAAGAAAGGTTCAAAGATCTTTGCGGCGATTTCTTTTCCTATTCCTTTGCCGTTGTCACGGTAATTAATGATGAGAGTTTCTTCTTTTAGCTGTGCGTTGATATCGATTGTACCTTCATCGCTGTCGTTAAATCCGTGGATGATAGAATTCATAATTAAATTGGTGAATATTTGGGAAAATGCACCAGGGAAACTGTTAAGGAACAGATTTTCATCTATTACCAATTTTAATTTTAGGTTGGTTTTACGAAGCTCTGGACGAAGTGAGGTGATGACGTCATTTAGATAACTTCTAAGGTTAAACAAACGTTTTTCTTCACTAGACTGATCTACTGCGACCATTTTGAAACTTTTGACTAGTTGAGCTGCTCGTTCAAGGTTTGAGAAAACCAGCGTATGACACTCTTTAAGGTTTCTTAGTGCATTTTCGAAGTTGGTTTTACTTAGTTTCCCTTGTTGAAAAGGTACTTCTAGTTCAGTAATGATGTGTTCAAGGTGGGATATGGCGGTAATGCCAATGCCGATAGGTGTATTGATCTCGTGTGCTACCCCTGCCACTAGACTCCCCAGTGAAGCCATCTTCTCTTGTTCAACCATCTGTTTTTGAGTGTTTTGGAGCTGGTAGAGGCTTTCAGTTAGTTTCAGGTTGGCTTTCTTTAATTCATCGGTTCGCATTTCTACTTTTTTTTCTAGGCTTTGGTTGAGTCGAATGATTTCGTCTTCTTGTTCTTTTCGCTGTAAATCGTAACGTTCCAGTTCATCTAACATACGATTGAATGAGCGGCTTAATGTGCCGAGTTCATCATCGCTGAATATGTCTGCACGGAGGCTGTAGTCTTGTTTGTTTGCGACTTTTGATGTGGTTTCAGTCAGCATTTCAACCGGTTTTGTTAATGCTTTTTGAGCGATATTGGAGATGTAGAACGCGATGGCTAGAGCGGAGACAACAGCGATCAGAGTTAGGAATATGCTATTGAATACTTGGTTCTGAAGGTTCTTCAGGTCTACGGTGAGTATGGTGTACCCAATCACGCTACCATCCAGTGAAATAGGCTCGAAGATGTAGGTTTGTTCTTGCCCTAAGTTGATGTCTCTTTGATCAATAATACTGTTGAAGAACTCTACTGAAATCGCTTCTCCAAACGTGGCGAAAACACTGAGATCTTGGCTGAACTCATCACGCTTAAGTATGGTCGCAGCTATAATGTTAGGGGAGACCTTGAGGGATGCAAGCAGTTCATTGACCGATTCTCTCTGTTCGAAGCTGATCCCCGCGGCAGATATTTGACCGATAAGTTTGGCTTGCAGGCGCGATTGTGTAATTAAGTTGTCTTTCTGTTGGCTGATAGTATTGATCTGTTGCGGCGTGACGCTGATTACAACGGCGAGAATACTTACAGCAATAATTACATACAGCACTTTTCGTTGGAATGTGAGTCGACTAAACCACTTGCTCATAGTCTTTTCCTCGCAAGTGACAGTAATGCTGCATTGATTTCCAATTCCGATGTGTCTAGGTGGTTCTGGTTGATAAAAAAGACCAGCTTACCATTCAGTATTTCTAAGTAGATCAGGCTGTCTTTCTTATGTTTATGGTTTGGAGCACTTATTAGCAGTGTAGAGGGGAAATCCAGATTGGTGGTTAGGCTGTTGCTTGCATGTTGATCTAGATAAATTAAGTGACAATTATGCTCGTTCGTTGATGGGTGATCAGTTTGGTAGTAATAGATTCTAAGCGTCCGTCCGTTGGATTGTTTACCTGAGACACCTTTGGTTAAAAGCCGATTGAGCGCATCTAAATTACTACCTACAAGGCATATGTTTAGGTTGCTGCTTTGGTTGAATAGTCTATCGGGCCATTTGATGAATTTTGTAAATTTATACAGGTAGGCCGCTTCAATCTTTAATAACTTCTTTTTATCAATGGTCTCAGCGTGAGAGGGTATTGGATGTAAAATCCATAAGCAGGCAATCCAAGTAAAAAGTAACTTGAGCGGCGATGATTTAGAGAAAAACAAGCTCATCATAGTGTGTAGTTAAGAGATTGAGTTTGATCATAATACTTAATGTCTGAGTTTGGCCCAATCTATGACCACGTCTCCATTCATCGCAATTTGTTGTTTTTCTGAGGCTTTAATTTCTCAAGTATAGTTGAGCGATAGCTGATTTCTAGCACATTTTCCCCGAACTGTTAACTCTTCATTTTTAGTCAGTGTGAGAGGGAATCGTTTCTTCTTGCAAGAAAAATAAAACTGACCTTTTTTCTGATTATTTTGTCTTTTCTGGTGAGAGGATAAGCATTTTAGTTTAAAATGCAGCGCTATTTATTTTGAAGTCGAAGTACGGCGAGGGTTTTGTGAGTTCTTTGGATCATATTCGTAACTTTTCTATTATTGCTCATATTGATCATGGTAAGTCTACGATTGCTGATCGTTTTATCCAGATGTGTGGCGGTTTGAGTGATCGTGAGATGGCCGCGCAGGTTTTGGATTCAATGGATCTAGAGCGAGAGCGTGGTATTACCATTAAGGCTCAGAGTGTTACCCTGAATTTTAAGAGTAAAGACGGGAATACTTATCAACTGAACTTTATTGATACGCCGGGACACGTTGACTTCTCATATGAAGTCTCGCGTTCATTAGCAGCATGTGAAGGGGCTTTGTTGGTTGTAGATGCCGCTCAAGGGGTTGAAGCGCAATCGGTAGCCAATTGCTATACCGCGATTGAACAAGGTCTGGAAGTGGTTCCTGTTCTTAATAAAATGGATTTGCCTCAAGCAGAACCAGAGCGGGTTCAATCTGAAATTGAAGATATTATCGGGATTGAAGCGCACGATGCTGTGCCATGCAGTGCTAAAAGCGGGATGGGAATAGAAGAAGTTCTCGAAACTTTGGTTGCTAAAATCCCTGCTCCAGAAGGCAATGTTGACGGTGACTTACAGGCATTGATCATTGATTCCTGGTTCGATAATTATCTTGGCGTTGTTTCGTTAGTTCGAGTTAAAAACGGTACTCTAAAGAAAGGCGACAAGATTACCATCAAGTCTACGGGCCAATCTCACTCGGTGGATCGCATTGGTATTTTCACTCCTAAACGTACCGACACAGGAATTCTGAAAGCCGGTGAAGTAGGTTTTATCTGTGCCAGCATTAAGGACATTCATGGTGCGCCTGTGGGTGATACTATTACACTCAGTAAAACACCGGATGTTCCTAGTCTGCCTGGTTTCCAAAAAGTTAAACCGCAAGTTTATGCCGGTCTTTTCCCTGTAAGTTCTGATGACTATGAAGACTTCCGAGAAGCATTGGCAAAGTTGACGCTTAATGATGCGTCGTTGTTTTATGAGCCAGAATCTTCAGATGCTTTGGGCTTTGGTTTCCGTTGTGGCTTCTTGGGTATGCTTCATATGGAGATTATCCAGGAGCGCTTGGAGCGTGAGTACAATCTTGATCTGATTACTACTGCGCCAACGGTAGTTTATGAAGTCGTTACAACCAAAGGCGAGACGGTTCTAGTTGATAACCCTTCTAAACTGCCTCCTACCGGTTCTATTGATGAAATGCGTGAACCAATCGTTCGCGTAAATATTCTGGTTCCTCAGGATTATTTGGGGAATGTAATCACTTTATGCGTAGAAAAGCGCGGGATGCAAAAAGACATGCAGTTTGTTGGTGGCCAAGTGTCATTGACTTACGAAATCCCGATGAGTGAAGTGGTGATGGATTTCTTTGATCGTTTGAAGTCGGTGAGTCGTGGTTTTGCTTCGCTAGATTTTACTTTTGAACGTTTCGAACCTTCTGATATGGTTCGCTTAGATGTCATGATTAACGGTGACCGAGTCGATGCATTGGCTGTGATTGTTCACCGTGCTATTAGTCAGAGCAAAGGTCGTGCATTGGTGGAGAAAATGAAAGAGTTGATTCCTCGCCAAATGTACGATGTTGCTATCCAGGCGGCGATTGGTAATCAAGTAATTGCTCGAACCAATGTGAAAGCGCTTCGTAAGAATGTAACAGCTAAATGTTATGGCGGTGATGTGAGTCGTAAGAAGAAGCTTTTGCAGAAGCAGAAAGAAGGTAAGAAACGAATGAAACAGGTAGGCAACGTAGAAGTGCCACAGGAAGCATTTTTAGCAGTATTAAGGGTAGATGACTGATATGGATATCGACTTTCCACTGGTGTTAGTGGTTTTAACGTTTGCGTGTGGGCTAGGATGGCTTATTGATTTAGTTGTTTTACAGAAACCTCGAAAAGCTAAATTGTTGCAAGCTCGTACTGACATGGGAATTACCAACGAACAAGCGGTCTCAGATGAACAGCAAGGCGTGCTTGATAAGGTAGCAAAAGAGCCATACCTAATTGAGTTAAGTAAGTCGTTTTTTCCTGTCTTCTTTGTTGTTTTAGTGGTTCGCTCATTTCTGATTGAGCCATTTCAAATCCCTTCCGGTTCTATGTTACCGACTCTGAAGGTCGATGATTTTATTTTAGTTAATAAGTATGCCTACGGCGTCCGATTGCCAGTGGTGGGAACCAAAGTAATTCCATACAAAGATCCGGCTCGAGGTGATGTCATGGTCTTTAAGTTCCCTAAGAACCCTAAGATCAATTTCATTAAACGAGTTGTTGGTGTGCCGGGTGACCGAATTCGTTATCAGAATAAACAGCTATATGTTAATAATCAGTTAGTAGAAGCGGAGCTTACCCAGGCTCCAAGCTTGCAAAATCGTATGGGACGCTATACTGAAAAATTAGGAGAAGTAACTCACCAAATTTATAAGGCAAATTCAGCTCCTAGAGTAAATAAAACTTGGGTAGTGCCTGAAGGACATTATTTTGTTATGGGGGATAACCGCGATAACAGTAATGACAGTCGCTTTTGGGGCTTTGTGCCAGATGAGTTAGTCGTAGGTCAGGCGTTTGCTGTGTGGATGCATTGGGAGAGTATTTTCAGTGCGCCTAGCTTTGGTGAAAATCGTTGGATTCAATGATTCTGACTCCGTTATTTGTGAGTATTGATAGATGAACTATGAGGTGAAAGGATGAATAGCCGAAAACAACAAGGTTGGACAATGTGGTCGTTGGCGTTTTCTTTGGCCATTGTTGGTTCTATTGCCTGGTTAGGGCTAAAAATTGTCCCGCTGTATTTAGATAATGGCACTATTCGATCAGTCATCAAACCTTTGTCTCAGGATCGTTCCCTATCGGATGCTTCTTATGATGAGGTTGTTGAAGTCATTTTAAAAAGAATGAACATCAATAATGTTCGTTGGGTTAAAGACGAAGATATAGAGTTTGTTGAAGAAGATAATTACACACAAGTTCGTATCGATTATGAGAAACGAATTAAGATGGTTTCAAATATCGATCTTATTGTGACTTTTAAAAATCACGTTAATTTACCTAGTAACTAATCTATTAAGAGCCTTAGGCTCGTTACATTATATTTAATAAAGTTCTTTAATGACAAAACAGTACAAATTACTTTGTAACCAACTTGGATACCAATTCGAAAATGAAGCTCTTTTGGAGCTCGCTCTGAGCCACCGGAGTGTGGGTGGAAAAAACAATGAGCGGTTAGAGTTTCTTGGTGACTCAATTCTTAACTATGTCATAGGTGAAGATCTTTATCACCGTTTCTCAGATGCTCAAGAAGGTCAGCTCAGTCGCTTGCGTGCACGTATGGTTAAAGGCGCGACATTAGCTGAGCTTGGTCGAGAATTTGGCCTCAGTGAATACATGAAAATGGGGTCGGGTGAATTAAAAAGTGGCGGCTATCGTAGAGAGTCTATTTTGGCTGATGCTGTTGAAGCGATTATTGGTGCCATTCATTTAGAAAATGATGGCGACATGGCTGTATGCAAGAAAGTCATTCTTAGCTGGTATCAATCGCGTTTGGAAAAACTCTCGATCAAAGACACTCTTAAAGATCCCAAAACACGATTGCAAGAACATTTACAATCTCGACAGCAGCCTCTTCCTCAATATGAAGTAGTTAATGTGAAGGGGCAGGCGCATCAGCAAACTTTTTATGTTGAGTGTCGAGTTGAAAGTATTAATGAGGTTGCCAACGGAAAAGGCACCAGTCGAAGAATTGCTGAGCAGGTAGCTGCAGGCGAGGCACTTATTCTTTTGGGCGTGGATACCCGAGAAGAAGATAAGTAGGAGTAGGTGCTATGACATCTGATGATCAAAATTTCGAAAACGAATCTGAACAGCGTTGTGGCTATGTTGCAATTGTTGGCCGTCCAAATGTAGGTAAGTCTACACTTCTTAATAAAATTCTGGGTCAGAAAATCAGTATTACCTGTCGTAAGCCTCAGACAACTCGCCATCAAATTGTGGGTGTCAAGACGGAAGATAATGTGCAGACAGTGTATGTTGATACGCCTGGATTACATCTGAATAAGGAAAAAGCACTTAACCGCTTTATGAATAAAGCGGCTTCTTCTGTATTGGAAGGTGTCGATGTCGTTGTCTTCATCATTGACCGAACGGCTTGGACTGAAGAAGAGGACTTTGTTCTAGAAAAGATTAAGCGCTCAGGTATTCCGACGATCTTGGTTATTAATAAAGTGGATTGGCTTGAAGATAAAGAATCTTTGCTGCCTTTCTTGCAAGAGATCAGTCAAAAACATGATTTTGTTGAAATGATTCCACTTTCTGCAAAAACCGGCCGACAGGTCGATGTGTTGGAACAAAAAGTAGAATCTCTTCTTCCAGAGAATATCCACTTTTACCCTGAAGACCAGCTGACGGATCGTAGCTCTCGTTTCTTGGCGGCAGAAATTGTTCGCGAAAAAGTAATGCGTTCTATGGGGGAAGAAGTACCGTATCAAATGACGGTAATGGTGGAGCGCTTTAAGGTTATCAAAGGCCGAATTCATATTGATGCTGTGATCTATGTTGAAAAACAAGGTCAGAAGTTGATTCTGATTGGCAATAAAGGTAGTCGAATCAAGCAAATAGGCATAGATGCACGCCAGGATATGGAACGATTGTTTGATAATCAGGTCGTCCTAAAGCTTTGGGTTAAGGTCAAGAGCGGATGGTCTGATGATGAGCGCGCACTTCAAAGTCTGGGTTATTTTGATCAAATGGAATAGCTCCATTCGCTTAGCTTCAAAAGTACACTGAGGAAGACCATGCACGAGCAAGTTGACTTTGAGTCCGCTTGCCTGCTTCATCATCGAGTCGTTGGAGAGCAGGATGCGATAGTTACCTTCTTTACTCGGCGTTATGGCCGACTCTCTTTATGGGTAACTGGTGTACTTAGTAACCCAGGTGCTATTCCCCTTTTCAAACCTCTGTTGATCTCATGGCGATCAAAAAATGATAATGCTCGGCTGCAAAAGGTCGAGTTAGATCCCGCATATCCAGATGTAATCAAATCTTCCTTTTGTTCGGAGTTTCTATTTACCGCCTTCTACATCAACGAACTTTGTATGAAGTTCTTACCGACACATGCGGACAACCCAGCGCTTTATAACGATTACCTTTGGATGCTTGATTCTTTGGCGAAACGTGTTTTTATTGAGCCGGTGTTGCGAATTTTTGAACGGCAGTTGCTCATTACGACGGGACATCTAAGTGATTTGTCTGTGGATGCTCTGTCGGGGCAGACCATTCAGCCGGAACTTCATTATTGTCTGTTAAAACATCCTCATTATGGATTGGGAATATCTGAATTTCATTCTTTTCAAGTGGGTGAACACCCTACTGCTCAACGATATGGCGACGTGTTGATTTTAGGGAAACACTTAATTGCCTTTAATAATAATGACGTGTCTGATCCAACTACTTTATCTGATGTAAAACGCTTAATGCGGCACATTATTTTATACTTGATGGATGGGAAACCATTTAAAAGCAGATCTTTATTCAAAAGCTATAAACTGAAACAATAGCTCTTTGTTGCGTCATTACTGAATGCATTACTCATCACTACAGGGTTATCACTATCATGAAACAAAAGATTCTACTTGGGATAAATATTGATCATATTGCGACCTTGCGTCAGGCCCGAGGAACCAAGTATCCAGACCCTGTTTATGCGGCGGCTTTGGTTGAAGAAGCGGGTGCCGATGGCATTACCGTACATTTACGTGAAGACAGAAGACACATCCAGGATCGTGATATTTATGTGTTAAAAGATACACTTTCCACACGTATGAATCTGGAGATGGCGATTACTGATGAAATGATTTCCATTGCCGAAGACGTGAAGCCAGCGCATTGTTGTCTCGTGCCTGAAAAGCGTGAGGAGCTAACCACTGAAGGCGGCCTTGACGTTGTGGGTAATGAAGCTCAAGTTACAGAGGCGGTAAAGCGTTTGTCTGCTTCAGGAATTGAAGTCTCGTTGTTTATTGATCCAGAACCTCAGCAACTGGAAGCAGCAATTCGTTGTGGAGCGCCAGTCGTAGAATTACATACGGGGGCTTATGCGGAAGCTGAAACACATGAGGTTGAATTGGCTGAACTGGCTCGTGTTAAACACGCGGTTGAATTTGGGTTGTCTAAAGGTTTGATCGTTAATGCGGGGCACGGTCTACATTATCATAATGTTGAGCCAATTGCGGCGATTCCTGGTATCAACGAATTAAACATAGGTCATGCTATTATTGCTCGTGCAGTGTTTACTGGTTTACCGGAAGCTGTTCGAGAGATGAAGCGTCTTATGCGTGAAGCTGCTCAATGATTGTTGGGATTGGCACTGACATTTGTGACATTTCTCGCATCGAGAAGACGATTCAGCGGCAAGATCGTTTTGTGGAGCGTGTGTTAACAGAGCAAGAAATAGCACAGTTTAAACAACGTAAGCGACCGGCGGCCTTTGTGGCCAGTCGGTTTGCGGCCAAGGAAGCGGCTTTGAAAGCGTTAGGCACTGGGCTTGCCAATGGAATTCGTTGGCAAGACATAGAAATTTCTCATTTGGATTCAGGGCAGCCGATTTTAGCTTTCTCAGGGCAAGCCTTAGTCATAGCAGAAGAAAAGCAGGTGACCTCTATGCACCTTTCAATCAGCGATGAGCAATCCTATGCGGTTGCGTTTGTGGTATTGGAAAGTAACCTGGCTGTGTAAGTGATTACTCTCTTTCCGTTTTATTATCAGATCTAACCACTTACTTACGAGAGCCAATCCGAGCTCTCTGACCATGCTTTGATCGCATCGACTTCTTTAGTAAACGCATTATAGAATTCAGCAATGAGCTCATCCGACGCGTCCTCTTTAATGGCGCTTTCAAAGGCGTGACAGATGTTGCGTAATTTAGGTACGCCCGTGTAGCGGGTACCACCATGGACTTTATGAACGCTATTCAGCAAATCATTTCGAGCGCCAGAGGTCAATGCTTCTGTGATGGGAGGGATGTCGCGATCAAAGCTGGAAAGTAGCATCGAAAGCATGTCTTTGGCTAAATCTTCTTTATTGGCAGCAAGCTTGAGACACTCGTCAATACAGACGGTTTCAAGCTGATTTGAATCCTCTAGAGCAGAATTTTTGGCTGCGTGATCATTGTTTTCAGTTTCAGAGGTTGCTCTTTCTGAGCCCTCAGATTCTTGAGGTAAATGGATTAAACGCTCTGACGGTGAGTTAGGTGAGCCTTTATCTACCCACTTGGCAATGGTGGCCGAAAGCTGTTCTTCTGACACAGGTTTGGTGAGGTAATCGTTGAGGCCTGCCTGAATCAAGGCTTCCTTTTCTCCCGAGAGTGCATGTGCGGTCAATGCGATGATTGGTACTTGTAAAAATCGACGTTCGTCCAGGCTTCGAATGGTCTTTGTCGCTTCCACCCCGTCCATCACTGGCATTTGAATGTCCATAAAAACCAGATCGGGAAGTGTTTGTTGAATCTTTTTCACGGCTTCCGCACCATTGCTGGCTTCTATTACCTTGTGTCCTAATCCTTCCAATAAGGTTCGAAGTAATTTCAGGTTGGCTTCGTTATCATCAACGGCCAGTATTTCTATTGCCTGTTGTGGAATCGTGGTCAATTGTTTGGTCTGTTGTTGAAGGTTGTGTTTGTTGATATTTTCCGGGTAATAGAATTGATTAATTAGAGTTTCATGGAGTTTGGCTGAAATAATCGGTTTTGTCAGACAGGACACATTGAGTAGCTGAAAGCGCTGAACAGCTTGTTGGTCTGTAGTATTAATTAATACGATCACTGGAAGGCTTAATTGATCCTGAAGTTTGCGGATGGTTTCCAGTATGTATTGGCTTTCAAGCTGCTCTTGACCGACTCCAAGAATCACAATATCAAATGGTGCATGACTTTCATCTGCTTGCAAGGCCAGCTCTTCCAGAATTTGTAGATCATCTACTTCATCGGCTTCCATTTCCCATTGCTGTATGCAGTGGGAGAGGGCTAAGCGAGCGGTTGGATGAGTATCGAAGATCAGTGCTTTTTTCTCCATTAAGCGATTTATTTCATGGATGGTATCGGTGTCATCGGATTTTTGAATTTTAACGGTAAACCAGAAAGTAGAGCCTTGATTAAGCGAGCTTTCGACACCAATGTCGCCACCCATGTGTTCAACTAATTTCTTGGAGATAACCAACCCTAATCCGGTACCGCCGTACTGGCGTGTGGTTGAGGTATCCGCTTGAGTAAAGGCTCGGAATAATTCCTGTTGTTGATCTTCGGTCATTCCGATCCCTGTGTCAGTAACAGAGATCTTCAGAGTGACGGTGTTTTGTTTTTGTTCTTCCAACATGGTTCGTACAATCACGCTGCCTTTGTTGGTGAACTTAATGGCATTGTTTACTAAGTTAGTGATGATTTGCTTGAGACGAAGCGGATCACCGATCAGGTCGGCAGGAACATCGCTGTAGACCAATGACACCAGTTCCAAGCCTTTGTCTTGACCGGCAGGGGCCATCATAGTTAAGACATCTTCCACCAGGTCACGGAGGTTCATTGGTGTTTTATCCAGTACCAGCTTCCCGGCTTCGATTTTTGAGAAATCCAGTACGTCATTAATGATCGCGAGTAAGCCTTCCGACGATTTCTTGATGGTGTTGATATAGTCCAGTTGTCGAGCCGTTAACTGAGTTTTCAGGATCAGATTAGTGAAGCCAATGATGCCATTGAGCGGAGTGCGAATTTCATGGCTCATGTTGGCTAAGAATTCTGACTTAATCTGGCTGGCTTTTAAGGCTTCTCGTCGAGTTAAGTTAAGTTCAACGTTTTGGATTTCAATCTGTTCAAGGGTTTGTCGATAGTCTTCGGTGGCTTGATCAATACTTTGCTGCATTTCGTCATAGGCGGTTTTCAAGGACGACGCCATGGAGTTAATACCGCTTTCGAGAATGCGCAGTTCACCACCAGACTCTGAATTGATGCGCACTTCCAGGTTCCCTTGCTTAATGCTTTCAACGGCCTGGGTTAGCTTAATTAGTGGCGTAGTAATTTCACGACTGAAGCGGATGGTGATGATGGTACAGACGAGGATGCCGCTGAACAGGAAAAAGCATGAGGTCAGTAGTGCCTGATATTTCTTTAATTCGGTATTGGTTAATGATAACTCCAGCTCAGCCCAGCCAATTTTTTCGGAAAATAGCTCATCCTGATTTCGCCCAATGGAGGAAACGCCCAAGTGCTCGTAACTTGCGAGGTTCTGAGCAAAGATAGGCGTAATTAATCGAATGGAGTTTTCAAAGTGGAGAATTTGAATTTCATTGGGAAGCTCTTCTCGTTCATCCAGAGCCTTCATATCTGGGCCGGAATGTACCAGTTCACTTTGGAAGCGATCGTAAATCTTTGCTGATCGTACATCCAATTCATTCAGTGTGCTGTTGGCAACTTTTTGAAGAACTTCTTTGTTACCACTGACGAGACCGTATTCACAGGCTGGGGCTAATTGGCGAATGGTGGCCAGGCCTCGTTGTTCTACCAGCGTATCGAGATCATCCAATCTGACTTTAATAAAATAGCCGCCCAGAACGCAGGAAATGGCAATCAGGGGTAACAAAGTGATTAACAAAATACGAGACTGTAGACCCCAATTTTTCATGTGAATACTCATAATTAAAGAATTTATAATCTTCTTGAATAAAAATAGTGCTTTATATTCTTATTAGTCAGTAACAAAACAACGTATTATGTGCGATAGAAAATTATGATAACTCTAACGTACTCATGACATTTAATGAATGTTGTTAGGCATTTACTTTTTGCGTTAGCTGGAAATGTATACCCAGAAAGCAAGAACCAAGCTTCATCTCGGCAGATAGGATTGAAAGAATGAGCCAGGATTACCCAACGATTGAGCAGTGCGTCGGCAATACGCCATTAGTTCGTTTACAGCGTCTTAATCCCAACCCAAGCAATGTGGTTCTGGTTAAATTAGAAGGTAATAACCCTGCCGGCTCGGTAAAAGATCGTCCAGCGCTGTCGATGATTCAGCATGCTGAACTGCGTGGTGATATCAAACCAGGCGATTGTTTGATTGAAGCGACCAGTGGCAATACAGGCATCGCTTTAGCGATGGCAGCTGCGATCAAAGGTTATCGTATGGTATTGATCATGCCGGATAACATGAGCGAAGAGCGAAAACTGGCGATGTCCGCTTACGGTGCTGAATTGATTACCGTGTCAAAGGAAGAGGGGATGGAAGCTGCTCGTGATCTTGCATTGAAAATGCAGGAAGAGGGCAAAGGCTTGGTCTTAAATCAGTTCGGGAATGCCGATAATCCATTGGCTCACTATGAGGGGACTGGCCCGGAACTGTGGCAGCAAACACAAGGCAGAATCACTCACTTTGTCAGCTCAATGGGTACAACAGGTACCATTATGGGGACATCGAGATACCTAAAAGAAATGAACCCTGAGGTGCAGATTATCGGCCTTCAGCCGCAGGAAGGGGCTGCGATCCCAGGGATTCGACGATGGCCTGAAGAATACCTGCCAACCATTTATGAAGACTTTCGTGTCGATGAAAAAGTCGATATGTCTCAAGATCAGGCTGAGCAGGTAATGAAAGACTTGGCAACTAAAGAAGGTATTTTTTGTGGCGTCTCTTCTGGTGGCGCTGTAGCTGCTGCCTTAGATCTTTCTGAGCGAGTGAATAATGCGACCATTGTTGCCATCATCTGTGATCGTGGCGATCGATATTTGTCGACGGGTGTGTTTAATCCATAACCTTTCCTTAGAAAAAGTACTCCACAAACAGCGCTTGTTTAAGTACGTTTATTCACTTCTTAATCGACCTCTGTATTGTCTAAACTTTAGTTACCCTTGAATTTTAAGTATTTGGCCTGATTTAGTGATCAGGCTTTTTCTTATCCAGCGAATTTATCTCATGGCGAAATCAAATCACCGATCCAACAACAAGCGACGTTCAGGCTATCGTAAACCTTCCAATAACCTTGCGATGGGGCAGAGACGCTCTGACAGTTCTTTAGAACACACACCGATTATCGAATTAGACATTGATTCCTTATCTTATGACGGTAAAGGGATTGGTCGTTTGAATGGTCGAGCTTGCTTCGTGGAAGGCAGTTTGTCAGGCGAAAAAGTGAAGGCTCAGATCAGTGCCGCAAATAACAAGCGGGTGGAAGCTAAACTGATAAAGGTGTTGGAGCCATCTCCTGAGCGAGTCAAACCAAAGTGCTCGGTTTATGAGCAATGTGGCGGGTGCGATTTACAGCACCTTTCTCACAACCAGCAAATTCAGCATAAACAGAGTATTGTTGAACAGTTGCTTTGTCGAAATGCCTGTGTTGACGATTTACGCTGGCTTGACCCTATTATCACTTCGGATGCGGGCTATGATTATCGTCGTAAAATTCGCTTAGCCTGCTATTACGATCCGTCGAATAATCAACTCAATATAGGCTTTCGAGCAGCTAAAAGTAAAAAGATCGTTGCAGTATCCGAGTGTCAGGTGATGACACCGCAGTTGAAATCTTTGGTGCAAGCACTCTATCAGTTGATGGGTGACTTGCATGAGCAGTTAGATCAACCCAAGTTATTACGAGAATTTGCGCATATAGAGTGCGTTGCAGATCAAGATGGTCAATCGGTGTGCTTTCGTTTGCTAAAGCCACTGCCAACGGGTGTTATGACTCTTCTTGAAAACTGGGCTCAATCTCAAGGCGTGAGTCTATGGCTCAGGATTGCTGATAAGCCGTTAGAGCGTTATCAAGGTAATCTTTCAACGACGAATCTTGATTTGAAAAATGGCGTAAAGATTGCCTATACACCAGAGGATTTTTTACAGGTTAATGCTCAAGTGAATGAAGCGATGGTCGCTAGCGTTCTGCAGCAATTGGATATTTCAATAGACGATCGTGTTTTAGATTTATTCAGTGGTTTGGGGAACTTCTCGCTTCCGGCTGCGTACTTAGCGAAAGATGTTCTCGCTGTGGAAGGCATCGATGAGATGGTGGAAAAGTCTCTGGAAAATGCGCGATTAAATGGAATTGATAACTTTTCGGCGTCTGTTCAGGATTTGTTTAATGAAGAGGCATTAAGCTGGTTGGATCAGGGGGCGGATAAAATTATTCTGGACCCTCCCAGGGCGGGTGCGGAACTCATAGCACAGAATATTGGTCGTACCAACGCGACCAAAATTGCCTATGTGTCATGCAATCCTCAAGCGTTAGTTCGAGATACAAAGTGGATTTTGGAACAAGGGTATCAACTAGAGAGTGCAACGTTGTTGGATATGTTCCCACAAAC
This sequence comes from Litoribrevibacter euphylliae, assembly GCF_042646085.1. Lineage (NCBI taxonomy): Bacteria > Pseudomonadati > Pseudomonadota > Gammaproteobacteria > Oceanospirillales > Oceanospirillaceae > Litoribrevibacter > Litoribrevibacter euphylliae. The sequence continues at coordinate 873,529 of NZ_JBHRSZ010000002.1, read as the reverse complement.
ATCGCATATAGAAACCTTGGTCATATTTTCTAAATGCTGATGTTTTGATCCAGTCCCAAATTCATGTTGAGAAAGTTTGGTAGACTGGCGAAATTTTAAAAGCCCACGATACTCAATACAGGGTTATCCTAGATGAAGCAGCTGGCTTTGTATGAGATGAACACACTTGAGTGGTTGGGAAAAGGTGTAAGTCGACTGGGAAGTTTTGGCTCACGCCATAAGGATGTGAAGGATTATGGTTACAGTTCGAAAAGATCAACCCTTAACCGAAAATGGTCATCTGGATGCCGATCAATGGCTCCAGCTACTTTCAGACAAAGTTGAGATTCAGGACATAGCTCAAATCCGATATGCCTGTCATGTGGCGGAAGTAGCGCAGTTTAATTCGAAGTTCGGTGAAAATACCTGGCCGGAAGGTTATGGTTGCATGAACGTTGGCCTTGAAATGGCTGAAATTCTTGCAGATCTGCAGCTAGATCAAGATACCTTGGTGGCTGCACTTATTTATCGAGCGGTGCGTGAAGAGCGGGTTTCCATTGAACGCGTGCGTCGTGAAATAGGTGAGACTGTCGCAAATCTTATTGAAGGTGTGCTTAAGATGGCCGCCATCGGCACGCTGGTCAGTCCTACCAATCATATTGTGCTCGGGCAACAACAAGGCCAAATGGATAACATCCGTAAGATGTTGGTGGCCATGATTGATGACGTCCGGGTTGCTCTCATCAAACTAGCTGAACGTACCTGTGCCATTCGTGCGGTAAAAAATGCAGGGCGTGAACGTAAAATGCGAGTGGCTCGTGAAGTTTTTCACGTCTACGCGCCATTGGCGCATCGGCTTGGTATTGGTCATATCAAGTGGGAACTGGAAGACTTATCTTTTCGTTACCTTGAACCTCTCTCCTATAAGCGAATTGCCAAACTTCTTGAAGAGAAACGCTTGGATCGCCAGAAGTACATAGAAGATGTTATCGAAGTACTTCAGCAATCGTTGGAGCGTATGAACATCGACGCTGAAATTTCAGGTCGGGTGAAGCATATCTATAGCATCTGGCGGAAGATGCAGCGTAAAAAGATACCATTTGATCAGGTTTACGACATTCGGGCCGTTCGAATTCTGGTGAAAGACGTTCGTGATTGTTATGCCATTCTCGGGGTTGTTCATTCGTTGTGGAAGCACATTCCGCAAGAATTTGATGACTACATAGCATCGCCAAAACCGAATGGCTATCAGTCATTGCATACCGCTGTGATCGGTCCAAGCGGCCGAACGGTAGAAATTCAGATTCGTACTTTCGATATGCATGAAGATGCGGAACTGGGCGTTTGTGCGCATTGGTTGTACAAGGGAACGGATACCAAGTCCAAAAAGGATTCTTACGAAGAAAAAATCATGTGGCTTCGTCAGGTGCTTGAGTGGCAAGACGACATGGGGTCGCTGGATGGCTTGGGCGATGAACTGGATCTTGGGGTGACACAAGATCGTGTCTACGTGTTTACTCCCAATGGCCATGTGGTGGATTTGCCAGCAGGTTCTACGCCGTTGGATTTTGCCTATAAAGTTCATACCGAAGTAGGCCATGCCTGCCGTGGGGCTAAGGTCAACGGAAAGATTGTTCCTTTGAACTACAAGGTTAAAACCGGCGAGCAGATTGAAATTCTTACAGCAAAAGAGGCCAAACCAAGTCGAGATTGGTTGAACTCAGACATTGGTTATTTAAACTCCGGACGTGCTCGGGCCAAGGTTCAGCATTGGTTTAAAGAGCAGGCGCGAGATCAAAACATTATTGATGGACGTGAATTGCTGATCCCTGAGTTAAAGAAAGTCTCTTTGCAGAAAATCGACCTAACTCGATTAGCTGAACAGCTGAATATTAGTTCCGAAGAAGAGTTGTATGCGCGCATCGGTGCCGGGGATTTGCGCTTGGGGCAAGTGATTCATGCGGCTCAATCCTTCCTCAAACCTGAGCAGAAAGAGAAGAAAACCGTTGAACTGACTCAACCAAAAGCTCGGGGTAATGAAGATGTTCAGGTCTTGGGTGTTGGTAGCCTGATGTCATCTTTAGCGGCGTGTTGTAAGCCTGTTCCAGGAGATCCGATTGTTGGTTACATTACTCGCGGTAAAGGCGTAAGCATTCACCGTCAGGATTGTCCAAATGTGCTTTATCTTCAGAAGACCGATGATGAGCGCATGATTTCTGTGGATTGGGGGCATGAGCCTACCGATACCTATCCGGTGGATATTAAGATTTCGGCTTATGATCGCCCGGCATTGTTGCGCGATATTACTCAAATCTTGGCAAATGAAGGCATTAACCTGACGGCCATGCATACCCAATCTGATAAATCTAACAGCATTGCAACTATGATTATTACGGCTGAAATTAGCGATCTCTCTGATTTAAGCCGGGTGATTACCAAGATTGATCAATTACCAAATATTATTGAGGCGCACAGACACAGTGACTGATAAGCCAGCCTACAACTTAGATGATTTAATTCAGTTAATGGACCGCTTAAGGGATCCGGAAACAGGGTGCCCTTGGGATATAAAACAGACCTTTGACACCATCGTGCCTCATACGTTGGAAGAAGCCTATGAAGTGGCTGAAGCCATCGCTAATCAAGATTGGGATGAATTAAAGAAAGAGCTTGGGGATTTTATTTTTCAGGCGATTTTTTACAGCAAGCTCGCTGATGAAAAAGGGTGGTTTGATTTCCATGATGTCATTGATGGGCTTGTGACGAAAATGCTTCGTCGCCATCCCCATGTGTTTCCTAATGGCAAGCTACATTCTGTCTCCGGTGACTCTGATCACGGAGAAGAGCAGGCCTCAGACAACCAGCTAACGGATGAAGTGCTGCATCAACAATGGGATGCAATCAAAGCCCAAGAACGTGAGACTGGTTCTAAGGATCAAACCTCAGCACCAAGCGCCATGGATAATATTACGGATGGCTTACCTGGGTTGATTAAAGCTTGGAAGTTGCAAAAGAAAGCCGCCAAAGTTGGCTTTGATTGGGATGATTTAGTAGGCGTTAAAGCACAGTTAATTTCAGAGCTGAAAGAAGTAGAAGAGGCGACTGATCCTGATCACATCGAAGAGGAAATTGGTGATCTGCTATTTTGCTGCGTTAATTTGGCTAGACATCATGGTGTTCACCCAGAAACTGCTTTAATTAAAGCGAATTTGAAGTTCGAGCAGCGCTTTCGTTCAATGGAGCGATTAGCCAGTGAAAGAAATCAAGAGTTTTCTGTACTCGGCTTACAAGAGAAAGATTTGCTTTGGCAGGATGTAAAGCAGCAAGAGCGTGAGAAGTAGTGGTTGGAGTAGTGAGGAAGTAGCAAGGAAAAGGTGATGAGAGAAACCTTCCAGTTGGCACATACTAGAAGGCTCTCATCGGTCTAACTCTTTCATTCGGTTCTACATAATTAAGATTTGATCCTAAGTCTAAGCGATTGGTAATTGCTGCTTAGGCTCCAGGACAGTTTGCAGCTTGCTTTAGACGTTTAATATGTTCTCGGGTGAGTTGTAGGTAACGCGGTGTCAGGCCGCTGTCTTCATAAATGGGGTCACCTTCTTCATCCGTCGCCACCACTTTCTTACCTGCTACGTAAGGGAGAGACGCTTCTACTTCGTCCAGTGCAATATGCAATAATTCTCGGATGATGTCTTCAGAATCCAGCTTAGGATAAAGATCTGCTAAAGCATTTATACGAGCAGCGTCTTGCCTGGATAATTTTACTGAGTATTCTTTATCGTCCATTTGCTGAGAGGCATGGTTCTGCCATTCCTGTAGCAGAGATTGTAGTCTTTTCATAAATACACCTACCTTATCGTGATTCCTTCCTTTTCGAGATGTAAGAGATCGAACTCTATGATTCGCTGCTCTTCAATAAAAAGTTTAGTTCAAAGTCCGGATCCGGAAATCAAAATTGATGCTTAAAATGTATAGATTGGTAACAATCGTTGGGATTTGTAAGCGAAAAGTAGCAAATTGAAGGTGCCTCTTTACCGAAAGTGGCGAATCCTTAAATTATCAAAGATTGAGTCAGCTCATGTAAAACAAGCTAATGGGGTTGGCCGACTAGCTTCTAGGGTTATAAAGACCTATAATTCCTGCCAATTTTATATCTAACTAGGGGAACTCTATGCGAGTCATTTTGTTAGGCGCACCAGGCGCGGGTAAAGGAACTCAGGCGCAAAATATTACTAAAGAGTTTGGTATTCCTCAGATTTCTACCGGTGATATGTTGCGTGCAGCGGTTAAAGCTGGAACACCATTAGGCCTTAAAGTAAAAGAAGTCATGGAAACTGGTGGTCTGGTATCTGATGACATCATCATCGCTCTAGTGGAAGAGCGTATTCAACAAGAAGATTGTAAAAACGGTTTCTTGTTCGATGGTTTCCCTCGCACAATTCCTCAAGCTGAAGCAATGAAGCAAGCAGGCGTAAGCATTGATCACGTATTGGAGATTGATGTTGACGACGAAGAAATTGTGAAGCGTATGAGCGGTCGTCGTATTCATGAGGCTTCTGGCCGTGTTTATCACACGATTTATAATCCGCCTAAAGAAGAAGGCAAGGATGATGAAACGGGTGAACCTCTGATGCAACGTGACGATGACCAAGAAGCAACAGTACGTAAGCGCCTTGCGATTTATCACGACCAAACCAAACCTTTAGTAACTTATTACTCTGATTGGGCTGCTTCTGGTGAAGCTAATGCGCCGCAGATCCACAAAGTTACTGGTGTGGGTGAAGTTGCTGAGATCCGTGATCGAGTTATGTCAGCGCTTAAAGGCTAATCGATCATGATCTGACCAAAAGGTCTAAAAGCCGTTGCTTTTAGGCCTTTTTTGTTCCTGAGATTAAACTAATTTTTCTAGCTTCTTGGCTTAATGACTTTGATACGCCTATGAAATCTACTCTTCTTGCAATTGATACTTCCACTGACGCTTGCTCTGTTGCATTACTGCACAACGGTGAAATTTTCTCTGATCATCAACTTTTACCAAGAGAGCATACGCAGAATATTTTGCCCATGGTTGAAGCGATTCTCTCAAATAATTCAGTCGCAATGGTTGATGTAGATGGATTGGTTGTCGGCGCTGGGCCAGGCTCTTTTACCGGGCTTCGCATTGCCTTTGGCGTTGTTCAGGGGTTTGCATTTGCGGTAGAAAAACCTGTGGCAGCTATTTCGACACTCACGGCACTGGCTGCGCGAGCCAAGCTGCTACTTTCAACGGAACAACTGCAAAAAGACGGCGATGTGATCGCAACGGTAGATGCAAGGATGAATGAGACCTATTGGGCTCGCTATCGTTGTTCTGAGGGGAGTCTTCAAATGCTCGAGTCTCCTAAAGTGTCAGGCCCTGCTTCTATCGATTTATCTGACGCCAAAGCTGTTATTGGTACAGGATTAGTCTATCAGGATCAGATGTTGGGGATCACTGAAGAGACTGCGTTATTTTCTGAAGAACGCCCGAGAGCAGAAGATATGTTGCGTTATATTCAAGCTTATCCGGAGCAGGTTAGTTGGCAATCAGCAGATCAAGTCGAGCCTTTGTATGTTCGCAATGATGTGGCCAAAAAGAAAGCGGAACAACAAAAGTAATCATCCAATTCAATCAATCTATGATAAAAATACTTAGTACAGGGAGCGTTTAAGTGGCGTGGTTTCAGGTTGTTTTACTGGCTGTTGTTCAGGGGCTAACTGAGTTCTTACCTATTTCCAGTTCGGCGCATTTAATTCTTCCTGCTCAGTTGTTGGGGTGGCAGGATCAAGGGTTGACTTTTGATGTAGCGGTACACGTTGGTACCTTATTGGCTGTATTGATCTATTTTCGTGAGGAAGTTTTTAAAATCGCTATGGCGTGGTTTGGGAGCTTCGCTGGTAAAGGGGTGACAACCGAAGCCAGAATGGGCTGGTGGATTATCATTGCTACCATTCCTGTTGTACTTTGTGGTGCAACATTAAATGATTTTATTGAAACGTATTTGCGTTCAATTGTCGTGATAGCCGCGGCGTCCATTTTTTTCGGCTTGATCTTGCTATGGGCAGATAAGATAGGAACAAGAACGCAGCCCATGGAACTGCTGGGAATAAAAGGGGCTTTGATGGTTGGCTTGGCTCAAATCTTTGCTTTAATTCCTGGCACCTCTCGCTCTGGCGTGACTATGACGGCTTCCTTGTTCTTAGGGCAAACCCGTGAGAGTGCAGCGAAATTTTCCTTCTTGCTTTCTATTCCTGTGATTCTTGGTGCTGGGTTATTCAAGGGAAAAGAGTTGGTTGAACAGGGGAATGATGCGTCTCTAGTGGTTGCTGGTGTTGGTGCGTTATTGGCTGCAATCAGCGCTTATATTTGTATCAAGTTGTTCCTGGCTTTTATTAATCGTATTGGTGTTTTACCGTTTGTAATTTATCGTTGTGCGTTAGGTGTATTACTTCTTCTGATTGCGTATGTAATACCTGTTACAGCGTAGGCTTATAGATTCCTGGGGAGTTGAGTCTGTCATGTCGAATGCGTTTAAACTAAAGCAAGAACAGGTTCAGGCGGCTCTGATAGTGCTCTATGCTCCTCATCGAGAAACGCAAGCAAAAGCGTTTGTCGAACACTTTTGTGAGCAACTAGGTGATCAATGCTCTGAGAAAACAAATGCTCAGTCCTTCGTTATTCGTCCCAAGCAAAAGCTTGATTTAACCTCTCTGGATTCAGACGCTCATATAGCCTTGGTGTTCGATGAGGAAGTCTATCTTCAAGCGGTAGGCCCTAAACCTCCTGGGCCTGTCTCAGTGGCCTTTGAAGGCAACGCGATGATTCACCGACTCAAACATGGTGGCGGAAAAGGGGAACAAGTTGCTAAGGCTGTTGGTTTGGGTAAGGTTCCTCAGGATCGGCAGCTAACTGTTTTAGATGCTACGGCAGGCTTAGGGCGAGATGCTTTAATTCTCGCAGCTCTCGGTTGTAAGTTAGATCTGTATGAGAGAAACCCAGTTGTTCGTGAGCTACTTAAAGATGGTTTAGAGCGAGCTTCTCTCGTATCTGATGTTGCAGACGTTACATCTCGCATGAGTTTAAACGGTGAAGACTTTATTACCGTGGGTGATTCACTGGAAAGCGAGTCTTATGATGTAGTTTATCTGGACCCGATGTTCCCTGATCGTTCCAAATCCGCATTGGTTAAGAAAGAGATGCGCGTATTTAAGCAATTGATAGGTGGTGATGAAGATGCGGACGCTTTGTTTGAACCAGCCTATCGACTGGCCAAACATCGTGTAGTAGTCAAGCGACCAAAAGCCGCGCCGTTCTTGGCGGGTAAAACGCCATCGCTTCAATTGAAAGGCAAATCAGGTCGCTTTGATATTTATACCAAGAAAGCGTTCTAACATAGAGATGTTGTTTTAGCCGTCAGGTTACTTAAAAAACGACGCTATTTTTTCCAAAGAATGTCTTCACTGCTTCCGTCTGGAAATACCTTCATCCATTCATCAGGGTCTTGATCCTCATCCCAACCACTGCGAATACAACGAATTTCCGTATCCAGTTCTTTAGCCATTTGCTTGGCGCAGCTGATGTCATCTTCCCAGGGAGTATCAGGCGTATCAAACCACACGCTGTTCCAGGCTTTTCCTACGACGGCAGACATAATCATCACTGGTAGGCCTTTGCCTTGATGGTTTACTTGGTAGTGCTGGAGGCCGCCTTGCAGCTTGCCTTGATATTCTGTTGTGCCGAGAGCTTTCTCTAACCACTGAACGATTTCTTCTTCGGATTTGTTTTTAACGTAAACTTCAATGTCCGGGTACATGACTTATTTTCCCTTTAGGCGTGAGAATAGCAGGGCTAGGTAATGAATAAAGGCGTATGAGCCGCCTAAGCAGGCCAGAATCAGGCCGATCAGTGCAACGATCTCTTGCCGTAGTGACGGTGTAATATTTGACTCTGCATAGAAAATCAGAAGAGCACCACAGGCAAAGACAAAGATTGCACAAACAAAGCGCTGAAAAATTACTTGGTCGGGTAAGTTTCTTGCGCTAAGGAGTCTGAGTAACCGTTGTCGTGTTGCCATCTGGATTGGATTATCTCTGGAATTATGCTTCAGCCAGCAAATCACTGAGGATTTGTTGGTAAACATCCGTCAATAGGTTTAGATCTTCTGCATTTACGCATTCATTAATCTTATGAATAGTAGCATTGGATGGGCCTAGCTCAACGACGTGCGTTCCGGTTGGAGCGATGAAACGGCCGTCTGATGTTCCACCAGAGGTTGAAAGTTCTGGCTCATAGCCGGTAACTGTTTTCACACTGTGTTTAACTGCATCAATTAAAGAACCGCCAGAAGTCAGGAATGGACGGCCAGACAGCATCCATTTAATTTCATAGGTCACGCCATGTTTTTCTAAAATAGCGTCGGTGATTTCCATTAATTGTTCGGCAGTCACTTCCGTGCAATAGCGGAAGTTAAAAACCATTTCTAGTTCGCCAGGAATAACATTGGTTGCGCCTGTGCCGCAGTTAATGTTGGTAACTTGGAAACTAGTAGCAGGGAAGAACTCATTACCGTTATCCCAAACATGATTGGTTAATTCTGCCAATGCATTAGAAAGCGTGTGAATAGGATTCTCTGCCAAGTGCGGGTAGGCCACGTGACCTTGTTGACCTTTAACGGACAGAATTCCGTTCAGAGAACCACGACGACCATTCTTTACAACATCACCCACCTGATTGGTGCTGGATGGTTCGCCAACAATGCACCAATCAATGTGTTCACCACGAGCTTGAAGATGTTCTACGACTTTAACGGTTCCGTTTTTCGCCGGGCCTTCTTCATCGCTGGTAATCAGAAAAGCAATAGAGCCGACATGATTAGGGTGTTGTTCAATAAAGCGCTCAACTGCAACGATCATGGCTGCCAACGACCCTTTCATGTCTGCCGCGCCACGACCATAGAGCATGCCGTCTTCTTTGATTTCTGGCTTGAATGGGTCGGTATCCCACTTTTCTAATGGGCCGGTAGGTACAACATCGGTATGGCCTGCAAAGGCTAACACTGGCTCACCTTCACCACGGCGTGCCCAGAAATTGTCTACTTCACCAAAGCGAAGCTTCTCGATCTTAAAACCTAACGTTTCGAGACGTTCAATCATAACGTCTTGGCAACCCTTATCGTCAGGAGTGACCGAATCACGACTGATTAAATCAAAGGCTAATTCAAGGGTAGGGGAAAGATCGGATGAAGACATGGTTTTCTCGCAGACTTAGTAGGATTTGGAGCGAGATTTTACAGGAAGTTGGGGGGATAAGGAAAACATAAGAGAATGCCCTGAAGTATTTTCAGGGCATTCTATATATTTTTTAAGGGTTGTTGTTTTGAATTCCAACAGTGAAGAGCTCTTCCAATTCAGGATAGGAAGTATTGCCAATAGTAACTGCTGGTGTAGTTACAGTAATTCCTAATGTTCCTGAATTATCATCACTGTCCTCATCCCTGATAACGCTTACAGTAAAAGTAAAGGGAACGCTTTGATTTGGTATTGTAAGCTGAGATAGCGGGCTAGCCAGTTTTGCACTTGATGGTGCATCGACTTCAATGGTTGTTCCAGCAGGAGGAGGGTTGCCATTTTCATCGTACACCATGACAGTAAAGCTGTATGCGCCGCCGACATCATCGATGTTTACATTAGTGACATTGCCAATAGTATCGTAGCTTACACCAAAAAGAACTGGGCGTAGCATCCCTTCGTATTGTGCTCGCTTGCTTCCCAATGGCCTAAAAGCTGTAGAAGAATTATCTCTGAAGTCTGCATAGGTTGTGACAGTGTTAGGAGCAATAGTTGCAATATCTACTGAATTAGTTGCTGCAATAATTGTTATATCATCTCGTACATCAATTAATTTGTTTGTAGATGGGCAGTGTCCTAGTCCAATAGCTGTGTCATCACATCGGAAGCCGTTATATATTCCATTTGCAGAGTCATAGGTGTTGTTATTATTAACATCTTCAAATTCTTCAATGTTAATACCTGGTTCATTGTCTCGTTGGTTATTTTGGTTGTTGTCAGTAAAGGCCTCAGCTAAATCGTCAGCTTCTTCCGCAGTCATATCGCCATTAAATAAACCATCACTGTTGTTGTCCGTGAACGTTTCTTCACCTGTGGCCCAAGCTAATACCTGAATTAGACCATAACGATCATTTGGGTTCGAGTTATATGAACTGAACGGTAATGTGGCAATGTTTACATTTTGAAGGTTACTGGTAGATATGCCTGCATCTGCGTAAGTGAAATTTGTACCATCAATAACGCCTGCTATATCTGTTGCCGCGATAATTGAAGTAATATCGACAGTTGTAGATAAATCGCTTCCAACAGATGTTTCATTATCAGTTGCCGCAGCTAAAATATCTGCTGCTGTAATTCCCAGTGCAGTAAGGTCGCCTGTTACTGATGCGACAGTTACAGTGTCATTATTATCTGCAACTTGTGTATCTGCGTATGAAACCAATGTTTGGTAGATAGTGTTGCCACTAGGTAGCGTTCCTAGAAGTAGCTCAACATCTTCAATATTTTGATTGTTGATTGGGTTTGTTGTATCCAGGAAGTTGTCAATGGATCTACTGACATCGGGTTTATTTGTAAAGCTCTGTGAGCGCCAGGTTATGCTGCACGATCCATTAGATAACTGACAGCTCGTAGTATCAACAAGATCTTCATTTACTAACTGACCACCACCATTTTCAGCTTTGAAATTGATAGATGTTCCATCGGGCGCCGCTTGTTGGCTTAAATCTGATGCTCGAACAGTCAGTTGTACTGGAACACCTTGATAGTCAAACGCATTTGGCACAGGAGTATCTGCACCCATTGTGAATGCGCCTTGATGAGGCAAGCCAGTACTTAATGTAAGTGCTGTTGATGTGGCTGTAACGATTCTTCCTGAATCAATTTCAGTATTAGTGGTGTCGTTTGCTGCATCGGATGAATCTTCGATGGTTGCTTTGATTGCTACGTCAGTTGGTAGGTTACCTGAATTAACTGTAACCGTTACTTCGCCGTCAGCATCGGTAGATAGCGGTCTACCATCTGGATAGGTTACTGTGTCTGCATCATCAGTTGAAAGTGAAACGCCACCAATGGTATTGGTTAGTTCAAAGAAAACTTTAGTGCCCTGAACTGGATTACCATTATCAGTTACTTTGAACGTTACTCGAGCAGATTTTGGAATGTTAGAAGGTGAACCTTGGAGTGCAATATTACTGATTTCATTACCACTGGAATCTTTAACGTCGATAAACTCAAGTGTATCTGCAACTTGGTCTTCAAATTCAATAGCGGTAGTTGCTGTAAGTAATCTACCATCGATAGTGGTAGTTGCTGCGACAGTATCGGTAGAGGTACAACTAATCGTTTTGTATGTAGCAACTGTAATACCATTTATGGTGTTAGTTGTTGCATTAGAATAACTAATTGTAGATTTAGTTGTTGAGGTATCCTGAGAATCTTGAGTGATAGCACAGTTGGACGTGTAGTCAATTTTAGCAGATTGAGTGTATCGATTATATGTAGAGCTGTTGCTAGTGAAAGTACCTGTTGCGCTTTCGATGAAGAGTTCGGCTTGAAGTAAAGTCGTACCATTATCTGCCAAGGTAATGGAATTTAAACTTTCGTCATTGTCGATTTTAATCGTATTGGTTTGAATTGTATTGTCAGAGCGTGCATAACCGATAAGTAGTGATGGGGAGATAATTGAAATATTTTCAGTATCTGAAACATCATCCGATAGTGTAGCTGAAATGCTGACAGTCCCACTACCTGACCCTGTGGCTAATGTTACTTCACCTAGACCATTGTCTATATCGGGATCAGTGTTAGGTACAATAGTAAGTGTCGAGTTACTTAGAGTTCCAAAAGTGGTTGTAATATCATTTTCAGTCTGAGTCGCGGATATTTGGATAGATACATTCGTTGCCGGTTTGGGTGTTAATGTTGCACGAATGGTGACTGTGTCTCCAAATGGGATCGATTGTTGTGATGGGTATTCTGTCCCGTTGCTATCTAAAAAGCTTAATTCTAAGGTTGTATCTGAAGGGGTTGGTGTTGTTGAAGAGTTATCTCCATCTTCTGCCGATTCATAGCTAACAGAGTTGACTCCAACGGATGAGCCAGAAATAGCTGTGATTGAGAGTGTTCCGGCTGTAACAGTTCCAGTCGCTCCAGCAAATATAGTAGCGTCTGTCACAGTAATACCGTCTGCTCCTGTTAGTGTTGAGCCTACATTTGTTAAACCAACTGATGCAGAAAAAGATACTCGGGCATTTGATACCGGATCACCTGAACTGTCAGTAACAAGCACAGATACTGATAGTGAGTTATTTGCATCAATAGTATACGGTGCACTACCTGAAATTATTGGTGTTACATCTAATGTTTCACCTGTACTAATATTCCCGTCACTGGCATCGACTCCACCTCCGCCGCCACCGCCGCAGGCTGCTAATATCCAAGCAAACAATATATAAAATAAACTTTGGTAACCACACCTTAACATTCTTTTATTCTCCATGGTTTTCCCTGCGCAGGCTTTAATATGGGACTAGCACATAATGATAGTTCAATTTATCAGATGCTACTTAATTCATTTTTGAGACGCAATGCAAAAAACATGAAAATTCAGACGGTTGGTATGAAAATATAGAGTGAAGTGTTAAGTGTGAACTGCTGAATGGTCTTTCTGACAGGATAAAAAAATCCCCGGCATTTACCGAGGATTTATTTTTAGCGAGAAGTGAACCGAGTTTACTTAGTTGTTTGCATGCAGTTCTTCGTTCAGTTCAATCGCTGTTTTGTTGGTTTTACACTCTACAGCACCTGTTTGAGAGTTACGACGGAACAATAGGTCGTTTTTATTTGCCAGGTCGCGTGCTTTTACTGTTTCAACTGCTTGGTTTTGGTCGTCTAGCATGATGACTTTAGTGCCTGCAGTAATATATAGGCCGGCTTCAACAGTGCAGCGATCGCCTAGCGGGATACCAATACCTGCGTTTGCACCAATCAAACTGTTTTTACCAACTGCGATAATGATGTTACCGCCGCCAGAAAGTGTACCCATGGTTGAACAACCACCGCCTAGGTCACTGCCTTCACCAACCATAACGCCTGCAGAGATACGCCCTTCCACCATGGAAGTACCTTCTGTGCCTGCATTAAAGTTCACAAAGCCTTCGTGCATGATGGTTGTGCCTTCGCCGATATAAGCGCCGAGGCGTACACGAGAAGTATCGGCAATACGAACACCGGTAGGAACAACGTAATCGGTCATTTTAGGGAACTTGTCTACGGATTGAACTTGAATTAGCTCACCATTTGCACGGGCTTCCAGTTGTTTCTGGGCCAATTCAGACAAGTCGATAGCACCAATGTTTGTCCATGCCACATTTGGAAGTAGGCCAAAGATGCCAGCCAAGTTAACGCCGTGTGGTTTTACAAGGCGATGAGATAGTAGGTGAAGCTTTAAATAAACTTCTGGTGTTGAAGCTGCTTGATCATCAGATTCTAAAACAACGATAGCGGTTGGAGCTTTTGATTGTGCAGCTGTTTTTGCGATTGTTGCCTGGGTAGCTTCACCAGCATTTTCAAGTTCGGCAGCAAAAGCAGATAGTTGCTCTGAGGTTGCTTCAATCGTTTGATTCCCTTCCGAATAGCCAAGGGTAGATTTTGCTGCTGTGATGATCGCGTCAGACGGATTCAGCACAGGTGCTTGGAAGAAGGTTTCTAACCACTCACCGTTTGAATTTTTTGTACCGATACCAATTGCAAATGAAAAAGCCATGATTACTCCTTTGAAAAAGTGCTAAATCTTAGATTGTTAATAACTATGTGTCGTATTAGCTGTTATTTGTATCAGCTATTAAACAGAGTTTGGTAGTCTGCTTCTTTGAAACCCAGAAGCGTTTGCCCGTTATGTTCGAGTAAAGGGCGTTTAATAATAGATGGGTTCTCAAGCATGACTTTGACCGCGTGTTGATCATTCATGCTTTCTTTGATTTCGTCATCCAGTTTGCGCCAAGTGGTGCCTCTTTTATTGATGACATTTTCCCAGCCAAGTTGTTTTACCCAGACATTGGCTTGTTCTTCACTTGGTGCTTCTTTTTTATAGTCTTGAAATTCGTAGTTGATACCTTGTGCATCAAGCCATTTGAACGCTTTCTTCATGGTATCGCAGTTTTTAATTCCGTAGATTCTTGTGGTCATTTTGCTCTCTGAATGTTCAATCTATAATTGGTAGTTGTTGACCTGTGCTGAGCTTATTATCTCAATTCAGGCAGTCGCTCGATCAGGCTTCTAATTCGATGTGCTGCTTCTAAGCATTCTTCAACTTCCGCAACTAAGGCCATGCGAATTCTACCTTCGCCGGGGTTGATTCCGTTCACTGTTCTAGACAAGTAGCTGCCAGGTAATACGGTTATATTTTCTTCCGCGAAGAGGCGTTGAGCGAACTCTTCTTCATTAATTGGTGTTTTAGGCCATAAATAGAAGCTGGCGTCTGTTTGTTGAATGTCCATAACGGGTTTAAGGACTTCCAGTACTTGCTCGAATTTTTGTTTGTACTGTTTGCGATTCTCAAGCACGTGAGCTTCATCTTGCCAGGCTGCAATCGAAGCTAATTGGGTGTGAATGCCCATTGAGCAGCCGTGATAGGTTCGGTAGAGCAAAAACTTATTGAGAATGTCTGCATCACCTGCAATAAAACCAGATCTTAAGCCCGGTAGGTTAGAGCGCTTAGATAAAGAGTGGAAAACGACGCAGTTTTTGTAATCGTTCCGGCCAATTTCTGAGCAGACTTCTAACAATCCAACAGGTTTGTTGGTTTCATCTGTATAAATTTCCGAATAACACTCATCTGAGGCGATGATGAAGTTGTAGGTATCGGAAAGCTCAATCAGCGTTTTAAGCGTGTGCTTTGGAATCACTGCACCTGTTGGGTTGCCTGGTGAGCACAGGAATAAGATTTGGCAGTCCTTCCAGGTTTGCTTATCGACCTGAGAAAAATCAGGGATGAAGTTGTTTTCGCTCAAGCAAGGCAAAAAATGAGGAGTTGCACCACTCAAATAAGCTGCCCCTTCGTAAATTTGATAGAAAGGGTTAGGGCTTATAATTAGCGGGTTTTCCTGAGTGCGATCAACGGCAGCTTGTGTGAAGGAAAAAATGGCTTCACGAGTTCCGTTTACTGGCAATACATGCTTTTCGGCATCGCACGATGTTAGGTTAAAACGATTGATCAACCACTCGGAGATAGCTTGGCGAAGCTCCGGTAGGCCTTTTGTGCTTGGGTAGCGTTCCATTTCTGGCAGAGCGTTGGTCAGTGTTTCAAGCACAAACTGTGGGGCAGGATGTTTGGGTTCACCTATTGATAAGGCAATATGCTTCTTATCTTGAGGTGGTGTAATTCCTTCCTTTAGTTTTGCAAGTTTTTCAAAAGGGTAAGGTTGGAGCTTGTCTAAATCCGGGTTCATGTCGAGTCCTTGGCTGTTTTCTGTTCTTGTGTAACTGCTTTTGTATGCTTGAAAACAGCGTTTATACGTTATTTTTTAGTTTGTACTTGAGAGTGAATACTCATGATCAATTTTGCGAATGTTCATCCAGCGTAGTACACAGCGTTTGTTGTAATTGAATGCAAATGTCCGGGTCGCTGATAGGGTTGTTGTCTTCATCGGTGAGATAGAAGATATCGTCGATTTTTTCACCTAGCGTTGCAATCTTGGCGTTCTGTAAGCGAACGTCAAAGTCAACAAAGACTCGTCCTATCATTGCAAGTACACCTGGTCGATCTGGTGCAGTAACTTCAACTACAGTAACTTGTTTGATCGCATCATTGTGAATGATGACCTCAGTTGGCATTTTAAATTGTTTCAATTGACGAGGTGTGCGTTTACTGATGAGCTCAAGGTAATTGCTTGGGTCTTGAAGCGCTACGATCAGGCTAGCTTTAATTTCTTCGATGCGCAGGCTGTGTTCACCGATAGGGGAGCCGGAATCGTCTAATACAATAAAGCTGTTAAGAGTGAAGCCGTTGTCGGAAATGATGATCTGGGCGTCCTGAATGTTAAGGTTCAGGTTTTCCATAACGGAGGCGGTGACTGCAAACAGATGTGGTTCATCTCGAGTGTAAACGAAGATTTCTGTTCCGCCTTCATGCTCTCGATCAGTCGTTTCTCTGAGCTCAATCAGCGGTTGAGCTGGATTCTTATGAGCAAGAATAGAAGAAACATGCCAGCTAATTTCAGTGGGAGTGTTTCTAAATACATAGTCTTGCCCTAGTTGTCCGAGTAATTCTCTTATCTGGGCTTCGGTGTATGGCATATCGAGCATGAGCTCAAGTACCGAGTCCTCACGATCTTTAAGGTATTCTTGGGGATTGATTGGGTTCTCAAGACCTCGACGAAGTGCGCGCCAGGTTTCAGTATAAAGCTGGCGCATTAGTGAGGCGCGCCAGCTATTCCATAAAGTTGGATTAGTGGCGTTAATATCCGCAACTGTTAAAAGGAAAAGATAATCCAAGTGGTTTTTATCTTGAACCTTTTGGGCAAACTCCATAATAACGTCAGGGTCACTGATATCTTTGCGTTGAGCGGTCATTGACATTAATAGGTGGTTTTCAACGAGCCAGCTGACCAAGTCTGTTTCCCACTTGTTTAGTTCATGACGCTCACAGAATTTGCGGGCATCTACTGCGCCCAGTTCAGAATGATCGCCGCCGCGGCCTTTAGCGATGTCGTGATAGAGTCCGGCGATATAGCAAAGCTCAACTTTTGGTATTTCATGAATCAGACGACTTGCCATCGGGTATTGATCTTTGTTGTCTGCAAACCGGAAGCGACGCATGTTACGAACGACTTGTAAGGTGTGTGCATCTACGGTGTAAATGTGGAATAAGTCGTGTTGCATTTGCCCTGTGATGCCAGCGAATTCAGGTAGGTAGCGACCCAGGATACCCCATTTACGCATACGCCAAAGTTGCGTTACTAAGCGGGTGGGTGTGCGCATCAGAGCCATAAAAATACTGGTATTGATTGGGTCGGCTCTGAAGTTATCGTCGATTAAATGGCGATGGTTTCTCAGGTCGCGGATGGTGGTTGCTCGTGCGCCTTTTACGCCATTGGTTCGCGCCATGAGGAGGAATATTTCCAGCATGGCGGATGGTTGTTCTGCAAATACTTTGGGGTGTTTAACTTCAATGAAGCTGTTTCTGATATGAAAGCGTTCGTTTAAGTCGACAATTTCATCAGGCTCGTCGGCCATTAGAATTGTTTCATTGAAGTGCTGGATAATAACGTCGTTTAATTCACCCAGTTGCAGAACCGTTCGATAGTATTTCTGCATAAGCTGTTCTACAGCTAAGCGCCCACCGTTGTCCTGGTAGCCGAAGAGTTCAGCTATCTTTCGCTGGTGGTCGAAGAGCAAACGGTCTTCCGGGCGGCCTGCGATCATATGCAGTGCATATCGGATACGCCACAGGAATTCTTGTCCTCGCTGTAGCATATCGAGTTCTTCGTCATTTAGAACACTCAGTCGAACCAGTTCATCCATGGAGTTGGCGCCGTATTGACGCTTAGTGATCCACATGATGGTTTGAATGTCTCTTAAACCACCTGGGGAAGCCTTTAGGTTAGGTTCTAAGTTATATTCAATATTATTGAACTTGCGATGGCGTTGCTGCTGTTCTTCCCATTTAGCTTTGAAGAAGGCTTTACTGTCCCAGATGAAGGAAGGGCCAGTCAGGGATGCCATCTTATGGAGAATGTGCTCGTTACCTGAGATGGTTCTGGCTTCCATCAAGTTTGTGGTAACTGTGATGTCTTTCTGCGCTTCTTCCTGGCACTCAGTGATGGTTCGAACGCTGTGACCAATATTAAGATTAAGATCCCATAGTAAGGTTAAGAACTGTTCGATGGCTTGTTGATGTGTTTCAGGTTGTTCTGCGTCGAACAGAATAAGGACATCAATGTCTGATTTAGGATGAAGCTCACCTCGGCCATAACCACCTACAGCAATAAGAGCGCAGCTTTCCACTTCATTGAGCCCGCTGTGCTGCCAAGCTTGGACCAAGACTTGATCGATGAGCCAGGCTCGGTCGTAAATCAAGTGATGGATATCATCACTGGATTCAAAACGGGAGTTCAGTTTGTTGTCGCCATCATCAATGACCTGTTTCAAGGTATTGATAATGGAATTACCAAAAGAGAGTGAGTTATCAAGGAAGTCTTTGCTGAACAGACTTTGATCCGGTGTATAGGTACTCATGTTTTCTCTCTTTTGATGTTTATTTGATTACAACTCGCTTCGCTTGGGTGAGCTTCGTTATCTACTAAAAGCTTTCTTCTTTGCGCTTAGTAAGCACTTCTACGCCGTCGGACGTGACCGCAAGTGTATGTTCCCACTGGGCTGATAATTTGTGATCTTTGGTGACTACAGTCCAGCCATCAGGAAGTAGTTTGGTGTGGCGCTTGCCTGCGTTGATCATGGGTTCAATGGTAAAGGTCATGCCTTCTTGTAATTCCATGCCTGTACCCGGCTTGCCATAGTGCATGACTTGTGGGTCTTCATGGAAGACTTTGCCGATACCGTGACCGCAATACTCTCTAACAACTGAGTAATAATTGGACTCGGCGTGTTTTTGGATTGCATGGCCGATGTCACCTAACCGCACGCCAGGTTTCACCATGTCGATACCTATATATAGGCATTCTTGAGTAATGCGTGTCAGGCGTTCCGCTTGTACGGTAGATTTCCCGACGAAAAACATCTTACTTGTGTCGCCATGGTAGCCATCTTTGATGACTGTAACGTCGATGTTAACAACATCACCGCTCTTCAGTACTTTTTTATCGCTAGGAATACCGTGACAGATTACGTGGTTTACTGAGGTACAAATGGATTTAGGGAAACCTTTATAGTTGAGCGGAGCAGGAATCGCATTTTGTACGTTTACGATGTAATCGTGACAGATTTGGTCGAGCTGACCTGTCGTTACACCAGGTTTTACATGCTCTTCGATCATCTCTAGAACTTCGGCTGCTAGGCGGCCTGCAACACGCATTTTTTCAATTTCGTCTGGTGTTTTGATGGTAACTGACATGAGATTTTGGAATTCCTAGGTTAATCCTGTTTGGTTTGGTCGGATATTTTAGCGAAGGAAGGCATTAAATGACAGACTATCTGAAAGGTCATAATTATCCTCAGGGTGACATATTATGAATACCAGCTTGTGCTTTAATTGAATGTTAAGATGTGGTATAAAGTGCCGCCCGCAAAGTTGCGGTAAATTACACACGCACATCAAAAGTTCAAGTCCGGGTGCCTTTTGGTTGGATTTGAAGGTTGTGCGGAGGTATAACCCAAAATATTAAGGTATTTAAAATGTCTCAAGTTTCTATGCGTGATCTGCTTAAAGCAGGCGTACACTTCGGTCACCAGACTCGTTTCTGGAATCCAAAAATGGGTAAATTCATTTTTGGTGCTCGTAACAAGATTCATATCATTAACTTGGAGCACACTGTTCCTGCGTTTAATGAAGCTCTTGAAGCAATCAAGAAGGCTGCAAGCAATAAGAACAAGGTTCTTTTTGTAGGTACTAAGCGTCAAGCCGGCAAGATCATTAAAGAAGAAGCTCAGCGTAGTGGTATGCCATACGTTAACCATCGTTGGTTAGGTGGTATGCTGACTAACTATAAGACAATTCGTCAGTCTATTCGTCGTTTGCGTGAACTTGAACAGCAAGCTCAAGACGGTACTTTTGATCAGTTGACTAAAAAAGAAGCTCTTTTGCGTCAGCGTGAGATGGCTAAGCTAGAGCTAAGCATCGGCGGTATTAAGGATATGGGTGGTCTTCCAGATATCCTTTTTGTTGTTGACGTTGATCATGAGCGTATTGCTGTAAATGAAGCGAACAAGCTTGGTATTCCTGTTGTAGGTATCGTTGATACTAACAGTGATCCAGACGGTGTTGATTTCGTTATCCCTGGTAACGATGATGCGATCCGTGCAATTCAGCTTTATGCAAAAACAGTAGCTGATACTGTTCTTGAAGCAACGGAAGCATCTGCTGATGAGTTTGTTGAAGTTAAAGAAGAAGCAGCAGCGGCAGAGTAAGTTGTCACTGTAGTTTCATATCTTTTTCTCAGAATAGGGGGCTTGGCCCCCTATTTCTGATTTATCGTTTAAATTTTTGAGGTTGATAGACATGGCGATTTCAGCTGCACAGGTAAAAGAATTACGTGAGCGTACTGGTTTGGGTATGCTTGAGTGTAAAAAAGCACTCAAAGAAACAGATGGTGACATCGATCTAGCGATCGAAAATCTTCGTAAGAACTCAGGTTTGAAAGCGGCCAAAAAAGCAGATCGTACTGCGGCTGATGGTGTTGTTGCGGTTAAAGTTGCGGACGACAATTCTTACGCGGTTATCCTTGAAGTTAACTGTGAGACTGACTTCGTTGCTCGTGATGAAGCGTTCTTGGCGTTGACTAACAGTGTTCTTGATAAAGCGTTTGCTGAAAAGACAACTGATATTGAAGTGATCATGGCGGGTGAGCTAGAAGAAGCTCGTCAGGCGTTGGTTCAGAAAATCGGTGAAAACATGACGGTTCGTCGTGCGGTTATCGTTGAAGGTGCTTTGGTTGATGGTTATGTACACTCTAATAACCGTATTGCTTCTGTTGTTGCTTTGACTGCAGGCGAAGCTGAGTTGGCTAAAGATATCGCTATGCATGTTACTGCAGTAAATCCTCGTGTTGTTAAAGGCGAAGATATGTCTGCTGAAGCGGTTGAGAAAGAGAAAGAAATCATTAAGGCTCAGCCTGATATGGAAGGCAAGCCAGCTGAAATCGTTGAAAAAATGATGGTTGGTCGTATTAACAAGTTCTTGAAAGAGAACAGTCTTGTTGAACAGCCTTTTGTTAAAAACCCTGAGTTGACGGTTGGTAAACTGGCTCAACAGGCGGGTGCTGAAGTTGTGTCTTTCACTCGTTTCGAAGTGGGTGAAGGTATCGAAGTTGAGAAGAAAGACTTCGCACAAGAAGTTGCAGAGCAGCTAGCTGGTAAGTAATTACTAAAGCTGTTTGAAAAAAGCGCCTTTTGGCGCTTTTTTTTTGAAATCGTGTATACTTGCGCGTGATTTTAAAACTACGAGAATTAGGTTTATGCCAGTCAAAGATAGTCAAGCGAAATACAAGCGTATTCTTCTTAAGTTGAGTGGTGAAGCCCTGATGGGGGATGGGGACTTTGGTATCGATCCTAAAGTCCTGGATAATATGGCCCTTGTTGTCGGGCAGTTAGTTGGAATTGGTGTTCAGGTCGGTTTGGTGATCGGCGGTGGTAATATTTACCGAGGTGCAGCCTTGAGTGAAGCTGGTTTGGATCGAGTCACTGGTGATCACATGGGGATGCTTGCTACTGTTATGAATGGCCTTGCAATGCGCGATGCATTGGAACGTTCAAATATCTCATCGCATGTGATGTCTGCTATTCCAATGAGTGGAGTGGTTGAGCACTATGACCGTCGTAAAGCTATGCGCTACTTAAGCATGGGCGATGTGGTGATCTTCTCAGCTGGTACAGGTAATCCTTTCTTTACAACGGACTCTGCTGCCTGTTTACGCGGTATTGAAATCGAAGCAGATGTTGTCGTGAAGGCCACCAAAGTAGACGGTGTGTATACCGATGACCCGGTGAAAAATCCTGATGCAACCAAGTTTGATCGTTTATCTTTTGACGATGTATTAGAGCGCAAACTGGGTGTTATGGATTTAACCGCTATTTGTTTGTGTGATGAGCACAGTATGCCAATTAGAGTGCTTGATATGAACAAGCCTGGTGCCTTGTTAAATGCGGTTACCGGTGGTGACGAAGGCACCATTATTGTAAAGGCTTAAATACTTATTGGTTATCTAAAAAGTCGATAGATAATTAAAATTTTTGATGGCGTTTGAATTGAATGAGACTGAATTAAAGAGGTTGATATGATTAATGAAATTAAGCAGGACGCTGAAGCTCGCATGACTAAGTCTCTGGAAGCTTTGTCTCATGCTTTTGCAAAAATTCGTACGGGTCGTGCTCATCCAAGTATTTTGGATTCAGTAATGGTGTCGTATTACGGAACAGATACTCCGTTACGTCAGGTTGCTAACGTTAACGTTGAAGACGCAAGAACCTTGGCTGTTGTTCCTTGGGAAAAGCCAATGGTTCCGGATATTGAAAAAGCCATTATGAAGGCTGATCTAGGGCTTAACCCAACGACATCAGGAGAAGTTATTCGAGTGCCTATGCCGCCTTTAACGGAAGAAACTCGTAAGAACTATATCAAGCAAGCTCGTGGTGAAGCGGAAACGGGACGAGTATCCGTACGTAATATCCGTCGTGATGCAAACTCTGATATCAAAGATCTTTTAAAAGAAAAAGAAATTACTGAAGACGATGCGCGTCGTGCAGAAGATGATATTCAAAAGATTACGGATAAATTCATTGCTCAAGTGGATGCTGACTTGGCTAAAAAAGAGAAGGATTTGATGGAAATCTAGTTTCCATTGAGTCCAGATTGAAAGCTGCAGGTGAAGATTGGTTTCTTAATTGACTGGTTCTCACCTGCACTTTTGTATCTAAATCTCGTTCAAATTGTTTAGCAGCATAGTGCGGTTGGTTTTAGATACATCGCATTAAATAGGTAGTAATAAGATAGGGTGTGTTTCAGACCATGACTTCAGACATAGCTAACTCGGCTCCAACGCCAAAGCACATAGCTATCATCATGGATGGTAACAATCGATGGGCCAAACAGCGCTATCTCCCCAAATTAGCGGGACATAAGGCGGGGCTTGACGCAGTACGAAATGTTGTAGAAACATGCTTGAATCAAAACGTCAGCTATTTAACGCTATTCGCGTTTAGTAGCGAAAACTGGAATCGACCTGAGGATGAAGTAAAGGGGTTGATGTCTTTGTTTTTGATGGCGTTAAAGAATGAAGTTCGAAAGCTTCATAAGAATAATATTCGTCTTAGAGTTATGGGTGACAAGACGCGTTTCAGTGAGACCTTGCAGGCTCATATTCATGAGGCAGAAGAGAAAACAAAAGAAAATACAGCAATGACGTTAGTGATTGCTGCAAATTATGGCGGTGAATGGGATATTGTTAATGCCGCTAAGCAATGCGCTGAAGATGTAAAGTCTGGAAAGATCGAATCCGGCCAGATTTCAAGAGACTACTTTGAGCAATATATTGGGTTGCCAGGTGTTCCAGCGCCTGATCTATATATTCGAACAGGTGGTGAAACTCGAGTAAGTAATTTTATGCTTTGGCAAGCTGCGTACTCTGAATTGTATTTTAGTGATCTATATTGGCCTGATTTTAAAGAAGAAGCGTTGTTGGCTGCGATGGCAGATTTTGGTCGTCGTCAACGTCGGTACGGAATGACATGTGAGCAGGTGGATGGCCTGAGCTCAGAGGAATAGTGGTAGGGACTACAAGGTAATTTTATGTTGAAGCAGCGTGTTATTACGGCTTTATGGTTGGCACCTTTAGCAATCGTCGGGATTTTCTTTTTGCCGTTCGAATATTTTGCTTTGTTTGTGGCCGGGGTCGTTATGTTAGGTGCCTGGGAATGGGCTAATTTGGCGGGGTTTGAGAAGCAAGGGTTGCGAGTCGTTTATTCGGCTTTGATGGGGGGCTGTATGTATGGGCTATATCAACTTCCTGAACTGAATATTCTGTCAATTGGTTTAGGTTGGTGGGTTTTGGCTTTGATGCTTGTTTTAGCGTATCCGGGCTTATCAAAGCTGTGGGCTTCTAAGTGGGCGCGTCTTGCAATTGGCTTCTTGATTTTAATTCCCTGCTGGAAAGGACTGTTGTTCTTGAAGCAGCAACCCAACAGTGAAATCGTATTGCTGTATATCTGTTTGATGGTGTGGGGTGCGGATATTGGTGCTTATTTCGCCGGAAGAAAGTGGGGTGTCAGCAAGTTGGCACCGAGAGTGAGCCCAGGTAAATCTTGGGCTGGTTTTTGGGGTGGAATGGCAAGTGCTTTGATCATTGGTCTGGGTGTTGGTCTATGGATTTCCATGCCTGCGGAACAATTGGCGCTTCTAATGTTAGTGAGTGCTGTGACTGTGGCGGTTTCAGTGCTTGGTGATCTGACGGAAAGTATGTTTAAACGTTTTCGAGGAATTAAAGATAGTAGTCAGTTGCTTCCTGGTCATGGGGGCGTATTAGATCGTATTGATAGTTTAACTGCTGCTGTGCCAGTGTTTGCATTATTGTTATTGCTGTTTGGTATTAATTTCTAGGCCATGTCTGATCGAATCCAATCTGTTTCAATTCTTGGTTCTACGGGGAGTATCGGTGTTAATACGCTGGATGTGATTCGTAGGCACCCTGAGCGATACAACGTCTTTGCTTTAACCGGTCATTCTCAAGTTGAGCTATTAGCTCAGCAGTGTCGTGAGTTCCAACCTGAATATGTGGTCATTTCGGAGCCTCGACATGAAGAGGTATTGAAAGCGCTTTTAGGTGGCTTAAACACTGAAATTCTAAGCGGTTCTTCAGCATTGGAAATGATCGCTAGTCATCAGGATGTTGATATTGTCATGGCAGCTATTGTTGGTGCTGCGGGTCTGTTGCCTAATCTTGCGGCAGCTAAAGCCGGTAAAAAAGTGTTGTTGGCTAATAAAGAGTCGCTTGTGATGTCCGGTCAACTGTTCATGAACACGATTGAGGACAGTGGTGCAACGTTATTGCCGATAGACAGTGAGCACAATGCTATTTATCAGTGTTTGCCAAATGGCCAGATGTCTTCTGAGCTTGGTGTTGATAAAGTTCTATTGACTGCATCAGGTGGACCTTTTAGAAACTTCTCTCTTGAATCTCTACATAATGTAACGCCTGCTCAGGCGGTGGCACATCCTAATTGGTCGATGGGGCAAAAAATATCGGTAGATTCTGCGTCGTTAATGAATAAAGGGCTGGAGTTCATCGAAGCGTGTTGGCTATTTAACTGTGATGCTGATCAGGTTGAAGTGGTGGTACACCCGGAAAGTGTTATTCATTCAATGGTGTCTTATGTGGACGGCTCTGTGTTGGCCCAAATGGGAAATCCGGATATGAGAACTCCGATTGCTTATGGTCTGGCGTGGCCTGATCGTTTGGCTTCAGGCGTTAAACCTTTAGATCTATTCGAAGTTGCGCAGCTTAATTTTGAAAAACCGGATACGACTCGCTTTCCTTGTTTGGCTTTGGCAAAGCAATCCTTTAAAGACGGTGGTTGTGCGCCTGCCATTCTTAATGCGGCTAACGAAATCGCGGTAGCTGCTTTTCTAACGGATAAGCTCTCATTTCTTGGTATTTCACAGGTGGTTGAGGGAACTCTCAACGGAGTAGAGAATCATAGTTCTGAATCTCTCGAGAATATTTTGTACGCAGATAAAAAAGCGCGAGATTATGCATCGTCTTTGATACAGCGGATGAATGGAAAATAATTATTATGTTTCAAATGCTGTTAGCGACCTTAGTTACTTTAGGTCTGTTAATTACTTTTCATGAATTCGGGCACTTTTGGGTCGCTCGTAAATGTGGTGTAAAGGTACTCCGTTTTTCCATCGGTTTCGGTAAACCTCTGATTAAATGGAAAGATAAGCAAGGTACTGAATACGCCGTTGCAATGATTCCTTTGGGTGGCTATGTCAAAATGCTCGATGAGCGAGAGGGCGATGTTGCACCTGAGGAGCTTTCTCAAGCCTTCAATCGAAAGCCTGTTCTTCAAAGAATTGCTGTGGTTGCTGCTGGTCCGTTAGCTAACTTCATTTTAGCAGTTGTTCTTTATTCTTTGGTTTTTGGTCTGGGCTCTACGTCAGTGAAACCTGTGATTGGTGAAATTGCATCTGGTTCTATTGCTGAGCAGGCAGGATTACAACCTCAGCAAATTATCACTAAGGTCGATGGAAAAGAGGTTCAAAATTGGACGCAAGTTCAACTGTCTTTAGTTCGTAGAATTGGAGAGAGTGGTGAAATTAAGGTGTCTGCTGAGACAGGTGAGGGGTGGTCTACCGATCATTCTTTGGTTATCGATCGTTGGCAGGAAGGTGTTCGAGATCCTGACCCATTTGGCTCGTTAGGTATTCATCCGCTTAGATTGCCTATACCTGCAGTAATCGAGCGGGTTGAAGATGGCAGTGCTGCATCTGATGCAGGCTTGAAAACGGATGATTCTATCCTGGAAATTGATGGGCAACCCATTGAAGATTGGCGAGATTTGGTTGAGCGTGTTCAAGCGAGTCCTGAGAAAGAACTGGAATTGTTGGTTGAACGACAAGGTCAACGTCTTTCAATAAGTTTAACTCCAAGATCTAAAGAGAATGGCCAAGGTCAGTTAATTGGTTTTATGGGGGTGATGCCTAAACCAGTTTCTTGGCCTGACGAATATTTGGTGACATTGGAATATGGGTTCTTTGGCTCTATCTTGAAAGGCGCTGAAAAAACCTGGGATATGTCGGTCTTAACGCTAGAATCCATATGGAAAATGATTGGCGGATTGATTTCGGTTGAGAACATTAGCGGTCCAATCACTATTGCTAAAGTTGCGGGTGAATCCGTTAGTTATGGCTTGATCCCTTTCTTATCTTTTTTGGCCTATGTAAGTGTGAGTTTAGGGGTTCTAAATTTATTACCTATCCCTGTACTTGATGGTGGACATTTAGTGTATTACCTAATAGAGTTGGCTCGCGGTAAGCCGCTTTCTCAAAGTGTTCAAGAGCTTGGTTTGAGATTGGGGGTTGCTCTTATCGGTAGTCTCATGATCTTTGCCGTTTTTAATGATATAAGCCGCTGGTTTATTGGAAGTTAACCCTAGTTATCAGGGAAGTTGTTTGCGTGCTGAAAAATAGTTTACGTTGCCTTACTTTTGTCTTTTTATTACTGCCAGTTATTTCTTTTGCATCTTCTTTTACGGTTACTGATATTCGTGTAGATGGCCTACAGCGTGTCACCGCTGGTAGTGTGTTCGCGTCTTTCCCTATATCCGTTGGCGACACTGTCGATTCAGTTCGTTTATCGAAAGCAACTAAGTTGCTCTACAAAACGGGTTCCTTTGATGACATTAAGCTAAGTCGAGAAGGCTCTGTCTTAATCATTGAAGTGAAAGAGCGCCCTTTTATTTCTGGTATCGAGTTTGATGGTAACTCTTCTATTCCTGATGAAGAATTAAGTAAAGGTTTAGAGCAAGCGGGCTTAGCTGAAGGGCGCTTGTTTAAGAGAATGACCATTGAACTCATTGAACAAGAGCTAGAACGCCAGTACATTGGTCAGGGGCGTTACGATGCGGATGTAAAGGTCAATGTAGAAGAGTTAGCTCGAAACCGTGTTGCTCTGAAAATTGATATCAATGAAGGTACGATGGCAGCTGTTACTCACATTAATATTGTGGGTAATGAGAAGTTTGAAGATGAGAAACTTCTGAATCAGTTTGATTTATCTGTGAAGGGTTGGCTATCTTGGGCAACTGGGTCTGGTAATTATTCCCGAGAGCAATTGTCTGGTGATCTGGAAAAACTGAAGTCCTGGTATATGGATCGTGGTTACATTGATTTCAGTATTGAGTCCACTCAAGTTTCAATAAGCCCTGACAAGTCTCAAATTTTCATCACAATTAATGTTTTTGAAGGCGAAGAATATACGGTTAATGAAGTTAACTTAGCCGGTGATATTGTTGTTACCGAAGAAGAAATTCGTCGCTTGATTTTAGTAGAGAAAGATCAAACATTTTCCCGTCAGTTAGTTACTTTAAGCTCAGATTTTATTACCAAACGTTTGGGTAATGAGGGCTATACGTTTGCAAACGTCAATGGTATCCCGCAGAAAGTGGGTGATGAGAAGAAAGTGGATGTGACTTTCTTTGTTGATCCCCAGAAACGTGCCTACGTTCGTAGAATTTCCTTTAAAGGAAATGACAAGACCAAAGATGAAGTGATTCGTCGGGAAATGCGTCAGATTGAAGGTGGCTGGGCGTCTACAGATAAAATTGAGCAATCCAAGACGCGTTTAGAGCGTTTAGGTTATTTCAAGACTGTTAATGTGGAAACGCCTCCTGTTCCTGAAACAACTGACCAAATTGACGTGGTTTATACCGTAGAGGAACAGTCTTCTGGCAGTTTGACCGCCAGCGTTGGTTTTTCTCAGACTAGCGGCCTAATCTTGAGTGCTGCTATCAGCCAAAATAATTGGATGGGCACAGGTAATCGTGTTTCTTTCGGAGTATCTCGCAGTGATTTCCGTTCAAGTGTGAATTTCTCTTATACCAACCCGTATTTTACGGTAGATGGTATCAGTCGTGGTTTCAGTATGTTCTATCAAGAAACCGATTATAGTGAAGCTGACATTTCCAGCTATCAGACTGACCGATTTGGTGGGGGCATTAACTTTGGTTACCCGATCAGTAATATTGAGCGTATCGGTATCGACTTTGGCGTTTCCCGTACTAAGTTGACCCTAGGTGATGAGCCTGCTCAAGAGATTTCTGGAACACCAGATCCGATAGATGGTGTAAATCATTACGTCAATGATAAATATAATATTGAGTCTTCGAATACCTCTTCTACAGATATTGAAAACTCAATAACCTGTGAATTCGATGAGTTTAGTCCTAGCTGTAGTGATCTAGGGAATTTAGAGCCACCGTCTGAAGAGGCTCAGGGCTTTGTGGATGAAGAAGGTGATACTTTTAATGACTTTACGATTACAACTTCTTGGACTCGTTCAACGTTAAATAGAGGGCTGATGCCTACCAATGGTTCATCTCAGTCCTTATCTCTTGAGCTTTCAACACCTATCAGTGATGTACCTTTTTATAAAGTGACTTATAAAGGACAGATGTTTAAGCCATTAACTAAGTCCCAAGATTATGTCTTTAGATTGCGTACTGAGTTTGGGTACGGTGATTCCTACAATGCCAGTGCTATGCCTTTTTGGGAACATTACTATTCTGGAGGAATTGGTTCTGTGAGAGGGTATGCGTCTAACTCTCTTGGTCCAAGAACGACTCCTGCAGAACGGTATGTGACTACTGCAGCTAAGGACACTACCTGCCCTAGTTCCTGTGAGCAATACCCAGCCTACGTAATTGATGAAAATGGAAATTACATAACTGCTTTGGAAAGTGACGACGACCCATTTGGCGGTAACTTATTAGTAGAAGGGTCTGCAGAGTTAATTTTCCCGTTACCGTTTGTTGAAGATCAAAGCTCCTTTAGAACGGCTCTCTTCTTCGATGCTGGTCAGGTCTATGATACCAATCGTGAAGAGTATGAGTTTGCTGCGGATGAAATTCGAGCGGCTGCTGGTGTGTCACTTTCATGGATTACGCCTATTGGGCCATTATCTTTCAGCTTAGCTAAAGCCTTGAATGCGAAAGATGACGACGATACGCAAATTTTTGAATTTGCACTTGGTCGACCTTTTTAGTTAGATAACCACAGGTAAGATGTACTGCCTGATAATTAGAATCAAAAAACGATAAATACAGTAAGGATGTTATTGTGAAAAAAATTGTATCGGCTCTTGTTTTAACCTTATTGACTACTATTCCTGGAATTGTTGCTGCGGAGTCAAAGATCGCAGTTGTAGATATTTACAGAGCATTGATGTCTTCTGAAGCTGCGAAAGTGGCGGTAGCTGAATTACAAAATGAGTTTAAAGCAGAGCAGGATCAATTGACCCAATTGGAGCAGGAAATTAAGGCGCTTCAAGAGAAAGGTCAGAAAGATGGTATGTTAATGACTGACGAAGATAAGCGTCGTTTATTTGAAGAAATTCAAAGCAAGCAGTCAGATGCAAAGCATATTATTCAGAAAGTAAGAAAAATGCAGACCAAGCGTGAAAAAGAATTCTTGGCGCAGAATAAAGGTACGATTGATGCGGCTTTAAAAGA
Organism: Litoribrevibacter euphylliae; assembly: GCF_042646085.1. Taxonomy (NCBI): domain Bacteria; kingdom Pseudomonadati; phylum Pseudomonadota; class Gammaproteobacteria; order Oceanospirillales; family Oceanospirillaceae; genus Litoribrevibacter; species Litoribrevibacter euphylliae. Next base: position 843,565 of record NZ_JBHRSZ010000002.1, on the reverse strand, counting down.
GTTGGTTGATGAGCTTAAAATTGATCTTCTTTTAACACGTGAAGCAACCCTATGGGTGAGCCCTAGCATGGACATCACTCTAAAATTGCTTGAGAAATTGAACGCCAATAAAACTAAGTAATCTCCATTAACTTAGTCCATGAACGCACTTAGCTTTGCTAGGTGCGTTTGTGCGTTTAGTGATTGTGGAAATTGTATTACTAATATAGAGAAAGATTATGAGTAAAACCCTCCAGCAAATTTCAGACTTTCTAGGAGCAGACTTACGAGGTGATGCTAGCCTTGAGGTACGGGGGTTGGCTCCTTTGGATAAGGCCCAGGCTGGCGAAATTACTTTTTTATCGGATAATAAGTACCTTTCAAAATTAGCTGAGTGCCAGGCAACCGCTGTTATCTTACCCGAAAAGTTGGCAGACCAGTTTGATGGCGCTGTTTTAGTTTTAGATAATCCATACTTAGCGTTTTCTAAACTTTCTCATTTGTTTGATCCTGCGCCTGTTCTTGATACAAACATCCATCCGACCGCAGTAATCGCTGATTCTGCAAAGTTAGGTGAAGGCGTTCATATTGGCCCTTATGTGGTTGTGGATGAGGGTGCTGAAATTGGAGCTCATTCGCAGCTTATGGCGCATGTGGTGGTTGGCGCGAACAGTAAATTGGGTGAACAGTGCCGTTTGTTCCCTCGTGTGACTGTGTATCACGGTGTAGAAATGGGCAATCAGGTGACGATTCAGTCCGGTGCCATCATTGGTAGTGACGGTTTTGGTTTTGCTAATGACAAAGGCGAATGGCATAAAATTGCTCAGATCGGTGGTGTAAAAATTGGCAACCGAGTTGAGATTGGTGCCAATACCACCATTGATCGAGGTGCGATTGATGACACCATCATCGAAGATAACGTAATTCTTGATAACCAGATTCAGATTGCTCATAACGTCAAAATTGGCTATGGCTCTGCAATGGCAGCATGCTCTGGTATTGCAGGCAGTACCGAAGTTGGCAAGTATTGTGTCATTGGCGGTGGCTCTTGTATTTCCGGGCATTTAAAGATTGCTGATGGTGTACAAATGACAGGTATGGCGGCGATTACTGGCAACATCAAAGAAGCAGGTGTTTATTCTTCTGGTACGGGTTATCAAGAAACGAAGCAGTGGCGTAAGAGCGTTGTACGCTATCGTCAACTGGATGATATGGCTCGTTCGATCAAAGCACTCGAGAGAGAGCTGGCTGAGTTAAAAGGTTCAGAGTAACGCTGTTGAAGGAGTGGTAAGCGATATGGATATCGAAGAGATTAAACAATACCTCCCCCATAGATACCCTTTTTTGTTAGTCGACCGTATTACCGATATTGATCGCCAGAATAACATTATTAAAGGGTATAAAAATGTTACGGTGAATGAACCCTTCTTTGAAGGGCATTTCCCAGGACATAACATCATGCCTGGGGTGTTGATCCTTGAATCGATGGCTCAAGTAGCAGGGGTTTTGGCGTATCAGTTACAAAATAAAAAGGCATCGGAAGGCTTTTTGTATTATTTTGCCGGTGCCGATAAGGTTCGATTCAAACAACCAGTCTTTCCTGGTGATCGATTGGAACATGAAGCAGAGTTCATTGAAGAGCGTCATCATCTGCTAAAGTTTAAGTGTCGAACCATTGTGAATGAAAAAGTCGCCTGTGTGGCGGATATTATGTGTGTAGAAAGGCAGGTAACCCTTGATTGACCCTAGAGCAATAATTGACCCAAGCGCTGAAATTGCAGATGGCGTGGAAATTGGACCTTGGACAATAGTGGGGCCGGATGTAGTCATTGGTGAGGGAACGGTAATCAGTTCTCACGTAGTGATTAAAGGCCCTACTGTGATTGGTAAGAACAATCGTATTTTCCAGTTTTCGAGTGTGGGTGAAGATTGTCAGGATAAAAAGTATGCGGGTGAGCCTACTAAGCTGACCATTGGTGATAACAATATCATTCGAGAAGGTGTGACCATTCATCGTGGTACAGTTCAAGATGAAGGTATCACTGTCGTTGGTTCTGGTAACCTGATTATGTGTAATGCCCACATCGCTCATGATGTGATTATTGGTAATAACTGTATTATGGCCAATAATGCAATGGTTGCAGGGCATGTTCACGTGGGCGACTTTGCAATTTTAGGTGGTGGTACCGGTGTTCATCAGTTTTCTAAAATTGGTGCGCATGCCATGATTGGTGGTGGATCTGCTGTTAACCAAGATGTACCAGCCTATGTGATTGGTAATGGTAATCCTATGAAGCCTGCTGCCATCAATATGGAAGGTTTAAAGCGTCGCGGCTTCGAGAAGGAAGATATTAAGCAGTTACGTAACTGTTATAAACTTGTATATCGTCAAGGCTTGCGCCTTGAAGAAGCGCTTAAAGAAATTGAGCCGATGGCCGCTGCTTCAGAAGCCGTTAAAGTGTTTTACGATTCGATCTTGGCGTCAACTCGAGGCATTGTTAGATAATTAACTATCGGCAATTCTTGTTTCAAATACATTGCTTCAAGCCGTCTAGTTAGGCGGCTTTTTAGTATTTATTTCACTCAAAATCAATTCATAACGATCATTGTATGAGCAAACCACTACGGATAGGCATAATAGCTGGGGAAGCGTCCGGCGATATTTTAGGTTCAGGCTTAATCAAAGCAATCAGAGAAAGATACCCGGATGCAGTTATTGAAGGCATTGGTGGCCCTTTGATGATTGAGCAAGGCTTTCATACGCATTTTCCAATGGAACGCCTGTCTGTCATGGGGTTGGTGGAAGTTCTCGGTAGGCTGAGAGAGCTGATTGGTATTCATCGGAAGATGTATAAGTACTTTAAGCAGAACCCTCCTGATGTGTTTATTGGTATTGATGCCCCGGATTTTACACTTCGTATGGAGCGGAAGTTAAAAAAACTCGGTGTTCCTACGGTTCATTATGTAAGCCCATCGGTGTGGGCGTGGCGGAAAAAACGCATCTTTAAGATCAAAGAAAGTACGGATTTAATGCTTACCTTGCTGCCTTTCGAAAGTCAGTTTTACCAAGCTCATAATATGAAAGAGTGCTTTGTTGGTCATCCATTGGCGGATGATATTGAAATGGAGCCTTCGCGTGATGATGCCTGTATAAAGCTTGGTTTAGATGTGAATCGCCCTGTCGTTGGTATTCTTCCAGGCAGCCGTGGTGGTGAAATTAAGTATATTGGTGCGACTATGCTGCAGGCAGCTGACTTGATTCAGCAACAATTGCCTGATGCTCAGCTAGTACTTCCAGCTGCTAATGATATTCGTAAAACCCAACTTGAAGCCTTACGCGAAATGCACGGCATTGGCAAAAGCATCAAGATTGTGGATGGCCAAAGCCGAACCGTAATGGCAGCATCTAATGTGATCACTTTGGCCTCGGGAACCGCGACACTGGAGGCCGCTCTGCATAAACGGCCTATGGTGGTAGTGTATAAAATGGCGCCGCTAACTTATGCCATTGGCAAGCGTATCATCAATGTGGAATACATATCTCTGCCCAATTTGCTGGCTAATAAACCTCTGGTTCCTGAGTTGATTCAAGAGGAAGCAACACCTGAGCGAATTGCTGAGGAAGTCCTGAATCGTCTTAATCATCCTGATCGTTATGAATCTGTGGTGAAGGAGTTTTATCAGATCCATACCTTGTTGCAACAGGGTGGTAATCAGAAAGCCGCAGCGGCAGTGTTTGAATTGATAGGCGTTAAGTAAGCTGGACGATGACTAAAACAAGAGCAAAAAAAGAACTTGAGCCCTTTATTCCTTCTTATCAAGGAATTCTATTAGCGGGTGCTGATGAGGCTGGACGTGGGCCTTTAGCGGGTGACGTCGTCGCGGCGGCTGTGATTCTTGATCCTGACAATCCTATTGCAGGCCTGGATGATTCAAAGAAGTTATCTGAGAAAAAGCGTGGTGCTTTGTTTGATGAAATCAAAGAGAAAGCGTTAGCGTTTGCAATTGCTCGTGGCTCTGTCGAAGAAATCGATACCATCAATATTCTCCATGCTTCCATGCTAGCGATGAAACGTGCCATTGATGACCTTACGGTCGCAGCAGAATATGCCCTGATTGATGGAAATCGAATACCGTCTGATTTACCTTGTTCTGCTGAAGCCGTGGTGAAGGGTGATGCTCGTCATCCTGCCATTGCCGCTGCCTCTATTCTGGCTAAAGTGACTCGGGATAGGGAAATGGTTGCTTTGGATGCAGAATATCCTGAGTATGGTTTCGCCAAGCATAAAGGTTACCCAACCAAAGCTCATATGGACGCGATTGAGCAGCACGGTGTTACTAAGTTTCATCGTAAGAGTTTCGGTCCTGTTCAGAAGAACCTCTCTCTATTCTGATTAGGGTGGCTATGCTATCCTCTTCGCCTATTTTCGTTATTTCAATTTCTGCCGTTTTCTCTTCTTGAATTGCGGTATTAGACCTTTGTTTATTTTCTTCGGAGAACTTAAATGTCATCAGCTCCTTTTGTTCATTTGCGTGTTCATTCTGAATATTCGCTGATTGACGGCATTGTAAAATTAAAGCCTTTACTGTCGTCTTCTGTTGAACAAAAAGTACCTGCGGTGGCCTTGACCGATCAGGGGAACATGTTTGGTCTGGTAAAATTTTACAAAGGTGCTCAGGGCAGTGGTATTAAGCCGATCATGGGCTCGGATGTTTGGCTGGAAAACGAAGACGAGCCGGATGAACCGTTTAGAATTTGTCTGTTAAGCATCAATGAAAAAGGTTACCGTAACCTGACTGAGATTATTTCTGACGCTTATTTGATTGGTCAGCGTGATGAAGTTCCTATCGCTAAGAAAGCCTGGATTGAAGAAAAAAGTGAAGGCTTGATTATGCTGTCGGGTGGTAAGGATGGCGATATTGGTTCTGCCTTGATTAAAGGTAAGGAAGCCCTTGCTCAACAGCGTACGGAATATTGGTCATCACTGTTTGAGGGGCGTTTCTATCTTGAATTGCATCGTTGTGGTCGGGCAGGTGATGAAGAGAATCTACACGGTTCAGTGAAACTGGCTCAGCAGCTGGGTTTACCTGTAGTGGCTACCAATGATGTTCGCTTCATTAAACAATCTGACTTTGAGGCCCACGAAGCGCGAGTCTGTATTAATCAGGGTTTTACTCTAGCTGACCCTCGCCGTCCAAAAAATTACACAGAAGAGCAATACCTAAAAACGCCTGAAGAAATGGCGGAGTTGTTCTCTGATATTCCAAGTGCACTTCAAAATACCCTGGAGATTGCCAAACGCTGCAGTCTGGAAGTAAAGCTGGGTACTTATTTTCTGCCTGAATATCCGATTCCAGAAGGTAAAACGATGGATCAGTTTTTCCGTGAGTTTTCTGCGGAAGGGCTGGAAGAGCGTCTTGAAATTATTTTACGAGATGTGGATAAAGACTCTGAAGAGTACAAAGAGCGCCGCAAAGCCTATTTTGATCGTCTGGATTTCGAACTCGATATTATCTTGCAAATGGGGTTCCCAGGTTACTTCCTGATCGTAATGGACTTCATTCAGTGGGCGAAAGACCATGATATTCCGGTAGGGCCGGGTCGTGGTTCAGGTGCGGGTTCTCTGGTGGCTTACGCACAAAAAATTACCGATCTTGATCCGCTGGAATACGATCTGCTGTTCGAACGATTTCTAAACCCGGAACGGGTTTCCATGCCTGACTTCGATATCGACTTCTGTATGGATAACCGAGATAAGGTGATTAAGTACGTATCTGAGAACTATGGTAAAGAAGCCGTTTCCCAGATCGTGACCTTTGGCACCATGGCGGCTAAGGCGGTAGTTCGTGATGTGGCGCGTGTACAAGGCAAATCCTATGGATTGGCGGATCGTCTATCCAAGTTAATCCCGCCAACCCCAGGCATGAAACTGAAGGACGCCATTGAAGAAGTTGCTGAACTAAAAGAGCTGATTGAAACGGATGATGATGCTCAGGAAATCTGGGAAATGGCGCTCAAGCTTGAGGGGATTACCCGTGGTACCGGTAAGCACGCCGGGGGCGTGGTTATCGCCCCAACCAAGCTAACCGATTTCTCGCCAGTAAACTGCGATCCGGATGGTACCGGTGTGGTCACCCAGTTCGATAAGGGCGACGTAGAAGAAGCTGGTTTGGTTAAGTTTGATTTCTTGGGACTTCGAACGTTAACCATCGTGGATTGGGCGCTTCAAACCATTAATGCTAAGCGCCAGAAAGAAGGTTTGGAGCCGGTTAATATCGATCTGATTCCTTTAGACGATCAGCCGTCTTTTGATTTGCTGAAGCGTGCTGAAACCACAGCGGTGTTCCAGCTGGAATCCCGTGGTATGAAAGACCTGATTCGCCGTCTTCAGCCGGATAATATTGAAGACATGATCGCACTAGTAGCCCTATTCCGTCCGGGGCCGCTGGAATCAGGCATGGTACAAGACTTTATTGACCGTAAACACGGCCGAGCCGAAGTGGCTTATCCTCACCCGGACTTTCAGCATGAAAGTCTGAAAGAAATTCTTGAACCGACTTATGGGGTAATTGTTTATCAGGAACAGGTAATGCAGATTGCTCAGACCCTGGCCGGTTATACCCTGGGTGGTGCGGACATGCTTCGTCGTGCGATGGGTAAGAAAAAGCCAGAAGAAATGGCCAAACAGCGTGATACTTTCCGTGAAGGTGCTATTTCTCAAAATGTCGATCCTGATTTGGCGATGAACATCTTTGACTTGGTAGAGAAATTCGCGGGTTACGGCTTTAACAAATCTCACTCGGCTGCTTATGCAATCGTTTCCTATCAAACGCTTTGGTTAAAAACTCATTACCCTGCGGCCTTCATGGCGGCAGTGCTTTCTGCCGATATGGATAAAACCGACAAGGTGGTGATCTCCATTGAAGAATGTCGGGAGATGAAACTTGATCTGGTACTTCCCGATATCAATCAGGCGGAATTCAAATTTACCGTGAATGATCAGGATCAGGTGGTTTACGGATTAGGCGCGGTAAAAGGTGTGGGGGAAGGCCCAGCTGAAGCGATTCTGACTGCTCGTAAAGATGGCCCGTTTAAAGATTTGTTCGACTTCTGTGAGCGTGTTGGTGCTCAGAAAGTAAATAAGCGTACGTTGGAATCCTTAGTATGTTCTGGTGCATTCGATAAGATCGGTCCTAATCGTGCGGCATTGATTGCGGCGATTCCGAGTGCGGTGAAGGCGGCTGATCAGTCTGCGAAAAATGAAGACGCAGGAATGGTCGATATGTTTGGTGAGCTGATGGCTGAAGACACCGAGCGTGATGTCTATGAAGATTATCGAGAACTCAAAGAGTGGTCGCCGAAAGAGAAGCTGTCGAAAGAGAAAGACACCTTAGGCTTGTTCTTAACCGGCCACCCAATTGAAGAGTATGAAACGGAAGTTAAGTCGATTGTGACTTGTCGTCTGAAGGATTTGGAACCGGATCGTAACAAAACCTACTTGATTGCAGGTTTGGTGATGGATGTCCGTACGATGCAAAGCAAAAAAGGCGATACCATCGCATTTTTAGCCCTTGACGATCGTACCGCTCGAATTGAAGTGGGGTTGTTTGGTGAGCTATACACGTACAATAAAGATTGGCTGAAACCAGATGTGCTTGTGGTGGCTGAAACAGAAGTCAGCTATGACAACTATTCAGGCGGGATTCGCTGTCGAGTGAAGTCGTTAATCGACGTAGAGCGGGCCAGAAGTAAGTACGCGAAATACGTGCGTGTAAAACTGTTAAACGACAAAGATACTCTACAGTTTAATAAGTTCTTGAATGACGGCAGTTTAAGCTTCTCTGAGGATGGAGTTCCCTTGTTGATTGATTATCAACGACCTGATGCACGGGGTCGTGTTCGATTGGGCGATGACTGGAAACTGGCTCCGGATGATACCAATGTAAGTGCATTACGGTCTGAACTTGGTTACGAACATGTCGACATATTGTATCGAAATTCTGACATATGACAGAATTTAGGATAGAATACCAATAATTCTCACTTTATATTTGAGTCGGCCATTATTCTTCCGCTCAGTGAGTGTTTTGGTTTTATCTAAGTCTTTAAATTTGTGGTTAGGACTCAGCCTTCAGACGTGTCATCTTATGGTCTGGGAGAGTCAAAATTAACGGTAGGCCCGTTTAGGCGAGTAGTGAATGAATTCACAATTTCTTGATTTCGAACAACCCATTGCCGAGCTTCAGGATAAGATTGAAGAGTTGCGCCTCGTTGGTAATGATAATGAACTCAACATTCAAGAAGAAATTCAACGACTTCAAAACAAAAGTACTGCGTTAACCGAAGCGATCTTTTCAGAACTGACACCGTGGCAGGTGACTCAGGTTTCTCGTCATCCTCTTCGTCCTTACACTCTAGATTATATTAAACACGTGTTTGATGAGTTTGATGAGCTGCATGGCGACCGTACTTTCTCAGATGACCCAGCTATTGTTTGTGGTATTGCTCGATTAGAAGGGCGCCCTGTTGTTGTGATCGGTCATCAAAAAGGACGCAACGTTAAAGAAAAAGTGCGACGTAATTTTGGTATGCCGAAGCCGGAAGGTTATCGAAAAGCGTGTCGCATCATGGAAATGGCTGAACGCTTTAAGATGCCAATCCTAACCTTTATTGATACGCCAGGAGCTTATCCGGGAATCGACGCTGAAGAGCGAGGTCAAAGTCAGGCCATTGCACATAACTTGGCTGTAATGTCGCATCTTAACGTTCCTGTGATTTCTTGTGTGATCGGTGAAGGTGGTTCCGGTGGTGCGCTGGGGATTGGAGTCTGCGACCATCTAATCATGCTCAAATACTCTATCTATTCTGTAATATCACCAGAAGGCTGTGCATCTATCCTATGGAAAAGTGCAGAGAAAGCTCCCGAGGCGGCGGAATCTATGGGGGTAACCGCAGATCGTTTATTGAGCTTAGGCTTGGTAGATCAGGTGTTGGACGAACCTCTAGGCGGAGCTCATCGAGACCCTGAGCAAATGGCGGGGCACTTGAAACAGGTGTTGATTAAGCAGCTTGAAAAGCTTGAGCAGTTGCCCATCGATCAGGTGTTGGATCGTCGCTATGAGCGCTTAATGGCTTATGGTGTTAATTAGTCAGACTGTATTTGAAGGCTTTCTGCTCTTTTCTTTGAACGTTTGTTTGTGAGGTTGGGATGTCTTCTTATTCTGATACCGATCTCTTATCTCATTTTTCCTCCCTGTTGAATGTGTTTCAGAACGAACCGCTTCAAAAGCAGCAAACCATAAAAGCTTGGTGCGTTGCGTTCAGTGGCGGGCTTGATTCTCGGGTGTTGCTTCATCTATTAATTACATCCACCTCTCTTCCTGTTCGAGTTATTCATATTCATCATGGCATAAGTGATTTTGCTGATGATTGGGAAAATTTTTGTCGTGACACTGTGGTGGCTTACGATGCTGATATTGAGTTTATTTCTAAGCGTGTAGCTGTTGACTCTTCCGGTTCATTTGAGGAAAAGGCTCGGCAAGCTCGCTATCAAGTATTTGAAGATCTCTTAGGTGAAAATGAAGTTCTTCTGATGGGGCATCATTTGAACGATCAGGTTGAAACTTTTTTTCAGCGCTTAGTCCGTGGTGCCGGGCTGTCCGGTTTGGCTGGAATGCCAAAATCTCGGCCGTTGGGCAAGGGGCAATTGCTTCGGCCCTTGCTTGAGGTTCCAAGAGCCAGCCTGCTGAAATATGCTCAGGAGCGCGAACTGTCCTGGGTAGAAGATGAGAGTAACGACAGCCTGGATTACGATCGTAATTACATTCGTCATAAGATAGCTCCCAGTTTTTTGAGTCGTTGGCCCAGTGCATTCACCTCCATTGCTCGATCTTTATCTGTCGCTCGACAAGATTCAGAAAGTCTGAGCTTTTATCGTGATCAGTGGTTGGTTGTTAATCGCAGTTTGACGGAATTAAATCTTGCGGCGCTTGGTGAGTTACCCAGAACGGAGCAACTCGGATTGCTGTCTTATTGGGTGCGAAAAAGGGCAGGCCATTCAATGTCCTATGATCAACTGACTTCGCTATTGAATGATGTAGTGATGTCTCAGCAAGATGCTCAGGCCGTGTTACGTGTTGGGGCGTTTGAGTTTCGTCGTTATCAGCAAGCACTTTATGCACTTTCAATAACAGACACCGAGTTTGATGGGGCTTGGTCGCAAGAAATTACTTTGCAGCCTGGGCAGGTTCATATAGAAAGACTGCCTGATGGCAGTTGTTTACGTTTGGAGCCTGATGATCAAGGGGTTGTGTTTCCTGAGAACCGATGTCTTATAGGTTATCGTCAAGGCGGGGAGCGCTTTAAACCGGTTGGTGATCATCATACTCGGGAATTGAAAAAATGGTTACAGGCACAAGGTGTTGCACCTTGGCTGCGCTCCCAAATTCCATTGCTATACTGCAATCAGCAATTGGTTGCTGTGGCTGATTTGGCTGTTGATCAAGCTTTCCTTTGCCAATCCGGGCAAATGGGATGGAAAGTCATTTGGCAGCGATAAAATACTCAATAAGAGATTAAATTTTGCCATCGGTCGGTGGTGTTTACAAAAATGAACCAAAGGGTCTAAAAAATTACGCTCTTTGATGGATTTTGATTTGTTCATGCGCGGTGATTCTGGTATTCTGGCGCCCCATCTTGATCAGGGCATTCTTCCTGTTTCTCACCGCATTTTTAACCAAGATGGGTTCTGTATGACGCGATATATTTTCGTTACTGGTGGCGTTGTTTCTTCTTTAGGAAAAGGCATTGCCTCCGCCTCCCTTGCTGCAATTCTGGAAGCACGTGGACTTAAAGTTACTATGATGAAGCTTGATCCATATATTAACGTGGATCCGGGTACTATGAGTCCTTATCAACACGGGGAAGTGTTTGTCACGGAAGATGGTGCTGAGACCGATTTGGATCTTGGCCACTACGAGCGTTTTATCCACACCAAAATGACCAAGCGCAACAACTTCACTTCGGGTCGTGTTTATGAAGAAGTGATTCGTAAAGAGCGTCGTGGTGATTACCTTGGTGGTACGGTTCAGGTTATTCCTCACATCACTGATGAAATCAAGCGTCGTGTTATTGCCGGTGCTGAAGGTGCTGACGTAGCATTAGTAGAAATCGGTGGTACGGTAGGTGATATTGAATCACAACCTTTCCTAGAAGCTGTTCGTCAAATGAAAGTTGAGTTAGGCAGCAACCGTGCGTTGTTTATGCACCTAACGCTTGTACCTTACATTGCAACAGCGGGTGAAACCAAGACCAAGCCAACACAGCATTCTGTAAAAGAAATGCGTTCTATCGGTATTCAGCCTGATATTTTGGTGTGCCGTTCTGAACAATCTATCCCATCAGATTCTCGTCGTAAGATCGCTATGTTCACTAACGTGGAAGAACGTGCGGTTGTTTCTCTTCCTGATGCGGATTCTATTTATAAGATTCCTGCCATGCTGCATGAGCAAGGTTTGGATCAAATCATTTGTGATAAATTCAATCTTAAAACTGACTCTCCAGACCTGTCTGAGTGGGCGGCAGTTGCAGAAGCCGAATTGAATCCAGAACACGTAGTAAACATCGCCATGGTGGGTAAATACATGGAGTTGTTGGATGCCTATAAGTCGTTGATTGAAGCGGTTAAGCACGCAGGTTTTAAGGCGTCCACTAAGATCAAGTTTGATTTCATTGATTCCGAGCGAATCGAGCAAGAAGGTACGTCTTGCTTGGAAGGAAAAGACGCAATTCTTGTACCAGGCGGTTTCGGAACTCGTGGTGTAGAAGGTAAGATCAAAACGGTTCAATTTGCTCGTGAAAACAAGATTCCTTACCTTGGCATTTGCTTGGGTATGCAGGTGGCGGTTATTGAATACGCGCGTAACGTTGCTGGTTTGGCTGGCGCAAGTTCGACTGAATTTGATCAGTCGTGCGAACATCCAGTGATTGCTTTGATCACCGAGTGGGTGGATGGCGAAGGTAATGTTGAACAACGTACTGATGCTTCTGACCTGGGCGGCACTATGCGTCTTGGTTCACAGGAATGTCATCTGGAAGAAGGTTCGACGGTTCGTGAAGCGTATGGCAAGGCGAACGTGGTTGAGCGTCATCGTCATCGTTTCGAAGTGAACAACACCTACGTTGATCGTTTAAAAGAAGCCGGCCTGAACATTACCGGTGTTTCTGTGGATCAGAATCTGGTAGAAGTTGTGGAAGCACCGGATCATCCTTGGTTTGTTGCGTGTCAGTTCCACCCGGAATTTACCTCGACCCCTCGTGCAGGTCATGGCTTGTTCAGTGGTTTTGTAAACGCTGCATTAGAACAGTCGAAAAAATAAGATAGGGACATTCTGATGACTCAGAAAACAATCAAAGTCCGTGACATTGAAATTGCTAACGATAAGCCAATGGTGCTTTTCGGTGGCATGAATGTTTTGGAAAGTCGTGACTTAGCAATGCGTATTGCTGAAGAATACAAGACAGTTACAGACAAGTTAGGGATTCCTTACGTTTTTAAAGCGTCATTCGATAAGGCAAACCGTTCTTCAATTACTTCATTCCGTGGCCCGGGTATGGACGAAGGATTGAAAATTTTTGAAGAAGTTAAGAAAACCTTTGATGTGCCAGTGATTACTGATGTCCACGAGCCGTACCAAGCGGCGCCGGTGGCTGAAGTATGTGACATCATTCAGCTACCAGCCTTCTTATCTCGTCAGACAGACCTTGTGGTTGCGATGGCGAAAACTGACGCCGTGATTAACATCAAAAAAGCCCAGTTCCTTGCGCCTCAGGAAATGAAACACATTCTTCGCAAGTGTGAAGAAGCGGGTAACGAAAATCTGATTTTGTGTGAGCGTGGCAGTTCGTTTGGGTATAACAACCTAGTGGTTGATATGTTGGGCTTTGGTGTTATGAAGCAGTTTGAATACCCAATTTTCTTTGATGTAACTCATGCGTTGCAGATGCCGGGTGGTCGTGCTGATTCTGCAGGTGGTCGTCGTGCGCAAGTGACGGATCTTGCGAAAGCTGGTTTGTCACAAGGGTTGGCCGGTTTGTTCCTGGAAGCGCATCCAAATCCTGATGAAGCAAAATGTGACGGTCCGTGTGCATTGCCATTGGACAAGCTGGAGCCTTTCTTGAGCCAGTTGAAACAGTTAGATGATTTGATTAAAGGGTTTGAGCCGGTTGTTACGGGCTAAGCCTATATTTGGAAGCGTTCGTTAGAAACGTTTCGATAAAGAATTTAGTTATTTTATTTATAAACATTGGAGAGTAATAGCATGGCTAAGATCGCAGACATCAAGGCTCGCGAAGTCCTGGATTCACGCGGTAACCCTACTGTAGAAGCGGATGTCATTCTTGAGAACGGCATTGTTGCTTCAGCGTGTGCACCATCTGGTGCGTCTACTGGTTCACGTGAAGCGTTAGAGCTTCGTGACGGTGATAAGTCTCGTTATCTTGGTAAAGGCGTTCTTAAAGCAGTTGAAGGCGTTAACACTGAAATCAAACCTGCTCTTGTTGGTATGGATGTAACCGATCAGCGTGCACTTGATAACAAGATGCTTGAACTGGACGGTACTGACAACAAGGCTAAGTTGGGTGCAAACGCTATTCTTGCTGTGTCTTTGGCTGCAGCAAAAGCAGCTGCTCAAGCAAAAGGCGTTGAGTTGTATGAGCACATCGCAGACATCAACGGTACCTCTGGTCAGTACAGCATGCCTGTTCCAATGATGAACATTCTGAACGGTGGTGAGCACGCGGATAACAACGTTGATATCCAAGAGTTCATGGTTCAGCCTGTTTCTGCCCCTACCTTTGCCGAAGCGCTACGTGCTGGTGCTGAAATCTTCCACGCACTTAAGAAAGTTCTAAGCGCTAAAGGTTTGAATACTGCTGTAGGTGATGAAGGTGGTTTTGCTCCAAACTTGGCGTCTAACGCTGATGCACTTGCAGTGATCAAAGAAGCGACTGCAAATGCAGGTTACGAGCTAACCAAAGACATTACCCTTGCGTTGGATTGTGCATCTTCAGAATTCTACAAAGATGGTAAGTATGACTTAAGCGGTGAAGGTAAAGTCTTCTCTGCTGAAGGCTTCAGTGATTACCTTGCAGAGCTTTGTGAGCAGTACCCAATTGTGTCTATCGAAGACGGTCAGGACGAATCTGACTGGGACGGTTGGGCGTACCAAACAAAAGTACTTGGCGATAAAGTTCAGCTAGTGGGTGACGACTTGTTCGTAACTAACACTAAGATCCTGAAAGAAGGTATCGACAAAAACATCGCTAACTCTATCTTGATCAAGTTCAACCAAATCGGTTCTCTTTCTGAGACACTTGATGCAATCAAGATGGCAAAAGATGCGGGTTACACGGCTGTGATTTCTCACCGTTCTGGCGAAACTGAAGACACTACTATTGCTGACTTGGCGGTAGGTACGTGTGCTGGTCAAATCAAGACGGGCTCTCTATGTCGTTCTGACCGTGTTGCTAAGTACAACCGTCTTCTACGCATTGAAGAGCAGTTGGGTGCAAAAGCGCCATACAACGGCTTGAAAGAGATCAAAGGTCAAGGCTAATATTGCATTAGTTTTTAGAGCAATAAGCTCGGATCTTTCGGAAAGGGGAAACTGTGAGTTTCCCCTTTCTTTTATGAGAATTGGTAAGTTTAGGTAATATGCGCTTGCGGTCTTTTCTTTTGCTGATTGAGTTTTCATGTATCAACTGATTTGTGGTGTTCTGGTCGTCATTGTTTTAATGCTGCAAGCCCGTCTGTGGTTTGGCGAAGGCAGTATTACTTATATTTGGCAATTGCAGGATCAGATTGATGAGCAAGTCTTTGAAAATGATCGCTTAAAAGATCGAAACCAAGTGTTAGAAGCCGAAGTGATTGATCTCAAAAGTGGCCTGGAGTCCATTGAAGAACGAGCACGCAGCGAACTTGGTATGATCAAAGAAGGTGAAACCTTTTATCTTCTAGTCGATGACAAAAAGAAGTAGCAGCCTATGTCGGAAGTAGCTTCGAATAAAGAGTTATGGGCTTTGGTGCCGGCCAGTGGCATCGGAAGCCGGATGCAGTCTGATCGACCGAAACAATATTTAACCATTAATAATCGTACAGTACTGGATTTAACGCTTACGCGATTACTGGCAGTGCCTGGCCTTTATGGGATTATGTTGGTGCTATCGGAAGATGATGACTATTGGTCTCTGTCGCAGTTTGCCAGTCACCCTAAAATTCATACGGCGGTTGGAGGGGGTGAACGCTTCCATTCCGTGCTTAATGGATTAAAAGCATTACAATCGCTGGCGTCAGACCAAGCATGGATCATGGTTCATGATGCGGCTCGACCTTGTGTGCGAGTGTCTGATATTGAGAATTTGATTGGCTCTGCGACTCAAGCCGATGGTGGTTTGTTGGGCATTCCTGCGAAAGATACCGTTAAACAAGTAAATACTGGGCAATCACAAGATGGGCTTCATCGGGTTAACAGTACGGTTGATCGCTCTAAGATTTGGTTAGCCTATACACCGCAAATGTTCCGTCTGGGACAGTTACGTCACGCGATCGAACAGTCGATTGAGAAGCAAAGTATGATTACGGATGATGCCAGTGCGATGGAGATGGCTGGTTTTGAACCAATTATGGTGGAAGGTGCTTCAGATAATATTAAGATCACTCACCCTCAAGATTTAAGCTTGGCTGAGTGGTATTTAACGAAACAAGTATCTAACTAAACTCATTTTGAGTCTGTTTTACTAATTAAGGAAAGCGCATGGGAATCCGTATAGGTCACGGCTATGACGTTCACGCTTTTGGCCCGGGTGAGCTCATTACTCTGGGTGGCGTCAAGATTTCACACATTCATGGTTTTGTGGCGCATTCTGATGGAGATGTATTGATCCATGCATTGTGCGATGCGTTGTTAGGTGCAGCGGCTCTGGGTGATATTGGACAGCATTTTCCAGATACTGATGCAGAATTTGAGAATATCGACAGCCGCAAGTTATTACGTCATGTGATGGAGTTGTTAAAGCAACGCGGTTATTGGGTAGTGAATGTGGATTGTACGATTGTAGCCCAAGCCCCTAAGCTGGCGCCTCATATTGATCAAATGCGAGTGTTATTAGCGTCAGATTTAGCCATTACTCAATCTGAAGTAAATGTGAAAGCGACGACGACAGAAAAGCTTGGTTTTGTAGGGCGTAAAGAAGGGGTGGAAGCCCATGCGGTGGTATTGATTGCAAATGAATAAACTATTTTCCCTTCCTTTCGTTAATGTAAATACTGAGACATTATCCACCGTAGGATTCAAAGAAGCGCCTGAAGATTTTCGTGTCATTGAATTGATGGGCTTTGAGCCTAGCGGTGAAGGTGAGCATCTTTGGCTTGAAGTTGAGAAACGTGAAAAGAATACTCAGGATTTAGCCAGGGATTTATCTCGACACTTTAATGTGGAAAAACACGCTGTTACATACAGTGGTTTGAAAGATAAAAATGCGGTCACTCGACAGTGGTTTTCTGTGCATTTACCAGGAAAGTCTGAGCCGTCATTGCCTGTCTTTAGAAACGTTGAGTTTCTTTCTCGTACTCGTCATAACAAGAAATTAAAAACCGGAGTGCACGAAGGCAATCGTTTTATCATTACTTTGCGATCCGTCTCGGATATGGATTCGTTGGTGAAGAATCTTGAACGAGTTAAAACGGATGGCTTTCCGAATTATTTTGGTTCTCAGCGTTTTGGCTTTGATCGTGGAAACTTAGATCAAGCACAAGAGTGGCTGACCAGCGGCAAACGACCTCGACAGCGTTTTCTGGAAGGCATGTATTTGTCGGCAATGCGTTCGTATATTTTTAATATTACCTTGTCAGAACGTATTCAAGCAGGACGCTGGAATCAACTGACACAAGGTGAAATAGGTCAGTTTGATTGGAGTAAATCTGGTTTCGTTGTTGAGGACGAACAAGACCCACGATGCGCCGAGGGCGAGATTCATCCGGCAATTAACCTGTTTGATAATCGATCTGTTCTACCTGAACCTCTTGCTGAGCTTGAAGGTGAGCGTTGGTTTGAGCAATTCAAAAAGAAACGCTTTTCTCCTGAACAACGCGCCTTACGAGTCATTCCGAGAAATTTCAGCTGGCAAACATTGGATGCTGAGTCTGTTGAGTTGACCTTTGAGTTGCCAAAAGGCAGTTATGCCACCAGTTGTTTAAAAGAAGTGTGCGAACTGATTGAACCAAATCGCGACGATAGAAGTTAAGCCGTTCTAAGATTGAGAATCCATTATGAAGATACTGATTTCGAACGACGATGGTGTGAATGCACCCGGTATTCGAGCATTGCATGACGCCTTACAAGACTTGGCTGACGTAGCTGTCTGTGCGCCAGATCGTGATCACAGTGGTGCCAGTAATTCATTAACATTAACGCGTCCCCTGATGGCAACGGAAATTAACGCGGGTTGGTTTTCGGTGGATGGTACGCCAGCCGACTCTGTGTATTTGGGTATGAATGGCATTGCAGGAATAGAGCCTGATTGCGTTTTTTCGGGAATAAACTCGGGTGCAAATCTTGGGGATGATGTATTATATTCCGGCACTGTTGCTGCAGCGTTGGAAGGTCGAAGCTTGCCCTTACCCGCAGTTGCGATTTCCTATGTAGATCGCCATTTACGTTATTTGGAGTCGGCTCAAAGAGTGGCCCAAATACTAGCGGAACGCTTACCTGAGATTCCGATGCCTCCTTACACGGTATTGAATGTTAATGTCCCTGATTTACCTTGGGAGCAAATCAATGGCTTCCAGGTGACACGTTTAGGGCATCGGCAGCGCTCGTCTAAGCCTGAAAAGGTCATAGATCCCAGAGGTAAGACTCGATACTGGGTCTCGGCGGTTGGCAGTGTGGCAGATGATTCTCCCGGTACCGATTTTGATGCAATAAAAAAAGGCTATGTGTCCGTTACACCGGTGCACTTCGATATGTGTGAACACAGTGTAAGGGAAAACCTTAGTCAGTGGTTGGATAATAACAATTTGTAGGAAATTTCAGTGAAGGCAGTGGACCTGGTTGGTGTGGGTATGACCTCGTTGCGGACGCGTGAACGGTTAGTTCAACGTCTAAGAGAAGAGGGTGTATCCGATGAAATAGTATTGAATGTCATTCGAACAACCCCTCGACATATTTTCGTTGATGAAGCGCTCGCTCATCGAGCTTACGAAGATACTGCCCTTCCTATTGGTTTTAACCAAACGCTATCTCAACCATATACCGTTGCTCGTATGACGGAATTATTATTACAACCGGGCGCACCAAGAAATGTTTTGGAAGTCGGCTCGGGTTCTGGTTATCAGACTGCGGTGCTGGCTCAATTAGTTAATAAAGTATATACCGTGGAACGTATTGGGCCTCTTCAGGAAAAGGCCAAGAGCCGTATGAAATTGTTAGAGCTATCTAATGTATCGTTTCTTCATACCGACGGTGGTATGGGGTGGCCGGAGAAAGGTCCTTTCGATGCTATTATGGTAACGGCTGCACCGGATAAGATTCCAACCGCTTTAGTCGATCAACTTGCAGTGGGTGGTCGAATGGTCATTCCCGTTGGTGACGATAAGCAGTACTTAACCATTGTGGATAAAACATCCGCAGGTATAGAGATTGAACGAGTTGAACCCGCTCGTTTCGTGCCTTTATTGGCTGGAATACGATAACAGAAATTACCCCTTTATCTACCAGCATTGATAAAGAACGTTTTACATAAGCTTTAAAGGAATAATTAGGCAATCGTGATGGATACTCCTCAGAAAATTCAATTGTTTTTGAAAGGCCTAGCAATGGGGGCTGCTGATGTAGTACCTGGTGTCTCTGGGGGTACGATTGCATTCATTACAGGTATTTACGGTCGTTTACTGGCTGCGATCAATCGATTCGATCTGACTGCATTAAAATTATTAAAGTCAGCTAAGTTCTCTGAGTTGTTGCGTCATGTAGATGCCGGTTTTCTGTTGATCCTAGGGTCGGGTATCCTGATCAGTATCTTAAGCTTAGCTAAGGTAGTTACTTGGACTTTGCTTCATTATCCTGAGCCGTTATGGTCCTTCTTTGCTGGTTTGATTCTGGCCTCTTCTTGGTTTGTGTTAAAAGAAGTAGAACAGTGGCGTTTTCTTGAAAAGTTATTAATGTTACTCGGGATTTTGTTAGCTTATTTGATTTCAGCGGCTGTTCCTGTTGAGCTGGATAAGAACCAGTGGATGATTTTTCTCTCTGGTGCCATTGCAATTTGTGCCATGATTCTTCCTGGTGTTTCAGGGAGTTTTATTCTCCTTCTCCTTGGCATGTACACTTATATATTGGAAGCTGTACATCAGTTTAACTTTTCGATTCTAACGATCTTTGCCGCTGGCTGTATCGTCGGTTTGATGTCTTTTTCTAAGTTCCTAAGTCACATGCTGGATAAATACACCAGCCAAACGCTAGCGATATTAACGGGTTTTTTGATTGGTGCTCTCTACAAAGTGTGGCCTTGGAAGATGACCATCGTGTATCGTTTGAGTTCTGATGGGTCTCAAATGCCGCTGGTTCAGACTAATGTGATGCCTGCGGCTTATACGGACTTAACGGGGCTTTCTCCTCAGTTAGGGCTTTGCTTCACTACATTTGTTGTTGGCTTTATATTAGTTTCTCTTATTGCCCGTAACGCCCCGGACAACACTCAGCTTCATACTAAATAATTGCTGTTAACAGACAGTAAGTCATGTGAGGCGCTTTCTTTAGTCATAGGTCGATTGATGTTTTTTTCGAGAGATTTTTGGCTAATTCATTCAAAAACAAGTACATTTTCATTAAAAGCAAACAGATCGTTTTTAATGTCTACACGTATGCCTAGTTTATTCCGCCAAATTATTCTGATGTGCATGGCCGTATCGGTTCTGCTTGTTAGTGGTTGTGCGGGAAAATCTGGTTACGCGCCAGTTACATCTATTGACTATTCGAAAAGTAAGACGTTATCCCCTCGTGAGAAGTCAGCTAGTCATCATGTGGTAAGTCGTGGTGAAACACTGTATTCCATTGCTTGGAATTATGGCAAAAACTTCAAGCACTTAGCGTCGATTAATGGCATTAAACATCCGTATACTATCTATCCAGGGCAAAAAATTAATCTTAAATCCACAAGGAATAAAGGGGTAAGTAAGCCCAAGAAATCTAATAAAAACAAAGTTGTAGAAAGGAGTAAGCCAAAGGTTAAAAAAACGCCAATAGTTCGACATTCAAATCAGCAGAGATCAGTAGGAAAGATCAACTGGCAATGGCCTACACGCGGAAAGGTCATTGGAACCTTTTCTTCAAACGCCCGTTTTAACAAAGGTATTGATATAGCGGGTAAATTAGGTGAGCCTGTTTATTCGGCAGCGAAGGGAAGGGTGGTCTTTGCTGGTAGCGGTTTAAGGGGTTATGGAAAGTTGGTGATTATTCATCATGATGACAAATACCTCAGCGCCTATGCTCATAACAACAAGCTACTAGTTAAAGAAAATCAGGTGATTAAAGCCGGTCAAAAAATCGCCGAAATTGGTTCCACAGGAACTAATCGTCCGAAGCTTCATTTTGAGATTCGGAAAGACGGAAAGCCGGTTGACCCGCTGCGATATTTACCGAAACGCTAATTTTAGCGTTAGGTGATTGAACAGAGCCAGACTGTACTGTTCGAATGTAGGCCTGATTAAGGGGTCAGGTTAACAATGGTGAACTATAAGAAGGATAACCATCATGGCACTACAAGCAGAGAATCATCGTATCGAACTTGAAGATGACGTAGTAGCGGTTGCAGATGACTTTGACGAAAACATTGATGAAGCTGAAGAGAGTGATGAATCTGTAAAACTGGCGGCTGGCAGTCAAGCTAAGAATCTTGATGCAACACAACTTTATCTGAATGAAATAGGTTTCTCACCGTTATTATCACCTGAAGAAGAGGTTTATTATGCTCGCCTTGCTCAGAAAGGTGTAGAGGCGGGTCGTAAACGTATGATTGAGAGTAATCTGCGTTTGGTTGTAAAAATTGCACGACGTTACATTAATCGTGGATTAACACTTCTTGATTTGATTGAGGAGGGGAATCTAGGGTTAATTCGTGCGGTTGAGAAGTTTGATCCTGAACGAGGTTTTCGATTCTCGACTTATGCAACCTGGTGGATTCGTCAAACCATAGAACGTGCAATCATGAATCAGACCCGAACGATTCGTTTGCCGATTCATGTAGTAAAAGAACTCAATGTTTATCTTCGTGCAGCACGTGAATTAACTCAGAAGCTCGATCATGAGCCGACTCCGGAAGAAATCGCAGAATTACTCGACAAGCCGGTTAGCGATGTTAAAAAGATGTTAGGCTTGAATGAACGTGTTACGTCTGTTGATACCCCTATTGGTCCTCATAGTGATAAATCACTTCTTGATACCATCTCCGATCAGAAAGTTTCAGACCCTGCGGAAGTAGCACAAGACGATGATATTCGAGGTAGCCTTGATCATTGGCTGGATCAATTAAGCGAGAAACAGCGTGAAGTGTTAGCGCGTCGTTTCGGACTTCGCGGCTATGAAATGAGTACTTTAGAAGAAGTTGGTCGTGAAATTGGTCTTACCCGTGAGCGCGTGCGCCAAATTCAAGTGGAAGCTTTGAAGCGTTTAAGAGGTATCCTTGAAAGCCAAGGCCTTAATTGCGGTTCCTTATTTAGCTAAGCAGATTGCAATTAATCTGAGACACTAAAAAGGCCAGTTAAAAACTGGCCTTTTTTATATCTGAATTCTTTTCTTTCAATAAGCTGATTTATATAGAAAGAAAAGATTCAGTGATTAACGCTGAAGAAGATCTGCTTTACCTTCTTTACCGTCCCACTCAGCCGCATCGTCCATAGCGCCTTTCATCTCAGTGATGTTTGGCCATTCTTCCGCTAGCTCAGCGTTAATTTCAATAAATTTTTCTTGGCCTGCCGGTAGGTCATCTTCACTAAAGATCGCTTCTGCAGGGCACTCTGGTTCACACAGCGCACAGTCAATACACTCGTCTGGGTGAATTACCAAGAAATTTGGTCCTTCGTAAAAACAATCTACAGGACAAACTTCAACACAGTCTGTGTATTTACAGTTAATACAGTTCTCAGTTACAACAAAGGTCATCTAGTTATTCTCCTCATCATATTTTGGTCGCACTGTCGGTGATGAAGTGTTGAGAAACCGTCTCTTCAGACTGCTTATCGGGCCAAACACACTAGCCCCAAATTAACAGCTACGCCAAAAATTTCACGTATTCTAAGATTTGGAGGAAGTTAGCGCAAGGGAATGACTCAGCCCAAAGCCCTAGTTTTACCGATAATGGATATGGGCTGAGTTTCTAAGGATACTAAAAGGTAAGTGAATAAGAATCATTCACCTTATTCGGAAGCTTCCTTTAGGTTATAAAGCGCTTCCAGGGCTTCTCGGGGGGTCAAGTCATCCGGTGAAAGCTTCTCTAACAATGTGAGCACTTTATCGTTTACTGGGGATATAAACATATCCGCTTGGAAAGGCGAGTCCTTGTCGTTTTGATGGGGCGTAGTCTCTGGTACTTGATCACTTGAAGATTTCGGTGATGCTGTGTTGGATGTGGTTGAGCTCAGAGTTACTTTCCCAGCTTCCAGCTCGGATAGTTTTTGTTTAGCACTTTGTATAACAGAGGGTGGAACACCAGCTAATTGGCCTACCTGCAAACCGTAACTCTTGCTGGCTGGCCCTTTTTGCACCGAGTGCATAAAAATAATGTGATCATCATGCTCGGTTGCAGTGAGATGAACATTACTTGTGTTTGCATGCAGTTCAGGCAGTTCGGTCATCTCAAAGTAGTGTGTTGCAAACAGGGTTAAACTTCCTAGCTTTGCAAGATGCTCGGCACTGGCCCAAGCGAGGGATAACCCATCAAAGGTGCTGGTGCCTCGACCGACTTCATCCATGATTACTAAGCTTTGTTCTGTGGCGTTATTTAGAATATTGGCGGTTTCGGTCATTTCCACCATAAAGGTAGAGCGTCCACCGGCGACATCATCGGACGAACCCATACGTGTGAAGATTCTATCTAGCGGGCCTATGGTTACAGCTTCAGCAGGAACAAAACTGCCTATGTGAGCAAGTAATGATATTAAAGCGATTTGGCGCATGTAGGTGGATTTACCGCCCATGTTCGGGCCGGTAATGATCATCATTGTATTCAGCTTGGTTAATTCTGCGCTGTTTGGAACGAAAGGGTCGTCCAGTAAATCTTCCACCACAGGATGGCGACCGGCACTGATAAGAATCCCCGTTTCTTCGGATAGCTGAGGTTGAGTGAAATTCAATGTGACAGCGCGTTCTGAAAAACTTACTAATACATCCAGTTCAGAGATCGCGTTCGCACTGGCTTTTAGTTCAGCGAGCTGATCCCCTAAACGAGAAACCAATTCCTCATAAAGGGCTTTTTCACGCGATAATGCACGGCTCTTACTGCTGAGTGCTTTATCTTCAAATTCTTTTAATTCAGGGGTGATAAAGCGTTCGGTATTTTTCAGTGTCTGACGACGAATGTATTCCGTCGGTGCTTGATCACTCTGTTGCTTACTTAGCTCAATGAAATAGCCGTGTACTCGGTTATAACCGACTTTAAGTGTGCTTAATCCTGTGCGTTCTTTTTCTCGGGTTTCGAGATCGACGAGGAACTGACCTGCATTTTCACTCAGTCCGCGTAACTCATCTAATTCTGCATCATAGCCTTCGGCAATGACTCCACCATCACGAATGACGACCGGTGGGTTTTCAATAATGGCACGGGCTAATAAATCAGCTAATTCGGGGAATTCACTGATTTGTTCTTTGAGCTTAGCGAGTAGGCTTGAGTCTTGTTCAGATAATGCCTGCTGCAGTTCTGGTAACAAATTAAAGGTATCTCTTAAACGAGCTAGATCTCTAGGTCGTGCAGAGCCTAAGGCAACACGGGCAAGAATACGCTCGACATCACCGATTTGTTTAAGCACGGCAAGCAGATCTTCAAATAAGTAATTATCGGAAAGTGTGGCAATGGCTTGTTGGCGCGCCTGCAGTTGAACGTGATCTCGAATAGGACGGTTTAACCAGCGTCTTAATAGGCGGCTGCCCATGGCGGTTCCGCACTTATCCATCAATGCGGCAAGCGTAAACTGGTGTCCACCCATGAGGTTGGTATCAATCTCAAGGTTCTTTCGGGTGGCAGCATCCATCAGCAAAGATTCATCACGTATCTCTGGTGAAATAGACGTAATGTGAGGTAACTCTGAGCGCTGAGTTTCACGGGCGTAATTGAGCAGTGCGCCTGCGGCAATGATGGCAATGGGCATGTCATCACAGCCAAAGCCCTGCAGTGATTGGGTTTTAAACTGCTTGGTCAACAAACGCTGTGATGTTTCTGAGTCAAAATTCCAAGGCGGTAGCTTTCTTACGCCACTGCGTTCAGAGAATAGATCAACCAAGAGAGAATCTTCAGATACTAATAATTCAGCCGGTGATAAGCGCTCGATTTCTCCGAGCAGGCTCTCTTGGTCTGGAGCCTCAAGAACGTTAAATCTGCCACTGGAAAGCTCCATCGTGGCAATTCCAAACATCTGATCTTGACTGTATACAGCACAAAGCAAGTTATCGCGGCGCTCTTCCAGGAAGGCTTCGTCAGTTAATGTTCCTGGTGTTACCACTCGAACGACTTTTCGTTCAACGGGGCCTTTTGAAGTAGCTGGATCGCCTACTTGCTCACAGATTGCTACCGAGCGGCCGAACTTTACTAAACGAGCCACATAGCCTTCGGCGGCATGATAGGGAATACCTGCCATCGGGATTGGTTGGCCTCCGGACTTACCTCGTGCGGTTAGAGTAATGTCCAACAGCTCTGCAGCCAGCTTTGCATCGTCATAGAATAATTCATAGAAGTCACCCATACGGTAGAAAACCAACTCGTTCGGATGCTCTTGTTTGATCTTGAAGTACTGCTGCATCATTGGGGTATGTTGAGATGACTTGTCCGTGCTTTGCTTAGCCATGAATTATCCTGAAGTGCTAAAAATAAACTTGGGTGAATAAACCGGGGGAGTCATTCTATGATAATCATCCGTGAATTTCAGCGCTTCTAAACTTGTTTCTGACTGAGTTATCGAGTTTGATGGTGGCAATAAACATTTAGAGTAGGCTGGAATATGTCTCTATCTACAGAACAGCAAACGCGTGTCAGTGAACTGTCACAACAGGTGGGTCAGTGTTTGCTTATACGCAAGCAATGTTT